>JAIQZO010000067.1 GCA_021777055.1 Candidatus Anammoxibacter sp. | reverse complement strand
CCGAAGTAAAGGCTCGTTCGATTTGCATGCCTAATCCACGTCGCCAGCGTTCGTTCTGAGCCAAGATCAAACCCTTCAAAAAATTTATCTCTTGGTTTTTTCTTGCTTATGTTTCAGAATTGACTACAAGCGTTATACATTAAATACTCCTAATATATAACTCTTGTGCTCGTACGTTGTATTTTTAAAGAACATTACAGTAAGATATATCCACTTACTGGTTTCACTCGCAAGTCGCAATCATTTGCAACTCACTAGACAAATTATAACTTCTTATTTTAATATAGCAAGTCAAAAAAATTATATCAACAATAACGACCCTACACAACCAGCAAACATAAGAGCATAACATACCATTATATTACAACTTAGCTATACCATGCAAACAAAAGACCAAAAAAATTTTTTTTAGATTATAATGCTTTTAAGTATTTATGGTTTGATATTTGCAGTATTTACCCATTAAAAGCAGACATCTTTTTTAGAAATTTGTCAAAAAGAAATGAAGTGTCGTGTGGACCCGGGGACGCCTCCGGGTGATACTGAACGGAAAACATCTGTATACTATCACACTCAATCCCTTCCACAGAGTTATCATTCATATTTAGATGAGTAACCTTAACTGACCCTATACATGACGACACCCCAACGGGAACTGAATCAAAATCCACCGCAAAACCGTGATTTTGCGCAGTTATCGCAACTTTCCCTGTCACCAAATCAAGAACCGGATGATTACCTCCATGGTGGCCAAACTTTAATTTATACGTTTTACAACCTAAGGCAAGCGACAATATTTGATGCCCCAAACAAATCCCCATAATAGGGACCTTTCCAAGCAAACCCTTTGCATTTTCAATCATGTTCAAAACCGCACCAGGATCCCCTGGGCCGTTAGAAAACAAAACACCATCCGGACTAAAACCAAGAACATCCTCGGCACTAAACGTAGCAGGAACTACAACTACATCGCACCCCCTAAAGTTCAATTCACGCAAAATATTAAATTTAACACCACAATCATAAACTAGAACCTTATATTTTTTCTTCCTAGAATCACCCAAAACAAAAGATTTTTGCCCAGCCAACGAAACAGAGTCTGCCATAAACGGCTCCATGTATTGCCAATCGTACTTTTCTTGCGTAGTCACCTTCTTTACCAAATCTTGCCCTTCCAGCCCAGGCAACTCTTTAGCTCTCTTTACCAACAAAGCCAAATCAGAGACATCTGTTGTAATTATCCCATTCTGCTCCCCATTATCCCTAATATGCCTTGTTAACGCTCTAGTATCTATACCATCAATACCAACAACACCATTATCAAGCAAGTAACCACCTAAACTTTTTTGATGTCTCCAGTTACTAGGGTAATCACAATACTCTTTTACGACAATACCTTCGACATGAAGCGCCAAAGATTCAATGTCTATTATATTCACCCCATAATTCCCAATTAACGGAAATGTCATCGTTACAATTTGGCCTTTATAAGAAGGATCAGTCAATATCTCCTGATAACCAGTAATACTTGTGTTAAAAACAACCTCACCAGCACTCTGACCTTCCGCACCAAACGATTTGCCATAAAAAACTGTTCCATCTTCTAACACCAAAACCGCACTTTTTCTTTTCATTAGAATCTTCACAACATGAATATTTTACTTTTCATCACTATTTCGCATCTTTCCCATATCATCCGCAATAGAACGAACTGATATATAGGGAGGATACACAATCTCTTCTTCTGCCGTATACCTAGGCGTTTTAATTTTCCTTAACCCAGGCTCATCGCCATTATTTATATTTGTTACAGAAAAAGATAACATCCTATTCGATTTTACATCACTTTCTATTGAAAACGCTAGGTCTAGAAACAAGTTTTGCTCATTATTAAAGCTGTCAAAATATTTGTTAACAACCTTTGAAATATCCTGTTCAGAATCAACAGAAACATTTGTTATTACAGGAATAATCACTGTCTTCTTTTCAACAAACTTTACCACCAAACCAACTCTCACGGTAGCCGCTGCCTTACTAGTCAGATCACGTAAAGCATACCTTGCATCTGAAACCCATTCTACACAACGCTCAAGTTCAACTTCAGTAGCAGATGCATTACTTATTAATGGGTGTATATATCTCCTTAAAAGCTTAAAATCTTCTAGTATCTTAAAATCATCCAACCCTTTAAATTGATTTACATTCAAAGCACACATGAACACCATCCGAGCCCTACTCAGACAATCCATTGCAACAGATATCAAATCGTTCCGATAAAACACAGCTGCACTTTTTATTGGTTTATTTACCGACCTGGAAAACTTTCCAACAAAATCTACCATTAAGTTTTTCTGCTTCGGTGAATTATTAAAAAATAATTTAACAAAAGCGTTATCATCTATTTTAACTTGAGACGATACCAACCCAGACTTAACAAGCATCAAAACATCATAGTATGTTTTGGTTATTTTATCCGCAGCCATAACACAAGTAGAACGCCCATCAATATAACAAAACGAGCCGTCATGAAATTCAATTTCAAAACAAAACATAATTATGACTGCAAAAAGAAAGAATATAATAAATAATTAATACAGCAAGTCTAACTTACCAGCCAAAAACAAACACTTACTGCTTAACTTGTTTTAAAGTCTCAATATATTACTACAAAACGACCCAGCAAACAAGAACCACATATTCTCTACTTTGAAAGCTTTTTCCTCTTTATCCGTTTCTCAACTTTAGAAAAAACCTGATCCTTCTTAAAAGGCTTAACTAAGAAATCTGCAGCACCTATACGAACACAATCTAATACTAGTTTCTTTGTTGCACTTTCTGATGTCATTATTACAGGGATGTCTTCTAATAACATATTACGTTTTATCCGTACACACAAAGCCAAACCCTCTTCATCATTTTTATTAAAATCAGTATTTATTAAGACAATATCTATCTTTTCTTGCTGCAGCTTTGCAATCGCTGTATCCGCACCATAACAAGCATGGACAAAATAGCCAGAATTACGAAACATTTTTTTTAAATTTGCAATCTCTTTCTTTTCATTATCAACATACATTATGTGCGCAAATGTCTTCTTTGTTGACGCTGTCACAATTTCATCAAACAAACTTTCCCCTATATCAGCAACAATAGACAAGCTAATATCACCTTTATCAAAGCTCCAAATCGAGCACTGAGTCCTTGTAACCAGAACCTCATCGTCTGCTTCTGCAGAAAAGACACCATTCAATTTATCCGATTCAAACGGAGGATTATGCATTTTTACAAACCTTATATGATTATCATCTTCATCCGGAAAAGCTTTCCTGTAAATAGTCTCAAAACTCGCAGCGACCTGATTCCCAAATTCACCAAAGGCATCCATATAATCATCCGTTATCTTATTAGCAGATAAACTTTTCTTTATCTCATCTTCTTCCTCCATAAGGATCGATCCACTTATAATAATAACATCACGAAGCGCGAACATTAAATGCATTCTTCCTTCACGCTCCCCACTAATCTCATACTCCAATACAAAGATATTATTATCTATTTCCTTTTTGAACTCGTCAAACTGAAGACAATCAAAGCCCTGAAAGACAAGATTTGCGCCTTGCCCTACTATTTTGGGCCAGTCAACCGCAAACCTATCTAAAATCTCTTTAATAAAACTTTCTAATTTAGGAAAATTTGAAAGTTGCAACTCTTTTGTCATATATATATCTTGTTAAATAAGAAAAACACCCAACAAGCAAAAACCATTAACATTAAAAAAAAGAACAAACAAAAGGCAAGCCCAAAACAAAAGGCAAGCCCAAGTGTTTATAACGTTTATTCAAGAAACCATCAAGAATTTTCCCAACTCTGCAGATAGTTGGTCAGGCGTAAAAGGTTTAGTAACATATCCTTTGGCACCTGCATCTGCAGCCTCTTGCCTCATACTATCACTCCCCTCTGTGGTTATCATCACAATTGGTATGTTACTATATTCTCCCGTACTATGCAAAGTCTTTATGAACTCAATGCCTGTCATATTTGGCATATTCCAGTCACATAATATCAGGTCCGGAATCCCACCTTTGATTTTTTCTAAGGCATCTTTACCATCTGCCGCCTCTACAAACTCATCTACCACCAACTTGGCGGCTTTAATATTCTTTTGTATAATTTTTCTCATGACACTAGAGTCGTCAACAATAAGTACTTTTGGCATAAATTTCTCCTCATTTCTTTAACAGTTAAATTATCAAATTATATACTAAAACTAACTAATTAATTAATATCTACTAATAGTTTATTAACAATACTTATAATTAATAGCACCATCAGTATTTAGGGCAATTAAGCCCAACAACAAACAGATCATTAAAGTTCAATTACTACTTGTTTAAGAAAAAGCCAAGAAAAGTTATTATAAATTTACCTGGTTTTACTTTTCATTAAACTAACTCTTTTTAGCGTAAATAGTAAAATACTAAAAAATAACTAACTAATAACCTGTTTACCTAACAACAATTAGCCTTTTATTATAATGTTCGACATTACAAAGATTTGTATAATAAATATAATAAAAGAATTGAAAACCAAAAGAAAAACTGGTATCTTATTAAAACTAATTGGATATGGATATTTAATTTATATATTCAGGTTTTACCCATAAATTAAAGAAAAAAAATATATTAAGGGCCCATAGCTCAGTTGGTTAGAGCAGCGGACTCATAATCCGCGTGTCCCAGGTTCGAGTCCTGGTGGGCCCATTTTAATATTAAAGAACATGACACACTCTTTAATTTAATCGGCAACTACGGAATAATTTTAAACATTGATATAGAAAAGAATTAATCAGGTCATTACAAGGCATAGTTACAACATCCTAATGTTAATTTTCAAGGCAGAAAATAAGACTTGTAATTGATTAAGTATATAGATTTGTTTTCAACGTTCTTGCAGAATATTATTATGGTGTAGCAAAATAATTGTGTGAATTGACAAGCAATAACATTTGAGATATTTGTTATTGCTCTTTATTTACAGAAGCAATATCTTTAGTTTCTTTAACATTAATAAAGCTTTTATATCTTTTAAGATCAGAAATCGCCTCATTGTTCATTCCTTTTTCCTCATATATCTTAGCCCTGTTAAAGAAAACTTCTTGATAATCCGGGTTAATTTGCAGTACTTTATCGTATTCAGCTAATGCTTCATCCAGATTTCCCTGAAGATGATATATAGTTGCAAGGTTAAAATGGGCATGTATATGATCTTTTGACAGCTCTATTACTTTCTTTGAATAAGTAACCGCCTTACCATACTCCTCTTTTTTTGCAAACACCATACTCACCCCATAATATGCTTCAGTCAGCTTAGGATCAATTTCAATTGCCCTATTATATGCTTCAGCTGCGCTATCTAAATCATTTTCAAGAAAATTAACTATCCCCAGATTCATATATAGCATTTTATTATTTTGGTTTAATTCAACAGCCTTATCATAGTTCCGCCTTGCATTAGGAAGATTTCCAATTTCTTGATATATCACCCCCAAATTATAGTACGTTTTCTCATTTTTTGGATCCAACCTTATTGATTTTTCATAAAGCGCTACCGCTTCTTCCAGCTTATGCATTTTATGATTAGAAACCGCTAGGTTAAAATATACAGTTGCATCATAAGGGTTTACTTTTAGCGCCTCATTTAAAATATTAATCGCCTCTTCGGTGTTATTCTTTTCATTATAAAGTACTGCCATACGTACATAAGCGGCTATATTTTTAGGATCAGACTCTATCGCATTTTTACAAATCGTAATCTCATCATCAGTAATACCCAACCTACTATAAGATTCAGATAATTTTTTATGGGCATCAATATAATCTGGTTTTATTGTAATAGCTTTCTCAAAATGTGAAAGCGCACCCTCTATTTCACCTTTTTTTAGATAAATATCACCCAGAGCATAAAATATAGTTGGGTCTTCTGGTGTTATAGACAAAGCCTTACTAAATTCTTCAATTGCTTTATCTTCATCACCATCCTTTAGATATCTATTGGCCTCATTAATATGCTTTTCAGCACTATCACAGCCATAAACAACCATCACTAACGCTAAAACCAATATTATTATTCTTTTCTTTCTCATAACACCTTTCAGTGACCCTGCATATTAAAACGCATAAATTTGTAAAATACTGCCAAAATAACAGAATAAACGTAGCTATCCTGTAATAGTTACGTTTATTCAAAAAAAACTCAATAACCTTATTCGAGCTCAATGTTCTCATCACGCAAAAACGGCCTAATTTTCAATTCTTTTTTAGGTTTCTTTAATTTCATTACCAGAGGAGCTTCTTTTCCTGTTTTTAGCTTCAGAACCTTATTATAGGTATAATAATCATTATACGCCTGTCCATAATCACCAAGCTGCCTAAACGCCAACCCTCTTTGATAATAGGCATTCTCATACAATTTATCTAAATCCAATGTCTTATTATACTCTTCAATACACCTTTCTATGTTACCTTTCTTATGGTGGATAACTGCAATGTTGAATTGCGCATTGGTATAATTCGGATCTAAATCTAATGCCATTTTAGTCTCTTTTATCGCTTCGTCAAACCGATTCTCCAGAATATGAACAATACCTAACTCATAATACGCCTTTGCCAATTTTGGATCAGTCTCTATGGCCTTTTTATACAGCGCGATTGCATCTTCATACTTTTCGGCTTTTAAATTAATCTGCCCTATATTCACATACACTTCGGCATACTTTGGATTAATCTCTAAAGTCTTCTTGTACTCTTTAACCGCTTCCTCTATTTTATCATTCTCATGGTAAGCAACTCCTAAATTATAATGAGCTTTATCATAAGCAGGATTCAATTCAATAGATTTTTTATATAGCGGAATCGCTTTTTCATATAAATCCATATCATGGTATGCCACACCCAAGTTATATAAAACAAATGGATTATCACTTGCTAATTGTAGCGCAGCTTCGTACTGTTCAATAGCGTCAACAGTCTTATCAACACTATGAAAATATTTACCAAATGCGACATGCGCCATAGGATCATTCGGATTTGAAATTACCGCAACCTTCGCAGTAGTAAACGCATCCATAGGCGGAGGCATTCTTTTAAACGTCTCCATCATCTGAACATGAGCATCTGCAAAGTATGGGTCAAGCTCTGTCGCCTGGTTAAAATTCTCCAGAGCTTCATCATTCATCCCCTTGCCAAGATATATATTTCCAATTTCAAAATATGCTTCAGCAGAGCTACTATTACTGCCTTTGCTGTCTATTTCTTTCTTTAACTCCTCTAAGGCTTCATCAATCTTACCATCCTTTATATATCCCCTTGCCACACTCAGGTGATTTGACGGCGGCGCAGGTTTTTCACAACCAACATTAAGATAAACTACCGCAACTATCAGTATAAAAAACCAGCACGTTCTACTTCTTTTAAATTTTAGCATAAACATTCTTCTCATCTTTTACAAAACAGATCATTACGGTATTATTTCAGTTCATAATCTGACACGTTAAAAATACTCTATAATTGCAGTAAAAACAAACAAAACTTACCACTAATAAAAACAGTACTGCTTGTTGTTTTTATTAAATCTCTAAACATACTTACACACAGAATCAACTAAACAAACGGCCTTTCAATTAGACATAAGTCAAATATATTACAAGAGAGTCAGGCCAAACCCCCGTGTAAAAAACAGGAGCTGCATGAGCGCAAAGCCCATACAGCTCCTTTGGTAACAAGAATAAGAGTATAATTATATACTAATTATTCACCATGACCTTCATGTTTCTTTAAGTCATGCACACTGTGTACACCAGCTTTTAGACCAAGCTCTTTAATCTTACGCTCGATATATTCAACTTCTTCAGCTGGAGCATGGTGAGTATCTAACCAACCTGGCTCAGGACAAAGATCAAATATTGTCTTTCCAGGGAACTCATCAACAATCTTACGTCCGCTTAACTGCTCAAGCCATTCGCCATGTTCCCAGAAATCATCAGGAGTCCACTCAAGACCAACTTTTGCCTCAATAGCAGCAGTTCTTCTAATCCTTGAAGAGGTATCTTTAACCCTGACTAACCATCTGTCCATACCAAATGAACCATCACAATATGTAGCGTCGTTCCATGAACCATGAGCCATACCTTTCATGATATAAGTCATCCAGTATCCGACACTTTCAAAACATGTTCTAGTTATATCAGAACAGTTTGACATCCTAAATTCACCAGATTCGCCTTCTGCACCACCGAACTCTTTACCATGATAAGCACCAATCTTCAACTGCCAAATATGCTGACCTGACCAGTCAGGAGCAAGATCTTTCGGCATTGGTTCATCAAGGCCATCACGATAGAGGTCTTCAGCAACTTTGAAAGTTTCTCTGTATTTAAGACCAGCATCTTTTACAGACTCATCCATTGCTTGTAAGATTTCTCTACCAAATCTTGGAGAGTGACAATCATCACAAACTGAAACCCATCTTTCTCTTTTTTCTTTCCAGATAGGTGCACCACGGTCAGCCATTGACATACCCATACTTGTGTAAACAGTTGAGTATCTCTGGATATTGTGGTGACCGCCACGTAAGTGACAATACTGGCAGGTAGGACCTGCATAGTCAGCCTCTGCCAATGGTTTGTCAAAATCAAACTGCTCAGGATCCCATTTGTTAACCTGATAAACAACACCGTGCATTCCTATATCCCATGCTTCCCAATCTCTGTGGTCTTTACCCCAGTGACAAGTTTTGCACTGTTCTGCATGTCTTGCAACCCAAGGAGAGAACTGGTGTCTCTGGTGACAAGTACTACATCTTTCTTCTGGACTTGTATGACAGAAAACACAACCTGCTGTATCTCCAGGTGGTCTTTCAATAGACCAAGCACATTCAACCTGTGCAAAACTAGCACAAGAAGCGTGTGAACCTATACCAGCCTGATTGTTCTCGTTATACTGAGTTTCATGACAATCAGCAGCACCACATGTTTTTGCACTAGGCATAAACAATTTCTGGTGGTTGTTACCGTGGCATGTTTCACATCCAACTGGAGCTGGCTCCAGTCTTGAATGCCTACTCTTTTTCCAATCTCTAACAATACCAGGAGTTATAACAGAGTGACAACCTAAACACTGCTCACCCTTAAAATGACCTTTAACTGGGTTTGAAGGTCTTAACTCATCTCTGTTATACATGTGATCTGGAATATAGTATCTGTATGCAGGTAATGTCCTGTAAAATCTACTATATTTTCCAGGCCAAGCAGGAGCACCCTCTGGGTAACCCATATACTTAGCTGCTAAACCTGAAAAGAACACCTTACCTGAGTTATCAGGTTCACCAGGCATACCATAAACTTCGTGAGGTACCCAGTGTGTAATAATTTCAACCGCTTCACAATCATTGTCCATCACTTCGTTAACTGCATAAGATGCACCGAAACTGAACAATGCTGCTACTATAAATAATCTTAAAATTCTACTCATATTCTCTATACTATCTCCTTTCATCTAATATATTTTTCTACAATCTGACTACAAAACCATTCAAATCACGATTGCAATACATGAAAACAAGCAACAATTTCCTTTGTCTTAACCACCCCCTTCCATAGTTTCACAAAAAAGACTAAGCTATAATTAACCAATTGATGCTAATCCTTCAAAATAAATAAGCAGATATATCAGTGAAACAATAACCCTACGATTAAGTTGGTCAATTATAATTGGCGTATATATACAAGTCAATATAAAAGTTATATTTTTTACATAGCTATGAAAGGGACTAGCACCTGACAGCAATGCGATGTATCATATTCGCCGACAACATGTTACAGCTAAGCAACCAGATGTCACACCCCCCTATAGACAGATAAGAAAATCCCCAAAAATGAAACAATTACGGTAGAAATAAAATTCGTATATTATCTGTTGTTAGATACTAACCCTTTCAAAAACTCCAGATTGTTCCTAATTAGATGCTACTAAGCCTTCATTGGAGCCGAAGACCATTTTTGCAACTTTTAACAAGCCACTATGCGTCCATTTGTCTTTTTCCAATCTGGACAAAATAGACAACATCTCTTTTTGGGATAATTTTGAGAAAACTCGTGCTATACTAGCAGCCATATCTGCTTTCTCAAAATCAGGGAAACGTTTTGCTAACCTGAAATCCACATAAGCCCCCCACAAAACCCTATAACGATCCTGTATCAATTTCCGCCTCATCACCGTCTCATTTTCATTATCAAGTGATTGGTCATAGCCAAATTCAAGGTCAAGCATGTCACTTGCATGCAAAAACTCACGACGAAAAACCGTCTTTAATCGCTTAATATCCAAAAATTGATTTACCAAAATCTTAAAGACAAGCGCCCTATCATGTTTATCTGTTTTATCTCTGCAAAAGAAAAGATCCGCACCGACATCTGGCATCTTATTTGTCATTAAGAAAGAAATTAGATCTATTTTATTCCGTAAGAGAGGAAACTCCTGACATATTTCTACAATAATCTTTGTATACCCAAGCCGTGAAAAAAAATCTCTATTTAATTCATATAACGCGTTATCATGTTCACTTTGTGAGAGATCATACAAACCACTTCTTGCATCTTGATAACTGTTACATAACGGCAAATCACAGCCGCTTAATTCCCTCTGCCTAATGCCAAGAAACACAATTTCTTCTAAAAGAAGAGCTGAAAAGTCAATCTTTATAATTCCACCCGTTCCTATAAATAATAAATCAAAACAAAAACTACTACTAAGCCTTTAATTCATACCTTTTGACGTTAAAGAACAATCATTGCAAGATTCCGGCAGTTCAGTCTGAACACGCACCATAAGCTCACTTGAACCAGATTCAACCTTCAGCTTTGAACATTCATCTAGAACAAACTGTAAGGTTAACTGCGCCAAATTACCATAAAACTCTTTTGAACATTGCATAACCCTTCTTGTAAATGCAGGCATCCACCGAGCAAGATGATCTTTCAAAAACTTAGCCTGCAACACATTGCAAGCGTCCACAAGCCCGCTATCATTTTTTTCCTCGGCAAAACTCTGTTTAAAACAGAGAAAATTCATAAACTCCATCTCAATAGCAACAAAATCCACACGTTCCTTTGCCCGACCAGAAAGTTTTAGTCCTGCGGCACTATAAAAAGCAGAAATATCGCTCAATTCATGAGGCTTTTTTATATCATTACCACCGTCACCATATTCCAGTTCAAAGGGGGGGCAGCTCCCTTGGGCAGTATGCCCGAACAAAACAACATATTCATCCTCAATCTTTGGGCTGAGACTAATATCAAAGTGTTCTTTCAATCTTTGCAGAATCGGCACCAAAGACTCAAACTCAGAAACAGCAGAGTCCATCCCCTCCCAAAGGCCATCCAAACACTTTATATTCGCTTCATCAGGATATCGATAAGCATATGAGAAGAATTTATATATTACACTACGAGCTAACGAACTCTCTTCCATGATGGATTCAGCATCATCGGAACGTAATTTATCTAACGCCATAAAAAAAACCTAAAAAAATTTCAAATACTTTGAATTAATTCATGATTACCAGAAACTTATTTATCACCTAGCATCAATTAAATAGAATTAAGGTGGATATCTGGGCGCACATGAAGAGGTTCGTTTATTTCAGATTGCACAATAACTTTATCATCTTGATCATACCCAATAACTGTATCATTATACTGAGTAAACTTCTTACCACGCACTTCTGTCTCATACACCTTATCACCTTTAACAATTTTATAGCGGTATATTATTCGATTTGTCTTTCTGAAAAGTGTAAGAACCGCAAGTAGTTCTCTATCAGGATTCAATGTTTTATCCAATGCATGATCTACCCCTGGCCCAAACATCTGCTTAAGATAAGGCGTTGGTACCCACCTAGGAGGAATGTAGTACCCGTTAGGTTCTAATCCAAACTGAGGATAAAGGGGTAATGCTACCTTCGCAACATGAATAAGATAGTAAAGCGGATTATACCTGTCTTCAATCCATTTGCCATCTTTTCCCAATTTCACCAACCCCTGCAAACGAATCTGACCAATACACGAAGCCATACACCTTGTCTCCATTGGCTGACCTTCTGTTTCCGGGTCTTTACCTTCAATACGAGGATAACAAGCAATGCACTTTTCCGTTACCCTTGCGGAGGGACGATACATCGGCTTCTTATATGGGCACGCCTCCACACATTTTCTGTATCCACGGCACCTCTTCTGGTCAACAAGCACAATCCCGTCTTCTTTTCGTTTATAAATAGCCTTTCTAGGACAAGCGGCCAGACACGCAGGATAAGTGCAGTGGTTACATATACGAGGAAGATAAAAAAACCAGCTTTTATGAGAAGGCAGGCTTTCCCCTTCGGCAACAGACGATTTATCCGGAACCCGACCTCCTCCTCTGACAGGAACATCTTCATATAGATTAGGTGTCTTCCACTCTTCTGTTGAAGGAAGATACCCCAATATCCTTTGCGGCCCTTGGGCTTCTTGCCGTTCTGCCGCCTCAAATATCGTCTTTCCGTCAAAAGTCCAATCGTCGGCGCCATCTTTGCTTCCGACCTTTTTTTCCCATATTTGCCCACCGGGATTAATTTTCTCCATCAAAGACAAGATCTTCAAATCCCAATTTCTGGGATACCCACCATAAGGTTTTGTTTCCACATTGTTCCACCACATCACTTCCTGCCCCTTTGAAAAGGTCCATGTACTCTTACAAGCCATTGTACATGTTTGACACCCCAGGCAGCGGTTCAGATTAAACACAAACACAAACTGTTTATCCCCATGTTGTTCTTTATATGGGTAACTCATTTTCCGACCAATCTGCCAATTATAAACTTCAGGCATTTAGCGTCCCCCTTCCGTTATCTTTACCATTTTTATTAAACTCCCCAATGTAATATCCACTTACCCCACAAACCCGCCATCCATATATTTCTTCATATCACTATTCTCATTACCCGGGGTGGCCCCTTCTGTTGCAGGTAGCCATATACCTTTCCCCCCAAGCCCACCATCCTCTGCTTTTACAACCTTTACCAGAGTCTCTTTAGGAACAGTATTTATCGCATGATTATCCGTTTCACCACCAAAAAGAAAACTTACATACGCCTTTGATTTATGAAAAAGCGTATCTGTCTGATGCATAGGCATATGCCAGTTTCTAGTTAAACTTTGCTGTGAGCCATATCGCATGTTTGACTGATAACCGGTATCTTTGGAAAGAGCACGCCCGTCAGATCTTGTCTCATGTGCATTTACACTGCGTTCTGTAGCCATATACGGCCCGTGTTTCATCATTACTATATTATACGGGTATGCCGGGTTATAGATAACACGCACCAAACACCTTGCAACCTTATAAAATGGATCTTTTGGATCTGCATTGACATAAGGCCTGTCTGCAGGATTAGCATCCACATAAACATAGTCCCCATCCTCTACACCAAGTTCCTTTGCAGCATTAGGGTTCATATGCATCTGGTGCTCCCCCACATCCGGCGTACGTTTATCTACCCGGTATGGATCACCGAAATTAGAATCATACATGATATGCCAGTCCACATTGCTCCACTGGGAATGCACTCTGTGCCTGGTCTTTGGCGTCATAAAAAAGAACCTGAACCCGCTTTCCCACAAAAAGTTTTTTGTCCCCTTTGTCTTTTCCCAGGACATCTTAACGTTTCTAACGGTTCTTTCATCCCAGTGTTCACTATGCATCGATATACCATAGTTTCGCGGCCGCACAAATTTGTTAGAACTGACAATAACGTTGGGAAGATACGGCGTTGCCTCCGGCCCTTCACGGTGAACAATAAAGTTTTCACCGTAATCTATAGCGTCCTGAAGATCAGAGTATGCGTTCATCCGCCCAGTATCAGTATAAAACGGCATCTCTCCGTTAATCTGTTCCCAGAAAGGTATTCGCGGATAGGTTCTAAACAACATAAGGGCGCCTCCGGAAGGGCCGTATTTTCCGGCCATTATATCCTCCAGTTTATACCCTACGGTAGTTGTACATGTTTCCAGCAACCGTTTAAAATAGACATCCCGACGCCCTTCAAGTTCGAACTTAAAATAGTCAGCAAACCGCTTATCCCCTGTCAACTCACCAAGCCTTTTCGCAATTCCCACTAAAATAGACAAATCGTCCTTAGAATCAAAGACTGGCTTAATACCGCCTTTCCATATCTGCAAAAACGGGTTGGAACACGATGAAGTTATCTCCAACCCCTCAAACTCTGTCCATGAGTTTGCGGGTAGTGTTATATCCGAATATTCTACCGTTGCAGTCATCTGGATATCCGCACCGACTATCATATCAATCTTCGGGTTAACATTTTTAAACATTTCATACGCATGCTTTGCATTGTTAAAGATGTTTACGTTGTTGAAAAACAGGGCCTTTGTAGGAGACGGCATATGACTTTTGCCTGTAAACACCTTTCGCCCGTCTTCCGGCGTATCCACGATGAGCGCAGCATCCCCGTGGTTCCAGTAAGCCGGTTCTTCACCTTTACAATACCCTTTTATCTTAAGATCTTTACCGTGGGCATCTGGGTTTAAATTAGGGTTAAACGGGTCTTCAGCCACCCATCCTTTAAATCCTGGCCCTGTCCAGGGAGATCCCTGGAAATTAGCGGCTTTATAATTGCCTGCCCATGTAAAGCATCCTGCACCCGGTTTTCCCACATTACCAGTAAGCATTACAAGCAAAAAAGCAGCCCGGTTCATCTCCGTAGCATGAAACCAGTGGTTAATCCCCTCTCCCTGATGAAGAGCGGCGGGTTTAATAGTACCGATATCCTTTGCCAATCTCAAAATAAGATCTTTAGGCGTTGTCGTAATTTCGTAAACCGTGTCCAGATCATAATCCTTAAGATGGTAAGTGCTGTATAACTCAAACAGCGGCATAACTTCAACCTCTTTACCATCAATCGTTACATTAAATTTACCGTGCAATTCAGGGTCTATACCTTTTTTCTGAAAAAGCTGCCCCACATCATCACGGGTTACAGCCGTTGGTTTACCTGTTTTCTTGTCCCAAACCACAAAATCCCCAAGCTTTCCATACTGTTCCTTGCTGAGATTCTGTAGCTTAAAACTCGGGCCGTCATCAGCAAGCCCGTTTTTATAATCAGGAAAGATATCCGAAGCCTTCAAACGCAACAAATTATCTGTCCTAACAAGCAGTGGTAGATCTGTAAACTGTTTTACAAAATCCTCATCATACCACTTTTTATCAATTAATATCTTTGCTATCCCCAAGAACAAGGCAGCATCTGTCTGCGGTCTGATGGGCAGCCAGTAGTCTGATTTTGTGGAAGGAGGACTATATTCAGGCGATATAGTTACCAGCACGGCACCACGCTCCATACACTCGAGAAACCAGTGGCTGTCTGCCATCTTATTCTCCACCATATTTTTACCGTCCATTATTATCAGCTTACTGGAACGCATATCATTAAGATCGCCATCCGAAGTCTGAAGCCCATGAACCCATGGGTGTCCAGGCGCTTGATCACCATGCCATGTATAGTTAGACCAATTTCGCCCACCTTTTGCATCTTTTGGAGAAACACCACGAACATACTGGTCAAGTAAGGCCATAGAGTTGTTCAGCCTGTACGAGCCGTACTTACCAAATACACCCAACAGCCCCATCCCGCCACGGAACTTCAAAGTCCTAGTACCTGCACCTCCCAACTCATCAACCATCTCCTTTTGATAACCCTGCTCCAAGAGCAATTTCGCCCCTTTTTCACCACTATAAGCCTTTGCAATGGCCATATACCCCTTTGCAATATATGTAAACGCGTCATCCCAACCCACCTTAACTAGCTGATCCTGCCCCCTCGCATCAAATTTATATTTACTTCTAAGTTCCTTATCAAGGACCGGAAATCCGTCATCCGCCCACTGTTTCCAACCTTTTCGTATAATAGGATACTTTAACCTATGCGAACCGTACACAACCCTGTGAAAAGTATATCCTTTAGCACACTGCCTGGGATTCCAACCTGCGGTCGCTTTATTTCCGTATATATCAGAATATGTATCGTTATTATACTCAGATCCATGCCTTACAATGACTCCGTTACGCACGTATGCCATCACTCTACATGCATGGGTATCATTAGGGGAGCAAACCCACGAAAAAGTGCTGTCATATTTATATTGATCTCTGTAAACCTTCTCCCAGTCTCTGGCCGGATAGGCACCTAAAGGGTTTTCGACATCAACGGCATCAAATGAAAGCAGTTTAAGACCAGGTGCAACAAAAGCACCTAAACCAACCCCTCCGACTGTTTTTAGAAATTCCCTACGGGATGTTCCCATTCTGAACTCTCCATAATTTCAGTTAATAATAAATAATCAGCTTATGCCATATAGTTACTGCTTTTTGGCCATTACGCTCCCCATTCTCACCATCCCAGACTGCAAATGCGGCACTAATTTCACTTCCGGGTGTAAATATAATATCGCCATTATCTTTCGATGCTAAGTCCCTAATAAAGATAACTTCCCAAAAGCCATCCTTCCACACAGCCTTTCCATTCACATTCTGAGCACCCTCTTCCTGACTGGTAAGAGATCCAAACCCTCCAGCGTTTAAATCTTCCACCGAAGATGTCTGGCTTGTCAATGAAACCGGATTAGCCACATCTACAGATGTCTCAAATAACACATTTTCATCTGGAGATCTTCCGTCCGGATAGAGATCATAAGGCATATTTACCTGAACCGTCTGTAGATCTGCTATCTTTAAAGCTTCCGGCTCACGCCACGCCTTCCAGTTCCATATATTTACAGGATCATGTTCATATCCCATGGCAAAAAAAGGAGGCTCTGTACTCGGAGAAAACTGGACCGCTGCACCATCAGAAAAAGCCGTCTGATCAAGGACATTATCGTCCTTTGTTTCATCTTCCCAAACCATCCTTACAGCCAACCTTGCTCCATCATGAACGAGCTGCACGTACACCCCATTAACAGCATCACGATGCCACCAGAGAGGCAAAAGCGCAAGATATGACGGCTCCGCCTGCTTCCAAATCTCAGAATCAACAGTAAAGTCGGCTCCATTCGACACCCTCTTCACCCTGACTTCTTTTCTTTTTTGTTCCACAAGCCGTTGCGCTATAGGGTTTGCAATAGATTTTATATAGTAAACCAGGGACCACAACTCCTCTCCGTTCAGTTCAGTAAAAGATGGCATTGGTGTTGCCGGCATTCCAGCGACTATCCTGTAGGCAATCTCATCATCCCCTGACCCACCTTTAAACACGCCGCCTGTAAAATCTCTGGGATCGATAGGAAATCCGGCATTATCCCTCAAATCTTCCATCCCATCTCCTTTTCCAGTAAGACCATGGCAACCGGCACACTGAGCAACATACAGTTTTCTACCGTGAGCAATACTCTCCATTGACAAAGGAATCTTTTCGGGAAGAGTAATCTTTTCTTTGGGTGTTAACTTCCGTTCTGCAGTAGCCCTCGCTTTTTCAAGTGTCTTTTTCTTAGATTTCGCCATTATTCTACTTACTTTACCATCCATCGCCAATTGCCTAACATAATGAACCAGAGCAGTCAGGTCATTTTCTGAAAAATGAGACCAAGGCGGCATAGAGGTTCCCGGCATACCGTGAGAAATAGTATTAAAAAGGTCCTCAAATGACGGAATGTGGTTAATCGTAGATACTATTTTAAACTCTCCTAAACTAAAATCCCTGGGATGCGGTTTAAGTAGATACGCACCTACACCGTCACCGTTACCTTTCTCACCATGACATCCAATACATTGTCTATTATATAACTCACGCCCTCTGTTAATTAACCCTTCCGAAGCTGACGCATGTTTAGAAATAAGAGGTTTTTCTGACCCTACCCCGTCTGCAGCAACATCGCCCCCCAGACACAAAAACAAACAAATCAACAATAAACCTATATAGCTCCATTTTTCCACAAACTATTCTCCTTTTTTTAATGTGTACAGAGATAAACAGAACAATTTTGTATTTACAAGTTAATTATAGCCCTTATTGTCCTAAAAGCAACGTTATAGAATAAAAATTTTTCATTTAAATAAAACCTTTTTTAATCCGATTATTTGGAGTAGTATAATGTTTATTATTTTCTTACAACCACAGTTAATTTCCATTACTAAAAAAATGGTACAAAAGACTAATTCCGATATATTTAGCGAAAAAACAATACTTGTAACAGGCGGTACCGGTTCCTTTGGCAATATGCTTACAAAAACTCTCCTTGCCAATTATAAACCAAAAAAAGTTATTATATTTAGCAGGGACGAGTTTAAACAGTATGAAATGCAACAGATATTCACGGACCCGTGCTTAAGATTCTTCATAGGTGATGTCCGAGACAAGAGCAGACTTCACAGGGCATTTGAAGGTGTTGACTATATCGTCCATGCTGCGGCTTTAAAACATGTACCAACTGCAGAGTACAATCCATTTGAAGTAATAAAGACAAATGTCTTGGGAGCACAAAACGTTATAGACGTCTCAATCGATGTTGGAGTGAAAAAGGTTGTCGCCCTTAGCACAGATAAGGCCGCAAGTCCCATCAACCTTTACGGCGCTTCAAAACTCTGTTCCGACAAACTTTTTATTTCTGGAAACTCATATGTGGGACAGAAGGCTACACGGTTTAGTGTTGTCAGGTACGGAAACGTTGTAGGAAGCAGAGGAAGTGTTGTTCCCCTGTTCTTTAAGTTAAAAAACACCGGAACTCTCCCTATTACAGATGAAAAAATGACAAGGTTCTGGATAACCCTGCAACAGAGTGTTGATTTTGTATTAAAAGTATTCAGATGGATGGGAGGAGGTGAACTCTTTGTCCCAAAAATTCCGAGTACAACAATTTTAGACATAGCAAAAGCAATCGGGCCAGAGTGTAACACTGAAATCGTTGGGATCAGGCCGGGGGAAAAACTGCACGAAACACTGATAACGGAAGAAGACGCCATGTACACATTGGAGTCACAAGACCACTTTACCATACTACCTTACCTTGCATCATTGACAGGAAATAAAGCGGCAAACAAGAACGGAAAACCTGTAAAGGAAGGGTTTAAGTACGCCAGTAACAACAACCCAGAGAAACTCTCCTCTAAAGAAACGAAGAGATTAATCAACGAGCATTTCAAAGGACAGGATAATGATATCTTACGGAAAACAGACAATAGATGAAAGCGATATCACTGCGGTAACAGATGCCCTTCGTTCAGGTTGGCTAACACAAGGTTTTCACGTCGAAGAGTTTGAAGATACATTTGCAGATTATTGCAACGCGCACTACGCAGTTGCCTGCTGTAACGGTACTGCGGCACTCCATCTTGCATACCTAGCTGCAGGGCTGGGCAGAAATGATTCTATAATCACTAGTCCATTAACATTCGCCGCAACTGCAAATGCCGCTCTATACGCAGGGGCAAAGCCATATCTGGCAGATATCAACCCGACGACATACAACATATCTCCAGACAAAATAGATAAAACAGTTTCACACATTAACACCAACGATAATGATCATCCACTGAAAGCAATAGTCCCCGTCCATTTCGCAGGTTTGCCATGTAATATGGAGGCGATATCAACCATTGCCAAAAAAAATAATTTAGTAATAATAGAAGATGCATGCCACGCTTTGGGCGCCAAATGGCAGGACAACGATGGAAACTGGCATAAAGTAGGCAGCTGTTCCCATTCCCATGCCGCAGTTTTCAGCTTTCACCCCGTAAAATCAATAACTACGGGAGAAGGCGGTATAATTACCACAAACGACAAAGATCTCTACGAAAAGCTAAAACTGTTCAGATGCCACGGCATAACAAAAGATCAAGAGAGTTTTATAAACAACAACCTTGCATACACAGAAAACACTCCAAACCCCTGGTATTACGAAATGCAGGCGTTAGGATTCAATTACAGAATAACCGATATACAATGCGCCCTGGGAACAAACCAGGTAAAGAAAATAGACAAGTTCATGGAACGAAGACAAGAAATTGCCACAGTTTACAATGAATCCTTAAAAGATTCCCCACATATAAAGCTTCCTGTAGCACAGAAAAACAGCCAATCAGCCAACCATCTATACACTGTACAGATTACATTTGACTCCTTAAGTACAACAAGAAACGAATTTTTCAAGAGGATGCAGAAAAAAGGGATATCACTACAAGTACACTACATACCTATACACCTACAGCCATACTACCAAAAGAGATTCCGCTTTAAAGAAGGCGATTTCCCAGAAGCAGAATCATTCTACAAGAACGCTGTAAGCCTACCCATATACCCATCTCTTACAGACAATGATCTAAAGCATATTGTAGAAAGTATTATTGAAGGGCTTAAACCAAGATAAGCCAGAATATGCCACACCGCAAAACCTTTGTAATACAACACATTACAACATACCATACACCACAGAGGGGAAATATAGACCCTAAATGCAGACAACAATATTATTCATGATGGTCAGAAATTAATGGTTTTGCAAAAAAATGACAAGGTCCGGCTCTAATGTCCCTCCATATAGTTAAATTGACGGAAATCTTCTCAGAGAGCAGAGATCAATCAGATGGCACCAATTTAGCCAGCACCATTAAGCTTGTATTTTCTTAACATGTTGTCATTCCGCACTATTGCAAGGGATCCTTGCAAACCTTGTCCAGAAGCTTAACGACCTATCTACATTTATGTTTAATCCAGATGGATCTTGAAATGAAAGAATCAAACTTCCAGATATAAAATCTTCAGAAAATGATTTAATTGTAATAACGCCAGTTGCCAATGATAATGGATTTTGAGGTGGCAAACAAAAACACAAAATTCCAGCACTTGCATTAATATCAGGATTATCTGTTATATCTAAAGGTACACCCAAAGGAATTTGAGATATATCGTCAAACTGAATATCCAAGTTAAAGAAGAGTTCCTCATCTGCAATAAGCTCATCAGGATCATTTACCGCACTGAACATCAATAAAAGTTCCGAATCCTTTGTAAGACACCGGCCACTTATCTCTTTAAGAGCTTTCATCGGTCTGCCATCATCTCTGATACGCATATGAATACTTGGTAAAGTAAATCCTGTCATTATAAAAGCAAGAGCAACAAAGCTTATTACCGTAAAAACTCTTTTTTGCAAAAGATTTTTTATTCTCATCATAATCAATCCCTTTCAAAGATTTTTAAAATTTTTTTTCTCTTAATTATTAAGCTATTAGAACTTTGCTTGCGTAGCCAAATTATTCCTTAATACGATGACACTTATGGGCATTTCAAAGATCATGTCCAATGACATTGTCACCAAAGTACAAAATTCTAGTTAACTACATCTCTAAAGCTCCAATATTAGCCCGCTATCCCTCTACATTGATTAAAGATAGTCAGCACAATCACTGTAAGTAGTTCAGACGATAAACAGAGGGTTGCTTCACACGAAAAAAACATGATTGATTGGAAAACCATTCCAACACGACTCCGTCAAGATAGAATAACAACAATCACATTTTACACCTATCATAAAGAAATTAAAAGTTCAAATAGACCTGACCTACCGGGGGGAGTCAAAAAATGTTTTGTTATAATTGTTTTGTTATAATTGTTAACATATGAATAACTTGAATTAGATGATTATTTCTGATATTTTATTGTGAAAGATTTTCTTGCAACTGATCAAATATTAAAAAGAGGTGATTTTTGAAATATATTTTACCAAGTTACATAATAAAAGAGGTACTTAGGACATTTGTACCTGCTTTTTGTGGTTTTGGATCTTTGATACTCCTAGGCCTTACTATACAGCTCCTACACAAGGGTTTAGACATAATAGATATACGGACTATACTCCCTCACTTGATGCTATTTGCCTGCCCTGACGCACTGCCAATATCATTTCTTGCCGCAATTGTCATGTCCTACGGGCAAATGAGTTCAAACAATGAAATCTTAGCCATCAGGACCAGCGGTGCACACCTATCCGTTATTATTACACCGGTAATCATCATGAGCATATTGTTAGCATTTCTCACGTTCTACCTTAATGCGGAAATGTTACCAAGTTCAAACAAAAAGATAAAGACCTTAAAAGAAACAGCTGTAAGTTCAATCCTATCAAGGAAAATATCAACGGTTAAGAAAAAGATAGTTTTTGACCCTTACCACATTTATATAGGAAAAGTTGAAAACAACACCTACAAAAACCTTGCAATTATTGAATATTTTAAAGACTATGTAACAAATATTCTTTTGGCTGAAGAAGGAACTATAACAATGTCAGAAGATGAACGAGCATTGGTACTTACCCTAGAAAATGGCGATTTTGCCAAGATGAATTATAAAAAGCCTACTGAAATACCAATGATTGGAAGTTTTGAAGAGATGAGTTTTGAAATACCTATTAGCGACAAAGAGATAGCCACCACTTCAAAGAAATATATGACACTAACTGAACTTAACGATGAAAGAAATTATATCAACAACGAATTGGACAAATACGCGCTTGATCTTAATTTTGAAGGAAAAAAAGAGTTTGCAAAGACAGCCAAAAAGAAGCTGAGAAAGTTTAAGAAAAAATACGATGATTTTCTAATTAACCAGAATGATACAGACCAAAAAATTATAGAAATCAAAAGTAATATGGAGCTTAAAGAATCTGACAGCGAAAACCTAAAAAGCGACCTAGAGACGATAGAAGGCCATATCGCAGTCCTAAATATAGAGCTGGAACGTTTTGATGCTAACACAGGAAGCATTGATACCGAAAAGATAGAGCAAATAAACGAAAAGCTTGCGGGGTATCGCACAACCAAAGAAAAGAAAAGAGCCGATTTGAAATCTGTACGGAAATCTATTTCATCAAGAAAGGAAGAATTACAGACATTAGAAGCCAATTCAAAAAAGATAAAAGAAGATATTCTCGTTCTAAATAAAGAAGGTGAAGCCCTTTTAAACTACTCATTGTTTGAGCAGGGGCAGAAAAAAGCTGACGAACTCCAGATCACCATACATAAAAGAATATCCTCTTCATTTCTTTGCATAACATTTGCATTAATAGGAATACCATTGGGAATCTTAACAAGAACAGGAAACATATTAATAAGTTTTGGCCTCAGTTTCTTAACTGTTATACTTGTTTACTATCCGCTATCCGTTGTAGGAGTAATTTTTGCAGAAGACCAATTAGCAATAATCCCATCAATATGGGGTGCAAACGTTGTCCTTGTAATTTTAGGCTTCTTTCTTTTCTGGAAAAGTTTTCGAAAATGAGTTAGGACAAAACCAAAAGCATAACATTAACGACGTAAATGCTTTAATGTGTACAAATATAATATAAATATGCTGAAAAAGGGAGATCCTTGGTTTAATGTTTTCCTTACCACTCTTCCCCTAAATATGATTTTCTGGCTAGAGGATCATCAAGTATTTCACTTGTAGTACCTTTAGTAATAACGTTACCTTCATCTAATATATATGAACGATCAGTAATACTCAGGGCATCACGAACATTATGATCAGTAATTAATATACCAATCCCTTTATCTTTTAGATGCATAATAATATCCTTTACCTCACCAATCGCGATTGGATCAACCCCTGTAAACGGCTCGTCTAATAGAATTAATGATGGAGACGATGCCAATGAACGAGCAATCTCCAGTCGGCGCCTTTCACCACCAGACAATGTAAAGGCCTTCATCTTTGCAAGTTTTGTCAACCCAAACTCACTTAACAGTTTTAGAAGCTTTTCCTGTTTCTCATTTCTGTTATATTTTAGTGTTTCAAGTATTGCCAATATATTCTCTTCAGTCGTCAGTTTCTGAAATATCGACGAGTCCTGGGCCAAATAACCCATACCATGGCGTGCACGCATATATATGGGCTCCTTTGTGATCTCATTATTCTGAAAAAAGACTTTACCTTCATCCGGCTTTATTAAACCGATAATCATCCTAAAGAGAGTACTTTTACCTGCCCCGTTTTTCCCTAAAAGTCCTATAATCTCTCCTGGAAAAACGTCAAAGTCAACATTATTGACAACTTTTCTTTTATTAAATGACTTTGTTAATCCTTTTACATCTAACAGCTTCATATATCAGCGACTCCTATGTATATACCAAACTTATTCTGATGTTACGTTAAATTCCATATACCCTATAACTACCGTATAATCTTGAAAGTACTAATAGGCCACCAGACAAAAAAGGCCTTACCAACTAAATTTTTCTCAGGAACCACCCCCCAAACCCTACTGTCATTACTGTTTCTGCTATTGTCACCCAAGGCAAAATAATCTTTCTCGCCTAGCTGTACAGGGGCTTTGGTTGCATATTGGGCAGATGGAAGGTTAGAATAATATATATCTCTATAAATCTCTACATTCTCAATGGTTGCGTTTGTATTTATCCCACCTAGTTTTATACCACTCCTGGGTGCAAAAATACGTTTTGGCAACTTGTCGATATCATAAAGATATGAAAAAACCTCAGATTTATCCAAGGACAGCTTTACGACATTATCAACATTTGAAAACACAACATGGTAAAGTTTACCAGGTTCAAGAAATAATTCTTTATTTTCCGCCACAAAATCTTTTTTTCTTTTACCTACACCATCATTACTATCACCTAAATTTTCAACAACAGAAAGATACGAACCTTTCTGCTTGTTCCTGTTAACAGCAAGAAATGCATCAAAGATCTTATCATCTTCTTCTAACACCATATGGATACCACCAGAATCTGATGCTTCAACTTCAATATCAAACTCTATTTTAACATCACCCGTCACAAGAGAAGATATGTTTTTATCATTATATGATGTAAGGTCTGTAATCTTCTGGCCAAACGTTATGAAAGCTGGAGCATTTTCTTTCCCTTGCATTGATAATTGTAAGGTTGTATTATCAAATTTCCAATGGGGATTATCTATTCTCCATGTGGGAACGACCTCTTCTTTCGGCGGAAAATTACTGTTATATACAGGCATCCACAACTCTTTCTGTATTTTTTTAGGCTTTTGAACTATTTGGCCATCTATATATATATCTCCGTTTATTATCTGAAGTTTCTCCCCTGGAAGCCCTATCAGCCTCTTTATATAATTCTTTTTCTTCTTACTAAACCTTTTTGATCCACATTTCCTACATTTAAACCCGTGATCTAAAGGAGCATTATTATATTTAGTAGAACAGCTCTTACAGGTTGCATCATAAAGTGGATAGATAAACACAATAACGTCCCATCTCTTCGCATCCTTAAACTTATATATAAACTTGTTTACAGCAATCCTGTTACCGCCATGTCTTACCCTATTGGAAGCATCCTGTTTTGTTAAATCTACTCCGCAATCAGGACATAACGCACTTTTTCGCAACCCTTCCGGTTTAGCGAAATCTAGTAGATGATTACATTGCTCACAATATCTTGATATATCTAACTCGTAAACACAATTAGGACATAAAACTGTATTGCTATTGTGGTCCGCCCTGAAATCCCAGCGACAATTAGGACAAGTAACCGCTTTATGTTGACCAAGAAGCGTTGGCGCCATTGAGCCAGTTGGTATCTTAAACGCCTCTACAACAAAATAACGAATGCATACCGCCATTGCAATCGCAATCAATATTGACTCTAAATTTTCCCTGATCTTGTTTTTTGGCTTCTTTTTCTTCTTTCCATCTTCTCCATCAATATCCGACACAACATCCTTACTTTCATCCATAATTTCTTTTCTATAATATTCTACGCCAAATAGTTTAAATTTCAGTTAATTACAATTTCCATACAAGGTTAAAACCATTACCAGTCTGGGAATTTTTCTTATTATCAAATATTAAAAGCATATTGTCAATGATTTAAAGAGGAGAAACTACAGCTTTATTGGATAACTAAAGAACAGAGAAAGAACCACCATTATTCAAACACATTCGAAAAGCATACCTCATATATACATTTCGTAAAAGTATAATATTTAAATCAGATACCCCAAAAAAAAGCAGAAAAAACACCGGAGCAAACCCAACAACGCAAACGTCACATATATACCACCACCTAAACACTCTACCCACAATATATTAAAACAATACACACGAACACACACACCGTCAAACGTTAGCATTTTTAACAACAACAAACATAAACAGAGAAAATATCTGCGAGCAGACAACCAGGCGTAACCAATTAATACAAAAAACGTTACGATATGTTTACAAAGAAAACACAGTATTTGGTATCATAATTGCTTAAAAGATTTACATAAAGATTAACGAAAAACATAAGAACAGCTCACGTTAATTAATTACCATAACTTTTGTAAAAAACGGTTCTCAAGAAGAAAGGAGAAAACAATGTAAATAACTATAGACTCTTTCACAGGTATTTATTTAATATTGTTTAGTACAATTTAAAGACGGAGAAGAAAAATGAAAAAGAATAAACGATTTTTGTTATTTGTCGGTATTTTTAGCATGTGCCTTATTAGTGCCAAGGTTGGCTTGTCTGCCCCTATGACTTTCGGTGACGGAGGGGCTTCTTTACAGGGAATCATAGATGATATTACAGTTGGTGGACCTAGCACTGTAGATGTCACAACTGATGCGCTATCAGATACAAACGATTCTTATTGGTCAATTACCGGGTCAGGTGGTTCTATTTCCACAATAATAATTGAATTAGCTGGTTATGCAGGAACCAACCAATTTGGTATATATGACCAAACTGATAGTTCCAATAAAGTTGTACTTTTTGAGGGTTCGGATAGCTCTGGAGATCAAAAAGCGATAGGAATTAAAGATACTGGAGAAGTTGTCATTAATTTTGCATCAACCGGTGTTTTTTTTGCTGGTAATAGCTTCGGTTATTTCCTGGAAGACACACATAATCCAAACAATATAAAAACGTGGTATTCTGATACCAGCCTAAATAGTGATGGATATGACCATATGGTATCCTACCAGGGAAATGATACCGACACGATACAGATGCCCGGATTTGCCCCTGGTTTATGGACAGACAACGAATATATTCTCGCATTTGAAGACTTACATTTAGCTTACAGCGATGGTGATTATGACGATTTCGTCGTAATAGTTGAATCAGTTCAGCCTGTACCAGAACCAGGCACAGTAGCACTCCTAGGACTAGGTTTGGTAGGGCTAGTTGGTGCCGGCATTAGGAAAAAGAGAAGAAATAAAGCATTAATCTAATGCTTTTTAAATAAAACAGATCTAAGGAATAAAAAAGCAGGAGCAATTAAAGTTCCTGCTTTTTTTTATGGATGAACCGTGTTCGAAATTAACCGATAGAACATAAACATGAAAATCATAATAATTATACCAACTTATAACGAGAAAGAAAACATTGGCCATTTGATAGATTCATTACAAGAAGAGTTCAGAAAATTGCCACACAACATGAATATACTTGTTGTTGACGATAATTCCCCAGACGGAACCGCCGGAATTGTTAAAACAGAAACTAAAAAGTCTGCAAATATCCACCTAATTACAGGCAAAAAACAAGGTTTAGGCGTTGCATACATCAGAGGCATGCAATATGCCATTGATAACCTAAATGCTGATATTGTCATGGAGATGGATGCTGATTTTTCTCATAAACCTGAAGATGTTCCACGAATTATTGCCGCCCTTGATAAAGGAGTTAACTTTGTTATTGGCAGCCGCTATATTGACGGAGGGAAAGTCCCGCATGACTGGGGACTCAGAAGGAAAACGATTTCTACTTGTGGAAATATATTTGCACGTTATATTGTTGGGCTATACAAAATTCGTGATTGCACTGCTGGTTTTCGTGCAATACATGCTTCAGTTCTAAAAAGAATAAATATTGGAAATCTTGGGGTAAAAGGTTATGCCTTTCAAATGACTTTATTGCATAAAGCGGTAGCTAAAGGAGCCATCGTAAAAGAAGTCCCGGTAGAGTTTGTTGATAGAATAAAAGGTGAAACAAAATTAGGTGCTTCTGATATTGTTGAGTTTATAATAAATGCATGGTGGATTCGTTTAGGAAATAGCATGAAATTTATCAGAAATTATATTATTTTTCTTTGAGTGTTTAGAAAAATAATTTCTTTTTATACTCAGATTTTAGTAGTAAATTATTTTTAACTCCTATTGGAAATTTTAAAGCACAGATATAATAAGTACAGCGGAAATGGAAATAGTTTAAGCTAAGATCTCCCTTCATTCTCTTCTGTCCCAACGATATACATTTATACCATAATATTTCTTTTGATATGATAAATTATAAGCTTCACTAAGCCGTTGGTTAATAAGCCCTTTCTCATCCCTACTATGTGAGAATATAACCCACACCCTATTGAAAGCATCAGTGATGGGCCCTAACTCTTTTATATTTTCATCATCAACATATCTAGTTTTCTCAGGAAACGGTTTTTTAATTAAACCTACCCTTTTAGAGTAATAATTAAAGACAATATCTATACAATCACCTGAGTTAAAAAGTAACAAATCAGTATTTTTAGCATTTTTATCTATATAATACGCCAAATCTCTCCATCGTTCCTTATTCGCTTTGGTGTAATACCCAGAAATATATATTAACGAAAATGCAACGACAACACTAATTATGATTAACCTAAGATATTTATGACTTATATTGTTGATTCCTTTGGCCACTAATAAATAGAAAGCCAACGAAGCTACGATTGTATATTTGGTATGATAAATCGGAGTTGTAAATCGCGAAATTATAAATGGCAAAATAATAGGACTTGAAAGCCATAGTATCAACAAACAAATCTTATCAGTATTTATAAATTGTATTTTCCAGCGACAGCTCTCAATACAACGAAAAATACTTCTCCAATTCTTATTACCTCCAATTTTTTCATACGTTATCATAGACAAAGGTATTAATATCATAAAAAGCAAAAATAGCAATTCCCCTCCAGAAAACTTTCTAAGAGATGCTTTTATTGTTCCTAAACCAGGAACCTTTATCCAAAAACCATCCACTACGACCCCTAATGTTTGGGTCATAAAAATCTTAATCCACGGAAGAAATAGAATAATTAATATAATCTGTATAGAAATCCATCTTTTAAGGCTAAGCTTATGAGTTTCTTTTGACAAGAAAAACAATGCAATAAAATAAATATTCTGAAATATTATTATGAATAAACCATAGATATGAGAATATATTAAGAGGGTGCTAAAGAAAATATACCCAAGCAAAACAGTATAATTCCCCTTTCTGTGTAAGCTTATGAAGAAATATATGGAAATGAGAGTTAGAAGAGTAGACAAACTATACGTCCTTGCTTCTTGAGAATAGCGAATATGAAAAGCAGACAATCCCAGGAGTAATGAACTTAATATACCTACATCTTTATTATAAATTTGACTCCCTACTTTATATATCATATATATTGATAGGAATCCAAATATAACGGACGGAAATCTAATAGAAAATTCCGAATCGCCAAACAAATTAATCCACCAATGCAGAATAATATAATATAGCGGAGGGTTGTTCTCTGGAAGGAAAAATATCTGGGATAAGCTTAAATTCGCAAATCTAATCGAGTATCCTTCATCAAACCATATACTTTCACCCCCTAAGTCATATACTCGCAGAAAAAGACCAATTAATAAAATTCCGAATAGGGCTATTAATTTACTGTCTTTTTGGTTTACAAACAGAAGTTTTTCGTTCAAACTTTTCCCCTAGCGTGACATGTTAGATATCTTTGATAAATTTATCAAATTACATGTAATTATTAATCGGCTTGCTTTTATCTAAATTGAGAAATTCTTATTAAAATCAAAAAAAAAAGCTTGCACATTTATTTATGTACAAGCTTTTTTTTTGAAATATGGAACTAACCAAAGAAAAATATAAAGAACAATCAAATCTTCTATACTGAATAACCAACAACAACGTTAACTACTTTCCTAATAGCGTCTTAGCATATGTTCTGCCAAACTCTTCGCATTGCTTTAATTCCTCTTCTGTCGGAACCAACTTTAATTTGCAACTGCCAACAATGATCTTGAATTTAAAACTTTTCAGGATATCTTCTGTCATTTGTATAGCTTCACCGCTCCAGCCGTAGCAGCCAAACACTGCAGCAGCCTTTCCCTTAACATTAAGTGTCACAAGCTTTGAAATGATATCAAAGATTGGTTCAGGTGTCTTTGCATTTAAAGTTGGAGTACCAATAATAATACCGTCAGATATCTCAACTTCATCTATTATCTTATCCAGGGGAACTTCCGTTACATTATAAAGGGATATCTCTACACCGGGAAGAACAGCGCCCCTGGCAATGGACTTTGCCATCTTTGCAGTGTTGCCATAAGAGGAGACGTACAATATGCTGATCTTCTTTTTTACAGAAGGATCTTTGGCGTTATATGCCCATTTTTTATAATCCTCAATATAACCGGATACATTTGACCGTAAAATCGGACCATGAGAAGGTGCTATAATATCAATGTCCAAATCCTTTATCTTCTCCATTGCCCTTACTATATGGTCTTTAAACGGCCTTAATATACACTTGTAATAATATTCAAAAGCAGCATGAACTACATCAGGTTCATCAATCTCATCATTAAATCGTTGCTCACTACAATAATGGGCACCAAAGGCATCACAAGGAAACAGGATTTTATCCTCTTCGAGGTATGTAAACATTGTGTCAGGCCAGTGTAAAAAAGGAGCCGTTACAAAGCTTAGAGTCTTGCCGCCCAGATCAATTTTGTCTCCATCCCCTACAACAATAGGATTAAACTCTTTGTGAAGTATGCTACTAACAAACGTCTTGGCTGTTCTTGAATAAACTGGCGTAATGTTTGGGACAAAATCGTAAAGGTATGGAAGTGCACCTGAATGGTCAGGTTCCGAATGGTTTATTACAATATAATCTATCTCTTTTGGGTCAATAATTGTTCCGATAAGATTTAGATAATCCTCTTTAAACGGTTCTTTTACCGTGTCTATCAATGCGGTCTTCTCTTTACCTTTAACAAGGTATGCGTTATATGTTGTACCATGTTCCGTGGGTATAACAATATCAAACACTACAAGAGTAGGATCCAAGACGCCCACCCAAAACACATTTTCTTTTATTTCAACCGATTTCATGTATCCTCCATTTTACAGCAAAAAAAAGATAGACCCACAATTAAAAGTTAAGAATTTCTCCGCAAAGAACTCATAAACAACAGTTACTCCACTCCCTGTGTCTTTACAAGCAGATTAACTATTAATTTAAATTCGTCATGAGTATACCAATCTTTTTTCAACTTATCACGTACAATATCACGCATATCCCTGACGCATTCTTCCCACTCTTTTCTAGTCTTTTGTTCAAGCAGAATTCTCCCCGATTCATGACAAATCAAGCACTTGTTTACCATAATGTCTGCAGAGATATCATCTTTCATCAACTCACTTCTCTCGACAATGAAATCTAAAATAGCACTAATATCTCCTCGAAAAAAGGTATCAGGTGCTTTGTCACGCATTCTCCAGACAGTATCTCGCCACTCTTCCCTTGTCTTGTTTTTAGTAAGTATCATATTTGCGGAATGGCACCTAGTACACCTATCTATAAAAAGAACTGTAGCGTTATCATATTTTCGTTTTTGCGATTTTTCAACTACAAGCTCTTCCTTTATACCTATTATTTCATCTGCGATCTGCGAGGCATCTTCCGGCGTAATCCACAACGGGCTCTTTCGCATCATCTCCGTAACACAGGCCTTCCACTCATCCTCAGTTTTAACATCCTTGAACACTCTCTCAAGCGTATGGCACTTTGAGCATTTCTCTTCATAAAGAAATGTCCATTCTTTATATCTATAATTCTTCCCACTGGCTTCAAAAAAACAAAAACCTTGTGAAAGTAGAATAGACGCTGTTAATATAGCACAAAACGAAAATAATGTTTTCATTTGACTTTTCTTCTTAAGACACCACTTAATTATATTAAACATGAACAATCACGTATAGGTACCGCAAAACCTTCACCAGAAAGTATACGTATTTGCAGAAACCAACCCATTTATATTACCTCAGCTAGCCACTTCAACCTCTTCTTTAAGTTGCCTCTTACTACCATCAATCAACGACTTTCTTAGCACCTGAATAGTATGCATCGCCTTTACATTAAGATCCCGCCCGGCAATTCCATCTGAGATCTGCATGACACATCCTGGGCAGTTGGACGTAACAATATCAGCTCCACTTTTTTCTATGTCATCAATCTTTTTGTTCATAATCTTTACCGTTAAGTCATAATGCAGCAAGGTAAACACACCACCTCCACCACAGCAATTAGAAGCACCTTCCAGCTCTACATAGTTTCCTGATCTTTTGAGCTGGTCCCGGGGTTGATCATGAATATCAAGTGCCCAGAACAGATGGCATGGGTCATGGTAAGTCAACTTTTCTTCGCTTGGTTCAGTCTTATATTCGGTAAACTTTTCAATAAATTCTGATATATCGTAAACCTTGTCAGACATCTCTTGCCAGGAATCTTCCAGTACATGCAAATAGTCATGTTTTAGAGCCTTTGTACACGTGCCGCATGCAGCAACTACAGCATCAACCTTTTCCTCTTTCATCGCATCCTGATTTTTAAACATGATTGTCGTTGCTGCCTTACGGTCACCAAGAGACAGCGCAGGTATACTGCAGCAGAGCTGTTTTTTTGGAACAACAACTTCAATATCCAGCCTGTTCAACACATCTATTACCGCTTCTGCTATATCTGTATATACATAGTTAATAAGACATCCGGTAAAAAAAGCCACACGCATTTTGGGGTTTGCCACCTTGTGCACTCCACCAAACTGCTTTAATGCGGAGTCTTTAGATAGAGTGGGTATCCATCGGTCGCCAAGAAACATCATTGGGAGGTGACGCATAAGCCCCCTTTCCTTGGCTGGCATAATTTTCTGCCCAATTCCAGCGCATTTAAGCATCAAATTGAAGAGCCACCTTCTTGGCAAAACCCATCTGAAGACAAGCTTTGGAAGCAGTGGAATCCCCATCTCTTCAGCCACGCTATATAAAAGGTGTTGGATAATAATTTCAAAGTTAACATCTGAGGGGCATATCTTACAGCACCTCAAACATTTTTTGCATGAAAACACAGAGTCCTTCAGGGCCTCTGTCATGGTTATCTGATGATCTCTTAGCGCAATAGCCAGACTTATCCTGCCACGGGTAACCATGGACTCTTCTCCAGTCTCAAGGTAGACAGGACAAACAGAATGGCACTTACCACACATGGAACATTTTGCTATCTCTTCTTCCCAATTTAATGACATGATTATATCTTCTGTATAAAATTTACAATCCTAAAATGTTAGACAAACTCAGTCTTACAAACCGCAATTAATATCTTCGCAAAGCTGGTCAATTTCTTAAACTATCGGTATTTATAGTATTACTTTATAAAAACTTCTTTTTTAAAAAGATTTTGTAGTTTTTATGGAATATAGAATATGGAATAATAGAAAACATGATTCAGGAAGTGAATACAAATTTACAATTAATAACTATATTCTAAAACAATCAGAAATCTATGCTTTATTCTGAATTCTGACTCCTGAATTCTGTATTCTGTATTCTGTATTTTGGTTGCGGCTTTGCCGCGCTATGATATACTATTCATCATCATCCACTGGAAACATTTTACCTGGATTTAAAAGACCCTTTGGATCAAAAAGATTCTTTAGTGATCTCATAACAGTAAGCTCTTCAGGCGTAAGCTCGCTTCTCATAAACTCCTGCTTGGTTGTTCCAATACCATGTTCTCCGGAGATGGTTCCACCAACGGCAACCACTTCTTTAAATATTTCCGTTACCAGCTTATGGACCAGTTCTTTCTCATCCTCGTGATGCATATAGTTCAGGTGTATATTTCCGTCACCAATATGACCAAATGCCGCCATTAAGATTGAAGTCCCTTCCAGGGATTTCTTCACCTTATCAAGGATAACTTTTATCTTGCTTCGTGGCACACAAATATCCTCATTTATCTTTAAAGGGGCGATCTTGTATAAGGCAGGAGATATGGACCTCCTTACTGCCCAGACTTTCTCACGCTCTTCCGTTGTGTTCGCCCTGATGAGATGGACAGCATTGTTTTTACGGCATAGCTCCTCTATTGTATCTAACTCTTCCAAAACCGCAGTCTCCTGTCCGTCAACATCGATAATAAGAATGGCCTTTACCTCTTCCGGTATTTTAAGCCCACCATAATCCCTAACCGACTTGATACTGATTTCGTCCATCATTTCCAGTGTTCTGGGCAGAACATTATTATTAATCACATCGTCACCAGTGGCCAAAGCATCGTCAACGTTAGTAAATTGAGCTTGAACCGACAAGATTTTCTTAGGCATAGGAATAAGCCTGACCCCTATCTTCGTAAAAATCCCCAGGGTGCCTTCTGATCCCACAAATAATCTGGTCAAATCATATCCTGTTACACTTTTCAATGTTCTACGCCCACACTTCATTATTGTTCCGTCGGCCAAAACAACTTCAAGAGACAGGATGTAGTTACGGGTAACACCATACTTCACACCGGTAATCCCTCCAGCACACTCTGCGACATTTCCCCCTATTGTAGATGAATCCGCACTTGATGGATCCGGGGGGTAAAAGAGGCGGTGTTTCCCTACCTCATCCTGCAAATGCTTGGTTATTACACAAGGCTCAACTACTGCGGTCAAATCATGGGGGCTGATCTCTATAATCTTATTCATCTTCATTATATCAATAACCATGCCACCTTTAATGGGAACACAACCGCCTGTCAACCCTGTACCAGCACCTCTGGCGTAAATAGGTATTTCAAGCTCATTGGCAATTTTAACTGCAGCGGCAACATGTTCAGTTGTTTCCGGCTTTACTATTACATCAGGCAGAGAACTCTGCTTTGTTGCGTCAAAGGCGTAGCAGATCCGTTCTTCTATGTTATTATAGACCCGAGAGTCTCCAACCTCGCTCTTTAATCTATCTATTGCTTTGGCAACATTCTCAACTTTATATTGTATTTTTACCTTTTTTTTGAATAATTTCATTTTTCCATCTCCTACTTCTTCTTGTTCAATTTTGCTAAAAAGAGTTCCAGTTCTTCCATATCCTCAAGTTCTCTTTGTGCCATCCTTTCAAAGAACTCACTGGCCTTGGATATCGTAACTGTTTCAGCCAGATAACTATAAAATTCAACAGCATTTCGCTCCCTACCAATTGCCATCACAACTGCTTGCGCTGCCTCTGATAAGACCTTTTTGCTTTCGTCTGCCACCAATATCTAACCTCCGAAAGATGAATTTATCAATATTTCAATTCACGCACTTTAAATGCTGCTATTATTTATACTTTGAAACTCAAAAACAAAATCTGCACATATATTATTATAATTGCACCATGTTTTCTTTCAAATTTATGTCAATTCCACAAGCAGGACAGCCAATCAGACTCCCTTCTTTCAATAGTGAGTCCGATAATATATCAAGTTTACAAACTGGACATACAACACAACTATTTGGTTTCAATTGAATGCCAGCTCCAAACATCTGATTTACAAACCCTTCATCAATGTCCGTAATCATCTTCTCTTTTGCAATTGCATCCATTAGTATAGAGGCCTCCGCCACATCACCAACCAATAGGGCACCTACGATCTTTCCATTATCCAATACAATCTTTTTATAAATGTCTTTCCCAATCTGTGCATGTTTGCCTGTCATTATTTTGTATTTCCCTCCACACGGATTAGAAATCCCTAACGAAACCAGATTAACATCATAGATCCGCGTTGAAGCAAAACATTCCAGATCGTCATAAGACGCATTATTACCTACCATGTTTTTCCCGGCAACAATGCCCTGTTTCCAAGCTTTAAGCCATCGTATATTAATTTGCGGCATCTCATTATTCCCTGAGCTAATACGCATTGCCGCATCTCCCGCCGCGAAAATATCTGGTACGTTAGTACGCATTTGTTTATCCACAAATATACCTTCTCCAGTTGCAATTTCTGCATTTCTTACAAACTCTATATCTGGTTTAAGCCCATCCGCAATCCCCACCAACTGACATTCAATAAAGTTGTCATTAATCGTTTTTACACCATTTACAGAACCGTCACTAACACATATCTCTCTTATGTCTTCATCCTTTAGGACATTTACACCCTTTAGTTGCAGCCGCCTTTCCAGAATCGCGGAAGCATCTACATCGAGAAGATTCGGAAAGAGATTTTCATTACGTAAAATATACGTCACGGAAACCCCTCCTTCATTTAGTGCTTCAACAAGATATGTAGCAAGAAAGCTTTCGCCTATAACTAGGGCATGCTTTAATCTGTCAATTTTACCTTTTATAAATGCTGCATCATCAAGTGTTTTCATACCAACAACACCAGAAGTGCCCTCTCCACCCGGATAAACCCTCTGTTTTAATCTACCGCCAGGGGATAAAAGCAATTTTCCATACTCAAGACTGCTACCATTATCAAATACCACGCGGTTTTTAAAAGGAAGCACGTTTACCGCCTTAGTACCCAAAAGCAAGTCTATATTATTTTCCTCATAAAACCTTCCTTGATTATCAAACAGGCGTTCCTTCTCAACTTTACCTGCAACAAAACTTGGAAGTTGTGGTCTATAATAAAAATCATGATTTTCACTTGAAACAACAGTTATACTTCCAGATTTATCCAAGCCACGAATTGTTTCTGCCGCTTTTTTACCCGCCACACCATTGCCAATGATCAAATAATCAGACATTTTGCCTACCATTTAGTTAGACTTTTTCAAATATTCATCGATAGCCGCATCTATTCCCTCTTTTGCAAGAACAGAACAATGCATCTTTGCCGGAGGTAATCCGCCAAGTGCATTCGCCACCGCATCATTACTTACTTCTCTGGCTTCATCTATTGTTTTACCCTTTATCATTTCTGTCGCCATGCTACTAGTTGCAATAGCCGCTCCACATCCAAATGTCTTAAATTTTGCATCAACGATGACATTCTCCTTGATCTTTAAATAGAGCTTCATTACATCTCCGCACTTAGGGTTGCCGACCTCACCAATGGTGTCAGCATCTTCCATCTCACCCATGTTTCGCGGATTTGAAAAATGGTCCATTACGCTATCGCTATAAGGGCCTTTTGGTGTACTATCTTCCATGTCCAACTCCTATTATTTCATGGTTAAGGGCAACGCCCTAATGAACTATTTATCTTAAAATGAGCAATTCGCCATCTCTTAAATTTATCACCTACCTCGGAATCATATCAAGTCTATTAAGATGGTCACGCTCCTGAGAAATCATCTTGTTAATAGCATCCCTTCCACTCTCATTTTCAGTATGCTTAAGTAATGCCTCATAAAACATAATTGATCGTTTCTCTATAAACATTCCAAATTCAACAGTTTTCTGTACATTATCAAAAATATCCTTATTATTCTTTATGTCTTTAAAGTTTGAAAATATTTCCGTATTTATAATATCTTCAAAATCCTCCTCTTCAAACCCATCATCTTCTTGCGCTGAGATCTCATCGATCTTTTCATCCAAAACCTTCAGATGTTTAACCTCTTCATCTATTAACATTTTGATGCCATCCTTAACCGCACTGCTGGCAATATCACCACGAGTTAACAAGTTTTTGTAAAACTCAATACCTTCAGCCTCCAAATGACGTCCAATCTTATATGCCTGCAGCGCATTGAAATCATATATCTTTATCTCATCACCGACAATCTCAAATTTCATATAAATCCCCTTTTCTCCATTATCAAGACGCACCTTTTACCCTACATACCTTACAAAAGCCATTAAACATAACAGAGTAATTCTCTATTTCGTAGTCTGTCTCCATCTGTTTCTTAACAGCATTTATATCAAACAATTTCAATTCAACATCTTCAATTTTTTTGCATTTAGTGCATATAACATGGTGATGCTGTTTTCCGTTCGGACAATAATTAGTCTCTTTCCCCAGCGTTACAACTTCCTGTACATCTCCCACAGTATTGAGTTTCTTTAAAATGCAATAAACGGTATTTAATGAAATTGAAGGGAATGTCTTTTTTATTTCATTGTAAATATCAGATGCAGTAAAGTGCCCGCCATTCCGGCTTATAATTCGCAGCACCTCCAGAAGCTGTGGAGTGATTCGCCTTTTATTTTTCTTTAAGTACTCAACTTTAGCATTGATATCTTTTAAACCAGAAGAATCCATTTTTCCCTCAAAATAATAGTTCGCTAAAAGCAATTACTATCTATTAGTAATAATTATCGTTAACCAATAATAAACCCTTTTTTTCCATTCGTCAAGCTTATAAAAAAAATAAACTATAGACTTCCAGTGTATAAATTAATAAGCATTATTGTTTATAAAACCTTTCCATACTGTTAGCAAGACTATTTTAATATCAAGTCCGACGGACCAATTCTCGATATAATGCAAATCATACTCTATACGTTTTTCTATAGAGGTATCACCTCTCCATCCATTAACCTGCGCCCACCCAGTCATACCTGCTTTTACTTTATGTCGCAACATATACTTTGGTAGTCTTCCCTTAAAATCTTCTATAAATATAGTCCTTTCCGGCCGTGGCCCCACAAGACTCATCTCTCCCTTTATGACATTTACAAGCTGAGGAAGTTCATCCATACTCGTATTTCGCAAAATCTTACCAAGCCATGTCCTTCGGGGATCATCCTTCACCGCCCAGACAGGCCCTGTTTCGGCCTCTGAATCAACCTTCATTGAGCGAAACTTGTACATACCAAATACCCTTCCATCCATACCCATCCTCTCCTGCTTATATATCAACGGGCCGCGTGATGTTGTCTTTACCGCAAGGGCAATAATTACAAGTAATGGAAACGAGACGATTAAGGATGCAAAAGTTACCACAACATCAAAAATTCTTTTTTTTACTATGTTCCAGCCATAAAGTGGTGAAGATTGTACATTTACAAGCGTAAGGCCGTCAAATTCTTCTGTTTCTCCCCTTAAAGTAATAAACTGTGAAAAGTCCGGCACAATTTTTATATCAACAGTTTCGCACTCTATCATCTTCAATATGCACTTAACCTTTGACAGTTCTTCTAACTGCAGCGCAATGATTACAAGCTCCACCTCATAGGTATTTACCACACGTTCAATCTCATCATATGTACCAATAATCGTTGATCCGTAAATACGCGAATTAACATTCTCTTTATCACTTGCAAGAAAACCCACAACTTTTAACCCGAGATCAGGATGCCTCTTTATGCGTTTTAAAACATCTTTTCCCAGAGCTTCAGCCCCCACAATAAGCACATTGCGTTGATTACCTTCCTTGTTTAGATAATATGATCTTACCTTTCTTGTAATTATTCTGGAAAGAGAGAGAGAGACAATACTTATAAACCAAAAATAGATAAACACCACACGGGAATATTCGTAATGTCTGAAAAAATAGGTAAGCGTAGTCAAAAGGATGATGGAAACCGTTGATGCTTTTACAACGCCAGCGATCTCATTTATGAGAGAGTAACGTCCTTTAGGGCTGTATAATCTAAAATATTTAAAAATGATACGCCACAATAGTACTATAAATACCAGAAGCACCAAATAATACTTTAACTCTGGAGGGTATTCATAAAGCGGAACAATACTCTCTTTTAATCTCAAATAATAAGACAAAATCCACGAGGCAGAAATAATAATCACATCCTGCATAAACAGTAGATTTGCGTAAAATTCTCTATGTTTTCTTAGCATTTATTTATCTCGAATCTCCATTTCCACAACTATTCACTATCACCCCACTCATCCAGGATGCGATCATTAACATTTTTTACAACCTCATAAACAACAACTTTCCTATCGTTATTGTTTAGTTCCGTTAACTTCTTTAAATCACTCTTTATAACAGCAGAAAAGAAACCGGGGTTGGTATTTTCTATAGAATCTGTAAACACAACATAGTCGGCATTAAATGCCCAGGCGAATTTCAATATCTTATCGTATCCTATTATATTGATGGGGAGCTCTATACCACTAGCATCTGCATAAAGAGCGACCACAAGCTTATCAGTAAGAACAATTTTATTCCCAGGGTCATAATCTTTCAGCCATAGTCCCGCTTCTTTCCTAACTATCTTACTTGTCCTGTGCGGTTTCAAAGTCTTTGGTAATATAAGCAGAGAAAGAATACAAAGAAGAACAATAAATCCCCTGGATCTTATATCCATTGTCTGTTGACCACACTTCCACCAGTTAGAACCATCCACTGTTACAGCACGTTTACGAGCAAGTCCCCTCTCAACCACCCAAAAATACGAACGATTAAGTCCAATTGCGACCCAAAACAGAGTAACCAATACAATATTCATTAAATGTCTGTAACTAGCATAACCGTTCGATTTTCGTAAAAAGAATAAAACAAACAAAAATATTGCAATATATACAAGTATATAAATATTGAGAAAATCGCCACCTGGCTTTCTAAACAAACATACAATCCCTATAATAAGAAAAAGCAGCAGAGGATAATGAAGAGAATCTATATACTGCCATACAACGTTATAAAGAGTCTTTGAATAGCTCTTTTCAGGAACATATTTCAGCGCATTTGCAATATCAAAGTCCGCATTCAGGGATTGCATATCCAGATTTTCCTGCCCGCTTAACCAAGCAATATACGCATCTGTTGATGACAAAGCGCCATCATCTTTATTTTGCTCAATACCAGAACCAGATTTCTCCTCCACATCCAACAGGAGTTCCACCCCTGTAATCTGAGACAGCCTCTTCTTCTTCGTAAGTGTCCAGCCACCGGTCTCACCCTTTATACAAAAAATATATGGAGCGGCAAGGAGAAAAAAACCCACTAACAAGAGGGAGATAGACTTTATAGAACTAGCGAGAATTGCTCTTTTTTCAACATAAGGTGGTAATCTGTTACCAAAATTTTTTAATACCGGAACACTCTTTACAAACTGAACAAAAGGCCAAAGGCCTGTTATAAGTAGTATACTTACCCCTTCAGGTCTTGTAAGATATGCAAAAGCACTAAACAGACCAGTTAAAAAGAAGATATACGGTCTCTTTGTCTTTATCGCTATATATCCCAAACCGAATCCAGTAACGTAGAAGAAAAAGTATGTAGATTCAGACATTACATCAACTGCAAGACGGACGGCATAAGGATGTATCGCCAATATAAATGCTGCAATAAGTGCAATAGTCTTATTAAACATCTTCTCACCAACAACATACAGCACTACTACAGTTAGAATGCTTAAAACCAGAGACACAATACGTCCAGCAAGGATAAGTTCAAAACCACATTGAGACACAAATGATATCAGCAAAGAATAAAGAGGATGAAATGGATGCTGCAGACCGGTTATAAAATCACCTTCAGCAAAACGTCTCGCAATACTTACGAAATCAAACGCATCCCTTCCTACAACAGGGGTAAAGTACCATGCATAGATACGTACTACAGTTGAAAGTAGAATTAAAGCCCAAATATATTTTTCTTTTAACAGTCTCATTCTAATTATTATAGCATTACTATATAAAACTTCTTTTCTTATAATTTTGTGGTTTTTATGGATACAGAAATCAGAACAACAGAGAGCAGGATTCAGAAAGTGAGAATTATAGATTCACCAAAAGCAAATGGCAAAGCAACAACAAATTCTAAACCTTTAGAAAAGAGTAATAGAGGCAATTAATACATGTAGAATAAAACCTAGAACTGACTAATTTTAGACAAATATTTGAGCAAAAATCTACTGTATTTACCTTACAAATATATATACACCCCAAGCCTTCCCGGAATCATAAGCTTTTTTACTAAAATCAATTTCTCCTTTTTTATCCACAATAGCCCACCCAATCCAGTCTACACCTTTTTCAGTTCCGGTTATCTTAACGGGAAACACCCCTGCATCGTTAGTCATACCGCTACCAGGAGTTACACAGACAGAAACCTTTTCACCATGTTTTAACTCTGATGCAATCGTAACCGGTCCTTTTGCCTTATCTATTATTTCTTTTTCAACAACTAACTTACAACCTATGGCCTCTTTTTCTTCTATATACATAACGTTAAAATCGTTCACTCTTTTAACAATACTTTTTTTACACTCCAGCGTAAAGTCCTTTCCTCCCATTAAACGGTAAGGCCGGCCATCACCTAGAAGTTTTTTAAAAAAGGAAAAATTGTAACCTTCTGCGTTTGCATATATCGAATAGCTACAAACATGTAAGAACACCAACAATGTAATGGCAAATGACAATATCCTATTTATGATCATATTTAACCAATAACTATTTTTTGTTTATTTCAACAGAAAACATACCATGCCATTTACAAGTATCGCAATTAAGATTTCCACCTTCATACGATCCTTTAATTATATTTCCCGCAATTACCTGCCCCCTTAGCTTTGTTTTCGACATACAATCCCCATCCACACCTTTAACCACAAGTTTAATGCGGTTTCCTGTTAACATTCCAGACAGTAAATTAGTCGTTTCTCCATCATCGGATAAACCGGAAACAGATGCACCTTGCTGCAAAACATCAAACGTAAACAAGCCTTCCTTGCTCCCATTCTTAGAACTATCCTTACACCCTTTTTCAATACCTACAAAATTTACCGTCCATTTCCCAGAAACATCAAAGTGCGACTGGCAGAAACAGTGGCGAACAAAACTACCCATACCTAGCAAAAGAGTTAAAATATAAATAGTTGTAGTTATCTTTCTAGAAATCATTGTCATATAACACTACCCTGCAAAAACTTCTCTTTTTACGATTTTGTCGTTTTCCTGGAATACATAATTCAGGTAATATGAGTTAGAACATTCGCATCGATCCAAGACTACATTACTCCACGTTTTATTCCCAACTATACCACTGAATGGGCCTACCGCAATTATTTTACCCGCATAGAAAGTGCAATCCTCTTCAGTTCCACATCAATATCAATAATTTTAACATTAACTGTATCTCCAACATTTACAACATCCGTCGGATCTTTAACAAATCGGTCAGCCAGTTGTGAAATATGTACCAATCCGTCCTGATGCACACCTATATCCACAAATGCTCCAAAGTTTGTAACATTTGTTGCTACCCCCTGCAAAGCCATCCCCACAGACAAATCATCAATACTGTTTACATCTTCCCGAAACTTGGCATACGTAAATGTAGAACGGGGATCACGTCCCGGTTTCTTCAATTCTTCCAGAATATCCATGACAGTAGACACGCCCGTCTGTTCATCTATAAGATCAGCCGGTTCAATCTTCTCAAGGAGAGCGGCATTGCCTATAAGGTCTTTTAGCGGAGCATTAAACTTTTCAGCAATCTTCTTGACAACATAATAGCTTTCAGGATGCACAGCAGAGTCATCAAGGAGATTCTCCATACCTTTTATGCGCAAAAATCCAGCTGATTGCAAAAACGTCTTTTCTCCAAGGCCTGCAACATCAAGGAGATTGTCTCTCTTTAGAAAAGGTCCTTTTTCGTTCCGTCGCAGTACGATATTTTCCGCAATCTTCGGCTTTATTCCGGAAACATACGACAGCAGCTCTACAGAAGCGCTATTAAGATCCACCCCCACATAGTTCACGCATGATTCAACTATCTCGCCAAGTTTGTTTTTAAGGAATTTCTGATCAACGTCATGCTGATACTGTCCAACCCCTATGGATTTAGGTTCTATCTTTACAAGTTCCGCCAAAGGGTCCATTAATCTCCTGCCAATGGAAATAGCACCCCTGACAGTAATATCCAGTTCCGGAAATTCGTTTATAGCGCTCTGGCTTGCAGAATATACAGAAGCCCCCGCTTCGCTTACAACAAGCACAACAGGTCTCTTCTTTTCATCAAGCCCATCAACAACATCCTGTTTGATAAACCTCTCTGTCTCACGTGAAGCAGTACCATTTCCAATTACAATAAATTGCGGAGAGTACTTCTCAATAAAATAGAGCAAGGTTTTTTTTGCATCTTCTCCTCTTTTATTCCGTTCATGGGGAAATATTGCCTGGTATTCCAGAAACTTGCCTGTGGTATCAAGGACAACGACTTTACAGCCTGTTCGAAACCCAGGATCCACGGCAACCAAAGACACCTGTCCAGCCGGTGATGAGAGCAGCAATTTTTGAAGGTTTTTACCAAAGATAAGAATCGCCTCCTGATCAGCCTCTTGCTTTTTTATAAGCCTAACCTCTGTAGAAATAGAGGGTTTTATTAACCTTTCATAACTGTCTTTAACTGCATCCTTCAAGAATCCAGAAACCGTACCTTCTGCAATTTTTACTTCTCTGCGACTTAATTCATTAATCAATGATTCGTCATCAGCTTCAATCTCAAACCCTATTATACCCTCTTTTGCACCACGTCTTAAGGCTAACATATTGTGAGATGAAATCTTATTAACCGGAGATCTGTAGTCATAATACATCGAAAATTTCGTCTTTTTCTCAAGAAACGCCTTCTTAGCCTTTGAAACAAAGACTCCGTTTTCAAGGAATGCACTCCTCACATACTCCCTGTTCTCTGCTTTTTCTGCAACACACTCCGCAAATATATCTGCCGCACCCATAAGGGCTTCCCTGCAATCATTAACCCCTTTTTCCGCGTCAACATATTTCGCGGCCTCATCTTCAATGTTAAGCAATGGATTTGTCTGTACCACTATCCAATCTAAAAGTGGCCCTAAACCTTTTTCCATAGCAGCAACAGCCCTGGACCTCTTTTTCGGTTTGTACGGTAAATAAAGATCTTCCAGCACGGTCTTTTCTAAGCACGTATCTATCTTTTCCTTCAGTTCTTCCGTCAGTTTACCCAGCCCTTCAATTGTTTGGAGTACAGTTACCTTTCTCGTCTCCAGCTCTTTTAGGTAATCATATCTGTCCCTAATATCCCGAAGAACAATTTCATCTAAGCCACCGGTAGCATCTTTCCTGTACCGGGCAATGAAAGGAATAGTTGCGTCATTTTCAAGTAAGTTTATTACGTTGTCAACCTGCTCCGCTCTTAAATTAAAATCTTTCCCTAAAATCTGTTTTATATTCATGGTAAAATAATAAACCGTTAAAGCTCATTCAAACAAATGATTTTCATACCTCTGCAAACGCAAAGCCGCGCATTCCAATTATTGGAATAATCCATAACTGTAAAACTGTAACCCATTAATATTTAATTGTTTAAAAATTATACTTTTTCATCGCAAAAACGTAAAGCATGAAAATCTGTAACATTATTTATACCTCCTAAGTATAGGATATTACTTGCTTTTATATATATATTTTGATAACTTTTAGTTGAATATATCATATTTGTAGGATAAAGGAGTATTTTATGGAAAAACTTTTTGCTGATTCCGAATTAGCAGACATTTTTGCTAAACTGCAGAACGGTGAGCGCCTGAACTTTGATGACGGCATTAAGCTTTATAACAGTTACGACATAAACCACATAGGATTCATGGCAAACACTGTTCGAGAGCAAAAAAACAACAACAATGCTTATTATATAATAAACCGTCATATTAACTACTCAAACATATGTAAAAACCGGTGTAAATTTTGCGCATTCAGCCGGGATAAGGACGAAGACGGCTCCTATGTTATGGACATGGAAGAGATCATGCAAAGGGCATCTTTGGTGTTAAAAGACGGTTCCACTGAACTCCATATTGTGGGAGGACTGCATCCAGACTTTAAGTTTGACTACTATATCAAGATGATCGGCGAAATACACAGCAGATTTCCCCATGTTCATATCCAAGCATTTACTGCCGTAGAGATCGCACACCTGGCAGAAATCGCAGGCATGTCAGTACACGACACATTGATGGAATTAAAGAATGCAGGTTTGGGATCACTTCCTGGGGGAGGAGCTGAAGTATTTTCACCTAGGTTAAGAGAAAAACTTTGTCCAGAAAAACTTAGCGGAGAGGGTTGGCTTAACGTTATGAGGGAAGCCCATAACATTGGTTTTAAGAGTAACGCCACAATGCTATATGGCCATATAGAAGCAGCTGAGGACGTAATAAACCACCTTCTGGCATTACGTAATCTGCAAGATGAGACAAACGGGTTTTTATCATTCATACCCCTTGCATTTCATCCTAAGAATACAGAACTAAGCGAACTTTCAAGAACAACAGGATTCTACGACCTGAAAATGCTGGCCCTTGGACGTCTGATGTTAGATAACTTTCCCCACATAAAGGCCTTCTGGATCATGCTGGGAATAAAACTGGCACAGGTATCATTAAGCTTCGGGGTTGACGACATTGATGGTACTGTTTCCGAAGAGAAGATAACGCACTCCGCCGGAGCTGATACACCAGAATCACTTAGCGTAGCTGAATTGGTTAATTTAATTAAAGAAGCAGGACGAGTTCCAGTTGAAAGGGATACTTTATACGAGACACAAAACAGGAACAGTACAGTTGCAGTATAAATCGTTTTGAAGCGAAGGCATTGTATCTATTTGTTCAAATCCACAACGGCAATCATCCACAACAAAAATTAACGAGGTTATAAACGAAAATGAATCACTTTCCAAAACTGTTTAGCCCTTTTAAGATAGGTTCGATGGAATTAAAAAACCGCATAGTTATGCCTGCAATGGAAACACATCTTTGCAACGAAGAGGGACATGTTACCGATGCAATCATATCATATTATAGTGAACGGATTAAGGGCGGAGTCGGATATGTCACTGTAGAAAACACAGCCATTGATCCTGCAGGGAGACTAAACGATGGGATGTTATGCATCTTTGAAGATAAGTTTATACCGGGCCTGAGAAAACTTACAGATGCTGTTCATGAGTTAGACGGAAAGATAGTTATTCAGCTGAGCCACGGAGGTAAAGAGGCCCTAACCTACTTTACCGGCCTAGACCCGGTCTCTCCTTCATCCATACCAAGTCCTTTAACCAAGCAAACCCCAAAGGCACTGACTGTAAAGGAGATACATGACTTAGTCAAGAAATTTGCCGATTCAGGCAAAAGAGTTTACGAAGCAGGCGCAGACGGAATAGAGATCCACATGGCACACGGCTACCTTGTTAATCAGTTTCTGTCACCTGAAGCAAACATTCGAACAGATGAATATGGTGGAAACACAGAAAACAGGGCAAGGTTTGCAGTAGAAATTGTTAAAGCAATCAGGGAACAAGTCCCACAAGACTATCCTGTTATATGCAGAATAAGCGCAGATGAATATACAGATACCGGCATCAAACTCGAAGAAGGGAAGCTCCACGCCCAAATGCTTGAAAAAGCAGGAGCTAGCGCCATACATGTTTCAGCATGTAATAGCGCATCTCCTTTCTTTAACATACCCACATACTATCTGGAGGAGGGTTGTTTTACACATCTTGCAGAAGGGGTTAAAAGCGTTGTTAATGTACCGATTATTACAGTGGGACGAATCCTGGGCCCTGAATACGCAGAAAAAATTCTGGAACAGAACAAAGCAGACCTTGTCGCATTTGGAAGGGTCCTGATCGGTGAACCGCACATGCCAGAAAAGGCAAAGGCTGGGCAACTTGAGGAACTAAGACCGTGTCTATCATGTAACAAGTGCATTAACAGTATAATGGACAGAAAGCTGACTTGTACAGTAAACCCTGCCATAGGAAAAGAGGCTGCAATTGCAGCAATGCCTAAACCACTATCCAAAAATGTCTTAATCATAGGAGGGGGACCTGGGGGAATGAGCGCGGCAGAGACTGCCGCTAAACGGGGACATAAAGTCACCATATGGGAAAAAGAAAATGAACTAGGTGGAAACTTTAGATATTCAACTTTACCGCCATTTAAAGAACCAATGAGAAATATGCTGAAGTATCTTGTTAACCACGTCAACCAACACGGCATTAATGTTCAGTTGAACAAAGAGGCAACAACTGAATCAGTAATGGAATTTGCACCTGATGCGGTAATAGCGGCAGTTGGTTCAAAAGAGGTCAAACTGGAATTACCAGGTGTAGAAGACGCAGATATCATTGATATTAAAGACGCATTCTTAAACGTAAACGAATTAGGCAAAAATATTGTGATTGTGGGTGCTGGCCCCGAGGGTTGCGAACTTGCAGATTTTTTATCCTCAGCGGGAAAGAACATCACTTTACTGGAAATGAAGAGGATTATCGGTATGGGGCTGATCGCCCATCCAAGATACCATATAGTTGAAAGATTAAAAAAAGCTAACGTAAAAATGATTATCAGCACAAAGGTAGTTAAAGTTGGAAAAGGCTACCTTGTGGTGAAGAAAAGAAGAGAGGAAGAACAAAGACTTGATGGATTTGACCATATAGTTATGTCAACCTTAAACAAACCAAACAAAGATCTTGCTGAATCGATTCAGGATTTTGTGAAGGAAGTTGCAGTTGTGGGTGATGCCGTTTCAGGACGTACAGCATTAGAAGCAATATCGGAGGGAATGGAAGCGGCCCTGAAACTGTAAAACAATAATCTGCCTATTTATCATGAAAAGTAAATTTACCTCTTTTCTCACAGTGATACTACTCTCTAGCGTGGTATTCTATGCCAAAACAAATGATACCAACGCAACAACATTATTACATAGAAATGCAGAAGAGTTGACCAAACTGGCAGATAAGATATTTATCGGCATCTGCACATTGGTAGAAGAGAGAAAGATAAACGTCTCCAATGAAAATCATACAACTTGCACCGAATACACATTTAAAATCCTCAAAAAAATCAAAGGTACCTACGGCCCAACTGTCAAGCTAAGGCAAATAGGCAAAGCAAATGGCATAGGAAGTATAATTGGAATGCCATATTACGAAAAAGGCCGCAAATATATACTCTTTCTAAGAAACGAGAGCAGATACGGACTTGCAAGCCCTATAGGTATGGAACAGGGTGCTTTTCAGATGATTAACTCAGAGGAGGCAGTAAACAACTTCGGAAATAAAGGATTGTTTCACCGAATGGATCTGCAATCACAGCGATATAAAATATTTGATGAAAACGAGAAAGAGCTAATGGTCCGCAAAAAAGGGGCAGTTAATGTTAACCTTTTTATAGGCATAATAGAAAAGATGTTAAGCCTAAATGACAAGTAGTTATAGTCTTAAAAAAACAGTTTGTAAAATTACAACAAGTTTTCCCCATTTAGAAACGGGGGTTAGGGGATTTTATACGTGTTGCTAAGAACGGTAATGTTAAGTATAGCGGCAATTTCATTTCTGTTCATGCCAAAAGTATTCCCGGGAGGTTATACGTTTGTCAGCAACACAGGTATACCATTTCGGCACGACACATCTAAACCCACACCAACTGATTTTGACGAAGGACCGTACGGCACACTCTCATCCACCGAAGCAATAGATTTCGCAATGAATGCCATAAATATCTGGAGCGGCGCTAATGAGCCCACTTTAGAGCTGAGATTCTCCATTAACAGCATCGGATCCCTTTCGGCAGACGGAGATGTGGACACAATTGAAGAGTTTAACGCCATTTTCTCTGTCGCAGACGATAAAAGCCCTGTTGTATTTGACGCAGATGGCTCCCTTTTTGCAGATTTGGGCCTTCCTGAAGGGGTTATAGGATTTGCAACAATAGAGGTTATAGATACTGAAACATTTGAGATTATTGAAACATTCCAGGCCTACAACGGAAACCTGATTGACGGAGACACTTCAGATGGCATAGAGGCTCCTCTGTCCGTAGCACAAACAGTTATTACACACGAAATGGGACACGCCCTTAATTTCGGACATTCTCAAGTTAACGGCACGGCATTTATTGGTGACACTGATGACCCGGGATTTACCATTTATGGTCTGCCACCTGAAGGCGAAGGTATAGTGGAAATAATGTTTCCCATATTAATCGGCGATGGAAACAGTTCCACAACACCCACAAGGGATGATCTTTCAACCGCAGAATTCATTTACGGTAATGACACAGGAAAGAAAGGCTTTATAAGCGGGCAAGTTTTTCGTGAAAATATGGTAACGCAAGTTCGTGGCGCCAATATTATCGCCAGAAACGTAGCGGACCCTTTTGGCGACGCAGTCTCGAGTGTATCCGGAGGACTTTTTTTCCCCAACAGTATTTTTGGCCCAGGCCCCACCCCTCCAGAACTGAAGGGCACATTCAACATTCTCGGTCTTACACCTGGAGCAAACTATACAGTTGAAAAAGTACAAATTAATCCGCGGTTTACAGCAGGTTCAAGTGTTCCACCCATATCTCCACCAATATCCATTGATGAAGAGGAGTTCTACAACGGAGAGGATGAAGGGGCCAAAAACCCTCCGGACACACCCCTGGATTTTGTAGCAATTGACGGGACAAGTTCAACCGGGATAAATTTCATTTGCAATGAGTTTAAAAAGGCTATACCTGGAATCTGCTATGCGTCTACAGGATTCAACATTTCAAGCTCAGGAACACTGCTAACCCTGGATACTACAACAGGCAAAGGATCCATCGTCGGGCAAACAAACCAATTAAGGATATCAGGCCTTGCCATTAACCAGTCTGGCGAAATCTTCGGATCAACTGGTGGGCGCAAATCAAGACTGGTGAGGATTGACGCGGAAACAGGAAATTCCTTTATCTTAGGCACAATAGTCAGAAAAGACAGTAATATCCCCATTCGCTTTGTAAAAGGCATTGCATTCAATGATAACGATATATTATTTGGAGTAGACAGGACCAACACACTTTATGCCATAAACCAAGTAAACGCATCAGCTAGAAAAATTTTACAAGCAGATGTGAATCCCGCAAATATAGTTCTGACTGGCTTAGCATTTAACTTGAAGAAAAACGTTTTCATTGCTTCAGGCGCAAGAAAAAATGGCACAAGCAGCGTAATAGTTGAGATTGATATCTCATCCGGCCGTACCCGCCATATTGGTAACGTTGGCATGACCGGATATTCAATTCGAGACTTACACTTTTCCGACGAAACACTATTCGGCATAAGTACTTCAAACATAGGAACACCATCTAATCTTATCAAAATAGACCAAACAACAGAAAGGGCCACTATTATAGGAGCAGTTGGATTTCCTGCAGTGACAGGGCTGTCATCACTAACTATTTCTCAATGAAAAGACACGAAAAGACTACAGGCTTATTTTAAATAATTACTGTAATTAATCAACTCTAAGTTTTCTAAACATGTATCAAATCCCAGTGCTCCCTATTTTCTAAAGCGGAGAAAACTTGTTATACTTTGCTATTTAATTTCAGCAAAGCTATATAATATCAGTAGTGCTCAGTTAGGTTTTTTCATGTTTTACCTTATCTCCCAAAACAAGAATCGCGCATGCAAGACTCTAACCTGACACTACTTATATTATATAGTTGAGAAGTCCAGATTTCTGAAAATCAATACTTCCCAAAATCTAGTATTTACTTAACCAGATGATTAATCCTTGTAAATTATATTATCGAAGAATGCATCCTGTTGCTCCAGCTCAACTTCAAAACGATTAACCATGATTGGATTGTTATCAGTACTTATAAAAATTGATTCTCCAAATGCTTCAACTGTAGTTTGGTCAGAACTAAAATTTATCACCACTGCATAATTGCTGTTCTGTGAGAATTCATTACCAAATGGCACGCTAGAAACTTTAACACCATTTACATATTTCATTAGCTCTCCAGGACCATAACCATCAGTATTTATCAATTTATAATAGTTATTTTCATCTTGTACAAGGCGCAATATAAATATCCCACCTTTGGGATGTTTAACAGTCGGCAAAAAATCTATGCTAAAAATGCCCCTGCCAAGTGATTTCACATCTTGCGATATCTTCAAACCAATATTATCACCTGTAACCACTTGAATCCTTTCTCCTGAAGCATCATATTTAAATGATCCAAATCCTCCTGTAGTCCTGACATCAGTTACTGAATAACTGCCTGTTGTATCAACACTAAAATCATCAACTGTCTCATCTGGTGTTAGTGTTGACGGCACAAACAAATAGGTTGTAGAATTATTTGGGTCTATAACATTTGGAATACTGGCCAAGTCTTTTATCTCTACAATGTTTAATGTATTCGACACATTTTCGATGTGTGGGCTTGTAGTTAAAGTAACAGTCTTAACGCCATCACTTGTTCCGGCCGAGAAAACACTAATTCCACTACTAATGGAGTAAGTCGCACCAGAAATATCAACTGGTTCACTAAAAGCAACAATTACTTTTGTTGGATCATCATTCATTTTAACGGAAGTTATTGTTGGTGGTATAATATCTGGTACCACACCTCCTGATGTATCTAGGACAAAACGGCTTATCTCATCAGAAAATTCACTCGCATTACCGGATGTATCAAATGCTTTTAAAGCAAAAAAATATTCCCCCGTATTAGGGATTTCAATCGTATGGGTTGTAATGTTGCCAAAAACGACATCCTTCATAGTGTAATTCCTACTTTGATTTCCATGATGCAATTCATATCCGGCAAGGTCAGCTTCTGTATTTGCATTCCATGTTATTGTAACTTCTTCTGCAAATATGTTTGTCATTGTAAAAAAAGCAAAGGAAGTTATGGTTATGAAATAAATAAAAAAAATATTTAAAAATCTGATTGTTTTGTTCTTTAAAATACTATAGTTCAATTTACAAAGTCCTCAATATATGTAAAAATACCGTTAAATTAGAAAATCATTTCAGTTTCGGAATATATAAAAACATAATCTTTATTCCCAATCACTAAGATTCGCAATATATTCGCCGTTTTTATTCTTCGCAAATATCATAACAACGCAAACATCTGTTTTCATAATTGCAGTTTGTATAATGAAACAAACTTAACATAAACCTGAACATCTGCAAATAGCTCTCTGTAAATTACAACAAAACAGGCAGGGTCAAATGAACAATCTCTGGTTCTGGCAAAATCAGGAATTGCATCCCCTACTTTAATCCAGTTTTACTGCGAAAACCAGGGAAAGATGCCTTGATTATGACTATTCTCCCCCGCTAAAGGAATAATAAAGTTCATTTGACCATGCCTGAAAAAGCACCCGACATAATGGTAGAAATATTGAATTAAATTGACATCTCCAGAGGTATTATTTTCATTATAAATCAGTGTTGTCCGGTTAAGGATTTGCATAGCATATATATATGCTAACGTTGAGTGCCTAAAATGAGCTAAAGTTATAGAAATTTATTTATTATTAATAAAAAACAACACTATTAACTTTAGGCACTTTAAGTATTTTAGGCATTTTAGGCACTTTCCCCATTATGCGGCTGTAAAATATCGATAAATATGTAACGTTTTTTGCACTGCAAAAGACTAACCGGACAATGCTGATTATAAATAGGTTATCAGGACTTTCCCCAACGTATAGGGTTAAAGAGAATTGAGAGTGTTATGATAAAATACCAAGAGAAGACAACGTGTAAGTAGACAAACACAACACTTTTAATCTTCGAAAACTTCCTTTCTCCATATTAATTTAATATTAACTCGGCAATTAAATACCTAAACTATTTACTGCTTGACTGATATATTTAATGCTTTACGCTCTTTACTATATTTCACGTATTTAATTATTGAAGCAACATCTACCTGACGGCAAAAAATCATTATTACAATAAAATGGCATCATATGCATTAGAGTTATTTACTATTATTTGTCACTAATGATTTCAGCCAAATATGTATAGACCTCTATTCTGAACCTTTAAGTTTAAGCAAATATTATACCGAACAAAGCCGAAAAGCAGGGAATATGGGAATGTCAACAAAATCAATATGTTATGTAAGAAAAATGTAGTAGTACACACGCACAGCCACAACACAAACGTTAGTTTTCTAACGCCAAACCGACATAGTGTTACCTTTGTAACGCTTTAAGTGGTTGTTTATTGAGGGAGGCCAATTTGCGGCGGGCAATGAATTTATTTTACTCAACACAACAAATAAAGGACTTGTAGCCAAAGAAAACTCTGGGGTTACATTGAATTAAAATAGGGAGTAAATGGCCTAAAAGAAGAGCAAGATCCAATACTAAGAAAATGTCGAGGTAGAAATAAAATTGGAAAATCGGCTGGGTCAATAATCCTCTAGATAAATGGTTATCAATAGCATACAAAATCGATAATAAGCACCTAATAGATTTTGCGGAAATGCTAAATGATCATAGATCCGCCTCGTTCATATTCTATTTATGCCGCAGTTTTAGAGGGAAATAACTAGAATAATTAAACTCCCAAGAAGTGAGGGATCTGTCTTCCACGGACTCAAAGTATTTAAACTTAAGATCTCTCAATCCAAGAATCCTATACCTCTTCCTCTTTAGCCTACACCCTAGAAAATATGAGAAGATCCAATATTTTCTTTCAAGTTGCCAAATATCAAATTCGTTATATCATATGTAACCTCTATCCGTGATCCAGGGTTGACCGGCAGAGAGTATCAGTCGAACAAAATGGAATTCGGCCCTTTACCTTCTGGACAGAAATTTTTGCGAGGATAGTTTGAATGTTATTTTTTCAAAACAGTTAAAACCTATAAAACGTCAGCATTGTCCTGTTAGCTTTTTGTAGTATAATAATGTTTCATATTTATGAACATTTCCCAATATCCTTGCGCAAGAAATTGCCTAAAATGACTAAATTACTTAAAGTGCCTAAAGTTAATAGCGTTGTTTTTAATTAATAATAAATAAATTTCTAAAACTTTAGCTCATTTTAGGCAACTTAGGCACTCAATGTTCATAAACATATGTATGAAACAAACAGCTAACCGGACAACACGGATAAAACATTTAGATATCAGAATATTTAAGAAAAGAATATTTTGCCGTTATGTAGTTTATTTGTATAATATAAACTTTATAATAATAAAATATGAATGGTATAGAAATTCTCTATTTTAATATCTTGCCAGAAAAATAATTTTTTATGAAGATGGACAAAACAACTGTATCGATTGTCAAATGCTTTGATTATGACAAAAAAAATGTGCGTAAAGCAATAGACCAATCATTTGGATATTTCGGCGGTATTGAAAAGGTAATAAAGAGTGACACAAAGGTACTTTTAAAGCCGAACTTTATAAAAAGAAGCACACCAGAGAAGTGTACAGTTACTCACCCGATAGTTATTGAAACCGTTGCCGAAAAATTACTAGAAATAGGGGCGGTACCTATCATTGGTGACAGTCCCGCTTTTGGTTCTGTTGCTCGAATTGCAGAATGTATTGGGATTGACAGGTTTGCCCGGCAACATAACATAGATATAATTGAACTGGATGAACCACGTAAAGTAAATATCAGGTGCAGGGAAAAGGAATTTCCACTTACAATTTCAGGCAAAGCACTGGATGTGGATGCAATTATTAATCTTCCAAAGTTGAAAGCACATGTACAGTTTCTATATACTGCTGCAGTTAAAAACATGTATGGTTGCGTCAGCGGAAAAAGAAAAGCGTGGCGTCATTTTAGATCAAACAGTGATATGGTTTGGTATACAGAAATGTTACTGGCAAACTATCTCAAGGTAAAACCGGTATTTACTATTGTTGATGCTGTAATGGCAATGGAGAGAAAAGGTCCTTCGGGCGGCGATCCAAAAGCAGTCTCACTGATCTTAGGCGGTATTGATTGCGTTGCAATTGACCGTGTGATTGCAGAGGTCCTTAATACGGATCCTTCGTCTTCACCAATACTAAAGACGGCAATCAAGCATGATATAGGCGAACACATGATTGAGAAGATAAATATTGCCGGAGAACCAGTAGACACTGTAAAAATATTTGACTTTGTACTCCCCAGACTAATTCCGGTAGGATTTAATATTCGTCAGATTGTCAAAAGTGTTTTTAAACATCTCTGGCTCAAAAAGTTTAGCAGGGCCACATAAATTTTTTGTGATAAAAGTTTAATTTTGAAAGGTTAGCGATGCAAAGATTTATATTATTATTGTTAACACTTTTTGTTTATTTAAGTGTTGCAGATGCTACACAAGGCGGTGTTTTTCCCATTACAGAATTCAGTAGTGAGGAGTTAGATCAAGGAATTGTAAACGGGTGGGAGCTCAAAAAGGGATTTTGCAGAAGAATTAAATACAGAACAAAACCCAGCATAATGGAGATTGATAACCGAAAGACGCTATATGCAAACGTCAACGACAGTGGCGTAATAGCATTAAAACCTGTTAAGCTGCCCCCATTGGAGTATAAATTTCTTAAATGGGAATGGAAGGTATCAAAAATATTACCCAATAGCATAGAAAAAGAGAAAGGCGCGGATGATTATCCTGCGTCTATCTGTATTGTTTACGGCAAAACGTTATTTGGCATGCCGTACAGATACAGGGCATTAATTTATGTGTTTGGCAATAATATCCAGAAAGGGGAAAGGTTTGCAAATCCCTGCAAAAAAAACGCACGGATGATAGTCGTAGAAAGTGGAAAGGAAAACGTAAACAGATGGCTAAATTATAAAGTAAACCATTACAGTGATTATATACAAGAGTTTGGTCAGGAACCTGGCGAAATCATATATGTTGGGATCCAGACTAATACTGACAGAACCCATGAAAAGATAGAAACTTGGTATGCAAATATTTTTCTTGAAACCGAATAGAAAAGCACGTACAAGTTTTCCTATTTCGCCTTCTCGTTCCGGAAACAGAGCTCTTATCCCTATTATCAAAACAAGTTACTAGTACAACTATGTTGTATTGGTGATAGCTATTCGATCTAAATTCTTTTTGTTAACAAATAGTACCTACTCAGGTGGATAGGCTGAAGGTAAAGCTTAAAGGCAAAAATCCTGTGGTTTTTGCTTTTTTAACATTAGCCTGGCAACCAAAAATGCTTTATGCTTTTACCTTCAGTCTTCAGCCTATCCACCTAAGTAGGTACAACGGATAAGGCTTAAGATCATACCCGTCATTAGAACGATGACGCAGTACTAGATCAATAAAGTTCATTTGCTAACGTAAGGTCTGAAACCCTATTGACATCAATCCAGTTACCTGTAATGTACTGTATCTTTACCATAAATCCGGAGCCCACATAATGGTTAATCAGATCATTTATATCCATGCTCTTGAAATCTTTAGAATCTTTATGCGTCTTTAAGAATTCTTTGGCGAATCCTATCGCTTTTCCCGACAGTTTGATTATACCTATCCACTCTCCGTCATATTCACTGCTCGGTTCCGAAAACACAATCTCTTTAACATAACTTTTATCACAAAAGATTGATTGATTATCTTTTATTGTTTTTGATCTTACAAAATCAGATTTGTACTTCCCTTGAGGATTAATTTTAGTATCAACAATAATTACAACATCCTCGTCATCGTCATCATCAAGCACTAATTGCAAAACATATTTTCTGAAGATTATATCACCAAATATTATAAGCGTTGTCTTTTTCAATGAACTGACCGCACACAAAAGTGATGTTAACTGTCCGGTGTCCTCGTGCTCTCTATTTTCAACTATATTTAAATCAGAGTACGTTATCTCCTCTTTTTTGTAACCAGCCACTACAGTGATATCGTTAATGCGATTCTCTTGCAAATGGTCAACAATTCGCCTCAAAATCGTTTTGCGCCCAACCCTTAACATAGTCTTTGGCATATCAATTGTTAATTTTCCAAGCTGTTTTCCTTGTGATGCGGCAAGAATAACGGCATTTACAGAAGAGGTTGGACTGTCCCCCAGATATATCTTTTCCGCATCAATAAGTTCCTGATCATCTTGAAGCCTAAATATCTCCTTTACCGGTACTATAGTATCTTCCACCATGTGAAGACATTGATCGTTATAAATCTGTTTCGCCGTCTCCTGCATTCTAGTTACAGCAGCACGTATCATATGGTTCGCCCAGATAACCACAGAAACTTTGTTTTCTCTGAAACTTTCAGTTGGAGTTGAATAAAATTTAGTAGGTACTATTACAACCGGAAGCCTGTTTTCCCACTCATTAATAAAGCTAAATACCTCACTAGCATTACTAAGCTTACTGTGGATTAAGATAGCGTCCGCACCCGCATCTTTGTAGGCCTCAGCCCTTTTCAACGCTTCATTCAGACCCCATCCCGTTATAAAAGCTTCGACACGAGCAACAATAACAAAATCGTCATCCATCTGCACATCTTTTCCGGCCTTAATCTTTCCACAAAATTCATTTATATCCGCTAACGGCTGACGGTCGGTACGTAGAAAACTGTTAGTCTTTGGAAAAAGTTTATCTTCTATACATACACCAGCAATATCACGCTGTTCAAGCTTTTTTACAAGCCTACGTAGATTATTAAAATTACCATAACCAGTATCGCCATCAAGAAGTATAGGAATATTGGTTATATCACTCATGAGTTCTACATTTGCAAGTACCTGCGTCCAGCTGATCTCGTTATTATCCCTTACTCCTTGTGATGCCGAAATCGAAAGCCCACTGGCCCATATCCCTTTAAGACCTGTCTCTTCCACGATCTTAGCTGAAATACCATTGTGCGCTTCCAAAAGAAATTCAAGTTCATTGCTCTGAATAAGTGTTCGCAATTGGGTCGTTTTCTTTAACATGGGTGTTTTATTCTTCTGTAAGCCGTTAGTTTGCATCTGTCTCTCCCCAAACATCTTTTATATACTTCTCCCTACCGGAGCCAGACTTGTACATCTTGTATCGATATGAATTTTTCTTGTAATATTCCTGATGGTACCCTTCTGCTTTATAAAATTCCGTTGCCGGTGTAATCTCTGTAACAAGAGGCTTATCATATTTACCTGATTTTGCAAGTTTTTCTTTAGACTCTTCAGCCAATCTCTTCTGCTCGTCATTGTGATAAAAAATTGCAGTTCTGTACTGGCTACCCCTATCCGCAAACTGGGAATTAAGTGCAGTAGGGTCTATATTTCGCCAGAAAACATTAAGCAATTCATCGTAAGATACCACTGCCGGATCAAATTCAATCTCCACCGCTTCAGTATGTCCTGTTGTACCGGAACAAACTTCTTCGTAGGTAGGGTCCTCAACATTTCCGCCTGTATATCCTACAAATGTAGAGATAACTCCATCATGTTTATCAAAAGGAGGTTGCATACACCAGAAACATCCGCCGGCAAAAGTTGCGACTTCAGTGCTATTATTTTTCTTCGTTAAATTGTCTGCATTTACCATGGTTATTTGTAATATAAAAGCCGTAATAATGATAATAATAAAATTAACGGATGTTATTCTTGCAATGAATGTCTCTTTGCAATTTAACGATACCATCTCTTTTTACCTGCCTTTCATTGTAATACGTGTTATATAGTAGTAGAATATTTCATGGAATAAAGCCCCCACGTACTATTTTTAGAGAAATATTTACAATGGATTATATAATAGTTGTTATATATAAAATTTTCAATATAATAAAAACCTAATACTTATAAGATTATTTTATGCTATATTAGAGTTTAATTTTTGCATTATCTGAAAAGCTTTTAAATTTTAAACCGGTTGGTTAATTATGAAAAAATTTGTGGCAAAAAAGAGATTTACCTGCGGTATAGTCTATTTCTTGACATTTATATTATCATTGTCTCTATTTGGATGCGGCTCCATTTTCTCAAAACGTGATAAAAAAGAAGCAGTAGATAATGATCAGGCAGGATTCTTTCTGGACCAAAAAGATTATGCCGAACACGGTAGAAAAGGTAAGTTGGACAGACTTTATCAGTTGGATCCGGGAGGAAACAGTTTTAAGTATGATAAAAAGCTTATATCAGACCCTCCTAGGGTTATTGTTATACTTCCTTTTGAAAATCTTATAGGAGGAAACCTGATTCTAAACGGCTTTGAGATAAAACGGGAAGATACCAAAGAAAAAGACGAATGGAGCTGGACTTATGCCAATAGGCTTCGCACATATTTTTATGGGCACTTAGTACCACGCGAATTTGATGATGTAGAATTAATTGCGGTGGATGCTATCCTGCATGGTTTAAAGATAGATACGCCTGAAAAGTTATACAGCTACACACCTGAACAATTGGGAGAGATACTGGGGGCAGATGCCTTAATTTATGGAAAGGTTACAAGGTACGACAGTAAATATTATGCTCTCTTTTCCCAAATTGCAATCGGAATGGTAGTCAGGTGCATATCTACAAAGGACGGAACAGTACTCTTTGAAGCACAGGAGACAAGGACTGCTAATGAAATAAGGGTCGCAACAAATCCCTTTGATTTTGTGATCGCCTCTTTTCAGAACAGTATGTCATTAAGGGATGTATACCGCTCAAGGGCAAGTGAAGAAGTATGCAGGGAAATAGTGTTGCGGATACCGGTAATTAAGGCACTAAAGGATGAAAAAGAGGCCGCAATCGTAGAAAAAATTAACAAGGGATTACCTGTGTCTACTATAATAGGAAAGTTTGATCCTTTTGCCCCTACCAGTAATTTAACGGAAAATGACGATGTGGAAGAAAATGACACAGAGAAGAAGAAGAAGAAATAGTTTATTATTATAAATATAGCAACTAATTAAAGTTCCCAAACTGCACTTCATCTAATTCTAGTAGACGTGCAGACACTTTTTTGCTATTTATCCTTGATTTACACATTAAATGATATATAACGCTTCATCGTTCATTTATTTATTAAAACAGCAGGGTATTAATTTCTTTTCAGGAGTCCCATGCAGTATTTTAACCGGCATTATCAGAGAATTAATTGATGATGATTCGGTTACTTATGTATCCTCAACAAGAGAAGATGAAGCCGTTGGTATTGCCAGCGGCGCATATATGGCAGGTAAATCACCAGTAGTACTTATGCAGAATTCCGGTTTGGGTAATTCACTCAATGTTTTAACATCACTCAGTCTTATTTATAAAATACCATGTCTTATGCTAGTAAGCTGGCGTGGTTATAAAGGTAAGGACGCGCCAGAACATCTGATCGCAGGTGATATAAGTGAGAAAATTCTACGTGTTGCAGGTATTCCTTTTTTTGTACTAGAAAAAGAGAATATAGAAAACGTTATAATGTCCGCTATGAAACTGATGAAAGAAAAAAGTATACCGGTTGTAATCCTGATAAAGAATGGGGTACTTGGATGAAAAGGGCCGAAGCAATTAAAACGGTTTTAACAGTTTTGAGTGACGAACTAGTTGTCCATGCCAATGGATTGATCTGTCGTGAATCTTTTGTTATCAACGACAGGCCACAAAATTTTTATATGATCGGTTCTATGGGATTAGCAGCTTCAATTGGACTTGGAATTGCGGTTAGCAAACCGGAAAGAAAGATTGTTGTTTTTGACGGTGACGGGAATGTGTTGATGAATATGGGCACATTGGCACAGATAGGCACCCTTTGCCCCGAGAACTTTTATCATTTTGTATTTGATAATGAAGTATACGGTTCCACAGGAAATCAACCAACTTTAACAAATGTTATTGAACTTGAGAAGGTTGCTCGAGCTAGCGGCTATATAAAAACATACAGAGCTATTAATTCTGGAGAGCTGCGTGTAATAGCGGAAGAGTGTTTAAAGATAAAAGGGCCTGTATTTATCCTTGTAAAGGTAAATACGGAGTATGATAAGAAAATCGAACGAGTCTCGCACGCCCCCGAAGAGATTAAAAAGAGGTTTATGGCTGTAATCTGATTTATAGAAATTTATCTGTTTTTTTTTAGTGAGGTAGTTATGGCGGAAGTCCAAGGTTTAATAGACAGGAATAGTATAAAAGAATTAATAGATATGGAGTCTGAAAGTCTGTTCTCTAAAAGCGATCAGTGGAGTTTACTAAAAGGAGATCAAGAACTTGAAGTTGTTGCACATATTTTAAGGGTTATCCTACATGTGGATAAAGCAGACAAATACAGGGATGATTTTCTAGCATTGACAAAGTTTCAAAATGATGACGGAGGATGGGCGCCATACTCCACAAGTAAGAAGAGTGAGGTCTGGGGGGGTACTTTTTGTGCCATAATGCTCATAAGGGTTAATCAAATACTCCGTGATAGTGTAATTGACGATTCATTAAGAAAGTTTACAAACTACCTTACCAATAATCAGAAAGAAGACGGATTGTGGCAAGATCCTTCATGGGCTGACATTGATGCAGTTAGTCACCCGGTACAATTTCTTTCCTTGATATATACATTGGCAAACAAATCCCTGCAGGATTTAGCCTCTAATCCTTTATCAAAAGGAATAGAGTTCTTATTAAAAAACCAGGGCGCGGATGGCGGTTGGAGTGATGATAAATTTTATAAATCATGTGTATGTTTGACCGCACATATTATTCAGGACTCATTGCTACCAGATTTATTAATAACAAAGAAGGTTCCAGATAACGTCTATAAGAGTGCCGTTAACAGGCTTATTGATTTGCAGGAAGAGAATGGAGCATGGGACGTTAATGATGTGGACCACACTTGTGATACCCTAAGGACATTAATGTTGTCAACGGTAATGCTGGAGGGCCTAGACCGCACAAAGATGGACAACATCATTCAACGTGGTTTAAAATGGGTTATTTCAGTTAAAAATGAAGACGGTTGGGGTGATTTTCCCAATGAAGAGAGCAATATTGAGCGTACATCTGATGCCATTGACACATTAATAAAATATTGGCACTATTCCAAGAGCGACAATGGGGATTTATTAAAACTCTGGGGTTATAAATAAATACAAATAGAGATTAATATGGTTTTGGTGATAACCAATAATTATTGGCAAGTATGTTCAGTTTATTAAACATTTTTCGATCAGTTTTCTGATATTGTTATAGAACGTTATGGGAAAAAAAAATATTTTGTTAAACCCCGGTCCTGTTAATGTGACATCAAGGGTACGCAACGCATTGCTTAGAGACGATATTTGTCACAGGGAAGATGAGTTTGTCAACTTGCTTGAAGGTATCAGGAGCAAACTTTTACGAGTTTTCAGCATTGAAAAAGACTATACAGTTGCGATCTTTACCGGTTGTGGTACTGCGGCACAAGAAGCAGCGATCGCATCAATAATGCCAGAAGACAAAGATATGCTTATCATATGTAATGGCGTTTATGGTGAACGTATGGCTGACGCAGCAGAAATTTTTAAAATAAAGACTATTAAAGATGAATACCAATGGGGTTCCCCGCCTGACATTAATAGAATAAAGGCAATCCTTGATAGAGAAAAAAATATAGAAACCGTCTCTGTTATTCATCACGAAACAACAACAGGGATTTTAAACGAAATAGAGGATATTGGAAAGTTGTGCAAAGAGTATGGGAAGATATTCTTTGTTGATACGGTTAGCAGTCTGGGTGCGGAGAATGTAGATTTTTATAAAAATAATATCGATGTATGCATTGGAACGACAAATAAGTGTCTTCACAGCTTTCCTGGAATTTCTTTTGTTATTTTTAAGAAAGAGCTCTTTAACCAGATGAAACAGATTACTCCACGATCAGGGTTTCTTGATTTAGGAAACTATGTTGATGACAACTTTTGCGCCAAGGTACCTTTCACTCCATCTGTTCAAATAATGTATGCATTTGACGAGGCCCTTGATGAACTAACAGATGAAGGTTATGATAATAGGGTAAAAACATATAAAGAACGAGCACATTTCTTGCGGGCCGGTATTAAAGATTTGGGGTTAAAGCTTTTGCTTCCTGAAGATGTTTGCTCCAATTCCATTACGTCTGTATATCTTCCGAATGGATTTACATATAAGGATATACATGGAGAGCTAAAGAAGCATGGCTACATAATTTATGCAGGTCAAGGTGAACTGAAAGATAAGGTATTTCGAGTTTCTAATATGGGTGACCACTCAATGGAAGATTACAAAGGCTTTCTTTCTGCACTTAAAGAGATATTATAAAATGTATGATTAAGGAATTTTAGATTAGAACAGACCAGCTTGTTGCTTTTATTAATCTGGCTCTGTTTGATAACATATTTTTTTGGAAATAAGTGTGAGATGAAAGCAATTATTCTGGCTGCAGGTGTGGGAAAAAGGATGGGCCAATTTATAGACGATAGCCCCAAATGTCTTCTTAAAATAAGCGGTAAATCTATTATTAACCGCCTTGTTGAAGATTTATTAGCATATGGAATTAAAGATATTATACTGGTTGTTGGTTATAAAAAAGAGAAGATATATGATGAGTTAGAATGGGTAGAGCCAGACACTAAGATAAAATATATAGTTAATGATAACTATAAGATTGGTAGCATTCTCTCTTTGTGGACCGCAAAAGAGGAACTGAATGATGATGTAATTATTATGGATGCTGATGTCGTTTACAACAGAAAGCTCCTTGAGAAATTGATTGTTTCTCCCAAGAAAAGCTGCTTTCTCATGGATAGTGATTTTGAAGACACTGGAGAGGAACAGAAATTAGGCATCTTGAATGAAAGGGTTTTGACGATTTCCAAGAAGCCGCTTAATGGCCAATTTGACTTGACAGGAGAAGCTGTCGGTTTCTTGAAATTAGCAGGGGAAGATGCCAGTTTACTTGCAGAGGCCTTGTCTAGGGCAATTGACAGGGGTATAGATAACTGCGAGCATGAAGAGATATATGATAATATCCTTAAACAGAGCTCAGTTGGTTATGAAACGGTTGACGGTATGGCGTGGATAGAGATAGATTTCCCGGAAGACGCGAAGAAAGCAGAAGAGATAATGAAAGAAAGTTTTAAAATGTAGTTTTCGGATATCCATGTTCGAAATGTTTTTTGTTCATTAATGTTTTTCCTGTCGCACTTTGGTGCAATTTGCATATGTTAAATAGTACGATTTCTGCGGAATCGGTAACAAATAAGAGAAAAAGTATACCAAATGACGGATTTATAGATAAATATCTTAACAGAAAGATATCATCATTTATTACTGCACTTCTTATTAGAACTCCTGTTTCCGCAAATCAGGTCACAATCTTTAATGCATTTATAGGTCTATCCTCAATATTCTTTTTCATGAAAGGCAGTTATTATAATATTCTAATAGGTGCCGTTATTTTTCAAGTGAATACAATCGTAGATCACTGTGACGGAGAAATTGCCAGGCAAAAGAATCAATCATCAAGGTTTGGCTTCTGGCTTGACGTAACTACAGATGCTATAGTTTCAACCACAGTTGTTATTTCTTCCGGAATAGGTATTTCCACTTATTTGAATGAACCATCTTACATTGTGTGGGGAGCGATGGCTGGTTGCGGAATTTTGGTTTCAAGTCTTTTGGTGTTTTACAATGCAGTAAAAAGGGATAGTGATAAGGATTCATTATGTTTTGCCATAACAGAAAATGGTAAAGAGCCAACAAAATTAGATGCATTTGTTGATGGTACTTTGAATAAGAACCTCAGCTTTTATTTCCTTTTAAGTGCATTTATCGGAATGCTGCATCTATTATTGATAATAGCTGCGATAGGAGTACAAGTGCACTGCATTCTTATACTTGTTGCAGTATACAAAAAGAGATGGTCAAAAAATTAAAGATTCTGTTCTTTAGTATAGGAATTTTGTTGTTCGCTTTTCTTATATACAAGATCGGGCTGGACAATATTTATAGTAATCTGTTGTTAATGGGTTACAAATTTCCCATTATTTTCATACCTTTTATCTTAGTCTCATTTCTTGATACTCTTGGATGGCAATTTTCTTTTAATCATTGGCTTGAAGGGATAAAACTGAAATACATCTTTCCTGTAAGGTGGGCGGGAGAGGCAATAAACGTGTTAACACCTACAGCATATGTAGGAGGAGAGCCTGTAAAGGCTTATATCTTACGTCGGTACGATGTCCCCCTTCAAGATGGCCTGGCATCTGTCGTTGTAGGTAAAACTGTGATGACAATGGCACAGGTTGTTTTCCTTATATGCGGCATAGTAGCGGCAACAAACTATTTCTCTCCAAACAGCTACCTGATATTAACCGTCACTATCGCAGTTGTCACTTCAATACCATTGGTATACGGTTTTTTTGTCTGGCAAAGAAAAGGCCTCTTCACATCAATATCAAATCTACTCCACAGATTTAATTTTAAATTTGATTTCTTGATAAAGAATAAGGAAAAGATCGAATCGTTAGATGGAAAGATAAGATATTTTTATCGATACAGGAAGAAAAGATTTTACCTCTCCCTAATGTATTATTTCCTTGCATGGATGGCCGGCCTTATAGAAGTCTACACAATCCTCTATTTAATGGGTTATGAGATAACTTTCTTGCAAGCTCTAACCATTGAATCAATTGTTCAGTTGGTAAAAAGTTGTTCCTTCTTTATTCCTGGCAGCCTTGGCGTTGTGGAGGGCGGGGGCATACTGATATTCACATCACTTGGGCTAAGCGCGGAGTCAGGGATGGCTTATAGCATATTCAGGCGCTTACGTGAACTTATATGGGCGGGTATGGGATTAGTTATCCTGATGCTTTATGGCTGGAATAAAAATAAGGTTAATATGGAAGAAATAAAGGGGGCAGAAGGGTTACCACTTGCCGAACAATGATGAAAAAATGCGCATTTATTACACTGGGATGCAAGGTAAATCAGTACGAAACACAGGCCATCAGAGAAGCAGTGCAGAAAAAAGGCTATATGGTGGTAAAGGCCGAAGAAAAAGCTGATTTATATGTAGTTAACACTTGCACGGTTACTGAAACTAGTGACAAAAAGTCAAGACAGTACATAAGAAGGTTGCGAATGGGTAATCCAGAATCAATAATCGCAGTAACCGGTTGTTACGCTGACGCCTATAAAGAGGAATTAAACAATATTACCCCAGAGAAGACCGTAATTATTGGTCACAATAGTAAGGCTGAAATTATAGATCTGATAGAAAACAACCAAAAGGAAGATGGTGATCATAGACATAGTTCCGTTTTCGGATTAAAGATTAGCAGGTTTGAGGGGCATACCAGGGCATTCCTTAAGATTGAAGACGGGTGTGACAATTGGTGCAGCTATTGTATCGTTCCATATGTTAGGGGAAGTGTTAAGAGCCGGCCAATTGATGACGTCATATGGGAAGCAGAACGCCTGACATCAAATGGATATCCGGAAATAGTGCTTACCGGTATTCATCTCGGGGCTTACGGAACTGATGTTGATTCTGGTAGACAGTCTAACACACTTGTTGAAGTACTTAAGCGGCTTGAGGCAATTCATGGTTTAAAAAGAATAAGGATAAGTTCTATTGAAGCTTATGAAATTACAGACGATTTGGTTTCCGTAATTGCTGATTCAGAGAAAATATGCCCCCATTTCCATCTACCTCTTCAAAGCGGCGACAACTATATATTGAAGAGAATGAACCGGAAGTATACATCGGAGCAATATATATCTCTTTTAGATAGTATTAGAAGAAAGATAAAACTACCGTCATTTACAACAGATGTTATAGTTGGATTTCCAGGCGAGAAAGATGAACACTTTGAGAACACAATCTCTACCTGCCAAAAAGCAGGTTTTAGCAAAATTCACATATTTCCATTCAGTAAACGTAAAGGAACCGCAGCAGCAAAGATGGATAATCATTGTGATTCGAGTACTATTACCAGGAGAAAGATTGCACTGAATTCCCTTGGGGACGAGTTATCAAAGCGTTATAAACAAAATTTTATAGATAAAAAACTGGATGTACTGGTGGAATCAAGCGTTGACAAGGAAACTGGTTTATTATGTGGGTATACTGAACGCTACATAAAAGTGTTTTTTAAAGGCGGTAGAGAGAAAATGAATAAAATCATTACTATTTACGCTAATCGTATTGAGAACAATCATATAGTAGGCACGCTTACTTAAGTAGAATGACAAAAAAAGCTCTCATTATTAGCATTTTATTTATTTGTTCTTTGCCATTTTATTATTTACATCAATGTTACGCACTTCCTGCAGACAACGTAGTCCCATTAATTAATGATCAATATTTCTCAAAGGTACATAAAGTCCTAAGAAATGCACAAAGGTCCATATTCTGCGTAATGTACCTGGCAAAGCTGCCGAAAAACCGTGAATCAGGGTATACTAAAACATTAGTCCGTGATCTGATAAATGCACATAAGAGAGGCGTTGATGTCAAGGTAATACTGGACCAGAATATAAACTTCTGGGCAAAGGGGAAATACAAAGGCCATATTGAAAGAAAAAGCAGTGAAGCGTACCGCCTATTACTAAAAGCCAACGTCCCTGTATATTATGATGATAAAAAGCAGATAACTCATAACAAAATTATTGTTGTTGATAACTATATAACAATAGTCGGGAGTACAAATTGGACCTATAGTGCTTTAAACAAGAACAATGAAGCGTCTGTATTGATCGAATCTGAACAAGTTGCCAAAGAGTTTACCAGATGGCTTCACCTTATCCCCAGGGATAAGGTGAAGTAAAAGCTGAATTAGAAAAGGTTAATTCCACACTACACAATCTACAATTCATCTATTGACAAAAAGGGAGAAAAGTGTAATTATATGTTAACCTTGAATACTTATTAATTATAAGGTAGAAATGCAAATGGTCTAAAACTGGAAATGATAAGAGATATTTCAGAATTACCATACAAGAGAGAAAAAGCTTGAGAGTGACTTTAATTCAAGAGTGGTTAACAAGTATGCGCAGCAGTGAAATTGTATGGAAGCCCTTTGCGGAATATACCCGTAGCAGATATATATATACATTGCTACACAATATAGGTTCAGTTTGTCTGTCAAAAAAGGAAATGGAAATAAAGACATCATTTTATACAGAATCTTCATTTTTTACTCGGGTAACGTCACTACTTACCGTTTTCCCCTTCGGCTAGCGAATCTTTTAATTTAAACGGATACAACCTCATTGTAAGCTTAAACCACTGTATTGCTAAAGGTGTTATTACCAGCCTATCATCTACACATATTTGCTATTATTTTAGTTCAATGCGCTGGATATGGGACATGTATTTCGCATACTTTAATGAAAACAAACAAGGTTTTATTTCAGAAAAAAACCGTGCTTTTCTTGAAAACTATTTTCGTACGTGGGACGTCACATCCAGTATGCGGGTAGAGTATTTTATTGCCGTCTCCAACTTCATTTTAAGCCAAATACAAAAATATTATAGACTAATGGCAAAGGTAATCTACCCCTCAGTTGACTGCAAATCTTTTACAATCAAAAAGTAGAACCAACAAAAAAAACCGTAAAAGAGTTCGAAAAAGTTGTAACAAATTTTGATTCGAAAAACGCAAGGGAAAGCTCTCTTACATTTTACAAACAAATATTTAAGGAACGTCTAAAAAATAGAATTAAAGAGATCTACCAAAACCAGAGAGCAAATGGTCGGAATATTGCAAACGGATCTCTAAATTGATAAGAAAGTCATATTAATTAAGTTACTACGCATATTATCTTTGGCCTTATGCTATGTACTTAACAATACAGAGAACATATTGTCTTGAAAGATTTATAACAAAAGGAGCATTCGTTGAGAATTGTATTGATTTCAATGCCTGATACAGTTCCGCAATTTACAGAAAAGACATGGCGTGCCCCGAGCTTAGCCATGTCAAATATTGCAGGAAACCTTGAAGGTCATGACGTGCACATTGCTGATCTGATCTTAAAAAGATCAACATTAAAACAATCATTAGAAGATGTTATCAGAGATTACAACCCTGAGCTTGTGGGATTAAGCTCAATGAGTTTTCAGTTTAAGACTGCAAAGAAAATTGCAAAGTTTGTGAAATATCTTAAGCCTGATATTAAGATAGCCTTTGGCGGATACCATTCAACCCTAATGTATGAAGAGATTTGTGATGGCAAAGACGGAGAACATTTAGACTTTGTAATTAGAGGTGAAGGCGAGATGACATTTAAGGAGCTGGTTGATACTTTAGACAAAAAAGGTGAAGTCACTGGAATTAAAGGGCTCTCTTATAAGGTCAACGGACTATTTCAACATAATGAAGAAAGACCGTTAGAAGATCTAGAAAACATTAAGCTTCCTAATAGAAAAGTTCGCATCTGGCAAAACTACACATTTAATGGAAAGAAACTTGACATGGTGGAATCTTCTAGAGGATGCACCATGACATGCAAATTTTGCAGTATAAACAGGATGTATGGCCGTTCTTTTAGAAAATATAAAATTGAAAGAATTATTAAAGACATTTCAAATGCAAGGGAGCAGGGAGCAGGTTATATTGCATTTGCTGACGACAATATAACACTAGACATTAAACGTTTTGAGGAGCTGGCACAGGCAATAATTGATGCTGGTCACAATGAAATAAACTACATAGTACAAGCTAGCAGTACCGGAATATCATCGTCACCAAGCCTTGTAAAGAAAATGAGCGAAGCAGGTTTTAAAATTGTATTTCTGGGAATTGAAAATGTTTCTAAAAAGAACTTAGAACTGATGAGCAAAGGAGACATTGTTGAAAAGACAAAAAAAGCTGTAGAACTTTTACATAAGAACGACATCTTAATCGTCGGTGGAATGATTTTAGGACATGCAGAAGATAACGTAAAAGAGATAGAGGAAAACTATGAATTCTTTGATAAACTTGATATTGATTTTTATGGAGAACAGATCATTACCCCATACCCTAAAACTATCATGAGGGAAGAGATGATAAAAGAAGGACTCGTAACAAACTTAAATGATATATCAAGATATAACGGTTACTGGGCAAATGTAAAGACGAAATACCTCTCTTCTGACGAACTTCAATTCCTTCGCTGGAAATACAAAAAAAAGTATTCCACATTTTTCAAGACAACACAAGCGTTTGAATCAAACTTTCCATTAATAAATCTTATACGGATTTTACTACTTAGACCGTACTTCAGATTAAAGGATTTTATTGTATCCCTAAGTAAATCAGAACGTGAAGTGTTTGAGATTCAGATGCGAAAATACAAAGAGATGAATGATTTTACATTTTAAATATTTTTTGCGAATGAAAGAATCAATATTTAAACATTTCTAAACTGAGTAATACCCAAAGTAATCAAGAAGTATATTTCAGGTCTAATGCATACTAATTTTTTTAATAAGAAGTTTGCGAAACAGATTGAAAGATTTTGCAAGTTTTAATACAAAAATACAATTAATGAACATCCTATTATTATCAATGCCAGATTGCGCACCGCACTTTAGTCCTAAGAGATGGAAACCGCCAAGCCTTGCAATGTCTTCTATCGCAGGTAACATTAAAGACCATAATGTTTACATTGCTGATCTCATATTACGCAGGGACACTTTAAGAAGTACGATAACAGAATTACTAGAACAATATAAACCTGACGTCATAGGTTTAGGTGCTATGAGTTTTCAGTATGCCACAGCAAAAAAGGTAGCAGAAATTATTAAAAAGGAAAACTCATCCATAAAGACTGTTCTAGGAGGTTACCACGCAACAGTTATGTACCAAGAGCTTGGAGAGAAAGCCAAAGAGGTCAACAGTAACAATCTTACTCTAAATTTTCCTTTTGATTTCTTGATAAGAGGAGAAGGTGACTTAAGTTTTAATGAATTATTGGAAGCAATTGAAAATAAAAGGGACAAAGAGAGCGTCAAGGGGCTTTCATTTAAGCATAATGGCACGTTTATACATAACGCTGACAGACCTATAGAGGATCTTGATACAATAGCACTTCCTGCAAGATCAAAGAGAATCTGGAAAGGATACAAATACTATGGGTTTACATTAGACCTAATTGAAACGTCCAGAGGATGCGTCATGCCTTGCAACTTTTGCAGTATAAGAAAAATGTATGGTAAAACTTTTAGGAAGTACCGTATAGAACGTGTAGTAGAAGATATAGGAAACGCAAAGAAACAGGGTGCAAACTTTATAATAATATCAGACGACAATTTCACATTAGATTTAAAACGATTTGAAGCGCTTTGTGACGCAATCTGTGCAGCAGGGCACAATGACATACGTTACATTATTCAGGCAAGCTCAGCAGGCATAGCATCATCTAATACAGTGGTAGAAAAGATGGCAAAAGCTGGAGTTAGAATCGTATTTCTTGGTATTGAAAATGTATCTAAAGAGAATTTAAAAAGGATGCAAAAAGGGGATATTCTAGAAAAAACAAAATCTGCCATTAGGAAACTGCAGGAATACAATATTATGATTGTTGGAGGAATGATAATCGGACATCCTGATGATAAGGAGGAAAGTATTGCCGAAAACTATGACTTTTTCGTCCAACAGAATATTGACTTCTTTGCAGACCAAATACTTACCCCATACCCTAAAACAGGTATGCGTGAAGAAATGGTGAAAATGGGATTAGTGACAAACCTTGATGATTTTAGCAAATATAACTGTTTCTGGGCCAACATAAAAACTAACAACCTCTCCCCAGATGAGCTACAGTTCCTACGTTGGAAGTATAATAAAAAGTACGCTAGTTATATATGCACAACCCCCTCATTTATAAAGAACTATCCAATGGCATATTATGCTAGAAAATATTTTCTGAGGCCGTATTACAGAATAAAGAACAGCCTTTTAAATAAGGACTTAACCGAGCGTCAATTATATGAGAGGGATATGGAAAAAGCAGTAGAAATAAACCGTTTTTTTGATTAATATTAACGTTAACTAATAAAGTCCAGTTAAGCACAGCAGATTAACTCAAGGATTAGACAAAGAGATTATATTTCTGCCGCCCTTAACTGGACTTTAATTGAAAATCTAAAACTGATGAGATAATTATTACTTTATTCACACCTTGTTCTATAAACGTAAAGGCATATCTGAATCTATATAAGAGAAAAGCTGAAGGAAACATTTAAATATAAAAGAATAATTCTATACAACCCTAGACCGATGTAGAATTGCAAACCTTCTCTTTCATTAGTTTACCAACTTTAAATACCACAACGCTCTTTTCCGGTACATGTGCAACTTCACCGGTTCGTGGATTTCTTGCTTTTCGTGCAGCCCTTTTTCTTATCTCAAATACACCAAAATCCCTAAGCTCAATTCTTTTCCCATCTGTAAGCTCACCTATGATTTCATCTAGAAACATTTGTATTATCTCTTTAACGATAATATGCGTATTATCGGTCCGCCGGGCTATTTTCTCACACAGGTCTCTCTTTGTTGTTGTCTGCATTAATTTTTCTCTTTTTTTTATGGTTAATCAAATTTAAGTTGATAATAAAAAGTCATTTAGGCAGAAAGGTTTTGAAATGAAAAATCATATTAACATGACTTAAAGTCAAAGTCAACAACATTTTAAAACATTTTTGTTTTTTAAAACAAAAAAAAAGCGCAATATTAGTATAAGTCTCCTTAACCAATATTGCGCTTATATAACATAACAAACTAAACTTTAATTTTCTAAAGTTTATGCATCTAAAATTCTTTCAGCTTTCTCTCTATCATAATCCATTATGTATGAAATACCTGTTACATCTTCACACTCTCTAGTTAAACTAAAGATGTCATCCCTTGTAAGATCAGCAAGGTTCTGTCTTCTAGAACCAGCCATGATCTGTCTCAATCCAGTACCCATTCTCTGGTAGTATGAGTAAATACCAAGAGCACCATTTGGAATAGCATTTCCAAATTCACTCTTTACCTTATTTGAGTAGTAGAATATCTCATCAACATTATTACCAAATTCACCCGCTGGCTTAACTGTCTTACCTTCTTCGATAGATTTTCCAATTGTGTTACCAACCATAGCAGCACAAATAGTAGAACGAGACATACCAACAGCTTTAATGAATGGTGATAATAAAGCAAATGCTTTGTAAATATGATCCTCAAAAGCCAAACCACCAGCTAATATAATATCAGGTACATATTCGCCTCTATCAGCAAGACGTTTGCACATATTGTAAGTCATAGCAGCTATGTATACAGTAGGAATACCCCACTCACACATCATACGCCAAGGACTCATACCAGTACCACCACCAGAACCGTCTATTGTAAGCACGTCTATTCTTGACAATGATGCAAATTTAATTGCCCTTGCCAAGTCTGACGGACGATAAGAACCAGTCTTTAAGAAGACATATTTTGCACCTGCACCTCTTAAATGCTCAACATCATTTATGAAACCATCAACTGCTCTTGGTAAGTAGTCTGAAATAGCACCAATTCTAGTGTGTCTTTCAAAACCTTCAATAGTACCATTCTTGAATGCTTCCTGTGCGATTGGATCATCTGGATCAGGAATAACTACATAGCCACGGCCCTTCATTTTCTGAGCTTTTTCAAGGCTTGTCAGTTTAACTTCACCACCAATATTTTTTGCACCTTGCCCCCATTTCAACTCAACAGCATCGGCACCCAGTTTTTCCATGCTATATTCCAATACACCCAGACGCCAGTCTTCCTGGTTAGCCTGAATAGCGATGAAACCATAACCGTCTTTCTGGTTATCTTTAAATGATTTAAATCTTCTAACAAGGTCAGGGCTATCGGTAATTTTCCCATTAGTGATAGTAGATTCATCATCCATACCAGCAACGTTTTCACCAATAACAACACCAGTACCAGAAATAGCAGCACCAGAACCTAATGCACCAAAATGATTTGCAGCAATCTTAGTTGAACCTAAACCTGTACAAATAATAGGAAGTTTCAACTTAAGACCACCATCACGACCCATGCTTGTTTCTAAGTTTACGTTAGTAAATAAATCATATTCTACCTGGTGGTGACCAGTAATTGATCCGGTGATATTAAAATGCGTAAAATCAACTGGATATTCTTTTTCACCACCTGAAGTAACCTTACCAAATGGCTCAGGATAAATAACTTCTGGGCCCCTATAAGCTGACTTTCCTATCTCACAAAACCCTGGGCACCCGTCAAGACAGGTAACACACATTCCACTTGAAGGCACAACAGATTCGCCAGTTCTAGTTTTTGTTTTGTTTACGGCTGTTTTATTTGGAATTAACAAACTTCCCATTGTTAAAATCTCCTTAGTTTACTTAACAATACATATTACATATTAAAAAATGGAGCATTGCCCTGGTGGATCTTCCCCCCAGAGACAATACTCCATTTCACATAAAAATCAAACGTTAATTATAAACCGCTTGCTCTTTCAAGACCATTCCATAAAACAACCCTTGCATCAAGAACGTCCAAAGCACCTTCTCTCATAAGAGCTTGATTTTCTTCTGAAGCAGCAAATGGCATTAAAGAAGTTCTTATGTTTGCACCATGCTCAACATCAAGTTCAATGTGTGCAGAGAAAAACAAAACATCGTCTTCTGAAAAACCAGCTTTTCTGCAGCCTTCACGAATAGGAGTATACATTGAAGGAACAATATACTCAGTTCCAGGCCCTAGAGCTCCAAGCGCTGCAACATAATGTAACTGTCCCAGGTTTAGATATTTCTCCACAAAAAGTTTAGTTTCTGGAAGAGCCTTAATTGCATCTAAACCAGCAGGTGATGTATCAACACCAGAAGCTTTTAAAAACATACGGAAAATAGCTGGGTGTGTTAATTCAGCATCCATCCCTTTATTTTCTTCAGATCTGCCACCATACTCTTCAAACAAATTCTTAATTAAAGGAGCTCTTGCGGCTTCATTAGGGCATGAAGCAACTGCAGCTGCTAAATATCTTGAAAAATGTTTTGAAAACAGATAGTACTGCTCTGCCAAAATTTTAATTGCGCCACGATCGGCTTTACCTTTATTTAACTTATCCAAGTATGAATGTGTTAAAGCAGGATGATTTAAACAATCCTTTTCCAACTGATCAAAGAATGCGTTTGCTGATTGAGCCATGTCTCTTTAATTCCTCCATAAAAAAAAAATACTAAATATATTAAAAAACAAAATAAAGCTAAAACTAAAAAACAAAAACTTTACTTGCTTATAAAAACTAATTGCTTGCCAAGCACCTCCTTTCCTAAAGCTTTAAAACTGCACCAAGTTTATAAACAAAATAATAAAAACTCCGATATAAACATAACGCATAAAAAACATGTCTTAAAGCCATTCGAATATACTACATTAAATCAAACATGTCAAATATTTTTTAAAAACATAATTATTAAAGCTATATGGGTTATAATGTTAATATTTTATTTTAAATTTACTAGCGTTTAATTTTCTAGCAGAACATTTAGTATTTATTTCTAAAATAAATCAGTTCCACCCAAACATTACCAAGACTTTGAATTCTCTAATTAAAAATACGCGGAGAAACAATCTTGAAATTTAAACAAATTATAGATATTATACATAAACTGTTCGCTTTATTTAGAATAAAACAAACAAATGTAATTAAATATTATTTAACATAATATTACAAAGAAACAAATATTTCCATTCTTTTTTTTACACATCTTATCCCTCATTCTATATATATATCTAATTGTAGTACGTGCAAGATTAAAAGGCAAATTATTATGACAAAAAAAACATACATGCATTATTTCTTACGTTTTACGTCTCTATTATTAACACTTACTTTAATTGTTATAGTAACTACAAATCAAAAAGGCAACTGTAATATATTCACAAGGCTCTATTCCGGGGATAAGGATAGCTCCTCTTTTCGATTAACTGATATAGTATGCTCTTATGTTGAAAAACTTTATGTTTACCCTGACAAAATCAACCCAAAAGAGATGGTGACGAATGCCTTAAAAAGACTTGAAAAGGCTATTCCGGAACTACTTGTCAATTTTGACGAAAAATCGGATATCACTACTATAAACGTTGATGACAAATCAATTAGCCTGGAGATGAAAGATATCCAGACTTTAAAACAGACTAGTCATGCGTTAAAAAAAGCTTTTACTTTTATATCTGAAAACAAGCAAAGCGAAAAGATAAAAGCGGATGATATAATGTATGAGGGTTTAAACGGTATGCTTACCAAACTTGACCCACATACCGTTGTTTTACCTCCTAAAGATTTTGACGAGTTTAAGATTGGAACAACTGGGAAATTTGGCGGGCTGGGTATGGTTGTTGGCATTAGAGAAGGAATTCTCACTGTCATTTCTCCAATCGAAGGAACTCCCGCGGAGAAGGCCGGTTTAAAAGCTGGTGACCAAATAATAGAAATCGATGATGAATCAACTGTTAATATGACCTTGTCCGAATCTGTTGGAAAACTTAGGGGTGACCCTGATACATACGTTACTATTGCAGTAAAAAAATACAAATCAGCAACACAGTTAGAGTTATCAATTCAGCGTAAAATAATAAAGATACCTACTGTAACAGATAAAGTACTTGAAGACGGAATCGGTTACATAAAGATCAGGAACTTCCAGAACGACACCTCAGAAGCCTTAAATGAGCATATCAAGAATTTGAGAAAAGATAACAGTAAAATTAAAGGAATGATTATCGATCTTCGAAACAATTCCGGTGGATTACTTGACCAGGCGATTAAAGTTACAGACCAATTTATAGACTCAGGCAACATAGTCGTCACCGTTGGCCCTGGAGGAAGAAACAAAGATATACAAAAAGCAAAAAGATCCGAGTTAGACGAGCTAGACTTCCCCATAGTGCTGCTAATTAACTCCAGCAGCGCATCAGGTGCCGAAATTGTTGTTGGTGCATTAAAAGAAAATAATAGAGGAATTGTCATTGGCAACAGGAGTTTTGGTAAAGGTTCTGTTCAACAGCTCATTGACCTTATTGATGGAGCAGCCTTGAAACTCACAATGGCAAAATATTTAACCCCCCTATTTAACGAAGTAAACACAAAAGGAATTACACCAGATATATTCTTTACCCCGGCTATAATAACAGAAGATAATATAGACCTATATAAAGAACACACATATATTAGAGAAGAAGACCTGCTAGATCATGAAAATACTAAAGGGTCAAAAAATGTTACGGACAACAGTAACGGACCAGTAAGGGAGATAAAATATCTTCTGGAAATTGAAGAAAAGAGTGATGATGAAGAGAAAGAAGATCCAGAATTTTCCGAAGAGGACCCATATAAAGCAGGCGATCTTTCAAAAGACACATTAGTACAATTCGCAAAAATGTTTATAAAGAATACAGAAATGTCTGAGCGAAACGCCATACTAAAGTCAATAGATCCCATTTTAAAAGAGGTTGAAGAGGCAGAGCAGAGCAAAATCCTGGCAGCGCTTAAAGATATAGGTATCGATTGGTCAAGCGGACAACACGCAGGAATACCGAAACCATTAGTAGCCGTATCATTTAAATTAGATACGGACAAAACTACCGAAGCCAAGAAAAGTACAATAAAAACCGTAAATGCAGGAGAAAAGTTAAATATTACTATTAGTATTTCCAATAACGGCACTGGAACAATGTATCAGACCAGGGGAATTACAGAGTCAGAAAATATGTATTTTAATAACCTTGAATTCTTTTTTGGCAAGATCGGTAATGGAGAGACAAAGAGCTATACAAAAACAATAGAAATACCTAAGAGTGCAATTAATAGAGAAGACAAAATGGCCATCAAGTTCCATGAAATGAATGGATACGCGCCAGATGACATAAAAAACACCATACACATAAATTCCATGAAGAAACCAGTGTTCGCATATTCATTCAGCATTGCAGACAAGGGCCTTAATGGAAAAACAGGTAATAACGATGGGCGGATTCAGGAAAATGAAGATATAAGCCTCTGCCTTATTATAAAAAACATAGGAGAGGGTATATCAGAAAAGACATCGGTTGCATTAAAAAATATTAGTGACGACGCTGCTTTTGTAAGAAAAGGGATAGAAGATATTGGAACGTTAGAAGCAGGTGAAACAAAAACAGTTAATATGGAGTTCAAGGTAAAAGAAAATCTACCTTCTGACGAATTTAATATGGATATTATAATAAGAGAATCCACCTTCGGATCTTTCATCTTAAGCAACCAAACCTTCAAGCTTGAAAAAGATCAGATTAAACCCATATTACCAGAAACACCGTTTAAATTAACAACAATTAAAGACAACACTCCGGTTTATGGAGTTATGTGGGAAGATGCAGAGCAGATCTCTGCACTGAGCAACAATACATTGGTAAAAACTGATGGAAAGAACAACGGCTTCTACCACATAGAGTTAGCACCTGATAATTACGGATGGATACCAGAGAACTACCTTAAAAAAGGTGAGTTTAAAGATCAAACAGCAACAGAAGAGATAAACTATATTATGCAGCACATGCCACCAGCTATAGACATAAACATGCAGAATATAAATCTTTTATCAGATCTGGATAAATTTATTTTAACAGGTAATGTAACAGATGACAAAGAAGTCAAAAACATTTATGCATTTGTAAACAATGAAAAGGTCTATTATAAATCCAAACACATAGAACGTCATGCCAAACTAAACGGTGAAAGCTTTACAAAGAATAACGATCAGAAACTAAACCAAAAAGTACTAAAAGACATTAATTTCTCTATAAATATCCACCTGAAAGATGGAATAAACACCGTCGCTATCATTGCAAGGGACAATGAAGGATTAACCGCAACCAAATCGTTTGTGGTAACCAAGACTGAAAGTCCTAAAGTTGAAGAAGAAAAGCTGAGCAGTATGTAAGTTTACAGGAACAAAGTTATCTTAAGCAGAAAAGATGAAAAAATGGGCTTAACCGCCCATTTTTTCATTTAGAAACAACGAAAACCAGAACATGGTTTTATTTTTCGTTTAACAGAAAATTATAATCCCGCCATCACCTTATCACCATCCAAGAATCAAGCAGTATCAAATTTCGACTATTTATTTATTACAATATCCAGCCAATCAAATTCTTTTAATATTAAACTAAATTCTGCATCAAACCCAGATTTAATGGTAATATCAGCACCTGTTATAGGATGCCGGAATCGTAATTCCGTTGCAGCGAGCATTAATCTATGACAATTAAAGGTATCTCTGAAATAATCATTGTACTTCCCTTTACCATATTTGGTGTCCCCAATAATAGGATGGGAAATATGCTTCATATGGCGCCTCAATTGATGCCTCCTTCCGCTTTTTGGAGTAAGCTCCACAAGGGAAAACCTGCTTGTGGAATATTTGTCAACCATATGCGGGAGTTCCACCGTTGCGAGCCTTCTGTATTTTGTTACGGCCTCTTGCCTTTTCTGTGAGTCTAATGCAGAACGGTCAAATAGATTATCTTTAACTCTCCTCAGAGAGTAATCAATGATTCCATCCTCTTCTGTATACCCTCTTACCACTGCAATATATTTTTTTTGGATAGTGTTCGTGGTAAAAAGTGTTGATGTATTTCTCGCTACTTCATTAGTCAAGGCAAAGAGTAGCACCCCGGAAGTAGGTTTGTCAAGCCTGTGAACAGGATATACAGGCTTTCCTATCTGATCCCTTACCATTTGAAGGGCAAAACAGTTTTCACCCTTCGCAATGACACTTTTATGCACTAATAGTCCGGAAGGTTTATTGATCGCGACAAAATAATCATCTTTGTAAAGCACTGGAAGCTCTTTGGTATAGTTCATAATTCCAGATGTTTAATCCATTTAGTTTGTTTCTTCTCGCACTAACACAATCACAAAGATACAGATTAATCAACTATCGATAAAAAAAACAGTATGTTTAAACTGATTTCAGAAACTCTAACCCAGGCAGGGGCAACTATAGTTAACCCATGAGTGGGTTCGCTGGTTAAGTCACAGAGCAAATGGACGCCGCTTTTGCTCACCCAAGATATTTTGTATTGCTAGATTTCTCATCTTTTTAAGAGTGTCCATGCTCCAATAACTATAAAACCAATTCCAGCTATATAGTGTAAGTGTTTTTCACTTACATACTGAGAGATAGCACTTCCAGCCAGAACGCCAATTGCAGAAGCTACTATTAGCGCTAAAGACGCACCTACAAATACTGTAAGTTTACTTACTTCTTTATCTGCGGCAAATAACATGGTTGCCAATTGTGTTTTATCGCCTAACTCAGCAATAAATACAGCAACAAAGACAGTAAATAACAGTTTATAATCCATTTGTTTCTCTATTTCCTGAAATATTATAACGAATTGAACTATTTAGCGGTCAAATGACGGGTTGTGGACTTTTATCCAGACTGTAAAATGAAGAGTTGATGACAAGGGATAAAGGTCAAAGGGGTTATGAATCATCCAGAAGAAAATAGCCAAGAGGAGCTTAGTAGCCGACTCCAATACTTACTACCTGGTTTCAAAGTAGCTAAACATGCCGTAAATCAGCAACCAGACTGCGTCTACGGATAAATAAACGGTTATATTCATCAAAACTGACGTCTAAAGATACAATGTCTGAATTGTCTCCCAGAAATGCCCGGTTTCTGTCTGCGGCAAGTTTAGTGGCAAAACGCATGTTTGCATTGTGGATTTTTGATGCCCTCGCCCCTCTTTTTCCTCTAACTGTTAGCATATACATCTTTAACGGTCTTTTCTGTATATGACGTTGTGTTCCGGGCTTCGCATTAGCCGGAAGCTCAAGGAGAAGACTACATACAGCAGCCTTACCGGTTATAGAAAGAAAATCACGACGTGTTATATCGTTTAGTGCCATAATATAATACCGCGAAATATTTTATTTTGTAAATAAAAAGGGGCAGGGGGAGCTCCTCATCTCCCCGTCGATTCAACATTCAGCTTTTTAGGTCCGCTTGTCGGCCCAGACTTTGTAACACGACTTTTCTGAGGAATTGATTGTATGCTATGCCCTCCGCATTTCACGTTATCAATCAATTGTAATGGTCGGGATTTCCGCCTTCTTTTTTGTTAACGATTTTCCCAACCTACTTCGTGTCCTTTCTGCAAAAAAATTGTACCTCACAAAAATTAGTATTGCAAATAAAAATCATATAAGATTTCTTACAAACTAAAGGCTCAACCGGAAATAACTTAGTGTTTTGGCAGAACCCTTATAAAAAATGGTAACCACTACCTTACCTCTACAAACATTCCCCAAGCAAAACCGGCATCAAATGCTTTTTTATCGAAGGAGACAATACCTTTATCGTTTTTTACACCCCATGCAATCCAATCTATACCCGCTTCAATTGCACTAATAGTAAACTCCAGTTCACCGTTATTGTTAGTGACTCCACTTTTCGGCTCAATTTTAATGGATGATTTAAATCCCTTTCGCAAATTTGTAAGTACTTCTAATCGAATACCAGGTATAAGATTGGTTAGTTTCAGAATACACTTCTCATTAGCACCCATATCTAATATCAATCGTTCAAGTCCGCCAAGACCGCGATTCAAGACTTTACCACAATTAAAAGTAAAACTTTTACCACCGTTTCCATTGGGGGTCGATGCCGGGGAAGGCCCTGGAGTTGGAGTTAATATTGGAGAGGGAGAAGTTGCTGGTAATGGTGTTAACGTTGGTGATGGTGACGCTCCTGGTGTCAATGTGGCCTTTGGTGTTAACGTGGGCGATGGTGACGCTCCTGGTATCAATGTGGCCTTTGGTGTTAACGTGGGAGAAGTTACTGGTATTAATGTCGGAGTTGGAGAAAAAGCTGGTGTTGATATTGGTTCTTTTTCAATGCTTACCTTATGAACAAACGCTTGATCCGCAAAGAATATGTTGTTCGCAGAATCAACAAAGATGCCAAACGGTTCAAAAATAGCTGCATCGTTTGGGGCGCCTCCGTTACCTATAAAACCTTGTGAACCATTACCCGCAACAGTAATAATTAATCCTGTCGTACTGTCAACCTTTCTGATACGATGGGCACCTGTGTCGCTAATAAAAATATTATTTGCATTATCAACAAACACCCCGGAAGGAAATGAAAGTTTTGCATCACCAGGAAGGCCTCCATCACCAACCAGATCATCTGGCAAACCTCCCCCTGCGACAGTGGTTATTTTCCCTGTGCGACTATCAACTTTTCTAATGCGATGGTTATTAGTATCAGCAACAAAGACATTACCCAAACTATCAATAGATAAACCATGGGGTTCATTTAGCATGGCATTGGCAGCATCTCCATCATCACCACGAAAGCCCCGCAGTCCATTACCTGCCACAGTAGTTATAATACCTGTTGAATTGTCAACTTTACGTATGCGGTGGTTATTAGTATCCGCAATAAACATATTGCCGGAATTATCAAGAAACAGACCGGAAGGAAATGAGAGTCTCGCTTCAATAGCCAGACCATCGTCCCCACTAAAGCCCTGCAATCCATTACCTGCCACTGTTGTTATAAAACCTGTTGAGCTGTCTACTTTACGTATACGGTGGTTATTGGTATCCGCAATAAACATATTGCCGGAATTATCGAGAAACAGACCGGAAGGAAACGAGAGTTTTGCATCACTTGCCAGACCATTATCACCCGTAAAGCCCTGTGAACCATCACCCGCAACTGTAGTTATAACCCCGCTAATACCATCAACTTTACGTATACGGTGCCCCATAAACTCGGCAATAAAAATATTGCCTGCACTGTCTAGAAACACACCGGTAGGCACCCTAAGGACCGATTCTGTTGCGGCCCCTCCATTACCGGGATCAGAGGCCCCACCACCAGCCACAATATTTATAACACCTGTTTGTGCCTTGGCATCGTTATAATGAAAAAAAAATGATAACACCAGTATTGATAAAATAAAATTATAAGGATTTAACAAACGATCTTTTAATTCAATTTCATTCATAATTCTCATATCTATACCACTCCTCATTGAATTAGCGCTTACGTCGGACTCTTTGCATTTTAAATCTTAATCCACTCTCTACAATTAAGATTATGAACATGGCTCTCATTTGACCCTAAAAGGGGCGGATATACCAGCCCAGGGCAAAGCCCTGGGGCAAAAACACAAAGAAAATATAGCCCTGTAAGGGAGTAACATACATTGGCTATGAATCTGAAAAATATGTTACACCCATTCAGGGTGCGATTTAATGGTTATCGTTAACCCAGGACGCGGCCCTAGGCTAGTATGTATAACCCCGTTGGGGCATTTTGTATATCTTTAAATCTTTCTATTTTAAGTTAACTGTAAATTTATAATCTTAATCTAAAGCCACGCACAACTATCAGGATCAAGACTATAGAATTTTTAATGGGTTTCGCTATCACTCAACCAATACTACATTTTAACGCAAAACAAATACAATAGTTATATCTTGGCCCTAAAAAACGTCCTAAAAAACGTATTCTGCCCGAAATGAAAATTCCTATACTATTAAATTAATTAATGCGTATTTCACATCTACTTAACATTTACAATGCCTAGCCAATCAAATTCATTTAATATTAAGCGGAATTCTGTGTCCAACCCGGATCTAATGGCAATTTCACAAGACAAAGCAAATCGTTGCACCCTGGAAGCAGGTTTGTCTAACATCTGTTATAATAGATATATCGGCTTTCCTGTCTGAATCCTTACGATGAGCATACTTACCTTTGTGAAGAGATAGGATGAGGGGAAAATATGTTATTATCATGGTACAGTTCGTCAAACTGGTAAAATAGTTGACCGCTACCCCTTGGCATCTCTATATTAACTTCAATATCATCCAAAGCATTAACCGGTCTTCCATGCGCATAAGTCAAATCAGTCCAATAACCTTCCTCTGGATTCTCCGGATCAATATAGATAGTTCCATTCTCTGGTGATAAATATAGAAAAGGTTCCCAAGCCACAGTAGGAGGAATAATGTCCCCCCCATTTCTATCCGGATTTATAAGGAATGTGGGGAAGTATAGTTTGTCATTTATCCCATTCAAATCTGTATCAACATTTCTAATGTTTAAAGGGTGAAACGGGCTGAGATCATTAATACAATAGTTAGTTATGTTGTCAATCCTGTCACACATCTTGGCAACTCCAAACCCCTCCGTCTTTTGCCCTATAACTATCCCTCTGCGAACTGCGCCAGGATGCAAAATTTTATATATATTCCATTTGTCCGTCGCCCTATTCAGTTCACCATCATTAACTCTATCTGAATATTCGTAAAGGCGATCAAATGAACGATCCTCTCTACTCTGAATAATATAGCGAGGTGGATTAAAGACAAAATCTCCCCTTCTATTCTCGCTAGAATATTGATAACCAAGATAATTTTGCATCTGGTTTAACGAAAATTTAGGTGCGGCAAAAGGCTTAAGTAATTTCTGGTCAAATCTTTTTGAAAATACACCATCTTGCTGAATTATAGAATAATGGGGCCTAAACCCCCAACCAGTGCGCCATTGCATTTCAGCTACTTTAGGCGCGCCATATGTTGGTTTGAAATTGAAGATTTCAAAACTGAATATACCGTTAAAGGCATTTTCGGTTATGTCAACATTTAATGCCTTACCAAAATCTACATTTCTATAGTAATGTGTAATATTATCCAGATTGAATACCCTGTTGTGAATGATATCGCCCTGGTCCCAATCCCGAATTAACTCATTATAAGGCCCAACGCCATACATTTCATTATTCATAAAGGCAACAACATAATCATAGTCACCCACACTATGTCCTTCTGATTCAAGTATACTAACAGCTTCAGGAGGAAGTTGTATCTGATTAGACATAAGGTCAATCCACTCCGTGAATATTCCAACCGGTGAGACGTCGGGGTTGTTAAGCATGTCAAAAAGTTCCGTTGCCGTAACACGCTCCTCCAATACGGATTGAACAACTTTATAGATTTTCTTTTCCGGTGCAGCGTCACCGATACTATCAATGTCCAACTCCCTGTTTCTTATAGACATGGACTTAGCTCTCGGATCCAGTTCATTTTTTTCCGTGTGTGCATTCTTTAGCTCAAACAAGAAGTCAAGAAAATGAACCCTTGGCGGGTGAACCCGCCACCCCCATGTATAAACACCTCTAAGGAAACGCAATGCTGAATGTTGTACGGTGATATGTGTTACTGAATTTCTCTTGATATCTACCCATACAGTGTCCTCCCCTTTGTACGGGAGACGAACACTTGATCCTCCCGGAAACTCTTTACCGGGATCCGCATCAAACAGTACCTGTGCGGGGGCAAAATCCTCATCTACCAAAGAGTATATGTGGTAATTTATTCGCAATGTATCATCTAAAGAGGGCACATTCTTTTGGGAATTTATTATTGGTACGTATATAAAAAAAGTGTCGGAATCAAACTGCTGATCATACCAGAACATATTTACATCAACTTCCCAAATTGTAACCTCGTCCTCTTCTTCATCCAGGATATTCGGATTAACTCCTGTTCCGCTTTTTTTAAAATTCAGCTCACTCTCTCCTGAATGTCTTATCTTCTTGGTTTTATATTCACCAATTACCACATCGTCTGGAAATGCTGATTGCGGAATTGTGGGATCATTCCATCGGTTAAAATTAAGTAGCTGAAATCCATCATAAATCCTACCCGATGTAGTACCTAATAGAATCTCTTTTATTTCAACTGCGTTCTCTTTATCAATAACTCCAATTTTGGCACTATCAGATAATTTGGTTATCAAATCTAACAAATCTTTATGGGGGCTGCTTATATTCGTTATTTCATGCCCTAGGATACTTTTGCTTCCCAATGCTTTGTCAACTTTAACATCTACAACGTTTGCATTATCCCCATTGAAAACTTGATTAGTATGAGGCATCCGAACATCTCTTTGCATAAGTGCACTGAGAACAGGTTCCTTTATTCCATTAACATTAGGATCTGTTTCGTCAGCCATTGCAATACTTTCAAAAATTGACAAAACATTGTTGTCTTTTTGTACCATTTCTGAAAAGTTTGCATTAAGAAGAGTGTTGATAACAATAGCTAAACAAAATGATATCTTGAATATTTTTATAAAATAGTAAAAACAATTTAACTTCATAATTTTTATATTTGTAATTCTTGTTAATATTTAATACTAGTACTTACAGTACCTACCTAAAATAAAACACTGATTACAATTCTTCAGTTTCTCTTTTATACTCAAAATGATCAGGAATTCTATATTTAATGATTCAAATTTTAGTTAGACTAGGGAATAGAAGTCTAAATGAATATGTAATATAGTCTAGACATCACAACTAAGAGAAAAATGGGAATTTTTATTTTTTATGACATTTAAGTAGATAACGTGTTATAAAATAAATTATGGCACAGTTTCTTTAATTATACAAATTGAAGAAATAACAAATGAATTTTCATAGCGTACGTGCCACTAATACACATGAAGTAATAATTCTAGGTATCGAAAGCATTGACGCACAATCAGAAATAGAATTTCTTAAAGAAATTAAAAAAAGTACAGAATTTGTAAAACATCTACATAATAACAGACAACACAAAACACTACAAAGTAAAGTGAGTAAATTAATATCGTAAGAATTCTTGAATACAACTAATATCTTTCAGTATTGTCCGGTTAGTTTTTTATATGTTCTATTTTGTCCCTATGATTTCATTCCCGCATGTTTTCCAGCAAGAACCCCAGTATGAGAAATCATCTGGATAACCCTATAAAATCGTTATGATATGACACCCACACACACGAGCGAATTACTAACCAAACACGACTAAACATTTTTACATCCATATTTCCCAAATTTAAACCCAATAGAAAGATTATGGTATGTATTTTTATAAAAATACATTATACAATAAGAAATACTACGCTTACCAAGAATTTTAAACTGCATGTTTAAGTTTCTTTGAAAGTATCGCCCAGTATAATGAAGAATTACGAACTCCTTTAATCCAAATGTTCAAATCATTGATAAACAAATGTCAAAACCTGATTCATTTCAGCGTTGTCCGGTTAGGTATTTGCTTGGCAGATATAGGTGCTAACATCCAGTGCCTAAAATGCCTAAAATGCCTAAATTTCCTAAATTGCCTAAAATGAGCTAAAATTAGAGAAAGGTGAATTATGCCAAATCAAAATCCTGAAGATTTATTTAAATTTGAGCGTAAAAATTACCCCGACTTCCACACCCCAGATTCAGGGCCAGACAAAACGCCTTATTGTTGTAGCTTTCATTGGTTTCGGTTACCGGATGATCGTATCGTCGGCCTTGATGTTGTTCGAAGCGATGATCTAAAGCAGCTTTGTTTAAGAACTTATTTAATAAATAGTGATGGTTCAATCAAAGGCATGGTTTTTGAAAGACCTTTGGAGGACTGGTTGCCATTTGCAGTAAAAGAGAGGCCGCCGTTAAACGGTCCAACTCCATCGCTTGGCCGTGGAGTTAACTGGGTGGCCGGTTATGTAAAAACTGAAGGACTAGAGATTAACAGCGTCTCTTTTGATTTGAATATTGTGCCGGAATCTACGGAACATGATTTTGGCATGTGGACTTTAGCTCTTTCTGAAATGACTGCAGCAGACTTTACAAAGGTTCACACAACTGGGTGGGTAGAGATTGATGGCCAAAGATTTGACGTAAACAATTATGGCCCTGTTTCCTTTCATTATGGGAATAAACTATTACCAGCATATGGATATTGTGCAACAGTTTTCAGCCCATTGAAAAAGAGCGCACCGGAAATATTGTTGGCATCTTTTACCGGAGCAGCATTACGCATAGGAGGAAAGCTATTAAAAAATGATTCATTAACTTACGCTTATGGTTATAACGGAACACCAAAGCGATTGTATTCAATAGGCAGTTATTATGAAGATAATAAAATATCTGTGGGAGTTAAACGTTACATTTTATTGACAGAAGTTAATAAATTTAGCGGTGACTTTTTAGATGTGGAAACCGTTACTGCATCAGCCAAAGCTACATTATATTTATATAATCCAGGTTTTTTATGGTGGCGGTTAATTTGTCCGGGCATAAAAGAGTATGATGTTATTGAGCTTGGTCAGGTAATATTGGATTATCGTGGGGAATATTATTTTAAGACTCTACAGTAAATCGCAAGCATTATCTCAACTTTTAGATTTATAAAGAAGGGATCATAAAAATGCCTTATTCTCACAATACAAAATTAACATTTACGGAAAACACGTCCGGGTATGCTTTTGAAGGAACAAAGAACTCAGAGAAATGGGATGGGCAATTATATAAATAATGACTGGGTAGTTAACCATAAAGGAGTTGTAAGCAAATTTACGTTAGATTTCTCCATACTGATTGTGAAACCTTTTATAGAATTCTGGCCGTCTCCACACAAGATGTATCTATAACAATGGTATTTACCTGCTGGTGGCTGCGTAAGCAGACGGGATGTGTAATAAAAACTATTACTTTTATGATTATTTAAAGAGCATTCCAAACAACTCAATCCACTTAGACGCCAACTACCAGTACATTGCACTTACATCGTTACACACCGTACAACCTTACCAAAACATTAGCTCATCTTAAGCATTTCAGGTACTAAATGTTAACTCTCATATATGCTAAGCAAATAACTAACCGGACAACACAGAATGATGCACTTAATTAGCATAGAAAAATGACTGCAAATCTATACAATCTCCAGTATTCTGTTCTCTAAAATTCCACATCTATAGACCCCTTACATAATCAATTATTTCATTTGTGGCATTTACATCACCTAGCGCCATTATATGAATACCTGACAAACCCTCTGTTCCATATATCTCTTTAACGAACTCTTTGGCTATTTCTACACCTTTTACACCGTTCCCGATCTTATCCATAACGTCATCCGGTATCTCAATACCGGCAACATTTTCATTCATGAATTGTGCCATCTTTATGCTTTTAAGAGGCATCACACCTAAAAGGATTGGGGCATCCAGATCTTTAGCTTTTGAAAGAAAGGTTTTTGTCTTCTGCACATCGTACATGGGCTGAGTTTGAAAGAAACCTGCCTTGGCCTCAATCTTTCTCTTCATCCTGTCAATCTCCATGTCCAGACTCTTTGTTCCCGGAGCAGCCGTAGCACTAACAAAGAAATCAGTGTTACCTTTAATTTGCTCTCCGTTATAATCAATTCCCAGGTTAAGATTATTGATCAATTTAATCAATTCCATAGAACTCAGATTAAATACAGGTTTAGAAGTTTTATACGGTCCTTCATGGGGAGCGTCCCCTGTAGTTGCAAGGATATACTTTATTCCAAGTGCATGCCCCCCTAACAGATCCGCCTGTAAGCCAAGTATACTTCTATCACGGCAGGTTAAATGAGGAACAACCTCAAGATCAGGAAATTCCGTCTGTATAATATGAGCTAACGCAAAAGAGTTAATCCTGAGCCTTGCAGAAGCACAATCAATTACGTTGAGCGCGTCAATTTTATGGTATTTCTTTATATCTTCAAGGGATTTCTGTATGTTTGTCCCCACAGTGCCGCCAAGTTCCGTGGCAATTACAAACTCCTTTCCCAACTTCTCTTTTAAAAGCATTTTCTGTCTCCGAAAAATGGTTAGTCTGCAAATTCTCTGTGCCTTTAGTTTACAGAGTCTACTCATAAACATAAAACATAAAATTACTCACACAATGCCACAAAGAGCAGAGAGAGAAACAAGAAATCTTTGTGATCTTTGTGGCTTTGTGTGAAAATAGGATTTGGACGTCTGCGATACTCAAAGTGGCAGACTATCCCTCTTATTTCTCAATCGCAACGAGTTGGTAACAACAGAAACAGAGCTAAACGCCATTGCACCGGCGGCAATCATTGGATTAAGGAGGCCTAAAGCTGCAACAGGCAATGCAATAACATTATAACCAAATGCCCAGAAAAGGTTCTGTTTGATAATTTTCATTGTCTGACGTGAAATATTTATCGTTTCCGCCACTTTGGAGATGTCACCTTTCATAACTGTAACTTCGGCGGATTCTATAGCTAGGTCTGTCCCACTCCCAACAGCAAAGCTTACATCTGCTGCTGCAAGTGCCGGAGCATCGTTTACACCATCACCCACCATCCCAACAACATACCCTTTTGTTTTGTATTCCTCCACAGCTTTTAGCTTATCTTCCGGCAACTGTCCACTTTTGTACTGATCAATGCCAACACTCTTCGCCACATGCCTTGCTGCAGCATCAGAATCACCAGTTAGCATAACAGGTGTTATACCATATGACTTCACTTTTTCTATCGCTTTTTTTGATGAAGAGCGTATAGTATCAGCAATGGCAAATATCCCTTTTATTTCACCATTTACAGCAAAGTAAAGAATAATAGAACCGTTACTATTTAATGTAGTTTCATCTAATTTATAGGCATTCAATTTATGGGATTTAACATCTATGCCATTTTCACGCATAAGCAGTCCATTACCCATCAACAACTCTTTTTTCTTATATTCCGCATAAATACCTTTTCCCGGAATGGCACGAAATTCATCCGCTTCACCAACCACAACAAAGGTTTTCTCTATAAACCGCATGATTGCTTTACCGATAGGATGTTCGGAAAATCTCTCTGAAGCTCCGACTATCTCATAAATTTCCTCATCAGAATAATCCCCAGCATTAATAAAAGTTATCACTTCAGGTCTGCCCTCTGTAATTGTTCCAGTTTTGTCAAATATCAAAATATTTGTCTTTGATGCAAGTTCCAGAATTGGTACATTTTTAATAAAAATACCCTCCCTGGCTGCGCGTCCAGCACTAACCACTATCGCTGCAGGAGTAGCCAAACCTAATGCACACGGGCATGCTATAACTAAAACAGAGACAGCGGCACTAAAGGCATGATCTAACGGATAACCCAGAATAAACCATACGGAAAGTGTTACCAATGAAACGGTAACCACAAAAGGCACAAATACCGACGCTACTTTATCCGCAAGTCTTTGAACCGGGGCTTTGGATGCCAAGGCATTTTCAACGCTTTTTACTATTTGTGCGATTACAGTATCAGCCTCACCTTTTTCCACCCTTACTTTTATTCTACCAAACTGATTAATTGAACCGGCGTAGACCTTATCATCCTTACTTTTGCCTACAGGCATACTTTCTCCTGAAAGCATTGATTCATCAACATGTGTTTCCCCCACTATTACGATACCATCTACAGGTACTTTTTCACCGGGTCGTATAACAACATCATCACCAACCGCAACATCATGCAAATCTGTCTGTATTTCTTTTCCATCCTTTATAACATTCGCTTTTGGCAACTTTAGTGAAATAATTTCATTAACCGCATTACCTGCTACACTACCCGCCTTTGCCTCCAAATATCGACCAAATAGAATGAGTGTAACAATCATTGATGAAGTATCAAAATACAACCCGTCATACCTACCTCCAATCAAATTTATGGTGCTATATGAATATGCCGCAATAGAACCCACAGCAATAAGAGTATCCATACCCAAAGCAAGATGCCTTACCTGGCTGGAGGCCGCCTTTATAAATTCAAATCCAACAAGGAACAAAACTATGGTTGAAAGCAGAAATTGAAGAAACTCTGAAAAATAGACCTGAATAGAAAACATGCTAAAAACAGATACGGGAAGGCAAAATAGCGCGGCAATAAAAAATCTGTTTCGCAAACGTCTATAATCTTCCACCTTCACAGAAACGGACGGTCTCTTCCCCTGACCATCTTTTTGCAAAGATCCTTTATTGATCCCAGGCTGTTCATCAACCTCTCTTCCTAAATCACTCTTTAACACACTAAACCCAAGGTCCTCTATTACATTACACAATGATTCATATGAGGCATTACCCGTTACAAGTGCCTTTTTTGTAACTATATTAACACTAACACTATGCACGCCACTTATTTCATTAAGCGCCTTTTCTATCCTTTTAACACATGAAGCGCAACGCATCCCAACTATGTCTATAACTGTATCTTTCTTCATATTACTGCTATAAATTATATGATCATATTCGTAATCTTAATCACCATTTATAAAACTTTTGATGATAAAAACTAAAAGTGTACCAAGTATCCATCTTAACTTTTAAACCAATTGCATAATGCGGCAAATCAGCAACCAAAACACAAAATACAGGAGTCTGTATACAGAATTCAGAATAAAGAATAGATTTGTGCTTGTTTTACAATAGAGTTATTAATTGTAAATTTATATATACTTACTGAATAATGTTTTTTATATTCTGACTCCTGAATTCTGTATTCCATAAAAGCTACAAAATCTTTTTAATCAAGAAATTTTTATAAAAATAGCGTTATTGTCAAAATATCCGAAATGCAAGATTTCTCTTGCGAAAAAGCAGTTTACACTTCGATTAATGATTATAAAGGTAAACTATAATATTGGAATCCACACCTACATTATAGCAATTAATAAAAAAAATGTTTCTTGATTTATGCACCAATTTAGTTTGCTCAAATAATTGATTTATTGGAAAGTCATTTGTTGAAAAATATGATATTTTTCTTTTGGTAAAATATTTCAATATATATTATATTGCTACTTACGAGGGAAATAGAAATATCCCGTGGTGAGATCGTAACCAAGAAACTGGATACTAGTACTGCGTCCTCGTTCTAATGACGGGTATGATTTCTTAAGTCTTATCCGTTGTAACTACTCAGGTAGATAGACTGAAGACTGAAGACTGAAGGTAAAAGCATAAATCATTTTAGGTTGCCTGGCTCTAATGACAAAATGCAAAAGCCAGAGCCTTTTTGTCTTTAAGCTTTACCTTCAGCCTTCAGTCTATCTACCTGAGTAGTTACAATCTGTTAACAAAAAGAGTTTAGATCACATGGCTATCGCCAATACAACGTAGACGTTGTACCAGGTATTGTGAGACGATACTTATAAACTGTTAGATTACCAAGCAGCAAATACCCGACAACCATATAGCGAAAAACAACTTAACGACGCGAAGTGAAACTTTTTTCTAAAAAAAAGATTAGTTTTTACAGTGTTATACGATAATAAAGAACATCAGATATGACAAATAAGATATGTATCTCTGTAATCGGAGCAAATAATCCCACAGAAGATGACGCAAAGATGGCAAGAGAAGTGGGAAGGGAAATCGCAAAGAGAGGAGCAACTCTCATTTGCGGAGGACTGAACGGCGTGATGTTAGAGTCCGCTAAAGGAGCAAAAGATGTTGGTGGTATAACCGTTGGTATACTACCTGGTGATGCACCTGACATAGCAAACCCATTTATAGATATCCCAATTGCAACAGGACTGGGACACGCCCGTAATGTCATTGTTGCATATTCCGGAAATGCTGTAATTGCAGTGGGAGGGAAGCTAGGAACGCTGTCGGAAATAGTGTTTGCATTGCTTAAAGAAAAGCCTGTGATTGGAATAAATACCTGGCATCTGGAAAAAGGTAGAACATATGGCAATGACATTATCTCAGCTAAAAGCGCTAAAGAAGCAGTAAATAAAGCATTTGATCTTATACTCAACAGGAAGAATGAGACATTTAGCGATCCATCTTTCGGCGAGGCTTGAATGTTATTCAATTGCGCATTCATCAACGTAGCAGTTGTGATGCGTGAGAAATCATCCATACATAACATACAAATCTAACTAAAACCTGGATCGCAAAAAGCCCAATTTATAATCCCGTTGAATACATAATTAGTAATAAAAAAGAGCATATACAGAAAAGCAGTAAAAAGTGATACATTTTGTTTTACTGGAACAATCTATGGCATCGACTTTTCTTTTGACAATCCATAACCACAAGGCTAGAATAATCTTAATATAATCTGTGTACTTGGTGTTCTATTATTAGAGAATCAGATTATTACTTTGAAAAGTTTTATATCGTTCCACTTATGTACAATACAATTGCAAGTGTTGCGGAATCTGTTGCCGGAAAATTAAATGATATAATTATACGCCCCAGATTGTTTTTCAGTAACATGAAATTAGAAGGCGGGTACAAAGAACCGTTAATATTCTCCTATATCATTTTTTTTGCTGTCACTGCCATAGGTTTTATCCTTTATCAATTAGGATTACCACAAATGATAGTGCTTGTAGACCTAAAAAAGGAGACAAGTGGTAATGATCTGTTTTTACTTTTTTTTGTAAGAACAATTGCTTGGGGTGCGGGATCATTCCTTATGGCATTTCTGTATCATATGGGTTTCAAAATCGTTGGTGGTGTTGGGAATTATGAGGCAACATATAGAATCGTCACATACGTTTCAGCCGCATATATCTTTAATATCATACCACGTATTGGTATTTTCATTTACTGCTTCTATTCTCTGCTACTAGTAGTAATAGGAGGAGCAATTGTTCATAAAATATCTAATGGAAAGGCCGTAATCGGACCGTTAATTCCTATTATTGTAATAACTTTATTATCTGCTTTATTACAAACGTTTAAATAGAGAGTTCAGTCTATGAAAATAATTAGGATCTATCTATTTTTTGCTTGTTTATGTTTAAGTGTTTTTACTTGCAGCTGTTCATATTATAATAAACATGCTAATAGAATTAAGGGAATTAATCCCGTTAGAGATTCTATAGAAATGAACAAAAAAGGTATATCTTACTTTCAGGCAAAATTAAATGCTAAGGCAATTAATGAATTTAGAAAAGCTGTAAGCCTTAACCCTAAAATGGCAGAAGCATATAATAATCTTGGAGTTGTATATAATACTGAAGATATGCTAAACGAAGCAATCGATGCGTTTGATAACGCCATTTCCTTAAAACCTGATTATGCAGAAGCACATGATAACCTTGGCCTAGTTTTATGCACAAAGGGGGAGTATGATAACGCAATAGTAGAATACAAGAAGGCATTAGAGATAAACCCCGGCATGTTGCGTGCAAAAAAAAATATAAAAGAAGCACTAAAAAAAAAGAAGGAAGTAGAAGAAAAAGATCTTCACGCTGTTAATTCTGAAAGTGACGTAAGCAATGCAGCAAATAGCCATTACGACACCGGATTGGATTACCAATTAAAGGGAAAACCTGACAAGGCCATTTACCACTTTAAAGAGTCAATTAAATTAAATCCGGACAATTTGCTTGCATATGGTAAACTTGGAGATGTTTATTCTAACCAACTTCAGTATAAAGAGGCCATTAAGCAGTACCAAACTGCCATTAATAAAGGTTCTAGAAATATTTCATTATTTAATAACATGGGTGACGCCTATATGTATGATAATATTTTCGACCAGGCAGTTACATCATACTTAAAAGCTATTAATGAAAACCCTGAATATGCAAACATTTACTACAAAACTGGGTTAGCGCATAAAAGTTTAGGAAAAACTGCAGAAGCAATATCTTCATTAAAAATGGCTATAGAAATGGCACCTGGGTATAATCTTGCAAAAAATGAGTTGGCTGAAATATACTTTGAAAATGGAAATATTAAAGAATCTTTAGATTTATACAAAGACCTCGCATCTGTTTCGCCTGATAACAAAGAAGTCTATATGAAACTAAGCCGTCTCTATCACAAGATGGGAAATACAAACGATGCCATCGCTGCATGTAAAAAAGCCGCGGCACTGGATCCGAACTGGGTAGACACGATTAAAATGATGGGAGACTTCTATGCAGAAAAAGGCAATTGGCATGGCGCAGTGTCTGAATATAAAAAAGGTTTGAAACTAGCCAAAGATTCCATAGAAATTTACTTTAAGCTTGGAAACATGTATATGGAATTATGGCAATTTGATTCTGCGGAGGCAAATTATAAAGAAGTAATAAAACGGCAGCCAAACTTTGTTAAGGCTTATATCAATTTAGGTGATATATCATTGACAAAAGGATTGGTAGAAGATGCTGTTACATACTGGAAAAACGCTCTTGACGTTAACAACAAGGTTGTGGGTTTACATTACAAACTGGGATTAGCTTTTAACAGCATTGGATTATTTAACGACGCTATTGATGAACTGAAACAGGAACTAAAAGTTAATCCTGACAACTGGGATATCCATTTTAATTTAGGAGCTATATACGAGCAAAAGGGACTTCACAAGAAAGCAATTACATCATTTAAAGAAGTAGTAAAATTAAACCCAAACAGCGCTGACACATTTTACAGAATGGGAAATGTTTATCATAAGATGGGCATGTTGGACAAATCCATTGATAGATATTTAAAGGCAATCAACATAAACCCATTCAGCGAAAAAGCTTACTACAACCTTGGCGTGGTATACAACCAAAAGGGATTAAAAGACGATGCTGTAAAGGCATTTGAAAAAGCACTGCAACTTAACCCTAATGATAAGAACGTTAAGAATCTTTAGTTTTTTTTTGGATTAATGCCGGTACGAAGTATAATCACAGGCAAAAATAATGTATCACTACTAACAGTTTGTATTAGAAGAACAAAATGAAACAAGTACTTAAAATATTTATAGTTATAACAATGGCCGGCTTCTTTGCTTTAATTGCAGTTAATGCTTTTTCCGAAATCTTGGACCTGAGGGAAAACGATTTTTCCATTTATTTAGGTAAATGCATGGCGTCATGGATAAAAAGCATTATACTTAGTCAGGCTGTTTTCTTTTCAGGCGGATTATTTCTTTATCTTCTGCGTGATAAAAAGGTTTAAATCAGGTAAGCAAAGTTCCCCATAATATAATTCCCCCCTAACACCATTTTTCTAAAATGTAAAAACTCGTTGTAACTTGTGATTTGATTTCAGAAGAACTGAAGAACTATAGTAGGATTCTTTCTACCTCCTATTTTACATTAGTTTTGCGTTCGGTCTCCAGAATGCCTCCATATACGTAAAAGATCATAAGAAAAAGAAGGTTTTATCAAATAGGAGTATATAGTATTTGTTCAGTGTAAACTTTGATTATAAGAAAACAACAGTATTTATTCCAAAACAGATGAAAATTTTAAATATACGAAATGTGGTGGGAAACACAACATTTAATAATTTAGGTTTTGGTTAGATTTGGATATTATGATTAAGAGCTTCTGCGAGTGTAGTCTTCTATACACAGAGGAAACCAAGATGATATAACATTCAAATGTAACGAAAATACGAATCACTAAATGTCGAATTAATAATCACTTTAAGTGCTAACAAATAAAATGAATGCAGATAAAATAGACTATATCGTTGTGCTAATAACTACTAGCAGTCTTGATGAAGCAAAAAGTATAGGGAGTTCTTTAATAGATAACAAACTTGCCGCATGCACAAATATTGTTCCATCAGTCGAATCTATTTTCAAATGGCAAGGTAAAGTCTGTAATGAGAAAGAATCTATGCTTATAGTGAAAACCAGGAGAAATATATTCAACGATCTACAGGCAAAAATTATGGAACTCCATAGTTATGAGGTCCCGGAGATAATAGCATTACCTATTATAGATGGAAACAGTGATTATTTGAAATGGATTGACAGTTCAATCAATTCAAATGATCAATAACATAAAGCAGCGAAGCTGCAACCAAAAGACAAGATACCAGATACTGGATACAGGCAAATAGTTCTAGTTCTAGAGTTTTTTTTGTCAAGATGCCACATGAAAAGAAAGACAAATCTCCATTAATATATAACATTTTAAGGTGTTGGAATAAATAATCAAGCATCTAGTATCAAGTAACCAGTACCTATAGTGTCTCAAATAACTTAACAATCGCCAGCAAAAATTTCTTTCTAAAAAAGGAGTTTTTATTGGGTAATACTATAAACAAAACTAAATACCGGATGAAAATATCTTTAAAAAATTTACTGATAACACTTCTTATTCTTACCGTATCAACTGCTCTGACTATAATACCCACATTTGCAGAGCCTGAGACTGAAGAAACCGAAGAAACAAAAGAAACAGAAGAAACAGAAGAAACAGAAGAAGAAATTAAAGAAAAAATTGAAATTACTCTATTTAAAGTACATAACGATTTCTCACAAAGCGATAGTTTTAAAATAAATGAGACCGTTGTATTTTTTGTTCTTTGGAAGATACCAAAAAGTATTTTGTTTGACGGAGAAGCCATTATCACTATCGAAGGGGAGCAGATAAATGGAGAGAAATGGAAAAAGGTAAAGAAAAAGAAAATACATCATGATTACGCATCACATCATTGGGGGTGGGATTACAACAGCAAGATCCCTAAATATGCAAAACCGGAATCATCGGGAACAGCAACCATTGAACTTAAATTATATGGCCAGGAACCGGTAAAAAAAGTGCTTGAGTTCAGTATAGGAAAATACTAAATGTTATCCATTTTCACACCGTTAGATAAAGCTTGAAAAACTTAATAGATATTCTAAACACAGTTAACGATGTCAGGGTCGCTGTTGTAGGTGATCTTATGCTGGATAAATATGTATGGGGTGAAGTAACTAGAATTTCGCAAGAAGCACCTATTCCAGTTCTTAATGTTACTTATAATGAGGTTAGACCCGGTGGCTCAGGGAACGTAATTTATAACCTTAAGGAACTTGGCGCAACCGTATATAGCTGTGGAGTTGTAGGAAACGATAAAGACGGAGAAACCTTAATAAATGAAATAAGCAAACTAAAGACAGACGTAACTGGCATTTTCAAGGACAATTCAAGAACTACAACTGTTAAGACAAGAATGATGGGGCATTTACGATCTGCGGGAAAAGGAATACAGCAGCTTTTAAGGGTGGATTATGAAGATAGGCACAGCATCTCTCTGGAACAAGAAAACAAAATGATCCAGTATCTTGAAAATGTTGCACAAAATTGCGATGTATTTATTATCGCCGATATGGACAAAGGCTTATTGACTGATGGAGTTTATCATAAAATCAGAGATCTAAGCAAGAAATACTCAATACCAGTACTCATAGATCCTAAACTAGGCGAAAATTATTCACAATATAAAGGATTTACAGCGATAACACCAAATAGGTACGAAACTGAACTTGCGACTAATATTAAGATTACAGATATAGAGAGTCTAAAAATTGCAGGTAAGAAGCTGATTGATATGCTAGATATGGAATACGCCCTGATCACTGTTGATAAAGACGGGATGTTTCTTTTTAATAAGGATTATGATTACGATATAATATCTACTTCTCCAAGAGAAGTTAATGATGTAAGCGGTGCGGGGGATGTGGTAATCAGCGTTCTTGGATTTCTTATTGGTGCCGGAAAAAGCTTTAATGATGCAGCTAGGATAGCAAACATAGCAGCCGGTATAGAAGTGGGCAAATTAGGAGCAACTCCTGTAAGCAAAGAAGAGATAGCGAAGGAGATATTACTTAGACACGACCCTTTCAGCTTCAAGATAAAAGAAATTGATAGTTTGCTTGCAACTCTAAACTGCCACCGAAAAAAAGGGGAAAAAATAGTATTTACTAATGGATGTTTTGATCTGCTCCATATTGGACACATTGAATACTTGAAGTTTTCCCGCTTGCAGGGTGATGTGCTTATTGTAGGTCTGAATTCAGACAGTTCAATTAGTAAGCTAAAGGGCCGGAACAGGCCTATTATCAATCATAAAGAGAGAGCAAGGCTATTAGCGGCGTTATCTGATATTGACTATGTTACTATTTTCAATGAAGATACTCCGAAAAACTTGATTAAATTAATTAGACCAGACGTACTTGTAAAAGGAGAAGACTGGCGTAATGCCGGCGTAGTAGGTAGAGAGTTTGTAGAATCATACGGTGGAGAGGTAGTTCTTGCTCCCCTTGTAGGAGGCATATCTACAAGTAGTATTGTATCAAGGATCGCAAAGAAACATAGCCCAACAACACCTACAAATAATGCTGAGGGCTATTAATGTATGGTAGGACGGGTAACACGATACCACGCCCATTAATAATTCCTTAAGTTTTGATGGGTTAGCTTCTCTTAACCAGTCATACGTTTCTAAGTTTGGCAAATCTGATTAGGTTCTTGGATAATCAAGGTTTCTCCCTGGTTAAGCCAAAACAGAGAAAGTAGTAAATAGCTTGATTAGTGGGCTATAAAATAGTTGGTTTACTTTAGCCTATTCACTTGCGTACTATATTATTCATATTATGGAAATAAAAAAAAGAGCAGTCTTTTTAGACAGGGATGGTACTATTATTGAGGGAGTTCCTTATCTTAGTCAAATCAGGCAGATAAAGTTAAATCTCAATGCCCCTGAAGGAATAAAACTGTTTAATGAGAAAAGTTACTATGTAATAATTATTACAAACCAATCAGGTGTCGCCAGGGGAATTTTCGATGAAGATACTTTAGGCAAGATTAACATGGAGCTGAAAAATCTGCTATTAGAAAGAGGTGCAAGGATAGATGACATCTTTTTTTGTCCGCATATGCCGGAAGCTGAAATAACTGACGGCAGTATGCCATGCGAATGTAGAAAACCAAAGCCAAAAATGATTTTAGATGCAGCGGAACGATATAACATTAACCTGAACGAATCTTTTATGGTTGGAGATACTCCGGGTGATATAAATGCAGGAAAGAATGCAGGATGTATGACAATGTTAATTGACAAGGGCCCAGACTATTATGATTATAAAAGGGATTCGGATAAAATAAAACCTGATTATATCGTAAAAGACTTAATTGACGTCGCAAATATAATAAGTAACAAATAATTGATAGATTAAATAAATAAGGAGAAATGATGCAGGAAAACCGGATTGGTATAATTGGTGGTAGCGGTTTATATGATATTGAAGGTATAGAGAATGTTGAAAGCGTTGAAGTTGAAACTCCGTTTGGGAAACCTTCTGATCCATACATGGTAGGAAAGCTAGAAGGTAAGGATGTTGTCTTTTTACCAAGACACGGGAAAGGCCATAAAATACTTCCTTCGGAACTTAACTTCAGAGCAAATATCTACGGAATGAAAAAACTGGGAGTTGGTTACATTATTGCAGTAAGTGCCGTGGGAAGTTTAAAAGAGGAGATTAAACCATTGGATATGGTAGTTATAGATCAATTCATTGACAGGACAAAGGTAAGGGAAAACACTTTTTTTGGTAATGGAGTAGTTTGCCATACAACATTTGCAGATCCAATTTGCAACAGTCTGGCCTCTATCATATATGAATCAGCAAAGAAAGTCATGCCCAATGTACACAAAGGAGGCACATATATCTGTATGGAAGGTCCCCTTTTCTCTACCAGGGCGGAGTCAAACCTTTATAGACAATGGGGAGGCAGTGTTATAGGAATGACAAACTTACAGGAAGCAAAATTGGCAAGAGAGGCCCAAATCTGTTACAGTACATTAGCCATGGCAACCGATTATGACTGCTGGCACGAAGAAGAAGAGGACGTTACAGTAGAGATGATCATAGCTAACCTCATGAAAAATGTAGAGAACGCAAAGAAGATTCTCAAAGAGAGTATCAAAACAATAGATGCAAAGAGAGATTGTAAATGTGTACACGCTTTAAACGGAGCTTTAATTTCACAAAAAGACATGATCCCACAGGAAACAAAAGAGAAACTTGACCTGATCATAGGGGAATATCTTTAATATCAACAATTAGCGGAAAAATATTATTTAATTTCAAAAAGAATAGAGTAATTCACTGAACATTGTAGAAGACTATTATTTTTTTAGAAATTATCTTATATAAATATTACTATTGAATAAACATATAGATTCCAGAAAGTTTTTAATCTCATTTGACAGCCGCAAAATCCCCCATTTATCTACAGATGTGTTGGTAATTGGAAGCGGCATCGCAGGCTTATCAGCAGCAATAGAAGCGGCAAAATCATGTACCGTATCCGTTATTACGAAAGACAAGGTTAGTGAAAGCAACACACAATATTCTCAGGGGGGTATCGCTGCGGTAGTGTCCGACAATGACAGCTTTAAAGAGCATATTAACGACACACTAAAAGCAGGGCATGGTCTTTGCGACCATGAAGCTGTTGAATGTATTGTGAATGAGGGTCCTGAACGTATCAGTGAGCTTATATCTATGGGAGTTAAATTTGACAAGGAAGGGCAATCCCTGGCACTAACAAAAGAGGGAGGACACTGTCAAAGTAGAATTTTGAGAGCGAACGGTGATACAACCGGCGTTGAAATTGAACGGGGCCTTATAGACTTTGCTAATCGTAACAAAAATATCTCAATATTTGAATATACGTTTACCATTGAACTACTAGTTATTGATGGTGTTTGCAAAGGGGTATTGGCATGGCACAGCCAAAAAGGATTAATGTTGATATGGGCAAAACAAATAATCCTTGCCTCAGGTGGATGCGGAAGGTTATACAGAGAAACAACAAACCCCAAGGTTGCAAAAGGTGATGGAATTGCGATGGCTTATAGAGCGGGAGCAGAGATCCAGGATATGGAATTTATACAATTTCACCCCACAACACTTTACATAGCAGGCTCTTCACGTACATTGATTTCTGAAACTGTGAGGGGTGAAGGTGGACTATTAAAGAACCAATTCGGCGAACGCTTTATGACAAAATATCATAAAGATGCAGAATTAGCACCCCGTGATATTGTAAGCCAGAGTATTTTACATGAAATCAGGAGGACAGATCATACCCATGTGTATATAGACGTTACTCATATTCCTGTAGAACGATTTAGTGTACGATTTCCGAAGATAAAGAGTATTTGTGACTCTTTTGATATTGATATAACGAAAGATATGATCCCTGTCAGGCCCAGTGCTCACTATATGATTGGTGGTGTAAAAGTTAACTTAAAAGGGATGACAAACATACGTAATCTATACGCTTGCGGTGAAGTATCTTCAACCGGACTTCACGGTGCAAACCGTTTGGGAAGTAACTCCTTACTGGAAGGCCTAGTTTACGGTCACAGGGTGGGCAAAGAAGTGCGTTTAACACTGGAAAATGACAACTCCCCCCTAATATTGGTACATCAAAGTTACAAAGTACCATCACCAAACCAGGGGGAATTGGACTTAGGAGATGTAAAAGACACATTGCAAAGCCTTATGTGGCGAAACGTTGGAATAGAAAGAGATAAAAAGCACCTCATTGAGGCAAAAGAGATGATCAGTTATTTGTGCAACTATGTATTAGAAAAAGAGTTCTTGTCTCCGGCTGGTTGGGAATTACAAAACATGCTCACGGTAGCAAGTATAATAACAGAGATGGCTGAAAAAAGAGAAGAAACACGGGGTGTGCATTACAGAAAAGACTTCCCATCAAAAGAAGACAAGGTGTGGAAACGATCGTCAACCGTAATAAAAGAAACTAATGGTTAAGATCCTAAATTAGAAAGCAGTATCAAGCTGCTAATTGTCCGTTTTCCCAGTGATGCCACTCATCACAAAATATATTATTGTAATGAGTGGTTTCATTAAACCTGCAAAAAAGAACAGTTAAGAAATGAAACAAGCAATATTGTTCATCATCAGAACCGCAATCATTTTTCAAACTTTTGTATAATCAAACTTACGTTATGTCCACCAAAACCAAATGAGTTAGACATTGCAATTTTTATATTCTTCTCTTTTGCGATATTTGGAACAAAATCAAAATCCCCGCATTCAGGGTCATTGTTTTCGTAGTTTATCGTTGGAGGAATCACTCCGTTTTCAACAGCAAGTGCACATATTGCAGCTTCTACACCCCCTGCAGCACCTAAAAGATGGCCAAGCATTGACTTTGTTGAACTAATAGATAAATTCTCAGTGTTGGAACCAAAGATTTTATTAATGGCTCTTGTCTCAATCTCGTCACCCACTTGCGTTGATGTTGCGTGCGCATTTATATAATCTATCTGTTCTGGATTACATTTAGCATCCTTTAAGGCGCAAGAGACTGCGGTAGAAGCACCTCTACCTGTAGGCTCAGGAGCTGCAACATGATATGCATCGGCACTTAAACCGTATCCAATCAACTCCGCATATATTTTTGCATTTCTCCTTTTAGCATGCTCCAACTCTTCAAGGATTATCATACCCGCCCCTTCGGAGATAACAAAACCGTCTCTCTCCTTATCAAAAGGGCAACTCACCTTTGTAGGGTCTTTTTTATTAACTGAAAGGGCCTTCATATTGCTAAAACCGCTTACAGTTAAAGGAGTTATCGCCGCCTCACTACCACCCGCAATCATAACATCCGCATCACCATAACGAATAAGTCGATATGCATCACCAATTGCATTGGCGCCAGATGCGCAAGCAGTTACCACAGCATAGTTTGGTCCATAAATGTTATGCTTTATTGCTATTTGTGCCGGAGCAGCATTTACCATTAACTTAGGAACTAAGAAAGGGGAAACCCTTGAAGGCCCCCTCTTGAACAAGATTTGACTCTGTTTTTCTAGCTCACTTATCCCCCCGATTCCTGAACCGACTATAGTACCTACATGATCTCTGTCCGTTTTGTCAAAATCTATTCCGGAATCCTCAATTGCCAATGTCGCAGAAACAACCGCAAAGTGGACAAACCTGTCCAATCTACGTGCCTCTTTAGGGTCAAGCCATTGGTTAAGATCTAATTCCTGAATTTCACCGCCAATACTGACTTCAAAATCTGCAGTATCAAATCCATTAATAGTCTTTATTCCGCTCTTGCCATTACATAATGCTTCCCAAAATTTATCTTTTTCAAATTCTAGAGAAGTTAATGCATTTAATCCAGTAATTACAACTCTTTTATCTTCCATAACCACCTTATTTACTATGCTCTTTTATATATTTAACTGCATCACCTACTGTTTGGATCTTCTCTGCATCTTCATCAGGAATATCTAATTCAAACGCATCTTCAAACTCCATCACTAATTCGACAGTATCCAATGAATCTGCCCCCAAGTCATTAACAAATGAACTCTCAGTTGTTATCTTTTCCATCCCGACACCCATCTGCTTATTTATTATATTTTTTATTTTATCTTCGATAGAATCTGTAGTCACGTTTTAACCTCCAAATATATAATTTATATTATTATTTATCTATTGGCCCAAGAGTTCTTCAATAGATTTTAGCGTCTCTATATTCCTAATTTCTTTCGTAGGATCTGTTTTTTGTAAAAGTCCGGTCAACACCTTACCCGGACCAAATTCATAAAATGTATCTATCCCATCCTTTATAAGCCTTTGCATTGACTGGGTCCAAAGAACTGGATTATCGAGCTGATGCATCAAGATATCTTTTATATCGTCAGGCTCTGAAACATATTCCCCATTTGCATTAGCAATAATCGGCACGTTTGATTTCAATATTTTCGTCTTTTTTATCTCAACTTCAAGCTTACTTTTTGCGGGACTCATCAAACTTGAATGAAACCCACCACTTACTTTCAGGGCAACGGCTCTCCCGCCCCTAGCCTTAACCTCTTTAACTATATTATCCAACGCCTTAAGTTCACCAGAGACAGCTACCTGTTCAGGGCTGTTATAATTTGCAATACTTGCACAGCCTAAATGCCTGCTCTGTTCACAAATCTCTTCAACCTCACTATCATTTAGTCTCAATACAGCAACCATACCACCAGGGTTTTGTTCACACGCGTCCTGCATAAACTTACCTCTCATGTGCACTAGCCGAACAGCATCTTCAAATGAAATAGCGCCAGCATAAACATAAGCCGTATATTCTCCAAGGCTTAACCCGCCAGCAATCTTAGAGGTCACACTTCCGTTGGATCCTCTAGATTTTAGAACACTCAGTATTGCAATACTTGTTATTAATATTGCAGGCTGGCAAATCGATGTTTTATTTAACTCATCCTTTTTACCATTAAAGCAAATCTCGGAGATATTAAAACCAAGGATATCATTTGCATTATTATAAACGTCTCTAGCTTCCTCATATTTTTCATAAACTTCTCTCCCCATACCTGGATACTGAGCTCCCTGTCCAGGAAAAAGAAATGCCTTACCATTTAACATATTAAATTTTAATGTAAAATCCTACTTTTTTAAAGTTTTTTATACGTTATTCATACCACCAAACATAAACCACTCTTAATGATAAAATAACAACCCTGAATATATTTAAAACGGGGTACCCTAACTACCATCTTAAAAGGGCTGAACTCCAGGTTAATCCACCTCCAAGCGCAGCAAGAAGGACCAAATCACCATCGTGAATCCTATTTGTCCTCTTTGCTTCATCCAAAGCAATGGGAACAGACGCAGATGAAGTATTTCCATACTTATCTATATTAACATAAACTTTTTCCATAGGTATATCTAATTTCTTCATTGCTGCTTTTATTATACGAATGTTACTTTGATGTGGAACCAGAAGATCAATCTCACTTTTAGAAATACCACTTTTGTTCAATGTCTTTTCTATAAGGTGGACAAGATTGTTAGTTGCCAATTTGAAGACCTCTTTTCCTTTAATCTTCATATAATGCAAACGCTTCTTCACAGTCTCCTCCGAAGGAGGGATCCTTGATCCACCAGCCGGCAATATCAGGATGTCAGCATTTGATCCATCTGCACCTAAAACAAAAGAGAGTAGCCCGCTATCCCCTTTACTCTTTTGTACAACAGCCGCACCGGCACCATCACCAAAAAGAACGCAAGAGGTCCTATCTTTGTAATCCGTAAACTTTGATAAACATTCTGCTCCAACAACAAGTATGTTATTCATCGCACCAGAAGATATAAAACCCTGCGCAATTGACAACGCATAGACAAAACCCGCACAAGCAGCTAAAATATCAAACGCACCGGCATTTACCGCTCCAATCTTATCTTGAATATAGCACGAAGTGGATGGAAATAAATGATCAGGTGTAACCGTTGATGTTATTATAAGATCCAACTCAGAGGGAGAAAGTTTCGCATCCTCAAGAGCACTTAATGACGCCTTTGCCGCAAGATCTGATGTTGCGACCCCATCTTCCACTATACGTCTCTGCCTTATCCCTGTTCGCTTCAGAATCCATTCATCACTAGTGTCTACCATTTGTTCTAAGTCTTCATTTGATAAAATCTTCTCCGGCAAAAACGACCCTAAACCCGTAATGGCTATCTTTTGTATTTCACTCATTATTGTTACCTGTTAATTCTTTTTCCATAGGACTTTTATTAACGCAAAGCCATTGTGAAAAAAACTATCTCAAACCGTAATACCCTTTACCATTTCCGGATTATTTAATACCGTTACGTCAGCATATTTCTTTAACTCCGCAACAATATGTTTATTGACATTGTTTACTGAAAATTTGATTGCCTCTTTTATGGCATTCATTATCGCTCCGTGTTTAGACCGCCCATGGGCAATAATACAGATCCCGTTTATACCTAAAAGAGGAGCTCCTCCATATTCAGCATAATCATTCCTGTTCTTGATGCTCTCTAACGCCGGTTTGCAAAGCTTAAAACCATGATCAGTATCTTCATTTTTCCTTGACTCCTGTTCGAAACTAGCAAAGATATCATATGAAACGCCCTCGGAAAATTTTAAGATTGCATTACCAACAAAGCCGTCACAAATCACCACATCCAAATTCTGATCAAAGATGTCGCAACTTTCAACATTTCCCACAAAGTTCAAAGATGCCTTACTAAGCAAACGATATGCACCTTTTACAAGGCTGTTCCCTTTAACATCTTCGACTCCTACATTTAATAGCCCAATCCTTGGACTTTCTATTTCTAAAATATATTTGCAGAAGACAGACGCCATTATGCCGTATTGGAAAAGATGTTCTGGCTTACAACTAAGATTTGCACCAACATCGACTATAACACAAGATCCGTACATTCGTGGCATCAAAATAGTAATACCAGGACGTTTAACACCTTCAAGTGTTTTTAGCAAAACCGTTGAAGCCACAACCATCGCGCCGGTATTACCAGCACTTACCACCGCGTCCACTTCCCCTTTGGCAGCCAGTTCCACACTCCTTGTAATAGAAGAATCTGTTTTTGATCTTGCAGCCATAGTTGCAGATTCTCCCATACCAACGACTTGTGACGCATGAAATACGGTAACGTTACTTAAACTAACCTTTAATTTAGAAAGTAATACGCCCAACTGATCTTTATTGCCAACCAAAACTATCTCTATATCTTTGTTTTGTTTTGCAACTTCAACCGCACCTTCAACTATTTCAAAAGGTGCCCAATCCCCTCCCATTGCATCAACTGCAATTCGCATAGGGATTACCTCTCTATCTCTATAACCTGCCTGCCATTATAGAAACCACAATTATGACATACCGTATGTGGAGTCTTTATCTGTTTACATTGAGGACAAATAAACCGTTTTGAACGGCCACGAGATCCTTTTTGCATATTTTCTAAATTAGGTATGTTAGGCACAGTTAACGCATCATGAGTACGGCGTTTATCTCGTCTCGACGTCGATTGCCTCCTCTTTGGTACCGCCATAATTCCTCCATCTATAAAAAGATAATTTCCTAAATTAAACCACAACTCTTCCTGTAAAGCACGAAATAACAAGAAGTTACAACAGGCACACAACGCATACCAAATCGCCCATTTTATACTTGCATATTTTATTTGTCAAGCAAAAAAACACTTCTAATCTTTCCCTCAAACATACACTATAAAGCACCTGACACGGCCTTAACTATCAATATGTTGATATTATACTCATCGGCAGAATAAATGAAACATTTATTCTGCCGATGAGTATAAGCAAAACAGGCAGACAACAACTGCCAAATCAGACACCAAAATCAGACGGCGCCATTCTCTTCTAGCTTATTTTTTATCAAAGTATAGGCATCGTCAATAGCACCATCCAATTTGCTTACATCTTTTCCTCCTGCCTGGGCGATCTCTGCTTTACCACCACCACCACCGCCCACAAGCTTGGCTATCTCACCTATAATCTTACCAGCATGCAGTCCTTTCTTTACCAAATCATCACTTACAACCGCAAGCAAGATCACATTATTGTTAAAGACGGAACCCAAGACCACTACTATGGAATCAGTTGCCTTACGCAACGAATCTGCAGTATTACGTAGATCAGATATCTCTGCATTACATATCTTTGCGGTTACTATCTTTACATTAGATAATTCTCTAGCATTCGACAGCAATTCGCCCGCTATCTCTGATTGTGTTTTCTGCTTAAGCTTACGGATCTCTTTTTCATACTCTTTAATCTCATTGTGCATCTCTTTAATACGGCTATTTAACATACTCTCGTTCGTATTAAGAGTAACACATAGATCGGAAATGGTTTTTTCCTTCTCACGAACTCTTTTTATGGCCTCCATCCCAGTAACAGCTTCTATCCGTCGAATGCCGGCTGCAATTGACGATTCACCAATAATCTTAAACAGACCAATCCTTCCAGTCCTTAAAACATGAGTACCACCACAAAGTTCTTTACTGTATCCCCCAATGTCAACAGCCCTTACAACATCTCCGTATTTTTCACCAAAAAGTGCGGTAACTCCTGCGCTAACAGCATTTTTAAAGCTCATCTCATTTGTTTCAACATGGTCATCATCCAAAATCTTTTCATTCACCAGAAATTCAATACGTTCCAGCTCAACATCGGACACATTTGCAAAATGCCGAAAATCAAAACGAAGTCTATCCGGAGAAACCATCGACCCTGCCTGCTCAGCATGCTGTCCAAGAACCTGGCGCAAGAAATAGTGTAAAATATGCGTAGCTGAATGGTTCCGACGAATAGCAGTTCTTCTGGCAACACCTATTTCGGCAATTACATTATCACCAACAGCAACCTTTCCTTTGGTTACTTTACAGATATGCAATATGCCTCCACCTTCCTTTACAGTATTGATAACTTCAATCTCAAGATTATCATTACGCATAACCCCATTATCACCAACCTGCCCACCAGCTTCAGCATAAAACGGGGTAACATCAAGACTTATAAACGCTTCTTGTCCGGCTTCGGCAAAGTTAACGCTAGTTTCATTAACTATAATCCTCCTGACAACAGATTCCGTTCTATCAGATTCGTACCCTTTAAATTCTGTTTTCTCAACTTCACCCGCAGACTTCAGATCATCAGAGAACACGCTACTTACAATTTGAGTCTTCGCCCTGGCAAGCTCTCTCTGCTTCTTCATCTCCCCCTCAAACCCCTGTTTATCAAAACTCAGACCGTTTTCTTTCAAAACAGACTCTGTCATATCTGGAGGAAATCCAAATGTGTCATATAAACGAAATGAATCTTTTCCGGAAAGGACAGACTCCTTATTACTTTTCATACGACAGATATACTCATTCAGAAGATGCGTCCCCCTCTCAATAGTCTCATGAAACCGCTCTTCTTCATTTTTAATAATCTTCGCTATGTTTTCCCGACGTTTTACCAAATCAGGATATTGATCTTCCATGACATTTACAATCACAGGGACCAACTTATAAAGGAGAATCTCACTCCTCCCCATTTCTATTACATCGCGCATTGCCCGTCTCAGCAACCGTCTCTCAACATACCCGCGCCCCTCATTACCAAAGTAAACGCCATCAGCAATACAAAACACAATAGCCCGCATGTGATCAGCTATACGCCTAACCAAACGAACATGAGCAGAATTTTCATCCGGATCTATTTCCAGCAGGTCTATAATATTTTTTGTTATTGGTGTAAATATATCTATATCAAAGTTTGTCAAAACACCCTGCATCACCCTGGCAGCCCTTTCCAGTCCCATTCCTGTATCAATACACTTCTTCTCTAACGGAATCAGATTTCCACCTTCTTCACGCTTAAATTGCATCAAAACAAGGTTCCATATCTCTACATACCTGTCACAATCGCAGCTGGGATTACAATCCGCCTTTTTACATCCTATGCTTGGTCCTTGATCAAAAAATATCTCAGTACAGGGCCCACACGGCCCATTCGGCCCCTTTGACGGTGCACTTGCCGGCCAAAAATTATCACTCTCTCCGAAACGATATATCTTATGCGCAGGTACTTTTATCCTTTTATTCCATATATCATAAGATTCGTCATCATCAGTATAAACGCTAACAGACAAACGATCTTCAGGTAGCCCCATCTCTTCTCTAATAAATTCCCATGCCCAGCCTATCACCTCATTCTTAAAGTAATCACCAAATGAAAAATTACCCAACATTTCGAAGAAGGTGTGATGGGAACTAGTCTTGCCCACATTTTCAATGTCACCAGTTCTCAAGCACTTCTGACAAGTTGTCGCACGTTTAAAATCCAGACTCCCAGTCCCAACAAACATCTCCTTAAACTGATTCATTCCTGCACCAGTAAACAAGAGAGTCGGATCATTACTCGGTATCAATGAATCACTTGGATAAACCGCGTGATTATTCTGTTCGAAAAACTTAAGGAATTTTTTTCTAATCTCGTTTGTTTTCACTTTATATTCAAACGGCAAAGTTAAAAAAATAAAAAAAAGTAGCAAATGCAATCAAAGCAGCCAAACTCTAAGAACTATCCATCTACGCTATTGCACCGGCATCCTTTGCTCCACCCTTTATATCTGTATCATCACCGTTTTTCTCATCTTTTACCTTCTCTTTTCCTTTACCTTTAACTTTTTTGTCTCCATCATCATTAGCTTTTACCTCACCCCTCACCATTTCAGGTGCAATTTTTTCAAGAATCTTTTGCTCGATCTCTTCCGAGAGTTCAGGGTTTTCATTAATAACCATTTTTGCATTTTCTCGTCCCTGACCCAGCTTTATATCACCATATGAAAACCATGTACCGCTTTTAGCAATAATATTATTCTCCACTCCAAGGTCCAGGATATCACTGCTCCTTGAAATACCATGATTATACATAATATCAAACTCTGCCTTTTTAAACGGGGCAGCAACCTTATTTTTGGCAATTTTCGCCCTAACACGGGTCCCGGTGATCTCTTCGCCATCCTTTATATTACTAAGTCTTCTTACCTCTATTCGTACAGAAGAATAAAACTTAAGTGCCCGTCCACCTGTTGTAACCTCGGGATTACCAAACATCACCCCGATCTTTTCTCTGATTTGGTTAATAAATATCACACACGTCATTGATTTTGAAATAACACCGGTTAACTTACGTAACGCCTGTGACATCATTCTTGCCTGAAGCCCTATATGCACATCCCCGATATCACCCTGTATTTCTGCCTTAGGCACCATGGCGGCAACGGAATCAACCACTATCACGTCTACAGCATTACTCCTCACAAGCATCTCTGCTATGTTCAGGGCCTGCTCACCTGTATCCGGTTGGTTTACTATCAAATTTTGCAGATCAACTCCTAATCTACCGGCATAGTCCGGATCAAGTGCATGCTCTGCATCAATAAACGCTGCAATCCCGCCTTTTTTCTGTGCATTAGCAATTATATGAAGGGTCAAAGTTGTCTTCCCTGATGACTCTGGACCATACACCTCTATTACCCTGCCCCTGGGAACCCCACCGATACCCAAAGCAATATCCAAAGATAGAGAACCCGTTGAGATAACCGGCACATCAACTTTTGTTTCCGCCCCAAGACGCATTATTGAACCTTGCCCAAACTGCTTCTCTATTTGCGCAATAGCCCTCTCAAGGGCCAGCGACTTCTCTTCAGAATCAGAAGTTTCTTGTTTTGCCATGTTTTTCCCCTCAAAAATTTAGCACAATACATTTACAAGTCTATGGTTCCTAGCTTACTGTGTTCCGGCCCCTCAGGCAGCAGCTCGCTCATCATTAAGTCAATTGATTCTACAAGCAAACCTCCGGCAAAGACCTTTTTATTGTTATCTATCAAATCAATCAGAGTTTTCAGATTTTTTTGTGGCCGTACCCTTCCAATTGTCAAATGTGGTGTAAATCTACGAGATTCCCTCTTTATTCCAAAATCCGCGAGCCTCTCTTCCACCCGTTCGTACAAAGTTAAAAGAGCTTTACTCTGATCAACAATATTTACAAACACAACCTTTGGTTTTTTTATATCAGGAAACGCACCTAATCCCCCTATTTCCAAATCAAAAGGTTCCACATCAACAGCGGCATCCTTGAGCATATTACATATTTCAGGGACATCACATTCGTCAATACTACCAAGAAACTTTAACGTAATATGCATGTTTGCAGGTCGTACCCATTTAACTTCCGCATTAGTACCGGATAGTTTGGAAATTATCTTCCCAAGGTTTCTCTTTATATTCTGACTAATCTCTATCGCAACAAAAGACCTGACCATGCTTTAAGTTAGGTAAACAGGCTGAAGGCTAAAGACTGAAGGTAAAAGCATAAAGCAACGAAGCCACTACCAAATTTACGATTTTAGATTTACGAATTACGATTTAATTCAAAAAAGTTTTGGTATCACGGACAAACGAGTTTGTCAGTAACAGACACTTCAATGCAAAAATCTTTCTAAAAAGTAAAGTTTTTACAGGGTAATACTATAAATCTTATCTACCTAAAAAGCTAAAGCCTTTTGCTTTTTTACTTTCACCTTCAGCCTTCAGCCTATCTACCTAATTAGTTTCCCTTTGACCACAAAAAGTCTTTACAGCATGCCTTATTCTGGTTATGGATTTCTCCTTGCCCAACAATTCAAGGGTCTCAAAGATACTTGCACTTACACTGTCACCGGAAACCGCAACCCTAACAGGTTGTGCTAGCTTTCCAAAACCTATATTATATTTTTTTATCAATGCCCGAAGGCTGGCTTCTATTGCATCTACGCTAAAATCCGCAATCCCGGAGAGTTCACTGCAAACATCTTCCAATATAACACCGATTTGTTCCGTGCCAGGCGGCGCATCCTTTTGAAGAAACTTCTTAACCGCCTTTTCATTAAACTGGATATCATCATTAAAAAAGAACGCGGTCTTTAAAGGAAACTCTTTTAAAGTCTTAAAACGGTCCTGATAGAGTTCCACCAATTTGTGCAGCCAATCTTTATCAAGTAATTTATGATCAATACCCGCATCTTCAATAAACGGTTTCAGGCTTTCGGTAATACTATCAACTTTGGCATCCATAATATACTGGCCGTTCATCCAGTCAAGTTTCGTATTATCAAATCTGGCACTGGTTTTATTAACACGGTCTAATGAAAACTTTTCTATCATATCCTTTATAGAAAGCAGTTCTTCGTCATGGCCCGGTGACCACCCAAGTAGAGCCAGAAAATTCAGCAACGCCTCCGGTAAATAACCTCTGTTTCTATAATCAGCCACAGATGTAGCACCATGTCGCTTACTCAATCTTGTACCATCTTCACCTAGTATCATTGGTATGTGCGCAAAGACCGGAAGCTTTGCTCCGATTCCGTTATATACCATCTGCTGCCTGGGGGTGTTTGACGTATGATCATCACCCCTAATAACATGCGTAATCCCCATTTCAACATCATCAATAACACATGCAAAATTATAAGTGGGAAATCCGTCCGCTTTTCTAATTATAAAGTCATCAATAAGAGTCGGATCAAAACTGATTTTACCATGAACGGCATCATCAAACACCAGAGGAGCCTTTTCCTTAACCTTAAAAGACACAGCACCTCCTTCAACTTCGAAGGCCAGACCGTCTTTCATCAGTTTATCAATATATTTATCATATATTCCGAGGCGATTACTCTGGTATCGAGGTTCCTCATCCCAATCAAAACCAAGCCATTCCATATTCTCAAAGATAACATCCGTTGATTCCTGAGTAGAACGTACGCGATCGGTATCCTCTATCCTCAAAAAGAATTTACCCCCATTGTTTCTGGCAAACAGCCAGTTGTAAAGTGCTGTTCGCACCCCTCCGATGTGGAGATGTCCTGTGGGACTTGGGGCAAACCTGACCCGTACCGATGAATTTGTCATATTATTCTATAATCTTATACCTAAAATTTATAATTATTCAGCAAAAAGTAACATTCAAATTAGCAGTTAATTACCTGTTCTTTTGTATCCTGAATTCTGTATTCCAAGGTAATTATAATAGCCCACGCGTCTCATCAAATCCAAGCATAATATTCATATTCTGAACCGCCTGCCCTGATGCACCTTTGACCATATTATCAATACATGTTATTAAGATTACGCGGTCTCTTACCACCGTAAATGAAATATCACAGAAGTTTGTATTTACCACATCTACAACCCTTGGAAGCCCTTGCGTTTTTATCCTGACAAAAGGCTCATTACGGTAAAACTCATCAAATGTATTCTCTATATCGTGAACACTCTTTCCATCACTAATCTTTGCATAAACGGTGTTTAGTATTCCACGGTTCATAGGAATTAAATGGGGAGTGAAAAATGTAGAAATGTCTAACCCGCTAACTCTAGACAAGATATGATTAATCTCCGGACCATGCCTGTGGCATCCAACATTATACGCCTCAATATTTTCATTACGTTCACAATAGTGCGTTATGTCCGTCGGTTTTTTACCTGCACCTGAAATACCTGACTTCGCATCAATAATAATATCATCCGTACTTATCAAACCACCCTTTATTAACGGTGTAAGGCCTAATATAGCACCAGTGGGATAACATCCCGGATTTGCAACCAACGCACTGTTTCTTATCTCGTTCTTAAAGAGCTCAGGTAATCCATACACAGCCATATTAATACCATCAGCATCTTCATGCACAGACTTGTACCACAGCTCATAAATATTTTTTTCCCTAAATCGGTAATCAGCGCTCAGGTCTACAACCTTTACTCCACGCTTCACCGCGTTTGGCACATAATTCTTTGCAACCGTCGGTGGCAGGGTCACAAACACCAATTCAACCTCTTCGGGAATGGAATCTTTATCCAGATTAGCACATCTGATATCTATCCTGTTTTCCAACCCTGGAAAGATCTCGGAAATTGCAGGATTGCCATCCCCTCTTATTGCTAAGTAAGAAACCTCAACTCCAGAATGCCTTAAAAGTATTTTTAACAACTCAAGACTTGTGTAAGCCGATGCCCCGAGTATCCCAACCTTGATCAAACTTTTTCACCTATTATCACTTTCCTGCCCTCAAGCCTTAACTTTCCTTCAGCAAACAACCGTACAGCCTCCGGATACGCAATACACTCTTCCATAAAAACTTTTTCAGCCAAAGTATCAGCCGTGTCATTTTCCATCACTGCAACAGTCCGCTGCACAATTATGGGTCCGTTATCATATTTATTATCAGCAAAATGCACCGTACAACCGGATATCTTTACCCCGTATCTGATAGCAGCTTCGTGCACAAAGTGCCCATAATACCCCTTACCAGAAAATGCAGGTATTAAACCTGGATGAATATTCATCACCTTGCAAGCGTACATCTCAGGTATTTTATAAAAATGCGAAAACCCGGCAAGCAGTATGAGATCAACCGGAAGCTCCTTTAACCGGGCATTAATTGCAGCGCTAAACCTTTCAGTCCCATCATAATCACAATGGTTAACAACCTCAGTTTTTATACTACATTCTCGGGCTCTGACCAAACCATAAGCCTTTGGATTACTACTAATTACTATCTGAATAACAGCATTTATCTCACCGGAATCTATCTTATCAATAAAATTCTGCAGAGTCCTTCCACTTCCGGAGATAAGCACTGCCAGATTTATTTTTTCTGGCATTTATTAACCTGAATCCAACCCCAAACTCAGCCACATTAAGACACAAACCGGATTTTTAATATTTTTACCCGACAGTTATAAATGAAACAATATCAATATCCATCTATTTCACTTTAACAAACAACCCGACCGCAAGCCCTTTTTTGATAGCCCCTTTGCTAAAAACAAACTCACCTTTTTCATCCGCCACTGTCCATGCTACCCACGCAGTGCCCCTCTTCGTTGCAGTAATATTAAATTTCAATCTTCCATTACCATCAGTTTCACCAAATTGAGGCGAAACAACAACATGGGGACTCGGTGCATCACGCAAATTCAGCAAAAGCTTATTACCTGCAGAATGCGGTAACCCAATCAGATTGTTATCCAGGATCAACGAACACGACATCTCTTTACCTAAATCCAAATGTACACTTGCGATGCCATAATAACCCATATCAATTTTTTCACTACACTCAAGGATAAACGACTCCACTTTAGCCGACGCCTGTTTATCTTCAGCAACCGCATATGTCGCCAGGCAGAAAAAGCTTAAAAAGAAAACAGCCAAACCGCACTTAACACCTTTCATTCTTATATCTCCTTATATCTTATTTAATTTCGTTTCATAAACGAAGTTTATATATGGCAACATTACACCCCGTTAATCAGAGCCGCACCTTTTCCTAAATATACAGCAGAGTCCATTGCGTTAAAAATAAACGCCTTCGCCATATGTACCGCATTAACAATATCGCTACCCTTAGCCAGCTCTGCTGTTATTACAGCAGAAAGCACGCATCCGGTTCCATGTACTATTTTATTTTCAAGAAAACGCTTTTTGAATATCCTAAAAGAGCCACCATCAAACAGCAGATCAATGGCCATACCCTCCGACTTTATAGAAGAATCAAGGTGCCCGCCTTTAATCAAAACGTTTTTCGGACCCAATTTTATCAATGTCTGTGCGGCGGATTTCATATCATCCAGATTATTTATCTTTCCACGAACAATCATTTCTGCTTCCGGTATATTCGGCGTCACTAAAAACGCCCGAGGGAACAAACCTCCACACATAACCGTTACTCCATCATCAGAAAGAAGCTGTTTACCATTCTTCGAAATGATAACCGGATCAACCACTAACAAATCAAAACCAAACCGTTCAACACGGCAAACCACGTCCTTGACAACATCAGAATTTACCAGCATGCCGGTCTTTACTGCCGCTATATCAAAATCATTTGCTAAAGAATCAATCTGACAGCCAACAAAGCCCCCACCTACCTCTAACACGCTATCCACACCTTGTGAATTCTGAGCAGTTAAAGCCGTTATGGCACATACGCCATAAGCACCAGATGCATTAATCGCCTTTATATCCGCTTGAACTCCGGCTCCGCAGCAGGAATCCGACCCCGCAATAGTCAAAACCGTCTTAATCATCAGCTCTATTATTCTGCCGTAAACAAGGTATATATTTGTAGTATTACTTTATAAAAACTTCTTTTCTTAAGATTTTGTAGTTTTTATGGAATTCAGAATTCAAGAGTCGAAACATTTTTACGGTAAATAGCATAGTGAAATAACTACAAATCTATGCGTTATTCTGTATTCTGTATTCTGGTTGCAGCTTACCCGCACTATGTTATATATAGAAAAATAGCCACAAACTTTCACTTACAAGAAGCGCGACCCTCTTTCGTGAAAACTGTGGCCAATATTTACATGCAAATATCAACACATCAGATTAGAGCAGACCTCGGAACAACATCCGTTTAATAAATCCTAGAGCAACAAATACAATTATCGGAGAAAAATCAATGCCCATAACCGGCGGAATAACCCTTCTTATTGGATTAAGAACAGGTTCCGTAATTTTATAAAGAAACTGAGCAGCTGGATGATTCACATTATGGGGTATCCAAGTTAAAACAATACGGGCAATCATCACCCATTCATACAATCCAATAGCTTTGACTAACAATATTTCCATAGTTTTACACCTTAATTTACACCTAAATAGTTAATCTGAAAATAAGTAGTTAAATAGTACTTATTTTAAATTATATAATCAAGGTTTTTTTAATTAGCACTTAAGAACATATAATAGAAAAGCATTAAAGTTCACAGTTAAACAAAAAAGGAGAAATACGAACCCACACATTTCTTAATTTAGGAATGGGCTGAATATGTTATTCATTTTCAGCCCTTTACACTACCCGCCTCTTTAATCAATGTATAAGTTGCAAAACTTGTCATAATAACGATATCTTCAACAGGTAAGGACAATGATATGGATTCGTCAAATAGAATTGTCGCAGAAGGTGAAAATTCATCATCTCCCTTCCAGACAACATATGTAACCGGAACCATAGGAAAGACATTTATCGTAACACTTAAATCACCATAACAAGCCTTCTCTCCATTAAATCGACGAGAAGCTTCCAATAACGCATCAGGATCACCCCCAAACCTCTTCACCAGAGGCAAAACGACCCTCTTTTTGTAAGAATTATCGTACATTGCTCCACCACCGGGAATTTCACTGAATGCAACTTGACGACCCTTTATCAATAGACTCTTACCATTTGTTAAATAGTGCAAAAAAAGCGTCTTCAGCACTGTATCATCAACACAATCTCCTTCAGGAGAGAAAACATTCCCGTTACCGCAATCAACTCTATAAACACCGCCCATATACTCAAAACTTAACGAATGGCCCTGCTTATCATAATCTGCCCCGGTGCATCGCGCAATTTCCTCCGGATCCATCTTATATAGCTGTTCGCAAGCCATCAAACAAGCCTTGGCATATGCACCTTTCATGTTCCCTTCATTTGCGTTCATTTTTCCCATTGACAACGTTCGATTATTCAACATCTTTCGCACAACGAAACCCGATCATATACATGGAAAGGTTAGGATCATAATAGTGTCTGTGGCCACACATCAACGACTGTCCACTGGTATTAAAAGCACCACCGCGAACAATACGATTTCTGCCTTCTTCCGGCCCCGGAGGATTTGACAACTCAGCCATATTATAATAGTTTGCCCCATAATAATCGGCAACCCATTCCCATACATTTCCTGCCATATCAAATAACCCGTAACCATTTGGACTATAAGACGCAACCGGTTTAGCCTGCATACTATGGAAGTTTGCATGCTCCTCTGCCACACCTATCTCATCTCCCCATGGATAATTCTTTGCCTCCAAACCGCCCCTTGCAGCCTTTTCCCATTCGGCCTCTGTTGGCAAACGCTTACCCGCCCATTCAGCATAAGCAACCGCATGTTTCCATCTTACTCCAACAACGGGAAACATTGGATCATTAAAGCGCGGATCATTCCAGTATAACGGCGGACGAAAACCAGTTTCTTTTAAGAATGTGGCATACTGACTATTAGTAACCTCGCTCTTATCCATATAAAATGATTTTAAGTATACTTTATGTAAAGGTGCATCATGGTGAGTAGTCCCAATCTTTATACCTCTCCAAAAAGAACCTGCCGGGATCAACATCATTACAGAGCTATCTTTTTCAATACGAATCTCTTTCGGTAAGTTAGCCGCCTCACTTTTCCCATCCTCTTCATCCTTTTCATACTTACTAACCGCATCTAAGATTGGTTCATTAATATCAGCAAAAGCATTTACGCAAAAGATTATACCTATAAAAAAAGCGTAAGACAGAAAAGAATACTTTATCAATTTCATAATTTGGTCTCTTTACATTAACTGTTAAAAAAAAAATGCTGTTTAAACATTATCACAAAACATATTTGCAAAAATGTTGCATAAACTTTAAGGTTATATTCCAGATAGAAGATTACATATATTTACTTCATCACAAAAACTGGGGAATCTATTCGCTAATGAAACTTGGAAAGTTTTGAAATGGAAACAAAAAGCAGGTCTACCAGTCACAACACCCCATACATATAAGACAAAAGGAAGCATAATATCATATAATAAACCAAATGTCTAGTGTCGGTTCTTTTTGTACAAATTATTTTTACTTACAGAAGTAAAGATCAGACAAAAACAATAAGTTAGCACCTACGGCGGGCTAGAATCTCCAAAGAGAAGCGCCTCCTATCGCAAACGGATATCTCCCCTTACATCATCAAGGCTAAAGCCTTGAGTTACGAAATGTAAATCAAACCTTCAGGTTTGATTTGATTAGAAAAGAAACAACTATCTTAATCTTAAAATGAAAATTTCTATACTATTAAATTATCTCCTACGGCGGGCTTTAACCACAGAATCACTGATATGTGCAGAATATTCTATGTAGGGTCCATATTATGCACCGAAATGCAAGTCAGTATGCCGGTGCGTGATACGCACCCTACATTTATCATATTTCACACATTCTACAACCCTTAACCTTACAACGAATTAAAATGAAAATTCCTATACTATCAACTTATTTCCTGACGTCCCCTTTACGTAAATGCAGGATACCTGATTTAAATATGGGCCAATCCGGATCACCATTCTCTATCTCTTTTAACTTCCGAAAGTGGATTGTTTTCTTTATTATTGACGACTCCAGATTAACACCTATACCTTTTCCAAACGATTTTCTGTACAATGGAGTCACCGCATACTCTCCTAACTCCTCGTACCTCTGGCGAAAATCGGCCAAATGATTTGATCCCGGATGAGGATTCATAGACTGAAACAGACTTTCCACTCCGATTTTCTTGTAATCCGACTTTATGGACAGAGACTCGAGCCTTTTATGTGTTTGAAGAGGATCAGAACTCAAGTGAACCACATACCCAATACCATCATAATCCTCTAATCCGTCAATAATAGAGACCCTTAACTCTTCAAAAATATCTACACTGCCAAACTGCTTATACCATTGTTTAAAAATTTTTTTCCCATACTTGTTTTTATTAAATATAAAACCCAGACACGGTAAATTATTGTTCCTTTGATCAAAAAAATAACCAGTGGCACTCCATTCCGCACGATCCCATTTCGCAGAATCGATCAATCTCAGATCATGGATCTTCTTGTTTCCCATAATTCAATTCTAAATGTTTAATCTAACTATTCCAACCAGTCAATTCACTGTTCCCTAAAATCATTATGTGATTTGCCATAATATTATCATCCACATCCGGAGATGTCAACAGCTCAACATAACCGCAATTCAATTCACATTCTCCCATTTGCCAATAACAAGGTGTGAGAATATGTCCAATTGATAACTTAACAAGAAAGTCCATTACCTACCCATCCAACCTTCCGTTCACCTATCTTACACCAATACCGTCGTAACTTGCAGTTTTGTTATAAGTACATAATTTAATAGCGGTTTAATGGATATGTTACGTAGTGAGATAGTGCCTCGATTATTGAAAGAAGTACCAAACCAACCTAGTGAGGAGAGACTGGAAATAGATCGGCATCTAGCACGTTTCACGCAAGTCTTTGATCGAGAAGGATATGGCCCTGAGTTTTTTAAAAAGATGTGGAAAGGTAACAGAATAGCATGCCTTACTTGAGCGCATCAACTATATGACGTTATTTATTTTATCTAGAAGAATCGATATAAAAACAATTTCTACCGTTTCTCTTTGCTTTGTATAGTAATTGATCTGCTCTATTAATCAACATTTCAACAGAATCATCATCCTCTCTCAATGTTGCAGCTCCAATACTTACAGTAAAATTGATAACCTCATCTCCAACTGCCACCAACAAGCTTCTGGCATGTTGCCTTAGTTTTTCACATAGGTTGGCACAATCTTCAATATTACTTTCAATTGCTAGCACTATAAACTCTTCCCCACCCCAACGAGCAAAAACATCTGTTTCTCGCTGGATCTTTTTTATCTCTTTTGCATAAATACTTAGAACATCGTCACCACATGAATGGCCATATTTGTCATTAATAGATTTAAAGTTATCAAAGTCAATCAATAGTATGGAAAATATACCTTTACTACAACGGCACCTAATAAATTCATCACTTACTTTCTCATTGAAATATCTGCGAACAAACAAGCCCGTTAAGCTGTCAGTTGTTGCGAATCTTTGTAACTCTTTGTTTTGCCGGTTATTGATCAGAGTCCACTTGCTTATACCGATGATTACGGTAATAAAACCTGCCATTTGACAAAGATCTTCAAAAATTGTAGTCATCAATCTTGGCTGATCAATTATCTCATCCAACATATCTGTCCAAAAGGCAAAAAACAGTAAAACAAAACCCAACAACATCAAAACATAGATCTGTTTATTCCCCCGAAAGCTACGTAAATCAAATATCAGCATCAACACGGTTATTGCAATAATGATTTCAGATATTAAGCTGTACAAATCAATTTCACTCACATGTGGATAATAAGTGTATTGAAGCGCTCCAATAGCTATGGCAGAGAGTAAAATTATAATTGGTAGTCTGTTTGACATTTGTTTAATGATTTAACATAACAAGGATATTTTTCAACATCAGAGTGTAGAGAATTACCTAAAATGCCTAAAATGAGCTAAAGTGCCTAAAATTTGTTGATCAGAAATGAAAATATGAAGCAATACAACCAATTTTAATGGAGAAAGATATTACCTACTTTTAGGAACTTTGGGCATTTGTCATTTTAGGCATTTTAGGCATTTTAGGCACTTTAGGCACTTTAGGCACTTTAGGCACTTTAAGCATTTATTTCTTAGGCACTTATATTATTCACTTTAGCCTCACGCCAGAAATTATACGCATAGTCAAGTACACGAAATTTTTCCGCAGGATCCATGAGAACAAAGTGTAAACCGGAATCATAACTTAACTCTTTATGATTTCCCGGACGAGACCACATCACTCTACCCGTACTATTCACCGCAGCTGCTTCATTCGGCAAGTGGATTTTAAGGTTTACGAGTATACCAACATCAAGCATACGATTAGTGCTAACTCTAATTCCTTCACGGGAAAGATCCCTACTTAAACCGGTTTCATTATCAGACTTGGTGTTCTGAGCACGAAACTGCACGTCCATAAAAGCATCAAACCGTTTAAACTTTCTTTTGTCTGCATCCACTATATTCTCCTATAATTTAGCATCAAATTTATACCCATAACATTAATGCCACCACAACAATTTAGATTACGGGTAAAGCTCTTACTGAATTCTGTTTTCTGACTACTGAATTCTTACCTCTCATTACACTAAATAGTCAGCATTGCCCGGTTAGCTATTTGCGTGTGCTAACATTGAATGCCTAAATAGTTACAATATTGTCATAAATTATTCATCTTATGAGGAGATAAAAACTTAAAGAATTTCTCATAACCAGGCAAAGGCTCATTCTCAAAGTCCTTATCTATTTCTCGGACTCCTTCAATGGATTCCATTTGCTCAATATCTCCCGGTTCAGTCCCCACTATCCGTGGTGTGATTAAAATAACCAGTTCTGACTTTCCATAGTCATGGGAGTTTCGTGAAAACAAACCTCTTATTATAGGTATGTCACCCAACAAAGGAACCTTACTAGTAGATACTATTTTTGTGTCCTGAATAAGGCCACCAATAAAAACTGTGGCCCCGTTATTGGCCATGAGCCATGTGGTAACCTCTGTAGTCTTAACAACCGGGATCCCAAGCTCAAGAACGGCACTCCTGATACTGGGTTTCACTTCAAGCAATACGGTGCCGTTATCATTAATGTACGGTGTTATATCCAGAATGGTTCCTGTTTGAATAAATTCTATATTCTCAGTAGATATCCCCTCATTAACAGTCGTAACCCTATACCCCTGCTCGCCACCAACCTGAACTTCCGCCCGTTTACCGTGTATGGCAAGAATCTTAGGCGCGGAAAGTGTATTGATTTTTGTCATGGACTGCAAGGTATCCAGAGCAGCCGAAAAATTGCCGGCACCGGTAATTATGTTACCAAAAAAACCCGCCCCTGAAGGATTGATAGGTGAAATCTCTCCGTCAATATCAACACTTGCGCTGCTAAATCCACCTGTCCCTATCCGTGCATCACCCACTATTTTTTCCCAGTTTACCCCCATTGCCATATCATCTGTAAGATCAATCTCCAGGATCGAAGCTTCAATTACCACCTGTCTTGGCTCAGTATCCCAATATTGGAGGACAGATTCAATTTTCGCAATATTCTCCGGCGTATCTTCCACCATGATAATCTTCGATTGTCTATGGATATTGATCGATCTTATTCCCGGAAGGGATTCCAATATTTCTTGGATATTTTCAATCTCCGCGTATTTGATTTTAAACATTTTCATCTCTAGTCTTTCCGCTTGCGGATCGATTGGCTCTTCTGGTCTATAAACGTAATACATCTCTCCACGTTTTTGATAAACACACCCCGCTGCCAGGGAAACATATTCCATGGCTTTATCCAACGGTACCTGATAAAGATGAACAGAAATAGCACCTGAAACGCCTTGCGCCGGTACAATACTTACCTCTTGTTGCAGTGAAATTGATGAAAGAATCTCCCTTACATCCACATCGATGAAATTAAGGGTTATCAGATCCTTATCATTGTACGGTAATTCGCTACCAGCCTTGAGTTCTTCTATACGTGCCATCTCCTCTTCTATACGAAACTGTGTAATCTCAGTATTAGGTATAATTTGTTTTTCAATCATTTCCACATTTTCTTTTATCTCGTTTATGTTTGTAATATCTGGATCCTCTATGTTTTCGAGATGGCGTAACCTTTCGATATGTTCTTTAAACCCAAGGGCTTTTACATTTGTGGGAAATTCTTCCAATAAACCATCAACAACAACTTCGGCTTCATTAATCGTTCCGTACGTGATTGCCTCCTTAATTTTAGAGAGCTTTTGTTTTATTATCTCTCTAGTTTCAACAGACATGCTTTCTTCATAGAATAGGTTAGCGGCTGATTGAGACACTTCTCCCATTGATTCCGACCTATTTTCTTTCGTACCATTAACTTGGTTCTGAATTTGCCCGTATATAGGACGGACAGACACCATCAAGATCAAAGAAAGTCCCAAGATTATTATTTTGTCCCTATTCATTTTGGCTTCATTTCCACTTTTATTTTTTCATCGCCCAAAGTGAGCAAAACATTTTTCTTGCCAATACTTATCAGTTTATATTCGCCTATCATATCACCTACCTTAAGAAACTGACTGTCAATTATAGCCATAGGGTTACCGCCGCCAATAATAGTCCCTTTAAGTTCCAACGTTGAGGTTGGAGCTTCTATCATCTCTTCACCTAATTCGTCCCTGATGTCATTCAGAAATTTTAAAGTGGTAAAGATGTCTCTTGGAAGTGAGCCTGGCGTCTGCGTATCAGTCTGTTTGCCCCATTTGCCACCTTTCGATCTTTTTGTCAAGACTTTAGAGATATCAAATATTGCAGGAGGCAAATTTGTTGAAACATTTGTGGAAACACTTCTGGAAACATTTGTTGAAACATTTGTTTCTTCAGGCGCACTCTTTTTATGTATAAGCTGAAAATAGGCGAGTATCCCCATGACAAGCAATAGTACGAGAACAATGTATATTTTTATTTGTTCGTTTTTCTTTTCTGACATGGCTCATTACACCTCATTAAACAATTTTACTCTTAATCCCAGCCATATAAGTGTAACAGGTCCAGAAACGTCCAATTTTTCATGATCTAAAATTGTACACATAGGGATTATGATAATGTTAGTTAACCTTCGTAATCGTAATCTTAATATCGTCAATATTGTGCAATTAATTCACAAATTTCCTATTTTTATGATCTAAAATTGTACTCTTATGTTGCTACCCGTCAGGTAGCTATTTAATAGTTATGATTACCACGGGGCAAATGCCCATAGACGTGAGGTTAAGGAGGAGAAACAGGTAAAGCATAAATATCAAATATCGAACAATGAATAACGAATGTCGAATGATAAAAACCCTTCATGATTCGACATTCGTAGTTCGACATTCGATATTTACAACACATTTAACGTGAAATAATTTCTTAACTTAGCCGCCGATGGTGCAATGCCACTGGATAATAAATACAAAATAACGAGCCCTGCAATGGCGAAACATACTATGTTTAAGCACAATATGTTGCATCCCTTCAGGGCCATTATTTAATAATTATCAGTAACCGAGAACATTGCCTTGGGCTGATATACTCAACCCAGTTTGGGAGGGTTGGATTATTACCTTTCAAAAATATTAGTTGTCAGGCTTACCTTACAAAGCTTATCTGTGTTTGATTTTCTTATATCAATGTTTTCCATAACGATTAAACGATTCATTGTTTCCAGACCGTGAAGGATTCTATAGGTATCTGTAAACGTTCCCTCAAATGTCAGTTGGACAGGAATCCTGCTATAGTGTTTCTCTTTTATAGGCGGTAAGGGTTCCACATTTATCAATACATCTTCCCCTTCACTCATCAAAGAATCAATTCTTTTTAGAAACGTTCCCATATCTGCGGTTTCCGGGATTTGTTCATTTACAATCTTTAACTCCTCCCGGGTATCCACTAAAGCCTCCTTTAACTCTTCCAAATTTGTATTTGCCAGATTTAAATCCTTTAACTTCAAGGAAAGAAGATCTTTTTCATTGGTTATCTTTCTTTTCTTATTGGACAAGTGACGCATTGCTAAATAACCACACATGGTTGAAATGACGATCACTATAGCAATACAAACCTTATCAAGCCTTTTTATTTGTAGGACCATATGATAAATGCCTAATGATAAATGCCTAAAAGATAAATGCCTAAAATGCCTAAAATGCCTAAAGTGCCTAAATTTAAAAGCAATAAAAAGGCATAAAGCTATTTACTGTTTCCATTAGCAAATTGTTTCCGATGCATACTCTGCTTTACAAATGCCTAAAAGATAAGTGCCTAAAGTGCCTAAAATGCCTAAAGTGCCTAAATTTAAAAGCAAAAAAAATGCTTAAGCGATAAGTAGCTAAAGTGACTATCTGTACGTTATTAAAATAGACTAAATAATTAAGGAATTTGTGGTTAAAGCTATTTACTGTTTCCAATAGTTGTAAAGATTGCTAGCAATTCGCTGCACTCATTGTATTCAGGTTTGACTTTATCCCACGTTAACCAACCTGTTTCTACAATTACTTCTAGCCAGTATTGCGTTTCACTGGCTTCACTTTCACAAATCTTAATCTTGTTTTTAAAATCTGCTTTGCTTCTTGAACGATTAGCTTCACGGTAATTAGCTCCAATAGACGACCCAGATTTCGTAATCTGGGTCCTTATAACCATACTTTCCGGACTTTTGGGCAAACCAGTTGATAAACGAATTATCATCACTGCAAATATTCGTGTTCGCTTTTCAAGATCTTTAGCAAATTGTTTACTTTCCATACTTTACTTAATAAGTGCCTAAAAGATAAGTGCCTAAAATGCCTAAAGTGCCTAAAGTGCCTAAAGTGCCTAAAATGTCTAAAGCAATTTATTGCTTTCAATGTACAACTCTTTAAGCACTTAAAGCTTAAAGCCTTAAAGGTTTTAGCCATTATAAGCATTTTAACCGCTTTTAAATTTAGGTATTTTATGCATTTATTTTTTGCTTTTAATCATTTTAGGCACTTTAGGCACTTTAGGCATTTTAGGCACTTATCTTTTAGGCACTTTAGGCATTTTAGGCACTTACCTTTTAGGCACTTTAGCTCATTTTAGGCATTTATTTCTTAGGCATTTATTTATTCAGCCCCTATTTGTCCCTCCCGGGTTTGCTGGTTATGCATTTTGCTCTGGATCTGAAATTCGATTAGCCTTACATTTTTGTATTGATTACTATTCAATATAGCCTTGCTAGTCTCCCTAGCATATCTAAGATGAACATCTTTAAATATAGGTGTACCGGAAAGCCGGTTTATAAAATTGCCAAGCTTTTCATTGGAAGAAGAATACCCTGTAATCGATATCTCTTCCTCTCCTTTGTAATTAGTCACCATACTATCAATGGACAGACTGATAAGCCACGTATCTTCATTCATAACATTCGCCAGTTTTGAAAGAACAAGAGAATAGGGCTGGTTTTTCTTTATATCTCCTAGCATGCTTTGCTGCTGATCCAATTTTTCCAATTCTACTTGAATTCTATTGAGCGCCTCTGTTCGCACACCAAGAAGTGTATAAATGTCGTCCAGGTTTTTCCCGGGGTAATTCTTGTTTATGATAAAAGAGCTTTGATATTGAAATAGCCCCCCAATCAATAAAAGGATCAAAGTGAGACATACTGCCCACAATTGTATATGCCTCAATGTGTATCGGGAGGACATAATATCCTCTGGTATTAAATTAATCTCCCTTAAAGCCATGTTACCTTCCTCATCGCCAGGCCTAGCGCCAAAGAGATCGGCAAATCTATACCAGCAGTTGACAGAGTGCTGTCGCCATCACCGGAAAAGCTTATTCTCTCTAAGGGATTGATCAATTTGGTAGGGATGTTAAGCCGCCCTTCAAAGAATTTATCCATATTGCGTATTAATGACGCTTGCCCGTATATATAAATGCCTTTAATAATAGTGTTGTAATCATTAGACCTTACATATCCTATCAGCTTCTGAAACTCATATATCAACCCATTGATGTAAGGAACTGTAATCTGATAAGTTGCCCGACTTCTGCTATCAATTGCCTTTTCATGCGGACCATCAATCGCCTTTTCATGCGGGCCATCAATTACCTTTTCATGCGGGCCATCAATTACCTTTTCATGTAGACAATCAATTACCTTTTCATGCGGGCCATCAATTACCTTTTCATGGGGGCTAGCAATGGCCTTTTCATGCGGGCTAGCAATATTATTTCTTTCACGGTCTTCATAAATAAGACCGTATTTCTTAAGAAGATTTCCTGCTGCTTTTTTATCCTCTGAAAGCCCGAGATTAGTCTCTAACTTTCGATAAGCAGGATCCATTCCCCACTGAACATAGCGCTGTGCCAGGACACTATCTGTGCTTACAATGGAAAGAAGACTTTCTGTGTTGCCAATATGGCATAAAAGAATAGGATCAATAATAGAATTGTAGAAATATTGGTGAAGACGAACAAGGGATGACAGTTCAAAATCAATTATTTCCACACTAAGGCCAACTTGCTTCATCATGAGCAGGTATTGTTTTATCAGGTCTCTATGCACGGCTATCACAGTAGCTTTATAATGATTACCGCCTCCATCTACCTTTGTTGCTGATGACAAGTAATCTATACAGGCTTCGTTTATGGGAAAAGGAATGTGCTCTTGTGATTCACGCACGATTACAGATTCAAGACTCTCTGTCTCCCCCACCTCAAAACTGATGGGAAAGCTGGAGATCTCTTTTGAAGGTATCTGCACAACCGCTCTTTTTCCGACAAATTGTCCATTTTTTACCATTTTTTTTAATATAGGAACCATGGTATCCATTTCAGCAGGAATGCCATCCTCAAATTGCTTACACCCCCATCCCCTGACAGCCAAACCCTGACGGGTCTCTTTTAGCTGTACCATAGAGATATTTTCATTTCCAATATCAACGGCTATTGGGTATGTGGGTTTTAAGTTGAACATGTTTTTTAATAAATGACTAATGGATAAGTGCCTAAAATGCCTAAAATGCCTAAAATGCCTAAAATGCCTAAAATGCCTAAAATGCCTAAAATGCCTAAAATGCCAGAAACGCTATAATGGTGGAGAGAATTCTAATTTGTTAGTTTACATTCATAATCTTAAACATAATCTTAATCTCATCCATATACCCCAACGGGGTTAAACATACCAGCCCAGGGCAACGCCCTGGGGCAAGGACAACCAGTATATCGCACCCTGAAGGGGTGCAACATATCTTAATGAATCTTTTTATACTTCGACATTCATTTTTCCTTGTTCGATATTCGATGTTTATATTTTTAACCTACATTTATTCCTTAACCTAGCGCTTACGGTGTGTTGCCATGACTGTATATCTGACCATTTTCAAGGTCAAACTAAGAATGGAATATAAACGCAAAATGGGTTTATTCTTAATCTCTATTTCCCTTACGAATAGTAGTCTTTAAATGATACCGCTATTATGATCGACAAATTATTAAATTTTTTAAATAATACCTTTACAAGAATTTCATTCCTATATATTGAGATATCACACATTTAAACTAATGTATAGACCTTCACCCAGGGTCAATCTTGAGAAAGAAATTTCTACCTTAAATCGTCGAAATATGCAATAGCATGAAATCTTCTGCAAAAGTAAACCAAAAAAAATAACTGGCAATATTTTTCGGTGTGGATTAAAATCCATATTCAGTCATTTGAGCAAATAAACTGTTCAATTCAACGTTAGTGTTACGAATATAATTTCTTATTGAAGGAGCAGATGACCATGTATTTCCCAGATCTAGATCGTATTACAATTGATCCGAATATAATGGGCGGTAAATCTTGTATCCGTGGTATGAGAGTCACCGTTGGAATGATCACGGGTCTTGTAGCATCAGGCACTTCGTTCCAAGAGATATTAGAATTATATCCTTACCTTGAGGAGGAAGATATCAAAGCCGCTCTCTCCTATGCAACATGGCGTGCAGAGGAATATGATTTATCTCTACAGATTTCATGAAAATCCTATTAGATATGAACCTCTCCCCTTCATGGATTTCGTTGCTAGAAACTGAAGGCTATGAAACTAAGCATTGGAAGGACATCGGTCCAGTTTCTGCGTTTGATACGGAAATTATGGAATGGGCGCGAAAAAACGAATATGTAGTATTTACCCATGATTTAGATTTTGGCGCTCTTTTATATGCCACCGAAGCAACGGCTCCAAGTGTCATTCAGCTTAGGAGTGAAGATATTCGTCCTAAAATTGTTGGAGAAATAATATTGCGAACGCTTTGCAAAGCAAAAAAAGCGATTGAACAAGGGGCATTAGTAATCGTAGAACCTCGTAAAAGCCGTATACGCCTTCTTCCACTGAAGAATAAGAACCGCTAACAAGATATTGATATTCACACTGATTTAGTTTTGTAGATTGAGCCAAAATATTTTCTTTGAGAGAATTTGCAAACATCACCAGCAGGAACGTTTAGAAGCACTCTACAAGAGTGCTCCAGCGTGAAGACATTTCACCCGCTTTTAGATTTAGGTATTTTAGGTACTTATATTTTAGCTATTTATTTTTTATTTTAATCACTTTTGCTCACTTTAGGCACTTTAGGCACTTATATTATTGTCCCTGAAAGGGACAGACATACCAGCCCAGGGCAACGCCATGGGATAATAAACAGAAAAAATATTAGCCCTGTAAGGGCGAAACATCCCTTTGATTCTGAATCTGCAAAACATGTTGCACCCCTTCGGGGTACGATTTGCTGGTTGTCCTTGTCCCAGGGCGTTGCCCTGGGCTGGTATGTATTACCCCGTAGGGGTATTATACATATCTTTAAACCTGTTTATTTTAAGTTAACAGTAAATCTATAACCTTAATATTGAATCAGCTCCTAAGTCGAACTCAGAACCTTTAAAATCATAATCTTAATCATTATCTTCTCATGGAGATTAAGATTAATAGTACAATTATGAGCACCATTCATAATTCTGCGATTCCTTGTTCTGGGGTTCAATATTCAAAAAAAAACTAACAAAGAGAAGAACTACTTAATGGAATTCTATTTGCTTTTAATCATTTCAGGCACTTATATAGTAAAATCATTACAGCTCAGGGCGAATCGCAATAGTAACCGTGCGGTATTCTTCCCGACCTGTTAAATTAAAATTTGAGGTACCGGTGTCGCCCGCGGTTATCTGGTAAGTGTATCCAGCCCCTCCGGACACACGATTACTACTTGTGCTGCTACTTTCCATAGTAATGGCGGTGTGACCCGACAAACCAGGGTTACCAACAGTAATATCGTCGTCATCAAAACCGCCCAATCGCAGAATTAGGTTACCGTCAGATCCGGTGATCACGTTAGTACTAAGCGGATTCCGATTACTGCCGGAGCCCGTGCTGGCAGTGGCAATAGGCGCACTCGGATCGTGTCCGGTAAATCTCATGATCCATCCATATGACTGAAACGGGTCGTCCCCTGTCCAATCAAACTGGTACGTACTAGGCTCCCCGGCATCCGCCAGCTTCCACCATACACCAAAGGTCACTGCACTGCTCTCCTGTCCTAGGCTGATCTCGTTCCAACCGGATGGGGGTGTGATGTTAGAAGAGGTATCCTCATCCGTGACCACTGCCGCAATGAGCAGATCGCCTACTACCGTCCCGCTTGGCTTGGCGATATCGATAAAAGTTTCCTCGTCTGGGTTTTTTGTCTCGCTGAAGTTCTCAAAAACCACTCCGCCACCACCAGTGCCTTCATTAATGCGAACATTGTCAACATAGACAGTCTGGATCGTATTGCTGCCTGTGGTTTCGAAGCGGATCATCGTGTTAGAGGCGATGTATGGCGAAATGTCATAGACAGCGGCCTGGTACTCTGTGTGGCTCACAATGCCGTGAAAATTCTCCAGCTCGGTCCAGTTGCTGCCTCCGTCTCCAGAGACCGAGACGATAAAAGACTCATTGGTGGTCGGGTAATTATATTGCCGAAAATCAAAACGCAATGTTGCAGAAGTAAAGCCACTCAGGTCCACCTTACGAGCAATCGAGCGATTGCGCTCATCGAGCATCAGCCGGTAGCTACCCGGGTCTGGAATGGCTGGGTCATCGGCTATCTGAACAAGCCCCGAACAAGGGTTATTTAACTCACCTGTCTCGGTCCATTTCAATGGGCTCCAGTCGAGCAGTCCGTCGCTCCCTGCGTAGTCCACGGTAGCACTGCATGTCCTGCTGTTGAACTGGTCCAGGTACGAATCGTTGTCACTACCATTGGCATAGAGATTTGTAATCTCGATAGAACTAAGTGGGCGATCGTAGACGCGCACATCGTCCAGAACTCCACCAAAAAACCGCTCTACAGTACCATTCGCCCCAATCGCAACGGGTACTGAAGGATGCACATCCACCGGACCTCCTACCGCATGAGTTCCACTCGCGACCTCCACGCCATCCAGGTAAAGTTTCATCATACCGGAGGTGTTATCATAGGTAGCAACGGCAAAGTACCATTGACCCGTCGCCAGATTCACGCTGGAATCGGCGAATGTGGTGGTTGTGCCACCAGCTTTAACACGCAAGCGAAGATACTGCGAGGATATGACACTGAGCTGCCACCAGGCATCAGATGCGCTTGTACCATTCGCCTTTGAGATAATTCTCCCATCGCCGGCGAAGGTATCGGCATTGAACCAGCCCATCAATGTAAGACCCGTGCCGGAAACGTCAAATGCACCAACGCTAACGTAGTCATCCACGCCATCGAAGTCCAAAGCTCCATCCACTTGACCTGTCGTCCAGGCAGGTCCGTCGACAAGGGTCCCATCGTGACCGCTCTCAGAGTCCACCGCAGTTAGTCCGACTTCGTCGTCCAGCTTCCAGTGGGCAAAAACAACAAGGTCACTTTCAACACCATAGAGATCAAAAATCTCGCTGCCGCTGAGTGCACGATCGTAAATGCGCACGTCGTCCAGAACACCATCAAAAAGCTGCTCTACAGAACCATTCGCCCCAATTGCAACGGGCACGGTAGGGTCCACGTCCACTGCCCCTCCAACAGCATGGGTTCCACTTGCGACCTCTGTCCCATTTAGGTAAAGTTTCATCGAGCCAGAGGTGTTATCATAAGTAGCCGCCGCAAAGTACCATTGCCCCGTCGTCACTTTCATACTGGAATCGGCGAACGTGGTGGTCGTACCACCGGCTTTAATGCGCAGGCGAAGGTACTGAGAGGATATGACACTGAGCTGCCACCAGGCATCAGCCGCACTTGTACTCTTGGCCTTTGAGATGATTCTCCCATCGACCGAGAGGGTCTCAGCGTTGAACCAGCCCAACAATGTGAGACCACTTCCGGAAACGTCAAAAGTACCAACGTCAACGTAATCATTCATGCCATCGAAATCCAGGGCACCATCCAGTTGGCCGGCCGTCCAGGCAGGCCCATTGGTAAGGGTACCATCGTGACCGCCCTCGGAGTCCACTGCAGTTAGTCCGGTCTCGTCGTCCAGTTTCCAGTGGGCAAAAGGTCCAAGAAAGCTGCCGCCACAGCCACCATCCATTCCAGCTGCCCACTCAATTGCACGCATCATGAGAGATTGACCATCTGCGTTAAGCGCGGAGAAGTCGTCACCCCAGGGAACCTGCACTCGGCGACCGGCTGCTGTTCCAGAGTCCCACAGAGAACCTCCAGTTTCAATGGCCACCAGCGGAGCGCTTAAAATATTGCTGCATTTGCCAAGTACCAGAAGATCAGGTGCTAACGTCATACCCCCACCGGTATAGATATCGTACGCCGGATCAAATAAGGTCAATGCACCTAAACTAAATTCCGACGTAATATAATGCGTATTGTCTAAAATATCCATGGATGAGAAGAATCCTGATCCTTCTCCTGAAGTAAGACCTAAATCGTTACTAATCTGATACTCCTCGTTTACAATACCGATCTCCGCATCCCTCAACTTTGAAGCATTTGTGAGAGAGGTAATCTCCTGTGAGATATAAATCACATCATTCGCCGCTATACCATCAAAAATTTCTAAAGAAGATGCCGTGTCAGAAATCGGTGTAACGGTTGCATTCCAGCCCTCCATCAACGTCTTTCGCGCGGTTTCTGTGCTGGTTAGATTGAGTGCATCATCAACCACAAAAAGGAGATTCTTCGGGCAACCTGAAAACGGCGGTAGTGATGGCGGCTTCACATGGAGTACATAACTCTGATTAACTACACTTTCCCCAATGGCGCCCACTGTGGCAATAGTGGCAAAGGTGGTGTCAGTATGCCTGCGGACCTTATAGCCGTATCGTCCTTGTCCCAGAGTATGCATGTAGTACGTGGTCTCTGAGACAGGAAAGGAAGGCTCATTCAGTAATCTCCACAAGGCGTGGTTGGCTGCACTTTCGGCAAGATAGTGGGCCTGCATGTTTATACCACGATTCATAGTGGCAGATGTCTCAGTACCAACCTTCTGGAGAAAGGCTAAGCTCAGCAAACTCAGTATAATGAGGATGAACAGGATTACGATGTAGGCAACGCCTGATTCGCTTCTGAGATTCCGTATATTGCATCTGAATTCGGAGGAGCTGAAGTTTTGTTTTTGTAAGTTCAACATATCTACAAATGCATCTCAAAATAAGTGCCTAAAATGCCTAAAGTGCCTAAAAGATAAATGCCTAAAGTGCCTAAAATGCCTAAAGTGCCTAAAGTGCCTAAATTTAAAAGCAATTAAAATGCCTAAAGGATAAATGCCTAAAGTGCCTAAATTTAAAAGCGGTTAAAATGCTTATAGTCGCTAAAAAGAAAACCTTTAAGCATTAAGTGTTTAAAGAGTTGTACATTGGAAGTAATGAATAGCTTTAGACACTTTAGGCATTTTAGGCATTTTAGGCATTTATCTTTTCGCTCTTATCATTTTAGGCATTTTAGGCATTTTAGGCACTTTAGGCACTTATCTTTTAGGCATTTATCTACAGTTCTTTTTCCGTAACTGCACGGTTCTTTCCCGTATTTTTTGCTATATAGAGCGCTTTATCTGCACGGTTAAGTACAGTAAGCGCCGTATCACCTTTTCTAAATACGCTAGCACCAATGCTTACAGTAAATGATAACGATTCATTTGACGTTTTCTTGTCAATAACAAATGGTGTTGATGATATTGTTTTACATATATCGTTTGCTCTTCTTTGTGCGATCTTTAGTGGTGATCCTTCTAAAACTATTACAAACTCTTCACCACCATAACGGGCCATAAAATCGTTTCTGCGTAGATTTCTTCTACAACCATCCACAGCGGAAATAATGACACGATCGCCCACAAGATGGCCATATGTATCATTAACACTCTTAAAGTTATCTATATCGATCATCATTATGGAAAATGTTGATAATCTCATGCCCATTTTCTCTATTAATGAGTCAATATGGTTATCAAAGGCCAATCGATTAAAAACGCCTGTTAAACTATCGGTCATTGAAGCTGTTTTAGCTTTTTTTAGATCATCATCCAATACGGCTACTTTTTCAGATAACATCTGTAAGAGATTCGTATCCTGTTCCTCCTTCACTTTGATCGCGACGTTTACCTGCTCGATCTCCTGCATGATCTCTTTTTTTATCTTTACAATGTCATCAAGACGATTTATCTCTTTCAGCTTTTCACTATGGTTATTAATCTTTGTATTAAATTCCCTGTTTTCATAATTAATAGAGGAAATACCTTTAGTAAGCACATTGATAATTTCCTTAAACTCCGACTCTTTCTCTTTCGTAGACTTTGCACTATTATTTATATGGGAGCTGACAATATTTTTATATTGTTCAAAGAAATGTTCTAACCTGGTGGGTTTTTCAGACGAGGTAAACTTTACTGCCAGCTCATTTACCTGCATCTTCTTTTTATCAGAATCAACATCTTTTACGCGAAAGAAATAATCCACTATATATTTGTGCAACTCTTTTATAATATAAATATGAAAAGAGATCTTATCCATACAGAGTTTGATTTCATGCGGCAAATCATTAGTAGATGTTTTAGAAATATTATTATCAATTACTTTATTCCCCGGTATTGTCATTAAATTCTCCCTCTAAGGCATTTATCTTTTTGCTCTTATCATTTTAGGCACTTTAACTGCTTTTAAGATTAGCGCCTACGGCGAATTCTTTAGCTTTTAAAATCTTAACCTAAATTCATAATCTTAATTATAATTCATCCATAACGATTAAGATTATGAACATTGCTCTTATTTGACCCTGAAAGGGGCTTATATACCAGCCCAGGTCAACGCCCTGGGACAAAAATACATAAGAAATTTAGCCCTGTAAGGGCGTAACATACATTGACTATGAATCTGAAAAATATGTTGCACCCATTCAGGGTGCGAATTAATGGTTACCTTTGACCCAGGGCTCTGCCCTGGGCTGGTATGTTTAACCCCGTTGGGGTATTTTACATATCTTTAGATATTTCTGTTTTAAGTTAACTGCAAATTTATTATCTCAAGCTTGATCCACATACAGCGATTATTACTATAAGGCTTCTAGGTAGACAATACATCATTACAGCATTAATAATTTGCAACTATTTACAGTAGAACGAATTAAAATAAAAATTCCTATACTGTAAATTTAGGCACTTAAACTGCTTTTAAATTTAGGCACTTTGGGTATTTATCTTTTTGCTCTTATCATTTTAGGCATTTTAGGCACTTTAGGCATTTTAGGCATTTATCTCACCTTACCCTTTTGCCCGTCTTCTGAAGCACATTTCTGACATATACACTTTCAACAAATTGTACAACTTTATCGTCGTCACCAGTAAGTTCTAGTGTAATCTTTGTTAAGGTTGGAGTTATGTATTCTGCTATGAAATTAGTAACACGTGTCGACAATACCACTTGAGGCGCAGAACCACCTATTCCATTAGTAGTAGAATGTATTTCAGTCAGGCTATTAGTTGAAGAATTATACGTATACACAACAAAAAGTATCTCTTCCTCATCTTTAGCCCCATCCTCATCATCATCATCATGATTAGCACCTTGAGATTCATCCACCGTTCCATCACCGTCGTCATCAATACCTAAAATACCATTTTTCATATCTGCGTTATAATCAGCACGCACACCTTCGTCTATAGTCCCGTCCCCATCGTCGTCCAATCCATTAAGTGAATCTTCATCAAATAAACCATCTTCATCCTCATCCCGCCAATCTCCTTCATCAAACAATCCATCACCGTCTTCATCGATTCCTGCTATTCCATAGCTACCAAACGAATAATAATCACCGGGATCTTCATCAATACGCGGAAATAGAGGATCAGCAAAGTAGAAATCATTGTCGCTATTGACCAGACGTGAAAAGGCGAGGAGATCTCTTGAGTGCAGGTGTCCGTTAGGAACCGCAACAACCGTTGTTTTCCTAAGCCCGCTTGTTATCCTGTCCATGATCAACAACCCTTCGTGAGAAAGGCTGGAGTGGGCAGAGGCGGTGGCATGCGCCTTAAGACTGGTAGAAAGCAGTGGCATTGTCGCACCAACAATGATCCCCATAATTGTTATGACCAGGAGCAGTTCAACAAGTGTAAAGCCTTTTTTGTTACCGATTCTCATGATATCTTACCTACCCTGTCTTCGTTATCTACCAGAACCATAGTCAGGGAACGACCTGGCTCTTCCGTTACCGATACTGTAACTAACTTTACATTCGTCTCCAGTACCGCATCCCCGTTTATGTCCATGTCCACAGCCGTCCAGGTAATGGTATAATTCTGCCCGTTTATGGAAACAACTTCAGAACCATCGACGAGAGCACTAAAATCTGTGCTTACAAGTATTTCCATCCGGCTGCGCAGGTGGTTGTCAAGCAACAACCGATCTTCCTTTATATCAAGGGCCTGAAGACCAGACATATATGGATACGATACACCGGCAGCAATGATCCCTAACAAGACCACGGAAACCATCACTTCTACCAGGGTGAAGCCCGAAGGTACTTTTGACTTTTCTGTTGCCCTGGAATGTTTTTGTAAAAGCATAGAGTGTCTCCTTGCAAATTTCACTCTTAATTGTTGTCCCTGAAAGGGACAGATATACCAGCCCAGGGCAACGCCCTGGGATAATAAATAGACGAAAAACAAGCCCTGTAAGGGCGAAACATACATTTGATTAAATGGTAGTTTTTTAAATATACAGTTATCAAAAATAATGTTTCATACCGTGTTCATGGTTAAATATGCAGAAAAGTATATTTAAATATAAATCTGTAAAACATGTTGCACCCCTTCAGGGTGCGATTTAACGGTTATCATTGACCCAGGGCGTTGCCCTGGGCTGGTATGTTTAACCCCGTTGGGGTATTTGAGAAATTTTAAAATAGTACCTTATCAATCTTTAATTTTAGGTTTTTTACAAAAGTACAGCACTTTGTTTTCCGAAAGACACACTTTGTTACAAGAAAAGTAAAAGCTGACAATCTACCATGGATTATTGTTACCTAAACATTTAGAAGATAATTCTATGCATTTTAACCGCTTTTAAATTTAGGCACTTTAGGCACTTATTTCTCTGCTTTTAATCATTTTAGGCACTTTAGGCATTTTAGGCACTTTAGGCACTTATCTTTTAGGCACTTATCTCTACTCACTAACACTAACCTTCCCAGTTAACGCGTCCAGGGCAACTACTATCTGGCGGTTTCCTAAAGCAAGCGTGACTGATCCTCCCATAGAAGGCGCTCCATCTGCATAGAAATAGACGGGGGTAACGATGTTGAAGCTTGACCAAATTATGTCAACACCCTGAAATCGATCTTCATTCCCAAAAGCAATGACATAATCAACCCCTTTTTTTAGAGGATATTGCATGTACTCCCAGGTTTCACTTTCCACACTACTCTCAGTTAGTTCATCCCCACCCGTAAACAGGTCTGCAGGTGTTTTATAACGTCTTACATAAATAGTATCCATTGTCGGCGAGACCGACACCCGCGTTTTTAACCCTGAAGTCATGGCCGTCAATTGCGCGTATTCTAAGGCCGTGGCAACTTCATCAACTGCCCCTCGGAGACGTGCATCGTCAAGTGACGAATTTAGTGCAGGCAAACCAATCATTGCCATAATTCCTATAAGAGATACGACTATCAGCATTTCTATAAGCGTAAAGCCAGCTGATAACTTTACATTTTGAATGTACATATTTACAAATGTATAAAAGATAAATGCCTAAGAGATAAATGCCTAAAGTGCCTAAATTTAAAAGCGGGTAAAGATAAATGCCTAAAATGCCTAAATTTAAAAGCGGGTAAAGTGCCTAAATGGCCTAAAACGCTATAATGGTGGAGAGAATTCCATTCTGTTAGTTTACATTCATTATCTTAATCTCATTCATATACCCCAACGGGGTTAAACATACTAGCCCAGGGCAACGCCCTGGGGCAATGACAACCCGCAAATCGCACCCTGAATGGGTGCAACATATTTTGCAAATTAATCATTAAATATATGTTTCGCCCTTACAGGGCTGGTCTTTTTTGTGTTTGGTATCCCAGGGCGTTGCCCTGGGCTGGTATATCTGGCCCTTTCAGGGACAATAATATAAGTGCCTAAAATGCCTAAAATGCCTAAATTTAAAAGCAGTTAAAAACTGCATTAAAGATAAGTGCCTAAAGTACCTAAATTTAAAAGTGGGGAAAATGCCTGAAATACATGCAGTGCTAGCGCGAAAACTTAAAACAAGTTGTGTACGAAGGAAACTTATGAAGCCGCCTGTAAGACGGCTTCAGCGTTAATATGAAGAATGGGGTGGAATTACTAACAATCTTTACTTCTATTGGAAATAACAAATAACTTTAACCACTTATCTCTTAGGCATTTTTTCTGCTCTTAATCATTTTAGGCATTTTAGGCACTTTAGTCATTTTAGGCATTTATATCTTACAAATCGTCATGTTCACCGGAAGTTCCGTCAGCAGCAATAAAGACGCCAGTCTTAGTGTAGAATTTCCAGGCGTTGTCTGACGCAGTTGAGTCCCTTACTGTAATATCAGTCTCAGTTGTATCTATAATTACATCAATTTTATCATTGATTGGATTGCTTGGTAATTTACCGTTCTTGATATAAGGCCCAAATGGTGTAGCGGTACCAAACGAATTTGATATATTACCGCTGATATCTGTGTAGCGTGTAAGTTGCCCTGCAAAAGCGTCAGCCGTAGTTACAATATCAGCCGGTTTTGTTGTTGGAACAGCACCTCCTGGATAAGTCTGATTATGCTGATGATAGTAAAGTTCAAGAGCACTCCTGACCGTAGACAGATTGGTCTGCAGTGTACTCAATTTTGCATCACTTGTTGATACACTTATTTGCGGAATAATAATCAACGCTAGAATCCCCAATATAATAACCACGATGATCATTTCAATCAACGTGAACCCGGACTGTTTTTTTACCATTTTTAAATTCATTTGTTTCCCTCCTTAACCATTCAAATTAATCTCCAATAGAGTTGAAAATCTTCTTACATATTTAACAAAGTTAACAATATTACATGTCGGCAATGCACGTCTAAATTTAAGCAAAAAAGACAACAAATTTTTTAACCTACTGCATGTGCCAGTTTAAACATTGGAAGGATTATAGATGCAACTATCAGTCCCACTACACCTCCCATTACTATCAGTGCTGCGGGCTCAAGAAGTGTAGATAACTTTTTGAGGTCCTGATCCACTTCAACTTCATAAAAAGAGGTCAGCAGCAGCATTGCTTTCGAAAGCTTACCGGCCTCTTCGCCAGTGGTCACGGTCTGTTTAACAGAATCCATAATGAATGGACAAGTGGCAAACGTCTGGGACAATTTGCCTCCTTGCTCCACGTGTTTTATAATCTGATCTATAAAATCTCTGAAATATTTATTGCTGATTGAACCTCTTGTGACCTCAAGGGCATCAAGAAGAGGAACACTACTCTCGATTAAGTTTCCCAGCAATCTAAGCATTTCTGTGGTATAAATCTTTGTAGATAATCTGGATATTATCGGGCTGCTTATAATAAACTTATCTATCAATGCCTTCCCATGCCTGCTTTCCTTGAATACTTTGAAACCTATAGCGATACCAATTACTGAAATAATATATAGCCACCAATAACCTTTCAAAGAGTCACTCCCTTTCATTAAAAGCCTGGTAGTGCTGGGTAGTATACTCTCCTTTCCTGCAAAAAATGCCGTAAATTTTGGAAGGACGCTAACCATAACAAAAACAAGTACAGACACACCCAGAATGCTTAGGAAGGCGGGATAGGTTAGTGCTGACTTTACTTGTGTGACAAGAGCTTGGCGCTTTTCCTGCATTTCAACAATCCTGCCTAGAATGTCAGTTAAAAACCCTCCACTCTCACCGGCATTGACCATACTTACAAACATTTTATTAAATACCCGTGGATGTTTTCTTAACGCATCTGAAAGTTGTTTCCCCTCCTCAATGTCCAGAATCATGGTTTGAATTATTTTTTTAAACCTTGTGTTTGAGGTCTGGCTCTCAATCGCCCTAAGTGCTTTGTCCAAGGGCGTATCAATCTCTAGCATTAACGACAGATGGGAAGTAAAAAAAATCAGTTCACCGGGTTTGACAACTCTGCCAAAATTACTAAAGCGACTGCCAATGGATGCCGATTTGGCACCGGAGTAGCGAGGTAAAGGTTTTGTGGCTTTCCGGGTGTCTTTATGGGTTAAACTGATAGCCATAGTTTTTTTTTATACGTTGAGCGCACATAAATGTTCAATCTGTACGCACACGGCATATGTTTAAAGGATTATATTTGATAGTAGTAGATCGAAAAATGACTCCACGTTACCAAATGTATGTTTCGCCCTTACAGGGCATATTTTCTTATGTTTTATCCTGGAACATCGTCTCATAGTCGCTAGGTTAAAGAGGTAATATAGGTTAAATGTATAAATACCGAATATCGAACAAGGAATAATGAATGTCGAAGTATAAAAACCTTTATGATTTGTCATTCCTTGTTCGATATTCAACACACATTTAATCTGCAAAAATCTTTTTTTCGCCGAACGCCTAAGGAGCATCACCAGGTGTTAATGATACCCATATTGGGTGCAACATATTTTGCAAATTCATATCCAAAGCACTTTTCGTCATACTCAAACATAAGCTCCAGTTGGTTCAAGTCTCCAGTTGGTTCAAGTCTCCAGACTTGAACCACTCTGACCTTAACAATACTCTGTATTGATTCAACAAACAACTCACAAATCAGTTAAAACTACATTAATCACTGAATGATCTCCATGCATCCAATTCATAGCAGACGAATATTTCCAATCTTCACAGCCATTAACATATCCTTTTTTTACTGGATTTAAGTGGATATATTCTAGTTTCTGCTTGAAGAATGGTTTCGATTCAACTATTTCAGAGAAATTGTTGGCCTGCCATACCTGAAAACAATTTTGCCTTTTCTTAAAGATTGTTTTATCAAGTAGATTTTTTATATATCTTCTAGATTCATTTTTGAGCTCCTCCTGAATTGCATTTGTAGTCCACTTCTTAAAGTCACACATAAAAACATCTGCCGAACTTTCTTCATCTACAGAAAACAGAAGATGTATGTGGTTTGTCATAATAACGTATCCATGGAGCATTAACGCTTTTTTCTCCTGACAATATTTGAGTGAATCAATCAAAATATCGAAATATACATGTTTTGTAAATATGTCTATCCATTCGATTACAGTAAGTGTGCTGAAATATATGCTGTTTGGAAAATGTTTACTTAATCGTGGAGTCGGCATTGTAATTTTTACTCTTTTACAATTCTTTCATGCAATCTATACAGAGTATAGTTAAGGTCAATATGGTTCAAGTCTGGAGACTTGAACCAACAAATTCTGATGCTGGTTCAAATCTGGACACTTGAACCAACAAATCCTGATGCTGGTTCAAATCTGGACACTTGAACCAAGCGCGCATTGTCAATGATTTCGGCTAACTTACATAGAGTTAAGCCCGTCCCTCATTTCCTACCCATCCACAAACGTTATCCGCCTGACTTCTTCCACAGAGGTTTCGCCCTGGATAACTTTTTCGTATCCAAGCTCTTTTAATCTTCGATGTCCTTTTCCGTTGAGGTACTTATTGAGTACATCAACCGTAGGGTTCGTAAGAATTAATGATTGAAGCCCTTCATCCATCTCCAAAAGCTCATAAATACCGATACGCCCTTTAAAACCGGAATCGTAACAAGCAGAGCAGCCCTTACCTTTAGGCAATCTGACATTATCACTCTTATCAATTCCAAGCTCCTTTAATACCACCTCAGATGGATAGAAGCTGGTACGACATTCGGGGCAGATTCTTCGGACTAACCGCTGCGCCTGACAAGCTATTAATGCCGAAGATATCAGATAAGGCTCTATGCCCATTTCAAGTAAGCGTGTAATGGCACTGGGACTGTCATTAGTATGCAGGGACGACAGCACCAAATGACCTGTCAGCGAGGCTTGAATGGCTATCTCAGCAGTCTCTTTATCACGGATTTCACCCACAAGGATAATGTCAGGGTCCTGCCTGAGTGCGTGTTTCAGAAATCTGGCAAAGTTGAGTCCTATGGAATCTTTGATCTGGTTCTGGTTGATGTCGTCCAGTTGATATTCCACGGGGTCTTCAATGGTGATAATATTTTTCTCAACACAACTGAGCATTTTAATCGCTGAATAGAGGGTTGTGGTTTTTCCACTTCCGGTGGGACCACACACCAATATGAGTCCATATGGTCTTTTCAGAATAGTTTTGAACCTATTTAGAATCTCAGTATCAAATCCCAGTTTGTTCAGATCCAATACCGCTTTGCTTCTATCCAGTACCCTTAATACTACTTTTTCTCCATAAATACCTGGCATTGATGCAAACCTGAGATCAACAGTACGGCCATCTACCTTTACCTGAATACGACCATCTTGCGGCAGACGTCTTTCCGCGATGTCTAGATTTCCCATAATCTTAAGCCTTGAGACAATTGGCGCATGCATCTCAATCTTGGGTGACATAAAATCATATCTAAGTCCGTCAATTCGAACCAAGATGCGAAACTTTTTTCGTTGCGGTTCAAAATGTATGTCGCTGACACCATCCCTTATGGCTTTTAGAAGTATTGTATTGGTCAGGTTTACCACTGGACTTCCTTCAGCCATTTCAGCAAGTTCCGTGGTCTCTTTTTCTGTGATACTCGTAACGACCTCAAGATTCACATCCTCAACCTTGCTCATGACATCTTCCATGTCCAGATCTTCACGGTAGTATTCTTTGATAGCGTCAAGGATGTCATCTGTGCGGCAGAGCGCCGGCTGTACTACTAAATTAGTGATTTTAGAGACTTCATCAAACACAAATATTGAATGAGGATCAGCCGTTGCCAGGGTCAGGACATTATTAACCTTGAACATGGGAATTACCTGAAAGCGAAGGGCCTTTTCTTTGGGTAAAATGTTTACGATCCTACCGTCTATTAACCCCTTTCTCAGCCAGACCTGCGGAATGCCAAGCTGCTCTCCAAGGATACGTGTCATTCCCTCTTCAGTCAGGATTCCTTTTTCTACCAAAATCCGCCCAAGGGGAGTGGATGTTCCTTTTTGCGTACGAAGAAACTGGGTCAACTGATCAGGTGTAATAAGACCCTGACTGACAAGCATTTCACCAAGTTTCTTTCTTTTTGGGACAAAATTACTCTTCATGATAGATTTTTAATGGCGTCATTGATGTTTTTATAAACGTGAAAAACATTTAAAAGGCGTGTTACAAACAGTATATCCCTGCATACATCATTTAAGCTTATAATTTTTAACATGCCACCCTGCTTTGCCAATGTTTCGTGCATTTGTACTAGAAGGTTTAGCGCTTCGCTATCCAGGTATTCAACGGATTTACAGCACAAAATTATCTCGGGTTCGTGCGGACTTATAGATTTTTTGAAAAGCGTACTAAGTTCATCACAGTTTTGGAAAGTAAGGGATTTGTTAAGTGTTAAAAGTGTTCTGGAACCAATGTTAGTTACTTTAATTGCTGATGAATCCATTTGAATATCTCTTTCTGTGAAGACACACTTTATTACCCCGAAAAGTAAGAGCCGTTGGTCTATTAATGTTATTTCTTAGTTCTAACTAGAAATTTCAAATATTTTTGGCTAGCTTTAGAAACTTTAAGTAACTTAGGAGACAACATTTTCCTGTTTTTCTGCCATCAAACCTAAAACAGGATTTTCAGTTTCGCCTATCTCCGAAATTTCGTTGCATATTTCGTTAAATACAGAAACCAGATGTGGATCTAATTGCTTACCTGCAATTTCATTAACAATTCGCAGTCCCTTTTGCGCGGCACCAGCATCCCGATAAGGACGTTTGGACGTTATAGCATCATAAGTATCAACAACAGCAATGATTCGTGCGAATAGTGGGATCTCTTCTCCTTTGAGCCCACATGGATACCCACTGCCGTCATAACTTTCATGGTGGTAGCGAATGCCTTCAACCGCCCCTTTCAGATGCCCAATGGGTTGCAGAATTTTGTATCCTCTTTCGGGATGTTCCTTAATTATCTTATACTCTTCATCATCCAAAGGCCCTTGTTTGTTCAAAATCGCTTCAGGCACACCAATTTTTCCCACATCATGGAGGATTGATGCCCATTGAAGATTCTCTTTATCTTCTTTTTTCATATCAATGCAGCAAGCCATAAGCATGCAAAGGCTACTTACCCGTTCCGAATGACCACGGGTGTACAAATCTTTGGCTTCAATGGCGTTGACCAGGGACTTAATCATATTAATAATAAAGTTTTCCAGATCATCATAGAGGTCGCCATTTGTAATAACAACGGCAAGTTGCTCCGCCATGGAAATCATAAGCCTTAATTCGCCCCTTCGGAAGGTTTCATTAAAATTGAAGGAAACTATTCCTAACCAACCATAAAAGTTATCCTCATACTTAATCTTTACCGTTAGAAAGCGAAATGGAGATGCGCTTAGTTTAGCGTATTCAACCAGATCCCTGGAATCATAAACAAGGAAATAATTCTCCTCCAGGACTGGGGCATCAAGAGGAATAGCAGCCAGAAGACCATCTACAAAAACCTCAACGTCAGGAATCCCCAATTCATCTATCTGATCACCTACAATTAAAGGCTCCTCTCCCCTTTCCGGCATCACAAGAAAGGCAAGATCAACCCTCATTGAGGTCAGGATATCTTTAGCAAGATTTTTTTGCATGGAACCTGAGAGTCTCAATGATTTGATCTGTGTACCCACCATGGAATAGAGATATAAATCTTCGAAGCACAGAGACAGCTCTTCAGTTATATTTTCCATTTCTTTCTCTGTTCCCCACTTATCTTCCATAGCATTTGATAAAGAAGCAAGGAATGTTTCCATATCTTTGGTATTGATAATTTTCTGTGAATCTAGTTCATTTAATGTTAATCCTCTAACAGGATTTGTTCTATATGCAAGCAGGGCTCCGGCAATCTCATCTTCTATCATTATTGGGACACCAAATATGTGCTCCTGAGAATTTAGGTAAGTATGCCGGAACTCTGCAGATCTTATTACACTAGTAGAAAACACACCTATCTCGCAGGAAAGAGTTTCACTCATTTTATTAGAATCCGTAGAGAACACCAGACCACCCCTATTCCACAACTGTATGGTTAGTTGACTGATTCGGGACATGCTATAAAACAGATCTTTAAAATTTCCAACGTCCATTTTACCTCTCAATACCAAAGTAGCCATCAATATTTTCTATCAATCTTGACGGGCTGAATGGTTTTTCCATAAAAAGGGTGTCCTGCAAATTTTCCATTAATAGTTTCTCATCAACCGTTATGGAACATGTCATGACCAGGGTAAGAAAAGGACGCTCTTTTTTTAATTCATTAGATATTTTACAAACGGTCTTACCATCCATCTTAGGCATCATAACGTCGGTAATAACAGCATCCGGTTTTTCATTTTTGATCAAGTCCAGACCTAGCACCCCGTTCTTCGCCAAAAGCACATCATATCCCGCCTTTTTTAATTTAATTTCAATTACTCGTCTGATATGGTCATCATCATCAATGACTAGAACAGTTTTATTTGTTTTCAATGTAGTATTCCTCCTTAGGCATACTGATTGTAAAACGGGTTTCCTTGTCAGGTTCGCTCTGCACTTCAATCTCTCCACCATGCAGTTGGATTATTTCCGCAGATATTGCTAACCCTAATCCGGTACCTGATTGTTCTGTAACATGCGTATCTCTCGACCGATAGGATTTTTCAAATACGTGCGGAATATCTTCTTTTGATATACCCTGACCGGTGTTGACAACCTCAAAAGTTATGATTGTCTCTTGTTCATTAAGAGAAAACGTAATAGTTCCACCTTCAGGGGTGTACTTTACTGCGTTATTCAGAATATTATTTATGGCTACTTTAAGCAGCTCTTTATCACCATCAAGAGAAGGAAATCTATCAGGAACATTTTTCTCAAAGGTGATACCTTTGTTAAGGGCAGAAGCGTTAATAGCAGAAGCACAGTCTTGAAAGAGCGAGTCCGTTCTTACAAGTCCTTTGTTTATTGTCAAGCTTCCCATTTCAATCTTTGACATGTTCAAGAGGTTCTGAATAAGACGTGTCAACCGTGTGGTTTCATCGCTTATGGTATTATAGAACTCTTTCTGCATCTCAATCTTGTCTATTTCTCCTTCCATTAACATCTCGTTATAGGACTTTATCGTGGTTAAAGGAGTTAAAAGTTCATGAGATATATGAGCGATAAATTCCTGCTGTGTCTTTTCACCCAACTTTTGATTAGTAATATTTTTAAGCAGAATCATTTTACCTATAACGGCCCCTTCACTATCCTTAAGATTAAAAAAGGACATCTGAAATGTATCCCCTGGAGAAACTTCAGGAAAAGTTGTTTCTATATGTTTTACAGTGTCGGTTGATTCAGTGATTTCATTCTGCAAAATAAACGTTACGATTTCATCATTGCCTAAGATATTTTCCAAAGGCCTATCAATCAGGTCCTTTAAATTTTTTCCCAGAAGCTTGCTCATATAATCGTTCATATAATTAAGGTTATCATGTATATCGATGGTAAGGATTCCAAAATCCATGGAGTCAAGAAGGTTGACAATCTGATTTTTCTCAAATGAGACAGCGCCAACCTTGGTAGCGAGATCGAGGTTTTCAGATTCTATTTTATTTAACCTTTCCTGAAGGTTAAGAAAAGAGTTGTTAAGGTCTCCGACGATACGTTCAACCCCCATTCCATTTTCAAAATACGGGCTAACAGACTCGGAATTACCACTGCTATTTTTAATGTCATAAATAATTCTTTGAACTGGTCGCATAGCAAATAGGATCCCATAATAGGCCATAAATGCGACGGTAAACATCAAAAATGCAAACATAGCCAAAAGACTTATTCGTTCCGGCGAAAAAAGTTCAATTGATGGAGACCTGAACCCCAACCTTACAGTCCCTGTTTTTCGTCCGTTTTCAAATATGGGTTTTGAATATTCACTGATCGATTGTTCGGACAGGGTGTCATAAAACGTTTGCTCCGTTAAACTCATTGCATATAAGGATTTTGCATGAATCTCATTTGGGATATCAACCTTTAGGAGATTTGACGTAAACGAAGCAACCGCATACCCTGTATTGTCATGTACAAAGCAATAAACCAGATCAGTAGAGGATTTATGCCCCAATATAGTCCTAAGGTAAAAATCTCTATTGCTCGCCTCAAAATCTTTCACTGGATGCAGGGCCGCGAGACTAACCAGATGGATGCCTTTTTCCCGCATCTCTTTCATCTTATCTTTCTTTTCCTGCAGTATCATTGATCTGGTAAAGATGGTGATTCCAATGATTAGAAATATAAAGACAGCGATGAAAATCACTTGGAATTTGACACTGCGATTACGGTCTTTTAATCTATTAAATATTGTCATAAACATTTTATAAAAACGCCTTACCTTCAATAGTAGTACTAAAGTTTATTGCATAGAGTTCTTTTAGCCTGGGTTTTGTTGAAGAAATGTAAATAGGCCATTGACGAACCCTTCCCATAATTCCAGTAAAAAAACGATTTCTAGAGAAACAATTTAATAATACGTCGTTTTCCTTGAAACCATTTTCGACTAGTAATAATATTGCTGGAGCGCACCACTAACAAACTATATGCATGTTAATTATCGGAAGGGCGCTTGCAAACTTTAACATGGAGCCCCCCCCCCACTTACTCTAGTTCCGAGATTTACAGTACTGAATTTTACTTATACCCAGCTCTGAATTCTGACTCCTGACTCCTGTATTCTGTATATTGGTTGCGGCTTTGCCGCATTATGTAATGCTTTAAATCAAAAACATACAGTCCAGAGTGTTTCACCGTGGTTCAATCTTGCAGATTAAGCAGAAATGTTTTTGCAAAGAGTAGAATCTTTATCTCTATCTTTACGGATGTGCCTTTCAACAACTTCCATGATACCCCGCAACTTAACTGGTTTTGCAATATAATCGTCCATACCGGCAGCAATGCACTTCTCCCTGTCCCCTTCCATTGCATTTGCAGTCATGGCTATAATCGTGATCTTCTGATTCTTAACTGATGAATCTGCATCACGTATAAGCCGGGTTGCTTCGTAACCATCCATCTTTGGCATCATGCAATCCATCAAAACCATGTCATAGTCAAAGTTTCTCAATACTTCGATTGCTTCTTTACCATTACTTGCTATGTCTACATGATATCCAAGTCTTCTTTCCAGTAAATTCAAGACGACATCTTGATTGGTAACATTGTCCTCTACAAGAAGAATACGGACTTTTTTCCTGTAATCTTCATCCATTGAACGCCTGGTAACAATCTGACGTAAACCAACTTTTTTCGTGCTTGTAACCTTTCCGGTAATGGTTCTCAGAATATAGAGCAACTGTGACAGTTTTACCGGTTTGAGTAGATAAGCCTCAACCCCAAGCTCCTGGATACGATCAGCATACCTTCCCTGACTAATGTAAATAAGCAAAACAAGGATAAGGCCTTTTAGCTGAGGGTCTGTCTTTATCTGCAAGCAAAGTGATTCTACATCTACATCGTGTATACAAGAATCAAGCAAAGCAACCTTAAACGGATCACCTGCATTAACGGCCGCACGGAGTTCTAACATCGCCTCCTTCGCCGATGTAGCCATCGTGAATCTACAATGCGCAGATTCCAGGTAGGTTCCAACGATTCTCCGATTATTGCTGTTACCATCAACAATAAGCATACGCATTTTCTCAACACCTTGAATTTCGAATGGATTCCCCTGTTGATCCGCAGATTGCTTTTCAAATGTTAACGTAAGCCAGAATGTTGACCCCTTACCTTCTTGGCTCTCAACACCGATCTGGCCTTCCATTAGATCGACAATCTGTTTACAAATCGCCAACCCCAATCCGGTTCCACCATATTCTCTGGTAGTCGAAGAATCCAGCTGCGAGAACGATTGAAATAATTGATGCATCAGATGCTCTGGAATACCGATGCCAGTATCATTAATTTCAAAACGCAGTGTGGCATGAGATTCAGTCTCTTTATCAAGCATCACATTAATGGATACTTCCCCTTCCTCTGTAAACTTGATTGCGTTTCCTGCCAGGTTAACGATTACTTGCCGTAACCTACCATGGTCGCCACGCAACAGAAATGGGATTTTCGGATCTATAAAGCAGAAAAAATCTAATTCATTTTTCTCTTTTGACTTAGCCGCAAAGATATCAATTATATCATCCATCAAGGCATATAAATCAAAGTCGACATGTCCTATTATAAGTTTTCCTGTTTCAATTTTAGAAAAATCAAGGATATCATTCAGAATGATTAGCAAAGAGTTAGCACAGCTGTATACCGTATTAGCATATTCACTCTGTTCTGATGACAATTCTGTCTCCAACAACAATTCAGCCATACCTATAATACCACCCATTGGAGTGCGTAACTCATGGCTCATACTTGCAAGGAATTTAGTCTTTACTAGAGATGAACTTTCAGCAGATAGTTTAGCTTCACTCAAAGACTCTATCAATCTTAACTGCTCAAATTCCATTCCGGCACGACGTGAAAATAATTTAATCGTAGCTTTTAAGTCAGGGTTTAATTCCATTGGTGTTTTGTTCAAAACTGCAATCAACCCTAATGCATCTTTATTTGAACTAAAAATAGTAGCACCCAGGTAGCTATCAATTGACAAATCTACTAACATTTTATCCTTTGGAAACTTAACTCGCACATCTTTTGGATAAAAGCACAATGTTTCTCCTAAGGCATGTTCACAAGGCGTTCCAGCTAAATCGTATGCAAAATTATCAATTAGTTTACCACCTTCCCATACTGCCAAAGTCTCCAATTTTGGTGCACCGTCATTATTTAACGCGCCAACCACTACGAAATTAGCATTAAAGATTTTCGCCAGTTCATGAACAAGTATCTGAAAAAAATTTTCTCCATAAACAGAGGAAGTCGCCCTTAAGATAGTAGAGAACATATCTTTCGCTTCCTTTAGCGTAGCCATAAGTTTCGCCGCATTAGCATTGGCAATAGCAACGCTTCTTGTTTCCCTTTGCAGTCTCTGGTTCTCAATCTTTAAATCTTTAATTTCTAATCGAAGAGAATCTATTTCTTTATTATCTTTGTTATCCATAATAAAAATTGTTAAATTGCCACGACAGGAAGAGCAGCTGCAAAACTACCGTAGCACATCCTAACACAGCACGGGAGATTCATCAGGCCCGGAAGCTATAACAATCTGTAATCTTTTGACCAATTTATCTATAACCTTTTAAATAAAAAGAGTTATTCTTGAATCAGAAGCATCCCCAACGTATGTTGCTCCATCACTATATTCAATATCGTCCAATAGTTCATCCTGTTTAATACCCATAATTTCCATTGGCATTTCACAGGCAACCATACGTACATTCGCCCCATTCACCATACCTATAACACCTGGCAGCGTAGCAACTTACCAAAACCACCACTAAAATTAACAATGGTTGCCTGTCTGATAGCCTGCTCTTACTGTTATCTTTTATTTGCATGAGACATTCTTCTCTCAATGCAAGCAAATCTTCCATCTATTTTTCGGCCAACCTGGCCATCAATGTACTCTTTTATTTCAGATTCGATAAAATCTTTAGAATTATTCATGTTTTTCCCGCATTACACATTCTTAAATAATCTCCTTTTGTACCTCTTCGTCATTTGCCCCTGAAAGGGGCAGATATACCAGCCCAGAGCAACACCCTGGGACAAAAACACAAAAGAAATTTAGCCCTGTAAGGGCGTAACATACATTGGCGATTAATATGGGAAATATGTTGCACCCATTCAGGGTGCGAATTAATGGTTACCTTTGACCCAGGGCGCTGCCCTGGGCTGGTATGTATAACCCCTTTGGGGTATTTTGCATATCTTCAGATCTTTATATTTTAAATTAGCGCCTACAGCGGACTCTTTACCATAGATTAACTTTGCATACTTTCGTTGTTAGTTCAAGTCTCTGACTTGAACTAATCTGACTTTAACAATACTCTGTATGGTTTTGCATTTTGGTCACAACCAATTGTCTGTAAACATTAATCTCTTTTACTCGCAACAGAGTTGCGTTAAAGTCAGATGTAATTCAAATCTGGAGATTTGAATCAACGACCTAACAAACATAACTCACCTCACACACAGCAGCTACACCCAACCGCCACCAAAACAACGTATTCGGTCCAAAATGAAAATTCCTATACTATTAAATTAGCACCTGCGGCGGACTTTTAGCATTTAAAATCTTAATCCTAATCGTACTCTTAATCATAATCCACTAAAAGTAGTTTACTCTTCTCTTTTTGAACCGCAGAATATCGAACAAGGAACCGCAGAATTACGAAGTTTTAATCCTTCATAATTCTGCGGTTCCTTGTTCTGCTGTTCGATATTCAAGAAAACCTAACAGAAAAAAAGTTTTTGGTGACCCTGCCGCACCCAACATTAATAATAATTTGCAACTATTTCTCGGTAAGGAATTAAAATGAAAATTCATATACTATTAAATAAACTGATTTAAGGTACAAATTTCAAACTTGATAGCAACTTTACTGCGCTATGTATAAACACTATCTATTTGTCAACCACACCGCTTAATGGTAAAATTATGATTAAGATGAAAGCCATTATAAAAAAAAGCGCAGAACCGGGTTTATGGTTAGAGGAAGTACCAATTCCTAAAGTAGGCAAAAATGACGTATTGATAAAGATAGAGAAAACCTCAATTTGCGGAACAGATTTACACATTTACAACTGGGACGAATGGGCACAAAAGACAATCCTCACTCCATTAACAATTGGGCATGAATTTGTCGGCAAAGTGGCAGAGGTCGGGAACAATGTGTTTGATTTCAAGGCTGGTGATATTGTTAGCGGGGAGGGGCACCTTGTATGTGGACATTGCCGAAACTGCCTTGCGGGTAGACGACATCTCTGCATGAGCACAAGTTCTGTAGGTATAAACAGAAACGGCGCATTTGCCGAATATCTGTCTATTCCTGTTACCAATGTCTGGTATTGTGATAAACAGATCCAGAAAGAGATCCTCTCGTGCTTTGATCCGTTGGGCAATGCAGCACATACGTGTTTGAGTTTTGATGTCCTTGGAGAGGATGTCCTTATAACAGGAGCAGGGCCAATAGGAGTAATGTCTGCGGCTATTGCCAGGCACGCTGGCGCAAGACATGTGGTAATAACAGACATAAACCCTTACAGACTGAAATTAGCATCACGTATGGGTGCAACCAAAGCAATCAATGTCAGAAACGAAAGTGTCGAAGATACGATTAAATCCCTTGGAATGAAAGAGGGTTTTGATGTTGGCCTCGAAATGTCCGGCAGTGCAGAGGCCTTCAGAAGTATGATAACCCACATGTGTCACGGGGGAAAAATAGCAATGCTGGGGATACACCATATTAATACGTCAGTTAATTGGAACAGCGTTGTACTCAACGGTTTAACACTTAAAGGCATCTATGGACGTGAAATGTTTGAGACATGGTACAAAATGACCAGTATGATACAGTCAGGGCTAGATATTTCTCCCATCATAACACATCACCTGAACTACAGATCATTTAAAGAGGGGTTCGATATAATGAACCAAGGCAATTCCGGAAAAATTGTATTAGATTGGACAAAATAAGAAGGCTGAATACAGGAGCCAGGAGTCAGAATTCAGAATAAAGCATCAAGCATAGATTTGTATTTGTTTTGCCTTGTTATTTATTGTAAATTTGTAAGCTCTTCCTGAATCATACATTCTATTATTCTGACTCCTGGCTCCTGACTCCTGTATTCCATAAAAACTACAAAATCTTAAATAAAAGAAAAAGTTTTTATAATATAAGACTATCGAGGTAAAAATGTCTATAAATTCGCTAAAGACCCACTTAAATGAAAAGCTGGAACAGATAAAAAAGGATGGGATGTACAAGCAGGAAAGGATAATAACAACACCTCAGTCAGCGGCAATTAAAGTCTCATCAGATGCAAGTGTAATTAATATGTGTTCAAATAATTACCTGGGCCTTTCAAATCATCCTGAGATCAAGAAGGCAGCCAAAGAGGGTATTGACAAATGGGGATACGGCCTGTCATCAGTTCGTTTTATTTGCGGCACACAAGAGATACACAAGACACTTGAGCAGAAAATCTCTAATTTTCTACAGACAGAAGATACAATACTATACAGTTCTTGTTTTGACGCAAACGGTGGACTTTTTGAGACTTTGATGACAGAGCAGGATGCCATTATAAGTGATGAGCTAAACCACGCAAGCATTATTGATGGAATACGATTGTGCAAAGCGCAACGTTTCCGCTTCAAAAACAGAGACATGACAGACCTGGAAGCAACACTTAAAGAGACGGGTAACTGTAGATTTAGATTAATTGCTACGGATGGGGTGTTTTCTATGGATGGAACCGTTGCAAGGTTAGCAGATATCTGCGATCTTGCGGATAAATACGACGCCTTAGTCATGATAGACGATTCTCATGCAGTTGGTATTATGGGAAAAGAAGGAAGGGGGACGCATGAATACTGGAATGTCTTAAATCGCATAGACATTATTACTGGAACCCTGGGAAAGGCACTTGGAGGTGCAAGTGGAGGATATACAAGTGGTAACAAGGAAATCATTGAGCTTTTACGCCAACGCTCACGACCTTACCTTTTTTCCAACACACTTGCCCCGAGCACAGTTTGTGCCTCAATAAAAGCAATTGATATGATATTATCGTCACCAGCATTAAAGGAAACACTGGAACAAAAGACCAGACACTTCAGAGAGAAAATGGCCGAAAACGGATTTACTATCAATGATGGAAACCACCCAATCGTTCCCATTATCCTAGGGGATGCAATTCTTGCCCAAAATGTAGCTGCAAGGCTTCTTGAAAAAGGCGTATTTGCAATAGGTTTTTTCTACCCTGTAGTCCCAAAAGGGAAGGCCAGAATCAGGGTACAAATTTCAGCTAACCATTCACAAGATGATCTAGATTTTGTAATAAAAATGTTCAAGGAAATAAAAAATGAATTTGCCATAAAATAATTTATTTTTTTACTTGCATTATCTTTATTTTCTGATACCATACAGGGGAAAATTAGGGGCCCCTAATTGAAACTAGATTTATGCTGTATAAATCTAGTTAAGAACAACATAGTTTTATATTTTTTTTGTTTGGAGGTAGTTTTATTATGTCGGATCGTCAAACTGGGACTGTAAAGTGGTTTAATGATAACAAAGGATATGGATTTATTCAACGTGAGCAGGGTGAAGATGTATTTGTTCACTTTCGCGCAATTCGTGGAGATGGCCATCGTACTTTACATGAAGGCCAAAACGTTGAATTTGCAGTTACCCAGGGTCAAAAAGGACTTCAGGCTGAAGATGTCTCTGTTATGGAATAGGATAGAAGCCCTGCTGTTTGTAAAAAAGACAGCAAAGTGTTAGTGTCAGTTTAAAACAAAACTTTATACGTTATCATTAATATACAAGGATAAAAAGAAAAGGTCCCGTTTGCCCGTTAATAATAATTACGGGCAAATGGCCATAATATTATCTTATGTAATATGATTCTGAAAGTTCTTTTTGGCTGGTTTATAATTATATTGAATTTTTAGAATTACAATTTAGACAAAACGCAGACACATTGTGTTTTGTCTTTTTGTTACACAGAAAAAAAACAATCCAGAAATAAAACTAACCACGTTTAGAAAGCGCAAGACACAATCCGTTGGAACCAACCCCCCTATTGAGGAAGCAACTGTAGAGTCTTTACATTATCGTGCATCTAAACATCGAACTTCACAAGGGCAGTTTGTTCCCAATACCATATCAGCATATTTAGGCCATTTTCTGTAATTCAAATAGCTTTACCACACAGACAACCAGGCCTATCATGTTCTTATTACCAAAAGAATATAAATTTGCGTAATCTATTAACGCTACCATATTACTTTTGATACATCAAGACGACAAGGGAAATAGGCCTCCACAAAACAGTGGTAGTGGTTTAAATAGTTTACTCTTCCTTTGCACGTACGAGCCTAACGTTTTCGCCATCCTTAACTAAAGTTAATTCCCTTACGTTATTTGCAGTCACGGCCCAGATATTTGTCTTTGCGGCTAATCGGATCTCATTACCTTGTGATATGGGAGTCTTCCCAAAACCAATAGCAATACAATTACCTTCAACCCAAAAAGCAAGTTCTCCAGGTTCAATTACATCCCTTGCTTCTTTTTCCAAGTCGGTATGAACTGGAGTGGAGAAGTAAACTTCCTCACCCCATGTCCTAACTTCTGATTCAAACGGCAAGCATTTAAAGATTTTATCTGCCGTTGGTGTATCGAACAACTCAGCTTCCAACTCAACTGAATCAAATATTATCTTAACTTTACGTTTCATCCGCTACAATCCGAATGGTTCTTATTAATTTATATACGACACATTTCCACGTCAACATACTCTTCATCTTCTTTAATCGCTTTTGTAGGACAAGCTTTAACACAGCCTAAATCTTCGTACCCAACGCAATTATCGCAATTAATAGCAATTCGCCTCTTTTTGTCCTTCTGTATCGCACCAAATGGACACGCATTAACACAAGCCCAACAGCCAACACACTCTTTTTGATCAATAACAACATTACCGTCATGGTATTCAATTATGGCATGAAACTCACAAGCGGCTATGCATCTTGGTTTTCCGCAGTTCTGACATACAGCCATAGTTGTTTTCCCGTCAACCTTGTCAACAAGTAATCTAGGAAGTGGCGGTGGTGTTTCTGTTACAGCCCCAATCAGGGTCTTTGATTTTGAGTGTCTAACAGCACATTCAGTCATGCACCTGTCACAATTTTCACACTTATAATCTACAAATTTCTTTCTCTGTTTTACAGACATACAGGCCTTTCCTTTCTTCTATAAGTTCTACTATTTTAAATCTATTTCCAAACTAGAAAGTCGTCCATTATAACACTTTTGGCATTAAGGTGAAATAGTTTTATCATTAAGCAGTGTAGGTGCTACAATTTTATGAACACCCGCACCTTTTGCAGAGTCCATAACCTTAATAACAATGCCATACGATACCTCTTTATCTGCTCGCATAACCAATGTTCTCTTTTCCATCATGGGAACTAATTTGCGAAGAACATTTTCTAAATTATTAATATCCACTACCTCATTTTCGATAAAGATTTTCTCATCCCGTGTAATGAGAAGACTCATTTCGTCAACCTTACCCGTATTTGAATGTTTTGTCGACGGAAGATCAAGCTTAATGTTTGGCTGATCAACAAATGTTGACGTAACCATAAAAAAGATCAATAACAGAAACAAAACATCAACCATAGGAGCTATATTAATAATAGGTTTTACCAACCGCTTTGTTCTAAATTGCACCCTACCCCCCCTTTTCCGCGTCTACTTTATTTTATTTGAATAAATAGTATTGAGTAGTAACGTTGTATACTTTTCCATTTCCAGAACAAAATTATCTATTTTCTTTGTAAAACTGCTATGGAGAACCAGCGTTGGAATTGCAACGCCAAGACCAAAAATTGTAGTTCTTAACGCTTTCGCAATCCCACCTGAGAACTCCTTTGTATGACCTAAACCTATATCCGATATAACATCAAAAACTTCACTCATCCCCATAACCGTACCCAAAAGCCCCAAAAGAGGGGTAATGGTAGCAATTATCTCCAATATAATAAGTTTTTTTTCCAGAATTTGCACTTCATGCCTGCCTGTGGCCTGTATCTCAACAAGCTTCTCTTCTCTGGTTAAATGTTTATTTAAGAACGCGCTGCGAATTATGTTTGCAAAGGACCCTTCTATCTCATCACATTTAGAGCTCAGGTATGAAATATCATTGGGTCCACGTAATGCGTTAATGGAATTTATGAGTTCCGGTCGCAATATGTTATTCTTTCGCAGCCGAATTGATCTGTCAATTATCACTGCCAATGATAAAAGAGAACATATCAACAACGGAAACATTATCAAACCACCGCCAATAAACCAATTCAATTCGATTGCCTCCTAATAAGGTAAATATAAAAACAATTTAAAAGGAAATTACTTATTTTACAGAATCATGGTTCTATTCAGCACCATTACACACACCACTAGCCTAAACCTCCCACCTCTTTCCAGAAATGAATTATAACACATACATTTAATCTATAAGCCCCTTTAACAAGAGGTAATCTTGAGGTATGTTACCAAATTTCGCTAAGCTGAATAGTTACGAATCACACTTCAAACGCGAATCCTAAAAAAAATAAAAGTTAAATCTAACATCGATAAATTCCTCTTTAATAACCGGAGGAAATGCATCAAGCTTTGTATTAGTCACTGAAACTTGTGTCCTCGATGCAAGGAATGGATTCCCTGCATCTTCAGCAATAATAACATCGGTTATTATTCCGGAAGGTCTGACCTTAAACTCTACGATAATCGGCCTATTTTCAGATGTCCTTAGTTTTATCGACTGATCTGTACCAAAGAAAAGTAACCAAAATAATGAGATCTTATCCCTGATATGTTTATAATAGGATGCATATTCATGTTTCCTAATATTAAAAGACGCTTCCCCCAGCATTGCAGAGTTTGATTTTTTAGATTTAAAGATTGGCGCCGGGGCCTTGAAAGCACTTTTACCATTAACACTCATGGAAACTCTCTTTTTAGGCTTACTTCCAGAGTTTGTTTTCTGTTCATTTTGCTCTTTTTCATAGAGTTCCACTATCTCCTTCAGGATTCTTTCTTTCTCTCTCTTTGGTAAACTTGCAATATCCGTTCTATCCCCTTCGGTATCCTCTTCTATTTCACTCTCAACATCACTGTCGTTCTCACTTTTATTCTCTTTTATCTCTTTTTCCGCAATTTCAAACTCTTCATCTGATTCCTCATACTCCTCTTCATCATTGAGCTCATTAGGCTCCTCAAGCACCTCAGGAATTATCCTCTCAAATTCCGATTCAAATTCCCTTAATTTTTCTGGCTCGTACTCTTCAACAAACTTTTCACGTTTAAACGGTTCCACATGCTTACTCTTGGAACCTTCATCTTGTGTTTCATCCGTCTCTTCAAGATCTAATTCTTTTTCCTCTGCTTCCCCTACCTCCACTACCTCCTCTACCATCTCTTGCTTTTCTTCTACAGGTTCTTTACTTTCTTGAGCATCGTGGTTCTCCTCCCCTGGCACCTCTTCTTCAGAATCTAAGACTTCCCTGACAAAAACATTACTCGCACTGTTTTCAGGAGAAAAAGCCCCTTTTTCAAGCGCTAATATCTCAGCTTCGCCATCTGAAAACGCCCCATCGTCTAAGTCATTGCTATCCTCTTTTTTATCCCTTGCAATAGACCCTTTCTCTCCAATTTTATCTGCATCAGAATTGTTCTCTTCATCAGCGGTGTTCGTCTCTGTTGTATCAACAAACATAGGTCTTTTCTTTTTCTCCTTCTCCTCCTCAAACTCCTCTTTTTCAAACTCTTCAATAATATCTAAAGCTTTCTCCTCCACCAACGGTATCTCTTCATCTACGTTTTCATTTAACACTATCTCTATAGCCGTCTCACGCTGTTCACTTTCAGGCAACTCCCTCGGAGTAGGTATTAAATTTTTGACACTAGATGTACTGGCTATTATTAACAAATGAATAATAGCAGACAAGCAGATTAAAACGAAAAAAGGCTGTTTAGCTAAAATATCTTTAATATTTTTCACTGACATTTTACGTTTTTTTAGCTGTCCCATTTATATCATAATGCGGCGAAGCCGCAACCAAATTTGGAATAAAGAATGCAGGAGTCAGAATTCAGAATTCAGAATAAATTATATGTTCGTAATCATTTTACCATGTTTTTTACCGTAAGGTTGGTATGCATTTCCTAAATCATGTTTTCTATTATTCTGGCTCCTGCATTCTGCATTCCATAAAAACTCAGCGTTGTCCGGTTAGGTATTTGCTTGGAACATATAGTCCATAACATCCAGTGCCTAAATTGCCTAAATTGCCTAAATTACCTAAAATGAGCTAAAATTATAGAATTTTATTTATTATTAATAAAAAACAACACTATTAACTTTAGGCAATTTAAGTAATTTAGGCAATTTAGGCTCTCAACGTTAGCACTTATATGTTCCAAGCGAACAACTAACCGGACAACACTGACTATATCCAATCACGATGGCGATAACCATAATTAATAGCTTTAATATTTTCATTTAGAAATTTAGCAGGAAACTCCTTATTAAAATTGATCTGCCCAATCGCAATACCCAGAAACCTTAGGAGTTTTCCAAGCACAAACATGTTTGAGAACATTGGGCCCTGAAAATGTTCAGAATATATCTGCGGAGAACTCGTACTATCACATACTTTTAACGCCTCATCTTCACCAAAAACCTTTTTGGCTTTTATTGAAGTTTGAACACCCTTTGATAACTGTATAACAATATCTGCTTCTTTAAAGAAAGGAGATTCAATCTTTTTATTTGAGTAGACCAAGTCAGCCGTTATGTTACCACCACGCACCCTTGAGTCATATTTGAGATGCAATGTAACCTCTTTACCCAGTCTATTCAATATATTTGCCAGGGTGTGCGCCATTAACTTGATCCCCTGCCCCGCCTCCCCCGTAATAATTATCTTTTTTGATTGGGCATTTTCATCAAAGCCACTTAACCGTTTAACCATCTGGATAAGATTAACGCCCAAAAAATGCTTACCTAAAAAAGTTATATCTTTAAAACCGCGCTTCTCAAACAAAGGCAAACCTATCCTTTTGAACGTAAACGCTTTCGCATCATGACACCCATTATTTTCAAACAACTCTATAGCTTTTTCAACTAACAGTGAACCATACTTTCTCCTACGGTATCCTTTTTTTATACCTACCCAATAAATATTACCAGTGTTTTCCGCAACCCAACCAAACAGAAAACAAACAATCTCAACTCCAACTTTACCAACTAAATATATACAATGCGAACTGGCAAGCCTAATCTTAACCTTGTTAACAGAATAAACATCTTTGAACTGACGCCTGTCAACATCCTTATCAAATACTTCGTCAACAATAGAACCAAACAGAGAAACTACCAATTCAACGTCATGCTCCTGTAAGTTTTCGATCCTTAACTGCACTTTGTTATACCCAGTTCTTCCGGCTCTAAAAACGCAGGCCGTTCATTAATCATATAATTTTCTTTAAACTGCAGTAACATTTCTGTCGCATTATTAAAGCCCAAACGCCTTCCGTTGTTTGTTATACATTGAACCTTTACATCAACAAAAGAAAAACCGTCATATTTTAACGCCGCTGTCAGACACTGCTCCAGGTGTTTATAATGATACACGGTTGATTTTGCGTAAAAGCAGTTATGAGATTTAAGCAAAGGTTGTATATCCATTGTAATTTCATTATACCCATCAGGGCTGGTCAATGTCTTTGTACCAGTTGGTGTCGTAGGGGCGGACTGACCACCGGTCAACCCATAGATCTCATTTGAGAAGCAGACAACAGTAATATTAGAGTTCCGTCTTGATGCATGGATAAGATGGTTTACCCCAATCCCCAAAAGGTCACCATCACCACTAAGAACTACAACATTTAATGCATCATTCACCATCTTTATTCCCTCTGCAACAGGTACTGATCTACCATGTGCCGCGTGAATGGAATCAAGATCGAAGAAACCAGCACTCCTTCCAGCACAACCTATCCCTGACACAACAACCACATTATCCTTTTCAAACTGTAAATCATTAAACGCAGAACATACAGCTCTAAGGATGCTACCGTTTCCACATCCTGGACACCACGGGGTAGGTAAAGACTCTTTCTTTAAATACTTAGATAACAATTCTTTAATTTAAATGCTTTTCCGGAATATTTTATTCCAATAGCGATAAATAAGGTTAAACAAACTGTGTCAAAAGGTGGAAATCCTCCCCACACTATATCATACAAAATTTATTCTATTTTACTTCACTTAAATAAAAAACAAAAGATAATCTTTTCTGAGACAGCAACAAATTATCATTCTTAACTTGTAACTACTCAGGTGGATAGGCGGAAGACTGAAGGCTCTAGGCTCTAGGTTAAATAAATCAACCATCTCACGGCGCTCTAATCAAACTATTTAAGACTTTTTTTAGTTTCCATCTGCATTGCCTGGTTAGCTTTTTGCAGAGTATAAGTGTTTCATATTTTATTAACACGTCACATCATCATAATGCGAAAAGACGCCTAAAGAATCTATTCCGATGGGGTAGGCGGAAGAGTAAAGCAAGTTAAACCATATTGTCCTCTTTCCGGAAACTATACGACTAGCAGACAAACTAATAGCGCATCCTCGTCAGCCAACTCAAAAGCCATAAATTAGTCTTTATGATCACCCATTATTCTTCTAATTCTATTCAACATTCAGCCTATATACCTAAGGAGGTGTCTAGAAATTTTCCAACTACACATCCTCAAGTATAGTTAAATCCTCAATAGACGCAATATTTGCAAGCATCCTTGTATATATCGTCAACACATCTTGAAGCTGCAACAGCTCTTTTCTAAACAACTTGCAGTTGCCGGGATCTTCAAAACCATCTCTAGCAACCACTTCTTGCCATTTCGAAGTAAACGGCCGTATTTTCTGGTTTAGCACAACTATGGCAATCTTCGCGAATTCCAGACATGGGGAACCATGTTTTTTAATAGTATCCCTGGTAAGGTCAAATATCTTATGTACACTATCAAGCACAGCTTTCTCATCCCCAGAGCCGTGTACAAGATGTTGAGTTGTCACCCTGGTTAGCAACTCAACATAGAGTTCCCACGCGGCCTCTTTATCTGCACTCGTAGGCGCCCACGGCATTTCCATAAACTTACTGTTTATCTTTAAAGAAGACATACCCATTTCACCCAACCATTCACGTAGTTTCATTATTCTCTCCAATAATACATAGCGCCACAAGCGCCGCAATCAAAATGTAGAATTCCGAATCCAAAAACAAATCTTAGATTTGCAGTTACCTTACCTTAAATTGTAAAGTTGTATGCATATTCAACTTCAGCATTCTATCACAACGACTCCTATCTCTTGAATTTAGCATTCTAAGGTTGTTATTTTAAAATTAAAAATTTAACAATTCTACCGATCATATAATCATAATAATTGTTTTCAAGTAAACCACATTATATTTTAATAAGCAACTCTGAATCCAGGAGAATACAACACGTTTTATTCTTATGCAATACCTATTTTTTCTTTTAATCTATTACTCTTCACGTTATCGTTTCATCTATTATAGTATTACCCTGTAAAAACTTCTTTTTTTAAGAAATTCTTGCTGTCGATTGTTAAGTTAGTTGCAACAATATAGTTACTGGTTACTTGATACTAGATGCTTGATAATTTATTCCAACACCTTAAAAAGTTATACCTTAAATGAAATTTGTCTCTTTTTCATGTGGCATTTTGATAAAAAACTCTAGAAGTCGAACTATTTGCTCGTATTCAGTATCTGGTATCTAGTCTTTTGGTTGCGGGTTCGCCGCACTGTGACATTAAGAATAGATCGCATAGAACAAGAACTAATATTTTTTCTAAATCTTGTTTTCTCTTGTTCAGGCTCCCGCCTCCAGAGCTCTGTACCCCATAAAAACTAGAGATTCTAAAAAAAAGAAGTTTTCACAAAAGAATACCATCTGCTACTGCATATTCTATAAATTTCAAACTGTTAAACTTGCTTAACAATAGTGATATTTGTCACATTTTTAAAAAATTTAACAGATATAATATTAAGTATAATTAAAAAATGCATCAGAAAAACGGATTTTCTTTTATCGAGATATTGGTTGTTATCGTGATTATTACGGTACTTGCTGGCATAGGAGCCATGACATTTTACAACTATAAACCTACCATGAAAATAAACGGTGCAGCGAGACAAATACACAGCGATCTCATGCAATCACGAATGAAGGCGGTCTCTGAAAACAATAATTATGTAATTGCTTTTACTCCTTCTGCCAACACATACAAGATTTATGATGACGACGATAATGACTTTAGCGTTGGCAATATAGAAGATAGCGAATTAATCAAGAGCGTATCATTTGATGATATAGCTAATGAATTTTATGGGGTTGAATTTGGTTTTGTACCGAACACAGATAAACCTAACGGTGCCGGAACCCTTGTTCCAGGCAACTCTCCTGTAACACCAACCGGGGCGTGGTTTAGATTTGAGCCAAACGGAAGAGGCCGTTCTGGAGGTATCTATTTAATACTTACAGAAGACCTTGCGGATAGTTTAAAAGGCAGGACAAGGGCAATTACAGTATCAACTGCAGGCAAGGTGAAGATTTGGCGTTACGAGAAAAATGACGGAACTGATCAATGGAAGTAAATTTGGACAATATTTTTCATTATAGTAAATGAAAACATGATACAAATATTTAAACAGACAAGCCAAAACCAGAAAATACAATCGCGCATTAGAAATAACAATGCTTTTACCCTCATAGAAATCATGGCAGCTTTAGCTGTTGTTTCCATTGGCATGTTTGCCATAATGAGTACAATATTTATGATAATTAAAGTAAACGTCCAGAGCAAAAAAGTTACAACTGCCGTGACTTTAGCCGAAAATCAGATAGAAAGGATTAAGGATAGCGGTTATTACGATGTCCAGACCGACCTTAATCTGGTTTTAGATACAACCTATGGTGCTAATGCTATTGCCCTTGACGAGGGTTACGGAACAATAGAGGATGGTACCAACACAGCAAATATAGATTATAGTGGATATAGACGGCTTACTGTCATCTTCCCAGATACGCCCGTACCGAGCATGATGACAGGTTCTATTACTGTGTTTTGGAACACCGACAACAAGTCTTTATCTTTAGTTACAACAATAGCCCGATAGCTGAGGATATTAATGCCAAACATACATAAAACAGATAATCAGGGCTTTACCATTATTGAACTTATTGTCAGTTTGGCAATCGGTCTCTTTATTTTTGGAATCCTGCTTAAACTATTCTACGTTCAACGTGAAACATTCAGCATACAAGGACAACTTGCAGAGATGGAACAAAATATGAGAGCAGCAATTGACATTATGTCTCGAGATATAAAGATGGCCGGTCACGGAACTACTTCTACGGAAATCTTTACTATTTCAGATACAGGAACAGTTACTTTTCTTGTCGATTATGACAGTGACGGAACATTGGAAGCGATTAGGTTTAACCTGGATAATGACGATCTGGAGATAGAAAGAAGAGTAGATACTGATACCCCCCAGCCAATTGTAGATAATATTGAAAGTTTGGTATTTGGTTACGGCACGGATCCTGATACAGGGGCGACAAATACAGTTACAATTTCAGTTTCTGGACGCACCTCAAAAAGTGACGGAAATTATATGGGGGACGGTTACAGAAGGGGTACATTAACATCAATTATAAAGATACGAAACCTGTAATGAGCGGGCCTTATGGATAAGACGAACCAAATATTAAGTCTCAATAAAATAAAGAATGACCAGAAAGGGCTGGTATTAATAATTACCCTTTCACTACTTGCTATTTTAACCCTAACCGGGACTATCGTAATTAATTCAGTTAACACGGACATAAAGATAAGCAGTAATTTCAGGACAAGTAAACAAGCCTTCTATGCGGCGGAAGCTGGCACAGAAGAGGCAAGAGAAAGACTGAGCTTGACCACTACAGATGCCAATTTTATTGGTGACGCGGCCAACCCTAACCCTCCTAACGGTTCATGGTCAACCTACTTAATCACCAATAGCACAACTCTAAGTGATTCGGATTGGCATGCATGGCTCAGTGTAGATGATCACGATCCTGATTACGACGCAACCTATACAAGAGATATTAAAAATAGCAATCAAACAGAGATCCCATTCAGGGTTAGAATTAAACACAAGAGAGAGTTCGATGCCATACCCGGCTCATATATTGATGATGCCCTTGCAACGAATTCAGGCATTATACTTTATGGTTATACTGATACCTCTATACAAAACACACCTGTACAATTTGCAACAACAACCGCAAGCATATACTCCCCTGTAGAAATTATAACTGCTTACGGCAGCAGCAGTACCAGTGTAAAGAATATAGAGATAGAAGTGGTAAGAAACCCTGGAATGCCCGTGTTAGCAACTCTCTATTCCGAAGCCGATGTTACGGTCAATGGCGGTGGTGGAGGGACGGTTGTGTCCGGAGATGACGCATGCGGCGTTGCCAGTCCGGTAGATACTATTTACACCCTGTCACCAGGCACGACAAATAGTTCTGGAAGTCCCACGTATTCTAGTCCACCAGTAGATGGAACAAATAACCTTGATATCGAAGGATATATAGATGCTTTTAGAGATGGAGCAGAGGTACTGACAGATAAACTTGGCAACAATATCTCTGACTGGGGAAGTAGTACAAACTTTAAGAGATTTTTCAGTGATTCCACGACGTTTAGTCCGCAATTAACAAACCTTGATGACAATGGTTTTGGCATTCTAATGATAGAAGGTGATGTAAAATTAAATGGTGGATTCAGCTGGGATGGAATTATTCTTGTGACTGGAACGGCAACATTAAACGGTGGTGGTGGAGGTATAAACATTAGGGGTGCCCTTTACGCAAACCACACAGTTACAATAAATGGTGGTATTGATGCACGATATGACAGCTGTGCGATAAACAACGCTTTAAACACCCAAGTAATGCAGATCATAAAATGGAATCATAAGTATCAGTAAGTATAAGCCGAAATTTGGACTATATTTCCTCTAATAATATCAATCATAAGCAACATAAGCGGTTACCCATCCATAATATTTTCTTTCTCCATGCACCATCTCCACTTTAAAAAGGTTCGGGTCGGTACTCTTGGCATTATTTATTATGGAGTCAATTACCTTTGCTTCGGTTCCGCTGGGCACCTTAAATGCCACCTTTCTTATCTCCGCACTTTCATAAATATTCACACCACCGTCATATTTCAGTGTAATCAGTGTACCAACCGGCAGCGCTTTTGAAATCCTCTCTTTTGTGGATTTTGTTAACGAGACCCCTCTGTCCTTAATAGCTACAGGTGGTAGCGGTTTTTGTTTTTCTCTCTTTTTCTCCACAGCAGTTTCTTTTATCTCATCTTTACCGGTCTTATGTTCAATCTCTTCTTTATCAACAACAACCCGCTTTGAATCATTATGCACGAAATACCATTCATTGGTGACCTCTCTGCTAATTTCAGGTAAAAAAAACAGTTTACGGGAGTATACATTGCTGTAGACTTCAAACCTTAAGATAACATTTTCCGCATCCAACATTGCATTAACAATATCTTCAGTCAGCCCTGAATAAGCACTGGTACAGTGAACCGAATCCTTTTCTATCCAGCTCTCAGGTTTCTCCACATCTAAAGTAGTGAGTTGTACGTCGTCACCTATGTCCAATATTAATCTTGTTTTCCTAGAACTGTCAAAAAGCCAGAAATCTCTTTTATCTTTAACCACTATGGAAAGAGAATAAGATGCCCGAAAATTTGAAACAAATGTCTTTGAAAATGTTAACATTACATTTGCACCATACGTTTCCACAGTATTTACACTTGCAATAGACTTTCCTTTATCTTTGATTATCTCACATGTAGACTCTCTGGCCACTAGTATTAATAATATTAGTACACATACATATTTAATGAAATAATATCTTTTCACAATGATCTCCATACAAGAGCAAATAAACGACAAAATAATCATTTTTTTTAAGGAAGATGATTGAAAAGGCAATAAAGTTGTTAATTCAAGTCTCTGACTTGAACTAATCTGACATTAACAATACTCTGTATGGTTTTGCATTTTGGACACAACCAATTGCCTGTAAACATTAATCTCTTTTACTCGCAACAGAGTTGCGTTAAAGTCAGATGTGATTCAAATCTGGAGATTTGAACCAACTGCCGCGACAAACATAACCCACAACATACACAACAGTTACGCCTAAACACCAACAAAACAACGTATTTGGCCCAAAATGAAAATGCCTATACATACTATTTAATTAGCGCCTCCGGAGGACTTTTTAACTATTGAGTCAATATCAAATTCTTAATAGTAATTTTAAACCACCCATTATGATCAAGATTATGAACATTGCTCTTATTTGACCCTGAAAGGGGCTGATATACCAGCCCAGGGCAGCGCCCTGGGACAAAAACACAAAAAAATTTAGCCCTGCAAGGGCGTAACATACATTTGGCTATGAATCTCGAAATATGTTGCACCCATTCAGGGTGCGAATTAATGGTTACCTTTGACCCAGGGCGTTGCCCTGGGCTGGTATGTATAACCCCGTTGGGGTATTTTGCATATCTTTAGATCTTTATATTTTAAGTTAACTACAAATTTATAATCTCAAGCTTAATCCACATACAGCGATTATGACTATAGAGCTTTTTGGTAGACAATACTTCGCTTCAGCATCAATAATTTGCAACTATTTACGGTATAACGAATTAAAATGAAAATTCCTATACTATCAAGTTAAATTTCTTCAAATTACTGTATTTGGTTGCCGGATTAATAAGTTGTCCTAAATCCAAAAAGAACACTTTAGGTTCTATTCCTATTAAACACCTGACTTTTTTTATTTCAATCGGCACAATTCCTTTTTATTTCATTAATTATGACATTAATCTAACAAATAGTGACATTCTGAGCCAATAAGTGCCATAATCTTTTTCATATAGAATAGTCAAATTATCATGTTATTAATCGTAAAACTTATTTTCACTCTCTGAATCTTATTTTCTCTGTCCTGGCGACAGTCTCCAGAACTCCATATTCCATAAAAGCTAAAAATTCGCAGCGGTATCCGTCCGGTTAGGTATTCGCATTTGTACCTTTACTTCTTTTGGCACCTTGTTTTCTAACAAAAGGTTCTACTCTTTAGATGGAACAAATTCATGTATTAACAGAAATAAGCAATTTTCTTAAACAAAATTCTTTAATTGGCTGCTTAGCATAAAATTATCTTACAAAATATTAGAAAAAAACGTTGTAGTACAATACCGTACAACAGGAAAACCAGTAAGCGATGCTATTGTCATAACTTACACAACGATGTAACTTAAAGCATCTATAAACTCTGTAGTGTTATTCCTTACAGTAAATATTATTATTTTTTTAATGATGAATAAATTTCTCTTATTTTTGCCGATATTAGAAATTTTAGGCATTCAATATTAGCACACATATATGATAGGTAAATAGCTAACCGGACAATCCTGAAAAAGGTAGTGATATTTGTCACATTCTCCTAAAAAACTAACAGGTGTAATAACTAGTATATTACAAATTAATGTAGCAATTAAAATATGCATCGACAAAAAGGATTTACCTTTATCGAATTGATCGTAGTTATCGCTATAGCATCTATAGTTTCAGGAATTGCGGTACCTATCTATTTTAACCTAAGGCCATCAATGCAGGTAAACGGGGCAGCGAGACAAATAATGGGTGATCTGATGTGGGCAAGGATGAAAGCTGTGTCAGAAAACAATGATTATGTTGTAACGTTTGGCACTGCAACCAATTCGTACAATATTTATGACGATGATAATGGAAGTTTTACCCTTCCCAACACATCCCCATATACAGTAGAAAACAGTGAGTTAGTTAAGACTATCAATATATCAGATAAATATGACGATATAGAATATGGTTTTGTGCCCGGTATGCAAAATATGTCTGGGGATATTCTTGCCGCAGGCAGCAGCACTGTTACATTCTCACCAGCAGCTGGCCTTGTTTGGTTTAAATTTAGCCCCAATGGTCAATCTAATAAAAACGGATCAGTTTATATTATTCCCAGCAAAGACAAGGATAATGGCAACGAAGACAGAACGCGATTAGTTACAACAATAACGACAGGCAGAGTTATGATAAAACGTTATGATCCTGCAACAGACGAATGGAAATAGTAATAACTTGATATGTATGTACTTCCATTTTAATCTCTTTTCATAACTTAAAATAGAAAGATTTATAGATATGCAAAATACCCCAACGGGGTTATACATACTAGTTTAAAAATGAAAAAGACTCTATCAAACAGTAAAGGTTTTACATTAATAGAAGTTGTGATTGCAATGGCGGTTGTTGCTATTGGTATGTTCGCAATGATGAGTTTGATAATAACTGTAACAAAGGGAAATGCCCATAGTAAAAAAGTTACCACCGCGACAACACTAGCTCAGGACCAAATGGAACAAATCAAAAGGCTTGGATTTAGTAACGCTATTCTGGCCCAAGGTACAGAAGATTATGGCACTATTAACGGTTACGATGGTTACAGAAGAGTAACTACGATTTTCACTAATACACCAGTCGCAGGCATGGTAACCGGTTCAGTTACGGTCCATTGGACTCCTGGCGCACATTCTGTTACCTTAGCAACTAGTATTTCTAGCCCCTAGATGTACCGTATATGGAATAACCGGAATTGTTGGGGAACAAATAATCAGTACTGTACACCTGTAGTAAATATTATTACTAATGATGTTGATGTACTATAATTTCTTTAGAATTAACAATTTGCACAAATAAGCAATAAAGATGCCTTACACTTCTAACAAAAACAAACAGGGTTTTACTGTTGTGGAGCTAGTCGTCAGTGTTGCAATCGGTTCTGTTTTGCTTGGCATTGCTATCAGTATGTTTAATGTTCAGCGTAAAGCATTTAGTTTACAGGACCAGAAAACTGAAATGCGCCAGAATATGCGCGCAGCAATGGACTATATGTCAAGGGAAATTAGAATGGCGGGTTATGGCACAACAACTACGAACGTTTTTACTGTTACCGGTACTAACACAATTACTTTTAGCAGCGATATTGACAATGATACTAATTTAGATCAAATTACGTATGGGTTTGATAGCGCAGAATTACAGATAGTAAGAAACACTCAACCAATTGCAGAAAACATAGAATCTTTGAGCTTTGTATATGGCACTGATAGTGCTGGCAATACTAATGCTGTAACTGTTGCTATAACTGCGCGTACTGTTAAAAGCGATCCTACTTACATAGGGGATGGTTACAGACGGGGCACATTAACTTCAACTATTGATATAAGGAACAGATGACATACTGACTCCAAAGGAAACAGCCGTGGAATCAAATGACCGAAAGAAATTAATCCGATCTACCTACGAAAGCTCTACGCTTAATAATGAAAAAGGTATAGTCTTTATTAGCGCTCTTGCTATACTTGCAGTTTTGACTTTATTAGGTGTTGTAGCGGTTACATCAACAACTACTGATATCAAAATAAGCAGTAATTATAAGAAAAGCAAACAAGCGTTTTACGCCGCAGAATCAGGCGTAGAATTTAAATACAATCAATTGAAAACCTTACTTAACAGGACAACTGGTAATTCTTTACAACTTGACAGTATAGCAGGACTGGATATGGAGGGTTATACTTTTAATGATATAGGAACGTACACACCGACAACAACAGGAACAATGACAACTGGTAATTTTACAGGGCTTACAAGTCTGGGGCAAACATACACAATCACCAGTACCGCTAGTTTAACCGGCACTAATACGGCCAAAGCACAAGTAACATTACTCGTAGATGATAATCTTATTCCACTCTTTCAATTTGCTGTATTTTATGAAGACGACCTGGAGATTTTACCTGGTCAAGATATGACAATATCTGGCAGCAGAATCCACTCTAATAGCGACATATACTTTGCAGCCGAAGCGAGCAAAACCCTTTCAATAGATTCAATAACATCCTCTGCCGGAAACATTTTTAACTATCGCAAAGATTATCCTCTCAGCACCATGACTGGAACTGTTGAATTTAAAGATGGGTCAGGTGTTTATCAATCAATGGCGGGCCTTGATAGCACCAGTGTTAGTCCTGATTGGCACTCAGAATCTCTTCTTAGATGGGATGGAAATGTTAAAAGCCAAGAGCATGGAATAAACCAATTAAATTTACCACTACCAGAAAGTAACACGGCGATTGATATAATTAAACCGGGCGACACATTAGATCCTGCCGGCTCTTCAGAGTCACAAGAGCTTTTAGAGGGTAGATATTACTGGAAGGCTGGGCTACGGATCATAAATGGCCAGGCATATGATAAAGACGGTACTATTGTTGATCTGACCGATGGAGGTACAAATCCTAATCCTTTATCGAATGAAACCTTTTATGATCAAAGAGAAGGCAAGGATGTTACCATCACAACTGTCGATGTAACTAAACTACAAACAAGCAGTAATGCTACTACCGCACTGAACAATGCACCAATTACAGGCGAACCCGGCATACTCTATATCCAGGAATCCGCTGCAGATACAGGCGTACGGTTAATCAATGGTGATACACTTGACACGGACCCATCAAAGTTACCTAATGGATTTACCGTTGCCTCAGAAAACCCGGTATATGTACAGGGTGATTACAACGTCGCCAATAACCCCGCATCAATAGCTGCCGATGCCATTACCATTCTCTCTAACGATTGGAATGATTCAAATAGCAATACCAGCAGTAAACCACTGAGTAGCAGGATTGCATCAAATTCGACATTTAACGCCGCAATAATAACAGGACATGTGGAAACAACTGTGGGTAGTCAGTACAGTGGAGGTTTAGAAAATTTCCCACGCTTCCTTGAAAACTGGTCAAGTGCGACACTGACATATAGCGGCTCACTTGTCTCCCTATGGCAAAGTGCCCAGGCCACCGGAAATTGGGCGTATGGAGGTAACGTTTATACCGCTCCCACACGAAATTGGTCATACGGTATAGATATCAACAATTTGCCCCCTGGTACACCTAGTGTTAGACAAATTCAAAAAGGCGAATGGTTATCCGTTTATTAAATACGGATGATATGGGGGCACTATACTCAATTATATAAGTATGGCGGCCCCAGATTATAAAAACGTTTATATCAATAAAACATCGGCAGGAAAAGCCCCCGCCCCAGGAACTAGAATAAACATTATCTTAATCATAATTTTTTATGAGCCATTTCCAATGGCATAAATATAGCCTTCACCTGTTCCAAGGTATATTGTACCATTTCTATCCAGAGCTGGTGATGCATAAATTGGCTGACCTATTGAAGGTTCCCAGGAGCATCGTAAGTCCTTTGGTTCAGTAACTATATTTTTAGAAACAACCTTGTTCATAGAATGATCTCCAAGAAAGACCTCCCATTTTATTTCCATGGTGAATAAATCAATACCGTATAGTGACCCATCATGTCTGGGGAAATAAAGTGTGTCTCCTGCAATGGCACAAGAAGGCCAGTGAGGAAACAAACACTCTCCGGTATGCAGATTCCATGCAACATTTCCGTTTCTAAAATCAATGGCAATCAGTTCATCAGAGTATGGAGAACCATATAATATATACTCATTCCACCGTGATACAGAGCTACGGATATTCCCGTGGCTCTGATTTATGATATTGTAATCAGTTGCGGTCCACATAACGCTGCCGTTTATCTTGTTAAGACAGTAAACTGCTGGGAATCCGTAAGTTGTGTCCCTGGCATAGGGAATAATAAGTAAATCATCTATAATTGTAGGGGCGGCATAAATTTCCACTGGTCTAGGTCCTTGTTGTCCAGGAATAATCAGATTTTCTTCCCATATAAGATTTCCTGCAAGGCCTAAACAGGAGACTTTTCCTTCAACAAATGCGGCGTAAAGATATGCACCATCAGATGCGATAGCGCTTCTGACTGCAGAAGAGGCGGCTTTATAAGACCATGCAATACTGCCTGTTTGTTTCCTTACAGCAATTACATGGCCATCTTTATCACCAATTATTACAAGATTGTCTACTACTAATGGCTGGCAATATATCGTGCCATTGCGTTTTAAACTCCATACTTTTGCTCCGGTTTGCGCATGATATGCACTTAAAAATCCATCATCTCCTGTCACAAACACCATTTCATCTGAATATGCTATCCCGTTTGCATCATTATTTGTTTGATGATGCCAAACAATAGTACCAGTTTTACTATCAAGACAATATACACCGTCAAGATTATCCGGTATGTTATGCACATTGCCGGAACTTGTAACAAAAACATGATTTCCACTAATTATAGGGTTATTTAAATAACCCTGAATACCAATGTGTGTCTTCCAAAGTATGGTAGGATTATCAACAGATGTAGTAATCCTTGCGCCGGTACGTTCCGTATTCCTTTGAAACATTGGCCACTGAGTTTTCTGATTTCCTTGTTCTTTGGCGATTACGTTTTCCAATCCACATCCGATAAGCAAAATTAGTACGGAAATTACAATGGATATGTATTTCATTTGATTTTCATTCTTTCAGGTAAAGACAAATACAGTGAGTGCATTTAACTTATTGGAGAATATGATATAATTCGTGATGAAACTGAATATGTAAATTTAACAAATACGCACTATGAACACAATTTAAAATCAAAAGATAAATCTGGCTTTAAAACGTTAACAAAGATGATCTAATCCTAATTATGTTAAATGTATAATTTATCTCCCTATAACTGTACCCACAAATGTGAGCAATGTGGGCCTTGTCGATATTTTGTTTGCACAACATCCTTATTTCTATATTAATTAACTTTATATACTATAAGAGTAATTGATGAGAAACGGGCAATTACGGCTGACATGGCGTTACGTTTCGGCCGGTATTTTAATATTAGCGCTGGGTTTTGCCTGAACCAGCAAAAGGATTATGAACAGAGAAACAGCTAAACGAGAAAGGTTTGCGAAGCTTGAAAAGCCTATTCAGCCCTTTGCTGCGACAAATGCCTATGGATCGAAGCAGGACAGGAGGTGTAAGGTTCGTAAACGGCCAGGGGGTTTTCTATAATGAATGGAAACCGAAATTTTCAATTCCCTCCGAATCCACCCATTCCTTTTCAGGGTGGGGGTGGGCGGATCCGAAGGGGATAAGAGATTTAGTCCTTTTGATGTGCCATCATTCTAAATGGTTTTTAACTTTGATCACATATCAAACAAATTTTGGTCTGACCAAAACTACGGATGCGTAGATGGTGCTGGTGCAGGTACATTTACAATGGCAATGGAAGTATCGATTCTAAAATTTGATTGAGTGGTATGCCTCTCAGCAAAAAACAGATCAAAGGCATAAGTATTTCCAACGGTTAAACCCAAAGTGGCGGCCAAAGTGTCCAGATCAACAGCACCGGAGATTGCGGGATGGACCCCTCCCAGGTCAATAACCAATTGTCCATTAATAAAGACCCACAAATCATCATCACCGGTAAAAGCGAAAGTTTCACCACCATGATAAATAAAATAGGCATGGGTTTCTAAGGTAAAATGAAAATTGTGATTTCGGCCTTGATTACCAAACAATTCATTATCAATTACGAAAAATGATGAGTTATCATATGTATAAACATTCGCATCTGGGGTAATCGTATTATCTAAAGTAAGCGTTTTAGTCGTCTTCTGGTTTACCCCCCCAACATCACGATACCACTGGTCAAAATATGTTTGCCCCTGAGTTGTTGCTGTCGTACCGCCGGGATTAGCATATACCGGTTTGCTATCTGCATCCAATGTGTTCGCGACGATCCCGGTCTCAGTATATATAACATACTGCATATCTGGATGCGTATCATTAAAATCACGAACAGTAACATCCAAGGTAAATGTATCAGCATAAACCGCATGAAAACTAAACACAACAATAACAAAAACTATCATTGAACAAACAAATTTCTTCATGGCAATATCTCCTTTTAAGAAAATAGTAATAGTCGAAAAACAGAAGCGCCTTTAACTCTTTCTCTTTTCTTCTCTTTTTAAACCGCAATAATTGTGCCATAAAAGCTAGCAAATACTTAGATTTAGTCTAATCCGGTGTACAAAGGACACTTACCAAAATATATTCTTAACAATTTACGTTTTCAAAGAAAATTAACAGGCAAAAATAACTTCATTATGTTGCAAAAAAAAACAGTAAAAAGAGACGATGCTCAAAAACGTACGAGGAAAACCATAACTGCAGGTCTATAGAAAACATAGATTGTAATTAGCTTTTACTTTCTTAAAATCTCTTTAATCTGATATTTTCTTTCGTGCCTCATTAGAGTATGAATATCAATAAAAGAGAGTCGCATGCTATCAATAACTCCTTCTATCAGTCTATCCCATATCCCATATTTAGAAATACCTGTTTTTCGAGGATAATGGGCAATTTTGATCTCACCTACGTTGTAACCCAACTTTACCATGATAGCCGAAAAGAAACGATGAAGTCCCCTTGACAAGCATACTTGTTCAACATCTTTCTTTCTAAATACCCGCATAGCACAACCAACATCATGGATCTTCTCTTTTGTCGTAAATCTACGAATAATATTGGCTATTTTAGATGCAATCTTCTTTTTCAACTGATCCTGCCTCCGTCGCCTCCAACCATAGACAACGTCATACCCCTCCTTCATTTTACTTAAGAGGGTCGGAATTTCTTTGGGAGGATCTTGTCCATCTCCATCTAGAGTGATATAAATATCACCTGCCGCATTATCAAAACCTGCCTGTATCGCTTCCGCTTTACCAGCTCTCTTTTTTAAAACTATAATAGCGAGAATACCCAAATCCACATCAATCTTCTTTAACCGTTTCACACTAGAATCGGTTGAACCATCATCCACAAAAACAATCTCATATTTTTCGTTCAATTTACCCATCACTTCCTTTAGCGAATAGTACAAAGGTAAAAGAGAATCCTCTTCATTGTAGATTGGAATTATTACGGAATATTTCATGATAGATAATATTAAATATGATTGTAATTGTTCAGCATATTATATACATAGCTCAATGGTTCAGAGATTCAAGGTTTAGGGGGCAAAGGTTTATAGAAAATACGTTAACCATAAAGGGCAACAAAAAAGAGCATTTGCGGAACTCTGAACTCTGAACTCTGAACTCTGAACTCTGAACTCTGAACCTTTCGCCAGTATAGCCATTATATTAATGGCGAAACGTAACATTTGCGCTAAGCTAAATAGATACACACGATTTTAAATCCACGATCTAAACCACATATGATGCTTGTAATATTTTAACGTTATGGGATAACCTGTAAGCAGAGGATACCAGTATATAAACAGGCTTATAACTAGAACCAGATAAACAAAAACAATAATCTTTCCCGATCTATTCATTTGCCATATTCGAAACATAAGAATGGCAATAGACATGCACGCAAATGGCATCGCTGTATAAAAGAAATGAAAGAACTTTACGCGACTAACAAATGCCCATGGAAGCCATTGCCCAAAGAAACCCATGAGGATTAAACCATGTGACCATTTTCTTTCCTGAATAAATTTCCATATAACATAGCCCATAGAGAATGGGATGATCCAAAATATAGCTTGATTGCCCATACATAATATCCCGTTTACTTCACCTGACTCTTTTTGAACCGCAAAGAAATACCATATGGGGCGCGTTATAAACGGCCAACTCCACCACGGAGAACCATAATTATGCCCTTCCTTAAGAGAAAAACCTTTAAAGCTATAATGTAGATGAGACAAAAAGTCAGGCCAGGAATTTCCATATAAGACCGTAATAGATAGATAGGTAACGAAATAGATGCCAATAGGGACAAGAATCAGATAAAGGAATGCGTCTTTGATAGTAGGCAAGAAATTCTTTCTTGATTTAAAGAGAGAAACTCCAATAACTATACCATAGATAAGAATCTGATAAGATGCCACCATTCTCGTTACCAAGCCCAGTCCAAGAAATATACCTGCCAATAGAAAAGACTTTTCCCTGGAGCATTCTTTATACAAAACAGACTGCAAGAAAAAATACATAGAGGAAAGCATAAACATAAACATCATAGAATTAAGCATACCTATGCGTGCCTGGGTTATGGACATACAGTCAAAGATAAAGAGAAAGATGGTTGAAAGGGCAATAAAATAGTTTTTAAAGATCTTCTCCGTCAGGAGAAAAACCAAAAACACCACCAATAAACCGCAAACCATTGACGGAATCCGCCAGGCCCAGGCATGATCACCTAATAATGAAATGCAAAAAGCAGAAACAAAATGCCATAACGGTGGATGAATTGTCACATTACGATTAAATTGATGCTCTACCGCAAGCTGCGATGCCTTTTTGGCGTGGTAAATCTCATCATAATACATCTCTAAAGGAAAATATAGACGGTATCCATAGAGCCCTAGCAACAATAACGTAATTAACGCTATGGTAATAAACATTTTTACATCTTTTCTAAAGCATATTTCCATGCGACTTTAAGGCAAAATGGTTTTGAAATCAGTGTAAACTTTCACAATAGGTTGGCGCTGTAAAAGATTGCCAACAAAAATTTAACCGCAAAATATATACCAAAATAAATTATAAACCTATAATAGGATAAACCTTCTATCTCTTTATCACTATTACACGTCATGAAATATGCATACGTTCATAATTGTTGCCCCCATAACATCGTATTTCAGGTACGCCCATTAAAGGACGGTTCTTACCTGTAATGCGATACAACATTAAGAGCAACAGGCTATCCCGCTTTTGTAGACATAAGGCTGTGACTGTGTAAATATTTTATTCAAATTAAATTCATCATAAATATGCTGTTGAACTTACAAGAGAAAATGGTTGAAGATATGAAGAAAAACAGAAAGAACGGTTTACAACTATTGGCGATATAGAATAATCAGCTAAAAGGGATTGCATGGTCTGTTTAAAAAATCAACAGATTTATAAATTATAATCATGGGTTCATAAATGGGGGATTTAGTAATTAAGGTTTTGGTTAGGTTCGGATGTTATGATGGACCAGTTCCGCAGGTGTGGCTTTTGCCACATGAAAGAAATCACGATTGAATAAAATACCAAGAGAATAACATGCAAGTATAACTGCAAGATCTATTTATTCAGTAAAATAATATAAAGCGGCAAAGCCGCAACCAAATTTGGCATTCAGAATTCAGGAGACAGAATCCAGAATAAAGCATAGATTTGTAATTATTTCACTATGTTAAGTAATGGAGATAGATACAAATTATATCTGTTTTTCAACTCTTGTTTTTATTGTACTGTCTCCTGAATTCTGTATTCCATAAAAACTACAAAATCTTAAAAAAGAGACGTTTTTATAAAGTAATACTATAACACACCCCTAAATCCTCTCGTCGGGACCATAAGTTTTAAAACGAATGCCGTTGTCCCCTTTAAAAATAGGGGTGGCTGCGTATGCAAACGGGGTGTGTTATATACGCGGAATTGTTACTGAAAAATGGATCACTAAAGGCCTAATTTATGCTTCTACCCAGTATAATAAATATTGAACAATATTAAGAACACCCCCCCTTTTTGCAACTCATTAAAGAAAATAATTTGACAAAAATAACATTTCGAGATATAGTGTATATACACGTATACGATATTTCCTGTTCTCAAAATTTTATAGTGGTTTTCAGAACAGGTTTTATTTTAGCATAATACGTGCATATACACCTTGTTTTTGAGGAGGAAAAGAGATGGAAGACCCATTACGCAGCATGCAAACGCTTTCAGAGTACAATTATTTGATCGACAGTATAACTTGGGAGGGAATTACAGAAAAAGAGGAGAAAAATGCTAAACCGGTGAGTAAAAGCAGGACCATCTCAACAGCAAATGAACTGTTAACTTCAATAATAGACAAATCAAAAAGAATTATGGGTGAACAGTACGTTAACTCTCTTTGCCTTAAACATGATATATATATGGAGAAAGGTGGTAGTATAGTAGTCAGGAATAACCTTTTTGAGACCATGAATAATTTCATAGATAATCTTACTGCAAAAGGAGGTAACATAACAAAAATCATGCTGCACAACATAGCACACAATAAAGACCTGTCACCACTTGTGCCTATTTTTAACGCAGAAAACAGGACTATTTTTGTCTGCTAAAATAAATTTGTTGAAAAAATATTTTTTTAATGTATTGTGTATATACACGACATGAAGAACAAAGAAATTATGAAAAAGATGCCAGAACTGCAAAAGTGTGTCTGTTTTAATCTGAAGAAGGCTACCCGGGCAGTTACACAGATTTATGATGAAAGGCTGCGTCCGTGCGGTTTAAGAGCCACACAGTTGACGATCCTTTTTGTTGTGGGCACGGCTGAATCAGCCTCCATTACCCATTTGTCACAAATGCTTGTAATGGACAGAACTACTCTCACCAGAAATCTTAAACTCCTGGAAAAGAATGGACTGATAGAGATAAACAAGGGTAAGGATAACAGGTCCAGAATGGTTTCTTTAACAGAAAACGGTTTACAGATTACGGAAAAAGCCCTTCCTGTATGGGAAGAGACGCAAGCGTATGTTACAACACAGCTTGGCAAGGGGAGATGGGACGTTCTACTTAACAACCTCTCTGCCGCTATAGCACTTGCAGGAAAAAAGTAGATTTATTGTAGCTACGCAGGTGGATAGGCTGAAGGCTGAAGGCTATTAGAGAAAAATAATGCGTGATCATACAAAACTTAGAGCCTTTGAGTTGGCTGATGAGGTCGCGCTATTAGTTTATCAGATAACCGCAAAGTTTCCGAGAGAGGAGCAATATGGTTTAACTTCTCAGATTCGACGAGCGGCGGTTTCTGTTCCTTCTAATATCGTAGAGGGATGTGCTCGTGAAAGCCAAGCAGATTACCTTAAATTCCTTAATATCGCTTTCGGATCATTAAGGGAGTTGCATTATTAACTAAGTTTGGCCAATAGGCTTGGGTTCTTTAATAATCAGGATTTATCCCTGATTGAGCCAAAGATCACCGAAACAGAGAAAGTCTTAAATAGCCTAAGCCTAATTAGAGCGCTGCGAAAACGTTGATTTACTTCAGCCCTCAGCCTTCAGCCTATTCACCTGAACAGTAAAAATTTTTGCTTTAACAAGTGTATATACACCTAACAAAAGGAGTAAATATGACAAATCATAATACCCAATCCACAAAAATGGTACAGAAAGAAGGCTATCTATCAGAAAACCAAAAAAAGGTGAAAGATATTGATACCAATTGGCTCCAAACCATATGTTCAGAAGCCGGAACAGATGATACGGGTTTTGTTGAAGTGGAAAGAGAAGCTATATCTAACCAAAAAAAGGATATCTTAGAACTATTTCCATATACAAAGACATTGATTAGTTTCGTATGTAAACTAAACCGGGACAACATACGTGTTCCCGCAAGGTCAACCTCAAACCTTGAATACCATCTTGTAAACGAACATACAAATAATGTTGCCCGTAAAATAGTTGCGGCTTTGGGAAAAGAGGGAATTCGCGCTGTAAACCCGGCTATTGGGTTTCCAATGGAAATGAGCAGATGGCCGGAAAAAGTATGGGTGATATCCCATAAACCAATTGCAGTGGAAGCGGGACTGGGAAAAATGGGTATTCATCGGAGTGTAATACACCCCAAGTATGGAAGTTTTGTATTACTGGGCACTATATTAATAAACAGGACCTTAACATCTTACAGCAAACCGTTAAATTACAATCCATGCATAGAATGCAAACTTTGCTCCGTTGCCTGCCCTACTGGTGCAATCTCCCCGGATGGCCACTTTAGTTTTGCAAACTGCTTGACGCATACATATAGAGAACTACTAGGAGGATTTATAGACTGGACTGAAAATATTGTTGAAAGTAAAAGCAGAAAAGACTACCGCAAAAGGGTTTCTGACGCGGAAACCGTGTCAATGTGGCAAAGCCTTACATACGGAGGGAGCTACAAATCCGTTTATTGCATTGCTGTCTGCCCTGCGGGTGAAGAAGTCGTCAGCCATTTTCTTGAGGACAAAAAGGAATTTATAGAAAAAATAGTTAAACCGTTGCAGAGTAAAGCTGAAGATATATACGTGTTGCCGGGTTCGGATTCAGAGGATCATGTCTCTAAACACTTCCCTGGTAAAAAAGCCAAAAAGGTCGGCAATGGTTTAAGGCCAAGGACAATTAACGGATTTCTTGATGCATTGCCGTTAATATTCCAGCGCAATAAATCTGAGGGTGTTGATACAACCTACCATTTTACATTTACAGGAAAAGAAAAGATGAAAGCCACTGTCATTATACGCAACAAATCGGTAACCGTGCTTTCGGATCATATGGAAACGGCCCAGATACATATTATGGCGGATAGCGATACATGGCTTAAATTTTTAGCCAAAGAACAGGGGATCATATGGGCTCTATTTCTAAGAAGAATACGAGTCAAAGGGCCTTTACGTCTACTCCAGGCATTTGGCCGATGTTTTCCCACATAAAATTCTATTCTCAGCGTGATCATAAATGTCACATTTAGTGATCACGATTTTGGTTAGATTTATATGTTATGACAGACTGGTTACAGAAGTGTAGTCTAAGGAGCTGTCACAAAATAACCAAACGATGGTTCGTTAAATGGCGAATTAATGATCACGTTGAGGACGCATTCGGAGTGGTTCACAAATAACAGTTACATTTTGTGAACTACTTTTTCGCGAAAGTATTTTCACATAGTGCTCTGCTAAAATATAACCTAAAGAGGGAAGAATGAAGTATTATTTTTTCTTAATACCTTAATTTTACATTACGCCCCCCCCAAATAACGCATGTTCGAACGATAACTTGGGGTAATAAGAAGAAAACATTTTTACAGGATAATACACCTGTTTATGTATTCCCTCTCCTTCATCAAGAACAGTTATTTTTCTTTAGCATTTTTTCTAGTAGATCTTATTAACCAGATAATAAGAAGGAAAACAATCACTCCTCCTGCAACAGTAATCCAGGTTAAATCAGTCTCTTTCGTAAAATAGTCTTTAGCTGCATTTATGGCCTTATCTGTGGCAAACACATTATCTACCAAAAATAGGCAGAAAAATGACAAATAAAGAAACCTTAACCACATAATAAAACTCTCCCCACAACAATAAAACAGATATTGTAACTTTTACAATTTAAAATATCAGGTAACTACTTAGGTGAAATAGAATGAAGCTCAAATATAGCCAATTAAATGTCATTCAAATTTATATTCAACAAACAATTTCACTCATTTCACGAAATCAAAAAAAAAGGCCATTCAGCAATTAAAATAATCTTTATTTTTACTGAATGGCCTCTTACACTTTAAAACAAAAGTATCAAAATCTAACACTTCTTCTTCCAATTACCAACGCTGACCTGACACTTACTCTTGTACTATTAATCTAACAGCGCCCAAATACGAGCAGTCATATTCTTATTAAATGTCTCTTTATTAGTATCCCTAACGTCACAAGTAACATTTAAGTTAGTTCCATCATCAGAATCAACAACAACATTACCAAATTCAGGAACATCAACTAATCTACCAGGTACAACCTTCTGGCCATTTTCTTCCGTAGGATTTACACCTGAAAGAAATGTTTTTGTTGCGCTCCATTTTTGTACGGTACCATCATTCCATTTGGCAGTCATTACAACTTTTCTACTAAGACCCATTATACTTACCTCCTAAAATAAAAAAATTCATACTACTTGAAAATAATAAACACATCTTTTCACAAGAAAAGTGTATCAGGTAAACACTTTCTGTACTATATAAGGAAAAAACTGATTGATAGTTTAATATTATATATCATGTGTGTCAAGAAAATCTTCAATGGAATATCTACTATATATTTCCGCTAAAATATATGCAAAAATCAACTACACCATACTATAGCAACATGTACCAATTATACCAACACACATCTTTTTTTAAGGGTGTAATCTTGGTGTAACTTTACGACTTATTTTAAAGAAAAAACAATGGGAAGTTCTTAAAAGTGATCAAAATAACCATCTAAATAATTCGTAGGTAGCAATTTCTTTTGAGACGTATACGACGTTTATGGTAAAATCCCTGTATATACTAAGGAATGAGTAGTAAAACAACGCAACATCTTTATTCAAGACCAAATTCATCTCCATATTACCGGAGAAAAGGCAATTTAATTAACAAGATTTAGGGAATTACGGGAGGATTTTAATGCAATTCAATAAAGCGGGAGACATGTATTGTTTCAAAATATTAATCATTTCTTTCTTTTTTGCAGTAGTAACATACTCTGGTACCAAATTACATGGGGATGATCATAATACAAAATCGAACAATTTCAACTATAGAATTGCTGTCCATAACCTTGATGTAAGACTGGATGTGGATAAACATGTTATTTTTGCACGTGATAAAATGCATATACTTTTGTCCAATCACAAAGACGAGGACATTACACTTATGCTTAACAGCAATCTAAAGGTAAATAACATGCGTCTGGAGGGAATAAAAGAGGTCACAGATTGGGAGACAAAGCAGGTAGCAAATAATATTCAGGCAATAAACATAAAGCTGCCTGAGCTGACAGATGATAAAATTATACTGCAAATTGAGTATGAGGGTGAGATATACGACCCTGTAATTAAGGCCAAAGAGCTTGGACACCTGCGTGGTGATGTCACAGCGGGACTTATTTGCGATGAGGGTGTTTATCTTGCCGCAAGCACATACTGGTATCCCATCAGCCCAGAGTCCAGAGAATTATCCATCTTTGATGTAACTGTTAAAATAATATCACCATATGTAATTGTGACACAAGGAGAACTGATAAAAAGAGAGGTAAAAGACGGCTTGTCTACCAGCATATGGCAGTCCAATATTTCAGCGGACGGACTAGCACTTGTTGGAGGTAAATATGTTATACACTCAAAAACTGTAAATGATATAAAAGTCTCTACATATTTCTTTGAAGAAGATGACTCTATGTCTAAAATTTTCTTAAACGCAGCAATAGAGTACATAAAACTATATTCCGACCTACTGGGCAACTATCCATATAAGAAGTTTGATATTGTAGAGAATTTCTTCTCTACCGGGTACGGAATGCCTTCATACACACTTCTTGGTAATTACGTAATAAAAAGGGGACACGGCTCTTTACAGCCTGGATATCTTGATCACGAGATTGTCCACTCATGGTTTGGTAATTATGTATTTAATGATGCTTCAAAAGGTAACTGGGTAGAAGCTTTAACAACATATTGCGCAAACTATTTTTACAAAGAGCTAAAACTAGGAAAAGAAGAAGCAGAGAGCCACAGAAAAAACGCCGCGCTTAAATACAGCATAAGGGTAAAAAAAGATCAAGAATATCCGGTCCATGAGTTCATAACAAAGACCAAACCGTATGATAACGAAATAGGATACACAAAGGGTTCCATGTTTTTTCATCAAATCAGGAAAGAAATAGGAGATGAGAATTTCTTTAAGGGATTGAGAACGCTTGTTCGTGTATTTGGCGGTAAGTATGCAGAGTGGGAAGATTTACAAAAGGTATTCGAAAGTGTCGCGAAAAGAGATTTAGGCTCTCTATTTTTCCAGTGGATTGACATACCAAACTCACCAGAACTTAAACTGGAAAACATCACACTCACTCCGGCGGAAAAAGGATACATCATCAAAGGTAATATTGCTCAACTTGGCAATGTGTATAATTTAAGTATACCCATGCACATAGACTTGGGGAATACAGTAAAGGTTTTCAACATTGATATGTTCTCAAAGAGAACCGCATTTGAATATAAAGTTGACGAGATGCCATTAAAGATAGAACTGGATCCGGAATACCACCTTTTCAGAAGAATATCTGAAGAAGATTTTACGCCATGCTTTAACGCACTACTGGAAGGAGAAAACTCTGAAACGGTATTTGTATATCCTGAAAAAGAAAACGATGCCGGATCAGATATATACAGCGAGCTATGCAAAACTGCAACCTCAAGAGTTGGAGGGGAGAGTATCACCCCTAATGAATTTAAGTCACAAATGCTGCAAAAATCAATTTTTATTACAGGAAACGCCAGGAATGATAAGAAATTCAAGAAGTTATTTCGTTTCTTGCCGGACGGTGTACAGTTAAGTAATGACTCATTTACAATAGACGGAGAAGTGTTTAACGGACCGGAGTATTCTCTGCTTTTAACATACAGAAACCCTATGAACCGTTCCAATTTCGTAACAACATACTTCGGACTATCACCGCAGGCAGTTTCCAGGGCAAGGTACATCTTTTTCTATGGTTGGAACAGTTATGTTGTCTTCCAAAACGGTCGGCCTGTAAAAAGAGGCGAATTTTCGGCCATAGAATCTGATACTGTCCACAATTTTACCGCATCAATGACCAAACTAATTGATCCCGCAATCATAAAAAAACACATCAAGTACTTAGCATCTGAAGAGCTTGAAGGCAGGTACCCAGGAACAAATGGTGATATGATGGCGAAAGATTATATAAAAAAGAAACTCCATCAATACAACATTCCATACGCCACAACTACAAATAAAGAACATTACGAGCAAGCGTTTGAAATAACGATACCGGATATAACAGAGTTCACCTTTAAACTCAGCAATAAGGATAAAGATACCCTGTTTACCAACGGAATGCCGTTTAACTTTTCACCCGCTGGTACAGTTAAATCAGAGCTGTTTTTTGCAGGTTATGGGATAAAAAGTGCGGAATATAGTGACTACTCAGAGGTAAATATAGATGACACTAAAGGAAAAGCCATAATCATAATAGATGGAGAACCTGAATACCTAAGCAACAACAAAAGAGACAAAATGGATCTGCTATTTGAGAAGATTGTCGCCGCGCAGGAGATGGGAGCCACTGCCGTAATCCTCTTTTCCTCAGAAGAAGAGAAAGAGAAGTATGCTCCATACACTACCTATATATCAAAGATACCATACTCTTTAACCAATATTATAAACAGAAAAAGAGAAAAAGGGTCCTTTTCATCATATGATATGGAGTTGGTTGGCCTTATGGCAAAAGGCAAAAAACCGGAAGTAAACATAAACATCCCTGTCATACTCGCATCTTATGAAGACCCGGAATACAAACCCCTTGAAAAACACTTAAAGCTCCTCTATACACAGAAAAAAAACAAAAAAAAGGCAAAAAAGCGTTTAACGCTCTTGCATACCGAGAAAGAAGACATGAAAAAGGCAAAAGCTTACAGTCATGCAGTAGAAAAACTTGAGTTCGAAATGAACCTCGAATTTAAGACAAGGGAGATTCCCACTTTTAATATTGTTGGTGCCCTGGAAGGAAACGATCCCATTCTCAAAAATGAAGCCATTGTCATTGGAGCCCACTACGATCATCTAGGACGTGATGAAAATGGTAATATATTCTTCGGAGCGGATGACAACGCTTCTGGCATAGGGGCTTTCCTTGAAATAGCCAGAACATTCAGCACATTCAAAGAGGATTTAAAGAGAAGCGTCATTTTTGTAGCATTTGGAGCAGAAGAGTGGGGATTAACAGGTTCCACCTACTTTACCAACAACCCTGTCTTACCAAACAAGAAGATAGTTTCCATGCTAAACATGGATTCCATTGGAAAAGGTGACCCTTTTACAGTCTGGACCATAGGTTCATCTTTTTATCCTGAACTTAGCAATACAGCGGGCAAGTATATAAAAGAGTGCGGATTAATTGCCGGTGACAATATAGACAAGCACGCCTTCAAATATGGGAGCGACCACTATCCGTTTCACCTTAAAGGAATACCCGCCGTGGATTTCTTTGCCACTAACTATAGAGAACTACATAAAACCACAGACACCTGGGATTTAATTAACAACGAAAAAGTAGCCAAGGTTAGTAAAATGGTGTTCATGACACTTTATGACCTGGCAACAAGATGAGGAATATTATATTAGACAAAACCCAGGGTGACGCTTCACTCTACCCTGGGCTGGCAGATATTACCCTTACAGGGTAAACAATTCGAAGAAGATTTACAGAAGAATTAAGATATTTTAAACTTTTATTGCCGGAGCAGTCTTGCAGACTGTTCCTAAACGGTTTTTATACAACCGTAAGCTCGCCTCTCTTTTTGAATCGTTTCTCTATTTAAGCTGTAAAACCTGAGAGTAAAAGGATCATAACTCGCTTATAGCATCCACAAAGAGACATTTGAAGCTGTCTACAGAACTGCTCCAGCAAGGCCATTAATCTCCGCTATTTTCCTCCGTTATCTCACTTCCCATTTTATTCTTTGATTTTTTCGGGAAAAAGGCAATAACTATCCCGTGGGTAATAATTGATATAATAACTGCGATTAAAGCTACCGACATATGGGCAGACCCTGTCATCCTCCCTGACCTTACCCCGAAACCATAGTCAACCGCTGTTACTAAAAACAAGATAGAAATTGAACATAATATTATTACTATTAATTTTAATTTCACTTTCACATCCTCCAATCTTTTAAAAATTTAATAAGAAATATTTTTACACAAAGCGGCAACCAAAAGACAAATTCTTTGAGTACTGTATGTTTGGAGTAATGGGAAAAGCAAAAAAAGAGAAGGCTTCAACACTCCATTACTCTTGTTTTCTCAAATACTTAATCCTTGTAGAGATTATATTTCTTTCTTAAAAAAGAAGTTTTTACATGGTAATACTATAATATCAAACATGCCTACGAAGGCCACTAAAATAGTCCAACTATTGTAAAAAGAAGACGTAAATGTATAATAACATCATCTCAAGGTATACGAGAATCAAAAATACCTGTATGTAAACATATCATGTTTGTACATTATTTTCTTAAACAAAACCAATCTTTTTGAATAATATGAATGAAGCCAAAACAATATGGATGAATGGGGAGCTTGTTAAGTGGCATGACGCAAAAGTTCATGTCTTAACTCACACCTTACACTACGGCATGGGTGTTTTTGAAGGAATTAGATTTTATAAAACGTCTCAGGGAACCGCAGTCTTTCGTTTGAGAGAACACATAGAACGTATGATGAAAGGTGCGAAGACCTGTTTTATGGAGATTACTTTTACCGAAGACCAACTTGTTCAAGCCGTTATAGATACCATAAAATCAAACGAACTTGACGAAGGATATATCAGGCCCATTGTCTATTACGGCTATGGAAAGATGGGGCTTGACCCAAAAGGAGCACCCACAGATATCGCAATTGCTGTATGGCCTTGGGGATCATACCTGGGAGAAGATGCGGTCAAAGTAAAGACATCTTCTTTCTTTCGCATCCATCCGGGATCCACACATGCAGATGCAAAAATCTGCGGTCATTACGTCAATTCCATCTTTGCATCGGTTGAAGCAAAACATAACGGTTTTGATGAAGCACTTCTCTTGGATTACGAAGGATACGTTGCCGAAGGACCGGGAGAGAATATCTTCGTTGTAAAGAATAATGAAATTACAACACCCTGTCTCACCAATGTACTTCCGGGAATTACCCGCAAAAGCGTAATTTCAATTGCAGAAAATGAGAAAATACAGTGCCATGAAAAGAAACTGACGATTGAAGATGTTTACAACGCGGATGAAGTGTTTTTCACCGGAACCGCGGCAGAGATTGCACCAATTGCATCGGTGGACGATAAATCATTTAAATTACCCGGACAAGTAACAATGCAATTCAAAGAGATCTTCTCAGGTATTGTTCACGGCAAAAACAAGAAATATGAAGATTGGCTTACATATTGTTAGGGAATTGCGAAAGGCCATCAATGAGATACATTTAAAATATTATCACTTATTAATCCTTTTTCCCGTTATAGTAATATAAATATTCGGAAGCATCCTTTAAATGAGAAAGAAATGAACAGGCAATAGAGCAATCAAAATATGAAATATTAAGCGATGGTCAAATATACTCTCTTTAAAAAGAGATATGATTCTGGGGCCAATTCACTCACACGATTTCCAGAAGCCTCATTGTTTATGTTTTTTCCTTTGTGCGTTTCATTCCCTTATTTGTTTTCATTGATTAGTCCCGTTCCGTTCACTCATACGCCGCCAGCTACGCTACGGCGGCTATTCGTTCTCTCCACTTTATACACTGCGCAGACAAGGGTACAAGGAATCAAGGACCATGGGTAACGGACCTGGCGAGGCGAATACCGAGACTGATGCCGTGGAAAACGGGCGTGTAGTTGTAACGGAAAGCGGAACGGCAATAACGCGCACGGCTGCTCCAGCAACCGCCGCGAATAACACGGATAGAGCCCGTTGGACAAACAGGATCATTCACCAAACAATCCGGAAAATTAACATAATAATCCCATACCCATTCCCACACATTACCATGCATATCAAACAGTCCCCAACTATTTGGCGTTTTGTTTTTCACAGGATGTGTTTTTTCTTCAGAGTTTGAAGAATATCAGGCCATACGCTCTAAATCCGCCGCAAGATCACCGCACGCATACAAACCTGTAGTTCCGGCCCTGCACGCATACTCCCACTCCGCTTCCGTAGGAAACCGGAATCCTAAACTATTCCGGTCCCACTCTACATTATCTCCATCAATGCAATACACAGGTTCAAAATTTAACATCTCTGAAAGTTTGTTGCAAAACTTAACCGCATCAAGCCAGGAAACAGTTTCCACCGGCAAATCATCACCTTTAAAACCACTGGGATTATTACCTGTAACTGCATGGTAAATCTTTTGTGTTACCTGCGTGGAGGCAATCATGAACGGTCTTGTTATATCAACCCTATGAACGGGATTGTCGTTTTCATCACCCATTAAGAATGAGCCTGCCCCTATTTCCACCATTTCAAATGATATTGTTTCCGAACTAAGGCACTTTACGGGCACAGAGGTAGTGACACTATTACAGCCAGCCAACGCACGCTCTTTATCATAATACTCTTTCCAGAATTCACGGACAAAATCACATTTCTCTGCATTTTTCTCCCATTTCTGACTAAGGGCCCTAAATCTATATATAAACTTCAAGAGCCCCTGTTCCTTTACTGTATCACGGGACACGTTTTTAAATTCATCCAAGATTCCTGCAAGCATACTATGAAACAACAGCCTTGTATCGTCAACTTTGGTTATTTCGTACACAAACCGTAAAACAGTATCAGCCATTGATCCTATTACGTTAAGAAAGATATCCCGGTCATCAGAAGAAAATCCCCTTAACGGCGCTATCTTTCTTATCTCACCACTTTCATCAAATTCCCTGCAAAAATATCTATTCCAGGTATAGTCCACCTTTGCAAGTCCAGAATCTATAGCAGAGTCAGATTGAAGCGAAGCGGTTTTAAGAAAATCTTCAGGCATCAGCCCCAACCCTGCAACCAGTTTGTAAGCCACAAGGAATTCCAGAAGGGAACGGTGGGAAGGTTTATAATCACCATCATCGTTACGGATCAGAAGTGTATTGCCCATCATATCGTAATGCCAGTGGTCAAGCTCCTTCTCTTCCGCAATAGCAGCGCCGAACAGGTTCTTCAACCTCTCCGGAAAGGCACGGTAGTTCATACTCATCTTTTCAGTTGTTATCATCTCCCACGCCAGCTCGCACATAAAGTAGAGCTTATCCGCTGTTGATGTGAATGTGCGTTCGGACCTGACATCACTCTCCAGTTTCCTTGTTATTGCATATAAATAGATACGGGAAAGATCAACCACCCCGGTTGTTTCAATATCCGGCAACGCTTCCAGAAGGAAATCCAGCATGACCGGCCGGCTGGCAAGGTCAAGCAGATCCTGATCTCCCATCACCCCGTCAACAGTTTCAGGAGTGCTCTTCTTTAAGAGGGCCGCGCGAATCTGCTCATCATCAAATTTCTCCAGTTCCAGGATCTCGAACTGTGGAGGATCCCCAGTAAGTTTTGCAGTAGACGCCTTGAGTTCCGCATTTAGAAGATCACGGCCTAGCTTCGCGTGAGGAAAATGTTCTGTCCGGCAACTAAGTATGGCCTTGGCCCCCGGCACAACCACCTTCGCAAGTTCCCAGAAATTATCGATCATCTTCTGCTTATCCAGTTTGTCCGCCATTTCATCAAAACCGTCAAAGATCAGCAGCAGTTTACCCATGCGGTTAAGCTGCTCAAATGCAGAGTATCCCGTCAACCGAATTTCGTGCTTACGAAAAAAGAAATCTGAAAATAGAGCCTCACTCTCCAGTTTTTTTGAGTAATCACGAAGCTGCACCACCAGAGGCACCCTGGGGCGCTTCAGCCCCTTAGCTTTTGCTTCAATATACTTTTGCATCATTTCGTATGCAAAGTGATGAGTAAACCATGTCTTACCCGTTCCAAATTCACCGAGAATAGAGATATGTTCCTTGCACGGATCCTCAATCCATTGATTTATGTACCCCTCCATCCATCCCTCTTCCGCTCCGTATCGTTCCGCTTTTTCCCTTTTGTTACCATACCGATCATAGGTCTCCCTTATGCATGCCAGCGGTATGTAATCAGTATCAATACCCCGCTCCTTTACAAAGTTTGTAAGCCACACAAAGTACCTGTCAAAATCAGCTTGCTCTTCAATCAGTTCATCAAATGTATAGCAGAATATATCCTTTTCTCCCTCTGATGCCTCTGCTTCCTTTGCAGCATCAACTGCCCCCTTGGTTTTCATATTGGAAGCGACAAGCCAACCTTCATCTACTTTATGGTGCTTCACGGATTTTATCACATCCTCAATATCGCCGATTTCTGCCCTTTCATCAACTCCCTTTACAAATATAGTGTCAAATCCACGGCGGGCAGGTATCTTGATGATCATTTCACAATACCCGTCAGCCATTATTTCATGTCCGCCGAAACTGTACCCGAGTGTGCAAAACCACTCCTTTAGCTGCACACCAAGGCCACCCTGAATCATTTTCAGGTTTTCCGCCCTGAGATCACTAATACGGCCATTTTTGATCAACTCCAATATTTCATTAAGTTTATGAACCGTTATTACATCGGACGGGCAGCGTGATTGATTTACCATCTCATAAAATATGGTTCTAAAACCCTCAAACGCCAGTCTAGGATCAAGGTTTCTTTCACGGAGGTCGTCACCAATCTTGTTCTCTTCAATAAATCTTTCCGCCCTCTGGTAAAAAATAGAGTTATCCTTCTTCTCAAACGAACTCCTGAATGCATCGACTATCTTATCATTGTGAAAAAATCCCAGTATCTGTTTATCTTCTTCAACACCGAATTGTACAAGTGTATGGGCATATATAGATTCAAAATCAGGTTTAGGTCTTTCGGGTTTAAGTTTGGCCGCTTTAAGTATACTTAACACCCTTTCATTCCTGGATAATCTTCCCCATACTTTCTCTGTAGATTTCTTGATAATCAAAGAAATTATTGTATCTACAATGGGTAAAGGCATAGCCAAACCTCCAAAGGTCAAAGAGTGAACTCTTTTTTGTTAATAAATATTTAATACTGTTGCAACGCCTATGTAAGACCCATTCAGGGTTTATTTTTTTGTTAATATAAACCCCAGGGTGACGCTTCGCTATACCCTGGGCTGGTGAATATTACCATTTCAGGGTAAACAATTTAAAGATTTCTTGATAAGCACGGAAACTATGGTTCCTACAATGGATATAGACAGAGCAAAACCTCCATAGGGTAAACAGAAAACTCTTTTTTTTATAAATATATAATAATATCTAATACCGTTGAAACGCCTATGTAAAACCCATTCAGGGTTTATTTTTTTGTTGATATAAACCCAGGGTGACGTTTCGCTATACCCTGGGCTGGTGGATATTACCATTTCAGGGTAAACAATTTGAAGATTTCTTGATAAGCACGAAAATTATGGTTCCTACAATGGATATAAACATAGCAAAACCTCCAAGGGTTAAGAGGATATTACCATTTCAGGGTAAACAATTTGTAGAAGAATTAGGATATATTAAACTTCTCTGTAGAATCTGCAAAACCCATTACGGCCTATCAATCCATACATAACGATTATCACACTCAATAGACTAAACTCTTATTCTGAGATTACAACTTCCTAGTTGTGGCTATACCACATGTCAATAATAGATTGAATACTTACCGCTTTTTACCCTGAAAGGGTTATATTCATCAGCCCAGGGCAAGCGAAGCGCCACCCTGGGGATATGTGTTAATGAAAATAAACCCTGAAAAGGGTTTTACAAAAAAAACGCTTACCTAGTACAGCGTATCAATCCCATACATACCGCTCATCGTATTCAACATTGTATTTCTGTAACAACCGACGTAATTCGTCCTGGTACGTTTCACTGGCATGATGTTCCGTTTGGTTTGCTATATATTTTTTTAAAGATCTCAAATGAGATGGCGATACCGAAAAGACACCATATCCGGATTGCCAGTGAAAGTCCGTAAGAAATGGTGATTCTTTCATTTTTACCCATTTGGAAGACTCCTTTTTTAGATCACGAATCAAGTTGGCAACTGTATATTTTCGTGAAAGGGTACAGAGGACATGTACATGGTCTATTGATCCTCCGATCTGTAAAGACTGAGAGTCTAAGTTTTTACAGATCCCTGACAGGTATGCATGGATCTCCCCTCGCAAATTATTATCCTTTAAGAAAGGAACTCTATCCTTTGTAGAAAACACGATATGAATATATATCTTAGATAATGATTGGGCCATTTTAAAACCCTTTTGTAAAACCCATTCAGGGTTTATTTTATTGTTAGTTTATTTTATTGTTAATATAAACCCAGGGTGGCGCTTCGCTATACCCTGGGCTGATGAATATTACCCTTTCAGGGTAAAAAGCAAGTATTTTAGCATGTGCTTATAATACCACAGGATTTGTCAATTTATTGTAAAACCATAACCAAGGTTGTAAAATGCCACCTGAAGTTGGTTAATATTACCATTTCGGGCCAAAAAAGTTGATAACACAATATTCTGTATGCAGACTATAGAATTCTGCATACGTAATTGTAACTATACCGTATTACATGAATATATAAAATTTACCGCTTTTTACCCTTAAGGGGTTATATTCATTAGCCCATGGTATAGCGAAGCGCCACCCTGGGTTTAAAAGAAAAGGATATATAAACCATGAAGGGGTTTTACAAAAAAAGATTACATTGGTTTCAACACAATCGATCTTGATTGTAACCATAACGTATTACAGGAATATATAAATAGTTACAGCTTTTTACCCTGAATGGGTTATATCCATCAGCCCAGGGTAAGCAGAGCGCCACCCTGGGTTTAAAACAAAGAGATATATAAACCCTGAAGGGGTTTTACAATAGAAAGCTTACGTTTGTTTTATCATTGCACATACCGCTAACCTTTTATGGCAGACAGACCGGTAACAGATTCTATCTTTGACTTAATAATCAGAACAAGCTGTTTGTTGTTTGCAATCAGGTACGGAGGAACACTCTCTTTTACAGCTCTGGCTGCACGCCAAACCCTCAAAGCTTCATAACACTCTTTCTCCCTCACATCAAATTCATCTATAGGCTTAACACCGCCACTTCCGCCCTTTTTCCGAATTATTACGCTATCGCGATAAGACAAAATGATAGTAATGTATGGTGTTTTCTCATGTACAAAAAAATGTTCGCAATAATCAATCATCTCTTTATTTGCAATAAATTCCTGCATGCTAGAGTCATCAAAACTCTTTTCATTCTCTGAGAATTCCAATGTGAATACTTTTATCTTCAAAATGCTGCCTTGACAGATGAAACAGTAATAAAAAAGTTATTAGAACTTACACACTATATTTCAGTATAAACGTTCAAGAGACCTAGTAAGCAGACTCTTCCATTTCCTACACACCGCTCCGTTCACTCATACGCCGCCCGGCTGCGCTACGGCAGCTATTCGTTCTCTCCGCTATATTTACTGCGCAGACAAGGGTACAAGGCCTCAAGAGCCAGGGGAAACAGACCTGGAGAGGCGAAAACCGAGGACGCTGCCTCGGAAAACGGGCGCGCAGAAGCCACGGATAGCGGAACGGCAATTACGCGCATTGTTGTTCCAGCCACCACCGCGAATAACACGGGCAGAGCCCCTTTTCTTACCTATCCAAGAACTTCCGTCATTGGGTGCCCCCTTATAATTATCATGCCAGTCATCTTCCACCCACTCCCATACATTCCCATGCATATCGTATATACCAAAACCGTTAGGCTCTTTTTCCCCCACTGGGTGTGTCTGCCCCTGTGAGTTATTAAAATACCATCCCGCCCGAGCCAGATCAACATCCTTATTACCGGTATAAAACCTGGTCTTCGTATGGGCACGGCAGGCATATTCCCACTCTGCTTCTGTTGGCAGACGTAGCCCGGTCCATCGGGCATATTTAACCACATCGTCCCAGCTCACGCCCACAACCGGCTGTTCCGGGCGGTTAAACCTCCTGTCACCCCAATATTCAGGTTCTTTTATATCAGGAGTATCTTTCAGGAACAATCCATACTCCCTGTTAGTTACCGGATATATCCCCATATAAAAATCAGGTACACAGACTTTATGCGATGGTCCTTCGTCATCATCATCTCTTCCTTCTTCAGATTGCGGTGAACCCATCATGAATTTATCGCCTGAAATCTTTTTCAATCTATACCCGCTCCGTTCAGCGGTTATTGTATCGATTGCAGCTGAAGTTTTAACAGCAAAGCGGTCCTGAACCCATTTGCAGATATCAGGAAACGGGTGCTGTAAAAGGGCTGATTTTATGTTTTCTACTTTTCCTGCATCCAGACGGGTTAACACTCTCAGGGCGGCGAACTGCCGTTTCCATAATTCCTTATCATTACCGGGGGTCATCTCCAGAAGTTCAAGAAACGGCATTACAGAGGTCTCTGCAGCATCTTCAATTGACGCGTCTAGAAGATTGGAAAAGTCAGCAAACGCAGGCAATTTAACCACTTCACGCATATATGGCTCAAACAGGGATGGATCTTCCAGACCAAGCATAAGAAGCCCAACCTCCTGCCACCAGCTCTCTCCAAACCGGGAAGCAAGGTATGTAAGGACTCTTTTATCATTAAACGCAAGGTTTCTGATCTCCCTGGCAGCCAGATACTCCTGAAACCCCAGATGCATAAAGCCGTAATTGTCCTGGTCCCAACCTGTAAGCAGTCCACTTTCATCACGAATGGTACTGAGGAAATCTGCAGCAGAGCCCTTTTTCCACTGCATTGATTTAAGGACAGGCTCAATATGGGGTTCAAGCTCTTTAGCGGTCGCTCGGGTGCGTCCTTCTTCGGAATGGAGCCAATAGGCCGCCGGCTGCAATGCACGGCGTCCGTTCTGTGCGGATACGCTCACATTTATTCCCTTTGAACCGCGCCAGTTTTCCAGTAAAAGGTCAATGCACTCTTCATAAAGCCGGCCCCTCTTTGCAGGCAGTGTTCCCCTGTGACGATGCACAAGGCATATGTTTGCCAGGAGAAGTGGATTTCTGGTAAGTTCAAATACACGCTGTGCTCTGAAATCGGGCTCTTTCAATTTGGCAAGGAGGTTGTCCGCCTTTTCCGCGGCCAACCCCGCGGCCAGGTCAGGGTCTTTGGCCAAACCCCTTTCCACAATATCGTACCACTTACGAATAAACTCCTCTGCCTGTTCTGTGCTGAACGGGCGAATGTGCATCTCAAGAAATTTTGCACTCAATCGCACGGTCTCGCTGTATCCCGCAAAACGGCACGTTACAACAAAACGGCACGTGGAATAACATGCAACGGCGTCCACTATCCATTTTGCAACCTTTTCACGCTGCTTAAGGTCGGCAACCTCATCAAGCCCGTCAAAGAGCAGAAGCAGATTTCCCCTTTCTAGCAGGTTTTTACCAAAATCAGGAGGTGTATTCAGATGGGTGCTTGAGAGCTGTTTCTGTATAAATGAATCTATTCCTTCATCAAGGTTGTCCAGCTCCCGTAAAGGAAGAAAGACCGGCAGCATATGGGCTGCAAGGTGCAGCTTTTCCGTACTCTCCCTTAAACAATATTATAACAGCCTTTTGAGATGGGTAGTCTTACCGGAACCGGGATCACCGAGAATAACGATCCCCTGTTGTCTCCTTTTCTTCGTCTGCTGGAACGCTTCAAGCAGGGATATTTCCAGGCTGCTGTCACACTCCCGCAGCATCTTTTCTGCATGGGTTGCATCTGCAAATCTGCCATTCTCATGCACCCCTCTAAGATCAATCATTGCGCGCAGAGGGACAAAGATATCCTCTATATCGATGGGAACCTTGAGCTGTGTAATAAATCCTGCAACCGGCAACTCTCCATGCAGGGATTCTGCCTTTTTCCGGTAGTTTTCTATTGAGGCATTGAGTGGGGAAACCGATTTGACCATTTCTGTGGGTACAACAGGCTCAATAATATGACCCGGGTTCTGATCTTTCTTCCACTTATCAAGTGCCTGATAAATCTTTCCAGATAGTGTACTTTCTTTAAAGAGTGCAGGTATCTGATCATTGGTAAACTTTTTGATAAAGAGATCCAGTTTTTCTTGCTTTTTCCACTTATCTGGTCCGGTATCAATATCCTTCACCATGTCTACCGAAGGCTTATCGAGCCGGAACATCAACCGGTCTATACTACATTCTTTCGCTGTATCATACTCCATCTCTGTTATAGATTTCTTTCCATAAGGCTCCCATCCATACCGCCTAGCAATAATGCCCACAAATAGATCCGCATCACTAACAACGCTAAGACACGCATCTTTTACAGGTTCTACCCCGGCAGTAAAGTTCTCCATTCCGTACCAAACCATGCCTGCCATGGTTATGGCATCCTGGACTATTTTGCGTCTCTCTTCATTATCTACAAACGTACTGGAGACAAACACCTTATATAGCCGTTCCGGTTCTTTTCCTTTTTTTGCCATTTCGCAATCTCCGTATTTGCGTTAGCAAGATATACTGATGATGTATCATTAATGTAAAAAGTAGAGGTAGATTCTTTGGGACAACACATTACAAGGCGAAGCCTTGTAACGAGCGGGTTCAGGTTCTACTTGTTATTTAAAAATACTTATGGTACTGCATCTATAAGTTCTTGTTTATTCCTCTTCTTCAGATTCTCTTTTTAACTTTTAGTTTCTACTCAACATCAATATCACCCTTGTGAATAATGATCTCTTTTTCTGTCTTTGAAAGTTTTTTGATTTTATGTTCCATCTTTAATGCTGACGATTTGCTTCCTATCTTTTTTTGAAACACCAACTCAAGAGGGCCACGGCCACGAAGGTATTTCGCGCTCTGTTTTCCCATTTCTTTATGTTTTTCAAAGCGCCGGGCAACATCGTTTGATATACCGGTATAGAGAGTACCACCATGGCATCTGATTATGTACAAATACCAGACTGAGACCTCTGATTCTAACTTGGTCATTTATAGTTTTAAGACTTTCCGACCAATTTGATCTATAAAGGAAAAAATAGGTTGTTCGTTATAAGAAAATTGTAATTGCTCAGCATATTTCCGTAAAATATCAAGAAAAGTATATTTCGACGAATTAAACGTAATTAAGACAAATAACAATAAACAAGCCCCAAATTACAAATAAATCACAAATTCAAAATCCCAATACAAGGAGAAGCAACCCATATATTTGTTGTTTTGGATTTTGGATCTTGTTTGTTATTTATGATTTGTTATTTGTAATTTAACTCATTCACATACTAATTTCTTTAGGACTTAAAAGCGTTTCTGCCATTGTTATTTTCCGCTGAAGACTTGCAAGAATTTACAGTTCAGGCGCATATTTCCTTCACCCGCCCAACTTCGCCGCTTTCCAACCGAACTTTAATGCCGTGGGTGTGGTGTGGTGATTTTGTCAAGATGTCTTTGACAATACCTTTTGTGAGCTTTCCAGATCGTTGGTCTTTCTTTAATACGATCAAAACCGGCGATCCTTGTTTTATATTCACACGATTTGTACCATCCATAATTTTCCTATCATTTAATAAAAGTCAGGAGCAGTCATGCCATACCAATTAAGTACTTGCAAAGTAGAGTTGAACGAATTGTCACTTAACCCCAAAAGCTGTAAGCAATGCAAGTCATTTATCTTATATTAACGCTGCTAGGGTTTGTAAAGCGATGGGGATATAAGGTGTAAAATAAGCGCTTCCGGTGGACTCTTTGCACTTAAATCTTAATCCTAATCGTACTCTTACTCTTAATCCAGACTCAGCGATTATGATTAAGAGTAAGAGTACGATTAGGGGAATCATTCATAATTGGAAAAAGTAGTTTCCACTTTTCTTTTTGAGCCGCAGAATATCGATCAAGAAATTTCGCATTACGAAGTTTTTATCCTTCAAAATTCTACGGTTCCTTGTTCTACTGTTCCATATTCAAATAAAAATTAACGGCGGAAGATTTCAGATAAGCAGTATTGTTACCCAATCATTTTGCAAACTCCCCTTCCTCCATCCTTTTAAGCAGTATCTTTGCATCCTTATTATCCGCATCCAGTTTAATAATTGAATCTATTACTTCTCGTAATTCATCAAACATTCCTTGCAAAAGATATACTTGACCTATATTGCCAAGGAAGACAACACTGTCTGGTTCTATTTCAAGCGCTTTTTTCAGCATTAAAACCGCATCATCAGGCATCCCTTTTTGCACATAGATAGTACCTAAATTATTGTACCCCTTAGCATTCTCAGGTTCCAGTTCGACAATCTTTTTAAAACAGGTTATGGCATTCTCAAAATCGTTATGGTTTAAATATAGAGTTCCCAGTTTGTCTAGACACTCAACTTGCATACCAGGCTCTATGCGCATGATCTCATTCATCACCTCTATTGTTTCGTTTAACATGCCTTTCTGACCGTATAACTCTGCAAGATTCACTTTATAACTAATCACAGAAGGTTTTAGTTTTATTGCGTGCTGGAGGTATTTTATGGCGTCCTCTATTTTTTTTAATCGTATACCAATATTGATGGCGTTATTTAACGCATGCATATTATTTGAATCAATCTCCAAAGCATTTACAAACTCATTATATGCATATTCGGCATTTCCTGTTTTTGCAAAATAGAGACCTTTTGCGGTAGCCAGTGAAGCTGTTTGCTCTAATCCTAATCTTGCGGTTTCATCAAACAAGGTTTCCAGCTCTTTTAATTTATCTTGTTGAAGGTATATTCTAGAGAGTTTGTTAATATACTCTACGTTTTCAGGAGCAAAGAGCAGTGCCATTTTCAATGATTCTACCGCCTCATCAAGCCAGCCTTTTCTGATACAGGCCATGGCAAAGTGGTGATATATCTGTGGCTGAAATGGGTCGACCTCTATTGCCTTTCTGTAATTCTCAATGGCTAGATCGATAGTATCTTTACCATAGTTGCGATCTAGCATATAATACGCATTACCTTTGGCAAAGAACCCCAAACAATGCTGCGGTACTATTTCCAGGTTCTTATTTGCCACCCCGATTACACTATCAAGCCAGATGGCGTCTTTCGTCACATTTTCCGCCTTGAACAATGCATTGTTCAACATATCACGATAATTAATTTCATAGGGATTATAATATATTGCATTCTCATAGTAAGTAATACCTTCTTCCAGATCTCCATTCCTGATATATCTCCTTCCCCTCTCCATAAATGTATCAGCCCTATACCACAACACAAAATGTATTAAAAGGAATGAAAAGAGGGTTATTACCAACAGTGAAAGGAGAGCTTTCCTTAATGTAAATCTAGAATCTAATTTGACAGATGGAGAATTTGATTCAATTATAGAGTTGCTAACATCTGAATCTGTAAATGTATTCTTAATTACCACTACAGTTAATGCAAGGACAACCCAAAATAGAGTTGCAATTGGGGTATTTCCAAAACTAAATTCATTTTGAATCAGGTAGCCCAATGCTGAGATTCCTAAACCAACAACCAGTAACCTCTTATCTATGATCATCCGGTTATCGCTAAGAACTTCTTGTTTTCCCTCCCTACCCTTTTCACTATTTAGAAACTTCCATATTAACCAAAAGTAAGCCATAAGGATCCACAAATAGGCCGTAAGGCCAAGGGCGCCTTTCCCTACCACATTATCCAGAATATCGTTATGTATTCTATCATGCCGCGGCCAATTCTCATCTTCTTTCAGTTTTACATATACCTTTGCAAGAAACTTCTGATATAAGATTCCCAGGGTATCAGGACCCAAGCCAAGGACAGGATGTTCATTATATATTTTGAGTGCCGTCTTAAACTGATAATATCTATTAAAAGAAGACCCTTTTAGTCTATTAGCAAGAAATGATCTACCCGTTGCAGAAGGGCGTTCTTCGTCACCGGAACCGGTGCTGATTTCACTTTTATCACTTACAATTGATATCTCTCTGGCAAAATAACCAAATACAGAGGATTGTGGCCTTATACAGTAAAACGTTCCTACAACAATAAAGATAGCTATAATTATTATAACCTTCCATCTGTTTGCGGAAATTCGCTTTTTCCCCATAAAGATAAAGAAGATGGGCAAATAGATAATCAAGGCGACAAAATCGGCTCGTGTCTTTGTGTGCCAGAAAATAGTATAGATGGCTACAGTACATATACCATACACAAAATCCTTTTTTAGGCTTTTATTATTGGATAGATTGCGGCTGAATGATATGCAGCCGAAATAGAGTGCCATGGATAAAGGAAGTGAGGTAATAAGAAACGCAGAATAGAAGACAGGGTTACCAAAGGTAGAGAATATACGGTCAATAGTTGACGAACTCCAATGAAACGGATCTTTGCCAAAGAATTGCATGAAACCGTAAATAGAAGAAGCAACTGCGGCACCTACGATAGCGTTTAATAAAATGTTTAGCCTTTTTACACTGTTTATAAATACCACAACAGAAAAAAAGATAAATATATATGAAGATGTCTCTATTAAACCGTCAAACCGTTTGTAGGTTCCCACAAGGCTCATAAACGGATTTATGGAGAATACAACAGCAATCAATGTAAAAACCAGGTAAGATAGGATAGGTAAATTTATCTCAGTGTGGGGAAATGTAAACTCTTCGTCAAAAATTGTCTTTATAAGCCATGCGGCCATTATTATAGTTGACGAAAAGAGCAAAACAGCAACCTTGCTTAGATCAAATACGCTATAGAGCGATACATCAAAAAACAGAGGTAGAGCAATTACAACAGCAACCAACATAATCACTATTATTTTGTCACAATAACGAGATATTTTCATAACGTATAGGCGGATCTTTACACACTAGTTATACATTAAAAGGGCACAAACGTCAGGCAACTTCTACTCTTATTTCCCTTTCCCGAACAGGATAACCTTAATAGTTTGCAAGAGCACAACAATGTCCAATAGAAATGACATATTTTTTATATAATAGAGATCATATTGCAATTTCTCTTCTGTGTGTTCAATAGAAGATGCATAAGGAGATCTGACCTGTGCCCACCCTGTAATACCTGGCGGGGCCAACAGCCTCTCTATATAAAACGGAATAATCTCTTCATATTCATCAATAAAGACCCTCCTTTCAGGCCTGGGTCCCACAAGGCTCATATCACCCTTGATAACATTTAAAAGTTGTGGAATTTCATCCAACCGCCACTTCCGCAAAAACCTTCCTATACCTGTAATACGCACATCATTATCACCGGCAAACACCGCACCTGTATTCTCTTCAGCATTTTGAATCATGGAACGGAATTTAATTATCTTAAATGTATTACCATTTCTACCAACTCTTTCCTGGGTAAAAAATATATCTCCTTTTGACCCATTTTTAATCAGTATACATATAACAAGAATTACCGGAAGGCAAAAGACAAATAGGATCAATGCAAAAAGGATATCAAACCCACGTTTGATATTCTTTGCATAAAATCTTGATTGCATTGACAAACCGCATAAACGCCAGAAGTTGTCTATATGATTAAACGGTATCATGCCAGTCAAGTCTTCAAATAGAGTCAGCATATCGGTAATAACAACTTTTTCCTGTGAACACTTTATAAGCTCTTTTAGCAGATCCGGGTGTTTTTCTTGTGTAATGGCAAATACAATTTGTGCTACATTTTTCTTCTTAACTATATTCAGGAGGTTATTTCTACATTTAAATATTGGTAAGCCATCAATAAACTCACCAATCTTGGCCTCATCATCATCCGCAAATCCTACGATCTTTAATCCATACCCCTTTGAATTTTTAATCTTTGTATAAATTGTTCTACCTGCCAGACCGGCACCAACGATGATAGCCCTCTTCTGAAAACTCGGAGTTGAAACCAGATGGCTATATAAATAACGCCACAGCAAAAGAAACAATGTTGTTAATAAACTATTTATTAATAGGACCCACCTGTGATATGTCAGATCAACATCCGGACGGTAGCAAAGAATTATAGTTACAAATGCAGCAAATGATGCACACAAGATAGCAAATAAGTAATTTTCCGAACGCAGATTACTACGAAAATCATACAACCCCGCCATATAGAAAGAGAAAACATATATTGCAGCAAACATACATAACATAACACCACAAGACGTGACATAGATCATGCCGGTTCGAAGCCCAAAACAGACAATTGAGGACAAAAATAGAGAACCAACAACAACAAGCAAATCTACAATAACCAACAACAATATTTTTCTGGAAATCGTTCGTATAATCATACAGGCAACAATTGCTTATAAAATATTTATTAGCTGAACGAATATACAGCATTTTAGCTACCAAACAAGAAAACTCACTTTTTCTTCATTTTAAAATATGTAGTCAGATTAGAGTTTTTACTTATCACAGGCCTTATGTTCCCATTACCTGACGTTAACACTGTCATTAATCCAGGTCCATGGCCAGCAATAACACAGTCTGAGTGTACAATTACCCCCACTGAAACTGCACCGGTTTTATATATCCTTCCAAACGAGTGATCTGCATCGGTTATTGCCACAAAATCACCAAACCGAAGGGTATTAAGTTTATGTTTTTTTGAAAGCACTTCGTCAAACAATTGGATATCATAATCCCCAGAGTAACAATGATTGGCACCAATGCCTGAACCCATTATTGCGGCAGGGACAACATGTGTTACCGGAAATTCAAGAACTCCTTTTTTCTCTTTAACCGGTATCTTCAGGAAAAGATCAGGAGAAATATTCATGACATAGATATCATCCAGGTAATCTAACAGTCTTAAACCGGTACCATACGCCTTAACCTGCATCTTGTCACCAACCACCAGTTTTTCAAGTACAGCCGGGGCAAAATCCACCATTACATGTTCAATACCTCCATGCTTTCCAACCACAACTCCTTTTGCACCTTTTGCTTCCCCTGACACCACTTTAACCTCATTTCCAATACATGATAGCGTATTTAACCCTGCATTGGGACACCAGCTACCCAGCGGTTTCTCTGTATTCATCATACTAACGCCAGGTTCCACATGATCTGCAGCCCAACCCACAGCAAGATCACCTATGCGAACGTTATAGGTAATACCTCCAACACTTGGCAAGACCGTTGGTTCACCATCAGCACTAATAACATAAGGTGTTCTTGAAAAAGTCGGATTAGATATCTGACCCACGACGGACTGCATTACCAACTTTGACTTATTCGTTTTTATCATAAAACATACTCCGTAAAAGAAATCCCATTCGCTATTCTTATCTATTCATTTCAAGCAGAGAAGAACTGTAGGCTTGGTAATATACTTGAAACCCATTACTTATGTCAACCCATTTGCAGGTGACATAACTTTCAGCCAAATCAATTATTTGACAAAACTTAACAAGAACAAAAATCGTAAGTTCAAACTGATTGCAGAAAAGCAACGCATGATCGAATGAAGAGCAAACGTTATTACAATCTTGAGTTCTATAAGGTCTCCCGATAAGGGCCTGGGAATATAGCCAATGCCATTGAATTAAGAGAAAAAATTATTGATGGGTTCTCTATCGCTCAACCTATCTTACTTTTCACTAAATTCAGGCAGGACTACCTAAAGAAATTAAACACCATTATTCTTTGTAAGTTCCTATATTATAGTCAAAGTAATCAGGTTTTTTAAATTTAGTGGTCGAGATTTTGGTTAGATTTAAATGTTATGATTGAGCGCTTCCGCAAGTGTAGCCGTCGCTACATTGAGGAAAGCGCGATTGAATAACACTTAAAGATAGCAAAAAGATGGGTTGCTAAATTTCGAAAACCTGATTACTTTGACTATAAATAGATAGAATTCCAATACATCACCTTATCCACCTGAATAGCAACTTCATACATCTAAATACAACTTTCATCAATCGGCTTATCTTTTTTTATCGCCCTAGTTACTAATTTATTGTCATATAACCGCCATTCTGAAGCCCCAGCGCCATTAACTGGTCTGACAAATTTCACATTCTCTAAAGACAACTTATCGCCAATATCAATATCGCACTTCGCATAAATACCCCTTCTGGCAAATACTCGTTCAGGCAATTCTGTCTCAGCGGGAACCTTCTCTTCTTTGCCTAAAGCCAATTCCAATATCCTGATCTTCTTAACCATATCACCAAATTCATTTATTGTCATTGCAAATGGGGCATCTGGGGTCCCCAAATCTTTACTCATTGTTATATGTTTTTCTATAATACATGCACCTTGCGAGACAGCACCAAGTGCAGTGACATCATCAGGAGTATGATCCGAGAGCCCCACTGGTCTCCTAAATAAATCAATCATTGTGTTTATGCATTTAAGATTTATTACCTTATACTCAGGGGGGTATGTTGCTACACAGTGGAGAACAGCAATATCATTTACCCCATTCCGAGATAACAGTTCAACGGCACCTTTAATCTCACCAACATCAGACATACCTGACGAAAGTATTACCGGTTTTCCATAAGAGGCCACCTTTTCAAGAAGAGGTACAAATGTAAGATCACCTGAAGCGATCTTAATAACCCTAACCCCTATACGGTTAAGCTCATCAAGAATATCTAAATTGAAAGGGGTGGTAAAAAACTCAACACCAACTTTCTCGGCATGTTCAAAGAGTTCCCCATGCCATGCGTCCGGAAGCTCATATTTACGTACAATGTCATAAGATAAGGACTTCTTACCATCCAAACCAAAAGGACTTAAGAGAGATTTAGCTTTGTAACTCTGAAATTTTATTGCATCAACGCCAATCTCTTTACCCGCATCAATATATTCTTTAGCAAGTTCCAGACTACCATTAAAATTACTCCCCACGTCTGCAATTACATATGTTCTGCCCGTACCTATCTCTTTATTATTTATTTTCATAATTTTATCCTATCTACTCAAAACTCTAATATGTCTATCTTTTAAAGGTAGTTCAACTCTTTTCCCGCCCATACAGTGAGATTGATTAATAGCCAAAGCAATTTCCAATGCCGCTTTACCATCTTCAGGACCACAAATAATATTCGCCTGACCATCCAAACAATCAGTAAGGTTTTGCGCGGCAGCAACAAAAGCATTTACAGAATGATCACAAGAAATATCTTTCTTATACAACTCTATAAGCCCACTTTCAGTCTTACTCTCCTCAGCAAGAGAGACCTCAAATAGATAGTTTCCGATCTTTATCCTTCCACCGGTACACATTATATCAAATTCAAAGATAAAAAATCCTTTACTATCCCCGTGAACCGTTGCATAGACTCCATTCTTAAAACTGATTAATGCATAACCACCAGCATCATTCAATATTAAATTTTCAGTTGATTCAAAAGCCTCATGGTGTTTCGTCTCACGACTATATTCCAAATTACCTTCAACCCAGGCAACATCACCGAAAAACATCCTCAAAACATCAAAAGCATGCGTCCCGGTATGTATCATGTTACCACTAAAATGACAAACCACGGATACCGGGTCACCAATCGTTCCTTCTAAAAGGATGTTACGGGCAAGATTATAATCAGAATTCCACCGTCTTAAATACGAGATAATGAGATGAACACCATTTTCTTTACACAACCTTACCATTTCGTCTGCCTCAACCAAAGATGTAGCAAATGCCTTTTCACACCAAATCCCTTTCACTCCCGCATTAATAGAATCAGAAACCATCTTTATGCGATCTGGGGCATACGCACAAATACTGACAATATCCGGGGACTCTTTGTCTAGCATCTCACGATAATCAAGGTATACATTATCAACACCAAACTTTTTTACAAATTCATGCAATCTGTCCGGTCTCTGGTCTGCCCCCGCAACAATTATAGTATTTTCAACCTTTTGGTATGCACCGGCATGAGTACAAGGTTTGTCTGGAATAAGTGGATCATCTTCAAACATCCATGCAACCCTTCCGCATCCTATTAATGCTGTTCTATAAAGCTTCTTATCCATTATTTTTCTAAGGGCTCAGTCAAAAATATCTTCCTGTTTTTGCTCCCATCGTCCGACGGCATCAGCTCAATCTTCAATTACGGGGCCCTAAATTCATCTAAGGCTTCACATCCGGTAGAATACAAGTCTATTAATCAAATGCACATAGATCTATCCAATATATCTATAATCTCAGAAAGCACAAATCTTGCAACCTATTGATATATAGTATTACTTTATAAAAACTTTCTTTTAAAAAGATTTTGTAGTTTTTATGGAATACAGAATTCAGGAGCCAGAATAAGAGAAAAACAGAGTGTTAGTTCTGGTCAACCCCTGGTATTAAAACTATTTAGAGTTTAAAAATGGACGGCAAGACTAAACGAAACGTTACATATTTAGGATACGGACACACCTAATTCAAACGTCACCAAGTCCTCTCCAAAATTTCCCCCTGCTATTTTTGACGACAGCAAGAGTATGGTATTATTATCGGTAGAGAGCTTTATTATTTTATTGCAGAATATTGTTTCATTGATCATTCACTTTAAACTAAATTGTGGTTATTGACATACCCTCTCTTTTCTGTTAAAGTTTTTATTTACCAGTAGTATCTTTAACAATGAAGAGATACATAGTGCAACGAAGCCGCAACCAAAAGACTAGATGCTGGATACTGGACTCTAGATACTGGTAAATAGTTACATTTCTAGTTTCCCAGTTAAGATGCAACATGAAAAAAAGAGGATTTAGATTTAAAATATAACATTTTAAGCCGGTTGAATAAATTATCAATCAGCTAGTATCAAGTAACCAGTAACTATAATGTTACAAATAACTTAGCAATGCACAGTAAAAATTTCTTTCTAAAAAAACAAGTTTTTACAGGGTAATACTATAAGTAAGCAAAGTTTACATTCCCATATATTTATCATGAAAACAAACAATTCTAAACAGATTGGAGAAAGAAAATGAAAAAGAGTAGCATATTTAAAGGAGCGTTAATTTTCGCAATTTTCCTTGTGTCAACAACTACATACGCAAACACAAAGACATGGACCATTGACGCATCACATACAAAGATACAATTTTCAGTAGCACACATGATGATATCATCTGTAACAGGTGATTTTAAGATATTTGACGGCCAAGCCATTTCTAAAGGTGATGACTTTACAGATTGCGAAGTTGAGTTTTCTGCAGATGTAAACAGCATTGATACTGACGATGAAAAGCGTGATGGACATTTAAAATCGCCGGATTTTCTCAATGCAAAGGAGTATCCGAAGATAACATTTAAGAGTAAATCCTTTAAAAAAGTAGCAGATAACATCTATAAGGTTACAGGAGATTTTACTATTCGCGATGTAACAAAGTCTAAAGAATTTGATGTAATTTACGGAGGAACAATTACAGATCCATGGGGAAATGAAAGATCTGGGTTTAAACTTACCGGTAGGATAAATAGATTTGACTATAATCTAAAATGGAATAAACTGCTGGAGACTGGAGGACTTATGGTTGGAAAGACAGTAACCATTACCTGCAATGTTGAGTTAATTCGCAAAAAAGATAAACCAGAATAATTAAGCGCCTCCCTTTTTTAAGAAAAGAAAAATCCCACAGTTTCTTAATTATTATTTCTTTGCCATTTTATTTAGAAATTCGTTACTGTTCAGCGAAATCTAATAACACACCCCTAAATCCCCTCTTTTTAGAGGGGACTTTTGGGAAGTATTGGAAGAATAAATCAGCATTGTCCGGTTAGATATTTGCGGCACACATATGTGTGCTAACATTAAGTGCCTAAAATGCCTAAAGTGCACTAAAATGCCTAAAATTATAGAAATTTATTATTAATAAAAAACAAAGCTATTAACTTTAGGTACTTTTTCGCATCATGATGTTGCAAAATGTTCATAAATATGGAACATTATTGCACTGCAAAAGGCTAACCGGACAATG
>JAIQZO010000066.1 GCA_021777055.1 Candidatus Anammoxibacter sp. | reverse complement strand
TTTAAACGCCTTAAAAACGTTATATCTCAAATTAAATTCGGCTCTTTTTATGTTGCATCTTGACAAGAAAGATAGAAATCTAACTATTTGCCTGTATCCAGTATCCGTTGCCTGTATCCAGTATCTAGAATCTCGTATTTTGATTACGGCTTCGCCGCGCTATGGTATATAGTTTTCTTCTACGAAGGTATTCAAGCTGAGAGGTTTGCACTAGGAGAATAAATAGTATTTAGATTCTTACACCGTAATTGTGCGAATTTATCTATCACATTTTATAATCAACTGAAAATAAAGTTTTTTTCAAGTTCATGGTTCAAAGGTTAAATATACGGAAACAAAAAAAACGTTGAACAACGTTGAACCTTGAACCTTTAAACCACAAAGATTTCAAATATTTTTAGCTAGCCTTGATGGCATCTAGTTTTTCCTAAGAAGGCATTTCAAGCTGAGAAGTTTGCACTTTTTTTATCTATTTGATAAAATACGCATTTGTGCATAGCCGCAACAAATACTATCAAAACTCTATTACCCAGGGTGTTGATCTGTTTACTCTGGGCGCATGATAACCCTTTCAGAGAAAAAAAAGCAGTGAATTTTCGCTAAACTGCACTGCCGTAACAGCGTATGATCCAGTTTATTTTTTTGTAAATGCAAAAAGGCGAACAAACCGCGTATTAGCTACATTGGAAATTTAATGAAACTCTATCTAACTATAAAGCGACGACTTAAAGATTGCAGAAAATATATATATGATACTCATATAATGCAGGTATTTCCTTTCTCTATGGGAATGTTGCATTATCTTTTCTTCTGCTTTATGATTTTTTCCGTTTTTCGCTTACGTTTGTTTATTGAGCGGTATGAGGATATCAAAAACCTTTCTCTTGCACAGCATTTAGAAATCTTCTGGATGGGGTTTCGTCTCGATGGCGTTATAGTTGGATACACATCAGTACTACTTGTTCTTTTTCTTCTGCTTTTTCCCAGACGTTGGGAAAAACTGCACATGTGGGTAGTCACAATATACACATCTCTCTTTTACATGATATTCATCACTGCGGAAATTAGTAGTATCTATTTTTTCAGGTATTTTGATTTTCGCCCGAATTATCTTGTCCTTGACCACTGGAAAGATTTTCAGCTGGTAGAGACAGTTCTTGAAGCTTATCCTGTTCCCCTGGCCGCAATCGCTATAGCATGTTTATTTGCAGGTGTATTCTACCAACAGAAACTATTTTCACCATTGTGTTACCGGCCGATTGTTAATGGTCAGCAAGAAGTCCTACAATCGGGATGGAAGGACCGTAGTGCCTTGTTCCTTATATTCCTTTTGTGCGGATTAATGCAGAGAGGTACGGTGGATCACCGCGCCTTAAACCCATCAGCTTCGGCAATCACAAAAAACCGTGTAGCCAACGAAATTGCCAATTCCGGCGTGTTTAATGTAGTCTATGAAGGGATTCAGAGAGTTTCCACTAAATATATTCCAGTAAAGTCTGTAATTCCAACATTGGGAGAAGAAGATGCCATTGCGTTAGTTAAAGATAACTTTGGGAAAAAGGGAACATTGACAAATGACTCATCAAATCCGCTGGTAACGCATGTTTTTACTGAACGTCCTCGTAAGGATATGAACGTTGTAGTTATTGTTATGGAAAGCCTTGCAGCTAAACTCTTAGGAACCCTTGGTGGCAACCCTGCAGTTTCTCCAGAGTTTGACCGTATTGCGGAAGAGAGTGTGCTGTTTGAGAACTGTTATGCAACAGGAGAAAGGACGATTCAAGGCCTGGAAGCGGTACTTTGTTCTTTCCCTCCGTTGCCAGGTGTGGGAATTGTAAGAAGACCGCAGGCAAAAACCGGTTTTACAACACTAGCCTCTGTTTTAAAAGAACGCGGTTACCAAACAATGTTTCTATATGGTGGACAAGGTATATTTGACCATAAAATTGGATTTTTTCTCGGTAATGGCTATGATACATTTTTAGAAGAGAAGGACTTTGAGAATCCTATTTATAAATCTCCATGGGGTGCTTCTGATGAAGACCTCTATCAGAGGGGAGATAAAATGTTTACACAGTTTACCAAAGAGAAAAAACCTTTTTTCTGCACTATACTGACAAGTTCATTGCATTCTCCATGGGTCTATCCGGAAGGAAGGGTTGAACCTATGCCAAAAGATGTATATATACCCCCTGGGTATGAATACAATGAAATAAATAACTTTAAGTATGCTGACTGGGCACTTGGGGAATTTTTCAAAACTGTGAAGAAATCAAACTACTATAAAAACACAATCTTTGTTGTTGTGGGAGATCATGGAGTGCACCTGCGCGGCAATGAATTGATTCCGGTAAATGAATATCGAGTAGGCGCAATCATTCACGCTCCAAATATTTTGGAGCCTGTTCGAATTACCAGAACCGCTTCTCAGCTTGATATTGCACCTACAATCCTAGGACTTCTGGGTGGGACATACAGGTCTACATTCTTTGGTACCGATATCTTCCGAAAAGATAAATCATCCGAATATGCTCTTATGGTATACGATAAGAAACGATATGGTATAGTCTATGAATCAATGTTTACCGTTCTGGGTGAAAAAGGGCAAAACTATGCATATCGCCGTAATTCAAATAACGGAAAATGGAACGAAGCGGCTTGTTCGGAAGATGATAAGAAAAATGCGGATCTTGCATCGTCAATTTTACAGGTTGCAGAGAAACTCCTGCAGGAAAAGAAATATCATATTAATATGGATATTTCACATCCGTTTTGATAAAGATGAAAACCGGGGACAGTATTGGTTCTGCCAATATACCGTTTCCGCATGGTATTTAACGTCATTTTGGTTCCATCTTGTAGATTGAACCAAAATGTTTTTTAAAGTGTGTGTGTTATTTTGATCTTCTGTAAATATTTTATTTGTGGATTTCAGCTCAATCTTTCGCGGCGTAAATGATTAGGTCTCGCCTACCAGACTGATCACGCCAATAGCTTTCTAGTTTGCATAAAATAAAATCATGAATTGGATGTTAATTATTTTAGCCATTTTTGTTGGAGCATTGCTACCGGTTCAAGGGGCATTGAATGCAAAACTTGGAACGTCAATGCCACATCCGATGCAGGCAACATTGGTATCATACATTGGCGGATTGGTTGCATGCCTCATTTTTTTGACTTCGGTTCAAGCAAGCTATCCCGGACTGAAGAAAATATTCTCAATAGATTGGCATCTGTACTGCGGCGGATTTTTAGGAGCTGTTTTTGTAAGCGCAATGCTCTACCTAATGCCAAGAATTGGCATTGCAAATATGCTTGCTGCCGCCATAGTTGGTCAGTTAATTATGTCTATATTTTTTGATCATTTTGGGTGCTTCGGTGTGTACACATCAAAAATAAACCCATCGAGGATTATCGGCGTTGTATTTCTCATTGCCGGGCTTTATTTTATTCAACGAAAATAGGGTGTGGTTATAAAATGGTCGGTTAATCCTTGGCTTGCTGTCGAAGAAAAGATGCCACTTTTTATTGAAAACTTAAATTTAGTTCGGCACCATAAAAGCTTGACTACGTTTAAAGTCATACTTTATATTGACTATTCTCTTTCAATACTCATTATAAGTTTAATTGTCTTTTTACATATAATTACATCTAAATATTTTCCCTCTTTATCGCTTACTTCACTTACTTTACTATAATCTATTCAATCAATTCCAAACATTAAACCAATTGTTTTTGATTGATAGCCCTTTAATCTATATAGTAAGTCCATTGGTATTTATCTGATTGCAGTCCCCCCCCCTTTCTCTTATAAATTCTATATTTTCTCTTGTTACATTTTTTATAGATTTGTACTTATGTAGTTAGATAAATGTTGCCACTTCTTATCTGGTTTTTTTGGTAATATATTTCTGTCAATTCTGCAAAACTTTTTTCACTCAACATGTTCTCTCCTATTTATTCTATCTCTAATGGCAATCCCATTTGCCGGGAAATGATGAATGACATGTAAAATTATTGTAGGTTGACTTTAGAGGTGAATTGGTATCAAATACTAGATAACAATTTAAAGTAATTTCAACATAAAATGAGGGCACTATTATTTTTATTAGAAAATTAATACCTTTAACTTTTCTTCTTATATTTGTGTTTGGGTGTGCAAATATTGGTCCACCAATCTCTTTAGTTGAACTAAAAAAATTGGAGGATGAGATTAAGCTTGAAGCTACAAGGTTATATATTGATGATTGGGTAAGGACATGGAAGGTTGGTTTTAATATTCTTAAAGTCTTACCGGATGATACAATAAAAAAAAGCGGTATAATCGGGGCATTAGTAATTGAAAATTCAGAAGATATCGCAAAATATTATAATCTTACTTCGGAGGAAGGATATGTAATAATTGGTGTAATTGATAATTTCGTTGCAAGTTTAGCCGGAATTAAACCAGGTGATCTTATAACGGAGATAGATGGAAAAGAAGTCAAAGATCTTGATCATGTAAAATATGTTACGAATAAATATACGGAAATAGTTATAGCGAGGAACGGAAACAGACAGCTTTTTAAAGTTATTCCAAAAGAGATGCCATACATTAGAATTCATGTCGAAGAGACAGGAGCTATTAATGCATATGCTAAAATGAATAAAGTGGAGTTTACAACAGGAATGGTTCATTTTCTAGAAAATGATGATGAATTGGCCGTTGTTATGGGACATGAATTTGCCCATCTTATAGCACACCATATATCAAAAAGTATAAGCATAGGCACATTGTGTGGGTTAGCTGGAATACTCACTGGGCCATTTGCCCCTCTTACATTCAAATCTTTGTATGCACCCTATGGAAGGGACAATGAGAGGGAAGCTGATTATTTAGGTCTGATCTACGCACAAAAAGCAGGTTATGATATTGAAAAAGGGATAGGACTTTGGAGACGATTTGTATTTGAATTACCTGAAACCAGGTCAAAAAGTTTCTTTCGTAGCCACCCTCCCAGCCCGGAACGGATTTTACGTGTCAAAACAGTATCTGAAATAATTAAATCAAGTAAAAACCAACCTAATGGTAAGTATATGGACATCAATTAGACGTTCCATTTTGTTGATAAGATTAAACAGGTTGTCCGTGAATGTAAAATCGCAAAATCTCGGTGATGATATTAAACGGCTTATGACTCGAAATCTAGTCGAAATACCTTTCTCGGACAGCCTGTAAAGAATTGCCCTTCGTTTAACGCATATGTTAATCAAAAACTGGTAGTCCGCTAGGAACTCTTTGCGGAACATCTTTTCTTAAATCTAAAGAGTTTGTACCAGTCAAAGTTCGTAAAAAGTCTAAAAGATCGGATACTTCAGAATCAGACAGCTCAGTACTTCCTAATTCGTTAACAGATGCAATCTGATCTCTCATCCCATTGTTATTAAAAGCAATGAAATCAATTTCATTTAAATCTGATCTTGATGGTAGCACGGCTTGTGAAGTATCATAGTCATTAAGTGATAATACAGGATCAAGATGATGCCGTACTATTGCCTCTATTGTATTAAAAGCGCCGTCATGCCCCCAGGGGCCAGTCAAATATACATTACGTAAAGAAGGTGTTCTGAATTTGCAACGGTCATCTTTATCGCCGGTAACCCTTTCTCTTCCAAAGTCTTCATTCCCATCAATACCGTCGCCTTTTCCCGGACCGATCTGCGGCATAGCAATTGCATGAAAATCGTGATCTGTCTGAAATTTGCCACTATGACATCCGCCACAATTAGCTTTATTATAAAATAGCCTCATGCCTCTTTTCGCTTTTCTGGATATAGCAGATCTATCACCTCTTAAGAATTGATCAAATGGCGAAAAATCTGACCTCCATGTTGCTGCTTCAAATGCAGCTATTGCATTCGCGGCATGTGCATAAGAGATTTCAGACTGAGAAACATTAAAAACTTCTTGAAAAAGATTTACGTATTCCGGTATATTGCGGAGCTTTTCAGCAATAAACTCCCAGACACCAACTAAATCACCATCAGCTGCCAAATCAGCTTGTATATTTTCACCTTTCTGTCCTGCCATTTCTGCTCCTGAAGTAACAGGAAACATTGCTTGGACAGCTAAAACATTGTCAAGGATTAATGGTAAATCATCCCCTGCCGGAGATCTAAATCCACTGGGGCTTTCATCGTCAACCTCCGCTCGCCCGTCATAAAACATTTTTGAAAATTCTTTTGCACCTAAATTAAAGAGATTCGGAGAATTTCGAGGTACTCTTTCTGTAATGGCATCATTACCAGTCCCGGTATTTCTTGTAATACCTAAACCTTGCCCTCCTTCACCAATTGGAAGAGATAATCCGTCACCGGTGTCCATTAAAGGATGGTGGCAAGTCCCGCATGAAATGTTTTGATTTCCGCTTAATATCTTGTCAAAAAAAAGAAATTGACCCAATTCGATTTTTTTTGAATCCTGACTGTCGTTTTCGTAATAATCTTCATCAATTACTGCTTGAGGTAAATCCAAATCAAAAGCATAGACATTAAAAGCTGATATAATTAACCCTGAAAAAAATAAGAATCTAATTTTTTTTATCATAATCACAATTTTCCTTTCTTTAAATGTTTTCCAATTTTTCATACACAAGACGGTGGCTAAGTTTTCTTTAATTATTGCTGCGAAAATTTTGTTCCATTCCAATAGATTTTAATGTTTTTTTCTTTTTATCTATATATCCGAATACACGACCTTCTCTGTTTTGTTGTGCCTATCATGCTACTTTTTCTTACCTGTCAATCACTTGGAGGTTATTTCTATACGGTGTGTTTTAAAAACTCTTGCAAATCCGACGCCAGAAAAGAAAAAAATAGAAAAGTCAATAATGTCAATGGGTTATGATGGATAGTAAGAATAGTTGATTTACGAGGGTATTAATGTTACTAGTAAATGTTATTAGCAAATGTTACTAATATTATATCAAATACTGTATTTCAGAAGTTTGTAATTGAATGTTGAATAAGGAATACCAAGCTTTTTTGCAGCCTGTCTGCGATTCCACTTGACCGTTTCTAACGTCTTTAGAATCAGTTCGCGTTCCTGTATATTTTTGTTATTTACATTTTTATCATATAAAGGATCTGGTGTTTCTGTTACGCTGTAATTCCCATCTTCATTTAGGTCGGAAAAATCTTGAAGATTCAGGTGTTGGGTTTTAATTATATTTGAACGACTAATCATAACTGATCGTTCCACAATATTTTTTAGCTCCCTAACATTGCCTGGATAATTATATCTTAATAACAATTCTTTAGCCTCAGGAGAAAACCCTTCTGACCGTAGTCCCATAGATCTAGAGCACACAAAAAGAAAATGTTCCGCAATTGGGATAATATCTTTCTTCCGCTTCCGCAAAGGAAGTAAATGAATTGGAAAAATATTCAACCTGTAAAAGAGATCCTGCCTGAACCGGCCTTCTCTGATAAGCTGTTTAAGATGCGAGTTTGTAGCCGCAATAATTTTCACGTTTACCATAATCTCCTTTGAACTTCCTATCCTTCTGAATGTCCTTGTTTCCAATACACGCAAAAGCTTCGCTTGTACTGAAAGTGAAAGGTCACCTATTTCATCAAGAAAAAGCGTACCACCATCTGCCTGTTCAAAATATCCTGGCTTATCTTCTGTTGAACCTGTAAATGAACCCTTTACGTGTCCAAAGAGTTCACTTTCAACAAGGCTTTCCGGCATGGCGGGAGAACACACAGCTATAAACGGACTCTCCTCTGTAAATAATTTAAAATGAATCTCTTTTGCTACCACCTCTTTTCCAGTTCCTGTTTCACCTGTAATAAGTATTGTCTCAAAACCATTCTCCACTACATGACGCACCAGTTCACGTACTTTTTGCGTCTCCTGGCTTGTACCAACAAGCCTGCAGCTTCCTGATCTAAGGTATTCTGCTGATTGTATTCCTCGTATATTCCCTTGCAATCGCTGCCTATCCATCATTAGTTTCTTAATCTGAACCGCCTTTTCTATTACAAGGTCAAGTTCCAGTAGTTTTATGGGCTTTTTAAGAAAGTTATCAGCACCGTTTCTAAGTGCCTCTATTGCTATATCTAAACTTCCATGCCCAGTTATAATTACTACAGGTATTTCATGTTTTATTTTTCGAATTGAGGCTAACAAAGCAAGGCCATCCATGCCTGGCATACGAACATCAACAAGTATAAGGTCAAAATCACTCTCCCCAACCATCTTTAGTGCATTATTTCCGTCATATGTATGAACTACACTATGGTTTGAATCTCTAATATAATCACCTATTGATTCATGAATGACCTTTTCATCATCTACCAGAAGAATTTTTAGTTTATTTTCCATCTTTACTTATACTAAATAAAGTGTAAAAAGCAGCTGTAACTGTTAGATTACATAACTTACGTAATGATTTTCAAAACATCTATCTTAAATCTGAATTTCCGCGACTACCTATAATTACTGGTATATGCGCATAATATTAAGTTACATTTCTCCAACAGGTAATAAGATAGATACTGTTGTCCCATTGTCAGGTTTAGAGATTATATCAATTTTACCTTCAAATTGTTCTACTATTGCTTTAGAGATTGATAACCCGAGCCCAGTACCTTTCTCGCTAGCCCGCTTTGTTGTGAAAAAGGGTTCAAATACCTTTAAGAGGATGTCGAACTGGATACCGGTGCCATTATCTATTATTTCTATCTTTATGTGATCGCCGAGTCCTTCTTCATTTATTGACGTACGTATAAGAATCCAAGAATTTTCCAAAGCAGGTTTTTCCTTTAACCTTTCTTCACAGGCATCACGTGCATTTATAAGAATATTAAGAAATACCTCCTCAAGAGAGAAAGGATTTGCATAAACAGAAGGTAGGCAGTCCATTAGATCATATTTAAGCATAATACCTCTGGATTCCAGTTGAGTGCATATCATACCAATGGTGCTTTTTAATACGTCATTTACACAAACAGATTGGACCTCAGGTTTGTTTGCCTCCCTTGCAAAAAGGCGTATATGTTCTATAATATGTGTCATCCTTTCGGTCTGTTTAACAATGTTCTCTAACTTTCCCAGTACTTTCTCATCTGTTAAATCCCATCCTCTTTTAATTCCTAACAGGATATGCTCAGCAAAAGCTCTTACACCTGCAATAGGTTGATTAAGCTCATGTGCAATTCCAGTTGCCATCTCACCCAGAGATCTCAAATGGTCAGAACGGATAGTCAATACACGCTGCTCGTTAAGTTCATGCTCGACCTTTTTACGATCTTCAATTTCCTGCATAAGTTTTTTGTTTATTGCCACTATTTCAGAGGTACGTTCCTCTACAAGGTCTTCAAGGTGATTATGGTGTCTCTTTAATTCTTCATCAGCTTTCCAACGCTCAGTAATATCACTCCCATAAATATTGACATAATCTGTTCCTTCAACAGGAGTCAAAACAAATGAATAAACCTTATTATCATATTTTATCTCCTCTATCTTTATTTGCCTGGAAGATGCTGCCTCTTCTACTAAAACCTTCCAATGAAGAGGTGCACATTGTCCTATTGAACAATTCCATTGGTTTAGCAAAAATTGGCCAACTGGATTTGAATACATAATAGTGCCGTCATTTTTTAGGCGTAAAACAGGTGAAGGATTCTCTGAAGGAAATTTTGCAATGTTCTTAACTTCTTCTACTATTTTCTTCTTTTCTGTAAAGTCTCTAAAGATTAAGATAGTGCCTAACATTTCACCTTTGCTATCAACAATTTGTGCACCTGTATTTGTAATAAACCTTTCAGTCCCATCTTTTGAAATTAATATAGTATCATTTAACGTCTTATTTATTTTATTTCTCTTTTTGGCATTACCAACCGGGCACCCAACGGCCTGACGTGTTTCTTCGTTAATGATGTGAAAAATCTCTGCTAAATGCCTGCCAACAGCTTCTGGCTGTGTCCACCCAGTAATCTCTTCTGCTATTTTGTTTATCAAAACGACCTTACCTGCAGCATCAGTAGTAATGACACCATCTCCAATAGAACGAAGTGTTACATCAAGTATCTCCTTTTCTTCAGCAAGAATTTTTTCCACATATCTTCTTTTGCAATATAATTTACAAACAAAGATAATCAGTACAATGATACAAACTATAATGCCGATGCCACAAAAGATAAATTTTCTGTAAGTTGGTATATATCTATTTATGTCCTGGATTTCTTCTTGAGCATAAGAAAAAGTGGCAAATGTTAATGATAACCATATGAGAATGAAAAGCAGTAAATATAGTATCCTTTTATCCATTATCTTTTTGTATCACCTATTTTATACTAAAATTTTTTATACGTTAATATCTGAAATTAGTCATGACAAACATGGAGTTGTTTAGACTGATCAAAAAAAGTCATGTATACTGCGGTTAAGACATCAGCATTGTCCGGTTATCTATTTGCGTGTGCTAACATTGAATGCCTAAATTACCTAAAATCCGCTAAAATGCCTAAATTGATAGAACTTTATTATTCATAAAAACATTGTTATATTAACTTTAGGTGACTTTTTACGTCATTATGTTGTAAGATGTTCTTAAATATTCAATATTCTCACACAGCAAAAGGCTAACCGGACAACGCTGATTAATAATAAATAAGATTCTATAATTATAGCTCATTTTAGGCAATTTAGGCATTTAAAGTGACTGGATGTTAGCGCCTATATCTGCCAGGCAAATACCTAACAGGACAACGCTGATAAGACATACCGGGTCAACCCCTTTCTAATGTACAAAAAAGAATGTTTTAATAATTTTTTTGAAAAAACTAAAGTTAGAAAACAATCCTCTTTCACTGAGCCATTGAATTATTTCAAGGTGAACTGGGCGAACAGAGGTATATAGGGTGACCCCATGCGACTTCAAAAGGACGTCATACGACTTGACCCCATACGAATACATGACTACCTACGACTACTACTAGCTGATAGATTTACCCATGCCTTCTATTGAAATGACCTGTATAAGTTATGTTAAAAATGTCTGATAAATTGGCTAAGATTGCCTAGTGGGTTTTTAAAAGGATGTGAAAATGATCGCATATCAAAACGTAGCTAAATACTTCGATATTGTAGATTTCCATTGATCTTTAAAATATCACTAGAATTTTTCTCTACTTTGTTCGTCCTTAAATATTGCTTTTTTTCATTCCAGCGCCACGTCACATGATGTAATGTTCCTGGGTATTCAATTCGCAATGGTATTGACATACTTTTTTCTAACTTATATTTTTTGTATTGTTAACAGTAAAGACTTGCTCCCAATTGTGTCCCTAGTAGAAGTGCTGGATGTGAATTTCTGTTTGGAACAGTGTCAATATATATGGTAATAATTGTATTTTACTTGTGCGGCTAATGCAAGGTTTATATAGCTTGCAAATTTGTTATTACATAGCTACAATATGCAAAGCGCCATGCATGCGTAACTAATTGGCTTAATAAGTGTTAATGTAGTTTTTAGCTGATTTTTGAAAGAAACTGCGGACTAAGGAATCTGTTTCGTCTAACATAGAAAACCGTATCTGGCAATTGGGTAAATTTCCCTTGTATAACCTGTCATTTTCATAAAAATATTTAGAATTTTTTTGAATAATTAAGGATAAAATATGACAACAACAAAAATTACTTGGACAAAGGTTGATGAATCCCCAGCTTTGGCAACGTACTCTTTGCTTCCAATCATTAAAGCCTTCACAAAGGGTTCCAACATTGATGTAGAAACAAGCGACATATCTCTTGCTGGTAGGATCATCGCAAACTTTCCCGAAAAACTTACTGAAGAGCAAAAAATCCCTGATTACCTGACAATATTAGGTGAGCTTGCAAAAACTCCGGCTGCCAATATAATCAAATTGCCAAATATCAGCGCGTCGATTCCTCAATTACAAAGTGCGGTCAAAGAGCTGAAAGAAAATGGATACGATATTCCTGACTATCCTGAAGAACCAAAGAATGATGCCGAACGGAATCTCCAGGCTAGATTTGCCAAAGTCCTTGGATCTGCTGTAAATCCTGTTCTTCGTGAAGGTAATTCAGATAGAAGAGCAGCGGCATCAGTAAAGAAGTTTGCACAGAAAAATCCTCACAAAATGATGAAACCATGGCCGGAATCTGGGTCTAAAACACGTGTAGTACATATGGAGGAAAAGGATTTCTTTGCTAGTGAAAAATCAATTACTGTGGAAAAAGCGATTGATGTAAATATCGAATTTGTTGCCAATGATGGCAATAGAACAGTACTGAAAGAAAAGATACCGCTTTTAGCAGGCGAGGTCATTGATACTTGTGTAATGAATGTATCTGCGTTACGCAACTTTTATGCAGAGCAAATAGAGGCAGCTAAAAAAGATGGTGTATTATTATCTTTGCACCTTAAAGCGACCATGATGAAAATATCTGACCCAATCATGTTTGGCCACTGTGTTTCAGTTTTCTACAAGGATGTTCTTGACAAACACACCGATCTACTTAAAAAGATTGGAAGCAACGTTAACAACGGTCTTGCTGATATTCTAGAGAAACTCGATCGTCTTCCCGCTGATAAAAAAACTGAAATTGAAACAGATATTGCAAATGTTTATAAAGAGCGGCCTGCGCTTGCAATGGTTGATTCCGAAAAAGGCATTACCAACCTGCATGTGCCTAACAATGTCATTATTGATGCTTCAATGCCAAATATTGTTCGTGATGGCGGAAAGATGTGGAATGAAGATAATAAACTACAGGATTGTATTGCCATGATACCTGATCGTAGTTACGCAACTATGTATAAGGAGATTATTGAAGATTGTAAACAGCATGGTCAATTTGACCCTGCCACAATGGGAAGCGTTGCCAACGTCGGACTGATGGCTCAGAAAGCTGAAGAGTATGGTTCCCATGACAAGACTTTTGAAGCCCCTGGTGAGGGAAAGATAAGTGTTGTGGACGAATCAGGCGCCACACTCATTGAGCAAAGTGTAGAAATTGGAGATATTTTTAGAATGTGCCAGACAAAAGATGCCCCAGTTCAAGACCTGGTACGGTTAACTGTTGCGCGAGTAAAAGCTTCCGGATCACCGGCGATTTTCTGGCTGGACCAGAGTAGAAGTCATGATGCTGAAATTATCAAAAAGGTGAACAGATACCTACCGGAATATGACACCACCGGTTATGATATTAGAATTATGAAACCGGTTGAAGCTATGAAATTTTCTCTGGAAAGAGTTCGCAAAGGCGAGGATACTATCTCAGTTACAGGCAATGTTTTGAGAGATTACCTTACGGACCTTTTCCCGATTCTTGAACTAGGCACCAGCGCCAGGATGCTGTCAATTGTGCCGCTTATGAATGGTGGCGGTCTGTTTGAGACCGGGGCCGGTGGTTCTGCCCCTAAGCAATATCAACAGCTCATAACAGAAGGTCATTTGCGATGGGATTCACTGGGCGAATATTGTGCAATCGTTCCATCCCTGGAGATGATATCCAATAATATCAATAATGAAAAAGCTGCAATTTTAGCGGAGACGCTTGATGAAGCAATCACCAAATATCTTGAAAATGGAAAATCTCCATCTCGTAATGTAAATGAAATTGACAACAGAGGTTCTACCTTTTACCTCGCAATTTATTGGGCACAAGCGTTGGCAGCACAGAACAAAGATGCTGCTATGCAGGCTCGTTTTACCAAAGTTGCAAAAGAACTGGAAGAAAAAGAGCCCTGTATCGCTGAAGAACTCCTTGCTGCTCAAGGTCAAACTGTTGATATCGGCGGATATTTCTTTCCGGATCCCGTTAAGGCAGAAAAAGCATTGCGCCCCAGCGCAACCTTTAACTCAATTATTGATGCCATGTAAATATCTTACGTGGCTTGTTCATCTTTACTTTATTAGTTAATTTGTTTATTGCATTTATCCCTTTGAGATGTTTATAAAGCGATGAAGAGATATTGATAGCTATACAGGTGCCCTCTTTAAGCACTAACAAACCATAGTAAAATACAACTATGAGATCTACTAATATTGTTAACCGAAAAAATGAGTGGCCCTCATTAGTTTGATTGTAAATTTACTGTTAGAAAAACATAGGGTCTGGTTTTCAATATCTCAATAATGAATATTAAAAACCAGACCCTATATTTCCCCTGTAGTTGATGAGAAATGCATGTTAGTAACCTTCAGGGTCTTTACCCAATGCCACGGAAAGAATCCCCTGATTGAATTCAACGGTTAGTAGGTCAGGGTTGCCATCGTCATTTAAGTCAGCAATTAGTAACGAAAATATCTCATGCACCGTGGGAATCGACAGCGGCTCTGATTGTGCAAAGCTGCCGTTTTCATTTAGATACACATGGATGTCCTGCGTACTCTTGTGTGTAACTGCGATATCTCGTTTTCCATCTAGATTGAAGTCTTCAGCGTAGACAAAAATTAGACGACCGATGGCAGGTATGACTTCATATCTCTCTAGCACTCCCAGTTCATTTCCTAAGTATGTGATTACCTGTCCAGGATCACTAGAGTGCGCTACCATTAAGTCTTCAAAGGTGTCCCCATTAATATCTGCAATAGTTACCGCATAAGGTAGGTCCTCTGTTCCAATAGTCTGGGGAGCAGAAAAGCTACCCTCTCCCAAACCAAGATAAAGTGTTACAGTATCGTCTGATTGGTTTGCCGTGCACAAGTCCAAAAAACCATCTGCGTTTATATCTCCAACAGCTAATGATATTGGTCGCTGTCCTGTTGGTAGATAGCTTATACTAAACTCATCGCTGTTCTGATTACTGAGTAGCAATATGATTCTATGCTCTGAGGCGTCCGAGGCAGCAATGTCTGGGAATTGGTCCTGGTCAAAATCTCTCACAAATATATGATATGGCACTCCACTTACATTATGCTTTTCGGCGAAAACTAACTTTCCATCTCCCTGACCGTGGTAAATATGTATTTCGTTTTTGGAGCAGCTGTAGTTACAAACACTAACCACGACATCGAGATTGTCATCTAAATTCATATCGGCAATGGCTATTGAAGTGGCACCTAATCCGATATCTACTTCTTGAATAAAAGTCAAAGTCCCATCACTATTACCTATAAAAACAGAAAGTGAACGCCCCTTGCGATTTGCGGTTACAACATCTAAAGAGTTGTCGTGGTTTAGGTCACCTACTGCCAAATCCAAAGGCTCTTTTCCGGTCTGATAGAGTTCGGGACTACGAAAATAGTCTTGGATATAGCTGGCAGTTAGCACAGAAACAGGTAGTAACAGAATTCCAAATAACAACCAAAAGCGTCGATTTTTAAACATTGTCTCTTTCTGAAATTTGCTAATCAATGACAACCAAAAAAAAGTAAGACTCAACTTAAAACTATCTGACATTATCTATAATTGAGTATAGAGGCAAAGTTTGTGGTCTTGTAGAAAGCAAGTATTAATATTGTTCTATGGATTTGTATCGCAATTTATGTGCCAATAAATTTAAAGTGTTAGATGTGTTTTATGTTTTACTTAGTGAGATCTACCGAATTGAAAACATTGGAGCAGCTTGCACAGGAATACGTATTAGTATGCGATTTAGATGAAATTATCTTTGCTTCTAAAATAATTGTAGTTGCGATACTATTATTGCAGCATAATGATTTAATTTTACATTAGATTGTGTTTCATATTGAAATATACTTTAACATCATCATTGAATGAGATTGTTTGTTGTTAACATGAGTTGATTATGTATAGAAATTATTAAAGAAGAAGAGGCTACATATCTTTGATTATTAGAATTGACAATTTTTGTAAAATAAATAATACGTTTTTGTTAAGCAAACCAAAAATTTTGTCGATTTGTAAAAACGCAAGCAAGCAGCTTAATCAAAAACAAAGATTAGATGATGGTTTAATTAGGAGAGGCAATCTCAACTAACATAATTTCTATTACAATAGATATTCTCAGTGGGTTCATAAATGGAAAATTTAGTAATCCATTTTTCGGCTATATTTGAATGTTATTCAATCGTGATTTCCTCTATGTGGTTAAGGCCGCACCTCCGGTACCGGTCAATCATAACATCCAAATATAACTAAAACCTAGCCAAAATATTTGAAATTTTTGAGGTTTAAAGGTTCAAGGTTCAAGGTTCAACGTTTTTTTCTTGTTTACGTATATTTAACCGTTGAACCGTGAACTTTGAACGTGAAAAGAACTTTATTTTCAGTTGATTATAAAATGTGCGAGATAAATTCGTACAACTACGGTGTAAAAATCTAAATCAAGAAATTCTCCATTTATGAACCCAACGAGTATAATTATGGTTCTTTTTATGCCTCAATATTAAAGCATAAAATCAAGGTAACATTACCATTCTTGCAAATCTTCATTACTATTTCTTATATACAACAACCTAAACATAACGTGTTTAAGTGTACTAGCTTAGGTTCTAAATAAGCTAATACGTATGAAAGGAGAAAGTCATTAAAGCTGAAGTCAAAGAATTATGTTTGATCATTGGTTTGGTAGCTATTCATTATCAGATGTAGATGTTGCCATCGCTGCACCATGTATTAATCAACAACACGCACAAGTCTTGGCCCAGATACGGTTGTATCTTTTAATCAAATAGAAGCATATGGTCCTCGTACTGGCAAATCTAATTAGCACTGCGAAAAGCTAATACCTTTAGATTGTTTTCTAAAAGCGATTTCTTATAATATCATCTAAATCGAGGAGGCGCAATTATGTTGTTCCATACAGGAAACAAAGGTAATTATTTATTGGCAATCTTTTTCTCATTTTTTCTTATTTATTTGTTAAAACCAGATCAATCTGAAGCAGCGCCAAACGAACCTATTATTTTTATCACACAAACTCCTATTCTTTCAGATTTTGCAAATATCGGAACTACTTTTAGCAACCATTCAGGTAGTGCATCTAAAGCTCCAAGAGGAGGGCATCTATATATACGTTACCCTGATGGAACGCTAAAAAATCTAACCCAATCTGCTGGCTATGGGAACGATATTGCTGTACGAGATCCTAATGTGCATTGGGACGGAAATAAGGCAATCTTCAGTATGGTGATTGGTAATGTCCAACTGTTTCAAATGTATGAAGTCACAGGATTTGGAAAAAACGATACTCCAGTTATTACATTAGTGGCGGACCAACCATTTAATTATAACAATATTACTCCTATCTATGATTCATTAGATAATATTATCTTTACGTCAGATAAACCATTTCGAGGTCTTGATCACCTATATCCACAGCTGGATGAATATGAATCTACGGCAACAAACACAGGAATTTGGATACTCAAAACTAATGGTCAAGTAGTGATGTTAGACCATTCTCCATCTGGAAACTTTACGCCTATTATTGATAGTTTCGGCCGGGTCCTCTTTACGAAATGGGACCACTTACAACGTGATCAACAACAAAATTACCCAAATGTACATACCTTTGATGATGAAAGTGTTAATTCTCTTTTCACCTATGTATCAGATATAAAAGCAAATGGAGATCTCCATGGCGGAGAAGTTTTTCCTGAATCGCTTGTTTTTTTCCAGAACAATTAGCACTTAATGAAAACCCCCTGCGTTTAAATCACTTTTTCCCATGGGTAATGAATCAGGATGGGACGCAACAAGTCACTCTTAATCATATGGGACGTCATGAATTACTTGATTTTTTTGAACCAAGATTTAATGATGATCCTAACCTTGTTGCGTTTACAGGTGCAACAAAGATAAGTGATGGTCTCTTTCAAATTACTGAAAACCCAGCGGAGCCTGGACAATACCTGATGATCTCTTCTCCTGAATTTACGACCCACGCTTCCGGCGATATAATAAGAATGCAGGCAGAACCTGGGATTCCAGCTGATGCCATAGTGCTGGAACAGTTGAATGCTGATAACACTGGGTTTTACCGTCACCCCCTTGCCCTTTCCAATGGAGATCTCATCTCTTCTCATGCTAACGATAATCAGTTCCTTTTTCTATTAAAAGAGTTGCAACAAAATGGACCAAACTGGAGCACAAATCAACGCCTAACGTCTTTACAAGGAGGATTATGGGAGTTGAGTCCTGTAGAAGTAAAAACACGACCTCGCCCTACCGTTTTACCCATGGACCCACAATTGCCTAACATCGAAAAACAAATTTTTAATGAAGAAGGAGTCGATATACAGAGTTTTAAACAATATTTGGAGGATAGTAATTTAGCTCTTGTTGTGAGTCGCAATGTAACAACGCGTGACAATGCGGATCGACAACAACCATTTAATTTAAGAATAGCAGACTCAACCACGCAAACATTAGGAAGTGCAGGGAAAATTTATGATCTTTCTGACATCCAATTTCTACAAGCCGATCATATTCGTAGTGGAACTTATAGTAAACCAGGAAGACGTCCTTTAGCCCAATTTATGCATGACTCAGCGGCTATAGCTAACAATCCGCCAACCAATGGTCCTCAAGGTAGTGTAAAACTAGGAAATGATGGTTCAATGGCAGCTTTCATACCAGCAGGACGGGCCATGACATGGCAAACACTTGCGCCTGATGGATCTCCTGTTGTGCGTGAACGCATATGGGTTACGTTTCAGCCTGGCGAAATTCGGGCTTGTACATCTTGCCATGGACTTAATACTGTGGACCAAACTGGTAATTTTGGACCAACTAATCCACCTGAAGCTCTACGCACATTATTGCATTTCTGGAAGCAAAATAATGGCGGACAAAACACAGAAAACAAACCGCCTATTGTCAGTCCAATTACGACAAACATAATTGACGTTGATCCCGCATCCTCGGGAATCCAATTTTATGAAGAAACCAGCACACTTATTCTGGTTCTGCAAATGACCCTGATGGAGACGCTCTTTCATGGGTCTGGTTTTATACTATTAATGGCGGCACTGAAATTCCATTTTCATCAGGGAACGGAACCGTCGCAAATGCAACCTTTACTTATCCGTTAGGCAGCACAGGCACACACTACCAATGGATTTTATGATTTAATTACGCAACCGATACAGTGCAAAGTACATTGGACGTTTCAATTATTCCAAACCCAGCAAGTAATCAATCTCCAATAGCAAATATTGGAAATCCAATCATCAATGGACACTATGTTACTCTTGATGGAAGCCAATCTATTAATCCTGAAAATAATCCGTTAACATATTTTTGGAATTTCGGTGATGGTCAAACAAGCACAGATGTTAGTCCAATTCATACCTATGCTCTGGATGGAAACTATACAGTTTCTTTAACTGTCAGCAATGGCAGTAAATCTGATATAACTTCAATCAATATTGCTGTAAGTGCCATAAACTATCCTCCAACTGTTGACAGCGCTATCGGTAATACATTTGTAATGGAAAGGGAGAACGCGAATATTGTTGTTAACGCCTCTGACCCTGATGGCGATCCGATTACTATCAGCGCATTAATGAACAGTTTATCGTTAAATAATTTCGGTGCAACTCTTGTAGATAACGGTGATGGTACAGCAGATTTTAACTATATACCTGCTATTGGTGATGCAGGTAATTATTCAATTGTGTTTAGGGCCGACGATGGGACACTTAGCAGCTCATATAATTATAATCTTGATGTAACTGCACCTGTCACCTTGCCTGATGGTATTGTTAGTGTTTACCCTGATACGGGAAGCACAGTTGATGCTGATTCGGTAACAACGATAGATATATTTTTCAATAGAGGTATTTATCAGGACATGTGGGTAACTGGAACTCTAGATCTGTATAAGGAAGGTAATATTCTTATTGAATCCATTGATCCGCTTGCTTCACATAGGATAAATTCTCAAACCTTGCGTGTACCCTTAATTCAAGCGTTGGAGCCATCTACCAACTATTATATCATTACAAGTGGCAGCAAATGGTGTGAATGGACAGAGAATGGCCCTCCATGGTATACTGATCCAATTCAACTGGGTGCCTGGGTATTTTCAACTGCAAGTGACGCCCCTGTGACAAGCATTGATTCTTTCACCGCAACCCCAACTAGCTTCCCAATCCATACACCACAAGCGGTTACCCTTTTTTAGGCAACGGCAGATGCCACATTATCTGTATCTATTGACCAAGGTGTTGGAACTGTTGCTGAAGATGGATCGCAACAAGTTAACCCGCTTGTTACTACCACCTACACAATGACTGCAACTGATGGTGTTACTACTGAAATGGATTCTGTTCTGGTTACGGTCAATCAAAATGAAGCGCCAATATCCAGCGCAGGTCCGGACCAGACAGTAACAAAGGGTCAAATTGTAACCTTAGATGGCAATGGTTCAACCGATCCAGATAATGGACCAAACCTATTGTCATATAGTTGGACACAAGTAAGTCCAGCCAGTCCACTTCTTAGCATTACCGGTGAGAACCAAGTGCAAGCCAATTTTGACGCGCCAGATGTAACCATGCAACAGGTGTTTGTATTTCAATTAATGGTTAGTGATGGTGAATATAGCTCTAGCGATCAAGTGAGTATTGTGGTCAATGATACTCCTTCAGTCGCCTTACCAGATGGAATTGTTAGTGTTAGCCCTGATACGAGAAGCACAGTTGACGCCGCTTCGGTTACAACCATAGATATCCATTTCAATAGGGCTATTTATCAGGACATGTGGATAACTGGAACTCTCGATCTGTACAAGGAAGGCAATATTCTCGTTGAATCTATTGATCCTCTTGCCTCGCATAGGATAAATTCGCAAATCTTAAGTGTGCCCTTAAGTCAAGCGTTGGAGCCCTCTACTAACTATTATATCATTACAAGTGGTAGTAAATGGTGTGGATGGACTGATAATGGCCCTCCATGGTATGTAGATCCAATTAAACTGGATGCGTGGGTATTTACCACACAATAAGTGAGAAGATTAGAAACTAGCGAAACTTGACTTTAATCAGGCAAGTTTCGCAGTTATCTGTAAAGTTGAAATCATAAATCATACCAAATAAGGGGATCATCAACAAAATCCGTGGTTACTTCTGGGTGGCTCTTCCAGGGTTAAAGTCTTTACAGGTTGTCCGATAGTGCTTTTATCTCAGCGACAGATGCATCACAACCTAATCTCACTGTGTAATTAATGATAACAAGTTCAGATCTATTTCTCTATATTTTCTTTCTTTTGATGCCTTTCTTGCATCATTCTTTCTGTGACACAATAAGTCCCACCCTCTTCAAGTCCTGGTTTGAAACATCTATTACATGATAAGCATGTGGCTGGGCTTCGGTCTCCTTTTTGCCAGCGATTTGCCAAGGCTGGCTCCCGGATCAGGGGTCTACCCATGGCAATGTAATCAATATTATCTTCATTAAGCACCTTTTCAATAACTTCGCAAGACCTAAATCCCCCTACAACCATTACCGGACAATTGACAGCGCTTTTAATTCGTCGAGCCAGTTCCAGATTATATGCCTCCTTTTCAGGTTTATTTATCTGAATTCGTACAGGACCTTTCTTGCCTGAAGCAGGAGTTCCGGCAGATACCTCTATAGCGTCAATACCTGCTTCATCAAGTTTCCTGGCAACGTAAATCGCATCATTTATCCCTAGTCCACCGTCTATGTTATCCGCGGCATTGAGTTTTATAAGCACAGGATAATCTGTACCGACAGATTCCCTTACCTTTTTGTAAGTTTCAAGCAAAAATCTACTACGATTTTCAATACTGCCTCCATATTCATCTGTCCGGCGATTAGTTAAAGGGGAAAGAAACTGATTGATTAAATATCCATGGGCGCCGTGAAGTTGTACTGCATCAAAACCCCATACTTTAGCCCGGCACGCTCCATCTCCAAACGCTATAATAATATCTCTTATCTCTTCTTTCGTAAGTTCAGCTGGTATCTCTGAAAATTGATCAACCTGAATAGCCGACGGCGCAAATGGTTGTCGTCCTGCACTTTTGGTATTAGTCTGGCCGCCTGCATGAACGAACTGAACTGCAATCTTACCACCTGCAAGATGAATAGCTCTGGTAAACTCTTTATAATCATCTGCAAAGTCATCAGTATAGATACCCATAGATCCTTTTAGTTGCTTTCCTTCAGGTCGCACATACGCATAGCCTGTAATTATCAAACCTACACCTCCTTGTGCCAGATCAACATAAGACTTGATTAATTTTTCATTTGGCCTACCATTCTCATCACACATCCCCTCCCACATAGCAGATTTGACTAACCTGTTACGCAATGTCATACCATTAATAGAAGTCTTGTCAAATAGAGTAGTCAAGTTTTGTCTCCTCTCATTTAGGTTTTCTAAAGTCTCAATCAAAAAAAAAGCATTCTGAATTGTTTCCCCAATTTCAAGCATTATAACACGTAAATATTTTCATTCATCTTCAATTTTTACCCATTTTCTTATTCGTATATTGTCCTGTATTTGAGTTTGAAAAGGATTCTTGCTAGCTAAGTTGAAAAAGCGCTGATTAATTGTATTTTTGTTCTAGTACGGCGTCCTCGTTTTAATGATGGGTATGATTTCTTAAGCCTTATCCGTTGTAACTACTCAGTAAGATAGACTAAAGACTGAAGACAGAAGGTAAAAGCGTAACGCGACAAAGCGGCAACCAAAATACAAGATGCCGGATACTGGAGACTGGCAATAAGTTAGATTTCTAGTCTTTCTCAAGATGTAATATGAAAAAGAGTCAAACTCAATTTAAGATATAACATTTTAAGACAGCACAATTCAGGTAGATAGACTGAAGACTGAAGACAGAAGGTAAAAGCATAACGCGACTAAGCCGCCACCAAAATACAAGATGCCGGATACTGGATTCTAGATACTGGATACTGGCAATCAGTTAGATTTCTAGGTTTTTTCAAGATTTAAAATGAAAAAGAGGCAATCTCAATCTAAGATATAACATTTTAAGACAGCACAATAAATTATCAAGCATCTAGTCTCACGCATCCAGTAACTATAACGTTTCAAATAATTTAACAATGCACGGTAAAATCTTCTTTTTAAAAAATAAGTTTTTACTGTGTAATACTATAAAGCGTTTTAGGTTGCCAGGCTCTAATGCAAAAATCAGAAGCCACAGCCTTTTTACCTTTAAGTTTTACCTTTAGCCTTCAGCCTATCCGTCTGCGTAATTACTACCGGTTAACAAAAAGAGTGCAGATCTAATGGCTATCTCCAATACAACATAGTAGTTCTACTAGTTGTAGTTTAGTTCACTAGTTTTTTTGGAAATAGCTAATCCGTTATAAGAGGTGACAGAGGGAAGTATAATGCAAATAAGAAAAAGATTAGGATAAAAACTCAATAAGGATAAAGATTTAAAATTATAGTATAATAGCTGTTTTTAATTAATAGAGAATAATAAACAATAAATTAGATATAGTCCCAAGAGTTTTCTTCGTTATGATAAAATATAATATTGATTATAGATGATAACTTCAGGTTATGGTTATCTGAGTTGTGTAAAACGTTATTAGCAACTTGAACTCTATAGTGGCCTTAATGTCTCTGTAAATCTTAGTTACGCTGAGTACAGATGATATTTATTGAGATAAAGTTTAACTTAGTAATATATATTAAAAAAACACATTTTATAAGTTTTGCTTAAGATCAATGAAGGTGTTTCAGAAATATACCTTCATACTGTAGCGAAATGGAATCAATTTAATTAAAAATGGATAGCTTGTTTCTGAAAGATATGCTTATTCGAGGAGTATTTACTAGTACCTTAAGTATTATGGTTATGGTTATACTTCTCGTTGTTTTTGCCTGTCTTATATTTGTATTTTGGATTTATCTTAAAAACAATCAGATGTGTTTGATCCGGAAGAGTTTTATTTCTAAAGGAGGGATCAATTTCATTTTACAACCGCTTCAGCTGAAGCATATTCTGAAGACTGAAGCAGGTGAAGAAAGTTATAGTTATAGGCAGCAGCGGATTACTTATATTTCTCAAAAGTTTGAAATTGAAGTTCCTATCCAAAGTGCTCCCCATAGCCAAGTCAGCATTTACTGCCAAAGTTGTGGCCATGACGTTTGTGTAACTGCCAATTCGTATGTTAGGACGAGGAGGTCATCCTTTGTTTTTTTTGCCATTCCTATTTTCTTTGCAATCCTGGGAGGTTATTTTACGTTTTCCCTTGCGTGCTGGCCGGGAATTCTTGTTGGCGCTACATTAGGTATTTCCATATCTTATCCCATCGTCAGTAAAATTTGGGGCATTAATTCAAAACAGTTTGATGCAGAGGGCGATGAACATGAAGTGATAGTGCCAATAGAATAACTAATACCTAGGCAACAAATTAGGGTCGAGACAAATCAGTTGTTGCCGTTGGTACATATTAAGTTACTAATTCACATTCACAGAGGACAAATCAGGGTCAATTCTTTAATGCATTAGTCGATATAGCCCCTCTCTTTAAACTGAATGCAGGTGAAAAACTATAGCCACATTTGACTAAACGACATTTTGCGATAACTTTATTACTAATTTGTCTAATAGTCAGAAGTGACCTCAGTTTTCCTTAAAAATAATGGGGAGAAGAAAACCATATTTTGTTCAAATGTCTCTTCGTAAGATTGATCAAAGTTTGATTTTTTATTGTTTTTTTGTTTGCTTTTTGATGCCATCTGGTTATATTAATTACAATTTGTTGTATCTTAAATTTGGCACTCTAAAATAGGACTGAATTCAGATGGGAAAAAATCCGATTTATTGTATTGCTTTTCTTTTTATAATAAGTTTGCTTATACAAAAACAAGACCTTGCCCGCGCTTCTGCTCCTACAATAATAAAATTTGCAACACTGGCACCGGAAGGGTCAACATGGTTAAATGTTGTTAATGATGTAAGTGAAGAGCTTAAAGAAAAGAGCGATGGTAAGTTAAGGTTGAAGATTTATTCAGGCGGTGTTGCTGGAGACGAAAAGGATGTTTTGCGAAAGATGCGTATCAAACAGATTCACTGTGCCGGTTTTACCGATGTCGCTTTAGGTGCGATATTCAATGAGGCGCGGGTTTTTAACTTGCCATTTGTTTTCAAGGCATATGATGAAATAGATTTTGTGAGGGCTGCGTTAGATGAAAGATTTGAAGAAGGTTTTGAAGAGAATGGTTACATCTTGCTGGGCTGGACTGATGTTGGCTTTGTTTATTTCTTTTCAAACATTATGATTGATTCAATGGATGCCTTACGATTTACTAAAATGTGGATTTGGGAGGATGATCCGGTTGCTAAAGCGCTGTTTGACGCTATTAAACTAAGACCTGTGTCATTGCCTATAACGGACGTCATAACATCATTGGAATCAGGGTTAATTAATAGTATCTACGGTTCTCCTTTGGGTGCAGTTGCCCTGCAGTGGTTTACAAAAGTAAAATACATGCTTGATATGCCCATGGCGTATGCAGTAGGTGCAACGTTGATTTCAAAAGATCGATATAACTCTTTGGAGCCTGATATGCAGAAGTTGCTGAAGAGTACCTTCAAGAAACATATGGAACGTTTAACCGAGATGACAAGGGAAGATAATAAGAGATCAATAGAGGAGATAAAGAAATATGGGGTAGAGATTATTTCCCTTGATAGTAAAAGCGTTGCGGAGTTTGATGATGTTTCTAAGGCTGTGAGTGCTTCGGTCGCAGGTACCGTTTTCTCTGCCGATTTAATTGATAGTGTAAAGACAAACATTGAGGAATATAGAAATCTTAGATAAAAGCGCATATCTAATACATATCGATAAGTGATGTGTGGGGACACAGATCTGTGTGGACCACATACTAATTTATTTCTTTCTTGAGCTTGCGGCTTGGATTTTTAGGTTTTAGAAGCCTTCCTATAGAATTCTCAGGACTGGTAATAAAACTTTCATCTCCTAGTAGGCTGCCAGTTCCTCCGCGTATTTGTAATGTTTTGATATCTTCATTTGACGGTTCCAAACCAAGAAATCCAACCCAATCACGTACCATATCATTAAGTTGTGATGGTTTTATTAAAATCTCCTCTTTTGGTCAATATAAGCTTTCGCACTACTAAACTTCCACTGATCGGGTTTATTTACAAGTCTTGCTTTTATAAGATTTAATTCCACATATCATACTGCTACCAAAAGAGGAATCTCATCCATTGGGTATGAAGCAAACGTTCCTGCCATAAGTGACCACGCCAACCCTCTCTAAACTTTACACGCCTGGTAGGCCTTTGATCTGCTTCTCCCATTGCTTTAACCAGGCTATCGTTCTTTTTAGGGACAGCAATTAGATGCGCATGGTTTGGATTCAACAATAAGATAAAATTTCTCAGTCGCAATGGTTACACCATTTGTCCATCAAAATTAAATATGATGTCTAGAAGTCCGCTGGATTTTGAATAATAGCTGCTCTTGTTATAAGTAATGCAAATATTGAGAATGCTAATAATTTGTTTACTTGTGTGGATTCTTGTGTATCGATGGTCTCTCCAGACACAATGTTTACTCCATGCCATTTTATTTGGAGCGTTATGACTTGTTTACCTGTGGATTAAACTTAAATGTTGCAAACCAAGTAGCACGAGACTTGGTTATCAGTACTATAATTCCTTCTGTTTCCGGATTGTAATTATCTATTAGTTCTGACAATTTCTTTTTGCCTCCTTCGGTATCAAACATGTCTAAACTATCTTTCCTGTTGTTGTAATCTAGGGGGCTAAATTTATGCCCTCCTATGTCCAAGGAAAAAGTGCGTATTATAAGTGCACCCCTATTTTTCTCTTTAAAACTTTTCATAAATACATCCATTAAGTGATCTGATAGTTTTTCTAATTGAATAAATGCTGTTTTTCTTTCCTCTTCACTCGCCTTCTGTTCATCTGCATTCATCTTATCTCTCCATTTGAAACCCTAATTGTAAAATTTCTCATCTGGTAAATAATTCTTTTATCCACACTGAGAAATCGGTCTGCGGTGATTATACGTTTATTATCATCTGTTTTGGTAACAACCGTATCAATCTTAACTTTTTTATCTACAGCTACCTAAGATAAAAATATTTCTCTCTGTATAATTTTGTAGCATTAACAATGAATTTGCTACTTTTCTTCATCTTGTATAATTATTTTTGGATTTTTATTTTTAGATGGTACTGGCAGTCGTTGTTCTTTTAATAAAGCAATATGTTCTATCATTCCCCACTTTGCTTTATAAATACAATCTTCAACAGAATGTCCAATTCCAGTAAATCCCTTCAAATCAGGTGAATAAAACCCAAAATAATCATGCTCTTCTGTTGCTTCAATAATAAGTGAATATTCCGGTTCTATCATTTCAATTCATCGTGATTAAACTTTTTGTATACCGTCAGATTTTAATATAGAATGGCAAGTCCCTTTAGGAACTTCATTTGAACTATGGTAGTTAACACGAACGAACTTATTACAACCAACTTTGCCATAGTATCTAATAGAGGCTTTTTCCATAATAATCTTGAAACTGTTCTTTCAAGTAATCTGACAAGTTTCTTAAATGGCACCTAAATTCCTTTTGAAGAAAGGTATTATCTTAAATTTTATGGTTCTTTGATACTGATAATGTAAAGTTCTTCATTTGATAAATAATTCTTTTATCCACACTGAGAAATCCGTCTGCGGTGATTAGACGTTTATTATCATCTATTTTGGTAACAACCGCATCAACCGTAACTTTTTTATCTAGAGGTATCACCTGGCCCCTGTATACCCAGGTATGTTCTTCCCCTACCGCAACGGCTTCTAGACTGTCATCATGATTTAGGGCCCACCTCTCCACTGCGATTACCTTTAGAAGTTGTACAAATGATTCAAGACCCAATGATCCGGGGCAGACAGGGTCCTGATAAAAGTGTGCTTTAAAGAACCACTCTTCCGGATTAACTATCTTAACCCCCCTGATTACACCCAAACCTTTTGGCCCACCATCCCTTATAAAGAACTCTATCTCGTCAATCATTCGCAACATTCTGTCAGGGTATGGTGATCCATCCGGGTATGTAAATGAACCTGCCATCTCCAGTTCATCACTTGTGGGTTGATAAATTTCTGCATCCCGTATACCTACCTGATCAGCCAGTGCGGAACGAGTGAAAAACCCAAAATATGTTGTTCCTTTATAAACAGTTTGTTCACCTTTCAAAACAAGGAAATCATAGTTTTGAATAATCATGCCGCCGGATGTTGAAACCTTTGTCATGGTCACATTGATAGTCAAAGTTCCGGTATCACAGTAAACGGGTTTGCTAATTATTGCAGTACCACCAAGGTTTCTGAAACATAGATCAACATCGCTAGTTAATGCAGAACCTGCAAACGCAGCTAACCAGCCACAGGGCTGCAGTGCAATCTCTAACAATATGGAAAACGGCATTACTTCCTGCCGGTTCTCCTTAAAATACCAGGCATCAACCGGAATATCATACTCTGCTGTAACGCTGCAGCCTTCATGCAGTTCCCATTGACGGCCCTTTACTCCAACAACCCTATCCAGGAACTGATACGGTGGTCCTGGCAGACGTGCGATAGTCCTATCTTTATCAAACACCTCGTATCGCTTACCAAACGCTTCTGACGGTTTACCTACTGCAAAGGCAAGTATGCTCTTGCTATCAAAGAGTATCTTTTTTTCAGTTGCACTATTATGATTACTGTTTTGCCAAAGATTGTTAACGGTTTCAATGGTTAAACCGGAAATACGTAAAGACATATCTTCAATCTTTACAATGGATTTATTATCTGCAAACATAAGGGCATCACATATAACGTAAGGTTCCGGTCTGTATCCAATCTCCTTTATAGTTATCTCATAAGCTACCATTTTAGTAGATTCAATAACCTGTCCACGACATATTAACCGGCTCGCTATTCCAGGAACAGGTTGATATATCACGCTTCCCTGCTCACCGATCCAACCCATTCGTAATAAATATATCCGCAATGTGTGCAGACAGCACTCGTACATCAAAGTACCGGGCATTACACGGTCATCAACAAAATGGCACACAAGAAACCAGTCGTCTTTATTAATGTCCGCTTCACCACGAATAAACCCTAATCCAAAATCACCACCTTTTGGTTCAATTCTGGTAATCCTCTCCACAAGTCTCATTTTACCACCGGGTATAGTAGATGGGGCAGAAAGGATCAAACCATTAAATAAAGTACCAAAACAGGCTTCCAGCTCTCCAGATCGCAGCTTATCAATCTGCTCTTCTGAATATGATTCAACTACCATTGGAACTATATTGGGATGCTGACTCTTGTCTGCAGATTTACTTCTGCCGTTTTCTGCCTCCGTCTCAATTATGCCTCTACCTTCAGCCAATTCTCTTGAAGTAAAGAAACCGGCACAACCATCTTTCATTGATAGTAGAGGTTTTCCATTAACAGTTGCCTCAAAACTAAAACGAAACAGATATGTCTCCCCATGTCGAAAGAAACTATCAATTCGAATGTCATACTTAATTACCTGGCCCGGCACAGGAAGTTCATTATAAAATGTAACTACGGCGTCAAGTAAACGGTAAACAGCCAAACCTTTAGTCTTAAAATCAATTCCAAGATATGCAGACAGGAACAAATCCGCTTGCCCAGCCTCTACAGCAACACACGTGGGTATACGATTGCAGTCAAGATACCAGGATCCATGTTTTACGTCATGTTCCGTTACCACCCGCCCTGATTTTAGAGACATCCGTTCTCCTTCAACCAGAAGAATACGATCAACAAACATCATTGGTTCCGCAGGTAATCTAACACGGGTAGGGTATAAATCTATAGGAGCATAATCATTGCCTAAAACTTTACCAATCTTACCAACTGCAAATTCCATACACTTGGAACGATCAAATTCAGGTTTAATCTCATCAACGTTATTATATACAGTATCATTTTCAAACTCACTATGATTAGCTGCCGTATCAGAAAATGCTTCAGTCTGGGTTAGTTGCAATGCTATGTTCTTGCTCATTGTGGTGGAGATTCTATTTGATAAAGAGAGAAATACTTCGTGAGCTTCTGCATTTGCATCATTTACCGTCATTATTGATTTTAGCATGGAATCCCTCATTCCCAAGAGATCGGCGCTAAATGCACGGTCTTCGCCTATATTTTGCATATTTTCCACTGGTTTCTCTTTGACTCTATCCCTTTTATATTTCATATGTTCTTTAATATCGTGTTGAAGTTTAAATGGTTTTCCTCCAACAGGAATATTAACAGTTTCAACATCTTTTCTAACTTCTGATGCAGGAATCGAAGCATTATTGTGATGTTTACCATAGAGAAATTCAAGATCTACATCTATTCTTTCGGATATAAGTTGGGCTAAGAGCTTAAGAACAGTAAACACCTCATTCTGTTTTGCTGCAACTGCGCAGAGTGACGTATGGCTTCGACCTTTTAAAATATGATTTACCATCCTGTAACATGATGAGCCCGGTCCCATATCTATGAATATTCTTACACCATCATTATAAGCGTTCTCAATAAGTCTGGGAAAGTGAAACCCATTTAGGGCGTGAGCTGCAATTGAATCTGCGGCGTTTTCGGTTGTTAAATCGTATGACCGTGCCCATGCACCACTATAGAATCTTATCCCTTCAGGTTTGGCAACATCAAATAGATGGAAATTTCTATAATCATCAATTACGTGTTTTACAATGCTGCAGTGAGCTATTGTGACCCCGCTTATATCAAAATATTTACATCCCAATCCTTTTACCAGTACCTTTACGCTATTAGCATGCCCTCCTATGACGCACTCGTTCTGTGTGTTAACTATTAACAGGTATACCCGATCAATTTGATCCGCTGCTTTTCTTACCAGATCTTCTTTGCATAAGACTACCCCCACTGTCCAGTTAACATCTTCGTTTTTATCAAGTTCCCATTCAATCCTAGCAGCATTATAATCCCCGGCAAGATCATTCAGGAATAAGCGAGACTTCATTATGCGGTGCATAATTTCGTCTGCATCTTTCCATGCCTTTAATGAAAGTAAACTAGTGGACTCGCCAAGACTGTATCCTATCGAGGCATTAGGCCGCACACCAAAAGAGCCTAAAATATTTGTTACTAGGCAGCCGAATGATACTTGCGCCAACATTATTCCTATCTTATCACTGTTAATCTTATTCCTGATTTTTTTGTTCCAGAAAAGTTGCGGATTGAACTGGTTTTTAAGAAATAATCTGGACTCTTCTTCTGAATGGGCAACTTGCGGCCATTTTAGCATAAGGTCCTGCCCCATGCCTGAATAATGATTACCTGAACCAGGGTATACAAATGCAACATCACCACTGTTTCCTTTGGGATCATCAGAAAAGAATAGGCGATTCTCATCAATGTAATTTAACGTTTTCCAACTCTTTTCCTTTTCAAGAATGCTGTAAGATTTAATAAGATAGTCTTTCAAATCACCAATACTACTTACAACCATTGTGAGCGCGTGATTTCTTATAGATTCCCCATGTTGTTTCTGCCACCATAGTTGTGCTATACGTTTTACCGGTTGATCTTGCAATTCACTAACATGTAATTGAAGCTGACTGATACCTGATTTTAGATCTTCAATACCGTTTGCCTCAATGATAAAGAGTTCATCAGGGAAGGTATCTGATAATAGAGGGCTCTCTAACAAGAGCCTTTCATTTCTATCTGTAAAAGATTCGAGTACAACGTGGGTACAATTCCCATCACCCCCAACTGCACTTACTCCCGCAACCCTTTCTCCCTCTGACCTGTTGCGCAGCCAATACTGTGGAGTTGTGGGGAAATATAATCGATCATGGATATCTTCATACCCATCAATAGCAGTTTCTAAGTTGCGAATACCGGGAATGATTTCATGATAAAGTGAGAGTGCACTTTTTGCTACGGAAAACAATCCGGACGCTGCTCCTGTGTGCCCGATGTCTGCTTTTACGCTATTAATTGCAATAGCAGAAACTAGATCTTCTTCACGATTAGACGTATCATCAAAAAATTCCGATATTGCATTAATCTCTAATAGGTCTTCACCCGGTTGTCCCATTCCTGAGGCTTCTAGTAAATCGACCTTATCAATGCACATATTCGCATCTTGATATGCGGTACTTAATGCTGTTTTATAGTTTTCTTTATTTAATGAAGGGCTGACAATTCCGGCCCCAGAAGAAGACCCGATACCTTTTATAACTGCATATATTTTGTCACCAGTAGCGACTGCATCTTTCAATGGCTTAAGTATTAACGCAACTGCCCCATCTGATGGTACGAAGCCATCTGCATTTGTGTCAAAAGGTGTTGTACGTCCTGAAACAGAAAAAGGAACAGTTAAATGACCGGACAAGACAGACCTTATATCCCCGGCCAAATCAACAGAACCAACAATTGCCTGCTTAATCTTTCCAGCTTGCAATAGACGAACAGCAGTCTCTAGTGCCCGAATACCGGAACACTCTTCTCCTGAAACAGTAAAGCTTGGCCCGCCGATATGAAACTCCCTGGCTATCCTGCTTGCTACCATACCACCCAGCGCGCCTAATGTCCGATTTGCATTCAAATCCGCACCTGCAGATTCCGTAATACTATTAACTAGGTCACTAAATTCTTCAGTCTCCGTCGCTAAACCAAGTGCCTTTGCAACTTCCCTGGCCCTCTTCTCTACCATCCATCTAAAATGGAAATTTGTAGTATTAAGGTCCAACTCTATGCCTATTATCACTGCACTATTTAGCATAGTTTCTTTAGAAATCTTGCTATCCCTAATTGCCCCGTAGGCAACCTTCAGCATCAATAATTGTTGAGGGAGCATCTCGCTTAATTCATTTGGTGGAATCCTGAACTCATTAAAAGGCATCTTTAATTCATCAATAAAGAATCCCTTAAATGTGTTCTTGTTAAACCCTTTTTGTCTAAACCATTCACTCTCTTCTGCCCCCCACCAGTTTCCGGGAGATGATGGTTGATCGTTGTTCAAACCGGCAAATATCCTTTCTTTAAATTCAGAGAGTGAATTCCACTCTCCAATATGGACATCCATGCCTGTGATTGCGACATCATCAATACCATCATTAAGTGTATACTTCTCTCTGATGCATTCATTATCAAGTATATCTTCTGGCATCCACTCCTCTATTAGAAGGTGTGCATTTATGCCTCCAAATCCAAAAGAACTTACAGCTGCTTTTCGTGATAGAGAAGGGTTCCTGGAATTCCAGGGAGCTGGAGCAGTTAACAGTTGAAAAGGTGTGTTATCCACTTCAAGGTCAGATCTTAATTTTCTGAAATTAGCAGTAGGAGGCAATATTTTACTCTTTAGTGCAAAAATAACCTTCATAAGCGCTGAGCTGCCGGCCGCAGTTAGAAGATGTCCAATATTGGATTTTACAGAACCCAATACACATTGTTCATTTATCCAACCAGCCTTGCCCCATAACTCTTGCAAACTCGCAAATTCAACAGCATCTCCCACCGGTGTTCCAGTTGCATGGCACTCTATTAAATCTATTTCGTTGGGAGCCCAACCTGCAATATCATATGCTTGACGCATGGCTCTAAGCTGGCCTTCCGAACTTGGAGCCAGAAGACTACCTTGAACGTCATTTGAAAGTCCTACGGCCTTAATGCAGCCGTAAATCTGATCACCTGCATTTAAGGCATCATCCAGCCTCTTCAGCATAAACATGCCTGCTCCTTCTCCAACGACCAGACCATTGCTATCCATATCAAATGGAGCACTTACACCGTTTTGTGATAGTGCGTATAGTTGCGAAAAACCCATTTGAGTATAGAAACAATCCGGCCTTGATACACCTCCCGCAAGGACAACATCGGCACGTAGTGCAATTAGTTCATTTATGGCGAGACTTATTGCGTAAAGTGAAGACGCGCATGCTGCATCCAAAGTAAAGCTGCCACCGCAAAATCCCAGAGCCTTTGCAAGCACTCCACCCGGAAGCCCGGCAACATGTTTAGAAAATTGGTCAGCTCTATTGTTGTCACTCAACGGTTTGTTAAATGATATTTTCTCGTCAAAGGTTTTACCTAGATATTCGATTGCCAACTTTGAAGACTTCTCTGAAGGCAGTACAATATTACCTATGATAACTTTGGCCCTTGATCTATCAATGCCATCTGTTTTGCAGTCATTGTATGCTTCACGTCCGGCATGGATGGTTAAATGAAAGAGTGGGTCGAGTTTAGAAATGAATTCAGATGAGAGGTCTAACCCTTGAGTATCAAGCTTAAAATCATCAACAAAGCATCCATATTTAGAAAATACTTTATCTTTTTGACCCTTTATAGTAGAAAATACGTCATCTACCTCTAGTGGCCAGCGCCCTTCCGGAACTTTACGAGACGCACTAACTCTATTTAATATATTTTTCCAAAACTGCTGAAGAGACGATGTTCCGGGAAAGATACCACCAATGCCAACAATAGCAATAGGTTGGGAAATGTTCATGTTTAGGATGTGAGATTGTCCTTAAACATAAAGTTACAGACAAATCCGTTATAAAATATATTACGGCGAAGCCGAGATCAAAATTGAGAATACTGAATACAGGAGACAGAATTCAGAAAAAAGTATAAATTTCTTGTTCTTTAACCATGTTGTTAATATCAAAATCGTATGTACTTTCTGAACCCGGCTTTTGCTGTGCTGATTCGTAACTTCGGTATTCAATGGAATCTACAAATCTTAAAAAGAGAGAATTTTTATAAGGTAATATTACATTACATTTATCTCTTACTGTTCAGCTTACAATGGTTTCAACCTTCAAACGATTTTCCCTAAATGATTCATTTAGGGATGAAGATATTACGGATTCATAATCCTTTATTTGCGCGACACAACTATTATTGTTATCAAAAAAGTCAATATCTGCAATGGCAGAACTTTTGTCCGATTTTTTTACGTGAACTAAGATGCGCACTCCATCGGAAGGGAATACCCTTTTATATTGTCGGTACTCTCCAGCAAAACATGGTAGTGAACCTGACTGATATTTTTCAAAACACCAGAGAATCATTAGCTGAAATCCACAATCAAATACAAGCGGATCAGCCAACCATCTGCTTCTAAATGGTGACTTTATCCAGTCTAATGGCATTGGTGCTGAATCTACATAAGCAGATATCCCTTTGTCATTATAGTTCTCAACTGTTTTTATTCCTTGAAAGTCTTTGCCATGGAAAAGTATATCCTTGTAGATTTCTGATTCAGTACGGTTATATGCACCTTTTATGTCAAAGATTTCAATCTCGTTATGTTTCAAAACTCTTTCTGCAAGCAAAATACTGGTCCTGGAATGTACTATGGCTTTTCCTTTTTTGTCAATGCCATGTAGTTCTACTGGTATGGCATAAAAATCCTTTTCTTTCACCGCTTTACCAGTACAAAAAGTGAGTCTTTGTGTTTCTATTACATCTAATGTTACACCTTTTAAGATGCGCATATTATTGAAACCTGCAAAAACCAAGCCCGGACTTGCATGCATGGCCGCCTGAGCAGACCATTCAATAATCATAGCCATTGGTAGCACCGCACGGTTATCTATTACATGTGATAACAAAAACGGATATTGACTGGTATTTAAATCAATTTCAAAAGCAGGTTCAAAGTTATCCTGTAAATCAATGTTATTATTATCTACTGGCTCCTTCTGAGGATTTCCATTTCCACCCATTATTACCACTTCCACAGGTGTTTCACCCTTAACGCACAGCTCTTGTATCAAATAGTTTGCTCCGGCATCAGGATCTATTAACTCAACGTTTTCGTTTTTAAAGATAGTTTTTAGTGAGGGAGTAACCATACCTCCATTCCAAGGACCCCAGTTTACGGAAACAACACGACAGGATGGTCGCAACCTGGCCTGCTGCTGCCCCACCTTATTTAAGACCTCATTTGCAACGGCATAATCAATTTGCCCAACCCTTCCGTATCTTCCAGTGAATGAAGAAAAGAGTGCTATGAACTTAAGTTTATCGTCATTTAAAAGGTTCAGCATGTTTATTAATCCTGCAACTTTTGTTGTAAAAACGGTCTCAAACTGGTCTGCCGTTTTCTCCTCAATTAATCTATCCGCCAAGACTCCAGCTCCGTGAATAAATCCGGCAATAGAACCAAACTGTTTTTTAACATCCGAAACTACAAACTCCAATTCCGCTGCACTGCGGACATCTGCAGAATAATAGAGCACCTGAGCTCCAGCATCCTTTATCCTTTCAATATTTGTAGAGATTTCTCTGTTTGTCATTATTTTCCTATATTGTTTCTCTACATCTTTGGGTGTAATCTTCTCTTCTGAATGCGCCAAAATTGCCTTTTTTATATCAGAATCATTTGTGAGTGTTGCTGTCCATTCAGGCTCTTCTTTTGAAAACTTGCTCCTGCCAATTAAAACAATAATAGGACTAAAAGCTTTGGCAAGGGCAACGGATACATTTGCAGTGACTCCTCTGGCTCCACCGGTAATAACAATAACATCATTATTGCAGATCTTTGAAACTACTTCACTTTGAGAAATGGGTTGTGATTTTAGAACCAGAGATGTTCGACCTCTACCAGAGAGGCCAACTTCTATCGTTCCATAAGTAAAAACCTCTTTAGTTATCATTGCCGCAGTCTCTCTATTATCAACAAGATTTGCGGAGATATCAAGTGCTTTGCAATGTACTTCAGGCCATTCATGACGTGCAGTCTTTGCCATTCCTGCAAGGCCTGCTGATATAGGGTATGACTTTGGAATCAATCCATTTAGACCAAACTCTCCATCAAGGCGAGTTACAGTTACAAAAAAAGCTCCATTCTCTTTACCGGAACAACGCAAACCAGTGGAAGCTTTCTGAAGCAATTTAAAGGAAGAAACAAGGAAACTATCATCAACCGGATCCGCATCAGCAATAAGTATCAATCCCCCAAGTATTTTAGGCACTGTTATCTTATCAAGGTCCTTGAGTGAAACAACTATAGGGTTATAGTTCAGTTCCAGTAATTTTCTCTCAATTTCCGGAGCTAAATTTGATCCATCGTCGGTTATCCAAATATTTGCACCTTTTTCAATAGAAAATACTTTATCATTTGATGCCCCATTCAGTTTAAAAGGATAAAGAACACTACGTGCGATATGATTTCCATTAAGGTCTACAGTTTCAAATCTCTTCTCACCACTATCCGTACTATTAATTTCTCTTTTTGACTCTTGAACATCGTTATTAGTTGAAAGGAAATCTATTATCTGCTGCAGTGTGTTTAAGACTCCCATATGTTCAGGTTTCACATTTGGGGCATCCGGTAGTTTTTCTTGTAAGGCAGATAATATTTCCACACGTTTTATGGAATCTATTCCCAAGTCAGATTCCAGATTCATTTCCGGCTCCAGCATCTCCGGCGGATAACCGGTCTTTTCCGAGACTACATTCAACAACACCTCACGGATATCTACGCTACCGTTGGCAGACTTAGTACTCTCTGCACGATTTCTATCTTCCGATGCATTATTATTAGTTGAAAGGAAATCTATTATCTGCTGTAGTGTGTTTAAGACTCCCATATGTTCAGGTTTTACATCCGGAGCATCCGGTAATTTTTCCTGTAGTGCCGATAGTATTTCCACACGTTTTATGGAATCTATTCCCAAGTCAGACTCCAAATTCATCTCTGGCTCTAGCATTTCCGGTGGATAACCGGTCTTTTCCGATACAACACTTAACAACACTTCACGAATATTTGTATTGTTGTTCTCCGATGCGGCACTCTCCCCATGAACTACATCATCGATACCGTTGTTAGTTGAAAGGAAATCTATTATCTGTTGCAGTGTGTTTAAGACTCCCATGTGTTCCGGCTTTACATCCGGGGCATCCGGCAATTTTTCTTGTAGTGCCGATAGTATTTCCACACGTTTTATAGAATCTATTCCCAGGTCTGACTCCAAATTCATCTCCAGCTCCAGCATCTCTGGTGGATAACCGGTCTTTTCCGATACAACACTTAGCAACACTTCACTTACACGGCCATTGCTATTGTCTTTTTGACTGGAAATGGTTTTGGCCTGTTGGTTTCCATTACTAATCATTTCATTCGCATCTACATGAAGAGTCTTTACTTTTGCGGTTTCTTCCGGTTGTTCAATTGAGTCTTGTATATCTGGAACAGGCTTTGAAATTATCTCTTCATTAAAAGCACGATTCATTAATGATGATTCCTCAGATACAGGCATTCTAACGTCTGAAGCTTCTTTCTCCAAAGGTACACCAAGTAATTGGCTCTGTTGTCCCATTAAAGTGATCAGAGATTTTAGGGTTGTTTCCTGATTTTCCAGGAATTGTTTATGCAACTTTGCGGTTTGTTCCTGCATTTTCTGCAACACAACCATGTTATCATTTGTAATCTTAAAAATCTCTTTTGACGTACCTTTATCCATTACGGGTTCCTTTGAAACCGGCGAACTCGCCGTTTTCTTTACTTTTTCTTCTGCTGTTTGGCTTTTTATCTGATCGCTACTTTCTATCTCAATAGCAGTATCTTCAATAATAGTTTTTCGTGATTCATTCTGTGCCATTGATCTTGCTGGTTTCTTCTTTTTTGGCTGAACATAATTTGAACCACAAATTGAGAGGACTAAAGATTTTTTCTTCTTATCTTTTACATCTATTTTAGTTGAAGCAACACCTTCATTCCACTTCTTCAGGTCAACTTTAAACCCTGACACTGCCAGTCTGGACAATGTCAAAGCAAGGTCAACCAGGCCTGAACCTTTCCCTGTCGAGGCATCCATTGAAAACGCTTCATGTGTTTTATCTGTCAAAATTGATCCTACTAACCCGGTAAGCGTACTGCCAGGACCAACCTCAATGAAAGTGCGAGTACCAGCCTCATACATATTTTCAACCTGTTTTATAAACTCCACCGGATTATAGAGTTGCTCCGTAAGTATATTACAGATAGAATCTGTTTCAGTAGGATACAAATTTCCTGTTCTGTTGGCATATATGGGTATTTCATGCTGTTTAAGTTTACTTTCACGCAACGATTTGTTGAAAGATCCTGAAATCTTTTCCATAAAAGGGCTGTGAAATGCAGAAGAGACGGCTAACTCCTTAAATTTTATGCCCAGTTTTTCAAGGATCAAGCCAATTTTCTTAACCTCATCCGAAGCACCTGAGAGTACCGTCTGAACCGGTGAATTTTTATTCGCAATCACCAAATCCACGGCTTCTCTTTTAATTATATTTGACAATGTTTCACTGTCAGACCAAACCGCAACCATTGAACCAGTTGTACAGTTATTTTCAGACATCAACTCACCGCGTAACTTTGAGAGTCTGTAAAATGTTTGGCGGTCAATACACGCTGCCGCACACAATGCAGTTAATTCTCCGAAGCTATGCCCGCCCAATACATCAGGTATAATGCCAAAATAGTTTAATATATCAAGCATGCCCAAGCTGACAGCCCCTATGGCTGGCTGTGCATTTTCTGTCTTCTTTAGAGCATTATCATAATTTTTTCTCTCTGCTTGATCAAAAGATGGATTAGGATAAATATAGTTTGTCAGATTCTCAGAAGATCCATTTTGTTTATTTGATGAAAATACGGTGTTAGCTTCCGTTAAAACCTTCTGCATCTGTGGAAACTGACAGGATAATTCCCTCTGCATTCCCACATATTGAGATCCCTGCCCAGGAAATAAGATTCCCAACTTTCTTTCTAGATTACCACTTGCATAAAATACACCTTCTGGCATATTCCAACTCTCTTTGTCCGGCTGCTGTTCCAGAATATTCAAACATTTATGTAAAAGAGTCTTTACATCTGATTTTTCTCTTTCAATTACCGCTATCAGACGAAAAGTATGTTCATGGGAAAATGATGCCCGACAATCCGTTGCAAGCAAAGAAAGGTTTGACACGGAAAGATCAGATGCGGTGTTATTTAGCTTCTCTTTAAGCCCATTAAGCTCTTTATGGGAAAAACTCAGAATCTCGATGTTCTGGTCCCAGTCAATAATCTCTTTTTCTCTTTTATGCTCTTCTAGTACGCAATGGAAATTACTTCCACCAAATCCAAACGCACTTACAGCCGCCCTACGTGGATTATCGCCAACTTGTAACCACGGACGTGTTTCGGTATTCAGGTAAAAAGGTGTTTCGTTTTCCGTAAGGGCTTCACTTGCAGCATTTACTTTAATAGTAGGTGGTAAAGTCTTATGGCGTAATGCCATAATTGTCTTTATCAGCCCTGCGATACCTGCTGCTGCCTTGGTATGTCCTATTTGAGATTTTACAGAACCCAATGCGCACCACGTTCCATTTTTCTTAAAGTCACGATAAACATTAGTCAATGCGTTAACTTCTGAAGCATCACCCACCTTTGTTCCTGTTCCATGAGCCTCTACCAATCCTATGGTATCAGGGGAGACGGAAGCTTGCTTATATGCGTCATGAAGAGCTCTTGCCTGCCCGGTACTACTGGGAACATAAACCGCATTTCCTTTTCCGTCACTGGAGGTTCCCATACCCCGAATAACAGCATAAATATTGTCATTATCTCGTTCGGCATCTGCCAACCTTTTTAAGACCAGCATGCCCAGTCCTTCGCCAAGAACTGTACCATCCCCATTACGGTCAAACGGTCTAGCATCACCTGTTGGTGATAGAACACGTGTTTTACTAAAACACATATACATAAAGATATCGTTAAATGTATCAATCCCCCCAGTAATTACCATATCGGACTTTCCTGTCCTCAGTTCCAACAGCGCCATATGCATAGCACTAAATGAGCTGGCACAAGCGGCATCCACAACGCAATTAGTTCCGCGCAAATCAAGCCTATTGGCTATCCTTCCTGCTGCAACATTTCCTAGAAGCCCAGGGAAGGAATTCTCCTGCCAATCCACATATGAGTCAGATATACGTTCAATAACATCATTTGTAACAGAATCATTCACACCGGCATCCTTTAGCGCCTTTTTCCATACCGGATGGCTAAGTCGTGCCCCAAGGGGGATAACTAGTTCCAGTGTGCCAGTTACTCCCAGGATGACTCCTACTTTATCTCTATCAAACTCTCTGCCTTCTCCATACCCTGCATCATTTAATGCTCTTTTTGCCGCAACAAGTCCCAATAATTGAGCAGTATCCGTTGCTTCAACGGCATTAGGTGTAATACCAAACTCAAGCGGATCAAAATCCACTGCCCCTATGAATCCTCCGCGGGCTGTGTACGTCATGTCTGGACGGCCAGGATCTGCATCAAAATAGTCACCTTTTTGCCAATGTGTCTCTGGAACTTCTGTAATGGCATCAATTCCGTTCTTTATATTTGTCCAATAGTCACAAAGATTAGTTGCTTTGGGAAAAATACAAGACATTCCAATTACCGCGACAGGTGCTGATAAATTTTTTTCATTGGAATGGATATCTTTTTCTTTATTCAATTTACCCTCTTAATTTAATATTTGGTACTAGACTCAAAGTGATCAGAAATGCGATATTTGGAGATCCATCTTTCTGATTATTATTGAATTTTATTCGATCGTAATTTCCTCTAGGGCTGCTCAGGCTACACCGCACCTACGGAAGTACTAAATCATAAAATACAAATCTGATCAAAATCTGAATCACTAAGCATCTAATTTCTGATCACTATAAGTATACTCAAATCATGTATAAACTTGCCATACTTTCAATCAAAATCAAAATTGTTTGGTACATTATAACCTAATTCGATTAATATTGATAGCCGTAACATTTCTATTGAATTCAATCACAAGTTGTGCAAGCAAAAACGACCACACTTTCCATATCTAAACAGTTATGTAAGAAGAAGATACGTCAGTATTTAACAGGCTCTGTTATCTTGATGTTATTTCGTTAATTTTTGAAAGTTCCAGAGGTATAACACGAAACATATCTGCTGGAAATATAAAACCTTGTGAACGTAAGAAATTTAACCTCATATTAACCGCTGCACCGAAAAGGATATTTAATGAAACATCCGCAACATACCGGTTTCTGAAATTGTCCAAATGTGTTCCCTTGACCCATTCGTTAAATGCACCCATTGATGGGCCGCACCAAATTTGATAATCTATCTTTCTTGATGGCTCACCACTGTTTGCCCAGCGTGAACTTTGACCTAAGTATCGTCTAAAGATTAATGCCATCTTATGTTTTGGATCAGTTTCTCCTTTATCGACCTGACGAGGATCATGTATTGCAAAATACTCACATGTATTTTTCCATACGTTATCCAAAGGATCACGAAAAAAGTTTTTTTCCAGTATGGAACGTTCATTTAAAGGTAATGAGTCCAATCCATCATATTTACAGTATAAATCATAAAGTTTTGCCGCTCTCATGGCAAACATTGTTCCCCTTTTCAGTACCTGAACCTTAACGCCCATTTCAAACATATCAGCTGCTGGGGCCATTGCAACATCCGCTTGTTGGGTTCCTGCAAGCATTTCTCGGACTACGTCCGATGTCCCGGCTTCCATACAAGATTGATTGATACTACCGGTAACTACGTATGCAGCTCCCATTAAAAACATCGCTGCGGCTGCTGTAGGTGTTGAAATACCACCAGCAGCTCCGACTCTGAGCTGTTGTTCATAACCATACTCTGCCTGTAACTGATCCCGTAAGGCCAAAAGTGTGGGCAAAAGTGTAATCGCAGGTCTATTATCCGTATGCCCACCCGAATCAGCTTCAGCTGTAACATCCTGTGCCATGGGTACTTTACTGGCAAGTTCTGCCTGTTCCTGAGTAATAATTCCCTGTGTTGTCAGCTCCATGAGGAATTTATCAGGTGGTGGCGCAAAAAACTTCGAAGCAACCTCAAATCTCGAAACCTTGGCAATTATTTTGTTAGGTGTTATAATATTACCTTTATCATCTTGATAAATACCGCTAACTCTATATTTTACGACTGGTAATGTTAAGCCCAGAAACGCAGATGCCTCTACTAACCTTACTTTGTGCTGTAAATATAGATTTACAACGGCCATCTCATAATCCGGTTCATTTGGGCTGTGTATCAGGTTAAATCCAAAAGGAATATCTTTATCGCTCTGCTTTAACAAATTAACAGCAAATTCGATTTTATCCAGCATCAGTCCAGCTGCCCCGAAAAAACCCAACATCCCGTTTTTTCCCATTGATAGTACTATATCTGTTGAGCAGATTCCGTTAGCCATTGCTCCTGCAACAAGAGGATACCGGAGACCATATGTCCTGCAAAAAGAGTTATCCCCAAGGTTTTGCATCCTAACAGGTGGAATATATCCTGTAACCGGCAGCGCACCGTTCCCAGGTACATCATTTTCGCGGTATGTAGCAAAGCTTCCATCTTTTCCAAAAACAAATGAATCTCCTTTTCTTATAATACATAAAGGAGTCTGGATATTTGATATATCTCCAAACATCTCTTGGTCGTTACATGAAAGGCCACCATTTCCATTGTCTATCCACCATCCTATTTCATCCTGAGAATTCGTTAAAGAAGTGATCATAAAAAGTCAAAAAAAAGTTTGCGATATACCCATCGTGATCAGGAAATAAACGTTTAGTGATTCAGGTTTTGGTTAGATTTGTATGTCATGATCCAGTGCTTTCGCTGGTTTACCTACGCTACATTGAGGAATGCATGATTGAATAACATTCAAATATATCCAAAATATGGATTGCTAAATATTGATTTCCTGATCACGCTGCATATATAAGGATTCAGGTTTTAAAAACAGATAATAATATGACATAAGCAACTAAAGTTCAAGACTTTTTCAATAAATATCACTCTATTATCTTTCAGAACAGGGATTTAATAACTTACGAATTTAACATCCATATTCACATTATCTTTGTCCAGGCTTCACTCACTAAATCCTCAACGTGGCCTTGGCCACACTTCCGGTTTGACTCAATCGGTTTGAACAAATCTAACGTAAATCTGAGCGTAAAATTCGCAAGTTATTAATTCCCTGTTACTTAACATTTTGAGAGATTGCAGTCAATGTTTTCCACTAAATAACGAAGGTGATCTCCGTTAGTGCCGCAGCATCCTCCTAATATCGTAATGTTGTACTTTTTATTCAGTTGAATCATGCAATTACCCCAATTTGTTATATTGCTTACATGGATGGCTTCTGCCCCGTTAAGTTCTGAGTGGGATTTATCAGAAGCGTTCCCTTGATACCCAATCAATCTAGCCAAACTATTTTCCGCCAACTCCTCAGCATTTAAAAATGAAGGGTGGGAACAATTAACCATAAAACCTATCGGTTTCTTTTTACAACAAGTATCAATAACATTAAAGGCCTCGTCCAGTGAAGTGCCATCCAATAATCTTCCGGCTTTATCAATAACAAAACTGAGCATATATGGAGTTGTAAGATTAGACATTATTTTCCCAATACCTTCTGCTTCAGGAATTGAAGGCAGTGAAGCTGCAAAGATAAAATCAACCTTTGCATCAACTAACTTTTTAATTTGCCATTCATGAAAGTCCATAGACGCTTCAATTGTCAATCCCTCATCGGGGCTGTAACAATCATTTTTACATCCAATCAGCCCCCCAATTAAAATTTCTTCAGCTTTATCTCTGTTCTTTTCTTTCACCTTTTGCATGAAATCAACGGCATCCCTGTTAACATCTTTATCAATCTGGGCCTTTTGAATCCTCTCTCTGTTTGCCCTCCAGGTAGGAGAAAATATCAGGAATGGCACTTTTGCATTTTTCTGTAAATCAAAATATTCATCATATATTGACCCCATCTCCACTCTTCCCGCCCCGTTATATATGAGCAGTGCATGTTCAAGAAGCGGGTCTAAACAAACATTATTTGAGCGCCGTAATCTTTCCAGCACAGCAAATTCAGTTAAGATATAATTGTATTTATTTAAAAGTTCCTTCATGATTGTTTTGATACTATGACCTTGCCGATAAGAGGCGATAGAGGTACAATTAGGTATTATTATTGTATACTTGCCGTTAGGAGTTTATATTATGTCTGATCGTAATGTTTGATACATTGGCATATGCGAAGAAGCTTAAGTCTGCTGGTTTCACAGAGGATCAAGCAGAAATACAGGCTGAGGCGTTGGCGGAAATCATTGATGAAAAGCTTGCCACAAAACAAGACATCCGTGATTTACAACGTGATATAAAAGAAATGGAGATCCGGCTTAAGTATGGGTTACCACTGAGGTTAGGTGCTATGATGGCAGCTAGTATGGCTATAGTTGTAGCCATAGTTAACTTGATTAATTAATAAATAAAAATGTCAAGAGGTCTGGTAACACTGATATACTCTTCGCGGTTAATGAAACTGCCACAGACAAAGAGAAACTGTAAATATCACTAAAAAATAGACAATTTTTTATTACACCATCACTTATCTCTGAACCTGTTATAAATTGACTTTTTCATGATAGGTTCAGAGATAAGATGCAGAAAATTATTTTTTAGAAAATTGATGTATCAAATCCTTCAGGACCCTTTCTTGTTGCAGCCAAATAAGCAAGTATTATATCATGCTTAACAATGACACCTTTTAAAGTACCTTCATCCACAACTAGAATCTTAAAAATCCTTTTTTCCGCAAACGTCTTAAGCACTTCCATTGCAGGTGTATCAGAGGTAACAATTACCATATCTTTAGAGAGTATATCTTTGGCTTTAATCTCATCAACGTTTTTTCCCTCTACAATAGGTCTTATCATATCATATTCGGTAATAAGTCCTATTAGACCACTGGTTTCATCAACAACAGGAACTGATTGTATATCTCTATCAGTCATAGCATGGGCAATTGCACGCCAGCCCGCAGTTCCACCAACCCTGCTGATGTTTGTTTCCATTACTTGGGCAGCAATCAAAGTTTCAAAATCCCGCCCCCCCAACATAAAGTCTGTACCTCTCATAACTCCCCCTTTTTTTTTAAGTAGATCAGATCAGTATTAGCTTATTCTTGATTCCCCCGTCACTTATCCCGTACCCTGTCATAAACTGCCTATTTGATGGCAGATTATGAGATAAAAAACAGAACAATTATTTAGAAAATGGACGTATCAAATCCCTCAGGACCCTTTCGGGTAGCATGTAAATACCCAAGGACTAAATCATGCTTAACAATGACTCCTTGTAAAGCGCCTTCATCCACAACGAAAATCTTAAAAATCCTTTTTTCTTCAAACATCTTAATCACTGCTATTGCAGATGTATCGCTAGTAACAGTCACCACATCTTTAGAGAGTATATCTTTGGCTTTAATATCATCAACGTTTTTTCCTTCCGCAACAGGTCTGAGAATATCATATTCGGTAATAATTCCTATTAGACCATTGGTTTCATCAACAACAGGAATTGATTGTATATCTCTATCAGTCATAGCATGGGCAATTGCACGCCAGCCTGCGTCTTCACCAACCCTGCTGATGTTTGATTCCATTACTTGGGCGGCAACCAGAGTTGCAAAGTCACGCCCACCTAACATATAATCTGTCCTTCTCATAACACTTCCCTCACCTTTTTTTAAAATATATCAGATCAGCATTAAGTCAATTCAAGAAATTGAAAATAATAGGTAAAAGCGTAGAAAAGCTGCATCAATTCAGCAATTGGAGAACGAAGAATAATTTGACTCTATTCTATTAGCGTAATCAAATTATTTATAGTAAGACTCTATAGCATCTTATCTATCTTATCACATAACTCTTTCACTTCATCTGCAGATTTCTTTAATGCTGAAGACTCTTCACTATCAAGATTTATCTCTATTATTTTCTCGGCCCCTCTGGAGCCAATTTTTACCGGCACACCCACAAATAGGCCGTCAATACCATATTCACCTTCACACAATGTGGCACACGGTAAAATCTTCTTTTTGTCCTTGAGTATGGATTCCACCATATCCACTGCTGAGGCAGATGGAGCATAAAACGCACTTCCAGTTTTCAACAGCTTCACAATTTCAGCCCCACCATCCCTTGTACGCTGAATTATCTCTTCTAGTCTATCTTTCGGTATTAATTCACTTACCGGTATTCCTGCAACTGTAGTATACCTTTTAGATGGTACCATGGAATCTCCATGCCCTCCAAGTACAAATGCGTTAATGTTTTCAATGGAAACGTTTAACTCCATTGAGATAAATGTGGCTAACCTGGATGCGTCCAGAACTCCGGCCATACCAAGCACCCGCTCTTTTGGAAAACCGCTTACCTTGTGAGCAATATATGTCATTGCGTCTAACGGATTAGAAACAATTATCAGAATGCAATTTGGGGATTTAACCGCAACGTTTTCAGTAACGCTTTTCACAATATCAGCATTAACTTTAAGAAGGTCATCCCGACTCATACCGGGTTTACGAGGCAAACCTGATGTTATAACCACAATATCTGAATCTGCTGTCTCGTCATATGCGTTAGTCCCGGTAATCTTTGTGTCGTAGCCATAAACAGATGCAGCTTCCGCCATATCAAGGCACTTTCCCTGTGGCATATCTTCAACAATATCCACAAGCACAACATCCCCTATCTCCTTTTCCACAATTCTCTGCGCTGTAGTAGCACCAACATTACCGGCACCTATAACCGTTATTTTACTTTTAGACATAAAAATTTCCAGGAAAATAGTGATAAAAAATATTTAGTAATTATTCAGAATACAGTTTTTTACATATTTGCAACTATATTATTGAATTCACAAATTATTCTACCTGTTTAGCCAGTTCCGGGTCAATACTTTTAAATCTTTAACACAAGAGCTAAATTCCTAAAAATCGTAATTATAATCCTGTCCGTATTGTGCAATTTTACTAAATGTGCACGTTTCAAGTTTGGCTTAATATGTAGGGGATCAATATCTTGAACCCCTACTACCCCATTGTAAATCTACGTGTAAAACGTACGCTTGGTAACTTAAAAAATTACCCTTTCCTTAACCGGTATACAATTAAAATTTTACCTGATATTGCAGCCTGTAATTATAATCTATAGCATCATGTCCATCCTCATTACTCTCCTCATCTAAACGAATAGCATTAAATTGTACTTTATGTCTGCGTCCGGAGAAATAGTAATTTAAACCAAACGTTGATTCAATGATCGAATCTTCTTCAAGAGCATCATCAAACGAGACCATGGAATATCTTCCTGCTACTTCCAGTTTTTTTGGAATAAGAAAATATCCTGCCTGGGCAAAGAAACCCTTATCTATCAAGTTGGCATCGTCTATCTTACGACCTCTAAATGAATCCACATGCCTTTTACGCCAGTAATACTCAGTTATAAAAAAGAATCCTTTATACTTTAACCCAAACTCTCCGACAATCTGTGTTTTATCAATTTCATCGGTTTCAAACTCTCCTATTCCATCCAGTTCGAGGGTTATATCATCTTCGCCATCAAATGCAACAGCAGCCTCAAAGTGAATCAAAGGTTTGTTATGATATTCATAGTCACTTTCAGCTTCACCAAAATGACCTAAAGGATCATACATAACCCTTGCAATCCATAAGTGTTCATTATTGTCGTTCTCTTCTTCGTTTCTGAAATTTCCATTCCAGAACCCTAAGAAATATTCAAGCTTTTCTTCCCAGATCGAACCAAAGACCATGATACCAATCTGCCGGCCAAAGTTAAACACCTCATCCGCCTCTGACCTGTCGATCATCTGCAGTTCAGCCTCAGATGTCATAAACTGACCATTAAATGGTACCTTCCACTGTCCAAATCGAATCTTCGCAAACTCATATTTTTCATAAGTACCAAATAAATCCAGTAGCTCAACTGATTTACTTCCGTCTTTAGAACCTGATGACCTCAATTCCAAATCTCCATAATACTGCATGTGTTCACCATATGCATTACCATTAAACGTTAATCTGGCCCTTCTTAAACTAAAAGAGCTATTATCTTCTTCACGATTGGCATCTCTGTAGTTATATTTGAACTGAAGCATTGAAGTTAGCTTCATGCTGAACTTCTCGTCATGGGTTCTAAAAAAAAATCCTTCATCATAACCTATCTCAACTGGCATATTGTGTGCAACTAGCTCTTTACTCTCTTCGGTTTCAAAGAACTCCAGTATCCTTTCGTCAACTGCTTTGTCAAATTCAGTAAGAACCTGCTTATTATCATGCTGACTAACAGCATGTCCACTATTATGATTCTCAGTATGTCTATCATGCTGACTGACAGCATGTCCACTATTATGACTCTCAGTATGATCTACCTTAGTATTATGCTTTTGAGGTTTAGATCCGTTATCTAACTTAACCGTAAGTGACTTTATCTGTTCCTGCTGCTGCATTATCATATTCTGCATCTTTTCCATCTGCAACTTCATCTCATCAATTGTCGTTTGGTCCGCAGCATAACTGCTGCTGCAATATCCAAAGACCGAAAGCATTACAAACACTGCGGCGTACAACCTAAATCTACCCATACCCCACCCCTTTCAGAAAAACAAACACCCTTCTATACTTATTAAAGCACAGAAAGTTGTCGGCAGAAAATAGAGACATGTCTCAAAAAATTATGTAATACTTTACTAAAATTTGACAATTATTTCACTAATTAATTTTCATATTGTCTTTTGACATACTTGTGAGTGAATAATTAACAAAGTGATGAGGTATTGAATTGACTAAAATGACATTTGGTACTGAAACCGATACTTGTAATCTATATCATCTGGACCCGGTTTCTCACTGTCAATTCGTATGGCATTAAACTGGAGTTTTGATTTGTGTCCTGCAAAAAACCAATTGAGACCAAAGGTGGTTTCCCTTATTGCATCACTTTCCAATTGATCGTCAAAATCTATAAGTGCGTATCTACCGGACACTTCAAACTTCTTTGGAATAAGAAAGTACCCTGCTTGCGCAAAAAAACCCTGATCTATTATGTTTGTATCCATAATACCATGGGTTTTTCTCCAATAATATTCTCCTATTGCAGAAAACCCTTTATATTTAAACCCATATTCAGCTACAAGACTTGTCCTGTCTGTCTCATTGGCTGTAACCTCCCCTATACCTTCCAGGTTCATTGTTACATCTTCCGTGCTATCAAAGGCAATAGCACCAGATATATGTGCTAATGGTGTATCTGAATAAGCTATATCACTCTCAACCTCAGAAGAGCCTTTACCATAACCTCCTAGCAAATTATATGATGTTCTGAATATAAACATATGTTCATTGTTATCATTCCTGCTTTCGTTTCTTTTATTGCCATTAAAGAAGCCGAAATAATATTCGAGTTTATTTTCAAATAATTTACCAAAGCCTTGAACTCCAATCTGCCTATCCAGGGCAAACTCGCCATTTGCCACTGACCTGTCAATCAGTTGGAGATTTGCCGAGGAAACAACCCATTGACGGTTAAATGCTACCTTCCATTGCCCAAACCTGATCTTGGCAAAAGGATAACGCGTAAAATCTACATACCAATCGAATAGTTCAACTGCTTTACTACCATCTTTCGTGCCCGTAGATTCGAGTCGTAACTGAAGATAATATTTGAGGTATTCACTATAGGCATTACCTTTAAAGGACAATCTTGCTCGGCGAATCCTGAACGAGCTGTCATCATCCTTGCGATCAAAATCCTCAAAGCTATATCGAAACTGAAATCTGCCATTTGTTTTCATACTAAATTTGCCATCATGTGTCTGAAAATAGAACCCTTTCTCATAACCCATGTCTAATGGAAGTTTTATATATGATGACAACTTTTCCTGGTTTTTTTCCTCCTCAAAATATTCATCTATTTTTTCATCAACTATTTGATCAAAGTCTTCCCTTACAAACACTGGTTCATTAAATGAATTATCAATCTTTTCCCCTGTTTCTTTATTTAACATTGCTTTGAGTTCACGAATCTCATCCTTTTGATCGGCCATTGCCTTTTTCAAGGCTTCCATTTGTTGCATAATATTTTCTAATGGAGGATTCCCCTGAGCATGGGTAATACCCACGTTATATAAGACAGTAGTTGTTGCTATCAAAATAAATTTTTTTATTCCTATTTTCATTGGCCAGCTCCTTTTTTCAACACAGTTTACCAATTCTTCAACAATATCTTTTATTAGAGTTCAGGGTTCCGATTAAATTGTCAGAAATACCCAAATTTATTTTTCTCAACATTAAATTCTATATGCATAGCAAGCTTATAATTTATTCTTTTTTTGGTATGGGAATAAGCGTTTTATATAAAAATCATATTTTTTCTATGCTGCAAACATTGTCAAACCAGTTTTGTCCACCGACAAGGGGCGCCGGATCTATAGGGAGGAAATCATTTATATGAACTCCTCCGCCTGGACCTCCTTGTGATTTTGACCACCATATACGTTCAGGGATGTCTTTATCATCGAAGATTTTCAAATGAGGCTCAGTCCCGGATTTAGATTCATGGCTAAGATTTACATTAGACCTTCCAACCGAACCATGTTCCCAATGTCCAACATGGTGTGAAACGGCAACAACTTTCGGATGCATTCCATTCAGTAAACGAACTGTATTACGGAATTTCCCTACCGGTTCTTTTTCTCCTGCTCTGTACGTATGACCTTTTGGACGATGAACTGTAAGTTCTATCATATCACTATTTTTCAGACCAAACCTTTTTGCTGTCTCAGGATTAATAAATACAGGGTTTGCGTGAACAATCTCTGCCTGATATTTGAGATGTCCTGTTCTACCCTGGGTATGGACATTCCATTTAAATGTAGTGAAGATTAATTCGTCATGCTGGATATTCACATGTGACGGAATTTTAAAATAGGTGCAGAGAGGGGAACCATTTTCATCGCTTTTGGGCAAACCCACATGCTTTGCCGCAAGAGGAAACACCTCGTCGTAAACTTGAATCTTTCTTGATGGTGTTGGAAATCCACAAACAGGTTTTCCATCCTGCATAATCCCAACAGCGACTTTTTTCCCTTTTTTCATTTTGTAAATAATGTTATTTTCTTTATTAACAAAGCTTCCTTTTAAATCGTCATTAGAGACTGGCCGCTCATAAAGCTCATAGTCTTTTGGACGATTCGGATCATACCAGATACCCCTCTTTTTAAACTCTTTCCAGGAGATAGGTAGTTCTTTATACCACTCCCGGTAAAATTCTTCTACATCATTAAAATTGAAAAATGATTCCATACCACCGCCAATCTTAGAGGCCAGATCACGCAAAATAATCTGAACCGGTTTTGCTTCTCCTAAAGGTTTTACCATGGGCTGGCGTATACCGGTATAGGGAACAAGACCATAACAATTTGTAGAATGTGCATCCCATCTCTCAAGGCTGGTTGCTTCAGGCAGTATAATATCAGCAAGGGAAGCTTGTTCACTATAACCAATATCAATTGCTACGTGAAAAGGAATAAGCTTTTCATCAAGTAGCACTTCCCTGGCTACTTTTGCTTCTGGATAGCCATATGACGCGCCTAAAGTATAAGACATATACATCTCTACTTTTGCTCTGCCTTCTTTTATGTATGGATAAACAAGCTGACCTACCCGCATGGGATACCAATGCCATGAAAGAGGATATTCACTGGGTGTCGCTAGTTCCCCAAAATATTTATTTTGCCATTCAGGAGGGAAATTTTTGACTCTCTCTTGTACTTCTACAGGTAGCTCATTAAACTGCTCAGTGCCAGGTTGAAACGGTTTAACGGAAGAAGGACTAGGTCCTGGTTGTACTATGTTTGGTAATCCGTCCTGACCATATCGTTTTTTCCACATTCTGAGAGTGCTTAAACAAAAGCCCCCGGGACGCCCAACATTACCTACCAACACATCCAGAAGGCGGATCGCCCGATCTGCCTGGACACCATTATAGTGTTTTGCGGAACCACGGTTAGACATCGTACAGCATTCTGGAGAAGCTTTAGCAAATTCAATGGCAATATCTATTATCTCTTCCGCCGGCACACCGCTCTCTTTTTCAGCAAATTCAGGGGTAAAGCTAGCAATTTGTTTTTTGAGATCATTTAAAGGATAATTAGCCCATCGATCCCAAAACTTCTTATCATGGAGATTATTATCAATAATCACATTTATCATGGCTAGAGCAATGGCTCCGTCTGTGCCGGGAAAGACAGGAAAGTATTTATCTGAGACGGATGCAGTGGCCGAAGGACGCACTTCAAAAGTGATCATTTTGGCCCCTTTATCTACTCTTGCTTGCTGGATTCGCTGCATCATAAAGAAACCGCCCTGGTATGCTTCCATAGGATTAGCTCCAAAATTTAAGATGAATTTAGTATTCTCAAAATCTTGGGTTTCCCATTCAAACTCGCGACCATAAAAGCTCATAAGAGGTGCCCTTCTATTAGAGCTGCATATGGACCTGCGATTAAGACGATTTGGGGTGCCAAAAGCATTAGTAAACCGTTTGGTAAATCCTTTTGTCTTATCACGGCCATAGTGAAAAACAAATCGTTCCGGATGCTCCTCCTGGCGGAGTTTTTTCATCTTTTTTGCAATCTCATCTAATGCCTCATTCCAGGAAATGCGTTTCCATTTTCCTTCCCCCCTCTTTCCAATTCTTCGCATTGGATATATAATTCTTTCCGGATAATAGGTGTAGGAGATCATCCCTTGTGCCTTGGCGCAGACTTTACCTCTCGAATTGGGGTCTAAAGGGTTTCCTTCAATCTTTTTCACTATGCCATCCTGTACCCAACCTATAACACCACAATGAGTAGTGCATCCAAAGCAAATACTGGGAACCGCCCGGGCTTTTGTATAATCTATCTTTGTCCCAATCAATCTCTTTAAGTTCTGTGATTGCTTGCAAGAGTGTTTTTCTTTAACAAAAGGATGTGAACAAGCGCCGGAAGCCATACCAACCGAAATGCCACCTGCAATTCTTATAAACTCCCGGCGAGTAATATTAGACATAATCTTTATTCTCCTTTACTTCGTATCCACGAGCGAAACATAAACGTTCCGATTTTGTTTGATAATTAGTAACTATTCAGTATACAGTAGTCAGAATCCAGAATTCAGTGTTGAGATGTCAAATTATAAATTTCCTCTTTAGGAAATAACTTTGTAAGCTTGTAAACTAAAAGCACAAACTCGTGAGCTTTTTGCCATACTATTAAATCTTGAAATGTGCGTGCCGGTTTTCTCATCCTGACTCCTGAATTCTCATTCATTATTATGTTAAGTCGTTACGACACTTATGATTAACCATTATTTCTGGACATAAATAATCTCATCTTCTTTTGATGATAGTTGAATTCCATTCTCTACCTTTTTTTCCATCCATTTCTCCAAGCCGATGTAAAAAACGCTTGGATTAGTACCAGCTTCTTCTTTAAAAGCTTTCGCATCATGTTTTCTGGCATAAATAACAACGGGATCATCCGGATCTTCTAGATCGCAATATTTAAGAGCATTTACAGGGCATACGTTAACGCATGCAGGCTCCATTCCCAATGCTGTACGATTTGCACAGAGATCGCACTTATCTGCCTTATCCGTCGCAGGATCAATATAAATTGCTCCGTATGGACAGGCTTTTACACAGGCTTTTTCAGAACCACAACGATTTTTATCAATAATAACGGTTTTGTCTTCAAGACGTAGTATAGCGTTGCAAGGGCATGCCTTCAGGCATGGTGAATCTTGACAATGCATGCATATTAACGGGAAAAACTTTAAGGTGAGTTTATCTCCCCTTTCAAGGTATCTGACTCTTGTACGGAAACAACGAAGAGGTATGTTATGCTCTGTTTTGCAGGCTAGACTGCAGGAGTGACATCCAACACAGAGGCGAAGATCTACAATAATCCCGGCACGTTTCTTAGGTTCTGAACGCACCTTGCCAATGTTTTCCCAGGGAATTGATGTAACGGAGATCATAATTTTAGCTCCTGATAAATTGAAAATTGATACGATGTATCATCACTTGTATATTACAAATCAGTGAATCAAAAACGATTCGGAATAAGTTCTTTTAGTTCTATGAGTTGTTTGTTGCTCAAAGGAGAAGCAATATATCATAATAATTATCTATAATACCAATAGATAATCTCTATAAATACCGGAAGATTTTATAGAAGTTATTTATTGGGAATGACAACTATTAGTAAAACAAAATCGGCTACAAGACTTATTGTGATACTATCATTTTAGAGTTTTTGCTCTTTAATGAATTTCATAAATGATTGGGCTATTGGTGATAGGGTTCTTCTAGGATTGCGGATTAAATGGAAGTCTCTCTTTATATTTAATTCTTTTACATTAACGTTTTTTAGTAGACCTAGCTTTATTTCATGCTTTATAGCTTTGTCGGAAACAATGGATACTCCAATTGATTCCATAACGGCTTTTTTTACTGCACCGGTAGAGCCTAGTTCACAAACAACCTGTAAATCCCTAATATTAAAGCCTGCCTTTTCTAAACCAATTTCCATTGCTTTTCTTGTTCCTGATCCAGGTTCTCTTGCAATAAACGGTTCTTTTTTTAATTCGCAAATATCTATTGCAACCATTTTCATCCCTTTTTTTACTTTTTGTCCTGTTTTCAGTAATCTATGTCCAGAAGGTACGATCAAAACAAGGTTATCATTGCCAAAATATTCAGAAACTAATCCTGCGGGTTTGGCTCCAACAAAACCTATTTCAACTTGACCGGAAGCAACCATTTCTGCAATTTTAGCACTGTCAGATATCTTGGTTTTTACTTTAACTCTTGGGTAAGCATTATTAAACTTGCCAAAAAATTCAGGTAGTATATATTCTCCTGGAATTGTGCTAGCGCCGAGGACAAGCTTACCGGATATGTTGCCGAGATAGCCACCTATTGATTGAACCATCTCGTCTTTTATCAGTAGAATTTTGCTTCCATATTCAAAAAGTATAAGGCCAGCTTTAGTAGGAATTATTTCATTACCCAACCTGTCCAAAAGCCGGGATCCAAAACTTTTTTCAAGTTTAGAGACATGGGAGCTTATGGTTGGCTGTGAAAGGAATAAAGCTTTCGCCGCTTTTGTAAAGCTCTTATTTTCAACTACCTTGCAAAATACTTTTAAACTATGGATGTCTATGTTTTCGTTACCTGAATTTGTCATTTATTGAAAGAACTTTGGAAAAGTTAAAATGACATTTGGTACTGGAACCAATACTTGTAATCTATATCATCAGGCCCCGGTTTCTCACTGTCAATTCGTATAGCGTTAAACTGGAGTTTTGATTTGTGTTCTGCAAAAAACCAACTGAGGCCAAAGATGGTTTCCCTTATTGCATCACTAGTATATTACAAATCAGTGAATTAAAAACGATTCAGAATAAGTTCTCTTAGTTCTATGAGTTGATTGTTGCTCACAGAGAAGCAATATATCATAATAATTACCTATAAATACTGCAAGATTTTATAGAAGTTATTTATTGGAAATGATAACTGATCTCTAAAGAATTCTTCTTCCCTTTTATATGGTATGTGTAAAAATAAGAAAAAGATCCCATGCTGACAAATTATTATTAAAATGAGTATGGGATGAATATTTTTGGGGGACAAGTATGAATATCACAGAGTTTCACTCCGGGGCAGTATTGATATTACGTACAGCACCAAATTTCCAGTACATCACAGGCATGACAAACAGGTTGAGTAAGATTGAACTTGTCAATCCGCCAATAATGACTATTGCCATAGGGTGCTCAATCTCTTGGCCGGGTAGATTACCCCCTATAACTATTGGCATTAGAGCGAGGCCAGTTGTTAAAGTCGTCATCAGGATAGGCACCAGTCGTTCCATTGCGCCGCTCACAATCAGGTTGATATCGAAAGATTGTCCTTCCTCTATCACCAGGTGATTATAGTGACTGATAAGCATAATGCTGTTTCTGGCGGAAATTCCCAACACAGTGATAAATCCTATAAGTGAACCAAGAGATAGTACTCCCCCTCCCATGAACGTGGCTACCACACTGCCGATCAAGGCAAATGGTAGACCAATGAATACAAGTAGAGCAAGTATGACAGAACCGAAACTCATATGCAGTATAAGGAAAATGCCAATAACGGACATTATTGAGAGTATAATAATGCGGTTTCTTGATGCCTCCTGTGCAGCGTATTCTCCCAGAACCTCAGGATGATAACCACTCTCGAACGAAATGTTTTTAACTCTGCTTCTAATATCACGCACTACACTTCCAAGATCACGATCCCGTACATTACACGTAATTTCTGTATAGCGTGATGCCGATTCACGCGTAATCTTGTTAGGTACAGGAGCTACAATAACATCCGCAACCTCATTCAAGGGAACTATTCCTCCTGTAGGTAGTTCAATCCTCAGTGAACGAAGCGCATCAAGGTTGTCACGAACATTAGGAGCACCCCAAACGACTACATCGAAAATATTCTGGTCTTCATAAAACTCTCCCACCTTCATTCCGTTCATCAGCAATGCCACCGCATTACGTACCATACCACCGTTCAACCCAAAATGCGCGGCACTCTCAGGACGGTAACGAACCTCCACCTGTGGAACTAGAATCTGTGGTTGAACTTTTAAGTCGGCAACACCTCTTACTTCAGAAATAAACCTCCTGACTTCCTCAGCTTTTCCACGGAGGATATCAAGATTCTCACCATATATACGTACTACAATTGTGGCGCTGGATCCCGTAAGCACCTCTTTAATTCTTTCCCGCAGATAAGTAAGCAAATCTCGGTACAGACCCGGATAACCGTCTACAACTTCCTGTATTTTTGCAACTGTCGCATCGTAGTCGACATCAGAGTCCATACTGATCCAGAGTTCTGCAAAGTTCGGGCCTACCACCTCATCGGCAACCTCGGAACGTCCGATGTGCGAGCCAAAATTGCGTACTCCCGGAATGGAACGCAGCTCTTTACTCACACGTGTAGTTATCCGCTCCATGGCCTGCAACGAAGTCCCTGGTTTTTCAACCCAGTGCATCAGGAAATCATGCTCTTTAAAATTCGGAAGAAATTCTTCACCAAGAAATGGAATCGCCACTAATGTAAGGATAAAGGCGGCGGCCACAAAAGAGATAACACGCTTCGGCCTCATAATCAAAGGACGAAGTATGGACCGGTAACGCACTTTAAGCCATCTCACGAATGATGGTTCCCTACGATGAGATACCCCCGGTAAAAGTATTAATGACAATGCCGGTGTAAGTGTAAGGGCTACCAGCAGAGATGACATAATAGCTAGTATGTAGGAGAAGGCGAGTGGACTAAAGAATGAACCCGCTAATCCCTTCAGGAAGAAAACAGGAATGAGTACCAGTACAACGATTACACTGCCGTATACAACTGCGCTACGTACCTCCAGTGATGCCTTCAGCACAACCTTGAATGACGATTCAGGACTACCGGCCTCTCGATTTAGGCGAAGTCTTCGCATTATGTTTTCTACATCTATAACTGCATCATCAACAAGCTCTCCAAGCGCGATAACAAGCCCGGCAAGCACCATAGTATTAATGGTTCCCCCACGATAGTGAAGAATCAGTGCGGCGATGACCAGCGAAGTCGGAATTGCCAGAACACTGATCAGGGCAGTCCGCCAGTCATTAAGAAAAAATGCCAATACCACAATTACCAGGACACAGCCGATAAGCAGTGCCCTGTTAAGATTATGGAGAGACATTTCAATAAATGTTGCCGGGCGAAAGATAGTAGAATCTATTTCAATATCCTTAATGCCAGGTTTGAGATCTTCCAGTACATCTTCGACCTTGCGGGTTACTTCAAGTGTATTCCCCCACGGCTGTTTTTCAACGATAAGCAGCAAGCCAGGTCCGTCATTTATAACAGCGTTACCAATAGGCGGAGGGAAACCTTCTACCAACTCTGCCAAATCTCCCAGTTTCAGAATAGCTCCATTACGAAAGGCAACTGGAACATGTGATAGATCTTCAGGAGACTTCATAGATAGAACCTGTGAAACCGCAAGCCGCTGATTGGGTGTGTCGATAAACCCTCCGCTTCCAATTAATGTAGCATCACGTACCGACCCAACTATGTCGTTTGTGGTAACCCCATGTGTATACAGATTATCAGGATCTATGAGCACCTGAATCTGACGGTCACGCTGTCCCCAGATGGCAACATTTGCCACACCCGGGATGGCCATAAGCCGCGGCCTGATCGTCCACGTCGCAACTGTTGACATATCCATTTGTGACAGCTTTTTTGAGGAAAGTCCTATCTTGAGGACTCTACTGGTAGATGATAGTGGAGAAAGTATTACCGGTGCCTTGACCACGGATGGCAATTTCTCTGCAAGCTGAGTCAGCCTCTCCTGAACAAGCTGTCGGGCCTGCATGACGGCTGTACCCTCTTCAAAATAGACCACGACGGAGGAAAGGCCGAGAACAGACTTGGAACGTACCTTCTTCAGCCATGAGATGCCGTTAACTGCACCCTCAACAGGTATGGTAATCAGGGTCTCAACTTCGGACGTTGAAAGTCCGGGCCCTTCAGTCTGTATCTCTATAAATGGAGGGGCAAATTCCGGAAATACATCAAAGGAGCTTCTTTTGATTACCGTATGCGAACCAGCTATCAGCAAAAACATGGTTACTACGACAATGGATGCACGCAGACGCAGTGAGGTTGATACCAGCCACGTTATCATTTGTTTCCTCCAAACTCTGTTCCGAATAACTCCGCAGTTCCTGTAGTAACAATCTCGTCATTTTTTTCAATGCCACGTGTCAGTACCGCAAAACCATCAATCACATTGGATACTTCAACACGTCGCCTTGAGTATGTATTCCTGGCACTTCTCAAATAAACCCAGTTCCCGCCATTGATGTCGTATATTATTGCTGACCAGGGAACAACAATTCTATTGCCGGAACTCAGTTTCTCCAATAAAACACTAACCTTCTGTCCTGTACGAAAGAAACCATCCTGATTTGATAATTCAAAGAAAAGATCTGAAGATACGCTGTTGGCATCACTGAGGGGTGCGCCGTTTACGAGTTTGGCCTTGTAATTATTTATATCACTATAAGTCCCTAGCGGTTGAATAATTGCTTCCTTCTGCTGATCTATCTTTGCCAGGTCCCCGACATAAACAGGTACGCGTAACCAGACTGGATCCTGACAGGCAATCTCAAATAACACAGTTGCCGCAGGAACTGATTGACCAGATGCAACGTAAATACGCTGTATCACACCATCAACAGGCGACTTCAACACATAAGTAGAAAGGCCTTCCGTTGTGGATTCCATCCCAACTCCGTCCAGGAGACCCTGTCGTGCCTCTGCCGCCTTGAGAGATGCATTTGCTGCAGCCAGTCCAGCTTGAGCCTGAAGATAAATCTTCTCGCTAGTTGCTTTACCCTGCAAAAGAAACTCTGCGCGATCTGCCTCAGCCTGTGCAACCTCTAACTGCATTTTTTTAACTTTGATGGCTTCATGCGCACCCGCAAGATCCTTTTCTGGTGTAAGTAGTAAGAGGTTCATGATTGCCTGCCCCCTTTTCACCTGAGTTCCTGCCGGTAGTAACTTGTCACTGTTTATCCCGAAAACCGTACCTGGCATGGGAGCCGCAATCCTGGCTTCATGACCTGAGGGCGACATTATTTCTCCTCCAAGTCTTATCGTGTTCCGTATGTTTCGGTATTCTGCGATTGACGTTTCTATCCCCAGACGCTGTTCCGCCTTAGGAGAAAGGATAATGGTTGTAAGTTCAGATTCTTTGACACCATGAATAACCTTCGCCGGAGTATCCGACTTTTCTTTGGGTTGTTCATTCTTACTACAGGAACAGATAAGTATGAAAAAGAATAACAAAATAAATTTACCCGTATACGTGATGATAAATCTTAAACTTCCGCGCAAAATAATCTCCTTTACCTTATTATCTGATTCTCTCTATTTTGTATTAAGTATATCCTGTATAAAGCCTACGCTATGTCTGAGTTGTGCTGAAGCCCGGCGCAGTTCTGCCATTGATTCAGATTCTCCCAAGCGTGAGTACAGAAGCTGTCGCTTGAATCCTAGGAATTCCAGATATGAAATCTCACCAACTGAATATCTTTTCTCTGCTTTGTTTACTGCTATTACGGCAGAAGGTAATATATCAGAACGCAATATTTTTAAAGCCTTCAACGCGGAAAGGTAATTTGTGTACGCTTCACGCACCTTAAATGCTATCTCCCGTTTAACAACCACATATTGTCTTACAGCCTGTTCCAATTGTACTTTAGAGCGTGCGACCTTTCCATTATTCCAGTTAAAAACAGGCAGATCAAACAATGCGCCCGGCCCAAATTCAGGGCCGCTTCTACCCCTCTCATTAAAATCAGCAATGGCAGTAAATTTGAAAATTTTTGAGCGTTCCCATCCCAGACGCTTGCCCGCAGCTTCAATAGCAATTTCAGCCGCGCGTAAATCCGGACGGGCCTCATATGCCAAAGTGAGGAGTTCATCAAGATTGTAGATCAGTTGAACATCAATTTGCGTTGGTGTAAGCTTAATGGTATTTTCTTCCTGCGCCATACCAATTAGTGTTTTCAACTCCATATCTAAAATAGCAACGCCACGTGTATAGTCGATAAAAGTTCTCTGTTTTTGAGCAGCTTCAAGTCGAAGCGCAGCCTCTTCCAACCCGCTTATGTCACCGGCACGCAGGCGAACCTGTGCAATTGCAAGAATTTCATTATCAAGTTCTATTTCTTCTCTTACAATCTCTATTTGTTCCAGTGTAAAAGCAAAATTGGAGTAGGTTATCATAACGTCACGAATCAGATTCAGGCTATTCTGTACCAGGTTCTCTGCCACACGTTCAGCACTTAGCTTAGCTGCGGAAACTCGATACGGCCTCTGCCATAGTGACTCTATCGGCAGAAGCAGAGTGGATTCCATCTGTTTCGGCCCTGAAGCAAAAAGCGTTTGAGATACCGGATTACTGATCATACCTGCTTCTATCAGATCTGCCCGTGCAAAACCAAGCCCTGTAAGATCAGCTTGAAGTCCGGCGTTATTCCACAAGGCAATAGCAACCGCTTCATCCTCGGTTAGGCCGTCTGTAAGTACAATACCATCAGGTAGCTTTAGCCCATTCACATCTTCAATTGAGACGAGATTATGCCCTGTCCGTTTGCGGATAGAATCGGATACATATGCAAGGTCATGAGTTAAATGCGTCGAGCAGCCAACTAATATCAGAATAACCGGAATAACAAAATGATAGTAAACGGTTCTTGAGCACATGGTTTCATTGATTGTAATGAAAATTTTAATTGTTCTATTGGTGACGTTACCCCCAAAACACAAGGATTTATCGCATTGAAGACTAAAATATGTATTAAGAAAGATTGTGATACATGCTGTATAAAGTATCTTTGTATCATTGTTGATCCTTTTATCTCAAGGCTAAAGCCATGAGTTACATACATTAATTTTCCTTTACGATACGTAACTCAAACCTTCAGGTTTGATAGTGCGTTGCACGATTATCATGGTAAAAGAGTACCAAGTGCACTATCGGTTTTATGACTCAAACTTTCATGTTTGTGCTTTTGTTTCTGCATTCTGTCTCTTGAATGCGCAGAATAGATACAAATTATAAATCTTAGATTCAGCAATGAAGTTTCCATAAACTACAAAACATAGTCTATATTATGTGTCTGTTGTTTGGAGATATACTATTCTTTATCTTCATTGGAAGAGTTACTGTAAATACACTTCCTTTACCTAGATTGGACGATACTTCGATCCTGCCGTTATGCAGTTCCACAATATTCTTTACTATACTAAGCCCCAGTCCAGCCCCTCCCGTATTGCGCGACCTTGACGGATCGGAACGATAAAACCGGTCAAAGATTCTCCCTGAATCCTTTTTCGCTATACCAACACCAGTGTCCCTAATAATAACTAAGACTTCATCACTGTTATCTTTAATAGTTACAGAAACACTGCCACCCGACAGAGTATATTTGACTGCATTATCCATAAGGTTACATAACGCCCTGTTTAAAAGTACCGCATCCCCTTTTATCCGGACCTCCGGTTTATTTTTTACAACAAATTTAACGCCCTTTGCGCCCGCTATAATCACAAATTTATGACTAAGATCATCTATCATACTGCTCAAATCAATAGATTCCAGGTTCAAGATCTTTCTGCCTGAATCAGACCGCAGGAGCGTTAAAAGATCATCTATCATACTGCTTATTTTTTCATACTCGATCAGGTTATTTTCATGCAGTGTCTGATACTCTTCCGCCGTCCTCTTCTTACAAAGTATAATATCGGTACCAGCCCTTAGTGTAGCAATAGGAGTACGTAGTTCATGGGAGACATCAGAAGTAAACTGAACTATCCTTTCAAACGACTCTTCTAATCTATCAAGCATTAGATTAATGGTACTTGTCAACTCTTCCAACTCATCACCAGTGTCAAGAGATTTTATTCGCTTATCAAGGTTTAATGATGTTATTTCACGAGTTGATCTGATTATCTCCCACACCGGAGCTAAACTCTTTCTAGAGATAAACCAGCCACCGAAAACGGAAATCAGAATAAGCCCAGGAATTATCATCAATAGATTCGCCCTGAAATACTTTGCTGACTTATACACATCCCTCAGATACATTGACATCTGTAAGATATACTTTAGCTCCCCATCTTGAAAGACAGGTTTGGTCAGAAGTATGTAAGGAGAGCTTCGATTCTCAACCCTTATCAATTCATACACCGGTTTACCTTCATCCAAACTTTTGGCCATATTCCCAGATCCCTTTGAAAACGGCTCCAGAAAATCTGTGGAAGTGTAAATCATTTGCATATCCGCATCAAGCACTCTCGCAGATATTTGATGATATCTGTACGAGGATGACTCTCTTCCAATGGAAGCTTTTATATCTTTCAGACTTAACTTGTTTTCTAACGTTGATGGCATGATATCATGACTTTCATCAATCATCATATAGATGGTTTCTTTAATCAGCCTGTGTTTAAGACGGTAGTGCAGAAACGTGGCTGCAAAAGCCAATATCACAAGTACCGATAGCGAATACCACATGGTAATTCTAAAACTGATATTTCTAAAAGAGCTTATCCTGCTTTTCAAGTACATAACCTACTTTCCTCACCGTATGTATAAGCCTCATACCAAATTTTTTATCTATCTTATTTCGCAAATTACTCACGTGTACATCCACAACATTGCTGAAACTTTCAAAATTAGAATCCCATACATGTTCAGATATCATGGTACGTGTCAGAACCTTGCCGGAATTTCGCATCAAATACTCCAGAATAGAGAATTCCACCGGTGTCAAATCTATCCTCTTATCTCCGCAAAACACCTTTCTCGACAAAGGGTCAAGTTTTAAGTTATCCACATTCAACATATCTCTGAAGTTACCGGTACTGCGTCTTAAACATACACGAATGCGTGCCATTAATTCGGAGAACGAGAATGGTTTAACAATGTAATCATCCGCCCCCAAATCCAGTCCGCTAACCTTATCATGTAAAGAATCCTTGGCGGTCAGAAAAATTACAGGGGTATAAATATGCTGATTACGCATCCTCTTCAATATTTCTATGCCGCTATACTCAGGAAGCATAATATCCAACAATATAATGTCATAGACTTCATGTGTTGCCTGATGTAAACCGTCCATACCATTAAATGCCAGATCCACAGCAAATGAGTTCTCCTCAAAACCCTGCTTCAAGTACCGGGCCATCTTCTCTTCATCCTCTACTATTAGAATTCTCATATTTTCTGAAAAACACAATTATTTCCGCATGGAGCCGTATAGTACCTTACACAATAAAAGTATACCAATAAAGATATTAAGAAACAGTTAAGAAATGATGAAGAAACCTTAATCTTCACATCCACATCACCTAACCTTCTTTTAGGCAATCGTAAATGCATAGCAACCATAAATTTAAAGAATAAGTATCTATTCAGCATGATTAATATTCTTTTCATTGAAATCAGGAATTTTACCATCAAATAATAATGTCAACGCTTGGACAATGTCAGTAAATTCATTCGTGATTTTGATTGTGCTGGTCTACCACTTTGACCTAGTATTTTTGGATATAAAGGACTTTTTACAGTACCGTTTAACAATATTGTTTTGTATCGGCTTTGATATTCTTCCTGATCAATTTCATCCAATGCACCTCCTGCTTTTATTACGGCATCATTTATGTCATCTAGTAATTCTGCAGGAGCTTACTCCACTTTTGTTTATCTTGTTCACTGCACCTCTCCAGTTCATTTAAATGATGGCTGTTACAAAGAGTATGCGAACTTCCATATTCATAGTATGCTGTATAATAGTAATGGCAGAGTATTCGGTTGTAAAATTGATGGACTCCTATTTCTTTGATTGCAACCTTTACCCATTGACGTGTGTGGATAAGAAAATGTCTATGTCTGATTGGAATATGCTATGAAGCCAACTTCTTTTGCTCCCTATATCCACTCCAGTTTCATCTGTATGATTTAAAGGACTTACTAATAATCCTTCTTTCACTTATCCGTAAAAGCCTAACAGCTTTTCAAAGGCGTCTTTGTTAAAATTGTATATTGTTCCTGAACTTAAAGGTAGTACTAAATGTGAAAACAGGAGATGTTCTTCATCTTGCTGAAGGTGAACGGAAATCCAACCTTGAAGGGTTTTTTAAGAAGCTATCAGCAGATCAGAAAGCAAACATAAAGGCTGTAGTCATAGATTGACCTGGCTCATACCAATCGGTGGAGAAAGAACAAATTCCAGCTGCAGGTATTGTTAATGATAAATTTCATATTGTTTCAGATTACAATGATGTTATTGATGAAATCCGCAGTGAGGAATGTCCTCAGGCAAGAAACAATGAAGATAAAGCATTCATAAAAGGACAGCGTTTTAACTTATTCAAAAATCCATGGAACCCTAAACTTGGAGCAAAGAAATCATTATAAGAGCTTCTGGCGATCAATGAAAATTTACATCTACTTATGTACTAAAAGAAGCGCTGAAAAAATTGTGGACATAAAGATCCATCACATGGGCAGGGAGATATCTAAATAAATGGATAGGATGTGCAGAAGAGACGGGTTTAGAAGAATTAATACGATTTTCAAAATGTCTAAACAAGGCACGTAAAGAATTACTCTCCTATTGTAAACACCGAATAACCAGTGTAAAAATTGGGTTGTTCAATGCGACGATAAAACGTATAATCCGCAAGGCATGTGGATACAGAGATCTTGATTATCTTTTTCTGAAAATCCATCAAGAGGCTATTAGTAATTAATTAAAAACAGGCTGAGCATTTGATGACTTGGATGGTCAAGAACATGTCAAAATGATCAGTAAAAGTGGTAAAAGTCCCCATTTGTTGCATAATATTTTCTATGGAAACAATTCCCTTGGGCATAAAGGCTACCAGAATTATGCAAAATGGCAATTATTATTATAACAACTCCTTTTATTCATATTTTCAGACATTCTTTCATCTTTTATCATTAATACATGATCCGTCCTTCGCAACTTTTTTATAAATACTTAATCAATAAGAAAGACCTTCTAGTGTGAAACTATAAATCTATCTTTTCACAGAGGACCGCCTTTTCTTAATATACCAACCGCATTCAGTTTTTCTTCAAATGATTTCGTCAACCTATCCGCCTCAGGTGAATTGTTTATTATATGCGGAGTAAGCAGTACCAACAGCTCTGTCTTGCTTTCTGTTATCTCTCTTGATCTGAACAGGTTTCCAAGTAATGGAATATCACCAAGCAATGGAATTTTGGTAATATCCATATTATTCCTTGATTCAATTATGCCGCTAATAAGAATTGTATGGTTATCTTTCACCACAAATGAAGTTTCTGACCTTCTTGTGGTAAAAACCGGATTTCCACGGACACCAGCTCCTGCAACATTACTATCTTCCTGAGTTATATCTATTGTGAGCATCCCGTTTTCTCCGATATAGGGGGTCACTGTAAGGATAATACCAACAGCTCGGTACTGAACATTTTCTGTCACTGTTTCACCTACAACTGTAGAACCGCCAACAATCGGAGTGTCTTCACCAACCTGTATTGTCGCTGTCTGGCCATCCCTTACCAGTATGTGTGGGGTGGAAAGAAACTCAAATGTGCTTTCCCCCGCAATAGTGCTGAAAAGAAAGCTAAAGCCACTGGACTCAGTGAGAAATGAAAAAGAGGCACTTTCAGGTGCCACCGGGTTGAGTCTTACGCCTGTTTCACGTTGCCGGTCACCAGAGGTGACTCCGGCATCTCCGGTACCATCAGGAAACCTGTCTCTTATAAAGTATTGCACTCCATATTGCAGATTCTCATTAAGTTTTACCTCAGCTATTACCACTTCTATTAACACCTGTTGTGGTGCCACGTCCATTTCATCAAGGATATCCCTTATCCTGAAATAATCAGATTCCGTTGCCTTAATAATTACTGCATTTGTAGACGCATCAGCAAGAACCTTAAGCTCTTTTTTGGATACAGATGGAGGTGCCTTTCTTATTGCTTCTGTCTCCTCTTTAAATATTTCATTTAATATTGGCACCATCTGTTCTGCAAGGATGTGCTGCATTTTATACACATACATTCTTACACGTTCACCTTCTGTTGGCCTTATATCCAAATTCCTTACCCATAATTCCACCGTATTAAAAAGCTCAGGTGTACTAGTTGTCACCAACAATTTATTTGCCTCAACAAAAGGTAAAAATGCTAAATTTGCTTTCTTTCCCTTCGTTGTAGCACCCAGAGTGCCGGCTATGGATTCCAGGTGCTTAGCCAGGTTCTTAACATTTAGATTTTTTATGTCAAAGAATTTGATAGCCTTGCCCGCAAAAAATGGAACGTCAAAAGTCTTTATTATTGTAAGCAGTCGTTCCATATTTGATGCATCATCAACTATTAAAATAACATGGGTGTCGTTTGGCGAGACAGAGGTTCCTCCTTTTGTCAGGAATGTACGAAGAGTAGGAATTATTTGCTGAGGAGCTATATACTTTAAAGGAATGATCTGTGTAATTATATCTTTACCCGGTTTCATTACTTTGTCGCCAGAATAAACATTGCCTGGTATCTGTCTAGCATCCTGAACGGCCAGGATTTTATAAATACTACCATCTTTTACTATAGTAAACCCATTAATATCAAGCATTGTCTGCACAATGGTAAAGAGTTCCTTCTTGTAAATCTTTCCTGATGTATTTAATGTAATGGTTCCTGCCACTTTCTTATCGATAATAAAATTAAGATTCAACATTTTACCCAATAACTGATGTATAACCTCTCTTATATCTGCGTCTTTAAAATTGAATGTGAAATCTATAAGGTCACCTTCATGTTCTACTGATAAAAGTGTTGTTTCTACATCTTCAATATTTCGTGGAAATATAAATACGTCAGGCAGAGGCTCTTCTTTTGGATTCTTTTGTTGCTTTGACTTTGCATCGCTTGCTCTGTTCGCTCCAGTCTCAATCCGCCACTCTTTTACAACGTGTTTTTCCTCCGTGGCAATAACAAGGCTTTCTGGCTTTTTATCTGAATCTAAACTATCTGATCTTGTTTTAGTTGTCTGGCAACAAGGCAAAACAATCATGAATAATATTGCGACAAAAAATCTTTTCATTTCTGATGTATCTGTTAGCATTGACTATAGTGAACCAGAATACCTAAAGTTATAGTTGTGACTATTAAAATAAATCCATTGATCCCAATCTTCATAGATTGACACCGTTTTTTAACCTTAAATAATTTATTATTAAGATATTTTACTCCTCCGGCAACCTTTCTTAGACGGCAAAACTTGCAAATTTACATTTGAATCAAATCTATATTTCATGCTATTTTAGGGATTATTCAGGAGAGGATGAAAACCGTTGACTTTCTTTAATCTTGCCCACCAAGAAGTTAGTTGTTCGATCACATTATCTGACAATCTCCAGTATCGAAAAGAAGAATCTTTATAGTGATCAAAATAGCGTACTTCAACTCCCATCTGCTAAGCTTGCAAATTTGATCTTATGAGACATTCTTTTGTCCGTCATCTTTACTGCCCTCGTATTTCATTTTTTTGTTTTTTTCTTCAACTTGTTCCGCAATATTTTTCTTATAAGATTTAACCTCTTCTCTCAACTCCGTGAATTTTATACCTAGTATCTGCGCAGCCAGTATTGCGGCATTCTTTGCGCCTGCTTTACCAACGGCCATTGTCGCCACAGGAACACCTGATGGCATTTGCGCCGTGGATAAAAGGGAATCCAGACCGCCGGATAATTGAGTATGCATCGGCACTCCAATCACTGGAAGCGGCGTCAGTGAAGCAATAACGCCGGCAAGATGCGCGGCACCTCCTGCCCCGGCAATTATTACCTCCAAACCACGAGCCTCAACATTAATCGCATAATCGTGTGCTCTTTCAGGGGTTCGATGGGCAGAGATAATATTTGTTTCATATTCGATACCAAACATTCCTAGGATTTGTGCCGCTTCCTGCATCACAGGCAAGTCAGAGTCACTTCCCATAATAATACCCACCATAATCTTCTTACTCATGTTTACTTATCCTCCTATTTTTATGCACAGACATTAATGTTAGGTCGAGATAGGAAAGCCATCCCTAAACTATTAAACCCTGCGTTGAAATTTGTTGATGCTGTATGTACGTAAATTTTCAACTCTAATATTGTAAGTTATCCCATGAAATTCCTTAAAGCGCCAGCCTCTTCGATTAAGCTAGATGGGTCCTTTTTTTCTTCCAGCAAGAGGAGGATATTTGATGTTAAGTTCTTATGAATAAGCTGCTTGTTTGTCAACGGCTCTGTTGGTATCTTTAAAATATTTTCTATTAGCTCTAAATCTTCTTCGATGTTTTTTAAATTTGTGAATTTCTTTTTAAGTCTTTGTATGTTTTCCCGGTTAACAAACCCACAGGCCTCTTTTAAGTCAAAAACTATATTTGAGTAATATTTTTGCAAAACATCTTCCAGACCTTTCTTCCAAACCATTTTTAATCCCCTACCTACGCCAATAATTTCAGGAGGGATTCCTAGTGAATAGAAAGAAGCTGTAAACGTAATGGCCCTGGGAAGGGAAATTCCCTTAGTAAATTCACGGGAATAACCAAATAACCCTATATGCAGTTTTCGCTCGCGTCGACGGGGGATGTACTTTGAAACACTATTTATTAGTTCCGCCAGTCTTGTTATATCCTGACGGTAATAGCCCTTGAAAATCTTTATAATATCTTCTAAGGCTTTTAGATCTTTACTCTCTATTACGGGTATTTTAGCTGGTTTTTGCAGTTTAGCATTTAACGTTTTTACGGCATTCTTAACTTTTTTCAATGGATAATCATATCGGAATGATGATTGTATGGTTACAGTCTTTATGCCTGGATACTCATTAAGAAAATTATTAATATTCTCAGGCGAGAGATGTCCTCTAAAAGGAACACTTCCGCAGCCAATAATTGGATAAACCTGGATGCCTAATCTTGAAGCTATTTGATAAGATTTTGCTAAGGCAATCTTTACAGCTAAGACAGCCGGCACCAGACCATAATTTAATGCAGGGTCTGAACGGGCAATAAATGGTCTGAGATATTCTATGCTTTTTATCTTGCCCAACCCTTTTTTCTCATAGAGATACAGATACTTTTCAAGCAGCTCATCTATCTTAAGCATATGAGGGATGTCTTCGACCAAAGGAATGATCTCAATAATAGAAGGATTTCCGCTTCCGATTTTTGTCTTTGAGTCATTTCGGACGAAACGCGCAAGCTCAGCAAATTTTGCTTGAAGAAAGATCAATTGCTCTGCTGAAGTTACCATGGGAAGTATTACTTCAAATATGGGTGGGGAATGAATTCCAATGTCTTTAGCAATATCGTAAGCGGTAATGATATTGGCAAAGGCTCTCAAAACCCGATAGCTACCCTTTTCGATCCAGATATTAGGGAATCTGTAAGTAAGGAACAACTCTTTACCTAACGGTTTTTTTTTAAAGAAATTAAAATTCTCCTCAAAGAGTCTCTCAATTACCGCTTCATCTACATATTTCCCCTCCCAGTCCCACATAAATTCCTGACAACTTAATTCTGAAAAAGAGACGAAACACTCCTTAACCTCGTCCCTGGTATCGATAAAACTTTTACCTAACCAGAAGGCTTCCGATATATTATCCGGATGCTGAGTAGCCATAATCATAGGAATCTTTCGCATATAACTATTCTCCGTTCAATTACAAGTCAACCTGCTAACTTTTCTAATCTTGCGCTGCAGACCTTATACTCTGCAGTTTGAGTAATATTATCGAATGCAGCAATGGTCAGTTTATTTACAGACGCCTCTGCAAAATGCATAGGCATCCAGATTACTCCCTCTTTTGCCTTTGAGGAGACCTCCGCGCGGGCATCTACCTCGCCCCTTCGTGTAATAATCTTAACCATCTCACCGTTGATTATCCCTCTTCTACCTGCGTCAATATTATTTATCTCAACAAAGCAGTCGTTTGTTTTCTGCGCTATACTTTCTGACCTTCGAGTCATGGTGCCCACATTGTAATGGTACAGAGTTCTGCCAGAACTCAGAATAAGCGGATATTCTTCATCCGTTTGTTCCGCAGGGGCTCTGTGCGGCAAGGCAAAGAATTTACCCAATCCGCGTGTAAATTTCCCTTTATGAAGGAACTGGGTCCCGGGATGTGATGTGTCAGGACATGGCCATTGTATGCCCATATGCTCTATTCTTTCAAAATTAATACCTGCATAATGTGCCGACAAAGACGCAACTTCGTCCAATATCTCTTTCGGGGACGCGTAATTCATGGGATAATCCATACGCTTTGCTATCTCGCATATAATTTCCCAATCCGGTTTGCAATTGCCTATGGGTTCAATTGCCTTCCGCACCCTTTGCACTCTACGTTCTGAATTTGTGAACGTGCCGTCTTTTTCCGCAAATGAAGCGCCAGGCAGTACCACATGTGCAAGTTTCGCAGTCTCACACAGAAATATATCCTGAACAATAAGCAGGTCCAGTTTTCCCAGCGCTCTTTTTACCGCATGCTGATCCGGTTCGCTCATAACAGGGTCCTGTCCCATAATGTACATAGCCTTCAGCCCGCCTTCATCTGCCTCGTCAATCATTTCTGGAAGGCTAAATCCTTTTGTTTCCGTAAGTTTTACACCCCACGCCTTCCCGAATTTTTCCTTTATAACTGGGTCATACGCAGACTGATAACCAGGTAGTTTGTCACACGAGGTGCCCATATCACACGCACCCTGTACATTATTTTGCCCCCTTAACGGGTTAACGCCGGTGCTAGGTTTTCCAATATGACCAGTAAGCATTGCCAAGTTTGCAAGTGTCCTGACGTTGTCAGTTCCGCAGGTATGCTCTGTAATGCCGAGTGTATAAAAGATAGCGGTTTTCTCAGATTGTGAAGCATAGATCCTTGCCGCTTCCCTGATATCCGCTGCATTTACTCCAACTTCAGCTGCGACCTTTTCAGGTGTAATATCCTTTACTAACTCTCTGACCTCTTCAAACCCTTCTGTTCTGTTTTTAATAAACTCCTTGTCCTCTAACCCTTCAGAGAGAATGACGTTCATCATTGCGCTTATCAAGAGTATGTCTGTTCCGGGTTTATGTTGTAAATAAACCTTTGCGTGTTTAGCAAACCATATCTTTCTTGGGTCAGCAACTATGAACGTGGCTCCTCTTTTTAAAGCTTTTTTCATCTCCAGTGCTATTACCGGGTGCGCTTCTGTAGGGTTACAACCTATAAGAAAGAGCACCTCGCAATCCTTTATTTCACGGATAGAATTGGTCATTGCACCACTGCCAAATGACATCGCCAGACCGGCGACTGTTGGAGCGTGTCAGGTGCGTGCACATTCATCTATATTATTCGTGCCGATAACCGCCCGGGCAAACTTCTGCATAAGATAGTCTTCTTCATTGGTGCAGCGGGATGAAGCTATGCATCCTATGCTGTCAGGGCCATCTTCATCCTTAATTTTTTGCAATTTATCCGCAATGTAATCAAACGCTTCGTCCCATGTGACCTCCTCAAGATTGCCGTTTTTTCTGATCATTGGTTCTTTAAGTCGATCCGGATGGTGTACCATATCCTTTCCGAAACGTCCCTTTATACACAGGTTGCCGTCGTTGGGAACTGTTCCTACTTCAGATGTAACCTTTACCACCTTGTCGTCTTTTACATTGAGAAAAATGTTACAGCCAACACCGCAGTACCCACAGACGGTGTGTACCTTTTCAAGCTCCCATGCGCGCGCCTTGCCAGCTGCCTGCTTCTCGACTAGAGCCCCGACAGGACAAGCAGAAACGCATTGGCCACATAAAACACACGATGAGTCAAGTAATGAATCATTAAATGCAGGACCAATGGTCATGTCAAAACCACGGCCAATAAAATTTATTGCCTCGTCCTGCTGTACCTCGTTGCATATACGAACACATCGACCGCACAGTATACATTTGCTCGAATCAAACTGAATGGCACGATTCCTGTCTTCCTTAATGCCGCCAGTTGGTTTGGCATAATACCTGCTCTCTCTCACGTCGTATTTGTGTGCAAGATCCTGCAGTGTGCAATTACCGCATACCTCACATGTCATACAATCGGTAGGATGATTTGACAGCAGGAGTTCTATCACTGCTTTTCGCGCATTATGGACTCGTTCCGTATCTGTCTGCACAACCATTCCGGCCCATACCTTAGTAGCACATGAAGAAACCAAACGCTCTTCACCCTTAACTTCCACAACACATACCCTGCATGCACCAACTGGTTTTAGTCTAAAATCGTGGCAAAGTGTAGGGATTTGCGCTCCTATGGTATTTGCCGCCCAAAGAATCGTACTGTCTTCTTCTACCTTTATGGTTTTATCATTAATTGTTATTGCAATTTTTGCCATTAGTTATCTCCTTATTATGTTTCATTCTACTTTTGTGCTTAATTTTAATGACCTCTGGAATTTTTCCTGATTCCATCTCCTTAATCCCTTTTACTCTAACAAGCATTTTCCAGATTATCATCTAATGTAAAAATTTTAATATGTTGAATAATTACATTTGGTTAAACTATCACTCCAATTCATATTCGTAAATTGATTCTAATGATGTGCGTGGTGCTATATTCATAATATCGTTGATTAAACCATCCTTCAGGCCATAAACCCATCCATGTAAATAAGGAATATTGTCATCCTTCCAAGCTTGTTGTATGATGCAGGTCTTCGCCAGATTCATTAGCTGGGCTTTCACATTTAATCCTACAAGCATATTTTCCCTCTCTTCCGTGTCTTTTATTTCTTCTAATTGAGTCTTATGTTGTTGGTAGATGTCCTTAATGTTTCTAATCCAGTTATTCAGCAATCCTAACTCTTGATTACCTAATGCAGCCTTTACACCGCCACAACCATAGTGTCCGCATAGAATAACATGTTTTACTTTTAGGACTTTGACGGCATAATGCAGTACGCTCAGGAGATTCATGTCGGTGTAGTGCACTTGATTGGCTATATTCCTGTGAACGAACATTTCTCCGGGCAGTGCGCCTGTAATTCCGGTAGCCGGGACCCTGCTGTCAGAGCAGCCAATCCATAAGAAATTGGGTTTTTGAGCTTTAGCCAGGTGCTTAAAAAAATCTTTATCCATTTCAAGCTGATCGTGCGCCCATGCCCTGTTCTGTAAAAGTAATTTTTCATACGATTCCAAAATAGACCTCCTAAAAAATTTGCATTAATTTGTCATTGTTCTAAAACTAATGTTTTCCAGGAGAACATTAATGTTCTCACTGGCTGCTCGTATTTGAAAATCATCAATCATTTCACGGATATCGTGGTCAATGAATTTAGCGGCCTTACAGTCGATTATGACATCTGAACCTGTAGATATTTTGTCAAATAACTGCTGTAATAACGCTTTGTTCAGGAAAGAAACATCTTTGTTTAATCTAATCAGAATGTTGTTGTTATGCTCTGTCATGCTGATTGCTGTGTGAAAATTAGTTCGTAAAACAAAGATCAATCCTATACAAATTCCTATTAATATACCGATTAGCAAGTCGGTAAGCAGGATTGCAATGATTGTCATAGCAAAAGGTAGAAACTGATCAAGACCTTTTCTGTATATTTCCTTAAATACAGCAGGACATGCCAGCTTATAGCCAACTGATAGAAGGATACCGGCTAATGATGCGAGGGGGATCATATTTAAGTATTGCGTAATAAACAGTACTGATAAGAAAAGCAGCAAACCGTGAAAAAATGCGGACATCCTGGTTCTTGCTCCGGCAGACACATTCGCCGCACCTCTGATTATTACAGAGGTAAGTGGTATACCACCAATCAATCCGGCAATAGAGTTGGCAGCTCCCTGCGCAATCAATTCTCTGTTTGGATTTGTTTCCATTTTAAATGGATCCAGCTTGTCAATAGCCTTTATGGTCAGAAGCGTTTCTATACTTGCTATAATGGCTATTGTTACTGCAACAGTTAATACCTCTTTTTTTAATAAGTAAGTCCAGTCAGGGAAGTCTAGCGCCCCAATAAAACCGTTGAAGCCATTAATAGATGGCAAAGTAACCAGATGCGTCTGATCCAGTTTCAAGCCAGGCAGGAAATATCCAAAGCCTTGATTTGTCAGTATACCGGCTATTACTACTATTAATGCCCCTTGCAACCAATTGATATTTTTAAGTTTTGTCTTTGCCCAAACAATCAATATAGTAATGGATATAAGGCCAATAATAATGGCCCCCTTTTCTATATGCTGGAAGGAGTGTAGTAATAAAGTGAAGGTGTTGTCGAATTCTACGGTTTTAAACTTGTCAGATCCGAATAGCTCAACATCATAGCCAACTGCGTGGGGCCATTGTTTCAAAATAACAATTAGTCCAATGCCAGCGAGCATGCCTCTAATAACTGATGACGGGAAGAAACTGCTAAGGTTACCAGCCCTAACCAAACCTAAAATTATCTGCAAGATTCCTCCCAGGATAACCGCAACTAAAAAGCCTTCAAAAGCTCCGACCTTTTCTATGCCCAGTAATACGATGGCTGTTAGGCCGGCCGCAGGACCGCTAACACTTAGAGACGCCTTGCTGATAAGCGGCACAATCAAACCTCCGCATATACCTGAGATTATGCCCGAGAATAATGGTGCACCCGACGCCAGTGCTATCCCCAAGCATAATGGCAGTGCGACAAGGAACACCACTAAACCTGCTGGCAGGTCATATTTCAAATTAGATTTAATCCCGTTTATTCCATCTTTAACAGATTTTAAGTTCATAGAAATCTCATCTCATTGAAAAAGAATTTCCGACGTAAAGAAAAATAGTATGCACACTTTGCGCCATAGATTAGTAAACTATCAGATGCTGACGATAAGTAATTTATTCTCAAAAGGGTAAAACTAATGTAGGAAATGCTACGAAAAGATCAATACTTTTAGTTTGTGTTTAAAACTTAAGAAAAATAAGTTTAGTTTGTCGGTTGTTTTATTAATGAGAAATACTTTATTATCCGTGCCAGCTATCAGTTTCATTTTTTAATATTGCTAAAGGAAGAATCTTAACAGAATCACCAATTAATGTGTTTCTTATAGTTCATGCATTCCAATCACTGCCCTGTCCATATATATAGAATCTTATACTTGCGCAAAACTGTTTGCCCTCACTTTGGGAAAGGAACACAGCGGTTAACACCGCCACCAATGAAAATCTTTCCTTTAGAAACGATAATGTTTTAGATATGATAAATGGTTAGGTAATGGTGTATTATCGTGAATAATACAGGTTAGTACTCCTTCACAATATTCATTCATATTTTTGAACCTTATTCCCAGGTAAAAATTATCATTATTTTTTCTCTGTTCACGAACACAAACCCCTTCTGTCTCAAGAGATATACCCAGATGCCTTAAGTTAAAACATAAGTTATAGAGATCTTTACCTTTGAAATGTGTATTTTTACTGATTAAACCATTTGGTGCATGAACTTGCGATAGATACATACCGTTTTTACTTATATTTTTTGTTTGTGCATGGTAACAAACCCGATGCGTGTGTGAAATGCCACATTTAAACTCAACAGGAAAAGATATTTCAACACGCAGAGAAGATCTCTTTTTCATACAATCAGCAAAAGAAAAGTCCTTTTCTTTCAACGATTTCTTAATCTCTTCTTCAAACATAAGGACTGCTTCTTCCTGAGAACTCGCGTCTAATATCTTCTCATTGAGGCATTTATTCCTGTTTAAACCAATCATACGTTTTATAATAGGAGAAACATTGAACAAACGTAATTCCATACCCCTGTCTAATAAATTATGCAAAATATCCACCGCATGCCTATCGATTCGTGAAACATTTGCAAAATCAATCATCTGTAAACATCTACCTTCATACAAACATGAAAAGAGTTTATGCTTAAGTGGCCAATCGTTGCTACCTCTCATTTCTCCTACGAGAGAAATGACTTCTATATTAAAACAAGATCTCTTTCCCGACAGATTGTCAAACACAAAATTGGTAGTAACCATTCTATTTTGCTCCTCTAATTTAATATTGTCGGGTTAGGTTTTGCCAGTGTCCCTAAGCTTTTATTCCTGTATGTTTTTCAGTGAAGCTCCAGTCTATAGTTAACTATATAAAAGCGTTTGGGTATGACAAAACCTGCTCATACAAATTGCTAACCAGATAATGCTGTTTTTTTAACTCAAAATGCCAATTGGTATTGAAATATATACTTGTAGTCGATATTATCAGTATTGTTCTTCTCTTCATTAAATCTAACTGCGTTAAATTGCAGTTTGGATCCATGCCCATTGAGAAAATAATTAACGCCAACGGCAACATTCTTTAAAGCATCTTTCTCCAGTTCATCGTCAAACTCTACAAGGGAGTACCTGCCGGCCAGCTCAAGTTTTTTTGGGACGAGAAAATATCCTGCTTGAACAAAGAAACCATGATCTATTAAATTTGTGTCTAAAATTCCATGCTGTTTTCTCCAATAATATTCACTGATAAAAGAAATCCCACGATATTTAAAACCTATTTCGCCCGCAACCTGGGTTCTGTCAACTTCCTCCCCTGCCACAGTTCCTATATCCTCCAGCGCCACGGTTGCATCATTAACGCTATCAAACGAAATTGAGCCTGATATATGGGCTTTAGGTGCGGTGGAATACGCGAGATCACTTTCACCATAAGCGTATATGCCGAATGGATTGTAAGATGCTCGGAATATCCAAAGATGTTCATTGTTGTCATTTCGGCTCTCGTTTCTGAAATTGCCATTCCAAAATCCCCCATAATACTCTAATTTATGATCAAGCAACTCCCCATAAACCATAACGCCAAGCTGTCGGCCTAGATTAAATTCGTTGTTGGCAACAGATCTATCGATCATTTGTAATTGCCAAATAGGAGTAGTCATTTGCCGATTAAACGGTACTCGCCATTGCCCAAACCGTATCTTTGCATTGGGAACGTAAGTGATATCGCTGAAAAAATCAATCATTTCAACTGATTTACTGCCATCCTTTGAACCGGTAGAACGTGTTTCCAACTGAATAAAATACTTTATATTTGGATTATACGCATTACCATGAAAGACTAGCCTGCCACGGTCTATCTTAAATGAGCTATCATCCTCTTTGTGGTCAAAGTCTTCGAAGGTATATCTGAATTGAAGCATGGGATTAATTTTAAAGCTAAATCTATTATCATCTGTTTGTAGATAAAAGCCATCTTCATAACCCATATCCAGGGGAGGTTTTATATATGATAATAATTTTTCCTGATTTTCGTCCTTCTCAAAATATTCTTCAATTTTCTTGTCAACTGTTTGATCCATCTGTTCCCTTACCAACACTGTTTTATCAGATGCGTTAACAATCTTTCCCCGGGTTTCTCCATCTAATCTTGCCTTGAGATCACGAATCTCTTCCTTTTGGTCCTCTACTTCCCTTTTCAAGGTTTCCATTTGTTGCATAATATCTTCTACGGTAAAATTCTCCTTGGCATGGAGATTACTCAAATTATGAGAAATGACAGTTATTGCTATTAAAATAATTCCTTTTATCTGTTTTTTCATTCTATTCTCCAATACAATTATAAATCTGTTTATATTAATAATTGTGTTGAATTATAGACTTTCTTTTAAATATTTGCAAAGATTTACAAATATGAAATATCAGCCAAAACTCTAAGTTTCTTCATTACACAAATCACTATTGATGCATCAGAGAAAAAAGTATTAAATGTATTTGTTACTACTAAACGCAATTTGTCAAAAGTAGGAAAATATTTGCAATGAGTTGGTAGTGCCTTAGTATTTTTCCATAACTACCACTGCTATCATACCGCTTGTTCAGATGCATCTTGTAAATCCGTAAGCTCCTGTTCCTCTAACTATTATTTCATCCAGCTACCTGAAAATTCAAAGCTGCCGGTGCATTACTTAATTTCTCTTGTATGCTGTTATATAGAATTTCTGCGAGAATCTATAGCAGGCATCCATTTTAGACGAATCAGTAAAGCTTTCTCTTTTAACTCCTCGGCTTTATCTTTTTTACCCATCTTTAAGTAACATTCCGCCAGATTGTTTAATATTGGAACTATCTTAAAATGATTATTACCAAACTCTTTTTCCATTGAAGCTAAGACTTGTTTCAAAAGAGGCTCAGCTTCGGCATGCTTGCCCTGTATTCCATAAATTGCAGCCAGGTTGTTCTTCAGTATTCCGACACTGGTATGTTCTCTTCCAAATAAATTTTCCTTTATCTCTAATACCCTTTTATAAAGAAGTTCAGCTTCGGTATACTTACCTTGTATTACATAAACTGATGCCATAGAGTCCATCAATTCGCCCACATAGGAGTGTTCGCTTCCAAGTAGCTTTTCCTTTATCTTTAACGCCTTTTTTAATAGAGGTTCAGCTTTTGCAGGATTCTCCTGAATTAAATATATTTCAGATAGGGAATGCATTAATGTTGCTACATTTAGATGTTCATATCCATGTTTTTTTTTATTTATCTCCAGAGATTGTTTGTAAAGAGATTCAGCTTCTGGATATTTGTGCTGTGCCATATAAAGTTTACCCAGCTTATCCATTAATTCTGATACTTCAGAATGTTCTTCCCCTAATGTCTTCCTCTTAATCATAAGTGATCTTTTGTATAGAGGTTCTGCTTCTGTATACTTTTTTTGTAAGCTGTAAAGTGATGCTAAATTATGCATTGGAAATACAATACTTGAATGTTCTTCTCCAAAGATTTCCGTTTTTATTTCCAAAGATTGTTTGAAAAGAGACTCTGCCTCTGCATATTTTTGCCGTACTTTGTAAAGTGTCCCGAGATTATTCATTGCTAACGCAACATCCGGATGTACGTCCCCAAAAAGCTTCTTATTTATCGCTAAAGATTGTGCAAGAAGAGCTTCAGCTTCTACATACTTTCGCTGTTCTTTGTACAGTTCACCAAGATTATTCATTGATATCGCCACATCTTTATGTTCTTTTCCATAGATTTTTTCTTTTATTGCCAGGGCTTCTTTATAAAACGATTCGGCTGCTGTAAACTTGCCTTGAGTTCTGTATATTATCGCCAGATTATTTATTGATTCAGCTACTGCCAGGTGTTCGTTGCCCAAAACCATTTTTCTTATAAGCAGTGACTGATTCAGAAGAGTTTCCACTTCTGTATATTTACCCTGGGCCTTATAAAGTCCGGCAAAATTATTCATTGTTAATGCTATATCAGGATGTGTTTTTCCAAAAACCTTTTCATATATCTTAAGGGTTTGCTTAAAAAGTAGTTCCGCTTCACTATATTTGTTTTCTATCAAATAATAAACAGTTGCCAGTGTACGGAGTGATGAAGCAAAATCAGGATGTTCTTTTCCAAGAAACTCTTCTCTAATTACCAGGGCTTGCTCGTAAAGTGGTTTAGCTTCTGCATATTTCCCCTGGGCCAGATAAAGCATTGATAATCTATGCATTGATCTTGCAACCTCAGGATGTTTTTCTCCAAAGATATTTTTTCTAATCAATAACGACTGTTTGCTAAGAGTTTCTGATTTGATATAATTACCAGTAATTTTATAGAGCCTACCTAGATTATCCATAGTATCTGCGACATTGTGATGTTCTTTTCCAAGGGCTTTTTCTCTAATTGCCAAAGCTTGAAAGTACAAAGATTCGGCTTCTGAATATCTGCCCATGGAACTATGGAGTTCTGCCAGATTATGCAAGGAGGTTGCTATGTCGAGATGACCTTCCCTTAACGTTTCTTCTCTAACCGACAACGCTTGAGAATAAAGAGATTCAGCTTCGGCATAATTACCCTGATATTGATACAGTTTTGCCAGATTATCAAGAGAGGTGGCCGTGTTGTAATGATCTGGTCCGAAAGTTCTTTCTCTAATTGCTAATGCCTTTTTGAAATAGGATTCGGCTTTTGTATATTTCCCCATATCACTATAAAGTTCACCGAGGTTATTCATGGTAGCTGCTATATCATGATGGTCTTCCACAAGTTTTTCTTCTCTAATCGCCAGCGCCTGGTAAAAGAGCGACTCAGCTTCAGAATATATCCCTATGGTTCTATGAAGTTCTGCCAGATTATTTAGAGAGGTTGCCACACCGTGATGATCCTTTCCCAGTACTTTTTCTTTGATTGCCATTGCTTGATAGTAAAGCGCTTCAGCCTCTTTAAATTTTCCCATATGGCTATAGATATTGGCTAGATTGTCCATAGATCTCACTGTTTTTCGATTATTTACCCCATATATTTCATTTGCAACTTTGAGAGCTTTTTCTGCGATGACAATAACCTCTGAATAATTCCCTTCTTCATAGAAGATATCTATCTGCTCATTTAATGCTTCCCATGACTTTGATTGCGCGTATGAGTTGATTGAAAATAGCACAACTAGCACTAATATCAAAAAAGTTCTTAGAACCGTTTTCACTGTTTTAGCCATGCTTCCGGTAACAGCAAACAATGCATTATTTAATGATTTAAACATATCTTTAGACTTCCTATAAATTAAGAATAAATATACGCAGCATATACTACTTTCATGTTTTCTTATCATCCAAAATCACTAATTCTTCTAACGAATCTACTGACAAGGTCCAAAAGTTTTTTTTATTACAACCAGGAGTGCCACATTCTTCTATGTCAATATAGTTTTCAGTATGCATGGTAAACGCACAACTTGTGCTCTTTTCTTTTATGGGAGGATGTACACCTTTCTCTTTATTTAATCCCTTCCACCAGGAAACCAGTTTTTTTGTCACAAAATTAGGCAATGTCCAGGCTTGACAGGATGTCTTTTTATCGTGATCAAAATAATATGCATCTACACTCCCGTCTGACAATTTTCTAAATTCAACTTTATTAATGCCTTTCTTCTCAGTCATTTTTATTGACCTCCTATTTGTTTAACATTGATTTCTTATAATAATTCAAATTATCCCTGTAAAGATCATTAGCAATAGAATCACGCCAACTAGTAGTTAGCGCCTATGTCTTCCTCATGACTGGTTTGAGATATATGCTGAATATGATGTAACGTCATATGCGGAAAGGCATCTGTTTTTTACGGCATTTTAAATTTTCTGTCCTTATTTTTGACAATCAATACCGGACATTGAGCTTTGCGAACAACTCTTTCGGCTACACTTCCTATAAGAACATGAGATAGACCCGTTCGGCCATGGCTACCCATAACAATCAGATCAATGTTTTTTTCTCCTGCTGCTTTGACAATTTCAACAAAGGCTTTTCCTTCACGGACTTCTATCATAACTTTGAGTTCTTTTTTTATCTTTTTAGCTAAATTGTTTAATTGCTTTTCGGCCTCTTTTTTCATCTTCTCTGCAATCTCTTGCGGTGTTAGCATGAGTATCATATAGTGTTCGTCCCCATGCAGATGCTCTATTACGTGCAGCAAGTAGAGCCTTGCACCAAATAACGAAGCCAGTGATTCCGCATGTTGCACAGAAATGTCGCTAGGTGTCGAGAAATCCACAGGGCATAAGATATTTTTTATTTTCATGTAGTATTTTCACCTTTTATAAACTTAGAGTTCTACACTTGGTCTAATGTATTTTCTTTTGTGTTACGTAACCATTCCTCTAGATATCTTTCTCTAATAGAGGATAACCGAGATAGTTTTGTCTCACCGATTGTTTATTATGTTTCGCTAAATCACCCCCAGTTAATAATAGTGCTCAACTCTATTATGTTTTTCCTTATGTTTAGTTAAGAAACCCATGGTTACATAATACGTTCATCAATAAATTTAGTTGAATACTCCCCGCTTTTAAAATCGCCGTTATTCACTACATTTAAATGAAATTGGATAGTTGTCTTTATCCCTTTAATAACAAATTCGTTTAATGCCCTTTTCATGCGGCGAATAGCGCATTCCCTGTTCTCCGCATGAACGATTAGCTTCGCAATAAGAGAGTCATAATGAGGTGAAATAATATAATCTTTATAAATATGTGAATCTATTCTTATGCCAGGCCCTCCTGGAAAATGCACATCAGTAATCTTTCCTGGAAACGGCATAAAGTTATTATCAGGATCCTCTGCATTTATGCGACATTCTATGGAATGGCCATTACAAGTAACATCCTTTTGGCGTATTCCTATCCTTTCTCCTGCTGCAATACGTATCTGTTCTCTGATCAGATCAACACCAGTTATCATTTCGGTAATAGGATGTTCAACCTGAATCCTTGTATTCATTTCCATAAAATAGAAATTCTCCTGCTTATCCAGAATAAACTCGATCGTACCTGTACTAAAATAACCAACGGTTTTGGCAGCTCTTTTGGCAGCTTCACACATTTTTTCCCTTAATTTGCTGTTTATGGCAGGGGAAGGGGTCTCTTCAATAAGCTTCTGATGCCGTCTTTGAATAGAACATTCCCTTTCCCTTAAGTGGATAGTGTTTCCAAACTTGTCTGCCAGTATCTGTATCTCAATGTGCCTGGCTTCATCAATATATTTTTCGATGTATATATCATTATTGTTAAACGCGGCTTGCGCTTCGTTTCTGGCAATATGAAATCCTGAAACTAACGATTCCCTGTTATGGGCGACTCTCATTCCTTTGCCGCCCCCGCCTGCGGATGCTTTAATCATTACCGGAAAACCTATTTCTCCTGCAATAGCTATCGCGTCCTTTTCATCCTTAATAACTCCTTCACTTCCAGGAACCACAGGAACCTTTGCCTTCATCATGGTTTCCCTGGCAATACATTTATTTCCCATTTTTGTAATCGCTTCATGTGAAGGGCCGATAAAGGCGATGTTACTAGAATCACAGACCTCCGCAAAGTGGGCATTTTCTGCTAGAAAACCGTAACCGGGATGAATTGCGTCAACATCAGCAATTTCAGCGGCACTAATAATCGCAGGAATATTCAGATAACTTTCCTTGCTTTCAGCCTTTCCAATACAGATAGCCTCATCTGCAAATCGAACATGCAAAGAGTCTCTATCTGCTTCAGAATAAACAGCAACAGTACCTATCTCCATCTCTTTGCAGGTTCTTATTATCCTTAATGCAATCTCGCCCCGATTAGCAATTAAAACCTTAGACCTCATTCACTTACCGGCAGCCTTTCGTAACCTAAAAATAATTTATAGGTTTTTTTATATTAATCGTATTTATTAGCCCTTGCAGGTCTTTTCCAGGTCCTTATTTAATGTAAAGACCTCAATACGTTGGCAAGTTGCCAAACTTATATGTGAGTAAATGTCAATCACTTCTGCATTAGTTAATGTTTTAATCATTACTTTTACATAGGGTATTATTCCTTCCATGAGCCTTAGTTTTATTTCCTTCATCAATGCTGCCCCTTCTTCTGTCCTGGCAAGCTGTATTTCCGCCGGTGGCAGAATATCTTTGGACCTAACTATTATTGTGTCATTTAGTATCTGTGTAGTTTCTTCGCCTAACAGTTTGCCCATCTGTTCATTAAAGAAGCGGCTCATTGATGCACTAACCATTGACTCCATAATTTGTTTAGATTTAATATTCATTTTGTTTTTTAGACATGATATGGATTATAATTTAGAACAATCCAACTACTTTTCCTGTTTCCAGGTCAATGTCCACATTTTCACCGGCTGGTGTTGATGGCAATCCAGGCATAGTCCTCATATAGCCTAGTAATGCATAAAGATTTACTTTTGCTTTATATTTACCATACTGTTCCAGTTCATCTTCCAGAATTCCAAGTTCAGTGGCAATCTCTGTAATGGGCTTTAATTCCGCCTCCTGGGCTATCTCAATATCACTTCCTACTCCTGCCATCTTTTACCTCCTCCTTTTTTTACTTTGTTGAATTATGCGGATGCTAAATAGTTAGGTCTTCTATTTGAATCTCTCAAGACACAAAAGGTGTCCACTTCAGATAATCGAGATCTAATATTTTTAGACATAACGTTTAGACTTTGTTAGTCTTCAAAAAACACCTCATTTTTAATTGTTAACTTTATTAACTTTGTACTTATGGTGCTCGGAGGTTTTTATTGATTTCTTCTCTGGCCCTACCATGCGTTCCGCTCGTCGGACATCCTTGACAAAGTTCGTAAACTCATCAGTCATAAGATCCAAAGCTACATGATTAAAGTGCACCCAATCCACATTACACAGTTTTACGTGTTTTTCAACCATCATTGCCCCACTTGCAACCGCTAGCATGCTAGCAAGTGAGCCGTTGTCATGGCTTGAATAACCAGGATAAATTTGTGGATATTCTGCCTTAAGTTTATAATAGTGACGTACTACCCCTACCTGACAATCTTCATCTGGAGTAGGATATGCGGAAGTACACTGCAACAAGTAAATCCTTGAATTTTTTGCAAATAAATTTAATATGTGATCTTCATATTTTCTGTCAGTATATCCAGTTGATATGACAATATCACTGTCTTGGTTCAACGTGAATCGTAATTTTCCAAATCAAAAACAAGCTATTAAATTTTAAAGAAAAACCCTCTAAAATGAGCATCATTAATTCTATTTTTTACCACCAATCCCAGCGGTGGGTGAGAATTGGCGGTAAAAA
>JAIQZO010000065.1 GCA_021777055.1 Candidatus Anammoxibacter sp. | reverse complement strand
TCAGTTTTTTCACTTCCAGTTGCAGGTAATGCAAATACCAAAGTAGATTTTTCTGCCCGTAATTCAGTTAACTCGTCACTGATAGATTCTGTAATATCATCACTAACCAAAACAAGTCCAACATCAGAGTCATCAGTTAGCATCTTAATTTCTTCAAGGGCATTTTGAGGATTTTCAGAAATTTTTCCTGGAATTCCAGCCAATTGGAAGCTGGTTACAAATGATTTGCTGCCAACAGTGAATATTTTCACAGTTGTGAATTTTGTACGTTCTAATTTAACCCTTTTTGGGACAGTCAGATCAGGAAGGTTGATTTAGTTTGAAAAACCAGTCAAATCATGGCAGAAATTGACACTCAAAAAGATGTCTATTTGTTCCTACATGGAAAAATGGATCTTAAAGAAAAAGCAACAAACGCACTAACTGCAAAAGGATTTGTAGTAGATAAAGTCATCATGGCCTTACCAACTAAGGTAGGAAAAGTTGGAGATTATATGGCAATGTTATGGATGCCTCCAAACCCAGATCACATCAAGATTCAGCAAATTACTAAAGTTGAAGAAGTTGAACCAGAAGGGATGATTGGTCTTTGGAAAGGAGTTTCAAAAGACGATATCGACACTATACCACTAGAGTAGGTTTAGCTGAATCCAGCACCAAACTCATTACCTTTTTCTAAAACATCACTAGAATCAGAATTTTTTAATTTTCTATAAAGTAATGTCTCATAAACCATCTTTAACGCACTTTCATCATCAAGATCACAGTCTTCTTTAATCTGATTTTTGTATTTTTCTAATTTTGCAGCATCCTGCTCATCAGGTGAAATATCATCATGAACCATAAGATTAGCGATTTTTTCTATTTCAGAATTTTGTTGGTCTTCATCCATAATAATATGAAGAATTTCTAGTTATTAACAGGTTCGAATTATAAATCAGAAATTAATCCTCTAAGAAAATCAAAAAATTCATCATCAGAAAAAATTATTTCTTCAGCTTTATTTTCATTCCTAGCTAGTTGTGCAGATTCAAGATGATAGCAAATCATTTTTCCATTTAGTTTACCAAAATAGAAACCAGGGCAAGAACAATAGTTACAATCAGGATCAATCCAATGTTCTTCACCTTTTCCAACTACAGACCAAATTTTACGCTGTGAGGGCTCAAAGATGTGTAGTTTTACTCGTTTTTCAGAAACTAAAGACCGAATTCTATCCAAATCTTTACTCACAAGGGTTTAATCACATATCTTAACTATAACTTTGATGTTACAAGCAAGAATCGTTCCATCAAAACCTGTGCTAATTTTAGAAGGTAAAAAAAAGAGTCTCATAGTTACAGACATCCATATTGGGTTTGAAAACAGTATGGCATCAAATGAAATTTTCATAGGTAAAAATTCAACCATCAATGAATCCATTCAAGAGTTATCAGACATTATAGATTCAGAAAAACCAGATTCAGTAATTTTACTTGGAGATGTAAAATCAAGTATCAAAAGCATATCTAGAAATGAATGGGATCAAGTCCCCTTGTTTTTTAAAAAAATTAGAGAGAAATGCGATGTAATATTAATTCCCGGAAATCATGATGCAAACATTCAGAGACTAGTTCCAGACAACATTACAATGATTAGTTCTACAGGAATGGTTGAAGAAAACATTTTGCTTACACACGGTCATACATTGCCTTCAGAAAACTTTTCACATGTAGATAAAATTATCATGGGGCATCTCCATCCGGTATTTTTTCAAGAAGATTCCATAGTTAATGGTCAAAGAGTGTGGGTATCAATTAAAACAGACAAGGGAAATATTTTTCCAAATAAAACAGGGGAAATTGAAATAACAATCGTACCGGCATTTAACAAATATTTTTACGCAACTTACAGAAAACAATACAAAAAATCGATTTCTCCAATAATTAATAAAATTAATGGAATATCTAAAGCGAAAATAATTACCCTAGATGGGACAATCATTGGGAATGAGTCAAATATCAATCAAGTGATTTAATTAAACAGTTTTTTTGCCATGTAATTTTATAGAATGCTTGCACTTGTGTTTTTATAATTACTCATACTTGTCATAAGGTTCGATTGGATCTTTTGTTGTTTTGTTAGTTCTTAACCATTCCAATGTGTTTACAAAAGAATCAGCCAATTCAATAGTAGTCAAGACAGGTATACCTAATTCAAGGGATTTTCGTCTTATTTGATATTCATCATCAAGCATCCCCACATATTTTTCCAAAGTAGAGGTACTTGGAATATTAATAATGAAATCAATTTTTCGTTCGTACAATAAATCAGAAATATTCGGTTTTCGTTCAGGTTCTGAAATTTTATGAACAATTTCAATCTGACCAATTTTCTCTTCAAAGAATTCTGCAGTGTGTTCTGTTGCCAAGATTTTAAATCCCAATTGTTTTAATTTTGCAATTGTCGGAACTAGTTTTTCTTTATTTTGTGCACCGCCTACAGTGACAAGAGCGGAGCCTTTGTCTGGAAGATTATAGCCAACAGATGTCAATCCTTTGGATAAGGCATCATAGAAACTATTTCCAAAACATGCCGCTTCTCCAGTAGATTGCATTTCAACACCCAATGCAATATCAGCCCCCTCCAATTGCATGAAAGAGAATTGCGGAACCTTAATTCCATAGTTGTGGATTTTTTGCCATTTATTTTCAGGGATTTTAGGCAGAGGTTTATCCAAAATAGCCTTAGCAGCAAGCGAAATCAGATTTGTTTTGACTAGTTTAGATACAAAAGGCATTGAACGCGATGCACGAATATTTAGCTCTATCACGTATACCTGATCATCGTGAATTAAAAATTGTAAATTAAATGGTCCTTTAACATTAAATGTCAAAGCAATCTTTTTTGAATATTCGTTAATTGTTTCAATAGTTTTGTTACTTAAACGCCAAGGAGGAATTACCATCATTGCATCTCCAGAATGAACACCCGCACTATCAATATGCTCAACTATTGAACCAATGACAACTTCTTTACCATTGCTTATTCCATCCACATCAACTTCAAGGGAGTTTAACATGAATTTTGAAATGACTACAGGATGATCAGGGGATACATCAGTGGCCTCCTTGACATATGTTTTTAGTTCTTCTTGAGACCAAACAACTTTCATAGCAGCACCAGACAAAACATACGAAGGTCTAACAATTACTGGGAATTCAACTTCTTGAGCAAAAGATTTTGCTTCATTGAGATTTGAAAATGCTTGCCATCTTGGTTGTTGAATGTGAAGTTTATCAAGTTCAGCACTAAATTTAGAGCGGTCTTCTGCTCTGTCAACATCTTGTGCACTAGTTCCTAAGATATGTACTCCATGTTGTGCAAGACCAAGGGTCAAGTTGTTTGCAGTTTGGCCTCCAACACAAGTAATGATTCCCTTCGGATGTTCAAATTCAGTAATATCTAAAATTCGTTCCTGAGTTAATTCTTCAAAGTATAATCTTGTACAAATATCATAATCAGTTGAAACGGTTTCGGGGTTACAATTTACCACTGAGACACTTTTTTCACCATTTTCTTGAAGGCCCCAGACCATGTTAACAGTGCCCCAATCAAATTCCACACTACTTCCTATTCTGTAGGGGCCTGCACCAAGTACAATTATCCCCCTTTCATCCTGGGGAATTACTATATCATCGGAATTGCCACCATATGTCAAGTACAAATAATTGGTAACTGCAGGCCACTCTGCTGCAAGTGTATCAATTTGTTTAACCGAGGGAATTACTCCTAACTTCTTTCTCAAATCACGAATTTCGTCGGGAGTTTTGTCTTTTGCACGTGCAATCTGCTTATCTGAAAAACCAGATTTTTTTGCTTCCCACATTAATGATTCATTGAGTTCAGAATCTTTTAGCTTCTCTTCAACATTTACAATATTTTTAATTTTTTCTATAAACCAAGGATCAACTGTAGACAATTTGTAAATTCGTTCTACTGTAATTCCCATCTTTAATGCAATTGCAACATGATATAGAACTTGATCATCATGGTGAGATAATTTGTATTCAATTTCTTCTTCAGTGTATTTAGTTCCATTTGTACGATTCAAAACTAATCCATCATTTCCAATGTCTAACATTCGGATTGCTTTTTGGAATGATTCCTCAAAAGTTCTACCGATTGCCATTACCTCTCCGACAGATTTCATCGTAGGGCCAAGTCGTCTATTTACAAGTTCAAATTTATCAAAATCCCACCTAGGATGTTTACATACAATGTAATCAAGAGATGGTTCAAAACAGGCAGTGGTATTTTTTGTAATTCTATTTACTAGTTCAGATAAATTGTAACCCAATCCAATTTTTGCAGACATGTATGCTAATGGATAACCCGTTGCTTTACTTGCTAATGCAGATGAACGGGAAAGTCTAGGATTGATTTCAATTGCAACATATTTAGCAGAATCTGGATCTAAAGCATATTGAATATTACATTCACCAACTATACCAACATGTTTTGTTGCACGAAGCGCAGCTGAACGTAACATATGATATTCGTGATTATCAATTGTTTGTGACGGTGCAACGACAATATTATCACCAGTATGGGCTTTCATAGAAAGAACGTTTTCCATATTACAAACAATCACATTATTTCCATCATAATCTTGCATTACCTCATATTCAATTTGTTTCCAATGGCCAATGTATTCTTCAACTAGCACTTGTTTAACCAGACTCGCTTTGAGACCTCGTTCAACAATTTCATGTAGTTCAATTTCATTATATGCAACACCGCCACCTCTCCCTCCGAGAGTGTATGCAACTCGAATTATTACAGGGTAGGCAAGTTCTTCGGCTGCTTTTTTAGCATCTTCAAAATTATTTACAGTTTTACTTCTCAATACAGGGACATCACATTCATTCATAGAATCTTTGAAAAGCTGCCTGTCTTCGGTTTTTTTGATACCTGTAATCTGAGTTCCAAGTACATTAACCCCATATTTTTTCAGAATTCCAGATTCATCGAGATTTACTCCGCAGTTTAGTGCAGTTTGTCCCCCATATGCCAACATAACTCCATCAGGTCTTTCCTTTTCAATAATGGATTCCACATACTCGGCATTAACTGGAAGAAGATACACTTGATCTGCAAATCGAGTATCAGTTTGTATGGTTGCAATATTTGGATTGATTAAGACACTGTTAATTCCATCTTCATGTATTGCTTTAAGACATTGACTTCCAGAATAATCAAACTCCCCAGCTTCACCAATTTTAATTGCCCCACTTCCCAGTACAAGGATTTTCTTTAGCGATTCATTCTTTGGCAATTATTTATTTCTCCATTAGTTTTTTAAGTTCTTCAAAGATGAATTTACAATCAAAAGGGCCAGGAGCAGCTTCGGGATGAAATTGTACCGCAATGCAATTTTGTTTTTTATGTTTTATCCCTTCAACTGTTTTATCATCTGCATTAGTAAACCATAATTTAAAGTCAGATTTTTCAATAG
>JAIQZO010000064.1 GCA_021777055.1 Candidatus Anammoxibacter sp. | reverse complement strand
TTTAAACGCCTTAAAAACGTTATATCTCAAATTAAATTCGGCTCTTTTTATGTTGCATCTTGACAAGAAAGATAGAAATCTAACTATTTGCCTGTATCCAGTATCCGTTGCCTGTATCCAGTATCTAGAATCTCGTATTTTAATTGCGGCTTCGCCGCGCTATGATATTGGAAAATGTTTATAAATATGAAACATTTTTACACGTTTACACGGCAAAAAGCTAACCGGACAATGTTGACTTCAAATTGCTATTTGTCAATAAATTGGTAAAAGAGTGCAGATTTTAATCAGACAAGAAATGGTCTTAAATGGCTAATAAACGCTAAGCTGTTTTTTTAATGGTTTACAAGATACTTCAGAAAAATTTCCAATAATTGGTATGGGAGATTGGGAAGAACAATGGTAACATATAAATAGTGCAAGGCCTATGGCGACTCCGATGGTGCATGGTTCAGTTGTTTTAGTCAAATCTTTTTTGATGAAATAATAGCCTTTGCAATTATAATACGATGATTTCGTACAGATTTGGACTAATTAATGATGATCAATCAATAGAGGCCCACTTTGACTGATTCTGCCGCACCTTCTAATAAAGACGGATTACGAACACCGTCAAGAAACAAGCCCATTGATCTGTTTTTCTCCGTTGAAGGGATCCTGATTGCTTGATCACGTTCAAACATGTTTGGTATAAAAAAACTTTCATCCAATCGATGGAACACAACCTGTCCTTTCTCACCATACCTTACAACATCTATAAGCCTATCCGCGGATGGGGACAAACCCTTTTTTGTTGATACTACACGAGGAATCATCCGAGGTCCGGGAGGATAGTAATCAAGGTTAAAAGATGGAGATTCGTCTATTTCAAGACACAAACCAAATAGGGTATTACCGTAACCGGAAATATGTACGGCGTTTGGAAACAGATTGTCCTTAAACATCCTGAGATCATCCCTACCAATTGACATACCGCCATAATGTACACCCTTGATTTTTTTTCTAACAGATTCCTCCAAGACATAAGAGAGTTCCTTTAACACCACCGGAGTTGTAAAGATAACATCAATATTTTGTGTCGTCAATATATCCATTGACTGATCAATCACATGCATCAAGTAACGTTTTGCGGCAAATGAACCACTTTTTAGTTTTTTTGCCCAACGAGGGTCAAAATCAACTGAAAACGGATCCATACTGTTCATTCTTTTTGCAACTAGTCCCACCGCTTTACCAATTATGTGTGGCCCACTAGGCCCTACCCACAACCAGTTGCCGCCAAAAGGAAATCCACGAAGTGTAGCAACAAGTCCAAAATAATCAACAAATGTAGGAATAAACTCATCTGTTTTATACGCAGTTACTTTTGGTTTGCCAGTGGTGCCAGAAGTCTCACCCAGAATAAGACCACTTTTGTTATCCAAACAATGTTTCGGTATAAAGTCCTCCACCGGGAAACGGCGTAGATCATCCTCCAACATAGGACCCAAAAGCTGAAGTTCGTCTATACATGATATATTATTTCTGACATCAACATTTAACTCCTTTTCCTTTTCAAGCCAGTACTTTGATCCATTAAAGGGATCAAAATGTATATTAATAATATGGCGTAGCCATTCATCTGGCGGACAACCAAACCATTTTGCATCTTTTACAGACATCAATTCCATTTAAAACACTCAAGCCTTTCTATAGTTTCCTGAAGAAAGTAAGAATCAAAAGAGATAAAATTTAATTTGCCCTAATAGTGTAATGTTTAATTTTTAATTAATAGTTCGCCCTAATAAACTAAACTGCACTAACCAAAGGTATATCTTAGAACTAAAGTATCAAATTATCACCACCGCTAGTACTAATTTGATCGATATCATACCAAAACCCATGATACAAATCTTAAATACTTTTGATTGAAGCCAATAGCGGCTCTGTGGTATAGTATATTTGCATATACAACGTTAATATACAGAGTGGTGAAGCCGTAAACAGAATTTTGTATTCATTTCCAGAATCAAGCCTTCCATTATTCCGGCTTCTATATTTCATAAAAGTTACAAAATCTTAAAAAAACAGTTTTTATAAGGCAACATTATAGAGCAGCGAAATCGTAAACAAATTCGTAATTAATTAAATCCATATTCCTTAACGATAAAAACCTAAACCCTTATTAATATGAAAAAGAAATTCTTAACCGCTTTTGTCTTCTGTTTCAACATTTTATTGTTGGCCAATATTGCTGAATCAATGGCAGGAAATGATCAGAAACTTACAGATTATGTCCTGAAAGAGATAGAAAATGCTAACAAGAAAACTATCTCCATAAAAGCAAATATCAAAATTATCCGCTCCATACCACTGTTGGAATCTGAAGATGTGTCAGAAGGAAGTTTCACATACAGAAAACCTAAACGGTTTTTTATAAAGTTTAAACTACCTCGCAACGAAGTGAACATAATTGATGACAAGCATATATGGATCTATCATATTGACCAGAGCCAGGTAGAAAAGTATCCAGTTAATGATATGGGTAACGATTCATTTATGAATGTTTTCTTTAATTTTGGCATCAATGAGACAGCCGACGTCATCAAGGAAAAATTTGAAGTTAGGATTCAGGAAGATGACGCCAACCTTGGTAGCAAAACCCGCAAAAAGAAAAAATCCAAAAAGCATAAATTTTATCGTATAGAGCTCAACCCAAAACCAGGTAAAAGTTCTCTCGAAAACTATTCAAAAATAAAGATTTGGGTTCAGGATGGCAAATGGGTTCCAATAGTTATAGAACTTGACGAAAGCGGTGGCGAAGTATTAAATAGAATAGAACTGACCAAGATGACCATTAACGGACATATTTCACCAAAGGATTACCAATTCAGCATACCGGATGACGTAATAATTATAGAACCATTAAAATAATTATGCTCAAAGTAAGCATAAATTCCACATTTAGTGTTTCAGATTTTTGTTAGATTTGCATGTTATAATTGGATAATTGCACGGCAGTTGCCTTAGCTTCATCAAGTAAATCACAGCCAAAGAAGATTCAAAGATATCTGAGTGCCGACACACCAAACGCAGAATTCCTGCTTATGTTGAACACACGGCAGGAGCAGTCTTGAAGACTGCTCCTAAACGTTTTTTCAATAAACGAGCAGACAGATATCTAAAGGCATACCGCAGCCCCTACTCCTCATCTTTTTCGTCTTTTTTCTCCTTATCAAAGGATTGCCAACTCTTTGCAAGACGCTGCAGTTCAAGATCAACCATAAAATTAACCGTTCCATCTTCAAACTCTCCATTCTCAAACTGTTCACCGGCCTTAACTCCAGTAAGTATGGATATCCCTTCATCAATAGTCCTCACCGGATATACATGGAACCTCCCTGCCGCCACAGCATCTACAATGTCAGCTCTAAGCATAAGGTTTTGTATATTCTGTGGCGGAATAATAACACCTTGTTTTCCAGTCAACCCTTTAGCTTTGCAAACATCATAGAAGCCTTCTATCTTATAGTTTACCCCGCCTATGGGCTGAATCTCACCTTTCTGGTTCAAGGATCCTGTCACCGCAATATCCTGCCGCAATGGTAGATTCGACAGGCTTGATAGGATTGCATACACCTCTGCAGACGAAGCACTGTCACCATCCACACCTGAATAGGACTGCTCAAATGCAATGCTAGCAGAGAGAGAGAAAGGTTTGTTCTGCGCATATTTACCACGGAGAAATCCTCCAAGTATAAGAACCCCCTTATTGTGCGTGGGTCCGCTCAAGTCCGCCTGCCGATCAATGTTAATCACCCCTACCTTACCCACTGACGTGCTTGCTGTAATCCTGGTGGGTTTACCAAACGCAGTCTCATCAAGCTGATACACTGAAAGCCCATTCAGCTGCCCTACCACACTACCATCAGTATCAATCATTATGGTACCATCCTCTATCATCTCCTGTATCTTGTCCTCTACCAGACTCACCCGTTCAAATCGCTCATGAATTGCAGTCTCCACATGATTGCGCGTCGTAAGATTTTTGCCGTCCTTTTTGGCCCAATAGTCTGCCTCACTAATTACATCAGCAATGATGTTGAACCGTGTGGAAACTTTTTTCTGCTTACCTGACAGCCGGGTTCCATACTCAACAATTGCAGCCATTCCATCTTTGTCAAAAGGATTAAGTTTATCTTCCAGACAGATCTTATTTATAAACTGTATATAATCCAATAAAGTTTTATCACTTTTTATGATTTCCGTATCAAATTCCGCTTTGATCTTGAAGACCTTTTTAAAGTCCACGTCCGCGTTATATAGAAAATTGTATATATTACTATCACCTATTAAAACAACCTTAACATCAATAGCCACAGATTCTGGTTTCAGCCGTCCGGCGGTTATAACATATAGAGAACTTAGATTCTGTATTTCCAGTGCCTTGTTTCGCAATGCACGTTTAAGTGTTGGCCACACTCCAGGTTCAACAAGCATATCCATAGCATTCATAACCAGATATCCGCCGTTAGCCTTCAACAAAGAGCCTGCCTTAATTTTTGTAAAGTCTGTCTCCCACATCCCAAAACGGTTAGCGGAGGACTCGATAGCACCAAAAACATTTATGTAAGATGGATTTGTCTCCATAATAATCGGCGGGCCCTTCAACTCAGAATTATCAATCAGCAGGTTAACACGATAGCGCAAAAAAGGATCCTTCAACTCCGTCTCATTTAACTCTTCACTATTCTGATGCAGATGATGACGCCTCTTAAAGAGCTCTAGATCATCAATAAGATGTTTTTCCACCTCTTTCAAATATTCAAAAACATCAGGAATGTCAAATTTAAATTTAACTTGATTAATGGCCTCAGTAATGATTGGAGTAATTGACTCTTCGTCCCACTCCTTGAGAAGACGCTGGACCCTTTCATCAACCTCCTGGAATTGCTTGAATATTTTTTCAAGCCTTACCTTAAGAGTCTCATATTTTTTGTTCAGCTCATCCAGCTTTTCCGCAGAAAATTTGCCAGCCTTCACCATGGACTCCACTTTAGAAAATGCAGTAGGTTTATCTTCAATCAACGGAACCAAGTCAGGTTTTACATAAGGTCCCACCTGCACCTGAATAACTGAGAACCCATCTTCTGCTACCTCCTTTTGAAACCCTTCCAATATCTCCTTCTGATGTTTCTGCTCCGTTTCCACAATCTGATCCCGATGATCTGTATAGTATTTGTTTTTCAAAAGATTAGGAATGTTGGTCTTGAGCGTCTCTATCATTCGGTCTATCTGATCATTAAAGAGTCTCCCCTGACCGGCAGGCAGAGTCATTACAATCGGCTCGTCCGGTATCTTGAAATTATTAACGTAAAGAATATCATCCGGTCTCTTCTCCCCCTTCTCCAAACACTCCAGCAGTTGTTTAATGGTTGTGGTCCTCCCCGTCCCCACCATCCCTGTCACAAAGATGTTATAACCCGAACTTTTGATCTCTAGTCCAACCTGTATAGCCTTAAGCGCCCTCTCCTGCCCAATAATATCATCACATACCTTGCTCTCATCGATAGTATCAAAAGGAATCTTATCAAGATCTGCCCTCCATGCAAGCTGTTCAGGTGTTAACTCATTAAATTTGTCGATTCTTTTCATATTAATACCCTTTATATTGCAAATTAAACATAACGCAGCAAAGCTGCAAACAAATTTACATTTAACAATTGAAAAAGAAAAATATCTTCTGTCTCCTGAATTCTGTATTCCATAAAAATACCAAAAACTCTAAAAAAAGAAGTTTTTATAAAATAATACTATATAGAACGTTAATCAGAATTATAATTATAGTTTACACGCAGAGAGGATTCATCTGGAGTTCTCTTCTAGGCCGCTTCAGCACCAAATTATAACACAAAATCTCTTACGTGAGAAAAACACATTCCCATTTTACAAAAAAATTACTACCTCCAATTTAGTAAGTTCAAACGGTTTTCAAAATTATTAAACTTTAAAATCACATTTTCTATGCTTATATAAAACACGGATAACAAAATTTTCGCAGATAATCCAAAAAAATGTAAGAAAAATTCTTCACCTCTTTATAGCCTTACACTGCAGCAAATGATTAATCTAACATATATTACTATGTGTTTAGTCACGTATTATATAAAAAAACACTTCTCATAAAAAAAGGAACTCCAAGAATTCATTACCTTAAGAGTTATAAAACTAACACCTTGTTAGTTAATGTTAAAGATCTAACACAAAAATGGAGGTTTTGGACTTTTACTTTTTGGTTATTTTCCCGTCACATAGGGAAGTTATTGACATTAGTACATTATATAATTCAGCCTTATGTTTGGTATTATATTTGCGATAAAATCCTAGTCTCATGTTTTATTCAAATCAAATTATGCTCATGGTGAAATTGATAGACTCTAGTTTATAAAAGATGAAAAGTAAAAGCGGGGCAAAATGAAATTTTTTATTAAAAATTAAAGGGAGTAAAATGAAAAACCAGGAAAATATAAAGAATTTAATGAGTAAATCATCAATGAAGGTTAAAACACTTATCATAATATCAATGATCTTTGTTTTTAGTGCTCCATGTTACGCCCTGGTAATAAATTTTAATGATGTTACATCAGGAGGTATGTCACAAACGGCTCTAAATGCATTTAATGAAGCCGGAAGTATATGGGAAGGAGTGTTTCTTGATCCTGTAACTGTTAATGTTAATATATCTTTTAAGGATCTTGGTAGTCCTACTACCCTGGGACAAACGGGTTCCACCTCACTTGGTTTTGAATATAGCGATATATATGACAGTTTGATAACCGAGGCGGCCTCCAGTTTCGGTTCAGCGTCTGATGTTATTGCAGCAAGCAACCTTCAAACTGGGCCTGGATTAAACTTCCAGATAAATGGTCCTGATGAAAATGGATTCATGAATACCTTGGCTGATAGTGTTTTTGATAACAACAATACTAGAAATAATGATACTCTTCGTGTCACCAGTGCAAACGCGAAAGCTCTCGGCCTGGTTGATCCAGATGCAGGTGTAGACGCAATAATTAATTTTAACAGTTCATTTGCTTTTGATTTTGACAGTAGTGATGGTATCAGTGCAGGTCAGTTTGATTTTGTGGGTATTGCGGCTCATGAGCTCGGCCATTCTCTTGGATTTGTAAGCGGCGTTGACATCGTTGATTTTAACGCTCTGCCTAACGGAGGTAATACCCCTGTTTTTCATAGTGCATTTGATGACGTTCCACTTTTTAGCGTACTAGATCTATACCGTTATTCTAATTCAACAGGAACTGGAATTCCGGATTTTACAGTTGGAGGAACCTCATTTTTCTCAATTGATGGTGGAAATACTGAAATCGGACAATTTTCAACTGGCGCATTTAATGGTGATGGACGTCAAGCTAGCCACTGGAAAGATCATTTGGGTTTAGGTATTATGGACCCAACTGTAGGACGAGGAGAGTTTCTTACTGTTTCAAGTAACGATCTTTTAGCATTTGATGTTATAGGATGGGATACCGTACAACCAGTACCAGAACCATCTACATTTGCAATCCTGGGTATTGGTTTGGGTGCCATTGGGTTCTTCTACCGACGCAATATGAAGAAAATTAATAAAGATATGGAACTGTAAAAACAGATCATACGCATCTACAATGTATAAAAAATAACCTGGTATTTATTGTGTAAAATAAATTAATGGTAATCTTTCAAATCTAATAAAGGATTTTTTATAGCACTAATTACGGTAGGTCTAAAGAATTACAGGTTTAATGATTTGTATCATACTGTTACAAGTTGTTGGATCAGTGTAACACAAACTTCATCAGCGTTATTCCAATCATAGCTAAAAAAGACAAAGAAGTAGTGTTAAAAAGTGATTTTGACAAGCAACTGGATAGCCATGACTAAAATTTGTTTATAAAGCAGGAAGCAGGCAAAATCTTTGGTTTTTGATGAGCTTGAGTTGCCATAACTCATTTAATGAAATGGTGGGCGATACAGGACTCGAACCTGTGACATCTTGCTTGTAAGGCAAGCGCTCTAGCCAACTGAGCTAATCGCCCGAACGAAGGCATAATATATCATTTAATTTTTTTGTTGTCAAACAAATTAAGAAATAGGTTCTACTATTGCAAGTTTCATATATATAGTGCGGCAAAGCCGCAACTAAATTCAGTAGACAGAATTCAGAATAAAGCATAGATTTGTAGTTATTTCATTATGTTAATTAATAGAAATATATGTAAATTATATCTGTTCTTCAACTTTTGATTTTTGTTGTACAGACACCTGGCTCCTGAATTCCGTATTCCATAAAAATCACAAAATCTTTTATAAAAAAAGATTTATAAAGTAATACTATAAAATAGGTTTTGTCATGGATGTAATAACAAATTATTAAAAACGTTCGAAATAGAATTCTAGTCTACTTTGCTTTTCTGAAATCAAATGGAACCTGCCATATTAATTTATCTGCCACAGGAATAAGGATCTGCCGGTATCTCTTTTAAGGCAAAAGGAGATTTTTAATGCTTGTAAGTATTGAGAGTGTAGCTGCATACGGTATTGATGCATTTAGACTGGAAATTGAAGTAAATGTTACATATGGGCAGCTGCCAAATACCGTAATTATTGGTCTACCCGACACAGCTGTAAAAGAGAGCAGGGATCGTGTAAAGGCAGCCATTAAGAACAGCGGTTACAAATTCCCGGTAAAACACATCACCATAAATCTTGCCCCTGCGGATATAAAGAAAGAAGGTCCAGTATTTGAACTACCAATTGCTGTAGGTATATTGATTGGCACAGAACAGATTAAATCCACTAAACTTTCAGATTATGCTATTATCGGCGAGTTAGCGCTGGACGGTAAGCTACGTCCGGTCAAAGGCGCCCTTTCAATGGCAATGAAGTGTTTAGATGATGGACGTAAAGGATTAATCCTACCTTATGAAAATGCAATGGAGGCTGCTGTAGTTGAAGGAATATCTGTTATACCAGTGCAAAACCTGGTAGAAGCAGTAGGTTTTCTAACCGGAAAGTTGGATATAGATCCCTACTCCATTAACCTGGATAAAATATTTACAGGAAACGACAATTACGGCTTTGACTTTACAGACGTTAAAGGACAAGAACACGTTAAGCGGGCATTGACAATTGCTGCAGCCGGTAATCATAACGTACTAATGATAGGCCCACCAGGTTCGGGAAAGACTATGATAGCTCAGCGTATCCCCACAATAATGCCTAAACTTACTCGTCAGGAATCTTTAGAAACCACAAAGATATACAGTGTTGTAGGGTTAATTAACAAAAATCAGTCTGTCATGACAACCAGGCCCTTCCGCACACCTCATCACGCAATCAGTTCTGCCGGACTGGTGGGCGGAGGCACCATACCAAGACCAGGAGAGATTAGTCTGGCTCATCATGGAGTACTCTTTCTCGATGAACTTCCGGAGTTTGACAGGAAGACACTGGAATCACTTCGACAACCCCTGGAATCAAATACAATAACCATTGCCCGAGCTTCAACCTCTATCACTTATCCGGCAAAGCTTATGCTCATTTGCTCCATGAATCCATGTCCTTGTGGTTATTATGGAGATCAAAAACGTGTGTGCCGCTGTACTCCATATAAGATTGAAAACTATATGTCAAAGATTTCCGGCCCCTTGCTGGACAGAATAGACATCCATGTAGATGTACCTGCAGTACAATACAGTGACCTGGTTTCCGCCTCTATTGGTGAGACATCTGCAGATATAAGGGCTAGGGTTGTTCTGGCAAGAAATGTTCAGGAGAAACGCTTTAAAGAGTACAGATACAAAACTAATGCGCATATGTCCTCCCGTATATTAAAGACTCACTGTAAACTGGAATGCGAGTCGGAATCCCTACTGAATCAAGCAATGATAGAACTTGGGCTCTCCGCCCGTGGATACACAAAGATCATTAAAGTGGCAAGAACCATAGCAGATATTGATCTAAGTGATATCATTAAGGTTGAACACATATCTGAAGCACTTCAATATCGTAGACTTGACAGAAATTTTATTGAATAGGCTGATTATGTCATTTGATAAACTAAGTTTCTTACTAGCGCTATTGTAACAACAATTTGCAAAGAATACTTCTGCCTTTGTTGTTCTTTGTTTTTTGTCCCTGGAAGATTTTCTACTTGATTAGAGGCAAATATTCCACTCTGTTTGCTAAATCTTCTAACTCTCCGACTTGTCCAATGGTTTCCTAATCGTCAATACAAATACCGATTGAGACACGCAATGGGTGAGCATAAACTACACCCGCAAAAGGAATACCGGAGCGTTGTTTTTTGGTCGCTTCAGCAAGCAAATCATCATCATGCGTAAATAATACTCTTCCTAACTCTCCCGCCCTATCCAATAATTCAGAATCATCTAGTTCACTTGTACCATCTTCAAGGGATATAATTACATCAACTCCTCGTAAACGAAGACCAACAGTTATAGCACGTGGCACATTGTGATCCATATACAGTTTAATCGCCACTAAATTAATCCCTTTGCTTTCAAACGAGATTCAAGAGGAGAATCTCTTGTCTTTCTTTGAAGTTTATTTACATATTCGAATCGCTTTTCAATATCATGATCAAGCTCCTCTTTATGGTCCCAATAATAAGCTAGAGCTGAATGAATTTGGCCCAATGTTAAATAGGAATGTTGGAATTTGAGTTCTTCCGGGCTCCAACCATATGCAGTCTTTTCTAATATCAATTCGATTACTTTCATATTGGTTCCGGCAATTATCGGGACATTTCCATCACTAAGGATTACATGCTCATACCTTGTTTCAACAATTGTCATATCTTTAATACCTCGTTTCTTTATTATTTAAAAAGTTGTGTAAAATAAGAGCAAATTGATGGATTACACAGGATATCAGCTTAACTTCATTTCCCCTGTTATGTAATTATTGCTTTTAATTTTATGACCGTCAATTAAATTGTTAATTTGCATAATGCAACGGTAGAAAATTCATCACAAAAAATCTGGCAAAAGTAGGCAAAACCTATCTGAAGATGAAAGACATAACACCAAATTGTTTTCGCCCAATCCATACATCTCATTTGCCAGACGTTTAAGTGAATAAATACCATCCAGCCCTGATATCTTTTTTGGCTTTTTCTCATTACTAGGCAAACTTTTAGGGCCAACCAGAACGAGTCCCATTTGTCATCTGTATGTTTCATTCCTGAGTACTGCTGCATCTGGGATGGATTGGCTAAATGTACTTTATATTTATTATCCATTAATCCATCTACTAGCCAATACCAATTATAAGTAGATTCAACAACTACTCCTTTTATCTTCCTTTTAAATGGCTTTAATGTGTTTAATACTTCTCCTATTTCATTGGGTAACTTCTTCGTTAATATTCTTGTGTCTTTTTTGTCTACTATTCCTATAAAATCATTGTCTGAATGTAGATCTATTCCTACATAATAGCTCATTTTGGCTCCTCCTTTACAAGGTTAACAATGTCACCTCTTATAGTAGTATTTTACTATACTTTGGTGACGCTTGAAGGAGTCCCCTATATGATTATCAGACCCAGAAAACGGAATATAAATACAGCATTCAGTGTCTAACTCAAATGTTCTACCCGTTTTGCCTACTAATTGAGCAATTGAGGGTTTAAGTTTTCTGGTTATATTCTGTTTTCTGGGTCTGTCCCTAATCGCTCCTTAAATATCCTCTAATATATTCTTTTATATTGTCTTTATATAACTCTCGAAGTATGAAAAAAGACAGATAAAACGTAATTTTTCAAGGTATAATATTAACAGGGACATAAAGTTAGAAATATTCAAAAATATTTAATTTATGATAGTTCCTTGGGTTAAAAATTACTATGCCTGCCTATAAATGAGTATACATTATTTCTTTTTATGATTTGGTGTAACTGTTTTTATGAAAGAGTATAGATCATAAAAGGAAATTAAAAATTTCTAAGAATGAATAGATATAAAGGAAACCTAACAAAGTAGTTATTTTTAGTACAGTAATGAAATAGGATCCCTAATTAGAGTTTAAACTTACACATTCTACGTTTGCCTTGAATCAAAAAAACCGTAAATTCTGTAGTTTAAGATATTAAGAAACGGTTGTTTTCAGTTCTTTTATTCAAATACTAACCTTTAACAACAATTCAATTAATTGGATTTGGGATAAATAGGCAAAATTCTTTGCGTTAGAAAACAGTTTTATTAATTACTTTCGTAAAATATGCATTTATTTAATCGTTACTTTTGTTACGAAATAAGCGTAACTGGAAAGGAGGAAAGACATGGATAATAAACTTTTCTCATTACGATGGATAAATATGTTTCTTATTGTATTCGTGACAATATCGGTTATTACAACACTATTTGCAAACAACCAAAATACAATTGCACAGTATTCGTTTTCATTTAGTATTCCGCGTGGACAGCAACCAATACCAGCCCCAAAAGATGTTGCAGTAGATGAAAGTGGCAATATTTATATTGCAACAGATGAAAATGTTATAAAACTTGATATTACGGGTTCCATAGTTATGGTATTAGGTTCAGAGGGGGTTGGAGGCGTGCAGTTTTCTAATCCCAAAGCCATAGAGCTGGACAGTTCTGGCAACATTTATGTGGTGGATGCAGAGCGGTATGGTCCATCTAATCCTTGTGTACAAAAATTTGATTCTCAAGGAAACTTTGTCTCAAAGTTTGGCACACCTGGCGATGGAGACGGGCAGTTTGATGGTCCAGAAGACATAGCGCTCGATAGCGCTGATAACATTTATGTAACTGATAGTGGGAATCGCCGTGTACAGAAATTTGATTCTCAAGGAAAGTTCGTTTCAAAGTTTGGTACACGTGGCCTGGACGACGGGCAGTTTTCTCATCCAAGTGGCATAGCGCTGGACAATTCTGGTAACATTTATGTGGTTGATGGACTTGATGGAAGATTTCTAGCAGGCCGTGTACAAAAATTTGATGCACTAGGAAACTTTATTTCTAAGGTTGGTCATCCTCCTCCAGATGGCACTGATTCCTATTCTATAGTTGGCATAGAGCTGGACAGTGTCGGCAATATTTATATAACTATCCGTAGTTCTAGTTATGATTATTATGATGATTTGATACAGTATGACCGTGTAGAGAAATATGATTCAGATGGGAACCTTGTTTTAGAGATTGGTACACATGGCCTTGGTAACGGACAATTTGCCTTTGACCCCCGTAAGGGAATGGGAGGCATAGCGCTGGACAATTCTGGCAACATTTATGTGGCTGATGGAGACCGTGTACAAAAATTTGATGCACTAGGAAACTTTATTTCGAAGATTGTTGGTACACGTGGCACTGGAGACGGAGAGTTTTCTGGACCCGCTGGCATTGCGCTGGACAGTACTGGCAATATTTATGTGGTTGATGGAGACCGTGTACAGAAATTTGATTCTCAAGGCATTTTCATTTCAAAGTTTGATTCATATGGCTTTGGGGACGGAGAGTCGGAAAGTCCACGAGGTATCGCACTGGATAGTTCTGGGAATATTTATGTGACTTTTGGAGAAGATTATTGCCACGATTGCGATCCTTATAATATTGATGTTTCAATTCCTAGTGTAGGGAAATTCGATGCACTAGGAAACTTTATTTTAAGGTTTGGTACACCTGGCGATGGAGACGGGCAGTTTGATGTTCTCAATGGCATAGCGCTGGACAACTCTGACAACATTTATGTGACAGATAAATATAATCAACGTGTACAGAAATTTGATTCTCAAGGAAACTTTATCTCAAAGTTTGATGTACATAATTGTGATTGGTATGATGGCCCAGAATACATAGCGCTGGACAGCTCTGGGAACATTTATGTGATTGAGTCAGGGGGCGTGTATAAATATGATTCACAAGGAAACTTTGTTTTACAGTATGGCACAAATAGCGGCTATGCCCTAGGCATAGCGCTGGATAGCTCTGATAATATTTATGTGTCAGAGGGCGTGTATAAATATGATCAAAATCGTGTACAGAAATATGATTCAGAAGGAAACTTTGTTTCACAATTTGGCTCATATGGCTTTAGAGAGGGGCAGTTTAGTAGGCCCGCAGGCATAGCAGTGGACAGTTCTGGCAACATTTTTGTGGTTGATACACATAATTTTCGAGTGCAGGTATTTAAACCAGAAATAGTTGTTGATAATAATTTCAGCGATCTAGTCTCTGGTGGAACAACATCCGGTACTATTATTGATTCAGGCGACCAAAATTTGACTATCACTGACGAACCAAATCCTGACGGTGTCAGAATTGTAGCTGATAATTCCGGAGGTCCCAAAAATGCAATAGTTAGTGTTTGCGGTAATAAGTCTATAATAAAATTAGACGCAGGGGATGAGGTAATAGTAACATGCGGTAGTACAAATGTTGTTGTTATCAATGGAATAGTAGAGACCATATTTACTCTAGCAGAAGGATTTACCGCAACTTGCAACCTTGAACAAGGCAACGGCATAACATTTGAGCCTGAAACATTTATGATAATTGCACCTTCTGACAATACGAACATAGTGGGTGTGGATATAGAGACTAATGGCAAAGAGTCATCATTAGACATTGATTCAGGACAAACGTTAGATCTGCTTGTAAACAAGTTGGTTGCCCAGGAGAGCGCCCCGGTAACAGTATCTAATAGTAAACCGGCAGCAGATGCCCCTGCAGGCACATTCACGATCACTGCGACGTTTACTAACATTAGCGCTAGAACAATTAATTATCCACTCTTTGTAGTAAGTGAACTCTCAGGTGGAAACTTATTGCTTAACGCTGAGGGTCGTCCTGGCAGTGTTGGAGCAACATTAAGGCCTAATGTTGATAATGATGTTTTGGTACCTGGAGAATCAATGACCGTAGAGTTTATTATTGGTCTTCAGGATAATGCAAAGTTTACATTCTTTATAGATCTTTTAGGTGTACCTGAATCGTAAAGAATGTGGCGATAGAAGCAAAGTCATTACCACCGCTATCTGGATGGTAATGACTTTCAGGCATGGAAAGTTATAATCGTTATCACCAGTATTAGCCTTGTGCAAACCAAGGAAGATACACGTATTTTTGAATGAAACTGTGGAGATACTAAATATGTCAAGCCTATTTTTTCAACGGTTCAATAGTTTTGAGACACTATTGCTAATAGAGTTTGACATTCCCAATTCATAAAGCCCAATAACCGTCGTCCCACAGAAAAGTAAAACTTACCTGCATGGCAATAATCTTTTTGATATTGAAACAGAACAACACTATTCTTTTTCATATTTTTTCAAACATGAATATCTGAATATCTATATACGCAAGTTGATTAACCTTTAACTAAAAGTTAATTATACTAAAACATAATCAACTTATACCAATTTACGCTACAAAGCCTCTACAAACTTTCTAATCCTTTCCAGATTCCTTTTACTCGGCCTAACCTTACCACCAATCCAATCCATTAATTGTTCATGATTACACCCTATTTCTTTCGCCAGTTGTTTAATGGTTAATCCATTGATAAGTTTATAATACCTCAGTTTTTCAGAAATGCCAATATTTTCAGGCTTATCAAAAGGCACATATCCTAAATACTTAATAATACTTGGTACATGTTTCACGTCAGGCTCACTACCGTGTTCCCAGTTCCAAATGGTAGACTCTGAGACACCAATAATCCTTGCTATTTCAGATTGTTTAAGGTTACAATCTAGCCGTTTCTTGCGGATATGTTCTCCTCTTGTCTTAGGATTTGCGGGATAGCATTTGGGTGGTATAATAGGACGAGGGATATCTATGCTATATTTTGGAATGTTGTAAAATGGGTTCACACCCATGTCCTTGTGGCTACTACGGAGATCAGAAACGGGTATGCCGCTGTACTCCATATAAGATTGAAAACTATATGTCAAAGATTTCCGGCCCCCTACTGGACAGGATTGACATACATGTAGATGTACCGGCAGTGCAATACAGTGACCTGGTTTCAGCATCTACCGGTGAAACATCAGCAGATATACGGGAGATGGTTGTTCTGGCAAGAAAGGTTCAGGAAAAACGCTTTAAAGAGTACAGATACAAAACTAATGCACACATGTCCTCTCGTATATTAAAGAGGCACTGTAAACTGGAATGCGAGTCCGAATCCCTTCTGAATCAGGCAATGATAGAACTAGGGCTCTCCGCCCGTGGATACACAAAGATCATCAAGGTAGCAAGAACCATAGCAGATGTTGATCTAAGTGATATCATTAAAGTTGAACACATATCGGAAGCTCTGCAATACCGCAGGCTTGACAGAAATTTTATTGAATAAGGGAAATTAATGATTTTATATATGAAAGTTGATAAATAAGGTACAATAATATATGTCTGATTATCATAAGGAATATCATTCTAAGATCTACTTTATGAGTATTAAGCCCGTTACCTTAACAATGGTTGATGAAAGCTATTATTGCACAAGAATAGCAACCAATTTACCCACAGAACGTATTTTTTTCTATTTAATATTTCAACTTTCATTTATATAAAAACCTGCTGAAAATGTATTATTTTAAAATACTGGAGGGGCTATATAAGAAGAGGGTCAGATACCTCATAGTAGGTGGATTGTCAGTGAATCTCTATGGTGTTCCACGGGTGACGCAGGACATAGACATACTTATTTCCATGAGTAAAGGAAATATTTGCAATACAATTTCTCTACTGAAAGAATTAGATTACGTTCCCCGCTTGCCAGTAAACCCTGATGACCTTGCAAATCATGATAAGGTGAAAGATTGGATTGAAAACAAAAACCTTAAGGCCTTTAGTTTTTATCATAAAAAAGACAACTATAAGGTCGTTGATATTGTGCTTGTTCATCCATTAGATTTTGAAAAGTCATTTATAAACAGAACAGTGAAAAAGGTAAAGGACATAGAGATTTATCTGGCCGAAATAGAAGATATAATAAAGATGAAAGAATTTAGCGGAAGAACTCAAGATTTAAGCGATATTGAAATGCTAAGAAAAGTAAGAAAATATCTGGAGGAAAAGAATGGATAAGGGATTTATCTATACACTTGAAGACGAAAAAATAATTGAATATATGAAATTATCCACGGAGGACAAATTAAATTGGCTGGAAGAGATCAATGAGTTCACCAACATGGTTTTAAGTGACCGGGAAAAAGAATTAAGGGAGAAATTGAGAACAGCAGAAATATAATGAAACAAAATGAGAATATCTAGTACTCCCCTGCAGCAAGCTTTTCCTTCAACTCTTTAAGTATCTTCATGGCTTTTTTTCCTTTAGTTAGTATATATAATACAGCAAATCTCTTTTCTATACCAGCCATAACCCAGACTATACATCTGAAATCTATGCCAATGTTGATTGTATAAGGTGTTACTACATATTCTCAGGGTTGTCAGTAGTACGTTCTGTTTCGCTTGGGTAATTACTGAACTTGACAAGAACCACCTGACAGATGTTTTACCATCTGGAAAGTCGCTTATACAATATAGCAAAAAATTAGTATCTATTCAGCGAAAAAAAACCACTTTTTCCTTGACAGTGTTTTTGTATGAAAAGTGTTAAATTGTAGACAAAGTGTAAGTAGTCAAATATCAGTTTAAGAGTAAGCGTAAATCTATGACCAAGAGGTTGTTTTTAAA
>JAIQZO010000063.1 GCA_021777055.1 Candidatus Anammoxibacter sp. | reverse complement strand
CTTTTTAGGCATTTTAGGCATTTTAGGCATTTTAGGCATTTTAGGCATTTTAGGCATTTTAGGCATTTTAGGCATTTTAGGCATTTTAGGCATTTTAGGCATTTTAGGCATTTTAGGCACTCAATGTTAGTATACATATGTGTTATACAAATAACTAACCGGACAACACTGAGAAATAATAGCTATATTTATATTTAGCAAAAGAAAAAGTTTAAATTGGCATGCTTTTAAAAATGAAACTTGCACATGGTATATAATATAGAATATACTAATAACCAAAAATGTATTATGGGGGTTGCCGTTTTTGTATTAAAATTTCTAAAACCATGGAAGGAAACATGGGGTAAAAACAGGGATCAAAAAAGGCAAACTTGTATGTTTAAATACTTGAAATATAGAGGAGTAGGTTAATTGCAAAAGGTTAGGTTTTTACACACGTCGGACGTACATTTGGAATCTAAGAGTCCTGAACGTTTAGATGCGCTTATTTGGATTTTAGAAAAGGCGACAATAATTAAGGCTGCTGTGGTTATTGTTGGCGATCTTTTTAGTTCTGCCAAGGACGCGCGAGCTCTGAGAGGCAAAGTTTCAGAGATATTTTCATTGTACAGTAAGGTTAAGGTGTTTATTATACCGGGGTTTGATGATAAGGATGTTTATGTTAATGGTGAGTGGTTCGGAAGTAATGTAAAGTTGTTAAAAAATAGTCCGTATACAGAGATAAATTATCAAGGGGTGAAAATTGTTGGTGTGCCGCACCAGGAAAAAATCTCTTTATCGCAAGTACTTAATAAGATCCGTTTTAACGGTTTATCAATACTTTTAATATATGGGACTCTTTTTGATGATTCGGCACAAGGTGTACGTAAATCAATAAAAGAGAATGGCGAGAATTTTTTCCCGTTTTTCCCGGATGATATAGCAAATGAAAATGTTGTTTATGTTGCGATGGGGCACTTACATTCCGGTTTTGAATTGATTGACTGCAAAGGTAAAAAACTATGTTACCCAGGTTCGCCCATCTCTTTAGGTGAATCTGACGTTGGCTTGCGTAAAGTTGCGCAGGTAGAGATAGATACTGACACAAGGAGTGTGGATTTGTTGGAGTGTATTATTACTATTGGTGCATATAAATTACGAAAAGAGTTTGTGATTCTTCCAGGAAATGAGGATAAGGTTATGCTGTCCGTAGCTAATTATCTAAAGCAGAACAGGGATATTAGGGCTGATATGACTGTTGAATTAAAAGGGTTTACAAGAGCGGATAAGAATTGGATGGCCAAACGTGTGGAAAATTTAATTGATAGAGATAAAGAGAGCTTTCATAGCCTTAAGATAAATGACAACACGGCTAGTTACAAGCAGTTGATAGAAGGGCATACTCTTGTCCAGGAGTTTATATCACGCATGGAAAGTAGCAGTGTAAATAGTGACGTAAAATACAGGGCGGTTGAACTTGGCATAAGGGCGTTTGAGAAAGAACTATCATAAGATCTTTAAAGGCAAGAGATATACTCACCGGAGACATAAATGATATATTAAGCGATTCATTTTTTTTCGCTATCTTTCAATGGTATTCAATCGTGATTTTATTGATGTAGCTAATGCTGCACTTACAGAATCACTCAACCATAACATCCAAATCTAACAAGAATCTGAATCACTAAATGTATCTTTTATGTCACAGTTGAGTATAATATTCCTTATTAATTCTGTAATTTAATAGATACTTGCAAAGTTATGATAAGAGTAAAAAAGATTAATATAAGAGAGTTTGGATTTATCAAGGACTTTAAACTGGAAATTGGTAAACATAGTGCTACCGTTATTCAAGGTCGGAATGAGTCAGGTAAAACAACTATAATTGATGCAATACTTGGTGCGTTGTTTTCTTTTGAAATTTTAAAGGAGCATTTCTTTGGAATTGGTAGATATTTCAGTAATGGGAGCTCTGAAAAGAGTGGTATTCGCGATTCTGTGAAACCTGCTATTGGTTTTGACGGATTTGTGGAGTTAGAACATGAAAACAAAAAGATAGTTTTTCCACAGGAAAAGACCTTTGCTCAAATTTTCTCAATACCTGAGATATATGCTAGGAACATGTTTGTTGCTCGTGACGGTGTGGCTGATTTTTGCGGACGTGATAATTGGTGGAACAATGTTAAAAACCGGCTTTCCGGTTTTTCCGGCAACCCCGCAAAGATTTCGGAAAATATTATGGATAGGGTGGGGTTGGTACAGGATGGGAAACAGGATGATCATCCATATGAGTCAATTGATGACCGATATGAAGCGTTAAATACAAAGTTAAATGAGATTAAGGCTGTAAAAGATGAGGTTAAAGAGTTACCAAATCTTGAGAATCAGAATGTTGAGTGGGCCCTAAAGCTGAAAAAATGCCAGCAAAAGTTGAGAGAGCAAGAAATGGCGAAGAAAAGCTTTATGTTTGTAGAGGGGAAAAAGCTTGTAAATCAATATAATGAGGTGCAGGCTCAAGCTGTTAAGTTTCAGAAATTTAAAGGGGATGAATTAAAGATTTGGCGTAATACTGAGATGGAAATCATAAAGGCAAGACAAATAATAGAGCTATCTAAAAAGCATATGGGGGTGTTTTCAAGTTATACAAACAAAAACATCAAGGATGTTGATAACTGGAGAAAGAGGATTGAGGAATGGCAAAAGCTAGAGGTAAAAGTTATTCCCACACTTGAATCAAAACTTGCCGATTACAGACGAAATGAGACAAAACACCAGAGAGGTGGTGCTGAGAGTAAAAGTGTGGTGCCCATTTGGATAATCCTCAGTGCAGTATCTGCTATTTCCATACTGTTTGTTTCACTGGCAATCACTCCGGTGTTTTATCCTTTGGCTGGTATACTTTTTGTCGCAATGGGATACAGCATTAAGGTGTGGTGGACATCCAGAAACGTTGGGACACATTTAGAGACCCTTGAAAGATCAATAAAAGATGCTTTTAAGCTTGTGAGCCCTGAAAAAATGGAGGTGGACGCAATAAATAACTGGTTGGTTGAAAACCGTAACCAGATTTATGAATTACGAAAGCGTATCAGGCTCAGGAAAGAGGATGAATTACCAGATATGGAATCGACGAACAAGGAGTTATCTTCATCCATTAATACTCTTGAAGGCAAACTGCAGAAATTGTGTAATTTCACAAAGGCATTACAAATTAGTACGAAATGTTCAACTTGGGAAGAGCTCCAGGACAGGTGTAATAAGAAAGATACACTTCGTGCGAGTTTAAACATGCTGTCTGATCAGATTAATCAGTTGCTTAATACAAAGTTTGAGGATGAGTGGGAGGAGAGGCTAGAAGAACTTAAACAACAAAAGACAATAAATGCTGAATGGAAAGAGCGGTTAGTTGACCAGTTAACAGAGCTGCAAGATAAATTAAATACGCAAATAAGTGCATCTAAGGAGAGGGTTGCTGGAATAAAGGTAGACATTGCAAAATTTGGGTGTGATACTGTTGAAGATCTATGTATAAAAGAGGACGAAACTGTTGCAGAATTAAATAAGATTAAGACTGATAAAGAGGCGGCATTGCTAGCGGCAGAGGTCGTAGAAAGGGTCTCTCATGAACAAGACCATTTAGTGAATAATGTAATCTCTACTGGTAGTAACTCTGCGTCAACTATTTTTTCTACAATTACTGCTAAAAGATACAAAGAAGTGTTCCTGAACAAGAATAATGTTTTTGTAAAGACCGAAGATGGTGATGTGTTTTCTGTTGACCATTTAAGTTACGGAACAAGGGCGCAACTCTACTTTTCTATAAGGGTTAGTCTTGCACAAAGTTTACTACAGGGAGAGCAAGCATTTTTGCTTTTAGATGATCCTTTTCTGGTATGTGATGATTTCAGGAAAAAGGAGATGGTCAAGATACTGTATGAAATTTCTAAGGCGGGGTGGCAGTTTATATACTTTACAATTGATGAGAAAATGGTGAAGATGTTTGAGACTTGTTTTAAAGATAAGGTAAACGTTTGTAAGCTGGAGGAGAAAAGCACCTAGTTTTAAAAGGCTCCTTATTTCAAAAATGGCAAAGTTATACAGATTGGGAATCGCCCAATGTGTAACCCTTTGCCATCTTTTAGATACTTTTCAATCTGTCTTATTTATAGACTTTTTCAAACCCGTCTTTTCACGCTCCTCATGGAGCAGTAGGTCCTGTCGTCTGTTTAAGTCTTTAAATGATGTGCCAGGCTCTATGTTATTAATATGGTCATCTATTGTCTGGTTATAAGTTAAACGTAAACTAAACATTTCCATGAATCCATAATTCTTTCTCTCTTATCCGCTATTTGTGTATTAAATCTTCTCAAACTCAGCCTTTGCTACACCGCATGCAGGGCAAACCCAGTCGTCAGGTAGATCTTCAAATGATGTTCCCGGTTTTATTCCACTATCAGGTTCTCCTTTGTTTGGGTCATAAATGTATCCACATGCATTACATGTCCATGATTCCATATTTTTCCTCCTATACTAAGATGTTAATATTAATATAATATTCAGTTAAATTAAGTTCCAGCTGTGACATAAAATTGAAAATTTTGCCTGGCAATATTCTAACAAAAATCACAACGTTTTTTGAACATTTTACAGATAAAACTTTGTGTTGTCTTTATTAAATTGTTGGATATTTTGCTCCGTCTGAAGTTTGGCAAAGATAATCTGAAGGTGTGAGCAAAATGAACAAGTTATTTTGTTTCACCATTTTACTCTTGCACAAAGTTTATAGCAGGGAGAGTCTCTATTTTTGCTTTTAAATCGTCATCTTCTGGTATGTGATGATTTCTGGAAGAATGAGATGGTTTAACAAGATACTGCACGAAATTTCTAATGAGGTGTGACTGTTTATGTTTTATAAAGGTAAACGTCTGTATCATAGATGAGAAGTGCAAGTTGTTTCTACATTCTACCGCAGATAAAAAAAATGGCAAAGTTATACACATTGGGAATTATCCAGTGTGTAACCCTTTGCCATTTTATAGTTACTTTTCAATCAGTCTTATTTTCAGATTTTTTCGAATTCCTCTTTTCCCACTCCGCATGGAGGGCAAATCCAGTCGTCCGGTAAATCTTCAAATGATGTACCAGGTTCGATGTCATTGTCTGGGTCACCTATTGCCGGATCATAAACATAAGCACAAACTAAACATTTCCATGAATCCATAATACACTTTCTCCTCTTGTCCTATTTTTTTAATTTTTCAATGATTTTTCTCTTACGCCTTTTCAAATTCAGACTTACCCACACCGCATGCAGGACAAATCCAATCTTCAGGTAGATCTTCAAAAGAAGTTCCTGGATCTATATCGTTATCAGGATCTCCTACGCTAGGGTCGTAAACATATCCACATACTACACACTTCCATGATTCCATATCTTTTTTTCTCCTCTACTAAAATATAAATACAAAAATATTGCCCGGTTAAAATTTAGCGGTTCCGGTGCAAAAACTAAAAATTTTAACTAACTAAATGTCTCTATAATTGTTAAAGAATCTGCGTTAGATTCAATACAAAACATTACTCCATTTTTATTAACTTTTCGGTTATTTCATCCCAGTTGTTTTTATATTTCACTGCTTTATCGTCTATGTATGCGGATGCGATAGGTTTATCTGGAACCCAAATACTGTCAAACGGCATCTTATAGTAACCCATATACTCTTTGATCATTTCAAACTGGTCATCAAACAACAGATCCTTAAAGTAGGAGCCTGTTCTGCACGAATGAATAATTATCTCAAACCCTTCTTTCTTTAGTTTATTTAATGCCTCAATGACTCCAGGTCTGGGATCTCCCATCTCAGGGAAGACATCATCTGCGATTGTTCCGTCAAAATCAACCACTATCCTTGGCTTAAACTTTCGCTTACGTCTTTTCATAATACTTCTAAAATTGTACTTTGTCCAAAATAAATTTTACTTTTTTGATAAACTTTGTAAGAAAGTAACAACATTCTCTATTTGGCTATCGGATAACTTGTCTTTAAATGCCGGCATCTTATTCATCTGCCCGTAAAAACGAGGGCTTCCAGGATCTTTTATAAACTCTTTTAACCAGCGGTCGGATCCATAACCCGTCAAATCAGGTGCTAACTGTTGTCCTTGTCCTTTAAATGAGTGGCAGTAGAGACATTGTTGATCGTCATCTAAGATAGCTAAATTCATTCCCCTTTTAACCGCAGCCTGGTCAACATTTTCTGCGTTTCCAGTCTGATCAACAAGGAATTCTACAATATCATAGATTTTTTTATCAGGCAGGTCAACCGGTTGCATAATATTAATTGTCGTATTTCCAAAGTATTTAGGATCATCAGGGTTTTTAAAAAAACAAAAGAGCCACTCTCTGGAGTTGTAGTCAGTAAGGTCAAGGGATTTTGCTTCACCCTTACCATTTACCCGGTGGCATACTGAACACTTTTCCATGAAAAGCTTATTTCCGGCAAATAGAGGATCGTTTTCCAATACAGCCAGGCCGCCTTCGGGTGGTATCCCTTTTGCGGCTAACCTTTTTGCAGTTGAAGCCTCTTTTTCAGATTTTTCCCTCTGTTTGACTATCTGGGGATCATTCATATCTGTTAAAAACGATATGGTTGTCAGCGTAATGATTGCACAGATCACAGTAGATAGCGTTGCAATAAAAGGCTTTCGATCGGAAATAAGACGTGATTCTTTGAAATCAAGGAACGGGATGGCAAACAAAAAGAGTGCGCCAATTGTTGGTATTACAATCGTCCCTACTATTTCCAGTTTACCTTCAAAATGTTTTAAGAGTTCAAAAAGAAAACGAAAGTACCATTCCGGACGTGCAATGTAGTTAGATGAAGGGTCCGCCGGTGCCTGGAGTTCTGTTCCATGTTTCCAGAACACTATTGATACCATTATAACAAAAATAGACAAGGCTATTACTGCATCTTTAAATGCCTGATTAGGCCAGAACATTTCGGTCTTTCCCTTTAATTCCTCATTCCCTATCTTACAAGATGGAGTTATTCCGTTGCGCCTGAAAAGATAGAGGTGAATTATTATGAAAGTTGTAAGTGCTCCCGGTAATATTATTGTATGAATGGTTGAAAATCTTGTGAGCGTAAAATTACCGTAATCGCTTCCACCTTGTATTACAGTTTGCAGGTATTCCCCTATGATTGGGGATGTACCCATAATACCGGTTGCGACACGCGTTGCCCAATAACCTTTCTGATCCCATGGTAGTAAGTAACCTGTAAGCCCAAATCCCACTATGACAAACATCATAATAGTTCCGGTGATCCAGTTCAGCTCCCGAGGTTTCTTATATGCGCCAAAGATAAATACCTGAAAAAGGTGCATTCCGCATAAAACTACCAAAGTGCTTGACCCAATGCTATGCAGGCCGCGAATAAACCATCCGAATGTAACCTGTTCTTGAATAAAATATACACTTCCCCATGCATCTGTTGTGGATGGAGAATAATAGGTTGAGAGGATTATTCCAGTTACAATTTGAAGTGAGATAACAAATAAAAGGCTACTACCCAGACCGTACAACCATTTTGAACCACCTGGTATCGGTTCGTTAAACATTTTGTCCGCAATGTCGTCTATCCCTGTACGGTCATTTATCCATTTATGGATATCGTTAGGTGTAATGAGTAATTTCAATTAATTTGAGTTCTGAAAAATGCGGTTAATATTATACTTCTATACGATTTGATGAACCTAAACGTAATTTACGATATTTGACCAAGATTTCGCCATTCTCAACCTTGGTATCTAACCTATCCATTTGTCTGGGAGAAGGACCGGACAAGACATGTCCGTTAATATCAAAAATGCTGGCGTGGCATGGGCAGACAAATTGCTCCTTTTTTTGTGACCAGTCTATTCCACATCCAAGATGTGGGCAGACAGAAGAGAAAGCAATTATTTTGTTATCACCTTCTCTAATTAACCATACCGCACCTAAGATAATATTATCAAACCTATTCCAACCATCAGTTTTAAAAGACTTTATAACTGCTTTTCTGGGGGCAGACCCCTTGACGTCTTTAATATTGCCTACTTTTATGAAATCCAGTCCGCCGTATACAGTTTTCTTTCTTAAGGGATGAAACAGAAATCCGATTATTGGAAAAGTAACTGCAATACCTATAAGGGATCCAATAAAACATGCAAAGACGGCCATAAAACTCCTTTTACTTTGGTCCGGCTTTGTTGCCCGTTTCTTTGTTTGAATAGTCTTTGTTTCCATTATACTGCAAACTTTAGTTATGTATCAATTTACCGCCCAAGTGACCTGCGTGTCCGATAGCTGGTACCAGGGTAAGTACTAAACCTATATAAATATACTTAAATGCATCTGCTGTTGCAAGGTCAGGGTTTGAGTTGTTTAGAAGAATATCCGGTTGGAAATAGTGCCAACATAAACAGAGAGAAGAGATCTCAAGTGTTATCAGTGAAAGTGCAATTTTTTGCATAAAGATCGGAACTAAGTTTGCTCTGTACCTCTTTTCCCAATCTACAAATCCGGTAATAATAGCAAACAGGTTTGTTACGGCACCTGCCCATAAGCTATAGAGTGATAGCTTTTCAAGATCTTCATTCCCAAAGACAAGATACAAGATCAGTAAAAATACGGAAAAAGGATAGAAGACGCTGGGGAAATGGACCGAAAACGGATGCCAATGTATTTTAGATGGAAATTTCATTATTATCCTGATATGGTCTTAATGGTGTTTAAAATCAAGTCCATCTGTCTATTTTTTCATTGATAGTTTCAGAAACAGCGATTAACTCTTTTTTCTCGGATTCCCAAAGGTTTTCCATATTCTCTACCTTAAAGATACCGTTGTTACAAACAAAAACCGGTGCCCCTATTACTCCGTGAATACCCAAAAACTCACCTTCCAGTTTGACCTGGCAAGCAGCTAAGTCAATATTGCTTGAAGCTATAGTCCTTAACAGTCTCATTGTTGCTCCGGTTGCGCCGGCAATCGTCTTCGCACCTGTGAAATTGCTGATTAATGGGCCAAGAAATACCCTTGAATCGGGACCGAATTTGTAGAAACTTTTGTAGAACTTCTCGATCTGCCCTTGGTCAATTAAATCACAAATTCTGCTAAGATGGCGCTGAAGATTATCCTTATGGCGTTTCATAACAAGGGCGCCAATCCTCTTTTTACTATAATCTTCTTTTAATCCATAGATCTTTACACTACTCCAGATAGGGACAATACCGGTTCCGTGTTCGCCAAGTACCAGCCCGTGAACACTTCCACGTTTTACATTAAATTCATACGCAATCTGGTTTTGAAATCGTAAGGTGTCAAGATACGCGCCCATTCCAAGCACCTGGTTCCTTGGTAAATATTCACAAAATACATGTACTCCCAATTCAACAGGGTTGGTAATAATAATAACGATTGCATTTTTTGCGTTTTTTGCGATCTGTTCTGCATACGAACGAAAGATTTCCGAATTTTGTTTGGCGAGGTCATCCCTGTTTGTGCTTTTATTACTGGAAAGAGAAACACCGCCCACCACAATAATAACATCTCCTCGTACTTCTTCCGGTGTGGTTACTATTTTAATACTAGGCATAGTCTCCGCATAAGCGTCTGCAATATCTATACTAAGGCCCAGCATTGACTTTTCGCTTTCAGGACTCTTTCTACCAACAAACTGAAGATTCTCACTTTTACCAAGTATCTTTCCTCTTATTACGCCCAACGCAATTTCACGTCCAATATTTCCTGAAGCTCCTATAATTGAGATATCCATGTTATAGAGCGGCGAAGCCGCAGCCAAATTTATGATTTAAAATTGAAAACTTACAGTTTATTAAATTGCTACCTATTATCCCATATCGCAAGCTTTTTGTTAATATCCTCTGAGCACTTTCTTAATAGCACCTTTTCATTATCCCACAAATCTTCCATGGGTTCAACGCAAAGAATACCTTTGTTGCAAATAATGACCGGAACACCAATGACTCCATGAATACCAAGGAACTCTCCTTCTACTTTAAACTGACATGCGGAGAGCGTTTCATTGCTGCTTTTAATTGAACGTATAAGCCGCATAGCCGCACCAGATGCCCCAGCAAGGGCATGGGTTTCAGTGTAATTACTGATAAAAGGGCTAAGGAAAGCTCTTTCGTCAGGGGTAAATTTTGAGAGTGTGGCGCAAATATCATCTACCTTGCCTTTCATTAAACAATGAACAAGCTTTTGCCAATGGGCTGTAGGATCATTCTTATGTAGCCTTTCATAAAAGGACTTCAGCTTTTTGTTGCAAGACTCCTTGTCTTCCCCATACACTTTTACACTGCTCCATATTGGCGTAAATCCGCTTCCGTGTTCACCTAACACAAACCCCTGGACATGCTGGCGTCTAACATTGAATTCCACGGCAATTTCTCTGCGAAACCTGAGTGTATCTATAAACGCACCCATTCCTATTACCTGAAATCTGGAAAGAAACTTACTGAAAACGTGAACACCAAGTTCCACTGGATTAGTTATTATAATGACAATTGCCTCAGGGGCATTATTTGCAATGCTTTCTGCAAATGTGTAAAACAAATCAATATTTTTTTCTGCCAGCTTATCTCTGTCTATAATATTATATTCAGTGCTAAGGTGAAGCGGCTCCCCTGCTACCATAATAATAATGTCGCCACGGACCTCATCCGGCGTGTTTGAGATCTCTATCTCAGGCATAATTTCAGCGAAGGAGTCAAAAATGTCCATTTTAAGGCCATGAAGTTTCTGATCACTTTTTGAACCTTTACGGCCTATCAGCTGTAAGCATTCGTTCTTGTCCATTATCGTTTCTTCAATAATGCTGATAGTCAATTCCCTTCCAACTCCACCAGCAGCGCCAATTATTGAGATATTCATTTGAAACTCCTTTTTAGTGAGGTTCTTTTTCGTCCTGAAAATTGGGATTCTTCAAAGTAGCCGACGGTTGCAGCCATTTTATATGCGAGATCAAAGTCCCTGGCTACGTCTTTTGGGTTGTGTGCATCTGAGCCAAATATTATGGGTATATTATAGTCGTTATAAATCTTTAAAACATCTAGTGAAGGGTAAATCTCAGAAATAGGTCTTCTCAGACCTGATGTGTTTATTTCACACGCTAATCCATTCTCTGCAAAAACCTCTGCGGTCTGTTTTATCTCATCAGTAAGATCATCACTGGGTTTCTGACCGAATTTCTTAACAAGATCGCTATGACCTATAATATCAAACAGGCCAGAACGAGCAGATTTTCTTAACAATGTGTAATAATCTCTGTAAACCTGGTTTATGTCCCTCTTCTCCCACTGGTCAATCTGGTTAATATTGTCGAATCCCCATTTTTTTATAAAGTGAACAGATCCTATAACATAATCAAATGGAAATTTATTGATAACTTCGTTACACTTCTCCTCAAGTCCTGGGAAATAGTCCGCCTCAATTCCTAACTTAATGTCAATTTCGCCGTACCTTTGATTAAGATCGAGAACAGTTTCTACATAAAGTGGCAATTCATCAATAGACATTGCTAATTCATTACCTCTTTCAGTGACCATTGGTAAGTGATCACTAAACCCCATTTCCTTAATGCCTGACGCTATGGCGCTCTGCACATACTCTTCCATCTCTCCTGATGCGTGTCCGCAAAGCTTTGTATGGATGTGATAATCAATCATATACTATATGTCTTAATACTTGATAATTATGTAAATTTATAGTTATGTATCTTTTGAGTGTATTACTCTCACTAACCCATCTTATCATTTTTTTTGACAACGTTAAACAACAATCTATCTCCCAAACATTCTTGGAAGCCATGTAACTATTTCTGGAATTAGGACGATTAATAACAACCCTATAAGCTGAATTCCTATATACGGTATAACACCTTTATAGATATCAGAGGTTTTAATCTCTTTCGGTGCCACACCCTTTAAGTAGAACAATGCAAATCCAAGGGGTGGAGTTAGAAATGATGTTTGAAAGTTTATAGCAATCAATATCCCAATCCACAAAAGGTCGATACCCATTTCTTTAAATATTGGAGCAACAACAGGAACAATAATAAAGGTTATTTCGAAAAAATCGATAAAGAAACCAGCGACAAATATAATAATCATTACTAGTGCAATGAAAATGTGTGGGGTGAGATTTGCCTTTAACACCAAATCTGTAATATATCGGTCTCCCTCCATTCCACGAAAGACTAGCCCGAAGAATGTGGCCCCTACAAGGATAATAAATACCATACATGTAAGGTGTGTAGTCTCTGTCATTACTGTCTTAAGCGTGCTGTATTTAAATTTACCTTTTAGTATTGTAAGGATAGTGGCCCCAAGGGCACCTACTGCCGCGGCTTCAGTGGGAGATGCGATTCCTGCAAATATTGAACCCAATACAACTACAATCAAAGAAAACGGAGGCACAAAAGATAATAATATCTGCTTGAACATTGCCTTACCTCTAAAATCGGCAATCTCCTTTTCTGTCATCTTTGGTACTTGTTCAGGTTTTACTACGGAAACTATTGCTATCCATATAAGATACAATAAAACTAGGATAAGCCCCGGAATTACAGCCCCCATAAACATATCTCCGGTGGGTATATTTAAGACGCTTCCCAGTAATACCAGTACGATACTTGGTGGTATTATTTGCCCAAGTGTTCCGGCCGCAGAGATTGTACCGGTTGCAAGCCTGGGATCGTATCCTCTTTTTAGCATTGTGGGTAGGCTGAGTAGCCCCATGGTAACTACAGTTGCGCCAACAATTCCTGTTGAGGCCGCAAGTAGTGCTCCGACAATTACAACAGAGATGGCAATTCCTCCCCTGATCTTGCCAAAAAGGAGAGCCATTGTTTCTAGGAGCTTTTCTGAGACACCTGATCTTTCAAGCATTACTCCCATATATACAAAAAGTGGCACTGATATAAGGAGATAGTTTGACATAACACCCCATATTCTTAATGGCAGTAAGTTAAGGAAAGGTAGCCCGCATGAGAAATAACCAAAGAAGAGGGATACCCCTCCCAGAGTAAAAGCGACGGGGAAACCTAACATTAAGAAAAAAAATAGGGTTGCAAAAAAGATTAGAGGCATATTTATATAGTATTACGGTATAAAAACTTCTTTTTTTAAAGATTTTGAAGTTTTTTTGGAATACAGGAGTCAGAAGCCAGGAGCCAGAATAATGGAAGACTAGATTTTGGAAGTGAATACAAATTTACAATTAATAACATAGGAAAAATTAACACAAATCTATGCTTTATTCTGAATACTGGCTTCTGACTCCTGTATTCTGTATATTGGTTGTGGCTTCGCCGCTTATATATCGTGTTGGCCTGGCAAAAAGAAAACCATAGTTTATCAAAATTATGTTGTATTTGTTATCGTAAATATGTTGATAATATGTTTCTTAACTGACATAATTCTCTTTTCTTTTCCAGAAAGAATAGAGGATGTTTTTAATTATTCATGCATCTCCACAACGGCCATCATATGTAGTGGTTTTTATTTCCTCGTTTCTATTTGTAAGTTTGTGAAATGATCTCCTTATAGAAACAAACCACTCCTTTTTGTATTCTGTAACTAAGCCATGACTCTAGCCTTATCACTTACTGAAAGTTTATTTATTAATTCCCCCAATATAATAATTGGTTTTACATTTAGGTTACCAGGCATATAATATAATAAATCTTAAAAAGTAAAGTTTGACACGTAACATATTCCATGGTAATATTTTACTAAATAGGTCAGATATCTTAGTTGGTGTTTTTTTTGATCTTAATAGTGGTTTTACCTGAGTAATGATTGTTAGTCTTTGCTGGAAATTTTAGCTTTTATTTTTTTGTTTTTTTTTAACAGACGTTGAGGAGAATTGCATTTTGCAGCATAAAAGAGCTAAATACCCAAATTATGAATGCTTTGCGGTTAATTTGGCTTTGTCTGCGGTTTTGCTGTTTTTTTTGACCTGTAAAATTTAATTATGTTCAGGCTTAGTCGTAATTTTGAATATGCTTTGATTGCTTTAAAACATTTAAGTTCTCAAGGCGGGAAAAAGGTGTCTACTGTTAAAGAAATATCGTCATGTTATGAGATATCGTTTACATTAATGGCTAGAATACTATTTATTTTAAAGAAAGCTGGTGTTTTAACATCCGTTCGTGGCACAAAAGGTGGATATACATTGGGTAAAGGTTTGAGCAAATTATCAGTTTATGACCTTATGAAGGTTGTTGGAGAGCCACCATATCTTTCAAAGTGCCTTGATAAGAGCGGAGAGAAGTCTAAGTGTTCTGTGCCTACGGCTGGATGTAACATATTTCCAGCAATAAAGGAATTGCAGCGTGAAGTTTATAATCTAACAAAAGGGATAAAACTCAAAGAGATCATGGCTGAAGGTGATAATTAAATTATTAATAAAATGTGGAGTCGGAGTTTTGGAGTTAGTTGGAGTTAGTTAAAGTACCGCTCTATATTAAATATTTGGCGTGATGAATATTCGCGCATGAGGAGAATGGCATGTTTAAACGCGGAATAAATGAAAAACTAGTGCTTAACGCGCTTTCTAATGTAAAAGATCCTGATTTAGGAAGGGATATTGTTACGTTAGGTTTTATAAAAGACCTTAAGATTGATAATGGTAATATAAAATTTGATTTGGAATTAACTACACCAGCTTGTCCTGTTAAGGATAAGTTGAAAGATGAGTGTGTGCAGAACCTAAAAAAACTAGAAGGGATAGGGGATGTTGAAATAAAGATTACATCAAGGGTTCGGCAGGGGGCGTCATACAAACTGGAAAATCTTAATGGTGTAAAAAACTTACTTGCCGTGGCAAGCGGTAAAGGTGGTGTAGGTAAGTCAACAGTTGCTGTAAACCTTGCTTTGGCATTATCAAAAGCTGGTGCTAAGGTAGGGATAATGGATGCGGATATATATGGGCCGAGCTTGCCAACAATGCTAGGTGTTTCCGAGAAGCCAAGGGTTGATGAACAGAAAAATATGATTTTTCCTGTAATGAAAGATGGGATAAGTCTCATTTCAATGGGTTTTCTACTGGATCCAAATTCCCCTGTGATCTGGCGTGGTCCCATGGTCTCTGGTATAATACAGCAATTTCTGGGACAGGTTATGTGGGGAGAACTTGATTATCTGGTTATAGATTTACCTCCGGGAACAGGTGATATACAACTCACCCTTACACAACATGCACCTATTACAGGGGCAGTTATAGTTACAACACCACAAGATGTAAGTGTTGTAGATGCGCGAAGGGGATTGCGGATGTTTGAGGAGGTTAATGTCCCAGTGCTTGGTGTAATAGAAAATATGAGTTACTTTATTTGTGATGGATGCGAGAAAAAACATTATATATTCAAGAGTGGTGGCGGTGCAAAGATAAGCGAGGAATTGGATGTTCCGTTTCTTGGGAAGATTCCCCTTGAAACAGCAATTGCAAACGGTGGAGACAGCGGTAGACCTGTCGTAATGGAAGATGACGGTTCTGTGGCAGTAAAGGAGTATATGGACATCGCTGGGAAAGTAGCATCTTCTCTTTCAATTATTAAAGAGGGCGGTTCTCTCAAGAAGATGATGGCATCTCCTTTAGAAGTAAACAGGATTGATGATAAAAAGTTTGAAATTCTCTGGTCCGACGGACATAAAAGTGTTTACAATAATAGAACCGTGCGTTTAAAATGTCCATGTGCAAGTTGTGTGGATGAGTGGACAGGTAAGGGTTTACTAGATGAAGGAACTATTCCAGAAGATCTGCAATATGAAAAGGCTGATAAGGTTGGCAGCTATGCATTGGCCTTTAGCTGGAGTGACGGCCATAATACAGGGCTTTACAGTTATGATTTTCTTAGAAATATGTGTGAGTGCGATAAGTGCACTGGCGGTGAGCACAAGTGCTCTTCTACTGAAAATGCGACAACCAAGCAGAAATGTTCTTCTGCTTGTTCGTGTTAATGTTGATAAGTTATTTTTATATGCTTCTTAAATATGACATTATTAAAGTATGACTGAACCAAAGATTGAAGAGATGCTGGAATGCATGTGGACCGTTAGTGAGGATTCGGATGAGGTAAAGATAGATACTATCAATAAAAAGTTTGGAATAAAGTCCGCTCATAAGCTCTTGCAAAAGATGTGTGATGATGGATATGTTGTTTTTGATGATCATAAGGTTAATCTAACTGCTGCGGGTAAGAAACATGCTGCGATAGTAATCAGGAGGCACAGGCTTGCTGAAAGATTGTTGCACGACGTTTTGGATGTCTCAAGTGAAGACTATGAATCCACTGCGTGTCAATTTGAACATTTTGTAGGTGATGATGTGGTCACCAGTATTTGTACACTTCTTGGTCATCCCGAGAGTTGCCCTCATGGGAATGAGATACCTAAAGGTGAATGTTGTACAAAACCGCCGAAAGGTGTAAATTCTCTCATTGTGCCTCTCTCAAAAATGGGCTCTGGTGATAAAGGTAAAGTTGTTTATATTACTACCAAGTTTCATAATCGATTAGATAGAATCACCGGGATAGGGATCTTGCCAGGAACAAAGATAAGTGTTCATCAGAAATTGCCAACGTTTGTAATACAGGTGGGTGAGACGCAAATAGCCCTTGATAATGAAATTGCCGGAGACATATTTGTACGTCGGAATCGGCATTAGCATTTAATAAGATCTTTAAATTTCTTAAAATATAATAAACAGAAAAATGAAAATTAAAGTTAAAAAATGGATGAAATTTGGAAAGATAGCCTGGCTATTTAGTGTTGCAGTATTAACCATGATTCCCCATAATCTTTTTGCTGAAAACAGTAGAAATGTGATTTCTATTGATGATATTCTAATGAGTACTGAAAGTGGTCAAATTAAGCCGTATAAATTAAATGGAAATGAGTACAGTGAATCTTTAAGGCTTCTAAAAGAAGGAAAAACATTTGAGGCCAGAGAGATCTTGTCCCATGCATTATTTGCAGATATTTACAAATCCAGACGTTCAGAGATCAAGAGAATTCTGGATGATATTAATCAGAAACTCGTTTTTTCGCGCCAACCCAGTCCGTTTTCTTTCATTTATACCGTAAAAGGTGGTGACACGCTTGCCAAGATTGCCAAGAATTTTGCCACATCCCATGAGTTGATTATGCTAATAAATGAGAAATACAGGTCTAATATAAGGATAGGCGAGCACCTTAAAATATTTAAGGGACCGTTTGATGTACTTATTGACAAAAGTGATTTTGAATTGACTGTTTTACTTAATGGACATTACATAAAACAGTATCGTGTGGGAACGGGAAAGGATAATAAAACACCTGTAGGTGCTTTTGAAATAGCAGAAATGCTTAAAGAACCGGTTTGGTACTCAGGTGATGGAGTATTTCCGTTTGGGCATCCTAAGAATATTTTGGGTACCCGATGGATAGGCTTTAAGGACAAACCTGGATTGTACGGGTATGGGATACATGGGACAGCATTTCCTGAATCAATAGGAAAGTCAGAGTCAAATGGATGTATTAGATTGAAAAACGAAGACGTCCAGGAACTATATTCATTTATTACTAAGGGCTCAAAGGTTACAATTCGGGAATAAATAAAAGTGCGGGATAATTTATTTAGAATAGGCGTTAAAGTGATAGATTTGGATGCTGTGGCATGGAGTCCAACACCTAACGCAACAATAATGCCTATCTGTTTATAGAGAAACGATGGAATGGAATATTAGTAAGAATGCGAAAAGATGTTTGTCTTGTGATAGAGGTTTTCTTGAGAATGATGAATTCTTTTCGGCCCTTTTTGATAAGGGGGATGCATTCATAAGAAACGATTTTTGTTCTGATTGTTGGGACCAATGTGATAAAGAAACCGTCTACTCTTTTTGGCGATCAAAGGTTTCTGAATGCAAAGAACCTCCCAAAACGAAGATCAATATCAATGCTATTTTTGATCTTTTCTTAAAACTTGAAAATGCGGGAGAGGAAGACGTATCTAAAAAAAATCTTAGATTTGTCTTAGCACTTTATTTGATGCGTAAGAAAATGCTTAAACTCCAATCATCAAAAGTAGTTGAAAATAGCGAAATTATGACTTTTAAAGTTCCTAATGAAAAAGAAGATTTTGAACTTCATAATCCGAATCTTGATGCAGAACAAATTGAGCAAATTACTAACGATGTTAAAATGCTATTTGATAACCCCGGTTTGACGATTGAGAATTGATGATTGAGTAATTATTCTTTCAATAGGCAATATGGATGTACATAAGGCCTGTAGGGTTGTGCCATTCAGATTCCAATGGGGGTGTCTGAGAATCTGAATGTATATGGGGTTTAGCCCTGTAAGTGAGATTTAAAGGGAATAATATATATCTATAACATATCTTAACGTTTGCACGTTAGGCGCATTTTTGCTCCTTTCATGGGGTTCCCACGTGATAAAGATAATGAGTATATCATATATTCGGTACCAAGTGTCTTGGTTATGGCTATGTAGCAACAAGATCATCAATCTTTGCCGCTAGAATAAAATCGTTCTCAGAGATTCCGTTTATGGCATGTGTCCATATCTCTATCTCCGCCTTTCCGTAAGCGAGAAAGATGTCAGGATGGTGCCTTTCTGCCTCTGCAATATCGCCCACTTGATTTACAAATGTTAATGCTTTCTTAAAGTTTTTAAATTTGAATAGTTTTTTTATTTTTTTGCCACATTGTTCCCACTCTGTCAAAGACCCTAACATTGATGTAATCTGGTCGTCTGTTAATGCTGCGACCCCGCCTTCGCAAGGAACACATTTTTTTTCTTTTAATGTCATGATATAAAGACTCCATAAAAAATATAAAATGTAATACCGGATTATAATTTGTTGTTTTCTAGTATTAAAGAGTGATCTATTACTCTTATACCTTAACATTTAGCAAATATCAAAAAAATTTCAGGAGAATTGAAATGAAATACAGTAAGTTTAGATATATTTTTAGCTTTTTGGTTTTTACGATGGTAGTAACTCTTTCTACGGCTTGTTTTAATTGTTTTGGTGATGGACTATTTTTTGAGATACCTAAAGGACTTGACCTTGATTTAAAGGTCCCTGCTGATAACCCCATTACTAAAGAAAAGGTTGCATTGGGAAAGCAACTCTATTTTGATACACGTCTATCTGCAAATAATACAGTTAGCTGTGCCACCTGCCATAGTCCCGCAGCTGGTTTTGGTGACGGCAATCGCACCTCAACAGGTATAAATGGTCAAATGGGTGATAGAAACGCACCTACCGTAATAAATACTACGTATAATGATTTGCAGTTCTGGGACGGGAGAGCTGGCTCTCTTGAAGAACAGGCGTTAGGCCCGATACAGAACCCAATTGAGATGGGATTTACATTAGATGGAGTGGTAGAGAGGTTGAATAAGGTAGAGGGGTATAGAAAACAGTTTCAAAGGATTTTTAAGACAGATGTTACAGCTGATGGAATTGGAAAAGCAATAGCGACATTTGAAAGAACTATCCTTTCCGGTGGTTCTAAATGGGATGACTACAATTATGGTGATGAAGATGCTTTGTCTGAAGAAGCAAAGGAGGGAATGGAACTATTTAACGGTAAGGCTCTTTGCTCATCATGTCATTTGGGGTTTAATTTGACCGATAACGTGTTTCATAATATAGGTGTGGGAATGAGTATGAAAAAACCCGACCTTGGCCGTTTTAATGTTACAAAGGTAGAAAGTGATAAAGGTGCATTTAAGACTCCCACTCTCAGAGACATTGCCTCCACAGCTCCTTACATGCACGATGGCAGTGTGAAGACCCTTGAAGATGTTGTCGAATTTTATAATAAAGGTGGTGAGGCAAACCAATGGCTGGACAAAGCATTAAAGCCACTTAATCTTACTGATAAAGAGAAAAAAAGTATAGTGGCGTTTCTAAAAGCATTAACCGGTATACCTATATTGGTTGATTTTCCAGACTTGCCCTAATTTTTACCAATGTTTAGGTGGGGCAGAAGATCTGTTTGCCTCTTTGTTTCCACCCGATGAGTATAGAGAAAATTTAGTCTTAAAAGAGAATTATGCTTCTTACATTCCGGTTACAGGCTTTAAGCCTTGAAACCGGAATGTAAGCTTTTGTTTCTATTATTCCTTATTCTACACTATACCTTACCCTGATCAGTTAGCTTCTTTCCTACGCCAACATATACACTTACACCCCTGTGCGATAAAATCAACGGTAATGCTATATCTAAAGCTTCCAGTCGTTCTTGCAATAGACAAACCAGATTCTGGTTAAACTAAGACATCTTGCCTTTAGTCTTTCTTCAATAGAAAGTCTATTTAATTGAATCCAGAGCTGCAATATTATAAATCCTCAACCAAATACGAACAAGCTCCGTAAGACTGTAAAGAACAGTTGAGACAGGATTGATAAAATAGTTCTATTATTTTTTTCGAAATTGGTTTAACCATTTGTAAACTCTCTGTTGGGAATGGCGTCCAACTGGGATGGAATAATGAGGCTGACTACCTGCGAACTCTTAAAGGCTCCCACTTTCCTTCAAGAAATCAGATTCTAACCTGGAAATGTTACTATTTTTAATGCTGGAGTACTTGAAGACTGTTTCTGATATGTTTTAATACCCCAGGAATAACCATAAATGTTTTGCACCGCTAATAATAGATATGCAATGTTCATGAAGAGCAATTACGAATAAAGATTTTCATTATTATTAGTTAAGATCAAAAAGCAAAAGCATTTGTATACAATATTGTAAAATTTTTCTTTCCTCAACCGAAACTAACAATGTTTATTATTAATATAGTGGTGGATAAATTATCATGAAGGGGATTTAAGATAGAAAACTGAGGATTTGAATTAGAGATGTTTCAATTTAATCTTAATTTGAGTAGCTATAAGCATTTACAATAATTACAGTTTTTGGATGTTTCTTTTGTAACGCTGTTTTGTGCGTATGTTTATTGAAGATTGGCAAATTGAAAGTTATACAGATACATAGATCTAAAAAAAATGATAGATAAAGAACACAAGGTTGGTCATAAAACAGAAAGAATATATTTTAATCGAAAGCTCAGAACGACATTGCTTTTGTGGTTCCTGATGCTTTCGATTATTCCTATGACAGTTATCAGCATTATCAGTTATCAAAATGCACACCAGAGTCTTTACAACGCTGCAGAAAAGGCGCTGAAATCTGCAGTAAAGATGAAAACAGAATATATACATTCGTATTTTTCCCGAATGTTGACTGACCTGACTTTGCAGTCCGAGACGCAGTCTAATGTTAACTTTCTCAAGAGGCTCATAAAATCCTACAATGATAGTGATAAAACTCTTTCGCATTTTGTAAAGAGTTCCGAATGGAATGAGATTGTTGATAAGAAATGTAAGGACATTGAGAACTACAGAAGAAAATACGATTACTATGACATATTTTTGCTAGATTTACATGGCAACATACTATTCACTGTCACAGGCGAAGATGATTTGGGTACCAATCTCTTTGACGGCAAATATTCTGATACTTTATTTTCCGACGCATGTAAAAGGTCCCTAGAAACTGAAAGTATTGTATTTTCTGATTATGAGTTTTATTCACCATCTGACAACCTTGTATCCGGTTTTATTGCAGCTCCAATTTCGAACGAGAAAAGGGAAAAGATGGGAATAATCGCCTTCCAATTCCCCATCCATCAAATTGACAAAATTATGCAGTCTGACATTAGCCTGGGTAAGACTGCAGAGACCTACCTGGTTGGTCCTGATTTAAAAATGCGTTCTAATTCTATCCTTACAGATGAAAAAACCGTTCTGCGGAACATTGTGCAAACTGACCAGGTCCTGCTCTGGGATGGGGAGCAGATAGGAAAGACTGTGCAGGATAGTATGGAAGAGAAGGTGTTTATCTATGATGGGCCACATGGCAAACGTGTGTTAGGTATTCATCGCCATATAAGAATTGAGAGCATTCCGTTTGCGGTTATAGCGGAGATAGAGGAAGCCGAGGCCTTTGATTCTGCCTTTAGGTTGCGGAAATATGTTTTTCTTGCTCTAGGAGCGACCGTCATTATTGTTATATTCATTGCGATTGCCATTTCCGTACGTATAGTCCGTCCTATTCATAAACTTACATCTGGCGCCAAACTTATCGTAGAGGGGCAGCTTGGTCACGAAATTGAGGTAAAGTCCAGGAATGAGATTGGTAAATTAGCCGATAGCTTCAACCATATGGTCATTAACCTAAAACAGGCAATGGAGAAGAATCAAACACACAATTGGATTGATTCTGGCAGGGCATCATTAAATGATATTATGCGTGGAGTACAGAATTTAGAAATATTGGGCAATGGGATTATCAGCTATCTTGCTAAATATCTAAAAGCACATGTTGGCGCAATATATATGATTGATCAAGATAATCGGATAAAAATGATGGGTAACTATGCTTACGCCCGGCCGAATAATCTAGTAAAAGAGTTCTTGCCTGGTGAGGGGCTTGTGGGACAATCTGTTCGAGATAAACGGCATATCCTTATTACAAATTGTTCTGATGATTGCGTTAGTATCCATTCCAGTCTGGGAGATGCGCTTCCAAAGAATATGCTGATTTTTCCAGTGCAAATTGATAGCGAAGTAAAAGGTGTGGTTGAACTGGGATCTTTAAGTGAATTCTCTAAATTAGATATGTTTTTTTTGGAACAAGTAGGTGAGAGTATTGCAATTGCCCTAGATTCGGTTGCAACTAATAATCGAACAGACTCAATGCTCAAACGAACACAAGAGTTGGTGGAAGAACTCCGGATGAGGGAGGAAGAGCTGCGAAATTATAATGAAGAACCAGAAGAGCGTGTTGTGTAACTGTAATATCTGAAGTGTCTGATATAGTTGTTATCCTTATGGTTGCGGTATCGTGAGTTTTACACTATGAGGTAGAATAATTTTGCTGAGTTAATTATTACATGTTCCTCCCTTACATGTACTGCCACTATCAGTAAAAAGTCCATTCATGGTTCCACTTTAATGGTTTTTCAGGAGATAAAAAGAGGACTTTTACAAGAATGGTCTAACCGTTATATGATGGACAATTTGATATAGTAGGGGGTGTTGATAGGCAAGCTAAACATATGCCATATACGTCATCAAACCTGAATTTGCATGTGATAAATATATTCAAAATTTTTATGAAATGTGGGATAGGAAATGGGTAAATCCAATAAAATAAGGGGACTATTCAGTACAATAGTAAACAAATTATTGGCCTGGTTCTTGTTGGTAGCATTAGTGCCTCTATTTATTCTTGGTTATTTGTCCTATACTAATGATATTCAATTAGTAAAAAATGAAGTTACAAATAACCTGATTGCTATCTCCAAAAGTAAAATTAACAATATAGAGTCCTATTTCAAAGAACGTAAGAAAGATATTGTTACTCTGGCTGGCACGCAGGATGTTATCAACGGTTTAGAAAAAATTAATTCTGCTTATATTAGTAACGGTATAGATTCTCATGAATATGAATTTGCTGATGGAGAAATTAGGAAGTTTTTAACTACTTATATGGAAATAAACAGTTATTACGATCTCTTTCTTATTTCACCATCTGGTGATATTGTGTTTACCGTAAAGCAAGAAAAGGATTTTGACACAAATTTGTTAACAGGACGTTTTAATGATACAGAATTGACAAGAGTCTTTAAGAGAGCACATTCTATGGCGAAGCCGGAAATATCTGATTTTAGATACTACCTGCCTTCTGACGAACCTGCTGCATTTATTGCCATGCCTGTTTTCAAAAAGGGTAAACTTCTTGGAGTGCTTGCGGCGAAGTTAAACAGAGATCAAATTTATGCGCTGGCGCACGATTTCACAGGATTAGGTGAGACGGGTGAAACTGTAATTGCGACCCAAAACGGCAATGGTGTATTATTCGTAGTGCCTACTCGTCATGATATGTTGGCTGCATTTGGGAAAACTATAGCTTTTGGTTCAAAAGAGGCATCTCCCATACAACAAGCAGTTCAAGGGAAAAGTGGAAGTGGTGAATCGATTGACTATCGAAATGTTGAAATATTGGCAACATGGAATTACTTCCCTATTATGAGATGGGGTATTGTTGTAAAAATAGATACTGCAGAAGCGCTTGCACAGGTTTATTTTCTAACAATGCGTTATTTGATATTGGGAACCATTACCTTGATTGGCGTAATAACCATAGCTTTCTTCTTATCTAAAACAATTTCACGTCCAATTAGAATATTGACAGAAACCACGGAATTAATAGCTGCTGGCGATTTGTCAGTAAAAGCAAGAGTAAGAACGAACGATGAGATTGGGATCCTTGCAAATTCATTTAATGAAATGGTCGTCAGACTCCAAAGGATTATCGAAGAAAACGATAAACAAAATTGGCTCAAAACTGGCCAGATGGAACTGAGCAACAGGATGAGTGGAGAACAGGATATTGGAATGTTGGGGGAAAACATTATTAGCTATCTTGCTGAATACATAAATGCACAAATTGGGACTATATATATGGCATGTGATAATAACAGGTTGAAATTGATTGGTTCATATGCGTTTAGCCAAAGAAAAAACATTTCAAACGAATTTATGGTTGGTGAGGGTTTGGTTGGACAGGTGGCTTTAGAGAAAAAGTATATCCTTCTTACCAGCTGCCCAGATAGTTACTTTGGTATATCTTCGGGCCTGGGTGAAGCCATTCCAAAAAATATCCTGGTATTTCCTCTCCAAATGGGCACAACTGTAAAGGGTGTTGTTGAACTGGGGTCTTTTTGTGAGTTTTCAGAAACAGAGCTTTTTTTTCTGTCAAATGTTCAGGAAGGTATTGCAATTGCCTTGTATTTAGCTGCGGACAGGGAAAGGACAAGCCTTTTGCTCAAGCAGACTCAGTCCCAAGCTAAAGAACTAAAGGAACAACAAGAAAAACTACAGACGACAAATGAAGAGCTTCAGGAACAGCAAGAAGAGATGAAAGCTACAAATGAAGAACTTGAAGAGCAAACCTGGGCATTAAGAGAGTCAGAATCAAGGCTACAATCCCAACAGGAGGAATTAAGAGCCATAAACCAGGAGCTTGAGGGGCAAAAGGAAGAAGTTGAAAGAAAGAATAAAGAATTTGCGGAATCTCAAAAATTGATCGAGGAAAAAGCTCGAGAAGTAGAGTTGGCTAGTAAATACAAATCTGAATTTCTTGCCAATATGTCTCACGAACTTAGAACACCTTTAAACAGCATCCTCCTCTTATCCGGGCTCCTATCAAACAATAAAGAAGGTAACTTGACTAAAGATGATGTGGAGTCTGCACAAACCATTAATTCTTCAGGTACAGACCTTCTTAATCTTATTAATGAGATACTGGACCTATCCAAGATAGAGGCTGGAAAGATGGAAATCCATATAGATGATATGGGGCTGCAAGATTTTTGCAGTGCGATGGAACAAAGGTTTAAACCACTTGCTACAGAGAAAATGTTGAAATTAAACATAGAACTTGCAGAAGGTCTGCCTACACATATCCGTACAGATCAGCAAAGGGTTGAGCAGATAGTAGAAAATTTCCTTTCAAATGCTTTTAAATTTACAGCGCATGGTAGTATTACTTTACGAATAGACCGGAAGGGGTGCTTTGAACAAGGGGATCTTGATTTGCAAAATAATAGTTTAGAGCCAGCAAAGTCAGTTGCATTTTCTGTTATAGATACAGGAATAGGTATTCCAAAAGATAAAAAGAAGTTGATATTTGAAGCGTTTCAACAGGCGGATGGTACTACAAGCAGGAAATATGGAGGTACAGGGCTTGGGCTTTCAATTGTACAGAAGTTTACTAAAATACTTGGAGGTAATGTTTCCATGGAAAGCGAACAGGGTAAAGGGAGTACATTTATTCTTTGTATCCCTGAATCGATTGAAAGTGATCTTGAAACAGAAGACTGGAAAATAGAAACGGAAGAAATAGAGTATGCGCCATTCAAAAGCGAACGTAAAGTAACAGCTAAACAAGAAGAGATGTTTATGGGAATTGAGGGTGAAATGAAAACTATCAAGCCTGATGATATATCAATACTTATCATTGAGGATGATTACGCGTTTTTAAAAATACTTAGGGATTTGTCACGTGAGAAAGGTTTCAAATACTTGGTTGCCAGAGATGGTAGAAGGGGACTTCAACTTGCAGACGATTATAAACCGAGTGCTATCATTCTGGATATCGGACTACCTGATGTTAATGGTTGGGGGGTTATGGCACGATTAAAAGAGAATCCTGCAACACGCCACATTCCAGTTCACGTCATATCTGCTGCCGATAAAAAGTCAGAAGCAATGAAAATGGGCGCAGTTGACTACCTGACAAAGCCGGTGAGTATGCGAACCCTTGAACGGGTGTATGACAAATTGAACAATATTATTTTAAAACAAGTGAAAGATCTTCTTCTTGTGGTTGATAATAAGGATTTTGCAGAGAGTATTGTTAACATATTGGGAAACGGCGATGTTAAGATAACGAATGCGGCAACTGTTGCTGATGCTTATAATCAACTATTGTCGGGAAGGTTTGATTGTGTGGTTTTAGATCTGGGGTTTTCGAATATGCAGGGAATGGATCTACTTAAGAGGATAAGAAAGAATAATACAATTACTCATATTCCCATTATTATTCTTACAGAAAAAGAACTTTCAAAACATGAAAAAGCCACAATAGATGAATATGTTGAATCAACTATAGTAAAAGGTAAAGATTTCTCCGAGAAACTCCTGGATGAAACTACATTGTTTCTGCATAGGGTAGAAGCTTGTCTACCTAAAGAGAAACAAAAATTGATTAGAATGATGCACAATAAAGATGAAATCCTTGCAGATAAAACGATACTTCTTGTCGATGATGACATGCGCAATGTGTTTTCTCTAAAAAAGATACTTGAGGATAAGGGTATGCACGTACTAGTTGGCAAAAATGGTAAAGATGGTTTATCTAGGCTAACAGAAAACCCTGATATTAATATTGTATTGATGGATATTATGATGCCTGAAATGGATGGATATGAAGCGACGAGAGAGATAAGAAGACAAGAAAAATTTAATAATCTTCCGATTATTGCATTAACGGCGAAGGCGATGAAGGGTGATAGAACTAAATGTATAGAAGCTGGTGCAAATGATTATCTTGCAAAACCTCTTGATCTTGATAGGTTGTTTTCTGTGCTGAGGGTGTGGCTTTATTAAAAGAGAGAAATAAGATAATGTCACAAGATGGTCTTCTTAATTATTAATCTTTAATTCTTAATTGCTAATTATTATTATGAATTCGGATGCTGAAATTAGTAGAACTAACATAAACGTGAAACGGAATTTTTTGTTTTTATTCTTAGCGATACTTATCGTTTTTCCCGTACTTATGACTGCATCATACCTTCTACTTTTAAGCGCGATGAAATCTAAGATGAATAATAATGCGGCGATTAATATAGCAGGTCGGCAAAAGATGTTGATTAATAAATATGTTAAGGAGTTTGTTGAAGATCGAATACCATTGCAGGTTCGATTTCATAAACAAAAGACTGAAGCGATTGACACACTTGAGATTGTGAAAGACCAAAAACCGTATACTAAAGAAGTCGAAGGATTTGAGGCGAATAGTTTTCATAGAACAAGGGAGATTTTTGAAACATCACTTGCTGCGCTAATCAACGGAGGCACAGTACTCCTTGATATGGAAATGACAAAGTCTACGACTATACCCGCTGTCGTCAATCCTACAATAAGAAGTAAATTAATCGAAGCTGAGAAGTTATGGCTTCTGACTCTTGAACATTTTAATAAACTTCTAGTTACGGAACCAGATTCATCCGAATATATAATAGCCCATAATGAAGGTAGCGACACGGCTAATGATATTTCGCGGATTATGGATCAAGTTGTAACCTCAATGCAAATTGATTTACAGAATAAACTAGATAGAATTAATATGTTTCAGATAGTTGTCATACTAATTGAAGCTACTTTATTCTTAATTACTTGGGTATTTATTTACTTTAAGATTGTTACCCCGCTTGAGAGAAAAAGTATTGACTTAGAAAATCAAAGAGAGCTCTATATCTCTTTGAATTCTGAACTAGCAAAAGCCAATGAAAAGGAGAAAGAACAAAATTGGTTAGCGGCGGGTCAGGCACGGCTTAATGATGTGATGCGTGGAGTTAAAGAGATTAATACTCTTAGTCGCGACATAATTTGTTGTCTTGCCCCATATCTGCACGCGCAAGTTGGGGCAATCTACCTGGCAGATTACGATCAGAACCTTAGTCTTGCTGGAAGCTACGCTCTTAAGAATCAAGGGGATAGTCGGCAGGATTGTAAATTTGGCGAGGGGCTTCTGGGACAATCAGCGAAAGATAGAAAGTGCAAAATTCTCACTAATGTCCCTGATGGTTATTTTCCTATTCGTTCCGGGTTGGCAGAGATCTCTCCTCGCAACATTATTATTAAGCCTTTTTTATACGAGGGACATGTTAAAGGGGTTATAGAGTTAGGCTTGGTTAGTGAATTCTCTGGCAAGCAAATGGATTTTTTGAAACTAGTTGAAGAAAGTATTGGTATTGCGATACATACGGCACAATCTCGCCGTCAACTACAAGATTTGCTTAAAGAAAGCAGGTGTCGAAGTTGAAACCTAGAGACCGGGATAGAGGTCTGGTAATATTAAATGTATTTATTTGCAACTTTTCAGTTTCTAGTTTCCTTTATCAACGTTCAAATTATCATTAACAATACGGAAATGCAAAACATTTTAATAGTAGATGATCGTGATCAGAATCTTGTGGCGCTAGAAAAAGTTCTGAAAAGAAGTGATTTGAACATCATTAAGGCCAGATCAGGTAATGATACACTCGCAATGGTATTGGAACACGATTTTGCGCTTGTTTTACTTGATGTACAGATGCCGGATATGGATGGATATGAAACGGCTAAATTATTGCGTGAAAATAGAGAAACAAGTCATATTCCTATTATTTTTGTGACGGCTATTAATAAAGAAAAGAGACATATATTTAAAGGCTACAAATCCGGTGCGGTTGACTATCTGTTTAAACCAATTGATGAAGAGATCTTGAACAGTAAAGTTAGTGTGTTTCTTGAACTTAATCGGCAGAAAAAATTAATAGAAGACCAAGCTACGTTGATGTTGGAACAAGCACAATTTGATGCGCTTACCAAACTTCCCAATCGAACGTTGTTTACTGATCGTCTTAATCATGCTCTGGGTGAATCTAAACGAAATAACCATAAGCTTGCTATATTATTTTTAGATCTTGATCGCTTCAAAAATGTGAATGATACTTTAGGCCATGATGTGGGAGACTTGTTGCTTAAAGAGGCGGCTGAAAGACTAGAAAATTGTGTGCGCTCATCAGACACAGTTGCACGTATGGGGGGGGACGAATTTACAATAATTCTTACTTGCGATCCCACTTCTCGCTCCTGTTCTATTGTTGCGAAAAAGATAATTAATGCAATTTATCAGCCCTTTTACTTGAATGGAATGGAATGTTCGGTTAGCGCAAGCATTGGTATCAGTATGTCCCCGTCTGATGGTAATAATGTTGAAACCTTGATGAAAAATGCAGATGTTGCAATGTATCAAGCCAAGAGTGCTGGTAGAAATAATTATCAGTTTTATTCACCATCTATGAATGTTAAAGCACTTGAAAGACTTACACTTGAGAGTGATCTGCGTAATGCACTTGAACGAAATGATTTGATTTTACATTATCAGCCCCAGATTGATATAAATACTAGAAAAATTATTGGCAGTGAGGTATTAGTGCGCTGGAACCATATAAGTAGGGGATTAGTTTACCCAAATGATTTCATCCCATTTGCTGAAGAGACGGGCATTATTACCCAAATAGATTATAATGTTATACGAAGTGCTTGTAATCAAAATAATTTATGGCAAAAAATGGGATTACCACCTTTATCCATGGCTGTAAACATCTCAGCTAAACAGTTTAGACAAAAGAACCTTGTGGAATTGATTTCAACTTTTCTGAATGAAAGCGGTATAAGTTCTAAATGCTTAGTGTTGGAGCTTACAGAAAGTAGCATAATGGAGAATGCGGATATTGCGGTAACAATGATGAAAAAATTAAAGGAAATGCATGTAAACCTCGCAATTGATGATTTTGGTATCGGCTATTCTTCCTTGAATATGCTTAAATATCTGCCAATTGATAAACTTAAAATTGACAGATCATTTGTGCAGGATGTTACTTGCAATGCGAGTGATGCCGCTATTGTTACAGCTATTATCTCCATGGCTCATGGCCTGGGATTAAAGGTTATTGCAGAGGGCGTAGAAACAAATGAACAGTTTGAATTCTTAAGATCGCTAAATTGTGACGTGGTACAGGGGTTTCTATTTAGCAAACCGGTTGTGGCGGATGAGTTTAGAGAGTTAATTGTTATGGATTGATTGATATTTGGGACCTTAGATTACTGTATCATCTATTTTTCAAGTAGACATACTTGTTATCAGTATTGTCAGGTTAGTTTTTTGCAGTGTAAAAAAGTTTCATATTTATGAACATTTCCCAATAACTTTACCTCATTTTAGGCACTTTAGTCATTTTAGGCACTTAATGTTAATACACATGTGAAGAAAATACCTACCCGGACAACACGGACTTCTTATATCCTTTTCATAATACTACCGATTAAAGTATAAGTTTCTTGTCTTCAGTCTTGAATATAATGGTTAATCTAAGCGAAAATGAAAAAATTGAAATCGATCTTCTCCTTGATGCTATCTATCTTAAGTATGGGTATGATTTCAGGAATTATGCCAGAGCCTCTATAAGGCGACGTATAATGAACCAGTTGTCTAAGTTTAGACTTAAAACAATTTCTGAGATGCAGCACAAATTACTAAATGATAGAGCATTTTTTGACCGGTTGCTTATGTATCTTACTGTCAATGTAACAGAAATGTTTCGAGATCCATCATTTTTTAAAGCTCTTAGGGAAGTTGTAATGCCGGAATTGAAAAAGCAACCCGTTATTAAGATCTGGCTTGCAGGCTGTTCCAGTGGAGAGGAGGCCTACTCTCTAGCAATTTTGTTAAAGGAGGAAAGAGTTGATAGAAATGTAATGATATATGCAACTGATGCTAACGAAGTTGTTCTTCGCAAGGCCAAAGAAGGTGTATTTCCCATTGATAAAATGAAGGATTTTACTCGTAATTACATAAATGCTGGAGGGCTTGAATCTTTTGCGGATTACTATACAGCTAAGTATGATTATGCAATTATAGATAATTCACTAAAAAAGAATATTGTCTTTTCTGATCACAACATGGCTACTGATAGCGTGTTCGGTGAAATGGATTTGATCTTATGTCGAAACGTGCTTATCTATTTTAACAAAGAATTACAGGGACGTGTGTTTAAACTATTCTGGGAGAGTTTACACCCCAGAGGATTTCTTTGTCTTGGTACTAAAGAAACTCTCCGGTTTTCTACCTACTCACATGATTTTAAGGCTGTAGTAGAAGGGGAGAAAATTTATAGGATAAGGATATGATTGATGACCTCATCAACAAACCGGTAACTTTAATAATGCAGGATTGAGGCTTTCTGAAAGACCTAGACAAAAGGTAATACGACATCCTATGAGACGATTATTTGAATTGTACGTAATCTCTGCCCAGCTATAAGAAACATTTGGAGCAGTCTTGGCGACTGCCCCGGCCTTTATATTATTGTAAGTATAAACTTGTTTGTTTGTGGTAGATACTTCTACACAGAAATATCGCAAAAAGAACATATGGTTATTTGATTATTAGAATAATTATTCTCTGTCATCAATCTCCGGACTATGCATCTGGTTTGCCTTAATCAGCGAGAATTTCTTCTATTTCCTGAAGATTCTCGTTCGGTATATTCCATCCAACTGAGTTCAGATTTTCCTCTATCTGTTTCGCGTTTTTTATCCCCACTATTGCGGTTGTGATTCCAGGTTTATTGATTACCCAATTTATTGCTAACTGTCCCATCGTTCTTCTCAATTTTTCTGCAATTTTTGATATTTTTTTGATCTTTTTTATATTTGATCTATATGTATCATCTGTAAAATGTCCGATCCCACCCTTGCCGCGCCAATCTTTGAACTTCGTAGTTTCATCATACTTTCCGGTTAGTATTCCTGATGCCAACGGGCTGTACGCGATTATGCCCACATTGTTTTTGTTACAGAATGGGAGCAAATCTTTTTCTATATCACGCTCAACCATATTGTACTGTGGCTGCAGTGAGACAATGTTGGCATACTTTACTGCCTCTTCTAATTGCGATAAAGAATAGTTACTTACGCCAATATGCTTAATCTTGCCGCTTTCTTGGATCTTGCAGAGAGTTTCCATGGATTCTGAAATAGGAGTGTTTTCATCTGGCCAATGGATCTGGTAAAGGTCTATATAATCGGTCTGCAACCTTTTAAGGCTCATCTCTACCTCTTCTATTATAGAATCTCTTGATGCATTTCTAGATAAACTTTTCAATTCTTCTTTTTTCCACCGTAATCCGCACTTTGTTGCAATTATCGCCTTTTCTCTTACATCTTTCAACGCCTTTCCTAAAAGGGTTTCAGAGAGTCCAAAACCGTAAACCGGTGCAGTGTCAAAAAAATTAACCCCAAGATCAAATGCTTCTTTTATCGCGTTTACAGACTCTTCATCTCCCTCATTCTTCCAAAATGGATACCCTCCAATTCCCCATGCACCAAACCCTATAACACTTACATCTAGATCACTTTTTCCCAATGTTCTGTACTTCATAAAGATTTATCCCTCTTTTACAAATAGTTAATGTGCTGATTACACGTTTAAATGTTAGTTTTATTAATAATGGTTACAAAAATGGCCGTAAAATTCAAATGAAAAAAGTAGACTCTATTTATCACATTACTCTGTAACGACTTGATTTTTAGAAATTTACTTTCTATGGAGATTAACTATCTGAGAATAGATGGGTAATGAGGTATTGGAGTGTTGATGTTTTGGGGCATTTCGTTTTTTTCTCTACGCAATACTCCAGAACGCCAACGCTCCATCTTTTGGTTCCGCATACTTGAACCGTTTACTGTAAGTAGAAATCTTACTGTTTATAGATTTCCGTATCAGGGTAATGGTCCGCCCATACAAACCAATAGACATTCTTAAACTCTATCATTTCTAATTCTTTACCCTTTAGAGCTCCGTCAATTGCCATGCCAGATTTCATGTCCCACTTTGTTCCAGTGGTCTTATCTGTAATAATGTCATCTGATATCTGCTGTAACAACGGATTATTTAAATCCGGGAATTCAAGTATAGTCTCTCCTATCTTCCTAATATATACAATAGTATTGTTTGTAAGATGATCATGGTAAAATAGTAAATCTCTTTTCTGGAAACTATCAGACACTATTTTACGGTTTTTGAAAATATTTAATGGATAAACTTTTTGATTTCCCTCTATTTCCAGTGCGATAACCGTCTCTTTTGGCTTTAAACGTTTGTCTTTGCTCGCTACACGGATTATACCGGTCTTTGTTTTGCTTTTATGATATTCCCTGTAATTGTCATAACCGGCACTCTCTTTTCCTTTGTATGTTAAAACCTTAGTATCCGGATGCATTACTTTCCACTCTTTCCATAGGATCTTTTGTATACTAGCAATCTCCTGCAGCTTTTCGCCTTTCAGCTCTCCCTTAACCGCTTCACCTGAAATAGCGTTCCATAGTGATTCTGTTTCGTAATCAAACATTAGTAGTGTGTTCTTTGTGAGTTTACCTGATACGCCAAATGTATAAATATTGTCGTTAATTTTTCTGCTGTACACGACAGCAAGATTGGCAAGTGGTCACCACGTTACTGCTACCGGTTTACTCTCTATCACATCATTAACAATTTCATGACTGTTTAATAGATAGATTGAGTATGCCCTGTCGTCTCCATTAATGGACAGACCTATAACAGGTTCATCCTGATGGAGCTTTGCTTCAGTTGAAGAGACAAATTTGGGATCTTTTATAGATTGTATGGCATCTTTAGGTTGTACATCAATTATTTCTACTGTTTCTTTATCTTTCGCCGTTGAATCTTTTACTCTTGTTATGGAAAACAGAGTAAAGATTATAAGTAAGAGTCCTATCAAGTTTCTTATTCTACAAATTCTCATAGTTATTTACTCATTAGCTTTTGGTTTTTAGCTCTTAGCTCTTAGCTCTTAGCTCATAGTTTTTAGCTTTTAACTTTTAGTTTTTAGCTTTTAACTTTTAGTTTTTAGTTTACCAGACTCTTGCTCGCCAAACTTAAGTACGTCCATGGGGCAAACAGTAATGCAGATGCCACAGTGAATACATGATGTGTTATTGTTTGAGAATTCCTGTTGGTTTTTAGCAAAACTCATAACGTCAATACCTACCTGACAGTATCTGGAACACTCTCCGCATGTAATGCACTTATCATTTGAAGTAATCTTTAATTTTCCATACCATTTGCTGAATATCTGGATGTACTTTGCTAAAGGGCACCAGTATCTGCACCATATCTTTCCTCCGAAAATAGGATAGGCGGCCACAGGTAAGACTGCAATTAACCAGAAATCAACTATTTTACTGTAGGAATTTACAACTTGTATACCTATTGACGGCAGCACAAAGAAGAGTATTAACGCAAGAAATGCCCAGCCCAAAACAATCCAGTTCATAAACTCCCATGCCTGAGATTTACGTCCTTTAGGCGCCAGATGTCGCCATCTGTCTCCCACGGTTTCAGCTAGACCACCACAACCACAAAGCCAGGTACAAAACCGTTTACCATGCCACCTTGCTGTAAGTGGCACAAGAATTATGGTCATTATGCCGCCCCAAATGAGATAAAACAGGTGGGGCTGGTTAAATATAAAATAAAAGATTAATGGCCAGGGTTGCAGAAGTGTGTATGCGTGCCAGTACTGATAAGAGTTTCCCATATGGATAAGAAATTTAAATAAAAATTCTGGTATCAGGAAGAAAAGGATAACCTGACATAGAATAAGTGAAATAAATCTTACTTTCTGATGCCTACTCTTGAAACCGTTTCCCCAACGGTTGTACGATTTTATGCCGAATATTACCATTAAAGCCGTATAAGTAAAGGAGTACCAGAATGTCGTGTCCCTGTACTGGAATATGGAATCCTTTCCTTCTCCAAAAGGTGCAAACCAACTGAAGAATGTTTCTGCTGGTATGAGACTAAATGGTAAGATTGCAGGGTATTTTTTGTATGAGTATATACAGAATACAAATGCAAAGACCAAAACGGCAAATATAAACCGTTTCATGGTCCACTCCCCTTCCAGTGTAATGCCTATTTTTTTAAAGAATTTGAGGGGCAGGTCCGCACCTATCATTGTAAAGAAAGCATTGTTCTTTTCTACCAATTCTTTACCATCTTTTTCTATTACCACCGAATCTTCCCGGATCTCTTTTACCTTTGTTGCAAAATTTACCTTTAGTTTGTTCTCCTTTATCTTGGCTTCCATTGCATCTATGTTTCTTTTCCTTGGAAAGGTAAACGACTCATCTACGCACGTTATGGTTGTCCTGTTTTTGTCACACAGGGCAATAGCGGCTTCTGCTGCAACGTCTCCGGCACCGTAAATCATAATGTCTTTATCGTTGAATTCATCAGGATCCGCAAGTACGTTTACAACCTTGTCCAGATCTTCGCCGGAACAATTAATCTTACGGGGATTTCCTGCCTTTCCAATTGCCAGTATCACTATTTTTGCCTTGTAGTTCCCTTTATCTGTAATAACATCAAAGATGCCGCTGCTTTTCTGTATATCTTCTACACGTTCTTTTGTCTTTATGTTAAGTTGTTCATCAGTGATAAATTTATTCCATCTCTCAAGTATCTCCTCTTTTGTGCACTCTTCCAGCCAAAGATCTCCTTTTACCTCTTCCTCCACCGGTTCTACAAAAAGTACCTTACCTTTGGTAAATGTGGTAATAAGGTTTGCAACTTTACCCTGCTCAATGGTAATGTAATTTAGACCTCTCTGTTTTGCCCTTAATGAAGCACTGATCCCGGCAGCACCTGCACCAACGATCAACACATCAAATATCTCTTTTTCTTGTTTATCCAAAAGTCCGGGATAGAGTTTTTCTATAACATCATATCCCATGTTGATAGCATTTTTTAATAGGGGCTTTCCTGCTATTTCTCCTATTAAATAGATTCCTTTTATATTGCTTTGACCATTTTGACCTACCTTGGGCAGCTTAACAGTTGCAGGATCAAATTTTTCATCAAATAGTGAATTAAGTATTGAAGACATGATTTTGTTCCAAATTATTAAAGTAATTTGATAGATTCATTTATTTAGTTTTAGTTCTTTTTGTAATGGTTTTTTCTAAACGATTTGCGTCAAATGTAATCTTCTATTATTCAGCGTTGTCCGGTTATGTATTTGCTTGGCAGATATAGATGCTAACATCCAGAGCCTAAAATGCCTAAAATTATAGAAATTTATTTATTATTAATAAAAAACAACTCTATTAACTTTAGGCACTTTAGGCATTTTAGGCAATTCTCAACACGATGATGTTGAAAAATATCCATAAATATGGAACATTATTTCACTGCAAAAGGCTAACCGGACAATGCTGTCTACTATTGTTTTATTCAAAGCCTGTGTTGCATTTGTATAGAGCATTACTCCCATTATTAGTAACCATTACTTCAACCGTCTTATTCCCCGGATCGTTTAAATAGATTTTATCTGTTTTACGATAGGTAGTGATTATTTTGCTATTGCCCGGAATTTCAGATAGATTACTTGCTTCAATAAGGTTATTCTACCTTAGAAATAAATAAATTACTCTTCATTTGTAATGAATGTTTCCTTTTGATTTGCTGTGAATGTAATTCTTTTATTTTTTCCATCTTCAACGTCGGTGTTATATTTGAATCTGAATCTGAAAACGGCGATGCCCTTATTATTTGTAACCATAGAGGATGGAAATACAGTGGCGAAACGATCATTTGCTGATGCTTTAACGTCCACCCCTTGTAATGGTTTTCCTTCCTGATCTAAAAGCGTGACAGTCGCATCCCGGAATGACGAATCATAGGCTGCAGACGAAGGGTAAACCGTAAAAGTTGGCAGTGTAAAATTCATACTGTTTTCATTTATGACTTTAATGTTGCCGTAATCTTTATTTGCTATATATATGAGGTTAGTGGATGGATCTACGTTTATTGAATAAGGACTACCGTCAATCTTAATATCCGAGACTATACGATATGAGCTTCCATCTATTACTTTTAGTGTGTTATTTGTTTGATCGTTTAAATAGATTCTATTTGTATTGGGATTTACAGCGACCATATCGCTAGGGTACGGAATTCCGGATAGATCTAGGGTCTCAATTATTTTGTTTGTTAACCCGTCTATTACCAAGATCGAATTAAAACCGTCTCCATTATATTTTATGATGCGAACGTAAATATAAATACGGTTTGTTAACTGGTTGATTTCTATCTTGTTAACTGAAGATAGGGCAAAGCTTGTACCGCTGAACAAGTCTGGAGGGAAAATGGAATTGCTAATATTCGGATCAATAATGTTAGTAAGAGCATCAAAGTCAAGTTTAACACTATTTATTACTCGGTTTGTTGCACCGTCAATGACAATTAATTCTTTCTCTTTTATATCTTCACCTATAGAGACCAATCTTTTCCTAGGCATACCTAATATTTTTTTTTGTTTGGCGGGATTCGGCCTCTTTCTTGTTGAATCCTTGAGTACATAAATTCTGTTGATCAAAGGATTAACTTTGATACCTTCAGATATAAATAAACGGTCAGCGTCTTTCTGCAGTTCTATTACGTCTATTACCTTATTAGTTTCGCCATCAATTACAGTAACCGTTACCGTTTTGTTATTAACCACATATATCTTGTTTGTTACACTATTAATGGCAATTCTCTCAAGCCCGTTTTCCATATTAATGGTTGCGGTAATTTTGTTTGTAATTCCGTTTATTACATGAATTTTATTACCATTAGCCTCAAGACCTTTAAGAGTTGCGAAGTATATCCTCCTGGATGCGGGATTAATCTCCATTTGTGAAAATAGATTACGTTCTGAAAACCTAATGGTATCTATTACCTTGTTTGTTAAACTATTAATAACAACAATTTCATTGTTTTCTGCATTGATATTATATGTGGCAATGTAAAGTCTTTTGTCTATGTGATTAACTCCAACGGCAAAAGGTAAAACCGAAATATCTGATTTGGCGTTGAGGTCTATTGTCGTAACTACGTTTTGTGCTGTTAGGGTAATTGTGCTAGTAAAGATCATAATAAACGAAAACATCATTGTCATAAGAATCAATCTGCTTTTAACCATACTTTGCCTCCTTTACTCTGTATAGTAAACCAATTTCGTCAAAGCCGGAGTTGAATCTGAATTTGAATCTGAAAATGGCATTACCCTCATTATTTGTGGCTGATGTCCTCATCATTAATGATTTTAATCTGGTCATAATCCATATTTGTGATATAAACGAGATTAGTGGGCTGGTCTACTTTGATTGAATAAGGACGGAATCCAATCTTAATTTCTGAAACTAAACGATGTGAACTTCCATCTATTACTTTAAGCATGTTATTCTCCGTATCTGCTAAATATATTCTATTTGTTCTGTGATTGATTGCAATTAGATCATCACTGCCCTGGATTTCTTCCATATCTATGGAGTCAATTATGTTGTTTGTTAATCCATCCATTATCAAGATGGTATTAATGTCATCGAAATTATGAACTTTAATGTGGACTCTTATATATATGTGATTTGTTCGTGGGTTTATTGCCATTTTATAAACTGGAGTAATAGTAGTTTCTACATTACTGGAGGAATCATTAGAAAAAATTGAGTTTGTATTATGAGGATCGATAATTTCGGAAAGAGCATTAATATCAAGTTTAACTACCTCTATTACCCGGTTTGTTGTACCATCAATGACTATTATCTCTTTCTCTTCTATCTCTTTAGCAATTGAGACTGGAATTTTTATATCCAAGGTACCCCATTTGGTCTTCTTTCTAGTAGACTCCTTGAGTACATAAATTCTATTGGTAAAAGGATTAACCCTAATTCCTCCTGATCTAAAGGAGAGGTCCGTATCTTCCTGTAGCTTAATAACGTCTATTATCTCATTCGTTTTACCATCAATCACGGTTACTGTAACCATATTGCGGTTAACAGCATATATCCTATTGGCCACACTGTTAACGGCAATTTCGGCAATCCCGTCTTCTATCTTAATGGTTGAGATAGTTTTGTTTGTAATTCCATCTATTACATGAATATTATTATTGCCTTGAAGAGTCGCTAGGTATATTCTCATGGATGTGGGATTGATCTCAATTTGTGAGTAGAAACACTGATCTGAAAAGCTAATAGTCTTTATTACATCATTGGTGAGTCTATCAATAATTACAAGCTCATTCTTATCTGAATTGATATTAAACATGGCAATATAAAGCCTGTTGTTTATGTGATTAACTCCAATTTCAACGGGTATGGGTAAACCGATTTTAGAAGGTAAAGCCAAAACTTCCGTTACAGGGTCTATGTCTATTGTTGTAACTATGTTTTGTGCGGTTACGGCATTAGTGCCTGTAAAGATCATAACTAATGAAGTCAGTGCTGCAAGTAAAACTAATCGGATCTTAACCATACCTATCCTCCTATGGTAAAATAGGGTTTACAAATCTTAATCTAGTACATAGTCATTGTTCTAATGGCTGGCCCCAATTTCTTAAGTTTTATCCATTGTGCCGACACAGGTGGATAGACTGAAGGCTGAAGACTGAAGGTAAAAGCATAAAGCCTTTTAGGTCCACATGCTAAAGGCTAAAAGTAAAAGCTTCAGCTTTTTTGCCTTTAAGCTTTACCTTCAGCCTATCCACCTAATTAGTGACGTCTTAGTCTTCGTTAGTAATAGATGTTTCTAAGCGATTTGCTCTAAATGTAATTTTACCCTTATTGTTTTCTGCAAAACCAGTATTAAATCTGAATTTAAATGCGGCATTACCTGCACCATCTGTTATCGTAGAACGTGGAGTTACTTTTGCTGAAATACCGTTTGCGAATGCATTAACTACCATACCTTGCAATGGTGATCCATTCTGATCCAAAAGTGTTACAGTTGCATTTTCGAGCGATGCAGTCGCTGCAGCGGTTTCAGGTGTAACTCTAATGGTTGGTGGTTGAAAGTCAAACCCTTCATCGTTTATGACTGAAATGTTGCCGTATTCGAAATTTGCAACATATATGAGGTTGGTGGATGGGGCTGCTTTTATTGAAAAAGGGTCGCCTGTCTTTATGCTTGAAAGTATCTGGTTTGATCTTCCGTCAATTACTTTTACTCCACGGTTTCCCGGATCGTTTAAATAAATTCTGTTTGTTCTTGGATTGACAGTGGTTACATTAGTACTCATATTGAATTCGCCAACATCTATGGCATCGATTATGTTGTTTGTTAATCCCTCCATTACCAAAACCGAATTAAAAGTTCTAGGGATTATATCGGAGATGTTAACATTTATATAAATGCGGTTAGTTAGCGGGTTTATTTCTATACTATTAGCAGGCATAGTAGTAGTGATTGGGCTTGAGTTGCCGTAGATGATAGATGAAAGTGTTGGAGTGGCAAAAGGTCTACCAATAACATTCGCAATCGTATCAAAATCTAGTTTTACTTTCTCTATTATTTGGTTTGTTGAACCGTCAATGACTATTACTACTTTCTCGCTACTTATCACATCATTACTAATCGCTATACCCTTCAGCGGTAAGCCTACTGTGTCTTCTAGCACGACCTTCGGCTCGGACCTGTCTATTATGGAACTTTGGAGTACATAAATTCTGTTGGTAAAAGAATTAGCTTTGATACCTCCTGAACTAAAGAGAAAGTCAATATTCTCTTGTAGTCTTATAACGTCTATTATTTTATTTGTATTTCCGTCAATAACAGCTACGGTAACCATTTTGTTGTTCACCACATATATCCTGTTGGTCATACTATTAACGGTGATTCCGTCAATTCCGTCTTCAATGTTAATCGTCGTGATAATCTTGTTTGTAGTTCCATCTATTACAAAAACGTTATCAGAATCACTCTTAGGATCTGCTGTATATACTCTTCCGGTTTCGGGATTGATCTCAATTTGTGAATAGAGATTAAAATCACGGGAAATCCTAATAGTATCTATTACCTCGTTGCTTAAACTATTAATAACAATAATCTCATTTTCCCCTGTATTTCTATTCATTGTTGCAACATAAAGTCTGTTATCCTTATGATTAACTCCAACTGCGATAGGCAAAACCGGAATATCTGAGTCAGGAACATCTGATTCCGGATTAAGGTTTATTGTTGTAACTACGTTTTGCGCTGTTACGGAAATAGGGCTATAAAAGATCGTAATAAGCAGAAACAGGGCAGCAAGTAAAGCTAATCTGATTTTAAACATTTTTTATTCTCCATACTTTGTAATAATGATTACAACTCTTTTTGCCCGTTGGAGCCGTCTTGCAGACTGCTTCTCAACGTTTTGAGCATCAGAAAATTGACTGTAATGTTGCATCACATATTTGCCACCTCAAAACAAAAAATTAATTTGAACATTAGAAACATTTAGGAGCTGTCTACAAGGCTGCTCCAGCAAGGTAAATCAACGATTTCGTTGTGCTCTAATCAATCAATTAGAGCCTTCAGCCTTCAGCCTATCCACCTGAGTTATTACGTTTCAGTCTTCATTCGTAATGGATGTTTCAAGACGATTTGCAGTAAATGTAATTTTTCTATTATTGCTTTCTCTGAAACCAGTGTTGAATTTGAATTTAAATATGGCATCACCCTCCTCATTTGTCACCATAGAGTGTGGAAATACCGTTGCGAAAAGCCTGTTTGCTGAGGCTCTAACTACTATACCTTGCAAGGGATTTTCATTCTGATCTAAAAGTGAGACGGTGGCATTTCTGAAGGAGAACGTGCCAGCTTTAGAATCTGTGGTTGCGGTAAGAGTTGGTGGAAAATCCAGATCTTCATCATTTATGACTATAATTTGTCCGGACTCAAAATTTGCAACATATATGAGGTTAGAGAAAGGGTCGACTTTAATTGAAGAGAGAAAAATTTCAGTATCAATACTTAATATTACCTGGTTTGAACTTCCGTTGATTATTTTAACTGCGTTGTCAAATAGATCGTTTAAATAAATTCTATTTAGTCCAGGATTAATGGCGCTCCCATCATTGCCACCTAGAAATCCGCCAACATCTATGGCATCAATTATTTTGTTTGTTAATCCATCCATTACCAAGACTGCGCTAAAAAGACCTGGGTTTATGTTTGCGATGAGAACGTTTATATAAATTGTATTTGTTAACGGGTTTATTTCTAAACTGTTTGTTGCAATAACAGGGCTTGGGTTGCCAGGGAAATCAGGAGGAAACACAATGTTGATGACACGCCGGTTGAGAATAGGAGCAATAGTATCAAAGTCAAGTTTTACCGTCTCTATTATGCGGTTTGTTGTACCGTCAATGACTATTATTTCTTTATCTGCACTTATACTTTCATCTATAATTTCACTCCTGGGATCGAAGTCTTTCCTCGGTATGCCTAATAAATCTTCCAGTGTTAATCCATCTTCCCGTATGCCAGCAGAAAACTGTGGCTTTCCTATGAAATTCCTAAGCACATAAATTCTGTTGGTAAATGGATTAACTTTAATACCGCCGGATTCAAAGAAATGGTCGGAATCTTTATTCAGCCTTATTACATCTATCTTTTTATTAGTTTGTCCATCAATTACGTTTGCTGTTACGCTTTTATAGTTAACCACATATATTCTGTTGGTCGCGCTATTAACAGTTATTTCACCAATCCCATCATCTATTTCTAATGTCGTAATAATCTTGTTTGTAAATCCATTTATTACATGAATTTTATCGTTATTGTTGCTTTCAATATTTGCGACATATATTCTTCTGGTTACAGGATTGACTTCAATTTGTGAATGGGTTACAAAACCGCCTGGAAGTCTAATCGTATCTATTATATTGCCGGATAAATTATCAATAACAAGAATTTCGTTCTTTCCGAAAATGGTATTAATGGTACCAACATAAAGTTTGTTGTCTTTATGATTAATGCCAATGGCATTGGGTACAACCGAGAAATCTGCGTCGGGTATGATGTCTATTGTCGTAACAACGTTTTGTGCAGAGATGGTAATAGTGCTAGTAAGAATCGTAATAAACAAAAACAGAATAGCAAGAAAAATTAATCTGATCTTCGGCATACTTTTTCCTCCTAACGCTGTATTAAACTTAATAAAGTCTGTTATTTATTGCTCTATTGCCTCTCTTAATTTAATACCCAGATTTCTAGCCTCTTCCAGTACTCCTGGTTGTCCTTCAAGGGTTGGTATTAGATCTGGTGTCATTTTTGTGTCAGGGCCATAAAACATCCTGAAGCCGCTGATGGAACAATCTTCACCATGACCGCAGCTAAAACAGGCAACGGCCCCTCTGGCCACCACAGACCCTACGGTTGTTATGTTGTTATAGTCAAAGAAATCTGTTATGTTTTTTACCGATGCTTCCGGTTTTCCACCACCTATGGAGACAATGGCGCCAAATTTTCCGCTGAGTCTCATGCCGCCATTACCATTGGCATCGTGACGAAAGCAGTATAATCTTTCCAGTAGTGCATGGGTGAGTGCATTCATATATCCGAAATAGTTTGGGGCTCCTATAACTAACGCCTTTGCCTCGTATATCTTTTTCATAATCGGTAAATAATCATCATTAACCTTGCACCAGTTGTCTTTAACGCACTGAAGGCAGCATATGCACGCGTTAATCTTTTTCCCGTGTAAAGATATCAACTCATATTCCATTCCAGTCGCTTCCAGGACGGCCGTAACCAGTTTTTCGGTTGTTTGACTCTTTCTGGGGCTTCCTGAAATACCTAGTATCTTCATAATTTTACTCCGTAGGTTATTTGTTTTATAGTATTAGACAATCATGTTTTCAATTATTCTGTCTCCTGGCTCATGTATTCTGTATTCCATATTTGACATTAGAAAATGGGAAAATATTCCGGATATCAATTCATCCCTTATTAAAAATAGTTAGAATGGATTTGAAAACCATAGAAATCCCTTGCAGTAGCAGAAAGAAAGCACCCAAAGGTATGCATCCCTTTAAAACATATCTTGCTGGCAGACCACCGGGATCAGGTGAAATCTCTCTGACAGTATATGAATTTGCTACATACTCTTTTGATGTCCATATTATTAAAACCACAAATGGAATCAGGAAAATGAGTGAACCGAAAAGATTAATATATGCCTTTACCCTTGGTGAAAAGCGTGCATACAGTATGTCAACCCTGACATGCTTGTCATGCTTCAATGTATATGCCGCCCCTATCAGGAAAATAACGGCAAAGAGATGCCATTCCAATTCTTGTACCGCAACAGAGCTTTTCTTTAGTACATATCTGGTAAAAACATCATAACATACCACTATTACCATAATGTTTGTCAGCCATGATGTAACATAACCGATCTTTTCATTTAAATTGTCAATTAATTGTGTACTGTAAATTAACAATCTCATAATTAGCTCATAGCTCATAGCTCTCAGCTCTCAGCTCTCAGCTCTCAGCTCTCAGCTCTCAGCTCTCAGCTCTCAGCTCAAATATCTCATTACTAGTAAATACAATTTTGTATTGATATAATAGATTTTATATGAATTTGGCAATATTTAAAGGTTTTATTATTAATTTATAGTATAGGTATTCTTATTTATTAATAATGTAAGATGGACATTGTACACCAAAGATTATTACTATATATTATTACGCTGATTGAAATCTGTGTAATCTGTTTTAATCAGTGTAATCATATTTAATTATTTCACCATATATGTAACGCTTATGCCTATAATCAGTGGGTTAATTTCTGGAGCACAAAGCATTATCTATTCGGAAATCTATAATGTACTCTCAAAACTTGGAACTATTATCTCTTTGAAGGAACTGGGTAAAGGTTATATTGGGATTAAAGAGGATTATATTAATCTTCGTCTTCAAAAGGCGTGTGGAAATAGTTCTGGTATAAAGTCTTTACATGTATCATGCAGCAAAGATAAGGGTTCCTTTATCCTGGAGTTTAAGAAATTCTTTGTCAAGGGTACGGTAGAGATACCTTTTCAGATAACGTTCTTTAAGTTTAACAGTGTGGTAAAGGAGGTTACATTTAAGATCGAAAAGGAGAAAAGGTCTGGAAATGATTACTATTCCCGCCTGTTTCTATGGTTTATCCTGACGGTTATAGGGGCTTTTAATACTAAAAATGATTTACTGGATTATGTGATCTCGGATAACAGTTATTTAAGGAAAGAACAGGATGGGCAGTATACAGTTGACCTATGTGCAATTCCAGAGCTAAAGGATACGTTTCAGCGTTTTCACTGGAAGCGGATACGGTTTGACGGACTTAGGATTGATAATAATATAGTCTTTCTTCACCTTCATAAAGAGTTTGCTGAAAAGATAACATCTGCATCAAGACATGTGAAGGAGCGTGGAGATAAAATAATAGGTAAACTTGGTGCTGTTGTAACTGAGAAATTTAAACGGTAGTGACATACGCGGCGAAGCCGCAACCAAAATACAGAATACAGAATACAGGAGTCAGGAGACAGAATTCAGAATAAAACATAGATTTTACAAAAACTTTAGCTCATTTTAGGCGCTCAATATTAATCAAGGTAGAGTCTATGTTTATTGATATACTCTTCCACCGAATATGGTGTCCAATACCTAATACTGTTACCCGTTTTTACTCTATTTCTTATTTCGGTAGATGAAATACCCACCGGGGGGATGTTTATCATGTTCTTATTTATCTCTGACGTAACGTTTTTTCCCAGGACTTTTTCCAGGTTTTCAAAAGATGTAATTTTGTGACCAGGCCTGTTAATAGTGACTATTTTGCATATTTTTACCAGTGCAGTTATGTCTTTCCATGTATCAATCTCTTTTAGTGAATCAGCTCCAATGATTAGATAAACCTCACAATCTTCATTGTGTAAGTGTCTGATGGACTTTATTGTATCTATCGTAAATGATTTTCCAGTGCGTTTGATTTCAATATCAGAGACAGAGAAATGGCCTACACCTTTAATTGCTTCTTTAACCATTTGATATCTATCTATTGTACTGGCGAGTTCTCTCACATCTTTATGTGGGGGAGTGTTTACCGGGATAAAAATTACCGTTGAGAGATTGTGTACTTTGTATGCTTCTTCTGCTATTAGCAGATGTCCGATATGTATTGGATTAAAAGTGCCGCCCAGTATACCTAGCTTCATATATTTATTTTTTGATGTTGTACGCTTATCTGAAAAACTTGTTCTTTAAGGTTTTTTGTTTTGGAGTGACAGTCAAGGACGAATAAGTTTGTCCATGTCACACTATTTTTTCTATTTAAACCGTAAATTTGGTTAAGGCTTTACCATTATGTCCGGTTGAATTAGAAGAATGCAACCGTTTTCTTAACTGCTATAATATACATAAGTTAAAAAATAAATCAAGGGGCGTGTAATGTTATGGCTTTTTTTGCGGATTTACCATTAAAGAATAATATAATTCACTATGAAGGTTCTCTTACAAAAGATCTCCAGAGATGGAATAGTACCAAGCTTGAAAACGAGCGGCGTATTTCGTTTCTTTTTATGTAATTTGCTCTTCAGTATTAATTTTTGGTTAGTATTTGCTTATTATCCGATATATTTTAATAAGCTTGGCATTTCTGATAAGAGGATTGGGGTTTTGGTGGCTGTGCTCTCTTTTGTCACCTTGATCTCTGTATTTCCATTTGGGGTGGCGTCTGATCGGTTCTCCGCCAAAACGCTTTTACGAACAGGGGCCTTTACACTGGCAGTTGGTAATGTCCTGATTACACAGTCCAATAACTTTTACTATGTGCTATTAATCGTTATGTTAAGTGGTGCAGGTTCTACCCTTTTCATTGTTACCCTGTTTTCGTTGTACTATAAACAACTGGAAGGACACAGAAGGGGGGTAAAGATTGCCCTGTTTACACTGGGTACTTCACTGGGATTTGGGATTGGTCCTTTTGCAGGTGGTTTTATTATAAAATATATAGGGCTAGAATGGGTCTTTATGTTTTCTGCATTTTTTAATTTTGTACTGTTTTTCCTTGTCTCTTATCTAAGATCAAGTGTTCCTGTTAAATTCAGGATAGATATGTATTGGAAGGATTTAGTACGACCGGACGTTTTGTTTCTTATTATTGTGGTTTTTATAATGTCTTCACATTTCGGCGTGGAAAGGACATGTATGACCTTGCTAATGTCCAAAGTCATTAACCTTTCCGGCCTGCAGACAGGTACAATCTTCCTGGCTATCGGATTATGGATCTCAGTGTTAGGATTGTTCGCCGGTCACTTTTTTGATAAGACGAAAAGGGTTATTCTCCTTATAGCGTTTAGCATGCTTATCACAGGTGTTTTTCAGATCGTGACGGCCTATGTGGATTCATTTGCAAGCCTATTGATTGTGAGGCTTCTGCACACAATTGGAGACTCTTCATTTATGGTGCTAAAGGGTGTCCTTATAACCATTATATTCCCACTGGAACGAATGGGCGGTAACTTTGGATTTGTCTATTCGATCAACACGCTTGCATCTTCTATATTTGCACTTATTAGCGGGATATTAAGTGGCTACTACGGTTATGGTTTTCCATTTATTGCCAGCGGTCTTCTTTTGGTTGTGGTAGCTGTTATATTAATTATAACGAAGGGGAGAGTAGGGCGCATATTAATGGAGCATAAAGTGCGGTAAGAATATGGAGTTTTAGTATATTTTTGTAAATTGGTTTTATAGTTAAATTATCATGAAATTAATATCATTCTTCAGGCTCTCTTTTTCTAGGTTTGTTATAATTCTTTTATTAATATCTTTTATAGGGATTGCGGGGTGTTCTAATGAACTACGAACAAAGGTAAGGGTGGTCTCGCAGTTTAATAAAACACAAAAACCGACGGTTGCTGTGCTTGATTTTGAACATGAAAAATCAAAAAAGAAGAAAAAACCGTTTGTTGCGGGTCTATTTAGTAACCCCGGCGCAGGTTACATAATTCCAAATATTTTGTCAAAAGAGCTTTCTAAATCAGGTATGTTTAATGTTGTTGACCGTCAGGTTATTATGGAAAAGCTTAAAGAGCCTAAATACAGTAATATGGAGGGTTTTGAAGATTATAAAGCATTTGCAGAAACCTTTGGCGCTGATGCTATAATTGTAGGGACTTTCAAAAGATTTGGCTTTTTGTATCCCACCATTATTCCAAGGATGATGGTAATGTTTAATGCAGAATATGTTGATATCAAATCAACGCAGACAATATGGTATATAAAGGTAAAAGCTCAAAGTTCAAAGGACCTTGATGAAAGAGATTTGGCTCGTAAACAGATAATAGAGGCAATTGAAGGGTTGAGAGTGAAATTAGGTAAAACTGATGGAGAATTAGATAACCCTGATGGTGAAATTGAAGGGTTGAAGAAAAAATCAGGTAAAACTGATGTGGGATTAGCTGATCATAATGAAAAGTTAGATTCTCCGGCGGATGAAGAAAATAAAAGCTCTGAGCTTAATAAGATTAGACGAAAGGGTAATTAATGGACATGTATAATTTTTTACATGTATGTTAATAAGAGATTTTAGAGATAGATAGTTATGCAACCCGATAAATAAATTAACTGATATTGATAAAGTGAAAAAATATATAACAGATAATGACTGTGCCTTTAGATCTGAGAGGTTGCAAATGGTTAAAGATCAGATAGAGGCTCGTGGTGTTAAAGATAGATATGTACTAAATGCCATGGAACAGGTTCCACGGCATGAGTTTGTTCCTGAGAACCTTAAGGGGTGTAGTTATGCAGATGAGCCTCTTCCCATTGGCTATGGGCAGACTATTTCTCAGCCTTACATCGTTGCAATAATGACACAGCTATTGAATATTGGCAAGGATGACGTTGTTTTAGAAATAGGGACTGGATCGGGATATCAAACTGCGGTCCTCTCTCTGCTTGCAAAGAAAGTTTATACAATAGAGATTGTAGACGAATTGGGTGCGCTGGCGAAAAACAGGTTAAAAATGCTTGGGTATGATAATATAGAGGTGATTATTGGAGATGGATACAACGGTTGGCCGGAACATGCACCTTATGATGGGGTTATAGTTACCGCAGCACCTGAAAAGGTCCCATCTGAAATAGTAAATCAGCTGAAAAACGAAGGTATAATGGTTATACCTACCGGAAGACGAGACGGGGATCAGATATTGCAACTTATAACCAAAGATCTTAATGGTTGTCTTAGAACAGAAAATAAGCTTTACGTACGATTTGTTCCTTTAATAAGGAGTGGACCATAAATATGTAAAGACTGATAAACGAATTATCCTCACTACTAATTTTTGAGTTTGTATTCCGAACTCTTTAGACTATCATTTTGGGTATTTTAGGTACTATCTATAGGAAATAAATTGGCTATGGGAAATAATCTGGTTCAGAAAACAATACTTTACCATGAAGAGACAAAACACTCTCCATACCGTTATGCAAAATCATCAGGGTTTATGGATTGGGAAAATCAACCGGAACCCTTTAGAGTGTTTGAAGGGTGCCCTGCTTTAGGTTTTCCTTTAAGCAAGAAAGATTCGGATGCTGCATATACATGCCTGTACGAAAGAGGTCAAAACCATACACAGGAAATAATGTTTAATAACATAGGGGCGTTTATTGAGCTGTCAATGGGGATATCTGCATGGAAATCGTTTCAGGGATCATCCTGGGCATTGAGGATGAACCCTTCCAGCGGAAATCTGCACCCTACCGAGCTATACCTAATCCTTCCTCCAATGCCTGAAATGGGCAACAAAGGAGGCGTGTTTCACTACAATCCATATTTTCATGCCCTGTTTGCCCGGGCGGGATTCGATGCTCCGTTTTGGGATAGTGTAAGAACTCATTTTAATATTGACGGATTTTTTGTAGGACTGAGTTCAATTTTCTGGCGCGAATCATGGAAGTATGGGGAGAGAGCGTTTAGATATTGTAATCATGATGTTGGACATGCAATGGCCTGTCTCAGCCTTTCAGCAAACCTTCTGGGGTGGCGAGTTACATATCTGAATACACTTTCGAGTGAAGATATCGAGACCATGCTGGGTTTTTCAAAGACTAAATGGGTTGAATTTGAGAAAGAACATCCGGACCTTCTCTTATTTGTGTGTAAGAATACAGATATGGATATTCCCCGTTCTATGGATAATGAATCGTTGTTGCAATTTAGATCCCTTCCTTTTGTCGGAAAGCCAAATCCATTAAGTGGGGATCATGTAGACTGGAATATTATTGACCAAGCTGCATTGTGGACAGAAAAGCCGAGAACGGATGAAAAGGTTTACAGGTATAATAGTTATCCGTTTCTTGACGGCAAATGTGTTGACAAAAAAGCTGCGAAGATTATTCGGCAGAGAAGAAGCGGCCAGACATATGACGGAGAGACATCTATAACCAGAGAAGAGTTTTTGTCTATAATGGACAGGACTATGCCTAGAGATAAGTGCGCGCCCTTTGATCTGGAGTTAGGGGAGGTATCTGTACATATGGTGATATTTGTTCATCGCGTTACAGATATGGATTCTGGATTATACTTTCTTGTACGTAATGAAGATCACTTTGAAGATATTAAATCTGGTACTGATCCTGGGTTGTTATGGGAGAAACCGGATTCTATTCCTGACACATTACCCCTATATATTCTAAAGAGATGCGATTGCAAAGCAGAAGCTCAAATGGTAAGTTGTGATCAGGACATTGCCGGTGACAGTTCATTTTCTGTAGGAATGATTGCAAGGTTCAGGGGAAATATAGAGAAGGCTCCATATCTATATCGTCATCTCTTTTGGGAGACAGGTATGGTTGGACAAGTTCTCTATCTGGAAGCAGAGGCATATTCCGTACGGGGCACAGGCATAGGTTGCTTTTATGATGATTTGGTACATCAACTGCTTGGGTTTAGAGATAATTCCTACCAAAGCCTTTACCATTTTACTGTAGGTGGTTCGGTTGAAGATGAGCGGCTGACAACACTGCCTCCATACCACCATTTGGAGAAAAATGGGAAATGATTTTGGGAACGTAAGACTGAAGCAAAACAAAGTTTAAAATTCTACTTTTTTAATCTAAAGTGCGGTGATAAATTTTGTCTCATTTCTAAATAAGGAGTGGGTATGCTAAGGAATTTGTTGATATTTTGTATGGCTTTTTCTTTTTTTACTACTTCTTAATGATTCGAAAGCAATATTAAGGAATCTAAGGTAATCGGTCTGTCTTTCACGATCACATCCATCTAAATAGTGAAAAAAAATTTTTTTTTATGGGGAGTTTACTAAACATTTTGTAAGGGAATTCCTTACAAAATGTAACCTGTTAAGTAATAATGTTACAATAATTTACACAATTTGTACTCTTGAGTCTTTCGTAAACTTTGTCATGTGATACCGTACAACATATTGCCAGGGTAAGGAGGCATCATATATGAAACGTATAACCATTTTTGTTATAATTTATTGAAGACCTAAAAAAAACAAGTAGTAAAAGAATGTATTGAAACTACTAATAATTATGGTGCAGTATCAAGTTAGCACGATATTCCCATAACAACAATATACAGCAGGATAAAAAAGCATAAAAACAAGAAGAAAATGCAAAATACCCCAACGATAAATATAACGAAGTCTCAATAAAAGAACCATCAAAACTGTTCATCTTTCTCTACAAACAATTTGAACTTACCCTAAATGTTTCAAGTATTGTGAAATAATAAGGTTTTTAATGACGATATGATTTTAGTTACATTTAACAGCAGTGCAAATGATAGTTTTGTAAGGCGGGGTTGTTTGTAAACTACAAAATCCTATATCTTTCGCGGTTAATTGTCTTTAATTATGAGTAGTTATAATAGTTTGTCTAACGTAAATGATGACAATATACGATTTGCTTGCCTAAACGACATTCCGGGTTTAACTAAGCTTGAGAATGAGTGCTGGCCTGAACCATTAAGGGCTCCAGAGGATGAGATTAGGCACCGAATTACTCTATATCGGGATGGTCAGGTTGTTTGCGAGATTAACGGCGAGGTCGTGGGGGCTATTTATTCTCAGCGAATAAGAGGGATCGATTGTTTAAATGGGGTAAATTATGACAATGTTTCATCGATCCATACAGACAACGGTGTGATTGCTCAACTGCTGGCAGTAAACGTGTTACCGTCAATGAGACATCTGGGCGTGGGAGACCAGTTGTTGAATTTCATGCTCCGCCATTGTCTGGAAGATGAAGGCCTTGAGCGTGTAATTGCGGTATCGCTTTGCCAGGGTTTCGTTGACCATCCGGGTGTTTTGATGGAGGATTATATTTGTAAACGTGATGAACGGGGCCAATTAGTTGATAAAATATTGCGTTTTCATGAATGCCATGGTGCAAGGATTGTAGATATCGTCCCAGGGTTTCGGCCACGAGATGTTGATAATCTGGGCAATGGTATCTTGGTTCAATATGATAAAACGGAACTCTCTTTATTCAAATCAAAACATAAAGAGGTTTTGGAACACAATGATAGAGAAAGCTTGGCAACTGCGATAAAGAAATTTGTTTGCTCCATAATGGGTACACGCCAGTCAACCGCATATTCGACAAAAACAGCTTTGCTTGACATGGGGCTTAGTTCACTTGATCTTTTTGGTCTTAGAATGGTTCTTTGCCGCCAAACCGGGGCAGATTTAGATCCAGCATTTTTTTTCCGCTATTCAAATCCTGATTCCATTATCGAATATTTTTTCCCTAAAGATAAAACCTCACAATCCTGTGAAGTCAATCAGAACGTTTCAGAATCTGTTTCCTTTTCAAAACCTATCTCCGTTAACAACATTCAAAATAAGTTGCCGTATGCGGAGCATTCTGTCGCCATTATCGGTATTGCATGCCGATTCCCCAACGGGGTTAATACAATAGATGAATACTGGCGTCTTTTGCGCAACGGCGAAGATGTGATTACCGAGATTCCAGAGCAGCGAAAGGAGATGGGCCTATATTTTGACTATAGCGGGAGATCAGGGGGGAAGGCCGCTGCTAGGTATGGAGGGTTCCTAAACAATATCGATCTTTTTGATGCTCAGTTTTTTAACATTGCGTCAAAGGAAGCAGTAAATATTGATCCGCAACAAAGATTTTTGTTGGAATTAACCTGGGAGGCTCTTGAAAATGCCGGAATAAACCCTGAATCTCTGGTCGGTTCGCAAACAGGCGTTTTCGTTGGCGTGTTTTCAAATGATTATGAGTTATTGCAGATAAAGTATAATGGCGAAGAGGGGTTGGATTCCTTTTTTGCGACAGGCTCTTCTCCTTCTCTTATTGCTGGGCGTGTGTCGTATGTTTTCGGTTTTAATGGGCCTGCTATCTCTGTAAACACAGCATGCTCTTCATCCCTTACGGCAGTCCACATGGCGCGGCAAAGTTTGCTCAATAATGAGTGTGACATTGCCATTGCTTCCGGTGTTAATCTTTTATTGTCGCCTGAATTGAATCTTGCTTTCTCAGAGGCAGGAATGCTTTCTCCTGATGGGAGGTGCAAAACGTTTGACGCTGATGCAAATGGGTATGTGCGTAGCGAAGGGTGTGGCACTGTGGTTTTAAAACCGCTTCTTAATGCAATTGCTGACAATGACAATATCTTCGCGGTCGTGCGCGGTAGCGCGCTTAACCATGATGGTGCGAGCAACGGGCTTACCGCCCCCAATGGTATTGCCCAGGAGGCGGTTATTCACAAGGCTTTGTCAGATGCCGGATTAAAACCGGAAGATGTTTCGTACATTGAGGCGCACGGTACTGGTACTGAGTTGGGCGACCCGGTGGAGTTTAAGTCGATCGAAAATGTGTTTGCTCCAGGCAGGTCAGATGACGATCCACTCTTTATTGGGTCGGTAAAGACTAATATTGGCCACGCCGAGGCCGCGTCGGGAATTGCGGGACTGATTAAAACCGTCCTTTCAATGCGCAACGGTTATATCCCCGCGCATCTCCATCTCAAGAAACTAAACCCCCTCATGGGGAATAAAAAGAACGCTATTAATATACCAATGAAAGGTATGGAATGGCCCAGGAATAACACGAATAAGAAGCATATAGCCGGTGTTAGTTCCTTTGGCTTTAGTGGGACTAACGCCCATCTGATATTGGAAGAGGCGGGTGATGAATTTATAAATACACATCGTCAAAATATTCCTGATTGCCGGCGCCATCTTCTTGTATTGTCCGCAAAGGATGGAAACGCGTTAAAGGAGCTTGCGCAAAGATATGAGGCTTATTTGAGGTTGCGCAATGATGATTCCATGGCGGACATCTGTTATACGGCTAACTCTGGACGGGCACATTTTGATCATCGTTTTGCGATTGTCGCGGAATCTGCAGCCGATATGGCAGGAAATCTAAACTCTTTTCTTTCCGGCAAAGCCTGTGAAGGGTTAATTGTTTCATATGAAGAAGCGCGTAAAGCTGGCAATATGGCGTTTCTTTTTACTGGTCAGGGGGCTCAATATGTTAATATGGGCCGCGAGCTTTATGAAACCCAACCTCTGTTTCGCGATATCATTAATGAATGCGGGGATCTGCTTAATGAATTTATGGAAACGCCCCTTCTTGATGTTATTTATCCGTCTTCTGGCAAAACTTCGCCTTTGGATCAAACTCAGTATACACAACCCGCCTTGTTCTCTCTGGAATATGCTCTTGCGGGATTATGGGCGTCATGGGGGATTAAGCCGCAAATTGTGATTGGACATAGCGTTGGAGAATTTGTTGCTGCGTGCGTTGCTGGTGTATTCTCGCTTAAAGATGGTTTAAAACTGATTGCAAACCGAGCACGTTTAATGGGCGCGTTGCCTCGAAACGGAGAAATGTGGGCGCTGTTTACTGATGAAAAAACCGTTGCCAAGAGTATCGCACCATATACGGATAAAGTTGCCATTGCCGCAGTTAATGGGCCAAATATCACTGTTGTCTCCGGTAGTATTAATGCTTTACAGAAAGTTATAGACGACCTTAGCGCAAAGGGCGTTTCTGCTACACAGCTTAGTGTGTCCCACGCTTTTCACTCTCCGCTTATGGAGCCTATGTTAAACGAGTTTAGGCAAATTGCCAGAGAGATATCATTTTCAACTCCGGTAATTCCTGTTATTTCAAATGTAACTGGTTCCATTGCCGGATCTGCAATCGCTGATCCAGACTATTGGACAAGGCATGTGGTATCGCCGGTCCGGTTTGCATCAGGAATGGAAACGTTGTTCAGATCAGGATATGAGACGTTTTTGGAGATAGGACCAAAACCAGTATTGACAGGAATGGGGCGTCGGTTGGAAAATCCAAATCGTTCGCTATGGAAACATAGTTTGAATGAGGGAACGTCAGAGTGGGGCCAGATGCTTTTAAGTTTAGGTAGCCTGTACGTTAACGGGGTTGATATAGATTGGCAAAATTTTTACCGCCATTGTCAACAAAACCGGGTTGAATTGCCCACTTATCCGTTTCAGAGGCAAAGATACTGGCTTGACACACGATTGCATCTTAACAGATGTGCGGGATTGGTAAGCCAGGGAGGCGTTTCTGAAACTGTTCGTGCTTTGGAAAGAAGCGGTAACTTTACTGATGAAGAGTTAAAATTAGCACCAAGACTACTAAAGACCCTGACTGAGCAAAGTATGAGCTATGCAGCTGTAAATGTTGAGGAAGAAAATATTTTCAGTGTGAAATGGAAGAGTGTTGGGATTCAAAAGCGGATCGTGTCTGGTGATAATGTTCTGTCGTCTGCTAAAAACAGAATGGATGGTGAAAAGTGGATAATTCTTTCAGATAAGGATGGATTGGGAGTGAAGTTGGCTTCTATGCTAAGAGAACATGGTGCCATTTGCACAGTTGCATTTCATGGGGAATCCTATGAACAGTCTGGATCTGCTGAATTTACTATTGATTCTACAAAGGCTGGAGATTTTGAACATTTAATGAATGACGCCGGAGTTGCTTCTGGTTTAAACGGCATTATACTTTTGTGCGGGCTGGAGATTGTTGGACAGGAAAATGATGTTGCGGCAGAAACCATTGAAAATGAGTCTGCATTATGGTGTAGGGTGGCTCTTTATACTATTCAGGCTCTTAATTCTCTAAATTTTAAGAGCACTAACATTTGGTTAGTCACACAGGGGGCACAATGCGATACAAAGTTCATTTCAGGGGTTGCGCAATCTACGCTCTGGGGTTTAGGTAAAGTTATTATGCGAGAACATCCGAAGTTTCATTGCCGATTAGTGGATATTGATCCTTTGGATCCGGAACAGGGGTTGCAAATGTTGCAGGAAGAGATTCTATTTGGGGAATCGCATGATGTGGAACCGTTTCTCTCTTTCCTCAACGGCCAGAGGCGCTCAGCTCGTTTTACACGCGCGTTGGAGCCTGCAAATGTGATAGGCAGATTTGAGATAAGTTCGGAAGGCACTTATTTAATAACCGGAGGCCTTGGCGGCATTGGTCTGCATGTCGTGGCATGGCTTGCCAAAGCCGGAGCAAAACATCTTGTTTTGATTGGGAGAACTGGATCTCTTGAAACTGCGACTGGAGAAATTAAAGGGCTTGAAAACAAAGGATGCGAAGTTGTGGTGATGTGCGCTGATGTTTCTAATAAAAATGAACTGGCCCTGGCGTTTAATAAAATTGAAGTGTCCATGCCGCCTCTTATGGGTGTTTTTCATTGTGCTGGCATTTTTGATGACAGGCTTCTTGTGAATCATGAATGGGAAATTTTTGAAAGGGTGTTTGCTGCAAAAGTTAGGGGGGCATGGAATCTCCATCTTTTATCACAGGGGAAAAAATTGCATATTTTTGCGCTCTTTTCATCTCTCTTTTCTGTGTTACCGGAACCAGGGCTTGGCAATTATGCGGCGGCAAACTCGTTTATGGACTCGCTTGCACGTTATCGAAATGCTTTAGGTCTTCCCGGATTGAGCATTAATTGGGGCCCATGGGGTAGTGTTGGTATGGCAAAAGCCGTAGGCGAAAAGCGCATAGCGCAGTGGGCCGCTCACGGTATTGAAACCTTAACTACCGACCGGGCTTTGCAGTGTCTTGAATTTTTAATACGGCGAGGAGTTGCCAATGGGAGTGCCGCGTCATTGAACCCGTCAAAATTAGTTCAAAGTTTTTCAAATGAGTTTCAACGATCTTTTTTTCGTGATTTGGTTGCTGTTGAAAATGAAGAACTGATTGAGGATAGCGGCGTTCTGACACGACTCGAAAATGCGCCTAAAGAAAAATGGAGCGATATCTTACACGAATATATATGCTCTTTGACTGTCGGTGTCCTTGGACTTAGTTCAAGTTATTCGCTTGACGAAGAGAAAGGGTTTTTTCAACTGGGTATGGATTCTCTTACGTCAATGGAGATGCGCAACCGTTTGGAATCCGGATTGGAAAGGACATTTCAAGCTACTTTACTTTTTAAGTATCCGTCAATTGTTTCATTAACTGATTATTTAACGGAAGAGTTATCTGCCGTATTGCCAGTTGCTAATTCTGATAATAAAATTAAAATTATTGACACTGTTAAAGGATATGAAAGTAGTGATAGTCTTCTTCACCAATGGAACAATAACGGTGAGAATTTCGATGATATTCCTGATGTTCAATTGGAAAAGTCGGTTGAAGAGGAGCTTGTAAAATTGGAGGCATTGTTGAATGAAAGATAGATTATGTTTCAAAATTATTAAGGAATGAACATGTAACGTATTATATCTGTAATTCGTTACATGTTCATTTCTAAGTCTATGTCTCTTAATGGCAGATATTAGGGAGAGTGTCAAAGTTTATAGCACTCCTTCCCGTTCCCCATCCATAAGTGATGTGGGGGGATTTGTTTTTTAGGTTGTAATTGAAATATTTTATCTTTAATTACTATCCCATTTAAACACAATATAGATCATCAAAATGGGCAAAATGCCAGAAAAACAAACAGAGTTGTTAAAACGCGCACGGGTTGCGTTGAACAGGGCCCGTTTAAAGATTGAGGATGTGGAACGAGCTAAATTCGAACCTATTGCTATTATTGGCATGGGGTGCCGTTTCCCAGGAGGATCGGATAATCCTGATAAGTTCTGGGAGATGTTGCTTAACGGAAATGACGCTATTGTTGATATCCCACTTGATAGATGGGATGTTGACGCATATTACGATTCCGATAACACTGCGTCTGGAAAGATTTGTTTTAGACAGGGTGGTTTTTTAAATGATATAGATAAGTTTGACGCCAATTTTTTTGGGATTTCGCGGCGTGAAGCTGAAAGTATGGATCCTCAGCACAGAATTCTCCTTGAAGTGTGTTGGGAGGCGTTTGAAGATGCGGGGATTTCGCCTAACAGTTTAAAAAATTCAAAAACAGGCGTATACATGGGGATTGGCCAAAATGATTATGGTCAGTTAGAGATGAATTGTGGCGATCCCAAAAGAATAAACGCCTATTCCGGTACCGGCAATCTTTTTTGCTTTGCCCCTGGCAGACTGTCATATGTTTTGGGCTTGCAAGGTCCTAACATTGCGGTTGACACGGCTTGTTCATCTTCTCTTGCTGCTGTACATCTGGCGTGTATGGGATTGCGTAACAATGAGGCCGACCTTGCTATTGCGGGCGGTGCACACCTGATAATTTCTCCGGAGATCAGCGTCTTTCTTTCAATGACTGGTGCGGTTTCTCCTGATTGCAGATCAAAAACTTTTGATGCTTCTGCCAACGGTTTTGCACGCGGCGAAGGATGCGGTGCGGTTGTTCTCAAACGACTTTCAGATGCGGTTGCGAACAAGGATAACATTCTTGCTTTAATTCGTGGTTCGGCTATAAATCATGACGGACCAAGTAGTGGGTTTACTGTTCCTAATGAGCAGTCACAGGAAAAAGTTATCCGTCAGGCACTTGATAATGCGCATGTCGCTCCAGATATGATTAACTATGTTGAAGCTCATGGAACCGGCACTTCTTTAGGTGATCCAATAGAAGTTGGCGCACTTGCTTCAGCTCTCTGCAGTGAACGCTCTGCTGACAACCCATTGTTGATTGGATCAGTTAAAACAAATGTTGGCCATCTTGAAGCCGCCGCTGGAGTTGTGGGCCTGATAAAGGTCGTTCTCTCAATGATGCACCGTCGGATACCTCCGCATCTGCATTTTCAGACGCCCAATCCTCATATAGATTGGAATAGTATTCCAGTCTCTGTTCCAACCAGTGCTACTCAGTGGCCAGATAGTGAGAGGATGTTTGCCGGTATAAGTTCATTTGGCATGAGTGGCGTAAATGCTCACGCTATTGTGGAGGGGGGGAGCATAAATCCTTCGGCTGCCGGTAATGTAAATGTTAATAATAATACGGAAGAGAAATTCTGTTTATTCACTTTATCTGGTAAAAATGATGATGCGTTAAGGCAGTCTGCGGTGCGGTATGTGGAATTCATTGATTCCAATCCGCATACCTTGTTGTCTGATCTTTGTTATACGGCTAACACGGGACGTGCTGATTTTAACAGTAGGTTAAGTACAACTGTTTTGACTATACCTGAATTATCGGAAAAATTAAATGCGTTTGTTAATGGCCAGACCACTGGTTGTGCAATTTCGGGTCAGGAAACTTTGCAAAGTGGAACGGTTGATAAATTTGACAATATTCATTCAAAAACTGAATTGGACAAACTTGGTAAAGCTTATGTAAGGGGCAAAAGCATAGATTGGTCACTCTTTTACCGCGATTTAGACGTCCATTCAATTCAATTGCCCACATACCCTTTTCAACGTCGTCATTATTGGGTAGAAGATCCTGGACCTGTTGTTTGTGATAACTATCCGTTGTGTGGTGAGCCCATTGTTTTGCCATTTTCAGATGAAATTCGATTTGAATCGGAGGTGAGTGCTGTTTCGCCTTCATATATGATAGACCATAAAATATTTGGTCATGTGGTTGGTGCTGCGGCGTTTCATATATCTTTGGTATTAACCGGAGTTGATCATGCGTTTGGCATGAAGGAGTGTCTATTTGAGGAACTTCTGTTTTCCAGAGCAATGATCATACCGGAAAAAGGTAACTTGAAAGTCCAATTGATTTTCTCTCCGCTAGGTGACGAAAAATTCTCATTTAAATTGGTAAGTTCCAATAATTCAAACGCTGCTGGTAAAACAGCTTTATCGCAAGATGATTTATGGATTACTCATGTTTCTGGCAGGGTTGCACCTTATGCATCGAAACATCCGGTAGATGATAATGAAACTATTAATATCGAAAAGGTTAGAGCCGGATGTGACAGAGAGTTAACTCTCGAGGAATTTTATTCAAGTTATACTAACAATGGTTTGGAATTTGGACCATTGTTTCAATGGGGGGAGAGGTATTGGCAAGGTGCTGGGGAAATGTTGTGTAGGCTAAATCCTGTTAAACCACCGCAAGAAAAAGGTATCTATCGATTGCATCCTGGTTTACTTGACTCCTGTTTTCAGTTGTTAAATGGTTTTTTGATCAATAGTGAAAAGGAATTGGATAAAAAAGAGGGAGTGTTTTTACCGTTCAGCATATCATATTTCAGGTTTTATGGAGTTACTGAAAACCAAGGACAATTATGGTGTCGGGCATATTTAAATGATAAAGATGGTTTACATGAGCGTTCTGCTTACAATGAATTAAAATTGTTCGATGAAACTGGCAGAATAATTGTTGAAGTTTCCCGTTTTGAATTTCGAAAAGCAAATCTGGAGACCTTGCTCAAGAAAACCGAAATTGGACTTATTGCGAACAAGGATAAACCCGGTGATGAATACCATTCTTTGAAAAATAGATCTAACTCTAATATAGTTGAGCAGCTTAAAGAAGCAGCACCCTCAAGACGACGTTCAATATTAGTAACGTTTGTGGCTGCTTGTGTCGGCGTAGTATTGAAAATGGATGAGGACGAAGAGTTAGAGATGGACATGAAATTATTTGATGAGGGTATGGATTCTATAATGGCGCTAGTGCTAATTAATGATATTGGGGCCGCATTTGACCGTGAATTTCCACCAACATTGCTCTTTGATTACCCAACTATTGACGCTATTGCTGGTTATCTGATGGATGAGTTAAATATTAATGATCAGGTGGCGGGCAAGAACAAGACTAAGGATTTGGCGTTAGGCTTGGCTAACGAATCCAATAGTGAAGATATTTTAATAGAAAACTCTAATATAGTTGAGCAGCTTAAAGATGCCGCGCCTTCAAGACGACGTTCAATATTAGCAACTTTTGTGACGACATGTGTTAGTGTAGTTCTGAAAATGGATGAGGACGAAGAGATAGAGACAGACATGAAATTATTTGATGAGGGTATGGATTCTATAATGGCGCTAGTGTTAATTAATGATATTGGGGCGGCGTTTGATCGTACATTTCCGCCGACGCTGCTCTTTGATTATCCGACTATTGACGCTATTGTAGGTTATCTGATGGATGAGTTAAATATTAATGATCAGGTGGCGGGCAAGAACACAACTTCCGATTTGGCGTTAGGTTTGGCTAACGAATCAAATATTGATGATATTTTAATAGACAACGATAACCTTGAATCATTTTTGTCTGGAATAGAGAATATACCTGAAAGTGAAGTAAAAAACATTTTAGCGAAAGAGAACGTTAAATTAAAAGAAGAGAGAGACAAAATAGATGAGTGATATAATGAGGCAGGTTTCATCCCTGTCCCCGGCCAAATTGGCTTACGCAGCACAACAACTTAGACCAAAGGTTAAACTAGCGGATGCAGAACCCATCGCGGTAATCGGCATTGGGTGCCGTTTCCCAGGCGAAGCTGACACGCCGGATGCATTTTGGGAACTATTGCGCAATGGTAAGGATGCCGTGACCAATATGCCTAAGGACAGATGGGATCTTGACTCTTATTACGATCCCGATCCTGAAGCGGCCGGGAAGATGTATGTTCAGAAAGGCGCGTTTATAAAATCGGTTGACAAATTTGATCCTGAATTTTTTAGTATTACTCCAAAAGAAGCGGCTGGCATGGACCCTCAACAACGTCTGTTGCTTGAGACAGTTTGGGAATCGTTAGAAAACGCCAATATTCCGACTGATAAACTTTTTGGCTCTCAGACAGGTGTGTTTATAGGAATAAGTACCTTTGATTATGCATTGATCCGTTCAAGATTGGGCGACCCTAAAAGTATTGATGCATATTTTACCAGCGGTAATGTTTTGAGCGTTGCAGCTGGACGGCTGTCTTATATCCTGGGTTTAAGTGGGCCTGCTGTGTCCGTAGACACTGCTTGCTCATCGTCATTGGTCTCAATGCACCTTGCGTGCAACAGCTTACGACGAGGGGAATGTAACCTTGCATTAACCGGCGGGGTTGGTTTGCTTCTGTCACCTGACCCGTTTGTTAATTTCTCAAAAGCCCGTATGCTGGCTCCGGATGGCCGGTGTAAAACATTTGATGCTGCTGCTGACGGTTATACGCGCGGTGAAGGGTGCGGGGTAATTGTGCTTAAACGTTTCTCCGACGCATTGGGAGATGGGGATAATATTTTGGCCGTTATTAGAGGGTCAGCTGTAAATCAGGATGGGGCAAGGGGCGGTTTAACTGTTCCCAGTGGGAAGGCACAGGTGGCGGTGATTCGTGCTGCGCTTGAAAGTGGTGGAGTTGATCCTGAACAAGTTAGTTATGTCGAAGCACACGGCACAGGTACATCACTTGGAGATCCTATTGAAATTGGTGCCCTTGGCGCGGTGTTTGGCTCTCGTTCGGCAGATAATCCTCTTAAAGTTGGTTCGGTTAAGACTAATATTGGTCATCTTGAAGCGGCCGCCGGAATTGCAGGCGTAATTAAAGTTATTCTTTCCCTTAAAAATAGAGAACTGCCTCCTCATTTGCATTTTAATGAACCTAGCCCCCGTATTGCGTGGGATCAATATCCCATTGAAATTCCTGTTTCATTAGAGCCCTGGCCGTCTTATTCGAAACGTAACATAGCCGGTGTGAGTTCGTTTGGATTTTCAGGGACAAACGCACATGTTGTGTTTGAAGAGTTTCTGCGTGATGATGCAAAACCGGATAAAACAGCTCTAACTCCAGCACGACCTCAGCATATATTGACGTTGTCAGCTAAAAGTAATGAAGCTTTGAACTCCCTGGTTGCAAAATATGAAAAAGATGTTTTTTCAGTGACCGATTCATTGGTTGAAGACGTTTGCTTTACCGCGAATACTTGCCGTTCACATCTTCCTTTTCGCCTCAATGTCATTGGCTCGTCAAGCAAGGAGATAGGCGGGAAACTTTTAGCATATAGAAATGGTGATCAGGATGCGGGTGTATTTATTGGCCGCGAAAAGAGAGCAACAGATATTGTGTTTATGTTTACCGGTCAGGGATCTCAATATGAGAATATGGGACGCTCTCTTTATGAGATACAACCTGAATTTCGTAATGCCCTTAACCTTTGCAATGAAATACTCGGCGGATCTCTTGAAAAACCGCTTTTAGATCTCTTATATCCGTCTGCGAAAAATAATGGTCGCTCGCTTCTGGATGATACGGCTTATACCCAGCCCGTTCTATTTTCCCTTGAATATGCGTTGGCTAAACTATGGATGTCCTGGGGTGTTAAGCCTACCATAACAATGGGGCATAGCGTTGGGGAGTACGTTGCTGCATGCATTGCCGGAGTGTTTAGCCTTGAGGACGGATTAAAACTTATTGCCGAACGTGGGCGCCTTATACAGTCATTGCCGAGAAACGGAACTATGGCTGCTGTTTTTGCTGATGAGGCTACCGTGCTTAAAGCTTTGGATCCATATAATGGCGTGGTGTCAATCGCTGCTATTAACGGTCCAAAACTTATTATAATATCTGGAGGCATTGCTGAGGTAGATGAAATATGTGAGAAATTTAAGAGTGAAAATATTTCATCTCAACGTCTGAACGTATCCCATGCATTTCACTCATCACTTATGAAACCCATATTATCAGATTTTGAAAAAGCGGCTTCAAAAGTTAGGTTTTCAACTAATAAACTTGAGCTTATTTCAAATGTTACAGGAAATTTTGCAGGAGATGAAGTTGCTACCCCAGAATATTGGGTAAAGCATATAATGGAACCGGTTAGGTTTTATAAAGGAATAAAGACCCTTTCTGCCAGTAAACAGGACCTATTTGTTGAAATTGGACCTCATCCTGTGCTAATAGGGATGGGCAAAAAATGTTTAGATGAAGTTGATTTTCATTGGATGCCATCTCTGCAAAGAGGCAAGGATGATTGGGAACAGATGCTGTTGAGTCTTGGCGAGTTATATCTGCTTGGCGTACCAATAGACTGGAATGCATTTGATCACGGATATTCGCGCAGCCGTGTAGCGTTGCCCACATATCCTTTTCAACGGGATCGTTACTGGATAGATTACGCCCCTGTTCAACGTGGGCAGTTTTCCAATAAATTACCAGGTGCACTGTTGCAATTGCCGTTTTCAAAAGAGATGCGGTTTGAGTCATGCTTTAACGGTGATTTCCCCTCGTATTTGAAGGATCATAAATTGTTCGGAGAGTTGGTTGTTGCCGGGGCCTCGCATATATCAATGGCTTTGCAAGCGGCCAGAGAGTCGTTTGGCGCCTTGCCCACTGTTCTTGAAAACATTCATTTTCAGGAACCAATTGTCATACCTGAACGAGGAAAACGATTGGTTCAGATGATCCTGAATTCTGAAAGAGCCGGTGACGGATATTCATTTAAACTTGCAAGTACCCCTTACAGCGATGAAGTGGATAATGACAATTGGGTACTGCATGTCAGTGGAACTCTTAATCAGTTTTCAATAAATAATGAGGGAAAAACATTACTGCCGGATGAAGAGGCGCTTCGCCGCTATGAGCTTATTGATGGAGCTAGTTTTTATAGTAATATTTTGGCGTCTGGTCATTATGTTGGTGAGTCCTTTAGATGGATTGACTCTATATGGTATGACGATAATGAAGGTTACTGCCGTTTAAAAATGCCAGAAACTCCATTAATTACGGATGAATTTCTATTATATCCTGGGTTAATAGATTCTTGTGTTCAATTTTTCTGTATTCAAGGTGCAAATCTTTGTGCGGGATATAAAAATTTAAATGACCATGATAGAAACTCCATATTTGTGCCGTTTACTATTGATGAATTTCTGTTTTACGGTGAACCGGGTGAGTTTCGTTATTTGTGGTGCCATTCCAGGATTAACGTATACGAAGAAGCTGGAATGAGCGTGTCCGGTGAAATTCAACTGATGAGTGATAGAGGTCAGATCGTAGCGGAAATCAAAGGTTTTAAAGCCAGAATGTTGCGTCGTTCAGCCCTCCTCCCCAGTGAGAAAAAAGAGATTGGAAAGTTAGATAAAACTTTATCGACGTCCGTTGAAACAGGAAAAGATCGTATAGTAAAAAATGTTGTGATTGGCAATGGCTCATTTACTACCAACCTTGAAACCATTCCAGTTGACGAACGAATGGCTGCACTTAAAATGCATGTTGTTTCTCTTGTGGCAGAGATTATAGGATCTGGTAGCCCCAGACTCATTGATTCGAAAAAGGGATTGTTTGATCTGGGTATTGACTCTTTAATGGCTGTCGATCTGAGCAGCAGCCTTGAGGAATCTTTAGGGTTTCCGGTTTCATCCACATTAGTTTTTGATTATCCCAATGTTGACGCTATCGTTGACTATCTTGCGAAAGAGTTAAGAATAGAAGAGATTCAATATTCAGGTACTGTTTATGATATTCATGAAAATGTGGCTACTAGCGAATCGCTAATCGAGCCTATAGCCGTTATCGGCATGGGTTGCCGTTTTCCAGGTGGTTGCGATACCCCGGAATCGTTTTGGAGATTGCTTAGGAACAGTGGTGATGCAGTAAGAGAGATTCCTCATGATCGATGGGATGTAGAGTCTATTTACGATCCGGATCCCAATGTGCCGGGTAAATCTTATGCAAAGCATGGCGCGTTTCTGGATCAAGTTGATATGTTTGATGCAAATTTTTTTGGCATTGCGCCAAGAGAGGCGGCGAATCTTGATCCTCAACAGCGGTTAGTACTAGAAGCTGCATGGGAGGCAATGGAGAATGGTGGGCAATCTCCGCAAAAGCTTAAAGGCAGCCGATCCGGCGTTTTTTTAGGGATCAGTACTTTTGATTATGCTAACTTGCAGGTAAAACAACAGGATCCTGGGTTGATCAACGCATATTATGCGTCTGGAAATATTTTGTGCATGGCGGCAGGCCGCGTTTCGTACACATTTGGTCTTACTGGACCATGCATGTCTGTTGATACAGCATGTTCATCGTCACTTGTGTCATTACATCTGGCATGTCAAAGTTTGCGCAATAATGAATGTGGTCTTGCTTTTGCTGGTGGTGTTGGTATGCTTCTTTCTCCCGAACTATTCATAAATTTTTCAAAGGCAAAGATGTTGGCTCCGGATGGACGGTGTAAGACTTTTGATGAGTCGGCTGATGGTTACGTGCGGGGTGAGGGGTGTGGAATGGTTCTTTTAAAACGTTTGAGCGATGCAATATCTGATAACGACAACATATTTGCCGTAATTAAAGGGTCTGCAGTAAATCAGGATGGGCCTGGGGCGGGTTTTACTGTGCCTAACGGGCAGTCTCAACAGATAGTTATCCGACAGGCATTGAATAACGCAAACGTTGATCCTGGAGACGTAGGTTACATAGAGGCGCACGGTACAGGAACATCCTTGGGAGATCCCATTGAGGTAAGAGCTCTAGGTGATGTTTTTAAAGAACATTCATTTACAAAACCGTTGCGTATTGGGTCTGTAAAGACAAATGTTGGCCACCTTGAAGCTGCCGCAGGCATTGCTGGTTTTATTAAAACAGTTATGGCTATTCAGCATCGTGAGATTCCGCCTAGCTTACATTTTAATAAACCAAACTCACGAATAGCGTGGGATAAATTGCCTATACAAGTTGTAGATGAATTAAGACCTTGGGATTCCTTAAATCGAATTGCGGGTATAAGTTCGTTTGGTGCAAGTGGAACTAATGCTCATGTCGTGTTGGGTGAGGCTTCGTTAATTAATAGCCAAAAGGGTAAAGTACCGGATGTTGTAAATAATAGAGATGCGTCTCTTTTCGTTTTGTCCGCAAGGAGTGAGACTGCGTTAAAACAGTTGGCGGAACGTTATGAAAAATATTTGGCTGCTGATTCTGATCTAAAAGTTGAAGATGTTTGCTATACTGTGAGCGTTGGAAGATCTCATTTTAATTGTCGTTTGAGTGTAATCACGGAAACAATTAAGGAACTTTGTGAGAGATTACACCTTTTTATTGATGGGAGTGAAAACGGTAAGATTTTTACAGGTATTCATGACGTTGGTTTTGAATCGGAAGAGGAAAACAGTCTCAAAGATAATTACCCTTCTCTTCTTGAGTTAGGGAGATTATATGCAGGTGGAGCTAATATAGATTGGGAAAAATATTATAACGACCGTGGATGTAGTCGGGTGGTTCTACCAACCTATCCGTTTCAGCGCGAACGCCATTGGATTGAAATTACAAAAGAAACAAGAGCCAATTTACAACCTTTAAAAGAACGTCGTGATTTGTCGTTAGTTTCAGAATCAATACATCCTCTGTTGGATAATAGATTGAAACTAGCCGGGTCTAATGAGATAAGGTATGAAACGCGTTTAAGTTCTGAATATCCTGAGTTTTTAGGAGATCATATTGTTTTTGAAAAAGTCGTTTTTCCTTTGGCGTTTTGTATGGAGATGGTAATAGCTGCAGCTGATCACATATTTCAATCAAGCACTGTAGTATTAAAAGGCGTTGAGGTGCGCAGACCATTGATAGTTCCTGAGGGGGAATCAAGGGTTGCCCAGCTCGTATTTGAGCCTGATGGTTCTGATAAATCGTTAATTAATTCACAAAACATGTCGTCGTTTAAACTTTTCAGTCGGGCGGAGGATGATGAAGATTCTGCTTGGACTCTCCATATATCAGGTAGGGTGATTCCGGGTGATGAATTGGAAACCGGTCGGGTTGATCTTATGGAGCTTCAATCAACTTGTTCTAACGAGATTGGTGTTGATGACTGTTATAAAATGTACAAATCACGTGGTGTTGATTTAGGCCCGTGTTTTCGTTCCATTGGTAGTCTTTGGCATGGGAACCCTAATCAAACACCAAGTAAGATCATTAAATTCAATAATATACTTAGCAAGATTATCTTACCGGAACAGTTAAAGGGTAAAGTCAGTGGTTATTTTATGCATCCGGCGCTTCTTGACGGATGCTTCCAAAGTCTTGGAGTTGCTTTGCCTGGAAGAGATGAATCGTATCTTCCGGTTAGCATTGAAAGTATGACGGTAAATTATCCATTATTGCCAACCAGACATTTGCGGGAAGGTTCTGATGCTGAAAGAGATTTTTATTTCTGGTGTCGCACTAATATAGAGCCTGCCGGAGAAGGACAACAGAATTTTCTGGCGGATATTGATGCCTTTGATAAAGATAGCAACGTTGGGGTGCAAATTCATGGCTTATCAGTTAGAAAAGCCCCCCGTGATGTAATCTTGAGAGGATTGCAAAAAGAGGAAACCGGCATAAATAAAGATCTATTATATAATGTGAATTGGGTGCGATCTGATAACGATAATGAACGTGGCGAACTTGATTCAGAGTCAGGAGATTGGTTGGTATTTGCTGATAGGGGTGATGTTGGTCGGGAATTATCGGTAATCTTAAAGGATAGAGGTGGGAGTTGTAAACAGATATTTGCCGGTCATGAGTTTAAATTAAATAGTGATGGAAATGTAGAGATTGATCTGGAAAATCCAGAGGATTATATACGACTATTTAACGACGGTTCTCCGAGTAATGGATATATGGGGGTTGTTTACCTCTGGGGGTTGGATATTGAAGATTATTCATCAGGCATGAATAATAAAGATCAAGGCTCTTTAATAAACAATCTACAGTCTCTTGTGAACCTGGTTAAAGCGATGGCAGGTTTGGGTGGGCTTAACCCTCCGCGTTTATGGATAGCCACACGGTCTGCTCAGGACTTAGGTCACGGGCAGGACCTCTTCAACGTCGGACAAGCGCCGCTTTGGGGGTTGGCTTCTGTAATTGCACTTGAACATCCAAAATTAAAATGCGTCCGAATGGATCTTGATACTCCAGATGGAAATAGTCAGGGAAGCCCTCTTTTAAATGAAATTTTAAATCCTACTACAGAAGACGTTATTGCTTGGCGTAATGGTGTTCGTTATGTTGCCAGGCTTGGACGAGTGGAAGTGGAAAAGATCGAACCGCGAATTAATTTTGCTGAATCTGAATGCACATATCTTATTACTGGCGGGTTTGGTGCACTTGGCCTCAAGACAGCTCAATGGATGATTGAAATGGGAGTTCAATGTTTGACTCTTACTGGACGTAATGAACCGTCGGACAATGCAATGGAGATTATAAGAGAGTTAGAGGGTAAAGGTGCGCGTATAAATATCTTTAAATCTGATGTGTCAAACTATAATGATGCTGTTAACCTCATTAATTATATAAAATCATTGGAATTGCCTCTTAAAGGCATTATCCATGCTGCTGGCGTTCTTGACGACGGTGCTTTATCCGGTATGGATATGGTGCGCCTGGAAAAGGTCATGGCTCCAAAAGTTGACGGCACATGGAATCTGCATCTATTAACAACAGACATAAAGCTTGATTTTTTTGTTTGCTATTCTTCAGCCGCGTCACTGTTGGGCTCCGCTGGTCAGGGTAATTATGCCGCAGCAAATGCATTTATGGACGGATTGATGCATGCTCGACGCTCTCTGGGATTACCGGGATTAAGCGTAAATTGGGGCCCATGGGCAGAAGGGGGGATGGCTGCAAATCTTATGGGCCGTAATCGCGCTGGGGTTGACGCCGCAGGTATTGAGTTTCTTTTGCCCGAACATGGTTTCAGGGTTCTTGAAAATTTGATTAATTCTGGAATAGTGCAGGCTGGAGCCATTCCGATAAACTGGTCAAAATATCTTAAAAGGATTTACGGTAATGTTTTTCCTCCTTTCTTTAAAGAGTTTGAGTCTGAGGTTAAAGTTGAGGCGGAAGATAAAACTACGACATCTGGTACGAAATCGACGTTTTTTGAGAGGCTAAAAGGTACGCCGGTTGATGATCGTAATGACTTCCTTTCTGAATATGTTACTATACAGGTTGCCAATGTTTTAAACACAGGTAGTTCTAAAAAGATTAAGCCTGAACAGATCGAACTGCGTCAAAGGCTTTTTGATGCCGGTATGGATTCACTTATGGCTGCAGAACTTAAAGATAGCCTTGAAAGCGATTTAGGTGTCGCGCTTCAGCCAACTTTACTGTTTGACTATCCAACTGTTGAGGCTGTTGTCAATTATCTGGCCAATGAAGCGCTTGATCTCTCATTTTCGTCAGAAGATGAAGAGAAGGTTGTGATCGACGATAAACTTGACAATGCCACTGAAGATGAAATTGCAAAGATGCTTGCTATGGAGTTGGAGGCAATAAATACTGAAAATGAGGGGTGATATTTTGACTGTTCTTTTTATACAAATAAATTAATATCAATACAAAATCATGGACAATAAGAAACCAGACAATCAGGCTATAATGAAACAGGCGTTGCTTGAATTAAGGCAGATGAGGGCAAAGGTCAATGCGCTTGAGACTGAAAAACATGAGCCTATTGCCATTGTAGGTATGGGCTGCCGGTATCCGGGCGATGTGGACAATCCGGACTCATTTTGGAGATTAATCCGTGATGGTAGTAACGCTGTTACTGAAGTACCCAAGAGCCGGTGGGACATAGATGAGTTTTATGACCCTGATCCTGATGCGCCTGGAAAGATGTATACCCGTTACGGCGGTTTTGTTAACAATATGGATCAATTTGATTCCGGTTTTTTTGGTATTACACCACGTGAGGCTGCTTGTCTTGACCCCAAACAACGTATCCTTTTAGAAGTGGCTTGGGAGTGTCTGGAAAACGCAAATATTCCGGCAGAAAGTTTGTTTGGCTCTTCAACCGGCGTATTTGTCGGTATAGCCAATTTTGACTATATGAGTCTGCAGTTGACATCCCTTGACCTAACTGAACTTGATAACTATTTTACAACTGGTAGTTCGCTTTGTGTGGCAGCTGGCAGGATATCATATATTCTTGGATTAAACGGACCTAGTTTTATAGTAGACACAGCATGTTCATCTTCATTGCTGGCAATACATCTGGCTTGCCATAGTTTGCGTTCAGGTGAATCTGAACTTGCTATTGCGGGTGGTGTAAATATGCTTCTTTCTCCAGAGATTTCAGTAAATTTTTGCCGCAACCGTATGTTGTCGGCTGATGGCAAATGCAAGGCTTTTGACGCTTCAGGTGACGGATATGTGCGTGGAGAAGGATGCGGTATGATTGCGCTTAAACGCTTATCCGATGCAAAAGCGGATAATAATAATATTATCGCTCTTATTCGGGGTTCGTCGGCAAATCAGGATGGAGCCAGCGGTGGTTTGACTGTTCCCAGTGGACCGTCTCAGGAACAGGTGATCAGGCAGGCATTGGCAGTTGGTAAGGTTAAACCTGAACAGGTGAGTTATATAGAGGCTCACGGTACCGGTACTTCATTAGGCGACCCCATTGAGATTGGTTCTATTGGGAAGGTATTTGCCAACCGTAACGAACCATTGATCGTTGGTTCTGTAAAGACGAATATTGGTCATCTTGAGCCTGCCGCCGGAGTATCAGGGTTAATGAAGGTGGTACTTTCTTTACAACATGGGGAAATTCCACCGAATCTACATTTCAACAACCCCAATCCGCGCATACCTTGGGATAACCTTCCCGTAAAGATACCTACTGAACTAACACCATGGATGACCGATGGTAAACCACGTATTGCAGGAGTAAGTTCTTTTGGATTTAGTGGTACAAATGTCCATGTCGTGCTTGAAGAGCCACCTGTGAAAGATAGTAAAAAAGAGACTGATGTTGATAAAACAATTGCGCTAACATTAAAAAAGAGTTCATCTTATTTACTTACTTTGTCAGCAAAAACGGATAAGGCCTTGAATAACCTTGCCATAAAATATGAAAAATATATTAAATCAAATCCCCAACTTTTGCCTGAAGATGTTTGCCATGCAGCCAATGCTGGTCGTTCACATTTTGCCCACCGGATAGCTGTTGTTGGTCATTCAACTGCTCAACTTTGCTCTAAACTTGCGGATTTTGCTATAAATGCCAATAAAGGCAGCGTATTAGCCGGAATCGGACAAGGGAAACCGAAGCCGGCTTTTATCTTTGCTGGCGATAGAAGGCAATATGAAGGTATGGGGCGCGAACTTTATGAAAGTAATCTTGTTTTTCGCAAAACGATTGATAACTGTCGAGAAATTCTAAATAAATTAAATGGACAACCAGTACAAGGTGTTTTGTTTTCTAACGGCAATGACATTGATGCGAAGTTTACTGATGATATTGTTTATGCGTGGCCGACATTGTTTGCGGTTGAATACGCGTTGGCGGAATTATGGAAATCATGGGGCGTTAAGCCTTCTGCTGTTCTGGGGCATGGTATAGGGGAGTATGCTGCAGCCTGTGTATCCGGTGTTTTTAATTTAGAAGATGGGTTAAAACTGGTTTTTGAACTTGCCCGATTAATCAAGACGTTGCCAGCGGATGGGATGATGATAGAGGTTGAGGCTGGGGAGGCGCGAATTTCAGATTATGTAAAAATTTATTCGGATGAAATCTTTATAGTGGAGTCAAATGGAATTGAAAGGGTTATATTGTCTGGTAAATGCAAAAGCATTGAAAGTGCGCAAGCTGACCTGGAAAATAGCGGTATTAAAGTCAAAAGATTAAATGCTTCGTACGCGTTTAACACTCCGCTAATAGATCCTATAATTACTGAGTTTAAAAATGTTGCTGAAGAAGTGAATTATTCGGAACCTCGAATACGTTTGATTTCTGGATTTGAGGGTGATGTTGCTTCATCCGATATAGCGAGCCCGGAATACTGGACACAACATATATGTAGTGCTATAAAGTTTAGTGATGGCATTGATGCTTTACGTGAAAATGGGAACGATCTCTTTCTGCCGTTGGGGCCAAACATAGGATTTGCGGAAGGAAACGAAGAATCGTCTAATAGCCATGAAGCATGGCTTCTGGCAATTAATAGTGGTATGGAGTGGAAGTTAACTCTACTAAGTTTAGCTGAAATCTATGTAAAAGGGGCGCAGATCAATTGGAAAGAGTTTGGCAAGGATGGAAATCCTGGTTATGTTGAGTTACCGACCTATCCGTTTCAACGTCAACGTCACTGGTTTAAGAAATCAGATGTTTTGCCAGTACGTTCATCCTTTAAAACAACCCAAACCGAATCTGATGTTGTCAACCCGTTAATTGGCAGACATTTGACATCTGCTTTGCGCCAGGTACAGTATGAAAGTACAATTAGTTCAGACCTTCCTGCATTTCTTAACCATCATAGAGTATATGGAAAAACTGTGTTGCCTGCGTCCGCTTTTATTGAGATGGTATTGGCTGCTGGTACGGATGTTCTGAAAACAGAGTCTGTGGTTTTGGAAGACATGGTTGTTCATCAAGCCCTTGTTTTGGAAGAAGATGATCCTAAAACAATGCAGACTATTTTATCTCCTGATGGAGATCAAGCATATTCGTACGAGATATTCTGCTTGACGCCGCAAAATGAAAACAGAGAATCCGAATGGACTCTTCACGCTTCGGGTAGAATATTTGCGCAAAACAGTAAAAATGATCATATTGAAAGGGTTGACATTGACGCGTTGTCAAACAGGTATAAAAACGGAGATACTGTAGATGAATATTACCGCCGATTTTTGGAACGTGGAATTGATTACGGTAATGATTTTCAGGCCCTGGAACAAGTCTGGTGTGGTGATAATGAAGCAGTTGCAAAGATTAAATTTCCGAAATCCCTTGAAGAGAGCCCTGACCATATTGAAAGGTATAGATTACATCCGGTGATGCTTGATGCGTGTTTACAACTATTGATGACTCTCTTGCCGGAAGATGACAGACAATGCACATATTTGCCAGTGAGTTTTAAGAGATTGGAATTGCACAAACGGATAGGGGTTGTTATGTGGGCGGCCATAAGCCTCAATCCTGACGATAGTATTAAGGGACGTTCTATAAATGCTTCATTAAATCTATATAATGAATTAGGTGATATTGTTGTTTCGGCAGTAGGAATTGTTGGGGTAAAGACGGACGTCAGCCTTTTGTTTAAAGACAGTAAGACTGATTTGGCTAAATATATGTATGATTTTAAATGGGAGCCTAAACCGGTTGAAATTAAGAAGAGCCTTGATAGTATAGATAAATCAACCAGTGGAGCATGGCTAATATTTGACAGTCGAGAGCTATTGGCTTCTAAAATATCAGAAAACATGCGGGCTAATGGGGAGCATTGTAAACAGGTTTTTCAGGGTTTGGTGTATGAAAATGGAAATGATTGTTGTCATGTTGATCCGCTTAATTCTTCTCACTTTAATAGATTATTAGATGATATCGGACCTGTTGAAAACGTTTTGTATATGTGGGGAATCGATGACGAGGAATTGATGGTATCAGCTAACCCGTCAATTATGGGCCTTTTACATCTAGTGCAAGCTTTGGCACAAAACGGTAGCGCCAAGGGACCTCATTTGTGTATTGTTACACGAGGCGCGCAACAGATAAAGTGCGAATTTCCATCCTCCCGAATAGGCCAGTCGTATTTGTGGGGGGTAGCGCGTGTGATTGAACGTGAACATCCTGATATGAATTGTGTTTCTATTGATCTTGACATGTCCGTATACGAAAATGAAGCGTTGGTTTTGTATGAAATATTAAGAAATCCTGATGGTGAGGCTCAAATTGCCTGGCGTGACGGAGTGCGCTATGTTGCCAGATTGGCAAGCGTAGGTTCGGATCCGGAAAAGAGGGATGTGCCGTTGACAGAACCTGCTCAGGTAAGAACAACTGAATATGGAGTGCTTGAAAATCTTACCCTTAAGCCCATGACGCGCCGTGAGCCGGAACCCGGAGAGATTGAGATTCAGCCCCATGCCACTGGTTTGAATTTCCGTGACACTCTTCGCGCTTTGGGAATGTTTAATTCCCCGGATAATAAGAACACTGTTTCTGCTCTGGATGATATTCCGTTTGGAATTGAGTGTGCGGGTAGGATTGCCCGTGTTGGAAAAGATGCGGGTGATTTTAAAGTGGGTGATGCGGTGGCCGCAGTCCTTGCAATTGGAAGCCTTGGCAGTTATGTCAATGTGCGTCATGAATTTGCTGTGCGTAAACCAGAAAACATTACATTTGAGGAAGCCTCTACAATACCGCTAGCGTTTTTAACTGCGTATTATGGATTAAACCATCTTGCCGGAATTAAGGCAGGCGACAAGGTTTTAATTCATGCTGCGGCAGGTGGAGTCGGCATGGCCGCAATTCAGCTTGCGCGTAATGCTGGAGCCGTAGTATATGCGACTGCTGGGCGTGGAAAATGGGATTTTTTAAAATCTATCGGTGTGCAGCATGTTGCTGATTCCCGATCTCTTGATTTTGGCGATGATATTATGGCCCAAACTAATGGACTAGGTGTTGATGTTGTCCTTAATAGCCTTAATGGAGAGTTTATTGCTAAGAGTATACAGGTCTGCGGCAAAGGAGCTAGGTTTCTTGAAATTGGTAAAATTGGTGTATGGAATGAAAAACAGGTTCAGGATCTAAGGCCTGATATATCATACTTTGTTTTTGATGTTGGTGACATCGCTGATGACAATCCTGCCTTAATTTCAAGGATGTTTATGGAATTGATGGATGGTTTTAATGTAGGAAGGCTCAAACCGTTACCTCAAACCTGTTTTTCTGTCCGTGATGCTGCTGGAGCGTTTAGGTATATGGCACAGGCTAAACACATTGGCAAGATAGTTATCAATAATCTGGAGCTAAAGAAGCCACAATGGCCGTCATTATATCAAGATAGAGGGCTTTTTGCTGGTCAAGGAACATGTCTTATAACTGGCGGATTCGGTGCCCTTGGGATTTTGATTGCTGAACGTTTAGTAGACGATGGTGTCCGTTATCTAGTTTTGGTTAGTCGAAACGGCCCTGGCCAAGGTGAGGAAAGAATTATCGAAAGGTTAAGAGATAAAGGGGCGAAAATCTTATCGCTAAAATGTGATATTTCGCAAAAGGAAGATGTTATTGTGCTTTTTGATAAAATACGTGAGGATATGCCTGCGTTAAAAGGGATTATACATGCTGCCGGTGTATTGGATGACGATATGATTATTGAACAGAACATGGACAGATTTAAGAAAGTAATGGCACCGAAGTCCACCGGAGCCTGGAATCTGCATCAATTTAGTGAAGATGCGGATCTTGAATTCTTTATAATGTTTTCATCAGCTGCTTCTATAATGGGAAACCCGGGCCAAAGCAGTTACGCTGCTGGTAACGCTTTCCTTGATTCGTTGGTTTCATACAGGAGGGCAAAAGGACTTGTCGCTTCCACGATCAATTGGGGACCATGGGCACAAGTTGGAATGGCTGTTAACAAAGAAAAAATGGGTGAAAAATTGATGACACACGGCGTAAGTGGTATCAAACCACAAGATGGCCTTGAAATTCTTAAGCTTGTTATAAATGAAGGCAGGCCGAGAACTTGTGTGCTTGATATAGATTGGCAACAATATGTTGATTACGTTTCTGATGTTAAAGAGTTCAAGTTGTTTGAAGGATTAACTGAAAATAGTAAAACCACTACTCAAAATGGTTCAAAAACAGAGAACCTAGATATCTCTAAAAAACTACATGATGCATTACCGGAAAAGCGGCAAGAGATATTGATTAGTATTGTTCAGGATGTTGCGAAAAGGGTGATAGGAATGGATCAATCTTTAGAGATTCCTGTAGATAAACCATTAATGGATGAAGGTTTTGATTCCCTTATGGCTGTTGAAATGAGAAACAGGTTATACAACGTCCTCAGCCTAAAACTCCCTGTTACTTTGTTGTTTGATTATCCTACTATAGAGAAAATATCAAATTTTATGGTGGAAGAGATATTTCCAGATGTAAAGGATAAAGATCAAAAGAGTGAGGATCTCGTTAATACAGAGATAACATCCGCTAATGTGGTGCTAAAGGAAATTGATGATTTGTTGCAGTTGTAAGTGTGTAACTTTTAGGGGCGAGTTTACTGGTTTACTTGATTCAGGTTGTAGTTGTTAAAATGTCATACTTTCCCCTGCAGGAGGTTATTCAAAAACCCATTAAAATAGTTGAAATGTAGGATGGGTTAAGCGATAGCGAAACCCATCAATAATTCTAAAGGCGTTAATTTAAGGGTAAGTTCAAACTGTTTTCAAAGAAAACAATTTATATAAAAGATATAAGATTATGTAAAATACTCCAACGGGGTGAAACATACCAGCCCAGGGCATCGCCCTGGGTCAAAGATAACTATTAAAATGCACCCTGCATGGGTGCAACATATATAACCGGCGTAATCAATGTATGTTACGCCCTTACAGGGCTATATCGTTTTCCTGCTTTGTCCCAGGGCGATGCCCTGGGCTGGTATATCTGACCCTTACAGGGCCAAACTTATAGATTAGATTTGCAAACAGTTTGAACTTAAATTTAAGGTAATGCAAAAATTCGTAGAAGTAGAAGTAGTTAATTAAGACCCTTGATAAAGCGTTACGGTGATTCAGGGTAAGATAATTTATGGATAATGACAAAGAACAAAAATATATACTGGCGCTAAAAAAAGCGGCAGAGAAGATAAAAGAGCTGCTTGCCTCTATAGACAACATTAAGCAAAAGGAACCAGTTGCAGTGGTGGGCATGGGGTGCAGGTTTCCAGGTGGGGCTAACAATCCTGAAGATTTTTGGGATATGTTGGATCAAGGAGTTGATGCGGTTAGCAAGGTTCCTGCGGATAGATGGGATGAGGGGCTGTTTTATGACCCTGATGACAGTACCCCAGGTAAGGCTTATTGCAGGCACGGCGCTTTTATTAATGAGGTGGATAAGTTTGATTGCGGCTTTTTTGGAATATCTCCAGAAGAGGCGAAATCACTCGATCCTCAGCATCGCCTTTTGCTTGAATTAAGTTGGGAAGCCCTTGAGAGTGGAGGATTTGATATTTCAGCCCTAAAAGGGAGTCGTACCGGGGTGTTTGTGGGAATGGACACTAATGATTATTTCAAGGCCCATCTGGGTTCCGGTGATCCGAACAAGATTGATGAATACTCGGTAGGTGGTATAGCGTTTAGCGCGGCAACTGGGCGGTTGTCATATTTTTATGATTTTCATGGTCCATGTATGACAATAGATACCGCATGCTCTTCCTCTTTGGTAGCTTTGCATCTCGCAATTAATAGTCTGCAAACCGGGGAGTCTGATATGGCCATGGCCGGAGGGGTGGATCTCATTCTTACACCTGAATCGTATATAGGTTTTTCAAAGATTAAAGCTTTATCTGTTAAAGGACGTTGTCGGCCTTTTGACGATGATGCTGATGGTTATACAAAGGGTGAGGGGGGTGGGATTGTTGTTTTAAAACGTCTTTCAGATGCTCAAAGGGACGGTGATAACATTTTGGCTGTACTTAAAGGTTCTGCCGTTAACCAGGATGGAGAAAGTAGTGGGCTGACCGCGCCCAATGCACTTGCCCAGAAAGAGGTTATAAATATGGCGTTGGATAGTGCCGGACTTTCACCGGATGATGTTGATTATATTGAAGCGCACGGTACGGGCACGCGTCTGGGAGATCCTATTGAAGCCAGGGCATTAGGGATGGTGTTTAACGGTAAACGCGTTAAAACGTTGATTGGGTCTGTTAAATCAAACATTGGTCATTTACAAGCTGCCTCCGGAATTGCTAGCGTTATTAAGGTTATACTGGCTATGCAACATGGACGTATTCCTGCCAGTTTGCATTTTGACAAACCTAGCTCAAACATACCGTGGGATGAGTTACCGGTTGAAGTGTGCGCGAAGCAGCGGGCATGGTTGCGCAATGGCAAACTGTGCTCGGCAGGTGTTAGTTCATTTGGCTTTAGTGGAACCAACTCCCATATTATTTTGCAATCTGCTCCGGAGATGACGACAGCAAAGGTTGAAAGCGGTACGACATATGCAAGCCGCTCCCAATTACAGATTCTGACACTTTCGGCTAAAAACGAAATTGCGTTGCAACAGACTGTAAGAAATTACAGAGACTATTTTACTGCTCATCCTGACGTTGACATTAATGACGTTTGCTATACTGCCGCTTTGGGTCGAACTCATTTTTCACGCAGGGTTACAGTTATGGGTGGTGAGGCCCGGGAGTTTGAAAACGCTTTGTCCGGTTATTTAGAAGGTCAAACAAATAGAGTAATATTTCATCAAGGGAACACTGCTGTACCTTTTCAGGCGCGCCGTTCAGATGTTGTGTTTATGTTTACAGGACAGGGAGCTCAATATGCTGGTATGGGCCGCCTATTGTATGAAAAATATCCTGTCTTTAAAATGGCCATGGACAGATGTGATGATATATTAAAAAGCCATGATGTTATGTTGATGGACTTGCTGTATGGAAACAATGTTGCTGACGATCTTATCAATCAAACATCCAATGTCCAACCTGCTATTTTTGCAATTGAATATTCCCTTGCTGAACTCTGGAAAACTTGGGGAGTCAAACCAACAATGGCGCTCGGACACAGCCTCGGAGAATATGTCGCAGCTTGTGTGGCGGGCGTGTTTTCATTGGAAGATGGGCTGAAGCTTGTGAGTGCGCGCGGCAAATTAATCCGGAGTCGATGTCAGGGCGGAATTATGGCAGCACTGTTTTCTTCCATTGAAAAAATGTCTAAAATCATCTTGGAAGGAGATGGTAAAGTTTCCATCGCGGCGATCAACGCGCCTGAAAATGTTGTTATATCAGGTGAAGAGGAAGATGTAAAAATGTTGTTGGCAAAGCTTGAAAAGGAAGGCGTAAAACATTCCGTTTTGAGGGTTTCACATGCGTTCCATTCCCATTTGATTAAGCCCATGACTGAAGAATACAGGAAAATCCTTTCAGAGATAGAGTTTTTCCCGCCTGCAATTCCGGTAATATCTAACTTGACCGGAGAACCGGTGGATGAGGATCATATTAAAACGGTTGACTATTGGATTCGCCACCTTCTTGAACCAGTTCGTTTCAGCGATTCTATAAACTATGTGGTTAAACAGGGAAATAATCTGTTTCTGGAAATTGGACCGCATGTTGTTCTATCTGGATTGGGATCTAAATGCGTTCCTGAAAATGACTGTACATGGGTTTCGTCATTAGTAAAGGGCGGAGATGATATTAAGGAAATATTAACGGGATTGTCAACTTTATACGTAAATGGCGTCAAGATTGATTGGGAAGGTTATTATAAATCTTTTAATTCTAACTGCAGAAAAATTGTTTTACCTACTTACCCCTTTCAACGCAAAAGATATTGGAAGGAGCTTGTTAATCTTGACAAAAGTCCGGTTGGAAGCATAAGTTCAGATATTATTGAGGATGATGATCATAGTAAGTTTGACAATATTCACACTGAATCTGCAGATCTAGAAAAGAGCGGTTCTGAACTTTCTCAAATTGGTAATAATTGCTCTAATAATAAGGGCGTTATATTGCCAGAACTGATAAATATTATTCAAAACATTGCCGGAATTGAAGAGGTGGATATTTATGAGGATCTATTCAAGATTGGATTGAGTTCTATTATGCTTACGCGGCTAAAACAGCGCATAGAAAGCGACTATGATGTAGATGTTGAGATGAAACGTTTTTATAGTGAAAGCAATACAGTTGATAAGTTGGCAGATTATGTGGGAGAAAATTGCGATATTAAACCTGTGGTAGCATCTTTACCTGCAAGTGAGCAGACAACAGAAGATGTACTGAATACTAAAAGGAATGAGATTTTAGCACATTTTGGTCCTGAAAAATCAGACTTGGAAAATGTGATATACAGTCAGCTACAAATCATGTCACAACAGTTAGAGATCCTGAAATCGAGACCTGGTGACAAAACCAATGGGTTGCTCTTGGGTGATCAATTAAAAAAGGGATCAGATGTTCATGGACCTATTTTCAGACAGGCAAAAAAAAATAATGAACCGACTGCTAAGGGTGCGCATGATGAGCATGAAAAAGTAGATTTACGATCTATGAAATTGACTGAGGATGAGCTAAATCCCGTTCAACTCGAATTTGTTGAAAGATTTATCATTGATTATGTTGCGCGTACAGGGAAGTCAAAAGAGCTAATGGATACCAAACGAGCTATCTTTTCCGACTGGATAAATTCGCTAGGTTTTCGGCTTTCGTTAAAAGAGATAATCTATCCTATTGTTTCCCACCGATCTAAAGGTTCCCGATTATGGGACATTGACGGTAATGAATACGTAGATATGGCAATTGGATATGGTGTGAACTATTTTGGTAATACTCCACCGTTTGTGGTTGAAGCGGTTGATAAGCAACTTAAAGATGGGTATCATCTAGGTCCACAATTTGATCAGACGGGCGAGGCAGTAGAACTTATATGTGAAATGACTGGGGTTGACCGGGTGACGTTTTGTAACTCAGGTACAGAGGCAATCATGGCCGCGTTGCGCATTGCAAGAACAGTTACAGGAAGAGATAAGATAGTAATGTTTGAGGGCTCATTTCACGGTACGTTTGACGGTATACTTGCGATTCCTACTGAACGGGGAACTGTTCCTGCCGCTCCGGGTACCACCCAAAATATGGTGAATGACGTTATTGTGCTGAAATACGGTTCATCTGAAAGCCTTGAATTCATAAAGGAGTATGGTCGCGAACTTGCCGCGGTGTTGGTTGAGCCGGTGCAGAGCCGTAATCCAAATTTCCAGCCCCGTGAGTTTCTTAAACAGCTAAGAGAGATCACATTAACAACAAAAACCGCTCTCATCTTTGATGAGATGATAACTGGGTTCCGTCTTTGTCCCGGCGGTGCTCAGGAATTTTATGACATCAGAGCAGATATTGTGACTTACGGCAAGGTGATTGGGGGAGGAATGCCAGTGGGATTAACTACTGGTAAATCACGTTTTATGGACGCGATAGATGGTGGTATGTGGAATTTTGGTGATGCCTCTTTTCCGTCAAAAGGTGTGACATTTTTTGGAGGGACATTTTGTAAACATCCGTTAACAGTCGTCTCCATATTAGCGGTACTTAAACATTTAAAAAGCAATGGACCGTCGTTACAAATTGGTGTTAACCAACGAACAGAGAAATTTGTAAATACGATGAATGCTTACTTTGAAGCGGAAGAAGTACCGCTTCGCGTTGTGCATTGCGCGTCATTTTTCAGATTTGTATCGTATGGAAAATATGATGTCCGGTTGCAGCCCATTACAACAGATCTTCTGTTTTATATGATGCTTCATAAAGGTGTGTATACATGGGAAAGGCGTATCTGTTTCTTTTCTACTGTTCATACTGATGAGGATGTTGACTATATTATTAGAGTAATTAAAGAGTGCATTGCTGAGATAAGAGAGGGGGGCTTTTCGTTTCGCCAATTAGCTCATCCACATATGGAAACAGTAAACAAATGTTATCCTTTAGGCGAAGCACAAAAGCAATTGCTGGTGTTAAATCAGATCAATGATAAAGGGTCTCTTGCTTATAATCTAATAACCTCTATAAAAATTAAAGGTCGTCCTGACATGGAAAGAGTTTCTACTGCCCTGGAAAAGGTAGTTGCTCGTCATGAGGCCTTGAGGACGAGTATTAAAGGGGATCTGCAGGAGGTTGAATCAGTTCTGACGCTAGATGTGCCAGTTGTTGAAGTTTCAGGTAAATATGGTGTCTCGGAATGGTTTCGAAAAGAATCAGAAATTCCATTTGATTTGACGGAGTTGCCACTGTTTCGAGCTTATATGCTAAAAACAGGAGATGAGGATTATATCTTTGTCATTAAGGCCTACCATATAATAACCGATGGGTTATCGATGATTAACATATTCAAAGAGTGGGAATTTCTTTACAAAGGCGGTGATCTCTTACAACTGCAGACTCCAATGCAGTTCGGTGAGTTTCTTGGTAAGCAAGTAACGTATCTGGATTCAGAAAAAATGTCAAAGCATGAAATGTTTTGGTTAGAACAGTTGAAAGGGGACATACCTGAGCTCCGTCTTCCAGTTGACCATCCCTATCCACAAGTGAAATCATTCCATGGTGGAAAGCAGACATTGGAGCTTGATTCAGATATATGTAATGGCCTACGCAACCTTGGAAAAGAGAATGGATGTACTTTGTTTATGACTCTGATGTCGGTATATTCAACTTTTCTGCATAGATTAACCGGGCAGGAAGAGTTGCTGATAGGCGTTCCAGCATCTGGTAGATCAATAAATGGGAGTGATTCGCTGGTGGGTTATTGTACGCACTTGTTGCCGATAAAATCAGTACTGACGGGAGAACCACAATTTGCTGAGCAGATGAAAAATATGAAAGACTCGTTATTGGAAGCCTATGATCATCAGGACTATCCCTTTGCCAGGTTATTAAGCAAACTTGATTTACCCCGCGATACAGGGAGAACTTCGCTTCTTTCAACTATATTTAATCTGGACAAATCTGAAATATTTCCAGAAATCCCAGGTCTTAAACTCTCTTATTACCCTGAGCCAGTTTATTACACACACTACGATCTGACGGTAAATATTACTGAAATAGATGAAAAGCTCGTTATTGATTTTATATACAATAAAGATATATTTGAGGTAAGCACAATTAATCGGCTACAGGGATGTTTTAAGACTCTGATTAGCGGCGTTTTGGAAGATCCTGCTATTTTGGTGAAAAAGGTTCCCATTATAACTGATTCTGACATGCAATTACTCATTGACTGGAATCAGACTGAAACGGAACTTCCTCCGGATCAAACTCTTGTCGATTTATTCGAAAGACAGGTAGAGTCTACGCCTAATAACATAGCTGTGGTTTTTGAGAATGAACATCTAACCTATGGAGAACTCAATAGAAAAGCTAATCAGCTTGCCCATCATTTACTTAACATCAAAAACAAAACAGATAACAGCTCACAAATAACAGATAACCGTTTCGTTGCCATTTGCATGGAGCGTTCTTTGGAGATGGTGGTGGGCTTACTGGGTATTTTGAAGGCAGGATGTGCCTATGTGCCATTGGAACCTGATTATCCCGTTGAACGTCTGGAATTTATGCTGGAAGACTGCCGGGCTCCAGTGTTATTGGCCCAAAATCATATAAAAGACAACCTTCGTGTTTATAAAGGAATGGTAACTTGTTTAGATAACGGTTGGGAACAGTTTGCCGCTTATCCTGATGAAAATCCATTACATCAAAGTACGCCAGAAAACCTGGTATATGTGATTTATACGTCAGGATCAACGGGCAAGCCGAAGGGAGTATTGAATACCCATCGCGGAATTCTTAATCGCATTCTATGGATGCAAAATGAATATCAACTTAATGATGCAGATAAAGTATTACAAAAGACCCCTTTCAGTTTTGATGTGTCTGTATGGGAGTTTTTCTGGCCATTAATAACCGGTGTTAGTCTGGTTGTTGCTAAGCCACAAGGGCATAAAGATCCTGCGTATTTAATAGATATAATTGAGAAGCAAAAGATCACCACGGTACATTTTGTCCCTTCTATGCTCAGGGCCTTTTTGAGTGTTGAAGGATTAAAAAACTGTTCTGATCTCAGACAAGTATTTTGCAGCGGCGAGGCATTAACTCCCGATCTAGTTGAAAACTATTTTAATCATTTTGAAAACAGTGCATTGCATAATCTGTACGGGCCAACTGAAGCTGCGATAGATGTGACATTCTGGCCCTGTAAGCAGAAAAGTGAAGTTGTTCCCATTGGTAAGCCACTGGCAAACACCCAGATGTATGTCTTGGACAGTGGACTTCAGCCTGTGCCCATAGGTATTGCCGGAGAATTACATATTGGAGGTGTACAAGTTGCGAGTGGTTATCTGAACCGACCCGAATTGACTGCGGAAAGATTTATAGAAACAGAGGTCTTTGGTAAACGGGTGCGTCTCTATAAGACCGGCGATCTTGCTCGGTGGTACCCAGATGGTAGTTTGGATTACATGGGCCGTATTGATCATCAGGTGAAACTTAGGGGATTTAGAATTGAACTAGGGGAGATTGAAGCTACCCTTCTTCAACATGAAACTATCCGTGATGTTGTCGTTGTGCTTATCGGGGATGAGATGGCTCCGAGTTTAGCTGCCTATGTTACTCTGGATAAACATGGGTATGAAGTGACAAAACTTCGGGATTGGATTAAATCCAAATTGCCGGAATACATGGTTCCTGCCAGTTTTACGGTTATGGAGAAATTACCTTTAACTATGAGCGGCAAGATAAACCGAAAAGAGCTACCGACTCCAGATACCCAAACATTCGCGGATGACTACAATGCACCGCGGACGGATGCTGAACGGAAACTGGCTGAAGTGTGGGAGGATGTTCTTGCGCAGTCTGGTATAGGCATTCATGACAATTTTTTTGCAGTAGGTGGTGATTCCATAAAAGCGATTCTTGTTACTTCTCGTCTAAAGCAAAAGGGTTTTAATCTAAATGTTAGCCAATTGTTTGATAACCCGAGCATCGCACAATTGGCTGTCGTGTCTTCTAAAATAAGACATGTTCCAAGTCAGGCCACCGTTGTAGGGGATGTTCCGTTGACTGCTATTCAATCAGAATTTTTTGCAAACCATATGGAACATAAACATCATTACTGTTTGGGAGTCGTTATTCGTACAAATGGCCACTTGGAAGAACAAGTTCTAACAGATGTTTTTAAACAAATTCAGAGACATCATGATGCGCTCCGGATGCGATACCATTTTCAGAAAGACTTAGTCACACAGAAAAATAGTGATGATGAGGATCTCACAGATTTTGAGATTGTTGATTTAAGGAATGAAGTGGCGGAGGAAAGTGGGTTTGAGGAACATTGCTCAAGGATCTCCGGTTCAATAGATCTGATTCAAGGGCCATTAATGAAAGCTGTTTTATTTAAGATGAGTGACAACGATCGGGTTTTGGTGGTAATTCACCATTTGGTTGTCGATGGCATATCGTGGCGAGTTCTGCTTGAAGATATAACTGAGGCTTATAAACAACGTATAGAAGGGAAAGAGATTAAACTTCCCCACAAAACTGATTCTTTTAAATTATGGGCAGAGAAAGTTCATGAGTACAGCAACAGCGAATCCTTGTTAAAAGAAAAAACCTATTGGAAGAGCTTGGAATCAACAGCGGTAAAAAGGTTGCCGACGGATTTCCAATCCCAGAGCAATCTGTATAAAGATAGAAAGACCTTGTATTGCTCTTTAACCAAGGAAACCGTAGAAGCCCTTTTAAAAAACGTGAATCAGGCGTACCATACAGAAATAAACGATATCTTGCTTACTGCTCTAACCAGAGCATTCTATCGTCTATATGGTGAAAAAACAATCCTAGTGGACCTTGAGGGCCATGGAAGGGAAATACCCATTGCGTCTAGCTTGGCGCAAGAAGAACAAGGGGGTTGGATTGATGTTACGAGAACTGTGGGATGGTATACAAGCATGTATCCGACAATACTCACATTACCTGACACGGATGATATTGGACAGCATATTAAGCATATAAAAGAGCACCTGAGAAGGATACCTAATAAGGGTTTTGGGTATGGAATATTAAAATATATTACTGCTCCGGAAAAGAAGAAAGATCTATCTTGTAACTTATCTCCAGGAATAAGCTTTAATTACCTTGGAAGTTTTGACGAGAAAATTGATGGTCCGATGTTTAACTCTGTTTATGAATTTACAGGAAACACCATACATCCCGAATTAGAGAGAACTCATGATCTGGATATTGAAGGAAAAATTCTTGGTGAATTAATGGAGTTGACTGTCTCATATAATGCCATTGCTTATAAGACAGAGACTATAGAGAAACTTCTGCAAACGTATCGGGAGGAGATCCAGACAATTGTTGATCATTGTGTGGGTAAAAAGATGATAGAACTTACTCCTTCGGATTTGACATATAACACGATGTCTCTTGGTGAGTTAGATTTAATCCTTACGGATTATGGCATTGAGAAGGGAAATCTGAAAGATATTTATCCTTTCTCTCCTATGCAGGAAGGCATGTTGTTCCACGCTATGTATGATACACGTTCAGAAACGTTTTTTGAGCAGTTCTCTTTTCACATAGACGGAAACCTGACTATTGATACTTTTGAGACATGTTGGAATGAACTGTTCAAAAGGTATGATGTTTTTAGAACGCTTTTTGCGAATAAAGGTTTGGAGCGTCCTTTGCAGATAGTACTCAGAGAACGCAGAATAGCCTTTACATTTGAGGATATAAGCTCTTTGGGGAAAGATGGACAGAGTGCTCGCATTGAAGAATTTGAATTGGAAAACCGTAAGAGTGGCTTTGATCTGAGCCATGATGTTCTGATGCGTATCCGAGTATTTAAACAGGATGAAACGTTTTATACGGCAGTTTGGAGTTTTCATCATATTATTCTTGATGGTTGGAGTGCGGGGATAATTATCAAAGAGTTGTTCCAAACCTATGAGGCCATCAAAAAAGGAACCATCCCAAATCTAAAGCCTGTTGTACCTTACAATCAATATATCAAATGGCTGGATCATGTTGATAAAAAAGAGGCGAAGGATTACTGGATGCATTATCTTGATGGATATGAACGTGTTGCAACTTTGTCCAATGAGGAAGAAGATCATTTTCAGGAAAATAAGTATATACTAAAAACCCTGGATTATAAGCTTACGGAACAAATGACTAGTGAACTCCGAAACCTTGCTCTAAAGTATCATGTTTCTCTTAACGTAATAATACAATGTGTTTGGGGATTATTGCTTTGTAAGTATAACAACGCCGACGACATTGTTTTTGGATCAGTTGTTTCCGGACGTCCCGCAGACCTTCAAGAGGTGGAAAATATGGTGGGTTTGTTCCTTAATACCATACCTGTAAGGATTATTACCCCACAAGATGAGAGTTTTGAGGACTTAATTAAACGCGTTCAAAAAATTTCCATGGAAAGTCAACCCTATCATTACTACCCCATTGCTGATATTCAGATGTTAAGCAACCTGAAGCAAGAGTTAATAGGCACTGTAGTTATTTTTGAAAACTATCCGTTTTCTGAAGAAATGAAAAAAATCGGTGACATTTTTGACTTAGGGTTCTCAATTGGGAGTTTAAAAGAATTTGAACAAAACAATTATAATTGCGCCCTTGAGGTTTATCCTGGAAAAGCTCTTCTTTTTGAACTGAATTATAATGGGGCGGTTTATAATGAGACCCTGATGAATCAGATAAAAGATAATTTTGCCAGAATATTGGATACGGTAATACAAAAACCGGATATACAATTTCACGACATCAAGGATTTACTGTTAAGTGAAGAAGAAAGAAAAGAGCGGGATACATTTCTCCGTTTAACATCCGAAATTCATGAGGATTTTTAAAAGGTCTTATTTATGTGTGGTATAACTGGAATATATGATATGAATGGCGGGAACCGTGTTGATCGGTCTCTGCTGGAACAAATGGCCCAAGAGCTGGAACATCGAGGACCTGACGATTCAGGATACTATATCACTGACAATATGGGTCTTGGTTTTAAGAGGCTTACTATTATTGATCTTTTCACTGGCAACCAACCAATATATAACGAAGATAAAACTCTCGTATCCATATGCAATGGTGAGATATATAACTATCAGGAACTGAGCCAAACTTTAATGGCAAAGGGGCATAGGCTTTATACAAAATGTGACGCTGAAACACTGGTTCATTTGTATGAAGAATATGGGCTGAGCTTCATAAATAAGCTGAACGGTCAGTTTTCATTTGCTCTTTACGACATCAGGCGCAAGGAGCTTCTCCTTGCCAGAGATCAGGCTGGTATTACCCCGCTGTTTTATACCACAGTGGATAATAATTTTGTATTTGCCTCTGAAATAAAAGCGATACTGAAACATCCCCAGGTAAAGCGTGAAGTGGATATGACGGGATTAGATCAGGTGTTTTCTTTTCCTGGAGTAGTGAGCCCAAGAACCTTGTTTAAGGGCATACACAGTCTGAAACCAGGACATTATATGATAGTAAAAGAGGGTAAAATAGAGACAAAAGAGTACTGGGATCTCAACTATCCCATTGACTCTGAAATAGAATATAACAAACCTGACTCATATTACACAGAAAAACTTGAGGAATTGCTTTGCCAGTCAGTAAAATACAGGTTAATCGCGGACGTCCCCGTAGGTTTTTACTTGAGCGGCGGTCTTGATTCTTCACTTATTGGCGCACTCATTCATAATATAAATCCACATGAAAAAAGACATTCCTTTTCCATAGGTTTTTCAGAGGCGGAAATTGATGAACGGAGACAGCAAAGGTTGGTATCACAGCATATTAACTCCATACATCACGAAACAGTGTTTGAATGGGACGATATAAGCCGTCGATTCAGAGACATGGTTTATCATGCTGAGTCGCCCTTAAAAGAGACATATAATACCTGTTCGCTGGCACTTTCAGAATCAGTTAGAAAAAACGGTATCAAAGCAATTCTTACCGGAGAAGGCGCAGATGAATTGTTCGCCGGTTATATCGGATATCGATTCGATGAAAAAAGAGCTGAATTTGGATATGATCCGAACGATATTTCCTGGGCACTGGAAGAAGAGGAAAGTGAAAAGCTTTGGGGGGACAGGAACTTCTTTTATGAAATAAGGCAGAATGAATTAAGGGAAACCAAATTGGCACTATATTCTGAGAATGTAAGAAAAACCTTGCCGGAATTTGATTGTGTTAATAATAATCTTTTGGATAAGACAAAATTGAAAGGCCGGCATCCTTTGCACAAACGGTCGTACATTGATTTTAAATTGCGCCTTTCGGATCACCTTCTCTCAGACCATGGTGATCGTGTGGCTTATGCGAACTCAATTGAAGCGCGTTATCCGTTTCTTGATATTAATCTACTCGAGTTCGCTAAAACGGTTCCTCCGGGGCTCAAGTTAAACGGGTTGGTGGAGAAATATATTGTTAAGAAAGTGGCAGAAAAATATCTGCCCGAATCGATCATCAACAGAGAGAAATTTGGCTTTGTTGCTCCGGGAAGCACATATCTGATGAAACGTAACATTGAATGGCTGAATGATGTTCTCTCGTATGAAAGGATAAAAAGACAGGGGTATTTTGACCCTGATACGATAGAGCGTTTAAAAAAGATTTATACAGGCAAGAATTTTAGATTAAACTTGCCGTTTGAAAACGATTTGCTGATGATAGTTATAACATTTGGCGTGTTCCTTGATGTATTTGATATGCCCGATCTTTAGGGACATGGCTTGGAAGTAAATCAATTGGGTAAGTTAGAATTGATTCCAGTGAAAATGGTTTTCTCTAAAATCAAAAGTCCCGTATGGGACGATAGAAGTTAGCCCATAGCATAAACTATGGGAACTAATTGGAAGCAAATAAGCCCCGTTAGGGGCGACAGAAATATACACGCCAAATAATATGAATAGGAATATCTCGGTAACAAACATTTCTGTCGACTCTAACGGGGCTTATTTAGATCCGGATATCATTCTATACCCACAGCTAACGAAGTGGGCTAACTTCATTTGCCCTTACCCGGGGCTACGGTTTCTAAAATCAGTTTGAACACACTTAATTGGAATGTTTATGGGTTTATATTTAATCTGAATAGAAAGATTCTTATCAATTGACGATGAGAACTAAGATGTCAGGTTGTTTCTTTTCTAGTCCTTGGCTTTATATGATAAAAAAGAAGAAAATATTAGGAGTGTTGGGTGGTATGGGGCCATTGGCTTCAACGGCATTTCTTAAATCGATATATAGTTATAACACTGGGAGTAATGACGAACAACTCTATCCTGATGTTATACTCTATTCCATCTCTTCCATTCCTGACAGAACAAAATCATTTATTAACAATAATGATGATCTGTTTTTTGAGAGATTGTTGCATAATCTTGAAGTCTTAAACAACACTGGCGTTGACAAGATCGTTGTTTGCTGTAACACCTCCCATTATGTATTTTCAAGGCTTCCGTCTCATATCTTAAATAAGATTATCTCCCTTATTGATCTAAGCGCTCATGAATTGATTAAAAAGAGAGAGCCTTCATTACTATTAGCCACGCTGGGAGCTTATCAAAAGAATCTGTTTAAAAATAGCGATCTATGTAAAAAGGCGGAACAATATATTATAGTTCCGGAAGATGATGATAAAGAAAGGATACATGACATAATTTATAAAAAGCTAAAAAAAGGAGACAACATTGAATCGGTTTATGTGGAGGTTAAAGATCTGCTAAAAAAGCACAACACAAAATCGTTCATAGCCGGCTGCACTGAGTTTCATTTCCTTGTTGAGCATATATTGTTAAAAGAATCTTCCGACATCTCATTTATAGATCCACTAATAACAATTGCAAAAAATCTTGACGATTTTCTTGAAGGGAGATATGAATACAAGTAAGGTGCGGTTCTAGGATAAATTTGGTTTCTAATGTTTAGTTTCATACTCTTCAATTGTGATGATTTATCTCTTATACACTGCAAAATGTCTTATATGTCAATCTCTTACAAGAACCTTTGTTGGCTTGCTTGCTGGAGCAGCCTTGTAGACTGCTCCAAATGTTTCTTCCTATGTATTATATTTGTGAATTTTAATATTTCTACTTCCAAGTTTTCCGGTTTACGTATAGAAAAGATTCAATAAGAGAGGCGAGTTTAAGGCTGTATAAAAAACGTTTAGAATCAGTTTGCAAGCTTGCTCCAGCAATAAATTCTTCAACTTTTAACTTTTAGTTTTTAACTTTTAACTTAATTAGCTATGCCCGATTCTTTAGAACACAAATGATTAAAAAGCCATTTTTTGTGCTTTACGCTCATTTGCGAGTTAAATTGGTAAAGCAGATAGTGAAGCAGCAGTAGTTCCGGTCCGTTTTTCTTTAGCTTGAATTGTTTGGTAACTGCACTTGATAGTTCCTTTGTGGAATTATACTGTTTGTAAAGAATCTCCAGCAGTTCATACTCTGAGATATTTAGCCCTCCATTAGAACCTGTGGAAATGTTCAAGCCTTGTAGAACCGGTTTAAACTTCTCAAAATAGCGGGAATAAATAGATCTGATCAGTAAGTGAGCAACTGTGTTGTAAAGATGTTTATCCTTCATTGACGGATAAAAGACGTCCTGGAGATTGTTAACTGAAGGTTGTGCCAAAATATCCTTAAATATTTTAACGGCGTCTTTTGATGCGTCATCGATTGTGGGCTTTAAAAATATCTTATCACGAGGGTGGCAGGGTTTTTCCAGCAGCATTTTGCTCAATAGACGAGGCGTGCAATTTCGGGCCAAAAACCAAGTCCAGTCCTTTTCCCTCATGTGATTCCTGGACAGTAGGGTATTGCATATATAATCAAAAAAATCAACGACCGCATCGAAACTTTCAAAGTCTTTGTATAAATCTGCGGGCACATGGAAAGAGGGATGAATAAGATGAGTCTTTTCTTTGCCTGTCGAAGTAAAGCTCACCACTTCTCCGAGGTCAACCTGATTTGCTTCACAGTCAAAAACCCGTGTGCCGTAAACACCCACTGCGCCGCTGCATTTATCCGCAAGCTTTTGGTTATTAAATGTTTTCAGGGTAAGGCTAAGTGATCTTGGTGTCAGGAACACATCTCCAAGAAAAATGGAAAATAGCATTGGTGGAAGCTTGTTGTGTTTTTTTCTTACGGCAAAGTCCTCATTGATAAATTTTATTGCATGTTTTGCTCTGTATGGCGCCCGTGCTTTTTTAAGTTGTGTATCATCCAGTGATACAACGTCATTCCAGCATGTTTCGAATCCTGATCGGTAAAGTAAATTCAGGTCATTCCTTGATAACCAGCGCGGTAGTTGATATGACCTCCAGGTAAAGGGGTTGTCCCCCAGTTTTTCATTAAGTTTTATCATTCGTTCTGCCAGGTTGAGTGCAAATTCATTTGAACCCTGATTGATCTCAGAGCACACAAACCAGAAGTTTCTCAAATCTTTTGTCAAACAGAACTTTACCTCCTCCTCTACAATATCCAGGTCCCTGTGTCTGACTGTATTTCCTTTAACGATAGGCTCTGAACAGAAATAACAACTAAAAGGGCATCCCCTTGCCACCTCTATGGGGATAGTGGGTGTCTGCGACAAGAAGTTTAATATCTTTTTGTGACGAGAGTCAAAACCGAATGAAATGGGTTCGCTGTTGTTGTAAAGTGTCAAATAAGCCTTGCCGTATGTAATGATCCTTCCGTAATGATTTATCACTTCATCAATTAGTTCATCATCGTATTCCCTCTCTTTAAAGGGCGCATAATAGACACGGTCATTTTCAACATATTGCCCGTTTTTTTTATAAATAAGATTTGGGATTTTTGACAGGGCTCTGCCTCGGACAATATCCTCAAAGTTATCAATAAACGGTTCCCCGCATCCTCTAAAACCTAAATCCATCTTAAGGTAATCTAATATCTCTTTCGCATGTAGGGAAAATCCGAACCCTCCCACCGCCATGGGAACATTTGTAAGTTTCCGCACCTTTTTCAGTGTAACGTCAAGCATCTCAATGGGGTGGTATTTCTCATAGGTATCACTCAGGTAATCAGGAAATGAGTATGCGTCTGTTTGGCGTAATGTAAATCCTATCATCCTTGGTTTGTATCTGTTTATGTATATGTCAAGCCACGATCCGATCTTGTCTTCGGTGATGTTTGACAGATCAAGCCGCTTTACGGTAAGGCCCTGTTGTTTGGCTCGCGCGCTGAGCATAATGAAAGCATAAGGATAAAAAGGCTCATAGTGAAAATTAGAGGCGTTTATGAGGAGCAAATCTATCTTTTTTAATGATTTCTTGGATTGCATGAATAAATTGGTTAATTTTTTGAAAGAGTGTAATCGTTTTTCGTTATGAGATGATAAACAACGTGTTTTTCAGCACTTATAGTAGATCAAAAATGAATAAATGTTGCAAGTATTTTTAATCCTTCTAAACGTAGGCTTTGAAGTGCTAATATTTTGGATTATTATGAGTTCTTTTTATAGAATAGATCTATAGTATTACTTTATAAAAACTTCTTTCTTAAAAATATTTGTAGTTTTTATGGAATACAGAATAGAGGAGTCAGAAGTTAGAATAATAGAAAACATGATTCATGAAGTGAATACAAATTTACAATTAATAACTCTATTGTAAAACAAGAACAAATCTATGCTTTACCATAAAAATAGTTTTCAATGTCGGGGGGGAATAGGCTATGAATCATGTGTATTTATTCTGAATTCTGTCTCCTGACTCCGGTATTATGTATTTTGGTTGAGGCTTTGCCGCACTATGTTTATATACAAGAAGTAATTTTACCTATGATTTAAAGAACCAGAGCATAATAATTATAATATGGAATCAAATCAAAAAATTAAGCATTATCCGCTCTCCTCCCCTCAACGTGAGATTTGGTTTGACCAGATCTTGCATCCAGAGACTCCGCTGTACAATGTAGTGGGCTATATGCAAATTAATGGGCCTATTGATCCTGCCTTATTTGAATCAGCCGTTAATTTGTTAGTGAAGCGTCATGATACCTTACGGATCCAGTTGGTGCCAGGTAATGAAGAAATGCCTATGCAGGCTTTTCTCGAAGATTTACCGGTAACAGTGCCTTTTTATGATTTTTCAGGGGAGAATCACCCCCATCAATCGGCATTTTCCTGGATGCAAGAACAAATTGCTCAGCCTTTTGATTTGTACGAAAAACAGTTATTTTATTTTGCTTTATTAAAGATTGATGAGAATTGTTTTCTTTGGTTTAAGAAATATCATCATTTAATTATAGATGGTTGGGGTACTTCTTTAATAACTCAGTCATTAGCAGAAATTTACACTCAATTATTAAAGGGACAAAAAGTTGCGAGTGAGGCACCTTCATATATAGAATTTGTCAAGAATGATCGGGCTTACATTGAATCAGAGCGTTATGAAGTACATCGTCAATATTGGATTGAAAAATATCAAATCTTACCTGAACCGTTGTTTGCTCCCCGTTATTTAGACCAATTTGTAAACCAAATACCTCCCAGTGGTTGCCATGTGATGTCATTAGAGCGACCTTTCTATAATCGTTTACAGGCGTTGGCAGAAAGTTGTAAGGTTTCGACCTTTCATCTTATCCTAGGTTCATTGTACGTCTATTTGGCCCGTACTTCTCAAACTGAGGAATTAGTGGTGGGCTTACCCGTTTTAAATAGACCAAATGCGACTTTTAAGAAAACGGCGGGGTTATTTGTGGGTGTTAGCGTGGCTCGGTTTGCGTTTGGAACTGATTTAAGTTTTGAAAGCTTGCTGCTAAGCATTAGTAGGGAGTTAAAACAAAATTATCGGTACCAGCGGTTACCGATTAGTGAGTTAAATCGTGAAATTGGATTACACCAGGTTGGACGTAAACAATTATTTGACATCATTGTCTCTTATGAAAAACATGATTATGATGCGTATTTTGATTCATATCCAATTAAAGCAAAGGCCTTATTACATGGCTATGAACAAACGCCATTGATGATCAGTGCTCGTGAGTTTAATGATAATGAAGATGTGGATATAGATTTTGTTTATAACCTCGCCTATTTTGATGTCGATGAGATTGAGCGCATCCAAGCACGTTTTATGCTGATTCTAGAGCATGTGTTAAACCATGTTGATGAATCAATTCGCTCAATACCACTGCTGACTGAAACCGAGCAGGAACAATTGCAGGTTTGGAACAAGACTGGAACCGATTATCATAAAAATCTAACAATTGTTGATTTATTTGAGGCGCTGGTAGAGAAAACACCTGGCAATACAGCAGTTGTCTTTGAAGATCAACAACTAAGTTATCAGGAACTTAATGAGAAAGCTAATAAGCTATCTCATTATCTGCTCAGCTTAAAGACTGATACTGATAACTCTCATCTGATAACCGATAACTGTTTAGTGGGAATTTGTGTTGAGCGTTCTTTAGAGATGGTGATTGGTTTGTTGGGTATCCTAAAAGCTGGATACGCTTATGTTCCTCTTGATCCTGGTTATCCGCTTCCACGTTTACAGTACATGCTGGAAGACTCGGAGGTTCCAGTATTGTTAAGCCAGAGTCATTTGATGGAACGGTTTCCAATATCAAAAGCGAAAGTGGTTTGTTTGGATAGTGAGTGGGAAAATATTGCGGATTATTCCGGCGAGAATCCGTTGAGACAAAGTAGGCCAGAGGATTTGTCTTATGTAATTTATACGTCAGGTTCAACTGGGACGCCAAAGGGGGTGATGGTTGAGCATAGCGCACTCATTAATTTATTGTTCTGCATGCAGCAGCGAATTGTATTAACTTCAACAGATAAACTTTTAGCAGTTACTACTTTATCATTTGATATTGCAGCTCTGGAATTGTATTTGCCGCTTATAGCTGGTAGTCAAACAATTATTATAAGTCGTGAGACTGCTAATAATGGTGAAATGTTGGTTCAAAAACTTGTTGAGGGTCACATCACAGTGATGCAGGCAACACCTTCTACCTGGAAATTGTTGCTTCAGAGTGGTTGGTCGCAACTCACACCACTGACTATTCTCTGCGGTGGAGAAGCGTTGCCCCGTCAACTTGGGCATGCACTCCTGAAAAACAGCCAACAACTATGGAATGTTTACGGCCCGACGGAAACTACTATTTGGTCATCAATACATGGTGTCACCCAATCTCCTGAAAAACCGGAACTGGTCGGTCAACCAATTGCCAACACACAAATTTATATTTTAGATGCAAACAATGATTTGACACCACAGGGTCTTCCCGGTGAACTTTGCATTACAGGTAGAGGATTATCCAGAGGTTACCTGAACCTCTCTGAACTTACTGCAGAAAAGTTTATAGAAATTGAAATATTCGGTAAGTGCCAACGTTTTTACAAAACTGGCGATTTAGCTCGTTGGCTTCCCGATGGTAACCTTGAATTTTTAGGACGTCTGGACAATCAGGTTAAACTGCGAGGTTTCCGCATTGAACTTTCTGAAATTGAATTCTCTTTGATGGAACACGAAACCGTTAAAGAAGCTGTCGTATTGCTTTATAATCAAGAAGACAATGCGAGTATAGTTGCGTATATAACTTTAGCCATGCAGATTGATGAAGTGGTTGGAACTCTGCGTACCTGGCTCAAAGCTCGTTTGCCTGAATATATGTTACCTACCAGCTTTACAGTGTTAGATAAACTCCCCTTAACACCCAATGGTAAGATTAACCGCAAAGCGCTGCCAGCACCTGATTTCTCTACATATAAGGAACAACAATCTCCACGTACAGAAACAGAACATTTATTATGTAACCTATGGTCACAAGTGTTGGGTATGGAAGTCACGAGTATCAATAGCCATTTCTTTGAAATTGGGGGGCATTCTCTGTTAGCCTCCCAATTAGCTTCCCGTATCCGTGAGAGCTTTGGAATTGAGATGCCGTTACGTGTGATTTTTGACCATGCTTTTCTAAAGGATCAAGCCGAGTGGTTAAATAAACAACAACGTGGGTTGGAATTACCTCCGATCACTCCTTTGGCTAAAAGCGACCATATGGTCTTGTCTTTTGCTCAACAGCGCTTGTGGTTCCTAGCACAATTGGAGGGAGACAGCGTTACCTATAATATGCCAGCTGCATTGCATCTGGCTGGCCCACTGGATGAAACTGCCTTACAAGACGCATTAACTGCGTTAGTTCGCCGACATGATAGCTTACGTGCCAGTTTCCCAGTAGTCGATGGAGAGGCGGTTGTACAACTCAACGAGGTGTACAACCCACTGAGCCTCACTGATCTTAGTGGATTATTGGAAACAGAACGACAAGCTCAGGTGATGGAATGGATTGCAAATAATACTAACACACCGTTTGACTTGAGCACAGGTCCTCTATTGCGTGTTCACCTCCTTAAACTTAACCAACATGAACAGATATTGCTACTCAATATGCATCACATAATCAGTGATGGTTGGTCCATCGGGATATTAATTCGGGAATTGGGAACGCTTTACGAATCATTTTTACAAGGGAGATCACCTTCGTTGCCTCCATTGCCGATTCAATATGTGGATTTTGCACACTGGCAAAGGCAATGGTTAAATAGGGATGTATTGAACGCACAACTGGTTTACTGGAAGCGGCAACTTGGTGGTACAATCCCCATGTTACCATTCCCCACTGACTATCCAAGAACGTCAGTCCGGAATTGCCAAGGTGCTCAACACACTCTGGTATTGTCATCTGATTTGACTGATTCACTCAAAACACTAAGTTTGCAAAACAATGTGACATTGTTTATGACATTGTTAGCGGCCTTTAAAATGCTACTGTATCGTCACACAGGTATTGATGATATTATTATAGGTACCCCTATCGCTTTACGTAACCGTGTCGAGACAGAGGGAATAATTGGCTTATTTCTCAATACCTTAGCACTGCGTACTGATTTGTCAGGCAATCCGAGTTTTCGGGAATTGCTCCGACGGATTCGAGAAGTTACTTTGGGTGCTTACGCTCACCAAGAAATACCATTTGAGAGATTGGTCGAAGAATTACAGCCGGAACGTAATCTGAGCCAGCACCCGATATTTGATATTCTATTTAATTTTATCAATACACCTTCGACGGCTTTGGAATTCCCCGGACTTTCTCTGAATGCTATTGATATGCCCTTAGACGCCAAATTTTTAATGACACTATACGTAGAAGAGCGAAATGGTCTCTTGAATCTGCAACTAGTGTATCAACGGGAATTGTTTTCTGAATCACGTATCGTGTTTTTTTTAAATCAGTATCTCTATTTGCTAGAGCAAATTGTTACGGGGATAGATACTCCAATTAGTGGATTTTCTCTTGTAACTCCTGATTCGAAATCATTACTGCCTGATCCTCATGTGGTTCTATCTAAACCACAATATGACACGGTTCCTAGTCTAATTTTCTCTTGGGCCAAGTGTGCCCCTATGCATAAGGCGGTATCTCAGAACCACCGCACCTGGAGTTACCGTGAATTGACTGATTGTGCCTTGGCGATTGCACGAGTTTTACTGAACCATGGTATTCAACGCGGAGACGTTGTGGCTATCTCCGGTCCTCGATGTTTTGGGTTGATTACCAGTATGATAGGTACGTGGTTAGGTGGTGGTGTGCTATTAACTTTGGATAAAAATTTACCAAGCCAACGACGGCAGCTTATGCTCAAGGAAGCAGAAGCCAAATACTTCTTATACCTTTGTGAAAAACCTTATGAAATGGTGAAAATAGGCCAGTCAATTACGTTTATCAGCATTGGCCCGACCACAGGATACCCCTTTGAATTGGCTCAAGGTAATATATCTTTGCCAAAACTCACCCCAGAAGATGCAGCATATATTTTTTTTTACATCTGGTACTACCGGGATTCCTAAGGGTGTTTTGGGGTGGCATAATGGTCTATCACACTTTCTTAATTGGCAACGGCAAACCTTTAAGGTGGGGGTGTCTGATCGCGTTGCTCAATTAATAGGGTTATCATTTGATGCAGTACTCAGGGATATTTTTCTACCTTTGACCAGTGGTGCAACCCTTTGTTTGCCGGAGGAATGGCTTGATCTTAGCTCTGAGAGTATTTTGCCCTGGTTGGAACAAGAACAGGTTTCCCTCATCCATACGGTACCTTCTCTGTTACAATCCTGGTTAGTTCACGTCCCCGTTGGTGTAACCCTTCGTACTTTAAAATGGATATTCATTGCCGGAGAACCTCTCAAAGACAAATTAGTACGTCAATGGCGTGACGCTTTCCCTGAAGCAGGTGAACTGGTTAATCTCTACGGTTCTACCGAGACTACGCTGGTGAAGTGTTATTACCGCGTTCCTGCTGAAATTAGTCCAGGTGTACAACCGTTAGGTTCATCTATGCCTAACAGTCAAGCGCTAGTGTTAACCGAAAATCAGCAACTTTGCGGTATCAGCGAGCCTGGCGAAATTGTTTTGCGAACCCCTTTCCGGAGTTTAGGTTATATCAATGCCTCTGATGAAAACCTGCAACGATTTGTTAAAAATCCCTTCTGCGAAGATGAATATGATCAACTTTATTACACTGGAGATCGTGGGCGTTATTGTCCGGACGGTTCTCTGGAAATCTTGGGCCGCCTTGATAATCAAATTAAAATCAGAGGCATACGCATTGAGCCAGAAGAAATTGAAGTCACCTTGAGCCAACACGATGTCGTTAAAGAAGCAGTGGTGATGTCTTATAAGCAAGAAGACAATTCCTTTTTGTCCGCTTATGTTACCCTAGCCATGCCGATTAACGATGTGGCCAATATTTTGCGTACCTGGCTCAAGGGGCGTTTGCCTGAGTACATGATACCCACTAGTTTCACAGTGTTAGAGAAACTACCTTTAACACCGAATGGAAAAATTGACAGTAAAGCGTTGTCATCGCCTGACCTGTCTATCCAGAAAGAGCAACAGACACCGTGGAATGAAACAGAACAGCTATTGTGTCACCTATGGTCAAAAGTGCTAGGTATAGAGGTTGTAAGCGTCAATAGCCATTTCTTTGAAGTTGGTGGTCATTCTCTGTTAGCCACTCAACTCGTGTCCCGTATTCGTGAGAGCTTTGGGATTGAAATGCCGCTACGCGTGGTTTTTGAACAGGCTCTTCTTAAGGATCAGGCCAAATGGTTGGATAAACAACAGCGTGGATCTGAATTACCTCCTATAGTACCGTTAGCAGAAGGAGAATCATTAGTTTTGTCTTTTTCTCAACAACGGTTGTGGTTCCTGACACAATTGGAAGGGCAAACCGCTACCTATAATATATCTGCTGCCATGCATATAGAAGGCGAACTCAATGAAGTCGCGTTACAACTCTCTTTGACTGCGTTAATTCAACGACACGACAGTTTGCGTTTCTGTTTCCCGGTGGTCGATGGAGAGGCGACAGTGCAACTTAATGACGTTTATGATCCTTTGAGCATTACAGATCTTAGTGAATTATCAGAAAACGAACATCAAGCCCAGGTTACAAAGTGGATATCAGATCACCCCGAAACTCTATTTGATCTGAGTACTGGTCATCTTTTGAATTTACGCCTTCTTAAACTTAACAAACAAAAGCAGATTTTGCTATTCAACATGCACCATATTATCAGTGATGGCTGGTCAATAGGGGTGCTGATTCGGGAATGGAGTCATCTTTACTGTGCCCATGCACAAAATCAAGAACCAAAGTTACCTGAGCTAACGATTCAATACACCGACTATGCTGCATGGCAAAGAGATTGGTTGCAAGGTAAAATTCTAGAGCAACAATTGGGCTATTGGATGGAGAAACTCACCGGTATACCTGCATTGTTAGAGTTACCAACAGATTACCCCCGCCCGGCGGTGATGCGCTACATGGGTAAACATATGCAAAATACTATCTCTTGGGAACTAACGCAAGGGATAAGACAGATAAGCCGTCAACACGATGTGACACACTTCATGACCTTACTATCTGCATTTAAGGTTTTATTATATCGTTACAGCGGGCAAACAGATCTTGCTATAGGCAGTCCCATTGCCAATCGTTCCCAACATCAAACCGAGGATCTGATTGGCTTTTTTGTGAATACGCTGGTATTACGCACACACATCAATGGAGAACAAACATTTATTGAATTACTCAAACAGGTGCGACAAACGTCGCTTGAGGCATACAGTCATCAGGATATTCCGTTTGAATACCTGGTTGAACATATAAATCCTTCTCGTAGTCTGAGTCATTCTCCCTTGTTTCAAGTGATGTTTGTATTACAAAATACACCACAAGAGAAACTGGATTTTGGCGATCTAAAATTGTCTATACTTGAACCTGAGAATATAACGGCTAAATTTGATTTAACATTGAAGGTTACAGAGCATGAAGATCAATTTATTTGTAATTGGGAATATAACACGGATCTGTTTCTTCCTGATACAGTCATGAGGATGACTGAACATTTCCAGGTTTTATTAGAAGGGATTATTAATAATCCGGAACAAACGCTTTTTCAATTACCTCTACTAACTGAAACCGAGCAGGTACAATTGCTAGAATGGAACCAAGCTGAAACTAAATATCATGAAGACCAAACAATTCTGGATTTATTTGAAGAACAGGTGACGAAAACGCCGGATAATATTGCCGTTGTTTTTGAAGATCAACAACTAAGCTATCAAGAACTCAATCGGAGTGCTAATCATCTTGCTAATTATCTGCTTAGCCTCAAAGATGATGCTGATAACCGCTTACTGATAACTGATAACTGTTTGGTTGGTATTTGTGTAGAACGTTCTTTAGAGATGGTGATAGGTTTGTTGGGTATCCTAAAAACGGGTAGCGCTTATGTTCCCCTAGACCCTGATTATCCGGTTTCACGTTTACAGTTCATGTTGGAAGACTCAGATGTAAATGTTATGTTAAGTCAAAGTTATTTACTTGAACGGTTGCCGGTATTAGTAGTCAAAGTGATTTGTTTGGATAGCGAATGGGAACAGATTGCTGGTTATTCATTCGAAAATCCGATACAACACTCTGATTCCCAGGATTTGGCTTATGTGATTTATACTTCAGGTTCGACTGGGAAGCCAAAAGGTTGTCAAGTCACACACTCTAATGTTACACGCTTATTTACGACGACAGAGTCATTGTATAACTTTAATAATCAGGACGTTTGGACACTGTTCCACTCTTATGCTTTTGATTTCTCAGTATGGGAAATCTGGGGAGCGTTACTTTATGGTGGTAAACTTGTCATTGTGTCTTATTTGACTAGCCGTACTCCTTTGAAATTTTATCAATTACTCATAGATCAAAGTGTAACAATACTCAATCAAACACCTTCTGCTTTTAAACAGTTAATAAACGTTGATAATTACCCTAATGAACTCTCCCTGCGTTTAGTGATATCTGGTGGTGAAGCCCTGGATTTTAGAATGCTTCAATCATGGTTTGTCCGCCACGGAGATAAGAGACCAAAATTAGTGAACATGTATGGAATTACAGAAACCACTGTGCATGTTACCCACTTTTCAATAACAAAAGAGCAGGACAATTTAAATTGTCTTGTTGGTAGTCCTCTTCCCGATCTGCAAGTCTGGCTGTTTGATGCACACAGACAATTGGTACCTATAGGTGTTCCAGGTGAAATGTATGTTGGTGGTGCTGGTGTGACATGTGGTTACCTCAATCATCCAGAACTCACAGCAGAAAAGTTTGTAGAAATCAAAATATTTGGTAAACGCCAACGTGTATACAAAACCGGAGATCGGGCTCGTTGGCTCCCTGACGGTAACCTTGAATACTTGGGGCGTCTAGACAATCAAGTCAAGCTGAGAGGTTTCCGTATTGAACTTTCTGAAATTGAAGTTACCTTGAGACAACATGAATCAGTTAAAGAAGCTGTCGTTGTGCTTTATAATCAGGAAGAGAATCTCGGTTTAGCTGCTTATATCACTTTAAACATTCAAATTGATACGGTATCAAGAGTTCTGCGCAGCTGGCTCAACATAAGTTTGCCAGGATATATGATTCCCGCCAGCTTTACTGTGTTGGACGAACTCCCCTTAACACCGAATGGCAAGATTGACCGTAAAGCGCTGCCAGTGCCTGACCTGTCAATCCATGCTGAACAACAGACTCCCTGGACAGAAACAGAGCATTTATTGTGTAATCTATGGTCACAAGTGCTTGGTATTGAAGTTACATGTATTAGGAGCCATTTCTTTGAAGTTGGAGGTCATTCTTTATTAGCTACCCGATTAGTTTCCCGTATCCGTGAAAGTTTTGATATTGAGATGCCGCTACGGGAGGTTTTCGAACATGCACATCTTAAAGATCAAGCAAAATGGTTAGATAAACAACAGCGTGGTCAAGAATTACCACCCATCACACCGTTAGCAGAAGAAGAATCGTTAGTTTTGTCTTTTGCTCAGCAACGATTGTGGTTCCTGGCACAATTGGAAGGCCAAAGCGCCACCTATAATATACCGGCGGCTCTGTATATTGAAGGAGGGCTCAATGAGAAGGCGTTACAACGTTCCTTAACAACTTTAATTCGACGTCACGACAGTTTACGTTTAAGTTTTCCGCTGGTCGATGGAAAGACAACTGTACAACTTAACGACATTTACAACCCTTTGAGTGTTACAGATCTGAGTGATTTATCCGAATCAGAACAGCAAAGTCAGGTTAGAAAGTTTATAGATGATCATTCTCGTACACTGTTTGATCTGAGTACTGGCCCCCTATTGAATTTACACCTTCTCAAACTTGGTAAACAAGAGGAGATTTTGCTGTTTAACATGCATCATATTATTAGTGATGGTTGGTCTATTGGGGTACTGATTCGAGATTGGAGCCAGTTATACAGTGCTTATGCCAAAGATCAAGAACCTCAATTGCCTGAACTGCAGATTCAATACACCGACTACGCCGCCTGGCAAAGAAATTGGTTGAGAGGCGAAACCCTAGATCATCAACTGGGCTATTGGACAAAAAAACTCACGGGAATGCCGGAGTTGTTAGAATTGCCCACAGATTATTCACGTCCGGCGGTTATGAGCTACCAGGGCAAACACCTAAAATGTACTTTAAGTGATGAACTAACTCAAGGTATAAAACAGTTAAGCCTGCAGCATGGCACTACAGTCTTCATGGCTTTACTTGCGACCTTTAAGGTTTTGCTGTATCGTTACAGTGGACAAACAGATCTGGCGATTGGCAGTTCCATTGCCAATCGTACCCAACCGCAAACCGAAGATCTGATTGGATTCTTTGTGAATACGTTGGTATTACGTACCAACATCAAAGGGGATCACTCGTTTCTGGAATTACTAAAACAGGTGAGACAAACGTCATTTGAGGCTTACAGTCACCAGGATATACCATTTGAATATCTGGTTGAACAGATAAATCCTTCTCGTAGTATGAGTCATTCACCGTTGTTTCAAGTGATGTTCGTATTACAAAACGCACCAGAAGAAGCGTTGGAACTTAGTGGCCTAAAAACATCCGTGATGGTACCTGAGAACACAACGGCTAAATTTGATTTGACTTTGAGTGTTGCTGAGCGTGGAGATCTGTTTGTTTGTGATTGGGAATATTGTACCGATCTGTTTCGTTCTGATACAGTCAAGAGGATGACCGAACATTTCCGGATCTTATTAGAGGGCATTATCAATATCCCGGAACAAGCCCTCTCTCAATTACCTCTGCTAACTGAAACCGAGCAGCTTCAATTACAGAACTGTAACAAAACAGAAACTAATTATTCTAAAGACTTAACAATTGTGGATTTATTTGAGGCACAGGTGAAGAAAACACCTGACAATATAGCTTTAGTCTTTGAAAACCAACAACTGAGTTATCGGGAACTCAATGAGAAATCAAATCAAGTTGCTAATTATCTTATAAGCTTAAAAACTGACGCTGATAACTACACGCAGGTAACTTATAACAGTTTAGTGGGAATTTGTGTTGAACGTTCTTTAGAGATGGTAATTGGTTTGTTGGGTGTTTTAAAAGCAGGTGGTGCTTATGTACCACTAGACCCTGATTATCCGTTATCACGTTTACAGTTCATGTTAGAGGACTCGAATGTAGATGTGTTATTAAGCCAAAGTCATTTAATCGAACGGTTGCCGCTATCTAAATCGAAAGTGGTTTGTTTGGATAGCCAGTGGCAACAGTTTGAGGCTTGTTCCGGAGAGAACCCTGTAAGACAAAGTAGACCGGAGAAATTGGCGTATGTGATATATACATCAGGTTCAACGGGGAAGCCAAAGGGGGTGATGGTTGAACATCTCGGGCTGGCTAACTTAATTCACGCCCAAGTTCAACAATTTGATATTCAGTCGGGCAGTCAGATATTGCAATTTGTATCACTAAGTTTTGATGTGGCAACCGCAGATATTGCAATGACATTATCCCAGGGTGCCACCATGTATCTTTTGCCAAAAGAATTTTTAGTCTTAGGAGAAAATTTATTATCTTATTTAGGTTTAAGAAAAATTACTCATATACAAATCCCGGTATCCGTATTAGCAACATTGGTACCTAAGAAATTACCAGATTTAAAAGTTATTATTGTGGGTGGAGATGTATGTTCTTCAGAATTAGTCGCAAAATGGTCATGTGGGCGGAAATTTATCAATGCTTATGGTCCAACTGAATCAACTGTTTGCGCTACGCTGTCTGATTGTAAAGACGATGGGAATTTACCATCGATTGGCAAACCCATTGCCAACACTAAAATCTACATTTTAGATACTAATCACAACCCTACACCACCGGGCATCCCCGGAGAACTCTGCATTGCAGGTATAGGATTAGCTAGAGGCTATCTTGACCGTCCCGAACTCACAGCGGAGAAGTTTATAGAAATCGAAATATTTGACAAACGTCAACGTATTTACAGAACCGGCGATTTGGCCCGTTGGCTTCCTGATGGCAACCTTGAATTTTTGGGACGTTTAGACAATCAGGTCAAACTAAGAGGGGTTCGTATTGAACTGGGAGAAATCGAATCTATTTTGCGTAAATATGAATCCGTAAAAGATACTGTGGTTGCGCTTTATAAAGAAAAAGACAATCCCGTATTAGTCGCTTATGTTACCTTAGCTATGCCGATTGATAATGTATCAAAGGTTTTGCGTACATGGCTTAAAATTCATTTGCCCGAATACATGTTACCTGCCAGTTTTACAGTGCTGGAGAAACTACCCTTAACATCAAATGGTAAGATTGATCGTAAAGCGTTACCAATGCCTGACCTGTCTATAAAAAGTAAGCAACACTCTCCTCTGAGCGAGACAGAGAATTTATTATGCAACCTGTGGTCAGATATACTTGGTGTTGAAGTTACAAGCATCAGTAGCCATTTCTTTGAAGCTGGTGGACATTCCCTATTGGCTACCCTATTAGTATCCCGTATCCGTAAGTGCTTTGGGGTTGAAATGCCTTTACGGGTTGTTTTTGAACGGTCTATTCTCTGGGAACAAGCCGAATGGATAGATACACAACAGCGTGGATCAGAATTACCGCCAATCAAACCGTTGGGAGATGGTGAATCATTAGTTTGGTCTTTTGCTCAACAACGATTGTGGTTCCTCACACAATTGGAAGGACAAAGTGCCACATATAATATGCCATCAGCCTTGCATATAGAAGGCAAACTCAATGAAACAGCTTTACAAGACGCTTTGACAGCATTAATTCAACGCCATGACAGTTTACGTTTATGTTTCCCTTTGGTCGAAGGAGAAGCTACCGTACAACTCACTGCGGTTTATAACCCACTTTGTATCACAGATCTCAGTGAGTTATCAGAAAACGAACAACAAGGCCAGGTTAGAAAATGGATTGCTAATCATTCTCAAACACTGTTTGATCTTAGCACTGGTCCTCTATTGAGTTTGCGCCTACTCAAACTTGGCAAACAAGAACAGATTTTGCTGTTCAATATACACCATATTATCAGTGATGGTTGGTCAATGAGCGTGCTGATTCGCGAATGGTGCCAGTTATACAATGATTATATCCAAAATCAACAACCGCAATTATCTGATCTACCGATCCAATATACAGACTATGCTGTCTGGCAAAGAAATTGGTTGGAAGGTGAAATCTTAGAGAAGCAACTTGATTATTGGATCAAGAAACTTGTTGGGGCGCCGGAAATGTTGGAATTTCCCACGGATTACCCACGTCCACCTGTGATGCGGCACCAGGGTAAACAGATACAAAGTATTTTAGATCAAGAACTAACGCAAGGTATTAAGCAGTTAAGCCAGCAATATAGTGTGACTGTTTTTATGACGCTACTTGCAGCATTTAAAGTTTTGCTGTTTCGTTACAGTGGCCAAACGGATATTGTCGTGGGTAGTCCCATCGCTAATCGTACCCATCACCAAACAGAAGATTTGATTGGTCTGTTTTTAAACACGCTGGTATTGCGCTCCCAAATCAAGGGGGAGCAAAAGTTCTCAGAATTACTTAAAGAATTGAGACAAACTGCAATTGAGGCATACAGCCATCAAGATATTCCCTTTGAATATCTGATAGAGCAATTGAATCCTTCTCGCAGCTTGAGCCATTCACCGTTGTTTCAAGTGATGTTCGTCTTACAAAACGCACCGGAAGAGGCACCGGAACTCATTGGTTTAAAAACCTCTTTCTTGGAACCTGAGAATACAACAGTTAAATTTGATTTGACTTTGAGTATAACGGAACATTTAGGCAATGTATTTCTTTGTGATTGGAAATATAATACGGATCTCTTCCGACCTGATACGATTTCTCGAATGACCGAACATTTCAAACTGTTATTAAAAGGGATTCTTAATAATCCTGAAGAATTGATTTCTCATTTACCTCTGTTAACATTAGCCGAGCGCCAACAATTAGTAACTTGGAACCAAACTGAAACCGATTACCCTAAGGATAAGACGATTGTTGATTTATTTGAGGCACAGGTAGAGAAAACACCGGACAATATTGCCATTGTCTTTGAGAACCAACAACTTAGCTATCGGGAACTTAATTGGAATGCTAATCAACTTGCCCATTATCTGCTTAGTTTAAAGACAGATACTAATAACGATTACCGGATAACTAATAACTGTTTAGTAGGTGTTTGTATGGAGCGTTCTTTAGAAATGGTGATAGGTTTGTTGGGTATTTTGAAGGCGGGTGGTGCTTATGTGCCGTTTGATCCTGATTATCCGTATGAACGTTTGCGGTTCATGTTGGAAGATTCTGCTGTAAAAGTGTTGTTAAGCCAAAGTCATTTGTTGGGCCGGTTGCCAGTCTCGACAGCTAAAGTTCTATGTTTGGATAAGGAATGGGAACCCATAGCGACTGGTTCCGGAGAGAATACGGTCAGGCAAAGTGGGCCTGAGAATTTGGCTTATATGATTTATACATCAGGATCTACAGGTGTACCAAAGGGTGCGATGAACCTACACCGGGGTATTTGCAATCGTTTATTATGGATGCAAGACGCTTATCAATTAACGGTTGCTGATAATGTTCTACAAAAAACCCCTTTTAGTTTTGATGTATCGGTCTGGGAGTTTTTTTGGCCTCTGTTGGTTGGCGCACGCTTAACAATAGCAAAACCTGGCGGACATAAAGAAGGTGATTACTTAATCAAATTGATCCAAGATGAACAGATTACGACTCTTCATTTTGTTCCATCCATGTTGCAAGTTTTTCTTCAAGAAATAACCTTGGAAAATTGTTATTCCTTGAAACGGGTTATTTGTAGTGGTGAAGCATTGCCTGTTGAACTTGAGTCACGCTTTTTTACCAGACTACCAGCGGTAGAATTAAATAATCTTTACGGCCCAACTGAAGCTGCGGTGGATGTCACGTATTGGGCGTGTCAAAAAGGTAACTCATTAAACATATTACCCATAGGCCGTCCAATAGCCAACACCCAAATTTACATTTTAGATGTGAATCACAACCCCACACCACCAGGAATTCCTGGTGAACTCTGCATTGCAGGTAGAGGATTAGCCAGAGGCTACTTAAACCGGGTCGAACTCACAGGAGAGAAGTTTATTGAGGTCATGATATTTGACAAACGTCAACGTATATACAAAACCGGAGACATGGCACGTTGGCTTCCCGATGGCAATCTAGAATTTCTAGGACGTCTAGACAATCAAGTTAAACTAAGAGGTTTTCGTATTGAACTTTCCGAGATTGAAGTAACATTGAGCCGACACGAAGCTGTTAAAGAAGCTGTAGTAACGCTTCATAACAAAGAAGAAAATGCCAGTTTAGCTGCTTATGTTACCTTAGCCATACCTGTTGATGATGTAGTGGTGGTTCTACGCACGTGGCTTAAAGCTCGTTTACCCGAGTATATGTTGCCCGCCAGTTTCACGGTATTGGATAAAATACCCTTAGCCCCAAATGGCAAAATAGACCGCAAAGCCTTGCCAGAACCAGATACAATAAGAACAGGGTTCATCGCACCACAAACATTAGTAGAGCAGTTGATTGCAGGTATTTGGGAAAACCTGTTGGGAATTGATCGTATTGGTATTTATGATGATTTCTTTTCTATCGGAGGCAATTCGCTTAACGGTATACGTTTTATCAATGAATTAAATAAAAAAACCGGAGAGATTTTTCATATCTACTCTTTGTTTGAAGCTCCCACTATCGCTAAGTTTGTTGACTTTGTAAAGATGCATTATCCGAAACTCATGGCCAAGATGGATGACAGTTATTCGTTGCCTGAAATGGAGAGACACGGTTGTCTGGAAAAGGTTAATGAGGTAAAACTTGCACAATTTCAAAAGTTGTTACCAGAACATCACTTTAATAACAAGATCAATTCAGATAGAAATCCACCTGTTGTTTTTATCTTTGCTCCTCCGCGTTCAGGTACGACCTTGCTTAGAGTTATTCTTGGGGGACATCCTCGTTTGTTTGCCCCTCCGGAAATGGAACTATTGGGATTTAACACCCTTAAGGAACGCTTCACACGTTGTATGGAACGCGATTCTTTTTGGTTGCAAGGCACAATCCGAGCGCTGATGGAAATAAAAAACTGTGATGTTGAACAGGCAAAAGATCTGATGACCGCATATGAACGGAAAAACCTAGATATTAAACAATTTTATATGGTTTTACAAACCTCTATAGGTGAGAAGCTATTAGTAGATAAAACTCCGTTCTATGCATTGGATATTAATATTTTGAAGCAAGCGGAAAAATATTTTGACAATGCTTTGTATATCCACTTGGTACGTCATCCTTGTGGTATGATCCACTCTTTTGAAAATACCAGACTGGAACAAATCATATCCAGTCACCCATATGCTTTTCCCCTTGATCTGTTTTCCAATTCTAATTCTTCGACAGAACTAGCGGAGCTATTATGGTTTCAATGTCATAAAAACATTCTTAGATTCCTAGAAACGATTCCTACTTCTCGACAACACAGATTGAAATTTGAAGATCTGGTAAACCATCCACTGTCTTCCGTAGGAAAGTTATGTGAGTTTTTAGAATTACCCTCTCATCCTGATATGTTGCTGCCTTACCATGATAAAAAACAGCGCATGACTGATGGACTTTATGCCGAAGGTAATATGCTGGGCGACGTAAAATTTCATACCTATCAGCAAATAGATGCCAAAGTTGCAAAGAAGTGGAAAAAAGCATATATCGAAGATATATTAGGTGACATGACTTGGGTGCTTGCGGAACAGTTGGGTTATCAACGGGAATTAGGTCAAAGAAACATACCTCGTATACCTGCAAACAAACCGTTAACTATCTCATTTGCTCAACAACGATTGTGGATCTTGGCACAATTAGAAGGACAAAGTGCGACCTATAACATGCCAGCCGTCTTGCACCTCGGAGGCAAACTCAATGAGACGACGTTACAACGCTCTTTAACCGCTTTAATTCAACGCCATAACAGTTTACGTTTATCTTTTCCTGAGGTTAATGGTGAGGCAACAGTAGAACTTAACGACGTTTACAATCCTTTGAGTGTCACTGATCTCAGTGACTTATCGGAAAACGAACAAAAGAGCTACGTTATAAAGGCGATAGCAGATCACAGCCAAACTCAATTTGATCTGAGTACTGGTCCTTTATTGAGTTTGCACCTTCTCAAACTTGGTAAACAAAATCAGATCTTGTTGTTCAACATACACCATATTATTAGTGATGGTTGGTCTATAGGCGTGATGGTTCGAGAATGGTGCCAGTTATACAGCGCTTATGCACAAAAACAAGAACCCAAATTACCCGAATTGACGATTCAATATACCGATTACGCAGCATGGCAAAGAAATTGGCTGCAAGGTGAAATCTTAGAGGCGCAACTTGGTTACTGGGTTGAAAAACTTACGGGGATGCCAGAGTTGTTAGAGTTGCCTACGGATTATCCACGTCCGGCTGTAATGCGTTACAAGGGTAAACACTTGAAAAGTACTTTGTCTCTGAAACTAACACATGGCATTAAACAGCTAAGCCGTCAACATGGCGTGACGGACTTCATGACCTTACTTGCGTCCTTTAAGGTTTTATTGTCGCGTTATAGCGGTCAAAAAGACATAGCTATTGGTAGTCCTACTGCTAATCGGACCCAACATCAAACCGAAAACCTGATTGGCTTTTTTGTGAATACGCTTGTATTACGCACCCAGATCAATGGTGAACAAACATTCACTGAATTACTGAAACAGGTGAGAAAAACATCGCTTGAGGCTTACAGTCATCAGGATATACCCTTTGAATACCTGGTGGAACAGATAAACCCTTCTCGAAGCCTGAGCCATTCACCGTTGTTTCAGGTTATGTTTGTGTTACAAAATACGTCCAAAGAAGTGCCGGAACTCACCGGTCTAGAAATGTCTATGGTAGAACCCGAGAATACAACGGCTAAGTTTGATTTGACCCTGATTGTGGCTGAACACGACGGTCTATTTGTTTGTGATTGGGAATATTGTACTGATCTATTTCGTCCTGATACAGTCACGCGGGCGACAGAACATTTCCGGGTTTTGTTAGAGGGTATTATTAACAACCCGAACCAAACGATTTCTCAATTACCTTTGTTAACCGAAACCGAGCAGGATCAATTGCTGGTATGGAACCAGACAGAAACCCCATATCCCAGAAAGCTAACAATTGTAGATTTATTTGAGGCACAGGTGGAGAAAACACCAGATAAGATTGCTGTTGTCTTCGAAAACCAACAACTTAGCTATAGGGAACTTAATGAAAAATCTAATCAACTTGCGAATTATTTGCTTAGCTTAAAGACCGATACAAATAACTGTTTAGTTGGAATTTGTGTCGAGCGTTCTTTAGAGATGGTGATCGGTTTAGTAGGTATCTTGAAAGCTGGTAGTGCTTATGTACCGCTTGACCCTGATTATCCGCTGTTACGTTTGCAGTTCATGCTGGAAGATTCTTCAGTGCCTGTGTTGTTAAGTCAAAAGCATCTGCTGGAACGGTTGCCGGCTTCGACGGCGAACGTGGTTTGTTTGGATAGCGGGTGGGAAGAGATTGCAAATTATTCTGCGGAGAATCCGGTTAGGAGAAGCAGAGCAGAGAATTTAGCGTATGTGATTTATACGTCGGGTTCCACAGGAGTACCGAAGGGGGTAATGGTTACTCATAAAGGTTTTTATAATCTGAGCATTTTCCAGAAAAAATTATTTGATGTGAAGACTGAAAGTCATATTATGCAATTTGCTTCTCTCAGTTTTGATGCGACATGTTGGGAGTTGGCGATGACAATACCTCATTGTGCGGAACTCCACCTCAGTACAGCAGATAAGTTAATTCCATCAAAAACTCTGATTACGCTTCTAAAAGAACGTCGTATATCACATATCACTTTGCCGCCTTCGGCCTTAACTGTTTTACCACAAGAAAGTTTACCACATTTGCAATTTTTGGTAGTTGCAGGAGAAACATGTTCTTCAGAATTAGTAGCAAAATGGTCAGGTGGCCAGAAATTTATGAATGCATACGGACCAACAGAATCAACGGTCTGTGCGACTATAACGAAATGTCAAGCTGATAGCGATTTGCCGTCCATTGGCAAACCGATAGCCAACACACAAATTTACATTTTAGATGAGAACAATAATCCAACACCACTAGGCATCCCTGGAGAACTTTGCATTGCCAGTAGAGGCTTAGCCCTCGGCTATCTTAACCGCCCTCAACTTACAGCAGAGAAGTTTATAGAAATTGAAATATTTGACAAACGTCAACGTATTTACAAAACCGGAGATTTGGCCCGTTGGCTTCCTGATGGCAATCTAGAGTTTCTAGGGCGTATGGACACTCAAGTCAAACTGCGAGGCTATCGTATTGAACTTTCTGAAATTGAAGTTACCTTGATCCAACACGAAGCCGTTAAAGAAGCAGTCGTAGTAATTTATAATAAAGGAGACAATCCTAGTATGCCCGCTTATGTTACCTTAGCCATGCCAGTTGAAGAGATTGCAGGGCAGTTACGTACATGGCTAAAGACCCGTTTGCCGGAATATATGTTACCGTCCAGTTTTACAGTGTTGGATAAACTGCCATTAACACCAAATGGGAAGATTGATCGTAAAGCGCTACCGGCTCCTGATACCATTTCAACTAATAAATCTTATCAACCTCCGCGTGATACGGTTGAACTCCAACTGGTACAAATCTGGGAAAACGTATTAGATCTGCGTCAGATCAGCATCAGTGATAATTTCTTTGACCTTGGTGGGCACTCCTTACTAGCGGTTCGTTTGATGTCCCAAATAGAACAGCAATTTAAGAAACAATTACCCCTGACAATACTTTTCCAGAACACAACCGTAGAACAACTTGCTACGGTTCTACGGCAACAAACAAAAGCTTTACCTTGGTCTTCCCTTGTTGCAATTCAACCCAAAGGTGAAAGACCACCACTTTTCTGCGTTCATCCAGCTGGCGGCAATGTCTTATGCTATTTTGAATTGGCACAACATCTGGGTAAAGAACAACCCTTTTATGGTATACAATCCTTTGGATTGGAATACGGGCAAGCACCTTATACACAAGTTATAGATATGGCTAAATTTTATCTTAAAGAGGTGCAAACCCACCAACCACATGGGCCGTATCAGCTTGCTGGATGGTCCTTTGGTGGACTGGTTGCCTTTGAAATGGCCAGACAGTTGCAGACAGAAGATAAGGATGTATCTCTCGTGGCTTTATTGGATGCTCCAGCACCTTCCTTCACGCAAGAAGATCAATGTTCGGAAGACGATGCCCAATTATTAGTAAACCTTTTCGCGGGAGAAGATATTATCCTTTCATTAGAACACTTGCGTCAACTTACATCTGATAAACAGTTGCATTATGTTATAGAGCAAGGTAAAAAAGTCGATCTATTTCCTCCGGATGTTGATATTATGCAAGCCCAACGTTTAATGCAAGTATACAAAACCAACGTATCCACTGCAAAGCGTTACGCGCCAAACTTCTATAGTGGTAAAATAATACTGTTTCAAGCTACAGAAAGAGATGAGGACATCTCTCTAGAACCCGATTTAGGATGGAGAGGCTATGCTACGGAAGGCGTTGAGATAATTCAAGTGCCAGGCAGCCACCAAAACATGATGAGATCACCGCAGATTAAGATACTTGCCGAACAATTAAAAATCTACCTTAGGGATTCAAAATAACTTGGCATTTAAGTCCGTTCCTGTCAGAATAAAGTGCCCACCCGTGCCGTATAGTTCAACCTATTCAAACTAGTGACAATAAAATGGTATGGAAATTGTTTCATGAAAATGACATAATTAAAATTGAAATAAATTAATTTACCTATGTTTATGGAACCGCTTTATTCAACATGAGGATGAATTCGAGAGAGTTATTTAGTCCTTCGCTGTATTATGATAATGCATGAAAGGTGGAGTATACTCTTTAAGGAATTGACAGAGTTTGAAAAGGCCTTTTACTATCAACTAAAAAATAGAAGGAGAAAAAGGTTATGAAAACAGTACTATTTCCCGGGCAAGGGGCACAGTATAAAGGAATGGGGAAAGAATTATTTAAAGAATACCCCGAACTTACTCAAACAGCAGAAAAGATATTGGGGTATTCTGTAGAGGAGCTCTGTATCGACGATCCTAAAAAGCAGCTTAATTTAACACAATATACGCAACCCGCCTTATACGTAGTGAATGCTTTGAACTATTACCGGCAGAAGGAATCTGGTGAGCTTGCAAGTCAAGCAGACTATTTTATGGGGCATAGTCTGGGTGAATATAATGCCCTTCTAGCTGCTGGTGCTTTTGATTTTGCAACGGGTTTGAAATTAGTGAAAAAACGGGGTGAATTAATGGGCATAGCCTCTGGAGGTGGTATGGCTGCAATACTTGGGCATAGAGTTGAAGAGCTAAAAGAGTTGTTGGGCGAAGAAGAGATGACCGAGATAGATTTTGCCAATTACAATACTTCGACCCAAATCGTTATTTCCGGAAAGAGTACAGACATTCAAAAAATTGAGAAAATCATGGGGCAAAAAGATATTAAGTGTATTCCCCTTGTTGTAAGTGCTGCTTTTCATTCTCGATATATGCAAGCGGCCCAAATGGAATTTAGTGAATATTTAGAGCCCTTTACATTTTCGTCACTTAAAACTCCGGTAATTGCCAATGCTACAGCTAGACCCTATCCAGATAGAAAAATTTCGCAGCTACTAAGTAGGCAGATTGCCAGTTCTGTGTTATGGGTAGAGAGCGTCCGTTATCTAATGGGGGTTGGTGAGCAGACTTTTACAGAAATTGGCAGCAGTATTTTAACCAATATGGTCAAAGAGATTCAAAGAACTGAGCAACCGTTAAAGATAGCTGAAGAAGAAAAATCGTTACCTGAAGCTGACAAACCTAAGTCAGTGCAACCGATAATAACTGACGAAACAGATAAATCTTCGCCTGGTAAAGAAACAATTTGTGGTACTTCACCTGTGAAACAAGAAGCGAAGTTGTTGTCTGAACAATCTAACCGTACTCAGGAAAACCATCAAATTACAGCTACGTCTTTAGGTAATTCTACTTTTCGAAAGGAATACGGGCTTAAATATGCATACTTGGGCGGTGGTATGTATATGGGTATTGCCTCTAAAGAGATGGTGGTACGTTTGGGCAAAGCTGGAATGATGGGTTTTTTGGGCGCTGGAGGTTTAAGTTTAAGTAGAATCAAAGATGATGTAAAGTATATTCAGCAAGAGTTAAATAAGGGTGAACCATATGGTATGAATTTTTTATATAAACTGGATGATGGTGGGATGGAGCTTATCTCTTTTTATCTGGAGGCAGGAATCTGCCATCTTGAGGCGTCGGCTTTTCTAATGATAACTCCGGCTTTAGTCCTGTACCGCTTAAAAGGATTAACCAAAGATAATGATGGTAAGATTAATATTAAGCACAAAATTATAGCCAAAGTATCCCGGCCTGAAATTGCAGAACTATTTATGAGCCCGGCCCCGGATCGTCTAGTTAAAAAATTGCTGGAAGAAGGAAAGATTACCGAGGAAGAAGCTGAATATGGTAAACAGATTCCCATGAGTTATGATATTTGTGTTGAAGCAGACTCAGGGGGGCATACAGATGGTGGAATTATGACAGTTCTCATGCCTTCTATGCAGCGTTTAAAGCAGGAGATGAGTCAAAAATTTAACTATCCGGATCAAATCCGTTTGGGCTTGGCCGGAGGTATTGGTACACCGGATGCCGCAGCCGCGGCCTTTATTATGGGTGCTGATTTTATTGTAACCGGATCTATTAATCAGTGTACCGTAGAAGGTGAAATGAGCGATTCAGTGAAGAATATGTTGCAAGACATTAATGTTCAAGATACAGAATATGCACCCGCTGGGGACATGTTTGAACTAGGGGCTAAAGTACAAGTTTTGCGAAAAGGGGTTTTCTTTCCAGCCAGGGCGAACAAACTATACCAACTATATATGCAATTTGACAGCTTAGATGAGATTCCGGAGAAGACAAAAAATCAGCTGGAAGAGCGATATTTTCAGAAAAGTTTTGCTGATATTTGGGAAGAAACTAAAGACTATTTTAATAAATCAGGCAAGATCAAAGAAATTGAGAGAGCAGAAGCCAACCCTAAAAATAAAATGTCATTAATTTTTCGTTGGTATTTTAAATATAGTGCGGAATTAGCCTATAAAGGGATAGAAGACAACCGGGTAAACTATCAAGTACAAACCGGTCCGGCATTGGGGGCATTTAACCAATGGGTCAAAGATACCGCTCTATCCAAGTGGCCGGCGAGACATGTTGATGAAATCGGTGAAAAGTTGATGCTGGAGACTGCCACTTTGTTGAATCAGCGGATAAAGAGTTTAAGTCTAACTTAGGTCCGGCATTTACAATTAACTTAAAGTAAAAGATGAAATCAACTGTTTTTATGTTTTCAGGACAAGGGTCGCACTATCGTAATATGGGGCGTGAATTTTATGACTCTAGCCCTATTTTTAGAGAATGGTTAAGGAAAGGCGACAAAATTGTCCAAAATCTCCTCCAGCGCTCCATTATTACGGAGTTGTATACAGAACGTCCTGCTTCGGAACCATTTGATGATATCCTGGTAACCAATCCTGCAATTTTTGTAGTGGAATATGCAATTTATCAAGTTCTCTTAAAAGAAGGGTTAAAGCCGGATAAAGTTTTGGGCAGCAGTGTGGGAGAATATGCGGCTTCTGTGGTGGCAGGTATATGGTCTTTTGAAGTGGCGCTTACAACTTTAATACAACAGTCTAAACAATTAGTCGTTCATTGTGAGCAGGGAGGGATGACTGCTGTTTTAGATGACCCGTCAAGGTATAAGCAACTTGAACAGTTACAGGATAAGGTTAGCTTGGCAGGGATTAACTTTCAGTTGCACTTTACAATTTCTGGATCAAAAACAGCTCTATCTGCCGCTGAAGATTATCTTGATTCCAAAAAGATCTGTTATCAAAGGCTGCCTGTCTGCTATGCCTTTCATTCTGCGAATATTGAGAACGCCGAACCGGACTTTAGCATGTATTGCCAAACTCTACCTCCTTTTAAAACACCTGAGATTCCGTACATGTCAGGAATAAAAGCGGAATTTCTAAATATGCTACCTCAAAACTATTTTTGGGACGTAATCCGTTATCCTATAAAATTTCAAGAAAGTTTACAACTGTTTGAAAATCAAGGTAATAATATTTACCTTGATTTAGGACCGCAAGGCACTTTGGCAAACTTCGTTAAAAGAAATATTGCTACCCAAACAAAATCAACATATGCAATTATAACACCATTCCATCAGGGGGTAGCTGCGATAGCTAAGATTAAGGCAGAGGTTTTGAATGTCACATAATATGGTAACCTACAATCAATTATCGATTCCTTTATTGCTAAAACGTCAACATGCCACTTATGAAGCATTTCTCTGTTTAGCCAATCCGTCTTTAATCAATCTGGTGAGTACGAAGGTTACTTTTCTTAATCAAGCAGAGCAGCATTATTTAACGACTTTATCCTACCCCAGACGACAAAAAAGTTATCTTCTTGGACGTTTTACGGCAAAACAAGCAGTTGCTGCTTTGACTGAAGAATCTGATTTAAGGCAAATTGGGATTCAATGGGGTGTCCTTCAGCAACCTATTGTGGAATATAGAGTTGGAAATATACAGGTTAGTATTGCCCATACAGATGAATGGGGGATAGCGTTAGCCTTTCCGGAAGCACATCCCTTAGGAATTGATCTGGAGAAAACAACAGAGTCTAGATCTGAAGTGATTAAGGACTATTTAAGCGCTACTGAACGGCAAGAGAGTCAAAAATTAAATTTTAGCCCAAAAGTTAGCTGGATGATGCTCTGGACTATTAAAGAAGCATTATCCAAAGTTTTAAAGACCGGTCTTATGACTGATTTTTTGCTTTATGAGGTTTTCCATATTCAGGAGCAGCGACAATGGGTGGAGAGTGAGTTTAAAAATTTTGCGCAATACCGTGCTATTTCTTGGTTTTTTCAAGATATGGTTTGTTCTATTGTTTTACCTAAAAAAACCGAGATAGATATGGATCTCTTACTGCGACAGATATTGATTTTAAGAGGAGATGAAATATGTCTTTAAGCATACGCCAAGATTCACTTAAACTGCAAGTTATTCCTCTGCGAATGTACTTTCTGGTTATAAAAAATTATAGCTATTTGGGAATTAACCCGGTATCCCACGATGCAGTTATTATTGATCCTACTGGTGAAATGGAGAAAATAGAGCAAGCTCTGGAGAAGGCGGATGCAGTTTTAAGAGGTATTTTAATTACCCATGCTCATCCTGATCATATTCAGCTGGTCAAACCCTTGGTAAAAAAATACAGTTGCCCAGTCTGGATGTCTAGGAAAGAGATAGTTACGTCCGGCTTTAACTGTGATCGGTTGATTGGCTTTGATGAAATTCCTTGGTCTGTTGGGCAAATTAAGATCAAACCTTTTTTTACACCTGGACATACACCTGGAAGTGTTTGTTATTTAGTAGAAGATAATCTGTTTACTGGTGATACACTCTTTACCGAAGGTTGTGGTAGCTGTTTTGGGGACAGAGCTGCTACACAGGTCCTTTACAACAGCTTGCAGTATCTCAAGAGAGAGATCACCCCGGAAACGCGCATTTTTCCTGGCCATTCCTATGGAAAGAAACCGGGAAACTCTTTTTCCTCTCTTTTGCAGGAGAATATATATTTACAATTTAATAATAGTGTAGATTTTTGTGCTTTTCGGTTGAGAAAAGGACAAAAAAATCTGTTTAACTTCCGGTGGGGCGCTTAAAATGAAATCCAGATTTTTATTAATTTTCATCGATGGGTTAGGTTTGGGGAGTCAGGAAAACAACCCTTTATGTTTAGCCAGGATGCCTTGCCTTACGCAGCTTATAGGTGGTCACTGCATCTTCAGCAATTGTAATATTCGTCGTCGGGAGTTTTTGTTTATGAGCCTGGATGCTGCATTAGGGGTAACGGGTATTCCACAGAGCGCAACTGGACAAACCGCATTATTAACTGGGAAAAACGCGGCTGCTACCCTGGGATACCATTTGCCGGCTTTTCCTAATCAGCAATTGATCCACATCATTCAAAGATTTTCAATATTTAAGCAAATTCAGGATAAGGGTTTAAAAGTTTGTTTTGCTAATGGATACCAGGATAATTATTTTGATGATCAAAGTAAAGACCATAGTGTAACGACTGAATGTTGCAAAGCGGCAGGACTTAAGTTTCGTTTTATAAGTGATGTTTTGAAACAGCAAGCTGTTTATTGGGATATTACTAATGAATATTTGCATTATAAAGTTGATCCGGAAATTCCGATTATAGCTGCATCTGATGCTGGAATGAATTTAACCAATTTGGCACAAACGCATCATTTTACTCTTTTTGAGGGATTTGAAGCAGACCTAATAGGCCATAGTAGAGACCAGGAAAGAGCAATAGTTTTTCTAGAAAAGCTTGATAACTTTTTACAAGGCATTCTTACTCATCGTGATCCTGATTTAACCGTTATTTTAAGCAGTGATCATGGAAATATAGAGGACTTGAGTTATGGTGGACATACGGGAAATCCGGTACCTCTTTTGGTAATTGGAAAAGAGAGTCGGTTATTTGATTCTGCAAAATCTATCATAGATATTGTTTCTCAAATTATATTACATTATGATACAATTTATAGACCTGTTCCAAAAAAATTAATCAATAATTAAAACACAATGGATAAAGAAAAGATATTTCAAATAGTAGTAAATCATACCCGAGAAGTGTTGCCTGAATTGGTAGAACGCAAAATAGAGTGTTCTGATAGTTTACGTGATTTGGGGGCTAATTCCATTGATAGGGCTGAAGTTGTTACCCTGACACTGGAATCATTATCTATGAATATTCCTCGTACAGCGTTATTTGGTGCCAATAATATCGGAGAATTGGTTGGTCTAATTTATGAACAATTACCATCTGACTAAACCTGTTATAACGGGTATAGGCATTACTTCAAACTTGGGACAAGGGCAGGCTGCTTTTAGCGATGCTTTATTAGCTGGTCGATCGGCTTTTGGGTATTTAAGACGACCGGGGCGTCAACAAGACAGCTCCTTTTTAGGGGCTGAAATTCCTGATTTCACTCTACCTGAATTTTTTTCTCCTCGAGTCAGGCGGAACACATCTTTTTCTGACCAGGTTGCCCTGGTTACTTTGAATGAGGCCTGGAAGGATGCCAAACTTGAGCAAATAGATAAATGCAGGGTGGGGTTAGTTATTGGTGGATCTAATTTTAAGCAGCGAGAGTTACAACAGATTTATCAAAAATATCAGGACAAGGCGGCATTTATTCGACCAAACTATGGGGTATCCTTTATGGATACAGATTTATGCGGACTCTGTACCGAACAATTTGGAATTAAGGGGTTAGCTTATACCGTAGGAGGGGCTTCGGCCAGTGGACAATTGGCGATTATTCAGGCCATTTACGCCATACAGACCGGGCAGGTAGATGTATGTATTGCTATGGGCGCATTAATGGATCTTGGATACTTGGAATTACAAGCTTTTAAATCTTTAGGTGCCATGGGCAGTGATCGGTTTGCGCACGAACCTGATAAAGCCTGCCGGCCTTTTGACCTTAATAGAGATGGATTTATTTATGGAGAGTCCTGTGGCGCAGTAGTGATAGAAAGTGTGGACTCTGTCAGGAAACGAAAACTTAAACCTTATGCTACAATTTTAGGTTGGGCTATAGAGATGGATGGTAATCGTAATCCTAACCCCTCTTATGAAGGAGAGGTCAAAGTTATAGAAAGTGTCCTTGGAGAGGCGCAATTGTCTCCCAGGGAGATTGATTATATTAACCCGCATGGGACTGGTTCTCCCCTTGGAGATGAGACTGAAATTAAGGCTCTCTCAGCATGTGGTTTATCTTCAGCCTATATAAACGCGACTAAATCACTTACCGGGCACGGATTAAGTGCCGCCGGAATCGTGGAAATTGTGGCAGTCCTACTGCAAATGAAATCGTCGAAGCTACATCCTACGAAAAATCTAAAATTACCCATTGAACCCAGTTTTAACTGGGTTCAGGAAAAGTCTATCTTCCACGAAATACAGCGAGCGTTAAGTTTAAGTATGGGCTTTGGTGGAATCAATACGGCCCTCTGTTTAGAAAATAACAAATAAGGAGTAACGGTATGAATGCAGTAGGTATAGAGGCTATGCATTTTTTTGGAGGTAGCGTTTATCTGGACGTTATGGAGTTAGCCAAACATCGGAAATTGGATATGGCAAGATTTGAGAATTTATTAATGAAAGAAAAGACAGTAGCTTTGCCTTATGAAGATCCGATTACGTGTGGAGTAAATGCTGCAAAACCAATTGTCGATGCATTGAGCGAGGCGGAAAAGGAGCGTATTGAAATGGTGATTACGTCAACGGAGTCGGCCTTTGATTTTGGAAAATCCATGAGTACCTACTTTCATGATTTGTTGGGACTCAATCGCAATTGCAGACTATTTGAACTTAAAAATGCCTGCTATTCAGGGGTGGCAGGATTGCAAATGGCAGTCAACTTTGTGCTCTCACAAACTTCTCCCGGAGCGAAAGCTTTGGTGATTGCGACCGATATCTCTCGGTATTTAAGTACTGAGGCAGGAGAAGCCTTGACCGAGGATTGGTCTTTTGCGGAACCTTCCTCCGGCGTGGGGGCAGTGGCGGTCTTGGTGAGTGAAGTTCCTTATGTTTTTCAAATCGATGTGGGGGCTAATGGTTATTATGGTTATGAAGTGATGGATACTTGCCGGCCAGTGCCGGATAGTGAATCAGGAGATGCGGATTTATCACTGTTATCTTACCTGGATTGTGCAGAAAACTCTTTTTTAGAATATAAGAAACGTGTCCCTGAAGCCGATTATGCCAAAAGCTTTCAATACCTTGCATTTCATACCCCATTTGGTGGTATGATTCAGGGTGCCCATCGCAACATAATGCGTAAGATTGTAAAAGCCAAACCGGAAGAGATCCAAGAAGATTTTAAGCGTCGTGTGATCCCGGGTCTTTTATGGTGCCAGAGAGTAGGAAACATTATGGGTGCAACCACTATGTTGTCTTTGGTTAGTACAATTGCTCATGCTGAGCTGGAAACACCGCAACGGATTGGTTGTTTTTCATATGGTTCAGGATGTTGCTCGGAATTTTTTAGTGGAATTACTACCAAACAGGGGCAGGAAAAGATTCATGCCTTAGAGATGGAAGGGCAGCTCAACCAAAGGTATAAATTGAGTATACAGGAGTATGAATCCATAATATCTGGAAGTGGGATGGTCAAATTTGGAACTCGCAATGTTACCCTGGACACGGGTCTTATTTCTGCTTCCAGAAAATCTTTTGGTGGACGTCCCAGGTTGTATCTAAAAGAAATAAAGGAGTATCATAGAAATTATGAGTGGATCCAATAATTACCAGACAATACGAGTGAGATGGGAAGAAGATTTATGTTTTTTGCAAATCTATCGCCCCGATGATAAAAATACGATCAATGATACTTTGGTAAAAGAGTGTGTTCAAGTGATTGAGGAGTGTGAAATCAGAGCGAAGATAGTCGTCCTGGAAGGATTGGATGAAGTCTTCTGTTTTGGAGCTGATTTTGGCGCTATGGCACAGGCAGATTCAGGGGCGCCAGGTTCAAGCCCGGAACCAATGTATAACCTATGGTTACAACTTGCTCGGGGAAGCTTTGTAAGTATTGCCCATGTGCGAGGGCAAGCCAATGCGGGAGGGATGGGTTTTGTGGCTGCTTGTGATTTGGTGTTGGCAGATCAAACTGCACTGTTTAGTTTATCCGAGTTACTCTTTGGTCTAATGCCGGCTTGTGTGCTTCCTTTTTTAATTCGCAAGGTGGGATTCCAAAAGGCGCATGCCATAACTTTGATGACTAAACCTGTGGGAGTGAAAGATGCGATGGCGTGGGGATTAGTGGATGACTGTGAAGAAAACAGCAGCGCTTTAGTTCGTAAACATCTACTTCGGTTAAGACGCCTAAATAAAACAGCTATTGCTCGTTATAAACGTTATATAAATTCTTTAGATACTTGGCTTGAAGATAGTAAAGAAAAGGCCATGGCGGCTAATTTGGAAGTATTTAGTGATATTGAGAATTTAAATAAAATCGCCCGGTATGTCAAAACAGGGGAATTCCCATGGGAGTAAAACTAAGATGAACTCAGTTGTTGAATTACTGGAAATTGAATCGGGGATCTTTCAGATAAAGATGCAAGACATGGAGAGCAAGAATACCTTTTCGCCGGCTTTAACAGAAGGGTTGGTGGCCGGCTTTGAGGAAATCAAAAATAGAGATAACTGCAAAGTGGTAATTCTGATAGGCTATGATTCCTATTTTGCTACCGGAGGTACCCAAGAGGGATTAATAGATTTACAAGCTGGGAAAGGTAAGTTTACAGATATCAATATATACAGTCTTGCTCTAGAGTGTGACGTTCCGGTGATTTCGGCCATGCAGGGGCATGGTATTGGTGGTGGTTTTGTGATGGGACTCTATTCTGATTTTGTTATTTTGAGCAGGGAAAGTGTCTATACTACCAACTTTATGAAATATGGGTTTACTCCCGGCATGGGAGCCACCCTGATTGTTCCCAAAAAACTTGGTATTAGCTTAGGGCATGAGATGCTTTTAAATGCACAGACTTATCGAGGACAAGAACTTAAAGATCGGGGAGTACCGTTTCCTGTATATCCAAGAGCAGAGGTATTTGATCAAGCAATGCAAACTGCACGGCAATTGGCAGAAAAACCGAGGGTTTCTTTAATGACATTGAAGAGACATCTTGTAGCGCCTATTGTTAGTGAATTACCAACGATTATTGAAAAAGAGGTAGCTATGCATGAAAAGACGTTCCATCAAGATGAAGTGAAAGAGCGAATTCGGAACTTGTTTTAAGGAGTGGGAAATGCTATCAGAATTAAATTTTTATAGTCATGGTTATGTAGCAGTCCCAATTTTGGAATCCTGCGTAAAACGAGGATTGTTTGAGTTGTTAAATCTGCAGGTACCTCGTAAGCGTACGTTGTTGATTAAAGAACTTGCGGCCAATGAAGGATATTTTACCCTCGCACTTCAAGCCCTGGAATCGTTGGGATGGATACAAAAAAACAGCACTGATTCCTATCTGTTGACTAAACAGGCAGAACCCGACCTTTTTTTCATGAATCTGACGCCTTTTTACGCAGTTCACCCTGAACAGCTATTGCAAGATGAAATCCTGCAGAAACAGTTTCTTGAAAAAACCACTCAAGTTATTACTCCTAGTTCCCCCAAAACCTCTCTCTCTCTCTCAAGTAAATTTTTAGAAGGAGCGCTTGTTGTCACTCTTCTTTTGGCTTTAAAACAACTAGGGATACCTGGTTCTTTCCGGGGATTTAAAAAGCTCCCCACGGATTTTCGCCAGAGGATAGAGTCTCTGTTTTTACAAAAGCAGTGGATTGAGGGTTCTAAGCAAAAGTGGCAGTTGACAAAACCGGGTGAGGAGATCTTCAACAAAACAGGAGTGTTAGCCATCGCGGCCTCTTACCGTCCGATGCTATTTAATATGGATCAACTTTTGTTTGGCGATACCGCTTTAGCGTTTAGCAGGAATCAGCAGGGGATGGAATCTCATATTGATAGATCCCTCAATGTCCTTGGCAGTGGTTTTCAGCATGGCAGGTATTTTAAAGACGCGGAAGCAGAGGTCCTCAAGATTTTCAACCAACTTCCCTTAAAGATGCAGCCCAAGGCCATTGCGGATATGGGATGTGGGGATGGGTCTTTTCTCAAACAACTTTATGAGGCAATTAAAAATAAAACTGAGCGTGGTAGGTATTTGAAACAATTTCCCTTAACCTTGCTTGGGATTGACTATAACCGGACAGCTTTAAAAGCAACGGAAGCTAATCTACAAGGACTCCCCTACCAAACTCTTTTAGGAGACATAAATGATCCAACCGTGCTCCTTCAAGATCTTTCTAAACTGGGATTTTCTCAGGGAGAAGAGATTCTTCATGTGAGATCATTTTTAGACCATAATTTCTCCTTTAATTCTTCCGAGGCTGTGGATGATTCGTTAAAGGTCCTCTCTAGAGGCGAACCAGGCTGGTATGTTGATCAACAAGGTAACCTGGTGAGCGCTTTACAGGTCCTGAGCAGGTGGAAGTCACATTTAAAGTCCTGGGCCCAAGTTCTTGCTCCGGGAGGGTTGTTAGTTCTGGAAGCACATTCACTCTCTCCTGGGGAAATTTGTCGGCAGCTGGAGGTATCGGAGAATTTTTACTTTGATACCCTGCATGGCTTTTCTCATCAGTATTTAATCAGCGCTGAATCCTTTATAATTTTAGCGGCAAATGTTGGTCTTTTCAGCAAAGTCCCTCTCAAACGGTATCCCAAGACACTCAATTTCTGCCGGATAACGCTGAATCATTTTGGAAAACGTGATTATATTATTCGCCATGGATCGGAGAAAGATCTGAAAACGCTCTATCAATTAGAAAGACTGTGCTGGAAAAGAGAACTTCAAACTCCTGACTCTCTCATAAAAGCCCGCATTGAGAAATACCCTCAAGGACAGTTTGTTTTAGAAAAAGAAGGGGATGTCTTGGGTGTGATCTACAGTCAACGGATTGAAAGCGCACAAAAATTAGAGGGAGAGACTTCGTCAACCGTACACCGCCTGCACAATGAGCAGGGAGAGGTTATCCAGCTTTTAACCGTCAACATTCATCCTGAAGCCCAAAATCAAAACCTTGGAGATCAACTTTTAGAGTTTATGCTTCAAAGATGCACGGTAATGAATGGAGTCAAATCTCTGGTAGGAGTGACTTTATGTAAGAATTATGACGCTTCCGGCACTCTCACGTTTCGTGAATATATTCATCTCCGGGATGAGCAGGAAAAAATCGGGGATCCAATTCTCTCTTTTCATGAATCCCATGGAGCAATCATTGAAAGAGAACTGAAAGGGTATCGCCCTGAAGACGCGAAAAATGGGGGTTTTGGTGTCTTGATTTGCTATGACATTGCACAAAGGGAAACTTCAGGCCGTAAAAAAATCACAGGAGCTAGCGATGGGGACAGAAAAACCCCTTTAAAAACTCTTTCTTTCCCCAAAAAGCCTTCACAAAAAGATATTACGACGTTTCTTCAAGAGAAGGTGAAGACCCTGTTAGGAGAGAACAGAAAAGCCTTTGAGATGGATCATCCTTTGATGGAGATGGGCTTAGATTCTGCCGATTTATTAGAATTACAAAACCAAATTCTTGAAAAGCTGGAGATCTCATTAAAACCAGTCTTTTTCTTTCAATATAATACGATAAAGAAGGTGATAGAGTACCTTGTTTCAACTCTCGGTATCTCTCAGGAAGAAGACGTGGTTGTTAGCTCTTTAAAACAGTTGAAATATTTTGGGGACAAGGAGGGAGCAGAGGCATCAAACACGCCTGATTCGGGAAATCTATTGAAATCATCTCAACCAGAGATTGTTGATTCAACAGATATTGCCATTGTGGGAATATCCTGCAAACTTCCTGGTGGAGTTGAAACACCAGGTGAACTTTGGGAACTTCTCAAAGCAGGAGAAAGTACCGTTGGAGAGTTACCTAAAGGGAGATTTCAGTGGCCAGGGAGCCTAAGCGCTAAAACCTATCCTGGAATCGATCGAGGAGGCTTTATCCGAGATGTGGCCTCATTTGATGCCGCTTTTTTTCGAATATCTCCCAAAGAGGCAGAGATGATGGATCCTCAGCAACGAATCTTATTAGAGCTTTCGTGGTCTTGTCTTGAAGATGCAGGGATTCTTCCCGAGTCGTTAAAAAATAGCGATACGGGGGTTTTTATTGGAGCAAGTGGCTCTGATTACAAACACTTACTGTATGATGCAGGGGCGGAAGTGGAGGCCCATCTTGGAACGGGAAGTTCCCTGGCGGTATTGGCCAACCGGATTTCATACTTTTTTGATCTTTCAGGGCCTAGTCTGCAAATAGATACGGCCTGTTCCTCATCTTTGGTAGCGGTCCATATAGCGGTACAGTCACTGCGGCGAGGTGAATGCTCAAGGGCGTTGGTTGGGGGGGTGAATTTAATCTCTCATCCGGCGCTTAGTGTGGCTTACTATAAGGCCGGAATGTTAGCTCCGGATGGTGTGTGTAAGGTATTTGATAAAAGTGCCAATGGCTATGTTCGCTCTGAAGGAGTGGTTATGCTCGTTTTAAAACCCGCAAAAACAGCTATCGACGAGCGAGACTTTATCTATGGGGTGATCAAGGGAAGTGCCATTAATCACGGTGGACTTTCCGGTGGGTTGACAGTTCCCAATCCAAAGAAACAGAGTGAATTATTAATTGCTGCTTGGAAAGATGCTGGGATTAAACCGGAAGATTTAAGCTATTTAGAAGCCCATGGAACGGGCACCTCTTTAGGAGATCCCATTGAGGTAGAGGGGATAAAGCAGGCCTTTGCAGACTTTTCTCAACCTAACAAGACCTCTTCGTGTGGAATTGGTTCTTTAAAAAGTAACCTGGGACATTTAGAAGCGGCTGCAGGGATTGCGGGACTCTTAAAGACCGTTTTATCCATCCAAAAAAAACAACTTCCCCGCACAATTCATTTTAATAAGCTCAATCCCAAGATTGAGCTGAAAGATTCACCTTTATATATAGTATCGAGGCATCAGGAGTGGAATGTTCCGGAAGATCAGTCGCGTTTTGCCTGTGTGAGTAGTTTTGGATCGGGAGGGGCCAATGCCCATGTTGTCCTACAAGAGTACCGACAAACAGAAAAAAGCGAAATAATGCAAGATTTTTATCTGTTTCTCCTCTCTGCAGGCAACCAGGAGCGTTTAAGGGCATATGTCGAAAGGACTCTTTCCTGGATAGAGAAAAATCAAGAGCAGGTCAATTTTAGTGATTTTATCTATACCTTCCAGGTGGGTCGATGTGGCATGGAAAAGCGACTGGCAATAAAGGTCAGGGGTTTTAGAGATCTCCAAAGCACGCTGAAGCAGAGGCTTGAAGGAGGAGAGGAGGGATTGGAGAACTGTTTGCAGGAAAACAGTAAGGAAGCACATTCGAAGTTCAGCAGTTTGCTGAAAGGAAAACCAGGACAACAAGTAATAGATGCGGCACTAGAGAAAAGGGATTTAGAGCAGCTTGCAACGTTATGGACATTGGGAATAGAAATTGATTGGAAAGCTTTGTATAAAGCTCTCCCCCGGAGAAGACCTGTTCCTTCTTATCCTTTTTTAAAAAAACAGTATTGGATTGTCACTGAAGATCGGTCGGGAATTTTAGAAGATACGAAAAATCGACCTACTCTTCATCCCCTCCTTCACGAAAACACCTCTGATCTTTCAGAACAGCGTTTTGCCTCAACGTTTACCGGTAAAGAGTTCTTCTTAAACGATCATCAAGTAAAAGGAAAAAAAGTCCTCCCCGGAGTGTGCTATCTGGAAATGGCCAGAGCAGCAGTAGAAAAAGCCTCCGGAGAGAGAGAAGATGGAACGACAATTCACCTGAAACATGTTGTGTGGGTACAACCAATTATTGTCAATGGTTCTGACCAGGAAGTACGTATAGGATTATATGGAGAAGACGATGGCCTGATCCAATATGAGGTCTATACGGAATCTGAGAATGAAGAAGAGTTAGTAGTCCATTCCCAGGGAGTAGCGGAATTTAGGGAAAAAGAAGAGACTCCTCCTCTTGATATTCAGGATCTCCAGTCACAAATGAATCAAGGGACCTTGAACGCGGAAAACTGCTATCAAGCCTTCAAAGAGATGGGAATAGAGCATGGAGAGGGATATCGGGGGATCCGGGCAATCTATAAGGGAGAAGATCAGCTTCTGGCAAGACTAAGCCTTCCTATTTCCGTTCAAGATACACAAAGTGAATACGTCCTGCATCCAAGCTTAATGGACTCCGCGCTTCAATCATCTATCGGATTGATGCTTAAAAATGGTTCATCGGCAAACGGTAACGAGACACAACTGAAACCATCCCTGCCATTTGCTTTGGAATCATTGGAAATATTAGCCCCTTGTACTTCAGAGATGTACGCCTGGGTACGCTACTTAGGCGAGAGTGTACCATCAAACAAAGTCCAGAAACTGGATATTGACCTTTGTGATGGACAAGGAAACGTCTGTGTCAAGATGCGGGGGTTTTCTTCCAGGGTGTTGAAGGGAGAAACCAGATTTCAACAAAAAATAGAAGTAGACAAAACACAAACAGAAACTCTTGAGACTGAGTATCAAAGAAGAACATTCCATCATGATCTTCCTTTGCTCCAGGATCACCGTGTGTCAGGCACTCCGTTGTTAGTCGGA
>JAIQZO010000062.1 GCA_021777055.1 Candidatus Anammoxibacter sp. | reverse complement strand
CAGACAATTCCATGCTTCCAACAGAACCAGTTAAGTTACTTGATTTTGTTACCACGAACAAAGTTAAAATGATCTTCAATTTTAATTTTAACTCCTCGTCCTCCCCACCAAGAGACTTGGTTTAAACCAGTGGTTTTTCTCTCTTTAAGTAGATTTGCTACCTTATTTTTTATACCGGTATGGTCACCGTCTAAATATGTTATTAGCAAATCACCTGAATCATCTACGGATAACTCACAGTTTTGGTTACAAAAAATAGTAGTTCGAATAGTTGAAAATACACTTTCCCATCCTTCTGGAGTTTTAAATTCTGATTCATTAAATACTCCCATAAAATAGTCGAAAACCAGACGTGAGATCATTACGCAATAATAGTGGGTTTCAACCTTTTCCGGTGAATTGCCAGTGGGATAATTGAGAAAATAATTTTCGACTAAATCTTTTATCCCTGATTCCACAGACCAACGAATATGATATTTATCTAGTATCTTAGTAAAGCTCCATTGCATATGGGTGCTACCAAAACACCGTGTCTCTTTTGTCTCCTTGTTTTGTTTGACAACGAACCTTAATTGTTTGCCGGATTCAGATAAAACTATATCCTTACCTGCTATTCTATATATTTCATTATAGGCAATCCATTGATTATCTTTGAGTACTTCTTCTTTCCAGCGTTTAATTTTCTTGTTTTGCTTTAAACACATTGTTACATCTGCATTAGAGCGTAAAATAAGGTAAATGAGTTGCTTTTCACCTGTATACTCTGAATCTGTATAAATTTCAGAAACAATAGATGGCTCTATGATCTGAAAGAGGTTTTGTTCACAAAACTTATACAAAGCTGAAGGCGCTCTTGAGCGACCTTCACAGTACGCTATATTGATAATAGAATTAGTTACAGAATCCCAGATAATTTGTGGTCGATGGGCATAAACCATATCACCACTTTTATCTGGAGCCCTGGTCATAACCTTATCTCTTGGAAATCGACTCTCTGTTGGATCAGAGTGATAATCAATAGATATTTCCTTGCCATCTACAATATATAATTCTTTCGCCCGTATACCGGCATCTTTACGAAGTTTTTCCAAGTGACAGAAACGAAATTCTTCTAAATTACGGTAAAGAGAGCTCCTCGTTGGTTTGAGTGCTAACCCGGCCCCTATAGAGACAGAAAAATCAGAATTTAGCATTAAATTGTTTATTGTAGGAAACCCCATTACAATACGTAAAACATTAACTAAAATATCATTCGTTATCTCTGTTGTACGGTAGGTAGTTGGGCCATAAGTATAAATAGACTCTATAATCCCCAGTTGGTCAAGAAAAGGGGCTAAAATCAGTGCACCTGGATTTGAAATGGACACTTTATGATATTTAAGGCGCTTTAGCAAAGCTGAAAATCCACGGTTCACTGCTAAATTTGCGGTTTTTACCAAACCGGGAAATCGTATTCGCGCTGATTTTTCAACAGTGCAAACACTCTGCTCTACAACGGGAAAAGATGATGGCAATACACCTCGAATTGCTTTGGCTTCTTTAAACCTGCACAGACGCCAACGAGTAAAAATTCTTTGAATATTTTCTCTACTACATTTAAGTTTAAGATGTTTAATTAATTTACTGGCAGAAAGAGCCGGGTTCATTAAGCGTTCTTCAATGATTTTCAGTTCCATCTCAGGTGATATTTTTTCCCCTAGTTTTATTCCCGCATGAAGAACATCTATTAGCCCCCAAATACCATAGCTTAAATACCTGTTTCTCAAATGATAGAAACGAGATGAGTGAACACAAAAAGTTTCCAAAATTGGCCGTATTTGTCGTTTCTGGCTACAACCATTTAAAGCTTTAAACAATTCTATCCGCTTTTGAAAAATATCGTTTCCATAGTCTAAAAATGTATCGCTTCTGTTAACACGCTCATGACTCAGTTTACGTTTCATAGACTTGATTTTGTTTAACGATTCAAGTATCTTTTGTAGCTCTTCATAAAACGTCCTCTCTTGAGTAGTCATTCGTTGACCATATCCGTGGGAACGTTGAACACGGTAAACAAGTTCAATCGTAACGTTTGGTATTTCAAGAAGTTCACAAAGCTGTACAACATAACTCGTATTAGCATGGGGACGCGCAATACGAATTAAATTAACTAATCTTTCTAAAAGCGGGTCTACCGCCACAACACTGATTGAACAAAGCAATCCAATGGCTCCATGTTCAATAAAACTGTTCTCCCATTCTTTTAAAGTATTACGACTAATCTTGAAAGAATTACTAATCTCTCTTTGTGACTCTCTTTTGCTCCAAATACGTTCAAGAGTCTCATAGGCTTTAAAAAAAGAATCCCCTTTATAACAAAACGGTGTGTCCGAAACAGATTTGGCAATTGAAGCTCTAACGGAAGATTGAATTAAAGAAAAAAATCTAAAACTGGAATCAGTAAAAACCATATTATGTGCTCATAACAATAGTACCTAAAAAGAAGCATATATCGTATTTAGTGCTCATGTCTATAGTACTCAACTTAAAGCCCAAAAACAAGCACAATTAGTTTCATAATGTAGCTGAACATTAGTTATGTTTTTTTGGATATGCTTTAAGATAGCGGCTTTGCGGGTGAAATCGCAGAG
>JAIQZO010000061.1 GCA_021777055.1 Candidatus Anammoxibacter sp. | reverse complement strand
AATAATTGAGTGCCTAAAGTGCCTAAAGTGCCTAAAGTGCCTAAAGTGCCTAAAGTGCCTAAAGTGCCTAAAGTGCCTAAAGTGCCTAAAGTGCCTAAAGTGCCTAAAGTGCCTAAAGTGCCTAAAGTGCCTAAAGTGCCTAAAGTGCCTAAATTATAGTATAGGGATTTTTATTTTATTAATAATGTGTGTGGGGAGGCCCAACAAGAATTACCTCTAGTCTTGCTCCTAATCATACTCTTAATCTTAATCTTAGTGAGAGGATTATGATTATGAGTACTATTAAGAGTAAGATATTTAAAAGCTAAAAGTCCTCTAAATCCTATAATTTAACTACTTAATCATGTTTACCAAGGATTCTTAAACTGTTCGACAATCTGCTCCACATCGTGTGACTCTTCGCTCAGCCCAAGAACCAGCCACTTCTCTCCATTATGGACAATTGCTATATATATATCCTTAATGGGCTTATGTTTCTCAAATGACCACACATGGCTTGGAAGGATAACCACATCATGGTCCTTGATTATATCATCCAGACCGTTAAGAAGCATTGTCTTAAAGTCGGGTTTGATGTACCAGCCGTCCTCTGTACCACTTTCAAATGCTTCTTCTCCTGAATAACCCTTGTGTCCGGTAGGATCGGCATGATAACCTTCAACAAACCATAATGACCTGAATGTTGCTTCGTCTTTTTCCTGCAACGCCTTTTCCATCTGATTAAAGATCGTCCTGATTCCCATTAGTTTTGGGTCTGATGCCTCTGCAGTCTTAAAAAATCCCAAACCGGGTATCATGATAAAAAGAAGAGAGAATGTACAAACATAGACTTGGAAAAAACTTCTAGCTGTTCGGCCGTGTAGCCTTTTTTCCATAATAAATAACCTCCGTATATAAAATATTTGAAATAAATCTTTCTAGATATAAACTGTAATAAATCAATTAGATTATAAATTCATCTATTTGTCAATATGTCAAATTGCTAAAAAGAGGAATTTTTCTTTTTACATTACTTTGGTTATATTATACTTTTAGGAAATTTTAGATTTTGAATTTTAGATTTTAAATGCGAGATTATAGGTAATTCTATAATTGTAGGATGCGTTCCAAGCACCGAAATACTGCATGATTGCCTCTTTCACAGGCGCTGCACTAATTGTTACACACAAAAAGTAACGAAACGAAGCGAATAATGAACAGCATGGCATGTAATAAAGCCCCAAATGCTAATCTAAGATTTTCTAAAATTAATGTAGGGTGCATTTTATGCACCGACAATGCTATGTTGAGTAAAGTATTTATGTGTGGGTAAATAGAAAATTTACTAATGAGTTGTGTGTTGGTGCGTAAAACGCACCCTACTTTAGGCGCACTTGAATTTAAAATTCAGAATTTAACATTTAAAATTTCCAAAATTTATATGAAAAAAGTTAAAGCTGATTTCGCAAAAATATATTCACAATACTCACCAACTGAATATATTAAGTATATCGTCGGAGAGCTAAACTATCTGCTCCCTTTTCAGGCTATGGATATATTCAGACCTTACCAAGACCGGCTTCTTTCAGACAAACCAATTCGTATAACAGTCGTTGGGAGCGGACATGGACTGGATGTGGTATCTCTGAGGTTTCAAATGACACCGCAGGAGATACTGGAACGATGGGGAACCAGTGATACGGCGGGGCTCCCTTTTTCTCCATTTCCTGAGCAAGTGATAACGATTATTGATATAGAACAGGAACCTCTCCGGTTTGCACGGGATGTTAATCTATGTGATAATTCGTTATTGGCGAATATGTGTGAGCCTTACTCTTTGGAGTTAGAACGCCATTTCAGAGAGATGACAGACGTGGTTGTTGCGGTAGGGGTTACTTCCTATATTGGGCCGGAAGGGATTGGAAGCATTATCCGGTCTGCGTTTGTCAACGGAAAGGCTCTGATTTTGTGTTTTTCAGTTGTTAAGTATCTTGACGTGGAGGAATTTATCTCTACCTGTATGGAGAACGGGTTAAAGGTTAAGAAGATAGGTAATAATATTTTGCAGCGTAACTATGCCGATAATGAAGAGAAGGGCAATATTCATTCTATATTAAAGCAGAAGGGCTGCCTTGCTGATGAGGATAACACTGGGTTGAGGTCTCATCTATTTATAGCGTATAAGGCTGGAACCGTTTTTGATAATGAATAAAAATATGATTACATAGATTAAAACAGATTACACAGATTTTAATCGGCGTAATCAAACATAATCAGTGTAATCATATTTAATAACAGGATAAAATATGTCATTTTCTGGTTATATAGAAAAGAAAAAGTATCACTGTATTGCAATATCTCTTCTTATTTTCTTTTTTGTCTATCGCCTGGACAGCGTAGGTTCTATACCTGGCGGTTTTTTTTGTGACGAGGCCTCAATTGCTGTAAATGCCAGAAGTATCCTGGAGTCGGGTAAGGATGAACATGGTGTGGCGTTTCCTGTATATTTTAAGGCGTTTGGTGATTTCAAACCTGGATTCTATATTTATGCTACTTCATTGTCGTTCTTGATATTTGGTGAATCCCATCTCACCACACGACTTCCGGCAGCGCTCTTTCTTGCATTAGCAATGGCTGTTGTTTATATCTTGCTGACAAAGTATTTCTCTCCGATTTGCGGTATTATAGCGGTCGTCATGCTAGGTTTTGAGCCGTGGCTTAATCACTATTCCCATATTGCATTTGGTCTTTCTACCATTCCTTTTCTACTGGGTTTGTCCCTTTTCTTCTGGTTGGGGGCTGTAAAAGGCAAACACTACTACTATTTTCCCCTTTCAGCCCTTTTTTTTTCCATTACATTCTACAGTTACCCTCCGGCAAGGTTGTTTGTCCCCATGTTTGTGTTGGGTCTGATAGTTATATATCGAAAGGATATATTCTCCTCACAAAAGTCATCACGTCTTTTTTACGGTTTTCTTGGTACAAGCATTGTTATGGCCATTCCATTTGCGTACTACCTGTTTTATGTGGATGGTTTTACCGAAAGGTTAGATTATCTGAATATCTTTACCACACCGTATATTGAATATTCTGCAGGATTTAAGTGGATTAAAGAGTTTATTGATAGCCACGGATACATTTCTCTTGAAATTAATGAAAAGAATTTATTGACTCGCCTCTTAGTTGGTGTGTGGAATTACTTTGCGTATCTGTCGCCGAACTATCTTTTTTTTCATGGTGACAGCAATATGCGATTTGGCAATACCATGTTTGGACTGTACAGTACAGCTACCATGATGGGGGTTATTGCTGGCGTGGTCTTTATGATAAAAAGAAGGAGTAAATTTGATAAGATGTTACTTTTGTGGCTGTTGATCTATCCTGTTGCTGGTTCATTGACGTGGGAGGATATCCCTCATTCCGGGCGTGGCATTGTGGGTCTTTTGGGTATAAGTATATTTGCTGCTATTGGTGTATGGCGTCTGGCTGTGTACCTGAATGGTCTTCAGGTGGTCTGGCAGAGGAGGTGCATGCTGGGTTCTTATGTTTTACTGTTGATATGTTTATACTTTCATCACTCGTTTATGTACCACAGATATTATTCGACGAACTACAGCAGAGATTCCGGCGGTTGGATGCAGTTTGGTTTTGAGAGGATGATGCATTATGTAAGGGAGAATCATGAAAAGTATGATAAGGTGATTGTCATGGAGCGGCATGTGCACTATCAGCCCTATATCTTTGTGCTTTACTATTCTGGGGCTTCTCCTGAAGAGTGGAGATTAACCGGTAAACTTTCCTGGAATGTGGAGATAAAAAGACGTCTGAGAAAAGATGATTACCGTGCAAATGTCTTATACGTGATTCCTGAAGATAAACCATTTGGAAATGGGTTACATCAGATAGATACGATTAAGTGGGAAGATGATATTGGTGTTGCGGCAATAATATATGAGTATAGGGAATAGTGGAAAAAAATGTTAATGCAGGTTTAAATGTTTAGGTACGGTCTGCAAGACTACGCCAAAAATAACTCTTTCTTTGACATTTTACCCATACGATTGTATATATAAAAATGTAATATTGGATGTTTTATGGAAAATGAAATAGTTTCCGGACATTAACAATCATGCACATACGGATCCATTGCTATAAGAGTCTTTACTGGAATCCCATTTGACGTCATGATTCGGTATGTGTATGCGATCCAATCCTCCACACGATTAATAGCTATTATCTACATTTTTCAGACTTCTGGATATTGAAGTTTCTAAAGATCGTCGAATCATCTATTTTTTGAAAAGTTTCAACATGCTCATAATCAGCGGTGGGTGTAGGAACCGTTAACCCATCATTTTTTAAGCCATCAATATGAAAAGTGATTGCTTTTTTTATATTCTCTTCAACTTCGTCAATTGTCAAGCCAGTGGACATACATCCTGGCAAGTCGGGTACATATGCAGAATAATTATTTTGCCCTTTTTCAATTATTACTCCATAATGCATGAATTATCCTCCCTTTAACTGAGTTTATAATATTTTTGATCTTCATATCGTATACTCAAAATCTTAATTCGTGTCAAAAAACTATCCGTTAATCCCATTTCTTGTGTTGTATTTGTTTTGGCTAAGGAATTCTATCTGACATTAACAATCATACCCCATGCGGTCCCGTTGTCATAAGAGTCTTTGCTGAAGTTGAATTTGCCTTCATGATCAGGTACACACCATGCGATCCAATCGGTTCCACGATTAACAGCACTGATTGTAATAGTGAGTTTGCCATTGTTGTCTGTCATACCAAATTCCGGGGTTATTCTGATGCATGATCTGATGCCTGAGCGCATCTTTGACGAAACCTCCACAAGTGTATCAGGCTTTAGATCTGTCAGTGCTAACTCACAAGAACCGGACTCGCCCAATTCCATGTTAAGTCTTTCAAGACCGATGGAGCCTTTTAATAGATCTTTTTCGCATTTAAAGGTGAACGCCTTTCCCCCAGGGCCGCCTGGTGGTGTAGAAGTGTCTTTCAAGGGATCAAAGACTATGACATTGTATGTAAAACTTTTGATTTCTCCCCCAACTCCTACATTATTGATGTTGATTGTGTAGGTTTCATCACTATTTGGTTTTGACCATTGATCACTACTGCTCATGCCTGTTGGTATCCAAACAATGGTATTTTCTCCAAAACCTGTAGCGGTGGGTTCAACTGAAATATTAACTGACCTGCTGTTCTGCTGCATCGATACAGTTGAGGAGGAGAAGTCTGCATTGGGAAATGAGAACGACCACCTGGGATAAACTGTTTGATACGGTACGAATCCCGGTGGTGGCCATGCAACAAATTCGTCCCTGGTTTCCGGTCTTTCAACGGAAAAATTGCTATCAATTACCCATAAAGCATTTGTTTCTCTAAAGTTGTTCGTTGGGGGTATGTTTCCCGCGCCCATAAGTGTTGTTGCTGGGAACAATATCCATCTGCGGTGTCCCACCGCGGAATTGCCATTACCCTGGTCTTGCATATATCTATCAATACTGGTCCAGCCGAACGAACCCAAGCCAAGGTTGGATCTGGATGCTCCCAGAGCTCCTTCATCCGTGAAACAGTCCCATGTCTCTGGTGGTGTGTGAGAGAGGGCGTTGTTAGCGCTCATCATTAGAGCTGCTTTCTGCGCATTATTGTTAAATTCTTCATCAAATGTAATATTTGCCGGTACGCCTGCCATTTCACGGAAATAGTTAATCCGACGTATCACTTCGTTCTGAAAATCCTGTGCTGTCGTGCCTTCATCGCAGGTTCTGTGGCTGCCATTCCAGTCAATTACTTTTTCAGGGTCGAGGTTTTCAGAAACCAAATAGGTGTTAATAAAGAATTCTTTGGAATCTTCACGATCCTGAATATTTACAATAAATTCCGGTAACAAAACATCCTCTCCTGTTTGGTGATTATTGGATTGAAAGGATGGGGCTGTTTTATTATCAATTTGAATCGGGTCACCTAAGTCGCCGTTATCTGCAAAGACGTAAGATGTAGAAGAGATAAGAAAAATAGAGATTAATAACCAGATTACTTTTGTACTTTTGTGGTTACATCTGTGACCATATCTGCTTAATATTTTTAAAATTATAAACATATTCATGGTTTATGGGTGTATGGTTGATAACCTGACACGGATATACCATAACGTTGTAAAGTTTGAATAAATAAATTATTTTTATTTTTCTGTATTGGAGTACAGAAGAACAATAGTTTTAATGTTTTATGGTTTTGCCATTACTCCATCTTTTTGCAAGACTTCTTGTGCTGGTTTATGTTTTATAATATTATAAACTATCGGTAAAATACCAAAAAAGTGAAATCAAATAATACTATATTCAAAACGGTCAGAAATTCTGTGTTTAGTGATTTAGATTTTGGTTAGATCTGGATGTTATGATTGACAGGTTCCACAGGTATGGTTATAGCTAAATCGAGGAAATCAAGATTGAATGATTTACAAAGATTGCCAAAAGATGAATTGCTAAATACAGAATTTCTGATCACTTTGAGTATGGAAGGAGAAATGCATGAAACTGCTTGAAAAAATAGTTTTACCTGTTTATAGCTTTACAAACGTTTCTGATAAAGTTTTAGATACTGCCATTCTTGTTGCAAAGGTTTTTGGGTCACAAATAACGTTGGTCCATGGAGAGATGAATAGTGTTGAGGCGGATAATGGTCAGGATGTTGATCTTCGAAAAATGAGTACAAAAATTGTTGAAAACGGGATATGTGCCGGATACGTTATGCTTGAATCCGGTAATTTTGCAGAACAAATCATTAAATATGCAGATTCTAATGGTGTGAACCTGATAATTACAGGATCGGGAGAGGAGAGCAAATATGGGGAATTGGACAACGATGTTAAAAACCTTGTTCTGAAATCAGAAATTCCAGTATGGGTAGTTCGAATGGGTGTGGGCTCTGAGATAAAAAGGATTCTTTGCCCGGTAGAGTTTTCAGATTTTTCTTGTGGTGCGTTAAGAAATGCCATACATTTGGCAAGAAGCTTTGGTGCTGTGCTAACGGTTTTACATGTAACTGAGACTACGGATGGCTCTAGCAATAATACGGGGCACGGTAAAAGTCTTAATTGTGTTAAAGAAGAAGTGGAGTTGGATAACTTGTTGAAAGATTTTAATTTTTCTGATGTGACGTGGGATAAAGTAGTGTGTTCCGGGGTGGTTTATCAGGAGATCCTTAAAGCTAAGTATGATAGCGATGCAGACGTGGTTGTTATGTGGGCCGCTGGCTTGAGCAGGGCAGTAAGTGGAGATTGGGATAGTACGGTGGAAAGGGTAATAAATGAAGTGCCGTGTTCGGTTGTCATAGTGAAGTCTAATGAAATAATTCAGGCTCAGGGTGAAACTGTTGGAAAAGATATAGATAAGATATTGGCTGAAGGAAAAATGTTGATGGAGAAAGGGTTTTATGGAGAGGCCCTCAAACAGTTCAGTATCTGCCTGGATATTGATCCTTACTTTGAACCGGCCTGGGAATGTTCTGTTAATGCGAATGAAAGATCGGGGAACGATAAAGAGGCTGAGGAATGTAGAAAACAGTTGAAACTAGTAAAGGAGAAGCATTGGCAGCAGCAAGTGATGGCGGATATCCGTAGCCACCATTCTGCTTTTAATAAACACAATTAGTAAAAAGAAAGACCAGCTACGGATGTTTTTTATCCGCAGCTGATCTTTTATTGTGAATAGGTTCTGGGACGCGACATCTATTACCTATTGTACTTCTATAACCATTCCCCATGATAAACCTTTGTCGTATGCCTCCTTATTAAATGTCGGCCTCCTGTCATTTTCTGGAATTCCCCATGCCGCCCAGGTTCTTCCTCTTTTTACAGCCTTGATGTTTATATTAAGTTCACCATCTTCATTTGTTTTTCCGTTTAACGGGTTTATCTCTACCGAATGTTCGGAAACTGTTCTCTGAATAGCAGAGACATCCACCGGAACTCCGGGACTAATGTTTGTCAATTTTAACAGACAGCTCTCTTCTTCGCCCAATTTCATTATAAGCCTGCTTATTCCTCTGATGCCTGTATTGAATTTGCTTCCGCATTCAAAGGTAAACGATTTATCCGGAATTGTCGAAGGAGTCTCCCTCGGTTCTGGTGTTGGTGATGGCTGAACCGTGGGTATTGGTGTCTGTGAAGGTTCTGCCGTCGGTGTTGGAGATGGCCGAGTTGTGGGTTTCGGTTTCAGTGAAGGTTGAACAGTTGGTTCTGGCGTTGGTATGGCATCACGTGTAACCTTTACCTTAACGGACACTTTTAATCCCGGTTCAGTTGTGAAAGTGATCGAAGTGTCGCCCGCTAAATCTCCAATTATAGTAAATTCTGCTATCCCGTTTTTATCACTGTTTACGGACACCGGCTTTACATCTGCAATCCTTGCAATACTGCTAGTTGCAAATACCGGCCAGTTTGGAACAGTGTCTCTATCTTTGTCAAACAGTTGTACTTTAACATTTCCTTCACCTCCATTTACATTTATTACGATTTCACTCTTGTCTGGAACCATAATTGTAGGTTTATTGTCAGGTTTTGGTGTTGGGGTAGGTGATGGAACCTGGGTTGGAGATGGTGTGGTCCCAGGTTTTGCAAGATCAAGGGTTATTCCGCTGCTGTATATCTCTGATTCATTCAGGAACTTATCCCGTAGTTGAAGGAACACAAAGGCTAAATTTGTCCTTGTATCTGCCTCTATTCTCCACTCCTTAGTAGGTTTTACCTGCTCCCATTTTACGTCAGAGAAAGAGGCATTATTTGATATGCGCATCTCTATCGCATCTGACGATGTGTCGATGTTAAGAATTACGTCAAAGAAATCGGTTACCAATGCGTCATTATTAATGGTGAAGCCTGATGAAAAAGGCGGTATGGGATCTTCTTTCGGGGTACCGCTGAATGTGTGGCTTGGCGCGCTTTGTTCCCCGTTGAAACCCACTGCAACCATCTTATAAAAATAGGTGACATTGTTTACTAAATCCTCATCAAAGAAGATTCCCCTGAACTCTTTTGGATTGATTTTTGCTACGGTCTCAAATCCATCATCAGGGTCCTTGCTCCTTAACAGCAAAAGAGTTTCATATGCCTTATTTATAGGGAAATGGATAAGGTTGCTGTTGGGCATTGGCTGAACTGGGATCGGATGTGAATCAACATGTATTATTCCCACGTCAATAGGCCTTGGGATACGGTCGTCATTAGGGTTAAGAGGGTCTGATCCTCTCTTTACTTCGGAAAAATCACTTTCCCCTCCGTCATCAGTGTCGGGATCATTAGGTTTGGTACCATAGTTAAATTCATCAATATTAATCAGACTGTCACTGTCCAGGTCATTTTTTGCATCATTCTTAAAGACCTCCAGGTCGAAGAGCTCCTCCCATCTTGTAGGCATACCGTCACCATCAGGGTCGCTCTCTTTGGAACGTTTTTCATCAAATTCAAACAGATGAAACGATTTGGTTACAAACCTCGTAAATTTCGTATCCAGATTGGAGACACCTGTTGCAACTGCGTTAACCGTATAGCTTCCCCTTGTCCCGGTAGATTCGTTACCTTCTACTACTCCACCCTGGCTTCCCAAAGTTGTACGGGTATAAATATTTCCATAGACTCCGTCTCGTGGGGATCCGTCATTGTGGTTGCCGTCGTCAAAAAGAATCAGTTTATCCATCTTTCCGTCAGGTGCTTCTATAATTATCTCCACATCTGCGCCAATTACGGCACCTTTTCTGTCTGTTAACAGACCAAAAATCGGCATAGGGATTCCCCTTACAAAGAGACCATTATTAGCCTTGATATTGCTGTCCGTATTGAGCTGTCCGAAGAAGAGGTCAAATTTAACACCATTAATTATCCTGGCTGAAAGTGATGCTGTAAATGATGTGGAGCCTTTAAGCGCGGTTATCTCTACCGTCCAATTGCCGTTTTTGAGCTCTTTGAGCTGTATAACCAGATGGTTTTTATCTTCAAAGAATGTAACTCCGGGATCACCGTTTTTAAGCTCTGATCCGTCTGGGCTTGTGACCCTGATTGCAACATCCTGGTCATTGTCTCCGGTCCAGTTAAAGGCGAAATCGGCTTCTCTTATGGACTCTTCGTCTACAGCTATATTATGTATAGATGTTCCGTTATCGAATATATTACCCTCTGCAAACCATAGTCGTTCATGTCTCAGGATCTTTTCATTTATTAATTTAAATGTGTTTGAAAGCCTGTTGGGTAGCTCTTCTACAGAGATGGCAAGGGCCTTAAATGGTGAAATAGTTGAAATGCGTGCGTCTCCTGCGTCTAATTCACCCACATCTACGTAGTAATACTCTCCACCTGTTTGAGCAGCGATATCCTGCATTATCTCCTGGTCGGTTTCAGGTCCCAATGCAATTGTGTGTACCGTTGTGCCGGCGTTTAGTATAGTCTCTTTTATATCTGGGTCTTCTCCCCAGAAAAAAGGTTCATTTTGTTCTCCATCGCTAAGCAAAACCAGAAATTGTTCGTGATTCTCAGGGTCTCCGTTTAGTTGGAGTTCTGTTTGTCCCATACTTAATCCGTCTCCAATGGAGGTCATGTTTTCAGGATTAATACCTGTAACGCCTGTTTTTGCATTGTTACGCTGTCCGGCAACATCCTTAAGGTTGTGTACTATTGTTGCGTCATCATTGAGTTCGTTATCATTGTCCCCTGAAAAAGATACTACCCCCAGTTTATCCTCGTCTGAAGCAGCATCTATGAATAGTTTTGCGGCGTTTTTAGCTGCTTCCAGCTTGGTGAATCCTGCAGGAGAATCCATACTCCCAGATTTATCAATTAGAACAATCTGGTCCCTTCTAACTGTAATGTAAACAACTGCTGACCTTTCGAATGCAGAGATATCACCCAAGGTGACATTAATCTCAAACTCGCCATCCATATCTCCTCCCAGCAGCTCTTCTGTTTTTTTCGGGGCCTGTACTACCAGCCAGTATTCACCTTGAACATTAGCGCCGGCTATCACCGTGCCCTTGTTTTCAGGGTCAATTTCTCCCACAAATACTTCAAAATCGTTGGGGTTGAGTCCTCTTACCGTGGGTTCACCTAACGATTCCGGGCCTGTAACCACAAGCTTTACCAGAAAACGCTCAGGTTCGTCTGGCTCTCCGACAAATGCCATTTTTTCCTCATCTGGGTTTTTGATCTCCATCTTTGCGTTGCCGCACCCGAAGACATAATCAAAGTCCGCATCATCATCAAATGCACCCACTACGGCGGTTAATTTAGTTATGGGGTTTGCGTTATTATTTATAACGGCCTTTGCAAAGCTGTCTCCCCTTGATTGGAAAATATGGCTTACTGTTCCGTCTGCCCTGGTTACCATAAGGCCGTAAGCAGCAAAATCTCCATCCGAACGAAACCCTGCTATATCACAACCGTTGGAAACCGTGCTTTCAAAATATTTTACTCCCCATCTGTCAACACTGTCGGACTGATCTGAATCAATGGCCACGTTGGCAACTGTTACAGTGGGATATGCGTTGGCCGGAGCATCATCGTCTATATACTGGAATTTCTGTGCGTTTGGTATTGGTAAAAGGTTCAGGTCTTTTGCGTAATTTGCGATAATAAAGTCATGGAACATATCTTCAAGGCTGGTTCCGGGGCTAAACTCAGATATAGTATTTCTGAGTACTCCGATTCCGTCAGGATCTTTATCCTCAGTCCTTTCCCAGAATCTGCGTATAAAATCTACTCCCTGCTGTGTGGGCCCCGGTGTGGAGCCTATCTGTTCCGCAAGGTATGTCCAGAATAGCGCGACCGGATATGTGAAGTCCCAAAGGGTATCCTCTGTTTGATTTATATACTCTGTTATCCTAGCATAATATGAGCTGCAGTTTGGAATGAGGTTGTCCCCAAGGTCAACATCGCTGTAAACTTTATCTTCCATTGACTTAACGGTACCTTCAACCACCCATCCTCCCCATGCGGGCCATTCATCAAAGTTTATATAACTGTATTGAACATGGTGAAAGATTTCATGCCCCGTAAGTTTCCTTAGACAGAGTTCGTTCTTACCGTTTGTTGAAGGGGCGTCAATATTTACAAGACCTTCCGGTGCGTTTGCAAATGCGCAGCCACAGTCCCAGATATGTACGGACTTAGGATCAATTGAAAAGAACGGTGCGTTAAACCCCATGGTGATATAACTCTGGTGATATCCAGGAAACGCTGGATTGTTTGGGTCATCAGTACTTATAGCATCAATTACATTTTGTGTTTTTCCGGCAGGAAAAAAACTGGTACTTGTGTTGTCGTCGGTAGAAAGTACGTCGTAATCAAAGTTAGGAGTGGTGGATTTATCTAGATCCACTCCTCCCGGATGGTCTGCGAAAACAGAGAAATTTATAAAGCATGTTAAAACCGAAAACATGATGGCAAGGTTAATAGCATATCTACTTTTCATGTTTCTCTCCTTTTTGAAAACGTTTCCTAATTAATTGGTGTATACTTTTTATCGGGTGAATCCTTATTAATATTCTGTAAAAACTTGTTTTTAAAGAAAGAAATTCTCAACAGCTTGTACAAGGTAACGTTGAGAAATGTAAACTAACTGTTTTTTGCCTAGAAAGGGCGAGTCTTCATATTCTGGTGAATGTTGTTTTATGTTGGGAATCCCATTGTCTTATACAAAAAACTTGGCAAATATAATGTTTTATTATACTATAATGTTTCTAGTTACGATCAACATAGAGAGTGGATCTATAATTAGAAATATGCATCTTAAATTTTATGAGAAATTAATTGTACCTAATAAATTAGACGGGGGATGAGATGGAAAATAGTATAAAAGCAACGACTATTCTTTCCGAGGAACATAAGAATATTTCAAAGGTTATTGAGGCTATAAGTGCGGAATGCGATAGAGTTGAATCAGGTAATCCGTTGGATAAGGAGTTTTTTGAAAAGACGGCTGATTTTATCGTAAACTATGCGGATAAATCCCACCATGCCAAGGAGGAAGAGATCCTTTTTCCTGAACTTAAGAAGGACGATGTGCAGATGCATTGCGATCCTGTTCCTCAGATGCTGTATGAACATGATGAGGGGCGCCTGTTTGTAAAAGGACTGAGCCAAGGGATTGAGGATGGGGATGTTGGTGCTGTGGTCAAGAACGCAATGGCATATGTAAGCCTTATCCGGGATCACATTTATAAAGAGGATAACATTTTGTACCCTATGGCGGATGAAGCATTGAGTGATGAGGCACAGAAGTGCATGCTTGCCCAATTTGATGAGGCCGAGAAGATCTTTGCGGCGGGTGCAAGAGATAGATGCCTGGCTATAGTTAAGGAGTTTGAGAATAAGGGGTCTTAATTCTGTTACAGTAACGGTTTGGATATATAAAGAAAATTATAATTATTCAACGTAATAAAAAACAATGTCAGAAACGCTTTTAAGTTTTAAAGGAATTGGCACGTGAATGGGTTAAATTAAATATGATTACGCGGATTATATATGATTACGCGGATGCAAATCAGTGTAATCATGTTTTGTCTATTATTTGTGATAGTTATACTTGTAAAGAAAATTACATTCTACGAATTCCATGTTAATTGCAATTTACGGTGATGAACTGCACAATCCCTTAAATAAAGGTTGATCAGGCTTTGGTAAGGAATACCTGTTTCCTCAGACATGGACTTGAAGTAGTCAACCGTATCACGGTCCAGACGCATTGTAACTGGTTGCTTCAGGTATTTAGTGTATGGGTTTTTTTTCCCTTTCATCTTGGAAAAATCGTAATGGTCTCTCATTTTCTTAGTCTCCAATATTCGTGTTCTTCTTCTTTGTCAGTTTTTCGGGCAGAAAATATCCGAATTGTGGTTTCGCTTTCCCTAAAACAGTGACAAACTATAAGTGTGCGTAGTTTGCAACTAATACCAAGTAGGATGAAACGGTCTTCCTCCTCTGAATGGTCCGGATCGAAAAATTGGATGGCATTCTCATCGTAAAAGACAGTGCGTGCTTCATCAAAGGAAACACCATGTTTACGGATATTTGCATTCTCCTTTTTCATGTCCCACTCGAATTTAAGATGTTCCATATGTACATTGTACGTATACAATGGTAGTATGTCAACGTGCTTCTTGTTCCGTAGGGGGGCAGAAAGTGTATATAAAACTATAAAAGTCGTAATGTAACCACACTTATATTGGTTAGTGCCCGCGCCCATAAAATGCGGTACATTCCTCTCTTTTCAGCATAACTGTTCATGTTCCCGATCCAATGCAATAGTATAGTGAACCATACCGCGAATGAAACCAGTAATATAAGTATACTCTTCTCACCACGATACAAAAACCGCCTCCGATAAAGATAATGTGCGTAATAATGCTCATTGCAAATGCTATGCAAAGGGCACGCTTCTTACCCACTGCACCTGTAAAGGTTCTGTCCCTATTTCTTTTTATCCTCTTCATACTGATAAATCTGTGCAATAGTGTAAAGGGTGGCAAACAGAAAGGCAAAACCGAAAAAGTATATGATTATGCTGGCATCAATGGTATCCGAGACTGCCGCATATCCTGAAAACATGGAGAATCCTCCATAACTCAGGTTGCTAATCAATAGATCAAGAGCTGGTATAGCCTTTAAACGTAGTGGAGGACAAGTGTATAAGATGGACAAGCTAAAACATACCAGGGTAATAATGAAAAAGTTCCATGATATAAACCATGAACAGATTAATCCGGAACACATCCATGCCAAACCAAAATGGGCAAGATATTTAGGCGTAAGTGGAGGATTGTCCAGGTATCCAATATCTCCCTCATCCTTATCAAAGGCCGTGTTAAAAGCAAGAGTGCTTCCGTTTAGGGATATCGCCCAGATTTATTGATGACAATACAAATAAATCCAGATGCTGAATCTATAGCCCCGGGCTTAATGCAAGAAAATATCTCACAGACATGTTGAGTGCAACCACTGGCCACGATCTGGGACGTAGGTGTATTAGGTAAGGTAATTTCTTGTGTTAGTTATCTTCAAATTAATAACTTGTCAGTTTGACAATATAGAAAAGTGATACGATAATAAACATATTGCCTCCTATTTGTTTTCTAATAAATTAGTAAATATGCAGGTGACAAATTATTCACCGCTGTTCTCAACGTTTTTTACAATTTCTATTCTGCTCATTGCTTTCTCAAATCATCCAGGTGGTAGATTATACACCAGCTGAGTATAAGTACATGCTTCAGATGGACGGCGTTATTTTGCATAGGAGGAAAATAAGATGTTTAGACCTAAACGAGTTGCATTTTATGTTTTTTTAACAATTGCGTTGATTACGACGTTTGATGTTGTATCTGCTGACACGACCAATGTACAAGTGATAAATTTGCCAGAGACAGGGCAGACAACTTGTTACGATGAGTTAGGTACTGTCGTTGACTGTGCCGGTACTGGTCAGGATGGTGAGTTTCATGCAGGCTTAGCTTGGCCTGCCCCACGATTTACAGATAATGGAGATGGCACGGTTACAGATAACCTTATCGGGTTGGTATGGTTTCAGGATGCCAATTGCATCGTGAAAGAGTACCCAGATTTTGACAATGACGAAACTCCAGGAGATGGCAGAGTTACGTGGCAACATGCTCTGGACTTTGTGAATGGTATCAACGATGGTACGTATGAAGATTGTAGCGCTGGTCATACTGACTGGAGGCTTTCTAACATAAATGAGCTACAGAGCCTTGAAAATGATTCGGTCACAGACATGAATGTGTGGCTTAATGATCAAGGATTCCTTAATGTGCAAAAGACTCATTACTGGTCTTCTACGACTCAGCCTTCCTCCAGTCCAGTGACGGGTGCCATGACTAATGCCTATGTTATTCTTATGTCGAATGGGCGCATGGGAGGGATTCGTAAGGACTTAACCAACGTTCTCTGGCCTGTGCGCGGCACAAGTACTGGTCCGTCAAAAGAGTGGAAGACTGGACAAACAACCTGCTATGATGAAGCAGGAGAACCCATTGACTGCAACAATCCCACAGCAACAGGACAAGACGGGCAGATTCAAGCGGGTGTTGCTTGGCCTGAGCCGAGGTTTACGGCGAATGACGGTGGTACTGTTGTAGATAACCTGACGGGGCTGATGTATCTTCAGGATATCAACTGTATTCAAGCACAGTATCCTTCATTCGATAATGATGGCAATGTTGGAGATGGCAAAGTTACATGGCAACATGCTTTAGACTTTGTAAATGGCATTAATGATGGTACTTATGCAAGCTGTGGGGCTGGCTTTGACGACTGGAGTTTGCCCAATGACAACGAGCTAAGTAGTCTTTCCGACTATGAGAATGTGAGGTGGTTACCACATCAAGCACCATTTATAAATTTCCCCGTGCCTTTTCCAGGAGCGCCTGATAAATGGTGGTCGTCAACAAGTTCTGCTGCTTTTCCCTCGGAGGCGTGGTTTGTGAGCATGTTTAGCTTTGTCAGTTTTGAAGTTAAGACTCGTGCTAACTATGTTCTGCCAGTGCGGACAACAACTGGACAGATTTCAGGTATGGTGACAACAGATGATGGAGCAACATCAATTGAGGAGGTTACCGTTCTTGCTGAGGGTGTCAACACTGGAAAGATAGAAATTGCTTTAACTGCTCAAGATGGGACATATCTGTTAGATAATTTGTATACAGATACTTACACTTTGACGGCAATCAAACCTGGATATGTTACTGTCAAACTGACGGATATTGAATTGGCGCCTGAGCAGCATGTTATGGATGTGGACTTTGCTTTACAGCGCGGAAGCACAATTTCTGGCATAGTTATGAAAGCAGATGGTGCAACCCCCATTGCCGAGGCAACTGTTCTTGCTATCGGACCAGATGGGCCGGCAGGTGCAGCGGTAACCTTAGAGGATGGGACATATGAAATTGAACGCCTGATTGTTCAAGGTACGTTTGAAATAACGATTTTTAAAGATGGCTTCGGTTTTCCTACCCAAATTGTTGACATCTCTGATAGTGATCAGAACATTACGGGTATAGACTTCTTTGCGTTTGGTGGAAATGTCGTTGGAACTGTGACTAGAGCAGATGGAAACACACCGGTTGCCGGAGCTAAGGTCACCGCAATTGTGGATGCCTCTGCATCCTTAGATATCAACACACAAAGTTTACAAGTATCTACACAAACCGCCAGTGATGGTAGTTTTGAATTAGATAGTTTGCTGCCCACTCAATACACATTACAGGTTAATTCTCCAGGATTGGGAACTGCGAATCAGACATTTGTAGCATCTAATAGCGTTGTTGAAATCAATTTTCTACTGGAACCCTCTGGGACTGTGACAGGTCTCGTTTCTGATTCGGCTGGACAACCGCTTGTAGGTGTGAAAGTAAGGGCAATGAGTCAAGATGATAATGTACTCATACTATCTGACGATGGTTGGACCAACCAAAATGGAGAATACACGATAGGTGGATTGTCTGAAGGCACGTATGCCATTGGCGTTTATCTGAACGATGCAGACTTTATCACCGAGCCAAACATATCAGTAACTGCGGGACAGACTACTGAAGTAGATCTATCCACACAGATATTGGAAGAAGTTATCGGTGGCACCATCTATCAGGCTGAGAATAATCTGCCTATCCAGTCTGCCCTTATTGATGTCCGCTCAGTTACATCGCGTGCAAATGGCGGGACTATTATCACGCCCGCCGACGGAAACTATGTGTTATACGACATGCCGGCCGGGCCTTACGTAATAGAGGTACAGGCTCAAGGGTTTAAATTCCAGAGTCGAATCGTTGATGTTGTAGCTGGGAACTCAGATCGATTTGACTTCTATCTAGAATCTGAAAATGACACACTACCTGGAGCACTGGCAAGGTCTTCGTCATCTAATAGCGGGCTCCTTGATGCAAAAACCTGTCCGCCGGATGCTTGTGTGTTTACAAAGGAGGCTTTTCTGCGAGCCCGGGAAATTATGCTCGATATTAGGGATGGTATTGATATTACAAAGGAAGCAATGATACTAACTCAGAAAAGGATAAAGTCTGCAGCAGCGGCTTACAAAGACGCTTTGGCAGAATTGTTAGCATGTGGCTCAGGTTTTACAGTGAAGGAAATTCTTTGTAGATTTGATGCTAGATTACAACTGTTAGTTACAGGGGAGACTGCCGCTTTGTGGACGCTTGTATGGGCTGCGGAAGCGGCGTTTTTGGCAGGCCAAATCACGGCACTGGCAACCGCAACAGAAGTATATGTAGGCGCTGCAGTGGCGCTCGCGGGTTGTGTGAAATTTAACCCGGCATGTGTCTCTCCAGAGGAGTGTGTAGATGGTAAATGTGAGCCTACCGTTGTAGAATTAATCGATTTCACTGCTAATAGTTCAGGAAGGAGTGTTGTTTTAGAGTGGGCAACTGCAACTGAAATTAACAATGCCGGTTTTCATATATGGCGTAAAGGTGACGGGCCGAAAAAATTGGTCAGAATAACAAAGAGCCTAATACCGGCCAGAGGCGGAGGGGCCTGGGGCGCGGAATATTTGTTTTCAGACAAAGATGTTCATTTCGGACGCACATATGAATACATGTTAGAAGATGTGGAATTTGACGGCACAAGCACATTGCATGACGCAGTGTCGGTAACAGTAAAGGGCATGAGTATCATAAAGAGAAAGGGTAATAACGACGTTGATAGCCGTTTAAGAGACCAAATCCCTATGAAGGCGGATATAACGGACGTTCATTAAAGTAAAAGAATAGTAAAAACAAACGGGCAGAACGAACGTTGGCAGCCAACGGCATTATTATGTAGTTAATGCCTGAAAACTTTGTATATCCAAAACTTGATAGCGATAATGCGAGGAGACCTGAACATTTGTCGTCCACGTTAAAACTTTATTCTGGGACTCTGTACCAGAAACTGAGGTTTTTTAAGGTATCGCTGGAAGTTATGAAATATCATGGTTTTGATGGGGAGAATTAATCTCTCCATTTCAGCCATGATGTTTCGTCGCTACCTGATCCGGTTATCCATTGGCGGGTTGCTCTCCAGCATAGTTTCTATATTGCTATTAGGGATCTCTACGATATAATCATTTCTTATGATTTGTAATCTTCTTTTCGTCAGGTCTCATAGTTGTCATACTAGCAATAATTTGCTGTTGTATGGTACGGTCAGGCTAGCACTCATATTTCTCTGATTTTTCTATATTAAAACCCAAAGCAACAATGGTTTTGATGGTTTGCATTGCAGCTTTACGGTCATACTCTTTCTCACTTTCCGGTAGGTCTTTATAAGGGACTATACAAGGGTTCTCTTTCTTTGAGTCGTTACGCCTTGGTCCGTAAACCCATCCCTCTTTCATGCGGTTTTCTGCCCATATTTCATGTACATTCTTTGCGAGGATTTCTGTTAATTCTAGTATCTCTGAGGTTAGTTTTACGTTTGATGTGTCTATGGGATTTGGATTATAAGTCATTAGGTTCTTCTTTTACGTGTACAAGCTTTAGAGGGTCTATTACCTGTCCGTTCCTTAATTTGCAATGTCAAGATTATCCGGGAAAATTTCCAGCAGTTCATTAATTAAGCTGTTTGTTGCTTCTATATTAATAATATTTGGCTGATCATTAAGTTTCTTGTTCAGAAACTTTTGAAAGTCTTTATGCAACCACCAATCTTTGTAACGTGATAATTGCTGTTTGGTTGATTTTATCTGGAAAACGTCATCTTTTACAAGCTCCAACAAATGTCCGATGTTTTTGTATGCCAGGTTTTTGTCACTATCTTTGTTATCTGAAAATTCTTCATTTGAATATGCATATCTTATAAGGTAAAGTTCCGCAAGGCTGCCATGGGCCCAAACAATTTCATTACAATTACCCACACGGATATCTGTTGACGCTGCGGTTCTAGCGCTGTACCAAAGTCCGGCATCGAATGGTTTTCTAAGTATCATTGCAATGGATAGATATTGTGTTGCAACCCAATGGAGTGACCCAAATGTCCTGCTGTCTTTTCGGCTGGTCATTTCCATATCTATAGCTTTGCTGTAAAATATTATAGAGCTTTGCAGTGCGGTAAGGGAGTCTTCCAGCTCATTGGATGAGGACTCGTTTTTTTTGTTGTTTTCTTTCAGTTTTCTGCTGAGTTTAAAGTATGCTTCGGCTTTTCTTTTTTCACTGCTGCCGTGTAAGCCCAGGATTTCTGTCTGGTATTTTGCGTCTTCTGGAAATCTCTTTGATGTATGGTCCAGACAACTGAAGAGATCTTTTATGGTATTACAACACGCTGTTTTTCTGCTGTCATCATTTTGACAATTTTTGCTCTTATGGTCATAGTCATCCAGTTTTCCAATATCATTAATAAGCTTTTCAACTCTCTTAAATATCAAGTTACAGGCTGCCTTTGTTTGATAATACTGTAATAAGAGCAGTGTATTGTCTATATTCTCAGGTAACGATTCATAAACCACCAGGCTTGCCCAATCATGGTTACGGTTGGATTTGTATGCGTATAATTTACGGCGTAGTTCATAGAGTAGTTTAATGGGATGATCTCCCCACAACAATCCACCGTACAAAAGCTCAACCATGGTGATTGAACCGCTAAACGTTAGTGGAAACTGAGATGCAACTACCAGAGGAACACCTTCCCTGTGTAAATCATGGGCGAAGCTCGCGCCAGTGTATATTACGGAGCTTATGGCGGCGCTGTCACAACTGGCAACCGTTACAACAGTTGGGCCTTTATGCTGTTTTAATGGATGCAGTGCGGCTGAAAATCGGCGTCCGGAGACAACATCAATCTTTCCGGGATTACTCTTGTCGCGCATGGCTAATCCGAATGGTTTATCTTCACGTTTATTATCTTCCATACCATGTGCCAATATATGCACATGTGTATAGTTCTGTTTGCGGCATGCCTGATCAACATCTTCAATGCTGGCGTTAAGCAGGATTGTCATAACCTTTTCAGTTGATTTAAACAGTGATTCTTTATCATCTGGAGCATATGGTTCAAGCCATGGCTTTATAGCTTTATGAAGGATTTGTAAATGCTGTTCAAATGGTATACTGCCGCCGGCCGATGATGCGACGAACAATATTTTAATATTTTCTTGTGGCCATGATTCGAGGCTTGTATTTACGTTACGTACGCGGCGTGTCAGACAGATTGGCGTGGCTGTCTGTATTGATAACCAGTTCTCTTCTCCTCCGGGAGTACCTGCTATATTCTTTGCGAGTTCAAACGGAAGCATGGCCAGCTCTTCTGCAGAGACTACCATACGCAAATGGGTAAGCTCTGCATCTCGCCTATCTGTAAGGCCGGTGGCAAGCCCCGGTGATGCTCCAAGTATACGGGAGATATCTTCTGCCAGTTCATTTATTACCTCTTGTCTTTTTGCCGATGTAACGTTGTTATCTTTAGTTAGCCCGGGATAGCGTAATTCAGAGAGCCGTAACAGAAATGATCTATGTTCCCATGGTACATGGATAGTTGCGGCTCCATAATTGCCGCATAATCCAAGATACGATGTGTTTGGTGATAATAATCGGTTATGTGGCGGACCTTCACGCAGTAGTTCTAATTCTACGACTTTTTGTTTGTTCATCAGATATCTCTCCTATCTTTTGGTACCCATAACGGGCTCGCTTTTGCCATTGTCTTGAATCAGGTTAAGCTGTCCATGGGTTTCCATTTTATCTTTTATTATAGAGACGGCGAGAGTTGTGTTCTCTTTTACGAGCTTTTGCGGTTTGTTATCATTTGCAGGGATTTCTGCAATATCTAATGCCTCAATATCTGGCTTTTTCAAGATCTTGAGCAGGGCGTTAAAATCGTCAGCATTGTCAATGACTTTGTCACTTAATTGGATCAGTCGTATCCATGTGCCGCTATTGTAGTAATGTTTCCCGTTCTTTCGTGTCTTAACACGTGCTAAATGGCTATGCCCGGTTATGAGATAATCGACACCTTTGCCAACTTTGTCTTCCAGCCCATCCAGTCCGTTGTCAGGACCATCCAGGTCGAATTCATTGCCTTTGACCAATTTTTTAAGTGCTCTTCTCAACAGTTCGGTTTTGTCAGGCATTTTGCTGATTTTTCTAAACCATTTAACCGCAGAATCGAATTTATCGTCAACCCATCCCAATTGTTGATCATCGTCATATATTTGTCTGGGATCTATATTCTCTTCGTTATTTTTATCGGCACGAAGAAGCATATCGGCTATATCATCTGAACTACCACCCGCAAGATCACCAAATGTCTCTTTAAGTAGCTTTTCAAGTTGTGCGTTGGCAAGGACTGCTTCATCCTCCTCTTCTTCCTGTGGTGGTTCTGCGCCTAGCAGTCCCTCATCTATCCGTTTTTTTGTCTTTGATGCCCTGATCCCAAGTTTTATCACGTCAGGTAGTTTTGTTATTTGTGAAGGATCGAATGCAAGGACTATGGGACTTGCAGCTTCAATTTCAGGTTTAAGGAGGTCTACCATTGGATAATTCCGTTTGATGGAATTCATTATATCGATAACCAGGCGAGTGCCGGCGTTAGCATTCCAGTCCAAAGGCTTTTGATCTCTGTTTAATGCCCTTGATACTTGCAGAAGTTGGAAATAGTCTACCACATTCCATTCATCAACTTCGTTTCCATGTAAGCAAAGGACTCTTTTCTTTCCCACGTTGCAGCAAAAGCCACTGCCGTCCGTTGCAAATGTGATGCGTGCGGAGGCCGTTTCGACACCCTTGGTTAACTTTTGGGACAACCAGTTTTTAACAGGAGGAAGAGCGAGTTCAACGTCGTGATTTCCCAAGATAATGATAAGATATCTATTTGGTGTTGAGACGAAGAGTTCTAATGCCTTCCAGACGGGATTAAACGATGGGTCCTGATAGATGCGTTTCAGTTTTTCAACTGCTCCGGAGGGATCTAAATACATTGGATCTGTTTCTGCTAGAAAGTCGACTATATCACCATTTAAGACCAGCGCGACACGTCTGTTATCGTTGTTATTTGCTTTCTTTGCCAACCTTTCTATAAAATCTCCCAGTCGTTTACCATGCTTAAAGATCTGGAAGTTTTCTGTGGGTGTCTTTTCGCCTCCAAGATGCAGGTCTGAAACCACGTGAAGTTCATCAAATTCCGATATAATCATATTGTTCTCCCGTTATGGTTCAATATGGCTAAACAACTATTATACTCCTATCTTTTAATAAATGGGACGCTGATCTGTGCTTATTAACGCTGATATACCGTGTTGACAAATATGGGTTAAAGATCTTGAACCATTAGAACTATTTATCTTGTTTTGGTTGTCCCTTGTCATGAAAATCAGTCTCTCTAAATACTTCGGCAGTAAAGACGGAGAACTGCATGCCGTTCTCTTTCCATCCATTCTGAGGCAACCCTGCTTTCCGGCAGAGGTGGTTTAATGTTTCTTCCTTGTCCCATTGCTGTTCAGTTGCTACCTGTGGAAGGAAAACTGCACTTGCGTCTCCTTTTCTTATGATTATTCCGTGTTTGGTTACGTCGTACTCATCATGTCCTTTTATTGGCATGATGTCTGATAATACGGATATCTCTATTTCTATGTTATTTAATTCGTGTTCGGTTACAGGCATGAACCTTCTATCGTAAAAGGCAGAGCTTATGGTGTTTCTAGCAATAGCTTTGTACACTTCCTGGTTTGGAAAGATATTACCTATGCAGCCGCGGAGTTGGTCTTTACTCTTCAGGGTAACAAATGTGCCTGATCTCTTTTGAAGTCTTTCAAATTTCTTTAACTCTTCATCATCTATTTCCGGCCCGGTGTTGTATTTGACTGCGGAAATCAAGGTTTTTCTGGCGATCTCCAGCAAGGTTTTCTTTTCTTGGAGGGTTAATGTTGTGGTTATTTGTTGCGTATCGGGTTCTTTGGCGGTCGCCTCAGTTTGTATTATAGATGTTATGAATAGGTTGAGAATGATACAAACTATGGACAATTTGGTTAACAAGTTTACCATAATCGATAGAGCGGTTAAACCGCAAGTAAGTTGGGAATGCAGAATTCAGGAGGCAGAATTCAAGATAAAGCATAGTTTTGTGGTGACTTCATCATTTTATTAATCGTAAAATTGCATTTTTTTCGCAACTCTTGCTTTCTTTTGTTCTGATGTTCTGACTCTTGACCTGTCTTTGATAAAGATTACAAAATTTTACAAAAAGAAGTACTTATAATATTATCCTCTAAAAACTTGTTTTTATGGAAACAAATTCTTGCTGCGCATCCTTAAGTCATTTGCAACAGCATAGTTACTGGTTGCTGGTTACTGATACTAGATGCTTGTTAATTTATTCAACGGTCTTAATAAATTATTTCTTAAATTAAATTCGTCTCTTTTTCATGTTGCATCTTGACTGGAAGACCAGAAATTGAACTATTTGCCAGTATCCAGTTTCTAGAATCCAGTATCTCGTATTTTGGTTGCGGCTTCTCCACTTTATGATGTTATACTATAATTTGTCAATTTCTAGTGAAAGAGTTTAATCACAACAAACCCTAATACAAGTAGAACAATAAATAGTATAGAAAGAAGGTTAAAATATTTCTCTATAAAGTTTTCTATACGGTCACCAAAGGCAAAAATCAGTCCTGCTTCTGCAAAGAAGCGTAAAGGACGGCTTATTGCAGATGCCAGGAGTAGAGTATAGAAGCTAACCCCACAGAAACCAGCGGCTATTGTAAATACCTTGTATGGGATCGGGGTGACCCCTGCAATAATGATGGCAAGAAGCCCGTGTTCATTAAATGTAATGCTGAGTTCTTCAAATTTATCCATGAATCCGTAGAACTTTAGTATGGGTAACCCTATGTGTTCAAAGAATTTATATCCAAGGAAAAACCCAAAACACCCTCCAAGGATTGATCCCAGGGAGCAGATAAAGGCATAATAAAATGATTTTTTTGGTTTTGAAACTGTAAGTACAAGCAGCAATACATCGGGAGGAACGGGGAAAAAGGAGGCTTCGCAAAAGGAGATAATGAATAGTGCAAGAGTGCCGTATGGGGTTCTTGCCCAGTGACGGGTCCAGTCGTACAGTCTTTTAATGAAATTTCCATTCTTGTCTTGTTTGGCAGGCAAAACTTTTTCATCTTTCATTACTTTACCCCATTTTGTTTATTTGTTCTCTTTGTGATGTTCTGAAGTATATCATTATTAAATTCTGAAAGCCAATAAATTTACATTTCGTTAGTATCGATAAATCCGTCTGCTTTTATTGGAGTTTAATACTTTTTGTTTGTTACTACGCAGGCATTTAGGCTGAAGGCTATTAGAAAAGAATAGTGCATGATTATGCAGAACTTAATTAACTAATGTTTTGCAAATAGTCTTGGTTTTTCTTGATAATAATGATTTATCCATCGATTTAGTAGAAAATCATTAAAACTGAAAAATCTTAAATGGCCTAATAATGATGCGGGGAAGTTGTTGATTTACTTCAACCTTCAGCCTTCATTCTATAAAGCGGAGTAGTTACTTTTGTTTTCTTATTTCATGGTAAAAATTATTGTGAAATTTTGATATGTAAATTTCAAATTGTTTTGTTATAATAAACCTTTTATTTTTGCGAATGGGTGAAGAGTGCCTGCTTTTTTTTTAATTGCAAACAATTAAATTTGAGTTTTTTTTATAGGAGCGATGAGTATGAAGTTAAAACCTGGCGCAATTGCTGATAGTCATACAAGTCATGGGAACCTGACTGGGTCGTGGAGGACCTTTAAACCTGTATACAAACAAAAGGATTGCACCGGCTGTAAGTTGTGTGTTATTAACTGTCCTGAAGGGTGTGTGTTTGAGGTTGAGGATCGGAAATATACATGCAACTTGAAATACTGTAAAGGGTGTGGTATTTGTGCAGTAGAGTGCCATGTCAACGATATTGAAATGATTCTGGAGGACAAATAGATGAAAACTTTTATTGAAGGATCAAGGGCTGTAGCTGATGCAGTTACCGTTTGCAGACCGAAAGTGATTTCAGCATATCCTATTACACCACAGACTCACATCGTAGAGGAGCTTGCTAAAATTGTGGCAAATGGTAAAGTAAAGGCGGAATTTGTTAATGTGGAGAGTGAATTTTCAGCTGCTTCTGTGGTATTGGGGTCATGTGCAACAGGAGCCCGTTCATACACCGCAACTACTGCACAAGGGTTGTTCTTGATGGCGGAAGTTCTGTTTAATATCTCAGGGATGCGCTTACCAATTGTTATGACCTGTGCCAACAGGGCTGTTTCAGCACCAATTAATATATGGAATGATCAGCAGGATTCTCTATCCATGCGTGACAGCGGCTGGATTCAGCTTTATGCAGAGGATAATCAGGAAGCCCTTGATATGCATCTTCAGGCATATAAAATAGGGGAGAATAAGGGTGTTTTGTTGCCTGTAATGGTTTGCATGGACGGATTTATCTTAACTCACTCATACGAACCGGTTGAATTAATTAGCCAGGAAGATGCTGACAGATTTCTGCCTTCTTATCAGCCTGAGGACTATTTAAATCCTGACAATCCTGTAACAATGGGGGCCATGGTGGGACCTGAGGCCTATATGGAGACCAGGTATCTGATGCAAGAAGCGATGGAGAATTCAGTTAAGGTTATAGAAGATGTCGCTAACGAGTTTAATAATCAGTTTGGAAGGTATTACGGCGGATTAATTGATACTTACAAACTGGAAGATGCAGAAACCGTTATTGTCTCTCTCGGGTCTGTTCTTGGAACAGTAAAAGATGCAGTAGATTCCTTGCGAGAGAAAGGTGAAAAGGTTGGTGTTTTAAAGGTAAGGAGTTTTAGACCTTTTCCTAAAGATGCTATATGTGAGGCCTTAAAGGGTGCAAAAAAGGTGCATGTCCTTGAAAAAGCTGTTTCAATTGGAATGGGTGGTATTGTTTCAAGTGAGATAAAAGCTGCTTTTTGCGGCAAGACAGGTGTGCCGGAAATTGTCGGAAGTATTATTGGGCTTGGTGGCAGGGATATTACTGTGGAGACTATCATTGGAATACTTAATGGTTCTGGTGATTCTTCTTATGATCAATTTATAGATATTAAGAAAGAGCTTGTAGAAGATCCGGAGCCATCTGATGAAGCTGTTGCTGCAAATGCTTAGGATTAATAGCTGAAAACTTAGAAAACAATAAATACTGGAATAGGATCGATATACAGTTTCTAAAAGTACAATATTCCACAATATTTGATTTGGAGGAAAAAAGTGATAAAGGATAACTTATTTGATTGTGGCCATACTGCTTGCCTTGGGTGTGGTGAAGCGCTTGCCGCAAAGCGGGTTCTTCAAGTCGCGGGTAAAGATGTTATCACAACGGATGCTACCGGCTGTTTGGAAGTTTTTACAACCAGATATCCTGAGACGTCTTGGGGTGTGCCGTTTATCCACTCTCTGTTTGAGAATTCTGCTGCCGTTGCTTCCGGTATAGAGGCTGCATTAAAAGCCCTTGGAAAGGCTGATGAGGTCAAAGTCCTTGCACAGGGTGGAGATGGTGGTACTGCTGATATTGGTTTGCAGGCTTTAAGCGGTATGTTTGAGAGGGGGCATGACGTATTGTATGTATGCTATGATAATGAAGCATATATGAATACCGGAGTTCAGAGAAGCGGACTCACTCCGTTTGATACAGCTACCGCTACCAGTCCTGCAGGAAAGTACTCATGGGGAAATGAACACAGAAAAAAAGATATACCAGCTATTGCGGCTGCCCATGGGATACCATATGTTGCGACCAGTTCTGTCGCATTTCCAAGGGATATTGAAAATAAGGTAAAGAAGGCCTTGTCAATTACAGGTCCTAAATATATTCAAATTCATGTACCGTGCCCGTTGGGGTGGAGATCAAAACCTGAAAATACGATAAAGATTGCCATGCTTGCAGTTAAGACCGGATTATTCCCCATATACGAGATTGAAAACGGTGATTTAACTGGGGTAAGAAAGGTGAGCGAGCCGGTACCTGTTGAGGAGTATTTGAAACTTCAGGGCAGATTTGCACATCTTTTCAAGAAAGACGGCGGGAAGGATGAAATAAAGAAGATCCAGGAATTGGCGGATCGTAACATTAAAAAATTCAGATTAAACTAGGTAAAGGTTTGTGAATATATTTATTTACAATCTTACGTCCTAAATACATCTTAAAGTTATTCCCTAAGTACGTATACAGGAATTGCAAACAGACGTTTTTAACCATGTTAGAGGTTTTAAGGCCTGTAACATGGTTATATTTCGTGTGGTATGAATTGAAGATTTAGAGATCTATATTTTCTCCATCTTTAAATGTTTTTCAATTGTTATCTAATCCATGTAGCTAAAGCTACACATGCCGAATTAGTCAATTTAAAACAAGCAAATCCTACTTATATCATACCGGTTTATTTTCAGAAAGGCTCATCTGATTTAAATGATATTAGATTTTTCTTTGATGGGTGTTTAAAAGTAATCTCTTGTGCATGTAGGTTTAATCTTCCTGCGATAGAAAATGCTTCTCTATGGGCATAAAATTCATCCCCAAGAATAGGGTGGTCTATTGCCTGCATGTGTACTCTAAGCTGATGGGTACGCCCTGTGATCGGGGTTAATTTCATGCGGCAGCAGTTGTTATATTGCTCAAGTACCTGCCATAATGTTTCCGCATTCTTGCCTAGTTTATGGTCAACAATCTGTCTTGGTCTCCTTTCCCAATCGCATCGAACAGGAAGGTTTACCTTACCTGAAGGTTTTTTTGGGTTACCGTAAACCTTTGCGATATAGGTCTTTTTTGTCTCACGTTCCTGGAATTGACGACTTAGCTCCCGGTGAGCATCCTTGTTTTGTCCTATAACCATTATCCCGGATGTGCAAAAGTCCAGGCGATGTACAATCCGTGCGTTAGCAAAGTCTCGATTAACGCGGCTGATGAGGCAGTCCTGATTTTCAGGTCTCTTTCCAGGTACAGAAAGCATGTTGGCGGGTTTATCAACAACGATTATTTGATCGTCATAGTAGAGATATTTAATATCACCGATTGGTGGGGGTAACTGCATATTTATTGGTTAGTTAAAATGTCGGACGGGTTAAATGATCCCTAAACACATCAATAATTCTTTATGTTCTCATGGGTTTTTACGTTATTTGAGTATAACAATGGCCCGTCGTAGGCGCTAATTTAATAGTATAGGAATTTTCATTTTGGACCAAATACGTTAGTTTGTTGGCGTTTAGGTGTAACCGCTGTGTATGTTATGAGTTATGTTTGTTCTGGCTGTTGGCTCAAATCTCCAGATTTGAATCACATCTGACTTTAACGCAACTCTGTTGCGAGTAAAAGAGATTAATGTTTACAGACAATTGATTGTGTCCGAAATGCAAAACCATACAGAGTATTGTTAATGTCAGATTAGTTTACGTCAGAGACTTGAACTAAGAACGAAAGTATTCAAAGTTAACCTATGGTAAATAGTCCGCCGCTGGTGTTAATTTAAATGTGAATCTAGACCTGATTATCCAAAAACCTGTTTAACAAACGGCGTCTCTTGCCTTTCCTCTCTTTCATTGTTTGTATATGATTTTTCAGCTGTTCTTTAATCTCTTTTTTTCTGACTTTATAATCCTTGAACTGTTGTTTTGAGAATATCCTCTTTAGCTCTTTTTCTTTGGTTTTATTTGATTTTCTTAGTTTAAGGTATGTGCTTATATCACTTAGTTTTTTCTCTATAATCTGTTCGGTTTCGTTGGTATATCTAATGTTTATCTCATTTACCTTTTTCTCTTGTTCCTCATCAAGTGATAAACTTTTCTTCATCAGAAATGTAAGAAACCTTGCCTTTACTTCAGGCCGTAAATTGCCCTTGTTTATTCTTAGTTTGTCAAACCGTTTTGTGCCGCATCCACTTATGAATGTAATAAGTAAAATAAGAGTTAAAACCTTGATTGTTAGATCAGTCATGTAGGATTGTTTACATTTGAAATAACTTACATTTGAAATAACAGTATTGTACCTTTGTTAGCTACTCTAATCTATAGATAGGTATACTCAACGTGTAACAAATGGAGTATTTATCAATCTATCTTTCGGCTATCTTAAATGTTATTCAATCGTGATCTCCTCCATGTGGCTTAGGATACACCTGCGGAATTATTCAATCTTTACATAAAATCTAGCCAAGACCTAAATCACTAAATACTCCATTTGTTACACGTTGAGTGTAGAAATATTTCTCTCCGTACTAATTCATTAGATAAATACCAAATTCACTAATAGTTATATCATATCAAAATGTCTTTATTTTGATAGAAGAGCCAAAACCATCAAATCGTTTTATGACAATATTAACCTTACCTATCGCTTCTTCCTGGTCTGGATTTTTTATCTCATAATCCTTTGCATACTGTTCTTCACCAGCTTTGAAGCTTTTGGCAACATCTTCTATGTCAATGGTTATCTCGCCTATGTATTCTGTCTCTTCTTTGTTATTCTTGCGTTTGTTTATTTCCATTACGTAGTTTGTTATATCGTTTTCTATTTTCTTTATTTCCGGATCATCTTTTGCTGTAGTATATGCATCAAAATCATCATATAGTTTGTCTTTATCGTTCATCAGTTCCAGCTGTTTTCTGAAATAAGCCATACGCTTATAGGATGATTTTTCTATCCATTCCCAGAAGAAATCTGTACTTTCAGAACTATAGTCAAGATCATAAAACTTAATAATCAATTTGTCGCCCAGTTTAAGCTCTTTAATTCCCTGGCAGTAGTCGCCAAATGCTTTCATCTCTCCAAATGAATGAAAAACATTGTCACGAATCGGCTTTGAAGTTTCAATCTTTTCACCGTTATAAATAATAGATAGGTATACGTCAGGGTCTGATACCTCGTCATATTTCCCTGCGGTTATCTTGTACTCGCTAACAGATACTACCACAGGGTACACATCGGCTGATGCAAAATTTGTAAAAGCTATACTTGCGCAGAAAAAAAATAGTGCAGCACAAAATGATTTTTTCATCCTTTTATCCTTTCGTAAATTTGTTAAACTATATATAATTTTCTACCGATCATAACGTATTTTTAATAGTGAAATCAACATTTTATCCAATATTATTTTGTATGTATTTGGTAAATAGCATTAGATATTTTCATTTAAATAATTATAAATTATGTTTACGGGTTACATTTTATGTACTACCGGTCTACTGTTTTTAGGATGGTGAATGATTATGATAAGAGTGATAGTTCTAAATTGTATGGTACTAGTGATATTTCCGATCGCATTATTGTTTGCAGAAGGTAGTGCAACCGTGCCGAAGTATGAAAATTTAATGAGACTTGGTAATAAATTTACTATAGAGAAGGAGTTTCAAAAGGCACTTGAGGTATACAACCAAGCGATAGATATAGAGAAAAGTTCATATAAGGCACATCTTGGCAAAGGGATGGTGTTGGATTATCTGGGAAAATATGCGGACGCGTTAACGGAGATAAACATCGCAATTGAGATGGAACCAAATGATTTTAATGCATGGCACATGATGGGTAAGGTTTTTGACCATAACGCAAAATATGATGAAGCTATAGATGCATATAATAAATCCTTAGCGATAAAACCGGACTTTATTGTAGCTCTTTTTGATAAGGCCTTAGTTTTGGATCACCTTGGAAGGAGCAAGGAGTGTCTGGAGGTGTATAATAGAATTATCAATTTGGATCCGGGGGCGTATAAAGCGTGGAATAACAAAGGGTTAACTCTTGTACGTATTCCGGAAAGAATAACAGAAGCGCTAGAGGCATATGATAAAGCGATCTCTATCAATCCCGGATTTCTTGAAGCATGGATAAATAAAGGAAACTGTTTTGCGAGGTTGCGTAAGTACAATGAAGCTTTAATGGCATATGATAAAGCTATAGAGATTAATTCTAGCGCGTATGCGGCATGGGCAGATAAAGGATTTCTACTCGCTGATATGGGAAGGGGTGAAGAGGCGATAACTGTATTTGAAAAGGCTATCGAACTTAAACCCGAGTCATATGCGGTGTTAAATGGTATGGGGTTAGCATTTGATCAGTTAAAAAAATATGCAGATGCCGTAAAAGCATTTGAAAAAGCGATAAAGGTATCTCCGAATTCATATAGTGCGTGGTCAAACTTGGGGCTTTCATTATCTCATGATGGAAAGCACGATGAAGCGGTAAAAAGTTATGAAAAGGCTATTGAAATAGAACCAGCCTCTTACGAGACTATAACAAATATGGCAATAGAAATGGTGGAGCTTAAAAGATATCAGGATGCATTAACTGTAATCAAGAAGGCCTTAAAGATTAAACCAGATTTTCCACAAGCGTGGAATGTTAAGGGTGATATATTTCTAAAACTAAAGAAACCGTTGGAAGCTATTGATGCTTACGATATGACATTGAGTATAATTTCGGATGATGAGGCTGTCTCTATACCTCGGCTAAGATCTGTAAAATGTACGGCGTTTAACAAAAAAGGGATGATATACTTTAAGACTAAGCAGTTTAAGCATGCCGGTGTAGAGTTTGACAATGCCCTAAAGCTTGATCCCGGTTCGTTTGCCAGTTGGATGAACAAAGGACTGTCCGCTATGGAGACAAGGGTATTTGGAGATGCATTAAGGGCCTTTAGCAGGGCAACTGCAATTAATCCCAAATCCCATGAAGCCTGGAATTACAAGGGGTTTGTGTTGGAGGATCTTGGTAGATTGGATGATGCGGTTGCATCATTTGATAAGGCGTTAGAGGTCAATCCACAATTTTTTGCGGCTTTAAACAACAAAGGGCTTGTCCTCGATAAACAGGGAAAAACTAAAGAGGCTATTTCGGCTTATGGTAAAGCGCTGCTAATAGAACCTAGATTTGACGCTGCGTGGTTTAATAAAGCGTGTGCCCATGCAGTTTTGAATGAAAAGGGAATGATGCTCCTTGCTTTGAAAGAGACTTTTAAGCTAAATTCAGAATACAAAGTGATAATAGACCGCATTCCCGATTTTGATAAGTATAGGGATGATCCAGGGTATATTAGGCTGGTTAAAGGTGAATAATTTTCTAGTTTATTTAGACGTTTACAATGAATAAATTGCAATATTTTTAATTTATTGCTTCGTTTTGTTATCTTACATATTGAATTAAATCATGATCTGTATACCTGTTACCGCCTCGTCAAACGAAGGTGCAATTGATGAAATGAAAGAGGCCGCGAAATTTGCGGATATCGTTGAGTTGAGAATCGATTATATAAATAGTCCTGATCTTGAATCGCTCTTAAAAGAGCGAACCAAGCCGGTAATTGTGACAAACAGGGCTCGGAGGCAGGGTGGGATGTACTCTGGGGATGAATCTGCCAGAATAGGCCTCCTTAAAGAGGCGATATCATTGGGGGCGGAATATATTGATATTGAGCATGATGCTGTTAATGAGATTGGTGATGCCGGGAGTACGAAGTTAATTGCATCGTACCATAATTTTGACGAGACGCCTGATAACCTGCTGGATATTCATAGTGACCTTGTGAAGTTAGGTGCGCATATGGTTAAGTTAATTACATTTGCCAAGAAAATAACTGATAATTTCAGGATATTTGAACTTCTTTGTGGAAGTGGGTTTCCTACAATATCATTTTGTATGGGGGAGTTGGGACAAATAAGCCGTATTCTATCTCCTAAATTTGGCGGTAAGCTCGTATTTGCATCACTTGCAAAAGGGAAAGAGTCCGCTCCGGGACAATTAACAATAGATGAGCTGGTAAATGTTTACCGAATAGGAGAAGTAGATAAGGACACAAAGGTTTTCGGTTTGCTGGGTAACCCGGTTGCCCACAGCCGGGGAGCATATATCCATAACGGAGCGTTTAAAGAGAAGGGTATAAATGCGGTTTACGTACTCTTTAAGGTGGATGATCAGGAGCTTGTTGGTTTTATGGAGTATGTAAGGAAAGGTTATGTAAACGGGCTGAGTGTGACTATCCCGCACAAAGAGTCAGTTATAAAGTTTCTTCATAATATTGATCCTATTGCTAAGAAAATTGGAGCGGTTAATACAGTTGTGAATCAGGACGGTAAACTATCTGGTTGTAATACGGATTGTCCTGCTGCTGTTGATGCTTTGGATGAAACTCTGCAAAAGATTGCCGGTTCATCAATGGAAGAACTTAATGAACCAATATGCGGTAAAAGTGTCCTTATTATTGGAGCCGGTGGATCAGCAAGGGCTATTGCCTTTGGCCTGAATGAGAAAGGTGCAAATATTACCATTGCGAACAGAACAGAGACGCGTGGTGAGATGTTGGCAAAAGAGGTCGGGTGTAGGTGTATAGGTTACAATGAGTTAAATGATATTGAGATTGATGTGTTAGTAAATACCACATCAGTTGGTATGCATCCCAACGTTGAAGGAAGTCCCATCAGTGATAGTGTGCTAAAAAAAGGTATGGTGGTTTTTGATATCATTTATAACCCGCCGAAAACGAAACTGCTCCAAATGGCGGAAGAGAAAGGTGGTGTTGTATTGGGTGGAATTGAGATGTTTGTTAGACAGGCGGCATTACAGTTTGAACTATTTACTGACCAGGAAGCACCTCTAGAGTTAATGAGAATAACTGTTTCTGGTTAATGGCGTGTCCGAACAATATGAGTCTTTTAGACTTTAGGATGGTTTTTGCTTTTACAAAGATATTTGGAAACAAAAGCTTTTTGCACTGCTACTCGAGCGGTTTACCAATTTTAACTTTACCACCTGAAGAATAGATTTCTACATCTTTCATAATTGTTAATGTTTCGTCAGTTGTACCTGATTTAATTATTATCTTTCCTTTATCTGGGACCTTATCAATGGCCTCTGCTATTGTATTAAAAGGTTGCACCTCTGTCCCATCTTCTATCCCATTATATGTAAAATCTACCCAAATAACGAATTTCTCCTCTATTACATTATAATTATAAACAGGGCTAACCAGGTTATTAAGTGATGCCGTTATTTCAGTGGTGCCAATATTTAGTGCAATTCCTAATCCCGTTGGGTCTATATCTATAATATTAGAGTTGCTGCTTTTCCAGGTAACGTAATTTGTCAAATCAGTAACGTTACCATTGGAATGTTTTGCCTTGGCTGTAAACTGTATCTTACTACCTTTTGCAATTGGTAAATCAACAGGAGTAATGGTTATTGATTCTGGTCTTCCGTTCTGAAACTCGGATACAAATGCATTGACATATATATCGTCATTTCCGTTTATATCATCAGCCCAGACAACATACACATGTCCTTTGTTGCTAATACTCATTTGAGGGTTGAAAGATTCATGTGCTCCCGGAGAATCCATTATATCGAGCCTTTTATCCTTTAATTGCCAGCTTTTTCCATAATCATTGGAATAATTAAGATAGACATCGCCATTTCCGTTTCGTCTATCATTCCATACAACATACACATGCCCATTGTTAAGACTTTTAACCTGGGGACTAAAGGAATGATTTGCGCCAGCTTTATCACCTGTATCGATACGTACATCTTTCGTATCCCATGTTAATCCAAAGTCGCTTGCATAGTTAAAATATATGTCAGTTGGAAATTTATTTCTTCTGTCTGCCCATGCAACGTATACATGCCCTTTATCATCACTATTAATATTAACATGTTCCGAATCACTCTTTCCGGGATTGTCACCTATATCCAACCTTATATCTTTGTTGTGCCATGTGGCACCATAATTACTTGAATAGTTAAAATAGATATCGTGTTGGCCATTACGTCTATCTTCCCACGTTACATACACATGCCCATTGTCGTCACTACTTATTTGAGGAGATGAAGAACTATTAGCACCAGGAGGATCACCAGTATCAAGTCGCATAATATTTGCCTGCCATGTTTTACCATAGTCATTTGAATAATTAAAATAGATATCTTCTAGTCCGTCAGGTCTTTCAACCCATGCAACATAGACATGCCCATTATTGTCACTACTTATTTGAGGAGTCCTTGGTCTGCTTGCTCCAGGAGAATCCCCTCGCCCAAGCCTTATATCACTTAATTGCCAGTTTTTCCCATAATCACTTGAATAGTTAAAAAGGATATCGCCTTCATCGTTAAAAGAACTATACCATACTACATAGACATGCCCATGATTATCACTACGTATTTGAGGAAGAAAACTACCAAATGTACTAGGAGAATCCCCTTTCTCAAGCTTTATATCACTTAATTGCCAATTTTTCCCGTAATCACTTGAATAGTTAAAATAGATATCGTGTTGGCCATTACGTCTATCTTCCCACGTTACATACACATGTCCATTATCATCACTATCCATTTGTTGATGAAGAGACAGATTTGCTCCGGGGGAGTCACCTGTGTTAAGTCGTATGTCGTGTGATGGCCATGTTTTGCCGTAGTCGTTGGAATAATTAAAATAGATGTCCTCATCTCCATTACGTCTATCTTCCCACGTTACATACACATGTCCATTACTATCATTATTAACTATAGGAGCAGATGAATCCTCTGCTCCCACACTATCTCCCGTATCAAGCCTTACAATTCCTGAAACGAAAATATCACCACAACTAGAGGAAGAGGCAATATCATTTGGATATGTCCAGCAGTTATATTCAGCCAAGTTGGTATTTCCATCTCCATCAAGATCAAGTTTTGTATCGTCTTGTAAAGGATTTAGCATATATTCAATCTCCCATCCATCATCCATGCCATCTTCATCTGAATCATTATTTAACGGATCAGTATTATACAACGAAGCTTCATCTTTATTCGTTAAGCCATCATCGTCTTCATCTCCTTCTTCGGATAATATATGAAGCTTACTGTTCATGCTTTTTACGCCTTGCAGTGAAGACTTTATCTTGGTGGTACCTTTGCTTAATCCAGTTGCCAATCCGGATTTATCTACAGTTGCAATAGATTTATCCTTACTCGACCAATTTACTAAATTCGTTATGTCAATATCTGGGCCATTTTCAAATACTCCTTTGGCGGAATATTGTAGACTTAAACCTTTGACTATTGAAGCTTCAATTGGGTCAATTGAAATTGACTTGAGAATATTAATTGATATTGTAGAACTCCCGTCTACAAATCCTGTTCTTGTGGCTGTTACATTAATATTAGTAGGCACAAAATTACCAATAACCCACTCATTTGTTGCATATATTCCATCGTCAACAACACCATCATTGTGTTTACCATCATCAAACAGAGATAAAGGTGGATCTCCATTGTTAAATGATGCTACCACTGTACTCCCCCAAAGAGATGAACCACATGAGTGGACGTGTACTTTTATTAGATTCTGTTCTCCTGGTTCTATTCCTGAACCATCAAATGGTGATAGTATCTTAACATTCAATATTGAGTTATCACAATTCGTTGACTTACCAAGGTTTAGTCTTCCATGGGTATATACTTTACCTGTTAAAGCAGGTAGTGGATCTACTAACAACAAGATCTTATTCCTTATTATATTAAATGTAAGCTTTTCGTCTTTTGACCACAAAAGGGCGGCAGTACCTGATACATGAGGTGCAGCCATTGATGTTCCACTCAAAAAGTTATATGTATTATCCCTTGTAGTGCTGTAAATGTTGACACCTGGTGCTGCTATATCTACAGTTGTCGCGCCATAATTTGAATCACTTGCTAAATTATCATTATGGTCTGTTGATGCTACTGAAACAACATTTTTCACATCATAATTAGCAGGGTAAACCGGCAAAACATCATTGTCCTTTCCATTGTTTCCTGCAGATGCTACAAATAAGATATCTGCCTCCTTTGCAAAGAATATTGCAGACCGTAAAGCAGAGCTATAATTTGAACTAGACCAACTGTTATTACAAACTTTTACATTAATATTATGTGTTTTTTTCATATCAATCATATAGTTTATACATTCAATAGCATCGCTACCATTACCAAATCCATTTCTGTCCAAAAATTTAAGAGCCATAATCTGCGCATTCCAACAAACACCGGTTACCCCAGTACTGTTATTACCAACAGCACCAATTATACCTGCAACATGGGTACCATGATTACGGTCATCCATTGGGTCACTGTCTTTGTTAACTGTATCTATCCCATAAATATCATCTATATAGCCATTCCCATCATCATCTTTGAGGTTACCTGGGATTTCACCTGGATTTCTCCACATGTTTGTAGAAAGATCAGGATGGTTATAATCAACCCCTGTATCAATAACCGCAACAACAACTTTACTACAATCACTATTTATATCCCATGCATCAGATGCATCAATATCAGCATCCGAAACACCACCTGTTTGTCCTATATTATGTAATCCATAGAGCCTATCAAAGTCAGTATCATTCGGCAATAGATCCGCATGATAAATATAGTCAGGTTCTGCATCTTTTATATTACTTTGTTTTTTTAGGAACTCTATACACTCTTTAACATTCATGTCTTCAGGGATTGTAACCAGGCAAGCATTTATATGTGGATATGTTTTTACAACTTTAGCCCCTATACTATCAGTTACGTTTTCAATGTTGCCTATTGATTCCAATTCTTCATACAACACTATGACTTTATCATCCGCAAACTCTTTGTTTAACGACTTATTCTCTGTTTCCGTCGCTCCTGCAACAGCTTGTATTATCCATAACCCAAAACAAGTAAAAGCCAATATCAAATATATTCTATACATAATAAGTTTACTCTTTTGCCTCCGTGGAAATACCTGGTGAGCGTTTTAAATCAAAAATATGTGGTAGATAGATACCACTTAATCATTCAATCGAAATTTAGTCAGTCAAGTCCGGTTAAGTATTCCCATTCTCAGTTTTTTTCATTGCTCTTTAGATTACTAGTGGAAAATTAAATTACAGATAAGAATTCAACGAGATCCATTTCTGCCAATAGAAGACGTATATCACAATTATTACACCTTGTCAACTTGAACAAAATAGCCTGCAGTTTTGCTTGTAGGGTGTAGCCTTACAAAGCTGAAAGGTATTTCCTTACAAAAATATTTCTACATTAATGCACGTGCAATATGTATGAGTCATAACATAGATCCTTATATGATATTACACTGATAATCAATTTAGCTCTGTTCAATTGTAATAAAATCAATTTTTTGCCAAAAATCTTAAAAAGTTTTTTTCATAAAAGTATGAGATAGACAAATACTACTTTATTAGTCAAATGGAATTTAGTTACATTTTAAGGATAAAATCGGATTTATTATTTGTTACCAATAATTTATTGACATTACCTAAGATAGCGGAAAATGATCTTTCGTAGGTAAATTGAGTATAATATAAAAATATATCAACATCTGCGTATTTTTTTACTTGTTTTTAAGGGACATGCAAGTAATAAATTGTGAATGTAACGCCCATATCTGCGTTAGATTTGTTCAAATTGATTGAATCAAATTGGAAGCGCGGCTGTAGCCGCATTGAGGATGTGGCGATTAAGACTTGGGCAGAGATAATGTGAAGACTGGTGTTACAGCATAATTTTTTACGTGCACATTTCTAAGACACTCTGCTCCACAATAGATCTTTTATTGCTATATACGTTTTCCGGTGATAAAATTGTCCGTTATATAAAAGAAACTATAAATGTACATCATGTCTTGAAAATGAAGTGTTTAGAAAAAAGATCAAATATAAAAAAGAGTAGTGTAAAAGAAGTGTAGAAGTTTCAGAATGTGTTGTTATTGATTATGATGTAGACGGCCAAATAGTTGGCATTGACTTTGTGAGGAGATCTCATGGTACAATCTGAAAGATTGAAAAAAATACCACCGTATATGTTTGCGGAAATTAATAAAAAGATTGCGGCTGCAAAAGCGGCTGGTGTAGATGTCATTAGTCTGGGTGTTGGTGATCCGGACCTTCCCACGCCGCAACCTGTGATAGAGGCGTTAAATCGGACTGCTCAAGATTCAAAAAATCATCAGTATCCTGATTATGAAGGGCTTTTTGCATTTAGAGAGGGGGTTACTAAATGGTATAAACGAAGGCATGGCGTCTCCCTTGATCCGGATAAGGAAACACTTGCTTTAATAGGTGCAAAAGAGGGAAGCTTGCATCTCTCTCTTGGTGTTATCAATCCCGGAGATGTAGCATTGATTCCTGAGCCTTCTTATACTCCTTACATGACATCAACCCTTTTGGCAAATGGTATCCCGAGATCAGTAGTTCTTAAGGAAGAAAACAATTGGCTACCAAAGTTTAGTGATATTTCAGAAGATGACGCAAAAAAGGCCAAGATTCTTTATCTGAATTATCCCAACAACCCCACTGCGGCTATCGCAGACGAAACCTTTTATAAAGAAGCCATAGACTTTGCAAAAAATAACAATTTGATAATTTGTTCTGATAACCCTTACAGCGAAGTTGGTCTGGATGGTTTTAAACCGTTAAGTTTTCTGGAAGTTCCAGGGGCAAAAGAAGTTGGAGTTGAGTTCAATTCTCTTTCAAAACCGTATAACATGACTGGTTGGCGTATTGGTATGGCAGTTGGTAATGCTGAAGTTATTGATGCAATGGCTAATGTTAAGAGTAATGTGGATTCTGGTGTCTTCAATGCTGTTCAGTATGCGGGTATTGCGGCGCTTAATCTTCCGGATTCCCACATTGATAATCTGAATGCTATCTACACAAAGAGACGTGACTGGGTTTGTGATGCTTTGGAGGCTATTGGTCTCGAAGTCAACCGACCTAAAGCCGCTTTTTATGTCTGGGCAAGAGTTCCTAATGGTTATGATTCTGCAAGCTTTGCAACAGAGGTGCTTGAAAAAGCAGGTGTTGTAATTACCCCTGGTGGAGCTTATGGTGCTGGGGGCGAAGGCTACTTTAGAATTTCTTTAACAGTTCCTGATGAACGTTTGCAAGAAGCTGTAGACAGGATTGAAAAGAGTGTGAAATTGTAGGTTTGTTTTATAAAAACTCCTTTTTTTAAAGATTTTGTAGTTTTTGTTGAATACAGAATACAGGAGTCTGAACAAAAGAAAACATACTTCAGAAATGTAGGAGGGGTTAAGCGATAGCGAACCCATCAATAATTCTAAATTCTCCCATATTATAGGGGAGGGGCTTTAAAGTTTTATAAGATGTGCGCTATATAATCCCCTCTAGAAAGAGGGGGTGTCGGCGTAAGCAGACGGGGTGTGTAATATACGCAAAGTAGAGGAATTTGTATGAAATTTACAAAGATGCACGGAATTGGAAATGATTTTATAGTTGTTGACAGAATCAACAATGACTATGATGCTAACTTTTGCGAACTTGCAAGAAAACAGTGTGATCGTAATAAAGGTATAGGTGCTGACGGTATTTTATTAATTGAGAGATCAAAGAAAGCGGATGCCATGATGCGTCTTATAAACGCAGATGGTTCTGAAGCTGAAATGTGTGGTAATGGGATACGTTGTGTTGCTAAGTACGTTATTGATAAAAACATGGCAACAACTCCTGTTAAGATTAACACTCTCGCCGGAGTAATGACTATTGAACAGGTTGGCAACAACTATAAAGTTGATATGGGTGAAGGAAGGTTAGAATCTAAGATAACGGTTAATGTTAACAATAGATCGTACAATGTAATTAAAGTAGATATGGGCAATCCACACGCTACAATTTTTGTTGATGATTTTGATTTTGATTGGATGGCTGAAGGTAGCGTTATAGAAAATGATCCTCAATTTCCTAACCGTACAAATGTAGAATTTATCAAGATTATCTCTCCTAATGAACTTGATGTCAAGGTCTGGGAACGAGGGGCGGGGGCTACTCTTGCTTGTGGTACAGGAGCATGCGCATCTTTAGTTGCAACCGTATCTCAAAATAAGTGTGATCGAAAAGCAACCATTCATTTAAGGGGAGGAGATCTGCAGATAGAACTCAAAGACAACAGTGTCTTTATGACTGGTTCCGCTACGACTGTTTTTGAAGGAGAGTTATAAATATTTTTTTTACTTACACGTTTATAATTACTCTCACCTGTCCTTATATTTAAGGTATCAATACCATAATATCCACTTTTTTCTGTTGCATTTTTCTGTTTATTGTTCTAGCATACGAAAGCCTAAAGATTTCTTCTTCTCGTCATATTTTACATTTCAGATGATTATAAATTGCATCTTTAACAAACCATGTTTCGATAACCATCGATTCCTATTTTACTGCCTGTTTTACTGATAGTAGATTAGTAAACGGATTGTAACATCCGTTTCAACTGATTTGAGTATAAGAGTTTATGCTAGAAAATAGACCATGTCAGAGTCTGAGATTCCTAGTATTATTATATTTAATTCCTCCCATTGTATCACAGTTAAAGATATCCTGTTTTGTTTAAGTTAAATATTAACATAACTTAAATTAAGTGCATTTAACAATATACAAATAGTTATAACTGGCAAGTATGCATGTTATACTAGAATTCACCCAATGGGTGAATTCTTTACACCTCCTAATATAAATAATTAAAAATAGAAATGCCATTAAGTCTATTAAACGAAGAGCAACTAGGTGCGGCGACTGCCAGATTTGGCCACAACATAGTTATAGCCTCTGCTGGAACAGGAAAGACATCAACAATAGTAGGAAGAATAGCACATCTTCTTAATTCTAATGTTGCGCCAGAAGAAATCTTGCTGTTAACATTTACAAATAAAGCAGCGGCTGAGATGATAAGTAGATTATCAACTCTCTTTTCCCAGAAGATTGCTTCAAAAATCGAAGCAGGGACCTTTCATGCCATTTGTTATAAACTTCTAAAGAGACATAATCCGGCCATTTTATTAAAACAGCCCACTGAGCTTAAGACCCTTTTTAGAAGTATCTATGAAAAACGTGAATTTAAAAAGCTTCATTATGAAATGACGGAATACTCAGCTAATTTCCTTTATGATACTTATTCATTTTATCAAAATACAGAACTGGAACTCTGTTTTGGCGACTGGATGTACAATAACCGTCCTGACCATGAATGCTTTTGTGATATTTACGAAGATATTGCAAAAGAATATGAGAGAATGAAAGATAGGTATGGATATATTAACTTTAATGACTTGCTGATAAAAACAAAGGAACTTTTAAATAAAGAGATATTTGTAAATTTTAAGGAGGTTCTGGTAGACGAGTATCAGGATACAAATTCTCTTCAAGGTTCACTATTAGACAAGATTGAACCATCTTCGCTCTTTTGTGTTGGAGATTATGATCAGAGTATTTATGCCTTTAATGGGGCAAACATAAATCTTATTGGCTCTTTCTCAAAGAAATTCGCAGATGCTTCTGTATTTACACTTAAAAAGAACTATAGATCTACTGGTCTGATCCTCTCATTGGCAGATAGGGTTATAAAGTTCAACGACAGAATATATCCGAAAGAGTTGGAGGTTGTACGAAAAGATAAACCTGAGAGGCCTGCACTGTTAGAGTTTGATGAACTTTTTGAGCAGTATCGTTCAGTATCCCTTAAGATAAAAAGAAATACGATAAATTATGATGATGTGGCTGTAATATTTAGAAATAATTCATCTGCTGATGGTATGGAGGCAAGTTTAAGGGAGCTTGGCATATCTTGCAAAAGAAAAGGTGGCAAAAGTTTTTTTGATGCTAAAGAGGTAAAAGCTCTATTTGATATGTATGCATTTTTTGTAAACCCAAAAGATATGATGGCTTTTATTCATATATTTGAATATGCAAAAGGTATAGGCAGTGCCACGGCAAAAGACATTTTTGAAGGACTAAAAAGGATGGGGCAAGGTTCTGCTTATTGGGGAATACTGAAACCAGACACCAGTATCAAAAATCCGTTTGAGAAAAGAAAAGTGAACTACCAACTTGCCCTTTTTGATGACTTTGTTGATTTAGAATGCGTATCAAAATTTGCACATCTTGGCCTGGATGAAACGGTTTTAGAAAACCCTATACTTAAGCATCCGAAATTCACGGATGAAAGCGCCATATTTTTAAATGACTTTTGCATCTTATATAAAAAAGTAAACAAGATTAAAGAACCGCTTGCTATGGTTGAGGCGATAAGCGATTCAAATATCTATAAATATATAATAGAAATGTTATCTACCAGTAGGGCGCTAAAGAAAGACAGAAGTGTAGATGCAGATTTAAAGAAGAAGGCACTTTTAAACATAGAAAGAAGAGTAATACTTATAAAAAAACTTACGAAAAACCATACCGATAATCAGCGTTTTCTTAATGCAATGATTCTTGGTTCAAGTGAACTTTCAAAAGGTGATGGAGTTAACCTTTTAACTGTTCATGCCAGTAAAGGTTTGGAATTTAAGGATGTTTATATCCTAGATCTAATGGATGGTCGTTTTCCAAATAGAAAATTGGCGAGCAAGGGTGGCAGTATTGATGAGGAGAGAAGACTGTTTTATGTGGCGGTAACAAGGGCAAAAGATAGATTATGGCTTTCGTATGCGAAGGAAGATAGAATAAAAAAGTTGAAATTTCAACCATCACTTTTTCTATATGAAGCAGGTCTAAAGAGAAATAACGATGAATATGTGAAACTTTCAAAAGAGAAATAAGGTAAGGTTTTTCGAAAAACCAGAAGGTGTAATTGCTGTATAAGAAACGTTTAGTAGCAGTCTTACAGACTGCTACTAAACGTTTAACATAAGTATCTGCTACAATTCTATGCCTTATGGTCACAATCTCCCACAATGAAAAGCAGTTGCCCCTCCTGAACACTATCATTAAGTTTAGCGCATATCTCCTTAATGCATCCATCCTGGGGTGATACCACGACGTTTTCCATTTTCATTGCTTCCAGGTTTGCAATCTCTTCCCCTTTGTGTACAATGTCACCCACCTTAAGTGCACCTCTTTTTGCGTTCCCTATTCTCCAGAGATTGCCATTTATCGGGGCACCTACATCATTAGGGCCTTTTGCTGTACGTATCTCTATTTTCTTTGCCCGTTCCGTGTTTACTTGGTATACTCTGATCTTGTTGTTACATTTAATTACGGTGTGGATCACACCTGAGTGCTCTGCACCTACAGATACCAACTCAATGCGGTATGGTTTTCCCTGGAATTCAAATTCGACATTGTCTTCCGTTTTCTGAAAACCGTTTATCCACTCATTTGTGGGAATAACTAAAGGTGTCTTTCCGTATTTTTCTCTAAATGTAATATACCCGAGGGTATCTTTTGGGTGCATTAGATAGAGAATCAGCTCCTCTTCCGTTGACTTACGTCCTATTGCATCCTCAAGGTTCGCACGCAAAAGTTCAATATCTTCATCATCTAATGAATCAATGGGGGAGAGATCCTTTCGTTCCTTAATCTTATCTTCCCATTCACTGCCAAATGTACTTTTGTATACCCAGTCCTTAGGCCATCCCATTGGCAGTTTTCCATAACTTCCCAAAATGAGTTGTCTGAAATCTTCAGGAGCGCTCTTAAAAAGGGCAAAAAGTTCATCTTGCTCCTCCTCGTTCATGGAATTAAGATCTTGATTATTCTCGTTTACAAACTTGTTAAACAATTCAATAATATGTTTAACCGACCCAATACCTCCTTCAAGGGAATACCTGTTAATGATTCCACTGCAGGTAACCCAGGTTATCTGGGATCCAGGTGTAACATCAAAATATTTTATTACTTTGTTGTAGAGTGACATCATTTCCAGAATATATGGCATGAGATTCAGAAATCCGCCGTTTTCAGCTTGTTCAAAAGAGCTTGGAAATGCTCCGCCAGGCATCCTGTGAGTTGTCACATTGTAATCGGAACCCTTAAACGGAGATTCTGCCCAATCGTAGTGGCCGATCCAATCCCTGACTTTTTGAACTGCACCTTTTACCGCATTACCGTTTAGGTTTGTGCTGATACCAAACTCTTCCAGGTAGGCTTTCACTCCTAATATGGGAGCTTGTCCGTAGAAACGGGTCAAGGAGTCTTCCTCTGCATCAATTATCTTTGCGCCATTCTGGGCGGCAGCTAAGATTGCAGGTAACGCCAGTCCGTCTGTTATATGACGATGATACTGTATTACCAGATCAGGATATTTTTGCTTTATTGCATCAAACAGATTACCAATCCTTTTCGGACTGCCGACACCAGCCATATCCTTAATGCATAGGATTATCTCCTCCACACCTCCACAAAGTTCAACAATATCTTTAACAACACCAAGGTAGTATTCATTAGTTGCCCAATTAACCTGGGTGAATGATATGGATGGTTCAAAAAGCTTTCCCTTGTTCATCACTGTTTCCATTACAGTACGCATATTTCTTATGTCATTCAGAAAAGAAAAACAGCGCCAAACATCTATGTCTACCTTATCTACCGCATATTCAATAATATTCTTTGGATATGGCCTGTACCCCCACATATTTGTCTCACGAACCAAGGTCTGAAGAAGCACTCCCGGCATCCGTTCACGGAGTATAGATATCTCTTCAAACGGATCCTCTCTCCGGTTCATTATCCCCACATGCCATCTGGCTCCACCATGGCATTCTGCACTAAAGAGTCCCATTTCATTATAGAAAGGGGCAAGACTTGCGAGGTCTATAATTCTAATACGATTTTTAAAATCAGATTGACCAGCATCTCTCATGCCTGTAGACGTTACTGCTATTCCGGGTAACGAAAGTGCGCTCCTGACCAACTCTCGAGGAGTCATTCCTGGTTTAAAGATTATGTTTCTCTCCATATTCCATCCAAATTGTAATAAATTAATTGTAAAATGTACTAAGCTTACTCACAATATATCCAAAAAAGGTCTCATTTTAATTGAATATTCACATTTTTACCGTAGGCCCCAATGATGAACGCTCAGCCAGGTATCTTGCAATCTTTAGTGCTTCATCTTCACCGGATGTTACTTTAATTGTGGAGATAAGGTCCGTTAAGTTATCTTCTATAAAATCTGTTGTAAACCGCCCGGACAGGAACAGCTTATGCTGAATAATACTTAAAAGTAGAGGTGCAATTGTCTTTATACCCTCAATCCTAATACTTTTTCCCAGGGCGTGTTCCATGGCCTTGATTGCACCTATCCTATCCTGGCCTGCAGTCATAAGCAATGACAAAAGGGAGTCATAGTAAGGTGGGATATCCGCACCTTCATACACTCCTGATATAACACGAACATTTGGCCCTTGTGGAAATTTAAGCCTGGTTATTGTTCCAAAAGATGGGTTAAAGGTTTTCGGATCTTCTGCGTTGATTCTGACCTCCATAGCGTACCTGTTAAGCTTAATATCCGGCTGTTTAAATGGAAGTCTTTTCCCTAGTGCAACATCCAGCATTACACCAACAATATCTCGTCCTGTAATCAGTTCGGTAATCCCGTGTTCCACCTGTAAACGTGTATTTACTTCAAGAAAGTAGAACTCTTTTGTATCCTGGTCAAAAAGAAATTCCACTGTGCCGGCCGAAGAATACCCTATTTTGCGCATCAGTCTGATAGCGGTGGCAAACAATTTTTCCCGGAGATTATCATCAAGGGCCGACGAGGGTGCTTCTTCTATAATCTTTTGGTTTCTTCTCTGAATAGTGCATTCACGATCGAAAAGGTGGACAATATTACAGTGTTGATCTGCAACTATCTGCACCTCTATGTGTTTACCGTTCTTAATATATTTTTCAGTAATAACAGTATCGTCACCAAATGACTTGGCACCTTCAGATTTAACCTTTTCAAATGCTTGCTCTAAATCTTCAATTTTATCAACCCTTTCCATACCTTTACCGCCGCCTCCTGCAGCAGCTTTAATCAGTATGGGTAACTTTACCTTTGTCTTCTCCATCCATTTTCTGACTTCTTCTGTTGAATTCACGTTATCTATTCCGGGAACGGTAGGAACATTTGCTTCATTAGCTATCTTTTTTGCGTCCGCCTTATTACCCATTAATTCTATTACTTTTGGAGAAGGCCCTACCCAGATAAAGCCTGAATCAACAACCAGTTGTGCAAATTCATGGTTTTCTGCCAGAAATCCCCAACCGGGGTGAATAGCATCCGCATTAGCCTTTTTTGCAGCACTAATGATGTTCTCCATATTTAAATAAGATTCAGCGGGAGGTGGTTCGCCAATATGTATAGCGGATTCCGACATGAATACATGGTGCGCCATACGGTCAGCGCTGCTAAAAACAGAAATGGCATCTATCTTTCTATCCCTACAGGTATGAATAATCCTAACCGCAGAGGCTCCTCGGTTGGCAATTAACAGTTTTTGTATCTTATCTTTCATGTTTATATATTTTATTCAGTATTAATTTATAAAAACTTTTTTTCTTAATATTTGTAGTTTTAGGGAATAGAGAATTCAGGAGACAGGATTTAGAAAGAAGATGCGAACTCTTACGATAAATTAAATGACAAAAGGATTACAAATCTATACATTATTCTCTCTTCTGAATTCTGTTTTCACTATTTCTTATATACAACCGTTTAGTTCATCATAAAGGTTTTGCATCTCCTGGGCAGCTATACTTTTTGGTTTATGTTCAAAAACGCTTTTGCCTTGAGAAATAGCTTCCTGATAGGTTATACGGTTATAAATAAGGGTATCAAATACAGGAAACCCCAAGTCTTTAATCTGCTTCTGCCCCAGCAAATTAAAAATAGTTCCACTTTTCAACATTGTGAACAAAATGGCCCCGGCTACCTTGCCTTTTATGGCCGCGACGTCTTCAATAACTTCATGAAAAAAACTCTGAGTAGACATGGCGTCCGGCTTGCTTGCAAGCGCAGGGACGATAATGAAATCAGCGACAGCTACAGCAGCTCTTGCATTAGCTGTAATCCTTCCTCCTCCATCAATAATTACTAGATCGTATTTCTTTTTGATACGGCCCAACTCTTTATGAAGGTTTGCAAATGGTAATCCTACTACCGACACATGGGGGCATTTGTCCGGCCTATCTTTTTGCCAGTCTAATGATGACTGCTGCGGGTCTGCATCGACCAAAAGAATATCTGTATCATTCCCTGCAAATGTTGCGGCCAGATTAGTCGCAACTGTAGTCTTCCCTGTTCCACCTTTTTGATTAACGACAGATATAACCATTTTTTTAATTAATTCCGCAACTATTTAAAAATAAAAAGAAACTAAACCGATAAGTGCCATTATGCCTATCAATCATGTAAGTAGTATAATAAACATGTCTTATCATAATAATAGGTTAGATACATTTAGCTAATCTTACCCTGCGTTGTCCGATTAGGTATTTGCGTAACCTTGCAACGCATAATTTTTCATCATTTTGTGCAATATTAGATGGTTATCTGCTATTCCTATAAGTTTGCTGCTGACCCAATTGCGATACAAGCGTAGTGTTGCTAACCCCTATTCAAAGAATCTCTAATAAACATAATTTCCCCAGTCAAAACCCATAAGAGGCATAATATCTATGTAAAAGGAATTATTGCCTATTTGCATTTTTACATCTACCTGAAAAAGTTCTTGCTTAAAAATGCAATGTAACATGCACCACAACGATGCTTTATATGAACCAAACTAAGAATGTATCAACTTAAACAATCAGTGTTCTTAAACAAAATTCTTTAATTCGTCGGTTGGTCTGAAATTATTTTACGAAATATTAAAAAAAAATGTTGTAGGGCAATACCTTACAAGAAGAAAACTAGTAAATTATGATATTTTACCTACTTGCAAAACTGTGATACTTAAAGCCTCTATAAATCTTGTAGTGCAATTCCTTACAACGAATAGTGAGTCTTTTTAATGATGAATAAATTTCTCTAACTTTCGCCGATATTAAGCATTTTAGGCACTCAATGTTCTCACACATATATGCTAAGCAAATAACTAACCGTGAAACACTGAATTTTACCCAATGGTTAACCTTAAAACAATAAAAAACTAAATATCCTTAATGAATGTACGATAATAATATAGATAGAGGTTGAAAAGTATTTCTAAAAGGTAAAAAAATGGAAGATATTCATGCAGTACCTAACCTAAACACTATTAAACCTGAAAGGATTCTCCTTGAAAAGAACAGGAATGTAAATAAATCTCCAGACCCAGTTAAAAGAGATCAAAATAGTGATGATACCAATCATATTTTAGATCCAGGCCCAAGTGAAAATGAGATAGATAAAGAAAAAGAGGTAAGTGAGGGGTTGACACAGGCAGAGAACCTATTAAGTGCCCTGAATAATAAACTTATATTTGTTGCAGATGACCGCTCCAGAACAGGTTTAGTGGTTCAAATAGTAAATAGTGAGACTGGTGAAACAGTAAAACAGCTCCCTCCAGAAGAGTTACTGGAGATGGTTGCTCGACTCAAGGAAGCGGTACCAGGAATATTTATTGATGATAATGTGTAATTAACTTTGCATCATCTGAGGTATGCAATAAAAAAAACTGCTCAAAGGCCTTCTATTCTAAGAGTGGAAACATTTCCCGTCTCTATATTAACGACCCTGATGGCGTGGTTATTAGTATCTGCAATGAACAACCTGCCTTTCGCAAACGAGAGGTCTGCAGGTTCATAAAACTGTGGTAATTTACCATCATCCTTTCCTGCTTTTCCGGTGCCAAGGTATGTCCCGCACGATTTATTCTCATGGTTGACTATCTTTATTTTATGATTATATGTATCTGCAATATATAATACCCCATTATAGTGCGTAATACCCAACGGATGCTGCAGGAGAACTTCACCAGCTATACCATCCTTATCTCCAAACATAAACATATTAAGTCCGATTATAGAACTAATGTCACCATTATTATCTAAATCTGAGGTTCTTACTGAACTTGTCTCACTATCTACAAAAAATAGTTTTGATCCGTCTGTGGTTATCCCGCTTGGTTGAGCAAGTGCACTCTCAAGCCTCGGTCCATCAATCCTTGTTTGCTGACCATTACCTGCAAACGTATGGAGCTGATTCGAAACCAAATCCATTACCCAGATCTGGTGGGAACCTGCCATTGTGATGTATAGCTTCCCTTTAACCAATACAACATCCCATGGTGAATTAAGGGAAACATCTAACCCTTTACCACCGTTTGTAGCCATATAAGCTGCCTGTCTACCAGTTCCCGCGATTGTGGAAACAATCTTCTCTTTTAAATCAAGTTTACGGACAAGATGGTTTTCTGTATCAGCGACATAAAGAGTATCATTACTGTAAAACATACCGTGTGGTTTACTAAAGCTTGCAACACCAAATTTTCCATCTACCCTTCCGGCTGTACCATCACCAACAACATCAACGACTTTTCCATCCAGGTCCGTAATAACAATCCTGTTATGATTGGTATCTGCGATGAACAGCCTGTTTGATTCTTCATTGGCAAAAACATTACCGGGAAAAGATAGTGATTCAATCGTTGTCTTGTCTACCTCCAGGATAAAAGAAACTGGTTTTTCATCAAGCTTACCATTTGCCCTAAATTCAGAAATAACCTGGCTGATTTTCTCATCCATTGCTTCATAATTACCTTCGCCTGAGAAATAACCGGCGCCTATGCCTTCAGGATCAATTAACACGAACGTTGGCCACGCTTTAATACTATATCTGTGCCAGATTGCAAATGAAGCATCGTTGACCACAGGGTGTTTTATCTCGTTTCTAATAACCGCTTGCCGAACATTTTCAAGCAAACTTTCGTTTGTAAATTTCCCGGAATGCACGCCTATTACTACCAGTTCATTGGGATATTTGGCCTCAAGCCTTTTTATGTCACGTGCGGTATGCATACAGTTTATACTGCAATATGTCCAAAAATCGAGTAATACAACTTTTCCACGCAAGTCTTTCATACGCACAGGTTTATCAGTATTAACCCATCCGTAGTCACTCGCAATGGAGGGAGCTTCACCTTTTCTCAAAGATGATCTTTTAAAAAGATTAAAATCTCCAAACCATTTAAAATTAAAACTTGAAGCGATCAAAAAAAAGACAAGCAGGCCTATTATAACATAGGCAATTACAAAATATTTTCTCATCAAGGCAGTTTCTCTCTCCAAAAAATAACCATAATAAAGCTTTTGTGGGCTTTATTTTGCATGTTTTTTACTGAATATTTACAAATTATAAAAATTTTTTATTAGCATAACGGATAATTCTGCGGGATTCAAGTAAGTAAATTAATCTTATGGGGGGGAGACAGATTTAACTAGTGTTGTCCGGTTCGTTATTTGCTTCACACATATGTGTACTAACATTCAGTGCCTAAAATGCCTAAAATGCGCTAAAATGATAGAAATTTATTATTAATAAAAAACAATGCTATTAACTTTAAGCCCTTTTTCGCATCATGATGTTGTAAAATGTTCATAAATATGAAACATTTTTACACTGCAAAAAGGCTAACCGGACAATGCTGAGGTTTAACCGGCATATTACAATTATGGCTGGTTTGAACTCGGAAGATTATTACGGACTTACAGCCTTTTTACGACGGTTACTTTTAAACTCATAGATCAATAGTATATAAAATGGAAGATACTCTGGAAGTTTTAACCAGTGAACCTCTTTCCACACCCACTCATTATTGTATTCAATTATACTTGAAAACAATTTGTGATTCATAAAATAGTAGAACACTATAGTACCTGTTAAGACCATCCATGCCTTACTCTTATGAAAACACAGAAATGGGACAATCCATGTCAAATACCATGGATGAACGGTTGGTGCCAGCATAATGAATAGGCCGATTGCGTATAATGTAAACTTTAGAACCTTTTCATGTTCAACTTCATTATTTTTGTCAGGGGCACTTTGTCTGAAAAATGCGAAATCAGGTTTCAAAAACGTCCAATACAAGATTAATAATCCCCCTGCGAATGTTACAGTTGTTATCAGCTTTGATATAACAGGGGACCCATATGACACACAAAGGATAAGGAAATGTATCGAATCGTTATAGTGGTATTCTGAACCAAAATGGAAAAGGGTTGAAAACAGGCCCATTCCAGCGCCTGCGTATGGCATATACAAAAATGCGACTATAAAGAAAAAGGCGGCTAAACATTTAGGACTGTTTTTTAATATAAAAAATGGTACAACAACTACGGAGATAAATTTAGAGAGAACGGCCAGCCCAATGGACAATACGGATGTTACTCTCTTTTGCTTTGAATAGAGATAAAGTGCAAGCATCATAAAGAATATCTGAGGTGTATCGCAATGACCTTTTGCCGCAAAACTTACAATGATTATTGGACTCCACGCGTATATTGCCACGTCTGTTGCATTTCGTTTCCATCTTTTTAGGTATTTTATGAGGACAAATATCAGAAGCAGATCAAAGAACAGAAAGAAGGATTTCATTGAGATGACCGAGTGGGAAACAAGGTCTGCGACCGCAAACACAATCAATGTCATTGGAGGGTAAATAGTGGTTAGATGTTTATGGTTGATCCCTGAGAAGAAACCGTCACGCAGGTGAACGAGTTCTTTTGATTCCGGGGCAAGGATATATGGATTGATTCCATTTAATTGCAGCTTACCTTCCCATAAATAGCGATATATATCATCGGATGGTTCTAGTGGTAAAAGAGTTAGCCGGAAAACAACGGAGAATATTAGAATTATCCATAGAAATCTTGTTGAATTGTCTTTTATACCTAATGTACCAGGAAAACCATGACCCTTTATTGACTGCGGTATTTTTTTGTTTAACGTAAAAGATACGGTTAAGAAATAGATAATAAAAGATATGGAATAGTAAAGGGCAAATGCGGGAACATTATCCTTTGTGTCTCCTAGCATTACTATCCCGATGCAGCAGGCCTCAATTGCCAAGCCAGACACTATCAGTTGGATTAGTTTGTTTCTAAAAATATGTGAAATTGCCGAACCTCCATCTTGATCGTATATGAATTCTCATCTTGTTTTGCGTTATCTGAGCAATGCCCAAAGCACCGGCGCGTTTGCATACGATGGATTAGTTTGTTATGCTATACTCAACATTTTACTTACATACTCTTTTCCTGATGTAGGTGTTGGTAACGGTTTGCCGTCTTCCTTATATAATTCTACTGTTTCTTCAACTATTTCACATAACTCAGCAAAAACATCCTGTTCGTTATCGCCATGACAACCACCATAGAGCAAACTGGGACAACTTCCAATAAAACACTGATCTTTATCTGACCATTCAACGATCTTTACATATTTTGCGCTATCTTTCATTTTTGTGACTCCTTAATTGCTAATTTGGCTATTTTTTCTTGATAACCCAGTACATCATCACCTGGTTTACCAGATATTGTAATAGGTTTCACTACTTTAGAATGCACAAAGTTTTTATGACTACCTTTACCACCTCTATCTACAAAACCTGCCTTTTTCAATTCTTTTATAAGTTCTCTTACTTTACGAGGCATTTGAATTTAAATTTTCTAGTTAATATTAATTGCATAATGCCCGGTTGAGGAGCACGCCACTGCGCGTCTGTCTCAAACCGATTGTTGGTGGACCTTGCAATCAAAGAAATGTTTCTTCAGATTGCGCGCTCTTCAACCGGGCATTTGCTGACGCGAAGCGTCAGCAAACGATCAAGGTCACTTGCGCCGCCAATGGTATTGCCGCGTCAGCGCAGCCGCGTTTCCCGACGTCAAGTGAATCGGCTGGTTTGGCCATTTTTTGTTATTTAAACTTTTTCAAAGCTGAGTCGATTACCTTTGATATTTCTTCTGATATTTCAACCATTTCGGCATGCTCTTGGGCTAATCTTTGGTCTTTATTCCTATAGTTTTTGTCCTCTGATATAAGAGAATATCGATCGTTCAACGTGTTGAATAACTGCATTTTAGAATATGCATCAAGAATCAAGTCAGTTGGTATGCCCTTCCGATATATTGATGAAGTGTCCGATTCTGCCCAAACCTTATCAATGAACCTAAAACCGAAAGTTCTCGTATGCTTCTCTATAGCTGTTGACAATCCTTTATTGACAACAAGTTCATTTCTTATCGCCATCAAGTGCATTCTGTCGTGCCTGCGCTTGTCGACCAACTCTGAAATCAGCTTAGTTAGATAAGTTATTGCCACAGCAATTATTGATGCACTGGCAGTTATGATAGCAGCAAATATTTTTGTATCCATTGGTGTAGTCATATTTGGGGGGCCGAACAAAGAAATGAATAATTTGTGGAGATCTCCGGAAAATACTTAGCAGTTAAGATAATTTGTTAAGTTTTCTTTGTAATTCAGCATTGTCCTTCTTGTTATTATGTTATATCTAATGATATCAAGAAAGATTACCTTCTTGCTATCATGTTATTTGATATGATTTCAAGAAACTGTACTTTTACATTTATCTCTTTTTCTGTAATAGATTTTGGTCTGTTGCAAATTCCACAGGAAATTTTATGTCCCTCCACCATTTTTTATTTTTCACGTTAAATTTTAAGTGTTGGCTTAAGATGGCCGTTATCCTTCTTTTGTTAACCGAGATTGAGTTCTTTCTGGATCTTGCCTTAAATCAAGAACGGCAAAAATAACTATTCTTTTGCTATTAATTTTGTAATAAATTCCAAAAGGAAACCGTGAGATTTATTCAGGACGGAAATCTTTTTTAAACTGTTATTAGTAAGACTTTAACAAGTAATAGACAAAATATGATTACACTGATTAAAACAGATAACATAGATTTGCATCTGCGTAATCAAATATAATCTGCGTAATCATATTTAAGTTAACAGCAAGACGACTCTGATCCTGTAGAACAACAGCTGTCAGCTTCTTGCTCTGTTCCGGTAGAAAAGCAACTGTATTCATCTGCTTTGTCGTTTTCAGGATTAATTATGGTAAACAATCCAGCATAAGGAGGATGTGCAAATTTGTTGGCTGTGTCAGTGCAGATCCCAACCGCCTTATTTCTCGGAAATAAATGTCCTTCTTCATCCATTATAGCCTTTAACGGGCCGTGATAAACAGCTTTCTGTCCTACAAATACGCATCCATCCTTCTTTTCAAACTTATAACCACGAACAGTAACAGAATAAAACGGATAGCCTTCAACCTCTTTCCAGAAAACTTTCTGAAGCGTTTGGATACCATAAAACCCCATCTGTTCCAAATAAGCCATAAACTCCTCTTCGGTTAAAGCACCGCTAATACACTCTCCCCACAACCGTTTATTTGCCCTTAAATGGGGGGGTGTTTCATCTCTTGACACAATGTCTGAAATAACAATCCGTCCATGATCCTTTAATATCCTCCACATCTCACCGAATACTGATTTTTTGTCAGGAGATAGGTTTATTACACAATTTGATGTAATCAGATCTACACTGTTATCCTCCACCGGAATCTCTTCCAGAAAACCTTTCCTGAATTCAACAACATCGTATCCGAGATTCCCTGCCACTATCTTTTTGCTCTCATTTGCCACCTGCAACATCTGGTCTGTCATGTCTATACCAAATATTTTCCCACTCCTGCCAACCTTTTTCGCTGCAATAAAGCAGTCAATCCCGGCACCAGAACCAAGGTCAACGGCCGTCTCTCCTTCTGATACTTCTGCCATGGATATGGGGCTGCCACAGCCGTAAAATCGATCAATTACCTCCTGTGGAATATGACTAGTATCTTCCTTTGAATTCTTTGTGGGGCAGCACAACTCTTCTTGAGGTTCTTCTGCCGCCTTTCCGTAAAAATCCCTTACTGACTTCCTTGGCTTGTCAACATCAAAAGAGAGAACGCAGTTAGAATGTAATGTCCTTACAGTAGGCACTATACGGGAACTTGATTCTTTTGCTCCGCAAGTCTCCTTCTCTGCTCCGCAGTCAACGGCGCCTTCACCCATGTACCTGAAGACTACAGGTGAATTAAATCCGGTTTTTCTGCTTAATATCTCTTTCCTCTTAGTTGCAAGCTCAAATATCGCGCCTTTTATCAACTCTTTGTGAAGTTCACAGTAAGGGTCTAATGCATGCACTCCCATATCTTTTGGAAAGGTACAATCTTCCATCTTGAAACCGTTTGGAGAATAAAAAAATGAGTGCTCAATATCACCTCCTCCGCAGATAAATTTAATGCTGCAGATACTACACTCCTTCTTGTTCTGTATAGTGGAACTCCTGAAAGCTTTGGTTACACAACTGTTGCGCCATACATCTTCAAGGCCATCATTAAACACGTTACCGCATTTAAGTTTTTCATGCCCTGCGAATGCGGCGGAAGGATATATATCACCATTCGAGAAGACACATAAACTGTCATAACATGCATTGCCCAAATCATGCCGTGTACCTGATATGCTGTTTGCCCTGAATTGATAAGAATCCATGTTGTCTACCTTAATGCCCAGCTTGTTGGCGGTCTCCTTAACTCTCTTTGTTACATCTATTAATTTATCAGAAGAAACGAAAAGGCCGTTACCATTTTCAGCGGCCCTTCCCCTCTTGTGTACCCAAAGGAGGTGATGGGTCTTTACACCAAGTGTTTTCAACAGTCTTGTTACATTAGAAACATCGTTAATGTTATAGCCTGTCACCGCCGTTGTCACTGTGGGTTCAAATCCCATGGCAACCGTATTCTTTATTCCTTCAATCGTTCTATCAAAGCTTCCTTTTCCACGAACAGAATCATTCACCTCAGGGGTAGAGCCGTCAAGACTTATCTGTATCCTCAAATACTCCTTATTCGCCTCTTTTAACTTTTCTATTACATTACCTTTTAATAGCGTTGCATTTGTCAGCACAATTAACTCTTTTTTATTTTCAGCGCAAATATATTCTATGAGCTCAAAGATATCTGATCTCATAAACGGTTCACCGCCTGTAAAATAGAATCGTGTGGTTCCCAACTTAATGGCGGAATCTACCACACTCTTGATCTGCTCTGTAGATAGACCTTTGTCATCATCAGGCGAAGAGTCTACCAGACAGTGGTCGCAGGTTAAATTACAGTTATTGTTTGTATGAATCCATAACTCATTCAGTTTATCAAGAGGAATATGTTTTACCCTGCCGTCATAGTGGTTACATTCTATTGGTTCCGACGAAACAAACCGGCTTCTATACAGATCATCCAGAAAAGAATCTACATCCATCCACGCCTTGGAAGTGTCCACATCAAACTCACTGGCATAGGAACAAATCAGTTCCCTCCTGTTCATGGATTTCTTTATGTTATTTATGACCTGGCTGCCCCTTTTATCAGTAACAATCCAGTTAGGTGTGTTATAATCAACAAAGAGATTAAGAGAATCCCGCTCAATCTCATGATAATCCGGCACATAAAATACAGATCTGTCATCTGTTTCCATCTACTCTTCTCCTCCGCGTGTTTTATTTACAAATTCATTATTATCTATTAATATCATTCAGGTCCCAGTCGTACTCTAGATACTCTATCTTTATACTATTCTTTATGATGTATTCTGCATCGTTTTTGTTTAAATATTTTATAATGTAGTTTTCCAGACTGCCGTTGTCTTTCGTAAAATCCCCCTCATACCATTTAAATATCCGCGAAAGGTACAGTATATCATTTTCTTTATCAAGGTAGTTTTTCTTTCTATTATTTATAAACTCTTTAGCTCGTTCGTCAAGCTGTTGCTCCAGGGTAGCACTTTTATAAATCATGGGTACCAGTTTTGGACATCCGCCGGAAGCACAATTAACTGCGAAATGTATCCTGGGTTCATTAAACGCATCTCTGATCTTTTTTCCTTCCAAATCATTTAATGTAATTCCACCATTCTTGGTCTGGAATTTTTTTAACCTGAAGAAACTGTGTGGAATTATACCAATCTTAAGAACACTTTTTACCGGATAAGCCTCAATTACGCCTGAAAGAACAAACGCGTTATAAGCGTTTATCCAAAACGCCAGGCGGTCATTGTCCGTTTCAAGCAGGTCTGGATCGGCCTCTGCCAGGTATTGAATAAATTCAGGGAATTCAGTATCATCTTTAAGCCCCTTATAATCAACTAATCCATCTTCAGAAACATAACGTTGTAGTACATGGTCAAACCTGGAACTATAATCACTCTCTTTGTTCGCATACGCGGCATCTAATATTCCTGCACATGCAATTAATATCAAAACTGGCATTTTGATATTAAATAATTTAAGTACACGACCGGCTTCATTTAACATACTCTGCCCTCCAAAAAAATATTTTCTGCTTTATTGATTTTCCATTCCGTTAAAGAATGAGCATGTAATAAATTGCGCGTGTAAATCTGAGAGTTACATGCGCAATTTATTATATACTCATCTCTAAATACTTGTAAGCACTCCAATCATCCTGTTACTGTTAATCTTTGATATCATAATATATTGGTTATCATCTCCTTGCCAACTAATGATTTTACAATCTCCGCAATCTCCATCGGTTTTATATATTACCATATCGTTAATTAGCTCCCTTTTTGCCTTCGAAAGATTAAGATCAAAGTCCCTGCCAATATATAGTGCCGCTGGAACGTTACCTATCATGTAATATACCAAAGGAACAGATTTATCATTAATTGTGGACAATGAAGCGCCTATCAGTTTTGTGTTACCCCTGAAATCAGGCAGATCCACATCAAGACCAACATTATCAAGTATATACCCTTTTATTGCATTCTTGTTCTTAGAACGTATATCTGTTTCCATATCATTCATTAACATATGGTGGTACTCTGATTCAGCAATATGAAAAGCCTCATTTTGCATATTATAACTGAGTATCACAATAAAAACAGTTATAATAAGCAATAGGGACACAAAGGCACCCACCGGCTTCAGTACTCCATTTGCAAAAAGTTTCTCTTTTAACGACGAGAAAAAACTCGGCCGTGGATTTGCCATTACAGCTATGCTTCTCTTAAGTGAATCGGGCGCGGATATACTTAACACACTTTCTTTTACTCTGTTCTGAATAACCCTCTCTATCTCTATTTTCGTACTGCACTCATAGCACATATCAAGATGGGCAAGAATTTCTATATTCCTTTCAACATCAAGCTCATTATCAATAAAAGCGTAAAAATATTTTCTAACGCTGTTGCAATTCATTCTTGCCTCCTTTCATATCCGAGTCCCTTTGCGTAACTCCTCAATTCCTCTTTTAAGATCTTTTTCCCTCTATAGATTCTGGACATAACCGTGCCGATGGGGATACCCAAAATTTCAGAAATTTCGTTATAAGTAAACCCCTCAACTATTGAAAGCAAAATTGCTATCCGGAAATCATCAGGTAACGCTTCCAGTGCACCTTTGACCTCTGAATCCAATAGGTCGTCAAATTTTTCTTTATTTTCCATTACCGGACCATTAAGGGCCTCTTCCTCTACTGAGGCGTGATAGGATTCAACGGTATCAAAATCTACCAGTGGAGGATTGGACTTGCTTTTTCTGTATTGATTAATAAACGTATTCATTAATATCTTAAAAAGCCAAGCCTTTTCATACTCTATTTTTTTATTGTTATCTAGAAATTTAAAGGCCTTAATAAACGTCTCTTGTACCAGATCTTCTGCATCCTCAGGGTTTTTGGCAAGGTAAAGTGCTGATCTGTATATGCTGTCTATGTGACTAATGAGTTCATCTTTTGTAGAAATCATCTATTTCTCTACTAATTTTTTGTTAAAATAACACAAATACTAAAACATCTCGGATAATTTTATATGATCTTAAATTTCTTAACAAATTATTTATGGATATTATTCCTTTAATTTTGGAAATATCAGAAAATAATACTAGCATAAACGAAAATAATAGGAGATGCCAGAGAGTATACCAAGGAGACCTCTTGATGTAAGCTGTTAAGGAACGAGCATGTAATAAATAATGAGGTAATATCAGCGTTGCCCGGTTAGGTATTTGCTTGGCAGATATAGGCGCTAACATTCAGTGCCTAAAATGCCTAAAATGAGCTAAAATTATAGAATCTTATTTATTATTAATAAGAAACAACACTATAAATTTTAGCACTTTAAGTAATTTAGGCATTTTAGGCAATTCTCTACACTATGATGTTGGAAAATATCCATAAATATGGAACATTATTGCACTGCAATAGGCTAACCGGACAATGCTGAGGTAATATACATCTTTACATTATCTTTACCCAAACTTTAATGGCCAAATCGTCAATGGGGCGAAGACCGCACTTTAGGTTTGGTTCAGTCTACTTGAACTAAATCTAACATGAATCTGAGAGTTACATGCTCAATTTATTATATGCTCATTTCTAAATGTTTCAAAAATAACTTGCAATTATAAAATAACTAATTTACTTTTAATACATTTTTACAATACAATAAAGATGAGGATCTTTTTTAGGATTGTTTACGGCATAGCATTCTTTATATTCATATTCATAAGCGAATTCCGCAGAACTCAGCATTACATACTTTCTATTATATGGCAAATAATTCAGAGGATAAGTTTTAAATTTTCAAAGAGGAATGTCTTACATAAACATCAAAATAAAATTAATAGGATAAATGACGAGAACACAAAGAAACATTTACGAGAATTAGCAAATGTCTTAAAAGAAGAGTTAAATAAGTATAGGAAGGATATTAGTCCTCCAGCTTTCTATAAGCTAAAAAAACTAATAGAAAGAAACTATCTCAACATGGATTTAAGAAATTTAACAATAGCATATAAAGTTTTTTTTGAAACTTCTAAAGCAAGCATTTTGCCTGAATTGGCTAAATTGATAAAATCAAAGGATTTTTCTGATAAAAGCAGGGGTGTTTAGTATGTCTTTTGCAAAAGAGTTTGGCAAGTTTATAGTTACCTTTATTAATGCAATTAGAGAGGAAAATATAAGGTGGCAGAGGGAAAACATGCCGTATCTAAACGAGTTAGAAAGGCAAAGAAAACTTTCAAAGTTAGAAATAGAACAAGAGCTAAAAAGACGGCAAATAAAATTTGAGAATGAGATAGAACAGCTGGTAATAGAAGGTCAGACGGAAATACAGGATTTCAGAGAATTTCTTGTTGCTATAGATAAGATCAAAAATGACATTCGACTAAATTTTCAACAGGCAAGTTTGCCGGTCGTTCTGCTGATTCACCAATACGGTAAACAATTGTTGGTTCAGATGTGGCACTCTTCTAATCTAAACGATCGGAAAAAGTATGAACACCTACTATTTGATTTTCTCTACACTATAAACGAAGACATATATTTAACGGCATTTAGAAAGGATGACAAAGGGTTTTCTTTGCCTGAGAAGACAATGAAACTGATCCGCCACGGTGACGGTGATACGGAAGATTCTTAAGCCTTTTCAATAGTAGTGCTGCACAAAATTTAAATTTAGTTGGAAAATATTATCCAACGTCTACTACGGAAAAGAGAACCTGTAGATACAAAAATGAATGAAGAGAAAAGAAAAGGTCAGATAGACTATCCTTCGCAATCAGACCCAGTTGCAACCATGTTACTTATAGAAATGGAGCGAATGGAGAAAAGGCTTGCCGATAAAATCCAGGAAATGAACACCGAGAATTTAGGCAAGATTATGGATATAAAGATTGGCGAGCATAAGGGACATGTTAACAACAGGTTTACGGATTACAAATGGTTTGCTGGAATAGTTCTCACGCTTCTGACTATATTCTTGGGAGGTGGTGGATATCTTTTTATAAACACCCAAATCAATAATGTCATTGATAATGCCGCGGTTAAGGTTGATGAAAAGATAAAGCAACTAGATAATGAATTCAAGGAGGTTTTGGAATATATAGATAAAAGAAAGCATGAAGTCGAAAGTGAAAGTCAGAAAGCAATAGAGCAAGCAAGTCGACTTGCAGAAAATGTTTCAAAAAAGGAGATGACTTTAGCTCAAACTGAGATCCTGACAAAAGGGGTAAACGAGATAGATAAAAAAGAAGAAAAAGAAAAAACGGCCAAAGATTATTTGGTTCTTGCTACAAATGCTTGGAGAAAAATGGATTATGGGGATGGGTTGCTATTTGTCCTGACCGGGTTGAAGCTAGAGCCAAAAGATACAAGGCTTAAGGCGACTTTAATCCATAGACTAGGAAGTATTTATTATGATATGGGGAATGAAGAATTGGCAATGGAAAACTACAAGGAGGCCATTAGTTTAGACCCTGCATTCTCATGGCCCCACCATAATCTCGGAACTGTCTATGTAGAACAAGGAAATTACGTAGAAGCAGAGAAGGCATATAAAGAGTCAATTAGGTTAGATCCTAATTCCGCAAACCCCCACAATAGTCTAGGAACTGTTTATGTAGAACAAGGAAATTACGTAGAAGCAGAGAAGTCATATAAAGAGTCAATTAGGTTAGATCCTAATTCCGCGTTTCCCCACAATAATCTAGGAAATGTTTATGAAGAACAAGGAAATTACGTAGAAGCAGAGAAATCATATAAAGAGTCAATTAGGTTAGATCCTAATTTTGCAACCCCCCACGGTGGTCTAGGAACTGTTTATGGAAAACAAGGAAATTACGTAGAAGCAGAGAAGTCATATAAAGAGTCAATTAGGTTAGATCCTAATTTCGCAGCCCCCCACAGTGGTCTAGGAATTGTTTATAAAAGACAAGGAAATTACGTAGAAGCAGAGAAGTCATATAAAGAGTCGATTAGGTTAGATCCTAATTCCGCGTTGGTCTACAATAGTCTAGGAATTGTTTATGAAGATCAAGGAAATTACGTAGAAGCAGAGAAGTTATATAAAGAGTCAATTAGGTTAGACCCCGCATTCTCATGGTCCCACAATAATCTAGGAAATGTTTATGAAGAACAAGGAAATTACGTAGAAGCAGAGAAGTCATATAAAGAGTCAATTAGGTTAGATCCTAATTTCGCAGCCCCCCACAATGGTCTAGGAATTGTTTATAAAAGACAAGGAAATTACGTAGAAGCAGAGAAGTCATATAAAGAGTCAATTAGGTTAGATCCTAATTCTGCGTTGCGCCACAATAATCTAGGAAATGTTTATGAAGAACAAGGGAATTACGTAGAAGCAGAGAAGTCATATAAAGAGTCAATTAGGTTAGATCCTAATTCCGCAAACCCCCACAATGGTCTAGGAAATGTTTATGGAAAACAAGGAAATTACGTAGAAGCAGAGAAGTCATATAAAGAGTCAATTAGGTTAGATCCTAATTCCGCGTTGCGCCATAATAATCTAGGAAATGTTTATGAAGAACAAGGAAATTATGTAGAATCAGAGAAGTCATATAAAGAGTCAAGTAGGTTAAATAATATGAAAGAAGAAATCGAAAACTAAGGAATTCCCGATGAACGTACGTATTATTATTCTTCTAGTGAATCCCTTTTTGATTCTGAGAAATGTGATAGGAGTATAATCCTGGTTAACACATAGGAGCAATAAATGAAAATAAAATTTAGTATGGTTATATTAATAATTATTACATCTTTTTATTCAATCGCAAACGCAGATGAAGTTTCCCATAGAGAAGCTGTTGAAGAGTTACTCAGATTAACAAATGTTAATAAAATATCAGAACAGATATTTAAGCAAATGAATTCAATTATGGAACAGCAATTTAATGTGATGGGACTACCTGACGAGCAAAGCCCTATATTAAAGAAATATACAGGTAAACTGACGGCAATATTAGAAAAAGAGTTAAACTGGGACAAAATGAAAGACCAATATATAACCATCTACACAAATACATTTACCGAGAATTTGAAACTACCATTTTATATATCTGTTGATTACTTATAATAACAATCCAGTGAGTTTTTATGCTTAATATATCTAACAATGTACAGCTTGCCGATTGGGAGATCGAAATCACTGCTATTCGCGCTCAGGGTGCAGGCGGGCAGAATGTTAATAAAGTCTCCAGCGCGGTTCATCTACGATTTGATATTAAACGCTCCAGTCTACCCGCGTATTATAAGGCGCGGCTATTGCAATTGTCTGATCAGAAAGTCAGTAAAGACGGAGTAATTATAATCAAAGCCCAACGTTTTCGAACCCAGGAAAAAAATAAAGAAGATGCAATGATGCGTTTGAAAGAGATGATAACGGCTGCCGGCGTTCAGGTGAAAAAGCGCAAGCCAACTAAAGCCACACGTGGTTCACAACAGCGCCGTATGGATAAAAAAACCAAACACGGAAAGATTAAAGAGTTACGTGGAAAGGTAGAGCCTTAACGTTAGCCCGAACGACATGAAAGATCTGCAGTTGGGTTAGCTATTTTTTGCACAGAACATTGTCCTGTAACGTTATCCATATTTCTACAACTATTCTAACTATACATTCCGGCCTGTATCATCTTCAGGTATATTTTGTCCGAAATTACTTCTTTGTGTTACATGATAAGGGACGTGCATGTAATAAATTATGCATAGAGCGGTATCACCGCAAAGACGCAAAGGGCGCAGAGGATAAACTTTTCTTTGCGCCCTTTGCGTCTTTGCGGTGATATTAAAATCTTTCTAACTGAGAGTTTTAATTATTAGAAGATAGATAAATGACTCAAAGACGATATTGTTATGAGGATAAAACCACAATAAATAATAAGTGAAGCATAAATGAAGGAATGGAGAAAGAAATGAATCAATCAACTATAAAACTGATAACACCGTTGGAAATGTTTAACTTACAAAAAGATGAGAATACCATAATCTTGTACGATGTTCGTACCCCTGCAGAATACCGTGAGCTACATGCAAAAGGTGTGATGAATATGCCCTTAGATAAATTAGAGACAGACAATTTTAAAGATAAACATAATACAACCATTGATACTCCGTTATATTTTATTTGCAAATCAGGTAACCGGGGGCAAAAAGCTTGTGAAAAATTTTTAAAAGCAGGTTTTGGCAATATTTATAATGTTGAAGGTGGAACAGACGCATGGGAAGAGCGGGGCTTACCAATTATACTCGGGGAAAAATCTATTTCTTTAGAACGTCAGGTGCGTATTGCAGCAGGATTTTTGGTGTTGCTGGGTATGACATTAGGATTTTTTGTCCATCAAGCTTTTTATTCCCTTTCAGCGTTTGTTGGCGGAGGCTTGATCTTTGCTGGCATCACCGACATATGCAGTATGGGTATAATGTTATCCAAAATGCCGTGGAATAAATAATAGCTTTTATTTACATCTGGCAAAAAAATCAGGGAAAATAATATATAAAAACTATCAATTTTGCCTTCTTTTAAATCACTTCTTGAAAGGCTACATAGACATGCCCATTGTTTCAATCACAAAAGATTGATACATTGGAATAGATTGGGACTCTTTTTGAAGACAGGGTTAAATTTTATCATATATATCACGATAAAGAGAGTGCTGATCCAGCAAAGCGAGGACAAGTAATAGAAGGTAAAACCCATTTTACCGCTAGGCCTGTTAATCAAAATGCCCATGCAATTCAAATACTTATTACACCTAAACAAGAGGAATTGATCCTGGAAAAAGGTATAAGCAGACAAGATCCAATCAAAGTAACGTTACGTTTTGCAGGTATTGTACCTGGTGCAGCCTTGGCCTTTGAGCTAGTAGAAATATTAGAATCGTAAGATTAAAGTAATGATGGTTATAGGTTGTATACTAGCGGCGAAATTGGCTTACTTTATTAACACAAAATAAGAGACGCCACCTGTGCTTCATGTTTGTAATAAAGGCATGAATCGATAGCCTGAATAAATATTAAATCGTATAATTATTGGTGGCTGGATGAATGTGATTGTTATCTGTGATTGTGAACTGTTTCGTAAATACTTACTTCTTTTTCGGATGCGCCTATTATATGATGTACAAATAGAGACCTGATATGGGATTTGAACTTTTTTATATCCTGTAAAGTCGTCCGTTGGTTCAAGTCTCTGACTTGAACCAAAAACGTTCCTTGTCACCTATTGATATATAAGAGATGTTGCAATATGGACATCATATAATACGCGCACCATATTTTTCGAGCAGCTTTATAAGTTTATCTTCTTCAATTAGCGGTTCTTTTAAATATTTTCTGCATTCAATTGTGCCACCACATTACGCGTAATACGCTCACTATAGCCATGAATCTTCCAGTGGCCAGGACTCCAACCTTTCATAAAACGATGAAAGTCGGCCCAGGCAACCGGGAATAAGGCACGCCAATCCTCCTCGATATCGGCAGGATTGACAGGTGACTTATGCTTCACTAGCGCCTCTTTAAGCTGGGCAAAATACCAATCCAACAATTCTTCTTCATAGCGTTCGCAATCTTCGTCATAGAGACAGCTGCTAATAAAATAGGCCACATCCTTAATGCCGCATCCACCACCGACGTATTGGAAATCCACCGCAGCAACCTGTTGTCCATCTGAAGAAAAACAAAAATTAGCCAGCTTAGCATCACCATGCACAAATGTTTGATAAGGAGTTGCACGAAGTTTTTGATCGATCCGGGTTGCGGCCTGTTTGAGCGTAAAATCCTTCATCACTTCGAGTTCATCGGGACGAGTATCCAGATGCCAATAAGTACCCACCGGCCAAAGCCCAGTGGGCTCTTTGCCCATAAAGATGGCATGCAAGCTTGCCAGCCATTTCAGGCAGGCCTGCATTTCGATCATGGAGGCCGAATCTTTGCGGACTGGAAAACCGCTGGCATCCAGATCCTCAAGCACCATAAGAAACTCATCCTTAGATGATTCAATGGCAAGGCAATGGGGGATAGGGCAGCTGTCATCACAGAGCCCTGCCCAGTTCTGGTACCAGTTAGTTTCAACTTGGTAAGATCGGATCTTACGTTGATGAGAAAGGTCTGTATTCCAACCCCGTGGATGCAAACTTTGATCTGGCAGCTTGACATATTTGATCACAACGCTGTCTCTATCACCGCCATATATGCCATAGCGCATGATCTTGCCGTAACCACTCCAGAGTGTTTGGATATCTTCAATCTTAAATATATCGGCCCCAACCGTTCTACGAGTAATGTCTTGAAAATTTTTGTTCATACTTAAGTATAATTAGGGTGATAGGAATAAATCGGTGTTTACCATCATAGAGTTTTTTCTACGTGTACATGCATGCGGGAATATTGAGTAGTTCTTGCGTATATCAGTTTATAACTCACCAGTTTAATTTCTCACTGCATTTCTCAATGGGAGTATTCATTCCTTTGATAATGCTATCCGGCATACCCGGAATAGAATTTAAATAAATCGTTTCCTGAATAGCTTTCCAATCATTTTCTGGTATTAATATCGCATTATTCCTTTTTCCTGTAATTAATACAGGTTCGTGGGATTTGGCTGTTTCATCAATTAGGCCGTATAGATTTGCCCTTGCTTGACTTGCGGATAAAGTAGACATTTGTCCACCTCCTTTCCTGTTGCCATTGTACGTATTTTCATACGTTTCTCAAGGAGTAACGCTAAAACAAAGTGATCGCCGATGGAAAAACGTGGATAGCATTAAGGCTTTGTTTAGGAAACTGAAAAACCTAGAAAAAAGCAGCCGCTTTGCAATCCTCTTGAGAAATTTGTTATTCAATTTCTTTAATTGACAGTTTTTTACAGATTTTTTGTGCTAATTTATTTGGAATTTCTGTGTGTCTCAGGATTGCCTCTGTATGTCCGGTAAGTGGATTCAACCACAATGAAGGAGAGCTTCATTCACGCTTCAGGTAACAACCATTTCGTCTTAGATGTTTTATTTATGCGTTTCTTTTCATCCAACAGCAACCATTTCCGATATTGCATCTTCAGAAATTCCACGTAAAGAATCCTGCCGTTGGTCATCCAATATCAGCCCAATTGCTTCAGATAAATTTTCCAAGCATTCTTCTTTTGTTTTACCTTGTCCATTTGCTCCAGGTATTTCTGCACAATAAGCAATGTACCATTCTTCGTCTTTTTCTATAATAGCAGTAAATTCATTATGCATGGACATCTTCCTATATTAAATATAATTCACAAATTGTTTGTCTTTAGACTGAATATAATATTGTAATCCGGTTTGGCATACTACCACAATAAAGTTTTTAAACTGAATTTAACAAATATTGACAAGTAAAACAATTTCAAAATAAGTGACAATCACGCCATTTGAATTGGCTTTATAAGAAAAGCAGGCTATTCTGTTTTAGAGGTCTGGTCTGGCTAGTCTAATCAATGATCAAGGTGTGAAACCTCAAGATGCTCCATATTCAAGGTCTGACACGATGACTTTCAAGCCTTGGTGAGACTCTGTGCCTTGGTGTCTTTGTGTGAGAATTAAATTCGTTTCAACTATTTTTACAAGTAAATCAGATTTCCGCAAAATCTTTAACTATCTTTACACCCTTTTCTGCCAAAAAAGATTTCCAATCGGAAAATGCTGTGTATCCTGACACAAATACAAAATCTGTGTTGAATTCCATTGCCACTTCGTAGTCTTTCTGCGCATCACCAAAATAGATCACATCATCATTGTTCTCTTTTTTCTTTAATATATCTGCAAATATCTCATCTTTTGATGCAGGTGTACCAAAGATGCCGTTGAAATATTTTGACAGATCTCTTTCCTGTAATATTTTCTGTAATTCATTCTGCTCTGTCCCTGAAATTACATATTTCTGTGTGTTTGGCGGCAATTTGTTTAAAAAGGCCTCCATTCCTTTTGTGAACTGACAACTAAGTAATTCAGAATATGATGCTCTTGAGAAATTTTCCAACGCTTCGTTATAGTCCTCTGTATAGTCATCTGTGCGTTTCATAATATTCTCAAAGAAATAGCGGAACTTTATAAATCTGCCAATCCCGCCTGTGGTTTTATGATATGCTGCCAGTTCTCTTGCTCCGCTTTTGCTATGATGTTTTACTGCTTCATAAAATGCATTTACTTTAATATCGTTAGAATCTAATAAGACTCCATCACAATCAAATAAGAATATTTTATACTTCTCAATTTTCAAAACCATAAAGCTTACAATCTATTGTTAAAAGGTTAAAAGAGTAATGAACTTGTATTTCTTTGGAAAAACGAGGACTGCGCCCATCTTTAAGACTTTGCACATTATTTATTGTTTTTTAATTTCCTTGGCCTTCCAGGTTGCTTTGGTTTTACTACTCGACCTAACAGAGATTCAATCATACTTATGAAACTATCTCCTCCGGCTGGTCGTCCTGTTCGGGACAATACACGAAACCGTTCCATCCATTCATCATCATCTGGTTGCGACAGATATAGATTCCAATCTTCTATTGTTTCTATTAATGGGCAATCCATTGAAAGCAACGGATCTTCTTTTTCTAAGACGTGTGCATCGGTACTGGACCATTTATACGTTTCACTTTGTTGCACGATCTTTGCTCGTACCGGATTTTTTTCTACATATCGGATTGCAGCATACAAGTGTTCATCATCCAACAAATACGAGTAAAATCTTCCCTGCCATAAATGGCCTCGTCTATTATGCTTTCTATTTGTGTATTGGGAGTATCTCATATGGGTTTGGTTAAACGTCTGAGCTAATGATTTTTTATCTTCAGGAACTGCAATGTAATGAACATGGTTCGTCATTAAACAATAAGCCCAAAACTTTGTGCCGTAACGTTGTCCATATTCCTGCAACCATTCTAAATAAACAATCCGGTCTGTATCATCTTCAAATATATTTTGTCCAAAATTCCCCCTTTGCGTTATATGGTAAGGAAGGTTGGGTACTATTATTCGTGCTATTCTTGGCATATTTAGGATAATATCAAATTATAAGCCTTCAAGCAATGGAATTGTGGGCGCTGTCCCCGGTTTTGAGCGAGTTAATCCGCCGCACCGTTTTTTTTGTGTCGGCTGAATTATTTTGTTATCAATTTCTGTTTATTTAACAACTGAATACTTTTTATAATATTTTTTTGATCTATAAGTTGATCTGTAACAAATTTATGTAAAACGCTTGAAATTAGAGTTTGATAAGGAATACCTTCGTGATCAGCTTTTAATTTTATTTGTTCCAAATCCTGACTATTTACCCGGAGGCTAATATTTTTCTTTTCATTTGCTTTTTGAATAATAGTTTCAATTTTATTCAATTTTTTTGAAGACACTTTTTTATATTTTAAAATATCTTTTTCAATGTTTTTTTCAAAATCATCCAACTTCTCTTTAATCATTTTCCCTTCCATATATTTTATTTAATTTTCTACTTGGGAATATTGTTTTAAGGATTATATTTGATTCTTTATCAATTATAAATGGTACGGCATAAATATATTTATTTATTTCGATGACAAATACGTATTGGTCTGGTCTCGATGGATTTTCTAAGATATCTAAGTACTGTTTGTTTAATATAATATCTGAAATTGTTTCAAATGAAATATTTCTCTCTAATTTTAGCTTTAAGTTTTTTGTTTCATCCCAGATAATCATACTATAAGTATACCTAATGTATATACATTGTCAATCATTTAGAGTGTAAAGTGAAAATGTTTTGGTAACATTGAATTGAGGGGCACGACACTTTTTCCACGTCCCTCTCTAATGATTTGTTATGGTAATACCAATATTAGCTATTCTCCTATCCATCTGGATACTCTGAAAGATAAAGCTCCATACCAACCCTAAGCATGATTTTCATCATTTTTAAAGTTACCTCCCCATCACTTCCACATGCATCTTTTCTTAAGTCGAATCCTATATCAGTAACATATGAACCTTTAAGAAGTTTAATTTCGTTTTCAATAAGCCACTTTTCAAGAGTATCAATTTGAGACGGCAGTTCCCAATCCCCATCAGAGAACCAAGCTATTTTTATATTTTTATTTTCGGGGAAAACGAGGACAGCGCCCATATTTAAGGCTTTACAGATTATTTTTTTTTTTTAATTTCCTTGGCCTTCCAGGTTGCTTTGGTTTTACTACTCTACTTGACAAGGATTCAATCATACTTATGAAACTATCTCCTCCTGTGGGGCGTCCTGTTTGGGACAATACCCGAAACCGTTCCATCCATTCATCATCATCTGGTTGCGACAGATATAGATTCCAATCTTCCATTACTTCTATTAATGGGCAATCCATTGAAAGCAACGGATCTTCTTTTTCTAAGACGTGGGCATAGGCACTGGACCATTTATACGTTTCACTTTGTTGCACGATCTTTGCTCGTACCGGATTTCTTTCTACATATCGGATTGCCGC
>JAIQZO010000007.1 GCA_021777055.1 Candidatus Anammoxibacter sp. | reverse complement strand
CTGGATACAGGCAACGGATACTGGATACAGGCAAATAGTTAGATTTCTATCTTTCTTGTCAAGATGCAACATAAAAAGAGCCGAATTTAATTTGAGATATAACGTTTTTAAGGCGTTTAAATAAATCATCAAGCATCTAGTGTCAAGTAACCAGTAACTATGTTGGTGCAAAGGACTTAACAATGCACGTTAAAAATTCCTTTCTAAAAAAAGAAGTTTTTACGGGGTAATACTATAGGGTGAGAAGTTGCCTAATATGCCTAAATTACTTTAAGTGCCTAAAGTTGATAGTCATGTTTTTAATTAATAATAAATAAATTTCTATAATTTTAGCTCATTTTATGCATTTTAGGCAATTAATGTTAGTAAGCATATGTGTGAAGCAAAATAGCTAACCTGATAACACTGATTCGATGTATTTTCTTTTTGCATTTTTTATCACTGCACAACTATGCCACATTGCACAGTATTGTGCAATGCACACATCCACTATCGTTTATCCAAAGTTTATTTGAGATAAACAATAAACATGTCATATATAAAATAAAATATTTTAGTCCTTAGAAGAAGTATATGTTTCTTGTATTTACAGTAAGATATCCGCGTTAGTAATCCAATATTATCTAAATAAAACAGATGTGGTGTATTTGTAAGGTGCATGTTAGTAACTTGTTACATTAGTATAAAGATAACATGTTTCTCCTCGCAATATTGTTTCTATCGTTAAAGAAATAAATATCTTGGGTAAATTCCATATGTTTTTTTTTGGCAAAACATTAAAATTTAGACAGATAATTGTAAATGCAATCGTTTTGGCATACGTTTTGTATAGTGGCTTAGAAACAATTAGTTAGATTCCTAAACTATTGATTACAAAAGATTGCAAACAATTTGAATAATTTCTAAACGCAATTTAGGATTTCTAAGTGTAATATTAATTATTCTGTGGTTATTTAGTGGAGAAAGTAATGAGACCAAAAATAGTAAAAGAAGAAAATAATAAGGTTACGCTTCAGATTCAGATTGATTTGAATGGGAGTATGTTGGAGATGGAGGATCGTATACAGGAAGCAGTAAACAAGCTTGGCTGTTTAGCTACAAAAAGGGCCATTGAAAAGTTTGACACGGATGGAGAGGATATTTTTTCTTTATCAGGAGAGATCAATTGGACATCAAAAGAGAAATCTACGCAAACATACCAAACTCCATACGGTGATGTGTCTATTAAACGATATCATTATCAATACCAAACTCCTCAAGGAGAACAGGCCTTTTGCCCCATGGAAAGCGAGGCACAGGTGATCTTGGGATCAACTCCAAAACTATCAAAGATATTATCAGCTGACTTTATTGAACAGAGTTCAACAAAATTAGGGAAAGAGGTATTTCAAAATCAAGCCGTTATGTATTGAGTCCTTATTTTTTTAGTATAAATCTGAAAAAAGGATTAAGAATTATTAAATTTTAGGTATTAAGTAAAAAAATGCTAGTTTATAACAAAACAAGAAGGTCATTGGAACCAAAAGAACATAAATTTGAGTTTCAGGATGTTGAGGAACCACATCTTTTCAGCGAAACCTTTTCTTATGAAAGTATTCCAAAGATTCCATTTAATTACAGAGAAAACCCCATAGATATTCCAAAAGAGATATGGATCACAGACACAACGTTTCGTGACGGTCAGCAATCAAGACCACCATATACTGTTACACAGATAGTAGATCTGTATGAAATGTTGCACAGATTAAGTGGAAAGTCTGGGTTAATAAGGCAATCGGAATTTTTTCTTTCCACAGAAGATGATAAAAAAGCGGTTAGAATGTGTATGGAAAGAGGTTATAAATATCCGGAAATAACAGGGTGGATAAGGGCTTCAAAAGAGGATTTTAGAGCTGTCAAGGAGATAGGTTTAAAGGAGACCGGTATTTTAACGTCTGTTTCAGATTATCATATTTTCTTGAAATTAAAAAAGACACGCAAGGAAGCAATGGAAGGATATTTGGATATTGTAAAATCATCCCTTGACGAAGGTATTATTCCGCGGTGTCATTTTGAGGATATAACCAGGGCCGATATTTATGGGTTTGTTGTACCATTTGCGCAGGAGTTGATGAGATTATCACAGGAATATAAGATGCCTGTAAAAATAAGGGCTTGTGATACATTGGGAGTTGCGGTAAGTTATCCTGGTGCTGCTCTTCCAAGGAGCGTCTCCGGAATTATTTACGGACTGACCCACTATGCTGCAGTACCTACAGAATGGATTGAATGGCATGGGCATAATGATTTTTATAAAGCGGTAAGTAATTCAGTTACTGCGTGGTTATATGGATGTAGCGTGGTAAACTGTACACTTTTAGGTCTTGGTGACAGAGCTGGAAATACCCCTTTAGAGGCCTTGGTGATAGATTATATTGCATTAAGAGGAAACGATGAGATAATAGATACATCAGTTATTACTGATATTGCAAATTATTTCAGAGAAAAAATAGGGTATCAAATACCCCATAATCAACCTTTTATGGGGTATGATTTCAATGGCAGCATTGGTTAGTACACAAGTGTCAAAACAGGAGAATCGTATTATGGAAGGGACGGTTGTTGAATCTGAACTTCAACAACGCATAAGTGAGTTATCTACATTAAATACTCTTATGCAACAGGTAAATGCAAGCTTGTCTTTAAATGAAGTAGTCCAAGTGGCTTTAAAAGGTATAGTTCCTCTTCTTTCTCCTGATATGGTAATGATTTTCCTGTTGGATGGAGAAGATCTTGTCTTGTATGGATTACATTCCGCAGACCCAGCATATAAACATGAAGAGACTCAGCTGCATAAACTCGGTGAGTGTTTATGCGGAAATTCGGCAAAAAGTGGGAAGGCTTTATATTCATATGATATCCATTCTGATTCCCGTTGTACATGGCATGAGTGTAAAATGGCAGGTTTCCGTTCTTTTGCTGCCCTTCCATTGCTGAAGGAGGGAAAGACCATAGGGGTTTTGGGATTAGCTTCGGGTAAAAGTAATAGAGACTTTAGCTTACAATCTACGTTTCTTGAGACCCTTTCAAACGGTATTGCTATAGGTCTACAGAATGCAATACTGTATGAAGAAGTTAACAAGAGCCGGGACAAGTTAGTAGAAACGAACAAGCTGCTTGAGACTGAGATTGAAGAGAGATCAAAAACTGAAAAAGAGCTTGGTCAGGCACAGCGAATTGCTCAATTGGGAAACTGGGATTGGGATATTTTAAGAGATAAGATTTACTGGTCAGATGAAATATACTGTATCTTTGGCCTTTTTCCTAACCTATTAAATATTACATTTAAGAAATTTTTGAGTTTTGTTCATCCCGGGGATATTGCATTAGTTAATGACTCTATCAGAAAAACTTTATCCCATAAGGTTCCATATAATATTGATCATCGTATTGTATTGCCGGATGGTGGAGAAAAAATTGTCCATGCCCAGGCTGAAGTTGCTTATGACAGCAATGGAAAGGCTGTTAGGATTTTTGGGACAATACAGGATGTGACAGATAGAAAGATGGTTGAGAATGCGTTAAAAGTAAAGAATTCATTCTTGCGATTACTTCAGGTTGCCGCTATATCCGCAAATAGAAGTGCAGAAATAGAAGATGCATTTAGACCCATTCTGAATGAAGTATGTCGTTATATGGGGTGGCCCATTGGACACGCTTTTATTACATCAAAAGAAAAACCTGATTTATTAGAGCCCACATCAATATGGAATGTTGAAAACCCAGAACGTTTTACTGCATTTATAGATCATACAAACAAAATTAAGTTTGAAAAAGGTAGGGGATTACCAGGTCTTGTACTTGAATATAAGACACCACAATGGATTACGGATGTGGCCAGTCACCCGAATTTTCCAAGGGCAAACACTGCAACTAGCGTTGGCATTGAATCTGGCTTTGCTTTTCCTGTGATGGTGGGGACTGAAGTTGTTGCTGCGCTAGAATTTTTTTCAACAGAACGTGTTCCTCCTGATTTGACATTTATGGACTTTATGTCCGATGTGGGAACTGAACTTGGACGGGTTGTTGAACGAAAGCGTGCTGAAGACGGGATGAGGTATTTGCGGAACCTACTCAAGAATGTAACTGACTCTATGCCTTCGGTCCTTGTGACAGTTGATTATAACGGACGTATTATGCATTGGAATCTGGAAGCAGAAAAATATACCGGTGTATCAGTTGAAGATGCTCGTTGTCGTAAATTAAGTGAAATATTTACACAGCCGGCAATTGCAATAGAAAAAGTGCAAGAGGTGATTCAATGCAAAACTCCAAGTAAAGATGAGAATATGCCTAGAAAGATTAAAGGCGAAACTCGGTTTTATGATTTGACAATTTATCCGCTTATTTCAAGTGGTGTAAAAGGCGCGGTAATCAGGATTGATGACGTGACAGATCGTGTTCGGATGGAAGAAATAATGATCCAATCGGAAAAGATGTTATCTGTTGGAGGCCTGGCCGCCGGGATGGCACACGAAATTAATAATCCGTTGGCGGGTATTTTACAAAGCTCTCAGGTTGTGCTTGACCGTATATCATCTGATCTTCAAGCAAATCAGGATGTTGCTATGGATTGCGGGACTAAATTTACAAACATCAAGGAGTATGTGGATAAGCGTGAAGTAAAAAGTATGGTTGAAGCAATTAGACTTTCTGGTCAGCGGGCGGCAAAAATAGTTGATAACATGTTAAGCTTCAGTCGTAAAAGTGTCTCAGATTTTATGCCTCATAATCTGAATGATTTGCTTGATCAAACGCTTGAATTGGCATCGAACGAATACGATCTGAGAAAAAAGTATGATTTTCGCCAAATTGAAATTGAGCGAAAATATGAATCTGCTCTGCCTCCTGTAAATTGTGAGAAAACAAAGATTCAACAAGTGATACTAAATGTGCTAAAGAATGGAGCGCAGGCTATGGCTGAAGAAAATGCTCCGGATAAAAAACCGAAGTTCATAATACGCGCATTACGTGATAAAAATATGGCTCGCATTGATATTGAGGATAATGGACCTGGTATGGATCAAGCCACTAGGAAAAGGGTATTTGAACCTTTCTTTTCTACTAAAGATGTGGGACTTGGAACCGGATTAGGACTTTCGGTATCTTACTTTATAATCACTGAGAATCATGGAGGTTCTATGGAAGTTGAATCTACACCGGGAAAAGGGACTAAATTTGTTATACGTTTACCTTTTAATATAAACTTATGATGTGTGACTTTTGATCAACCCGCAATGTTGACTTATACTCAAAGTAGTTAAGAGTTCGACATTTAGTGATTCAGGTTTTGGTTAGATTTACATGTTATGATTGAGTGCTTCCGCAGGTGTATCCACAGCTACATTGAGGAAAGCACGATTGAATAACATATATAGATAGCTGAAATATGGATTGATAAATGTCGAATTCTTGATTACTTTGAGTATACTATAATAGAATTGTGCAACATTGTATGGTGGAGGCTATATAATCATAATCGACACGTGTTAATTCTTTGATTAAAATTAAGATTAAAAATTCAAACTAAGATATTCGTCTCTACTTTGATTAATTCACAACCCCTAATTTAAACAGATATAATGGCTAAAATATTGATTGTCGATGATGAACCTCTGGTTCGCCTTAGCTTGAAAAGTTTCCTTGAGGACCGCGGCGTATGTGCCATGGCTGCTGAAAGTGGAGAGATGGCGTTGGACGTCCTTAAAGATAAGAAAATAAAAGTTGTTGTTGCAGATATGCGACTACCGGGAATGGAAGGTAACACGTTTATTTTGAAAGCATATAAACTCTGCCCCTCCTTAAAATTCTTGATATACACAGGATCAACTAATTATGCTTTACCTCCTGCTTTAGTTAAATTAGGTGTAAGCAAAGAGGATATATTTCGCAAACCACTAAATGATATGAATGTTATCTGTGAAGCTATTCAACGTTACATCCATGGAGACAAATGATAGGATGAAACATAATGCAAAACCTACAATTCTAATTATAGAAGATGATGAGACGGTTAGAAAAAGTATTGCCGGATACCTTGAAGACCGTGGATATAATATATTGCAGGCTGAAAACAGTGAAATTGGATTGGAGGCTTTTAGACAAAGTACTCATGAAATGGTACTTTTAGATTTACGGTTACCAGGGATGAGCGGACTGGAAACCCTTGAGATTATAACAAAAGAAGATGCCAATATACCTGTCGTTATTATATCTGCTACTGGGAATATAGAAGATGCCATCAGTGCTTTACGGTTGGGGGCGGCTGATTATATACTGAAACCCATAGTTGATATGGAAGTATTGCTTCATACTGTAAAAAAAAATATAGATAAGGCCAGGTTAGTTCAACAGAATAGGGAATACAAACAAAATCTTGATGCTATATTTAAAAGTATTAAAGATGCAATTATAACTGTGGACAATGATTTCAGGGTGGTTGAATTTAATACGGCAGCTGAAGATATTTGTGGCCTTTCAAAATGTCATAACACGGCCAATAGTGAAGAGTATAAATCTTTTATGGATTCTTGTGGCGGGCAATGTATTGAGGCGATTAATGAAACTATGCAAACAAAGCGTCCATCCGAAAGGTCCCGTTTTGAATGTTGCAGGCATGATAACGTAAGACGAGTTGTTAGTTTGGCTACATACCCGCTTCTTGATGCAAATAATAGATTCAAAGGGTGTGTAATGACATTAAAGGATGAAACGCAACTTGATAATCTGGAGAATGACCTACACGAACGCAGCCAACTTCATAATATTATTGGTAGCAGCAATGAAATACGGAAGATTTATTCTCTTGTTGATGTTTTATCAAAAATCCAGACAACTGTTTTGATTTCTGGTGAAAATGGTACTGGTAAAGGTCTCGTTGCTGAAGCATTGCATTACCATAATAGTGATACTAATAGACCGTTTGTCGTTGTTAATTGTGCCGCATTGTCAGATAATCTATTAGAGAGCGAGTTGTTTGGCCACGTTAAAGGTGCTTATACCGGAGCTGTAAATGATAGGATTGGCCGGTTTCAAATGGCCGATGGGGGAACTGTTTTCTTGGACGAGATAGGTGATATTTCTAATACGATGCAGTTGCGATTATTGCGGGTGCTTCAGGAGATGGAGTTTGAACGTCTGGGTGAATCAAAGACTATAAAGGTTAACTTACGAGTCATCGCTGCAACTAATCAAAATCTTCAGAAAAAAGTAAGGTCCGGAAAGTTTAGAGAAGACTTGTACTATCGTCTAAAGGTTGCGGAAATAATAGTGCCACCTCTTAGGGATAGGCGGGAAGATATTCCAACTTTAATCGACTATTTTATTAAGAAACTTAATAAAAAACTAAACAAAAATATTAAGTCTGTGTCCACTGATGTACAGGAATTATTTATGACTTATAAGTGGCCTGGCAATGTTAGGGAGTTGCAACACGTTTTGGAGTTTGCTTTTATACTTTGTGATAAACCTATAATTACATTGGAAAATTTACCACAACTGTTTTTGAAACATGAAAAAACAGAAACAAAACCTTTAGAAAAGAAAGAACGGTTTACCAAACATGCTATTGCTGACGCTTTAGTAAAAACAGGTTGGAACAAGTCAAAGGCTGCCCGTTTACTTCAGATTGGCCGGAGAACTCTATATATGAAGATAGATGAATATGAATTAAAAGAAGTTTGAAAATTCTAACAGTTTACAACTGTAAAGATTTGTACCTGTTTGGCCTCTATTACAACACCCCGTTTGTCATGCAACCACCCCCTCTTTTTAAACGGGAGATACTGCATGCGTTTAATTAATTTATAAATCCCCTCTAGAAAGAGGGGATTTAGGGGTGTGTTTCGGTACTATGTAGAATAGATATAAATCTTTTAATGTTTTCTTGTAATTTATGTAGTGATAGATTGTGGTTGGTAGAGGTTTGAAGCGTGCTTTAAATTTTTTTATACCATGGTATATGAATGTTAATCACAAAAAGACAAATGGTAGTATGAAGTGAAAGAGTGTGTTTAAAAGTGCATGCAGATACTTCGATTAATTAACCAGGGAAAATTAATACAAATCTATATTCTCTTCTGCGTTCTATCTTCTGTTTATTTGTTATAGGTTCGTATCACAATGGCATTTATTATAGTTTTTTTGTTTGCTTTTTGATGTCATCTGGTTATATTAATTACAATTCTTTGTATCTTAAATTTGTCACAACAAAATAGGACGGGATTCAAATGAAAAAAGTTCCAATATTAATATATTTTATTGCTCTTCTTTTTATAATAAATTTGCTGATACAAAAACATGACACTGCATACGCCGCTGCGCCTAAAATAATAAAATTTGCAACACTGGCTCCGCAAGGGTCAACATGGTTAAATGTAGTTAATGATGTAAGTGAAGAGCTTAAAGAAAAAAGTGATGGTAAGCTAAGGCTAAAAATCTATGCAGGTGGGGTAGCGGGAGACGAAAAAGATGTTTTAAGAAAGATGCGCATTAAACAGATTCACTGTGCCGGTTTTACCGGTGTGGGTTTAGGTGAGATATTGAATGAGGTTCGGGTTTTTGACTTACCGTTTGTTTTCAAGGCGTATGATGAAATAGATTTTGTAAGGAATGCTTTAAATGAAAGATTTGAAAAAGGTTTTGAAAAAAACGGTTATATATTGCTGGGCTGGACTGATGTGGGCTTTGTTTATTTCTTCTCAAACATTATGATTGATTCAATGGATGCCTTGCGATCTACTAAAATGTGGATTTGGGAGGGTGATCCAGTTGCCAAAGCACTGTTTGATGCCATTAAACTAAGACCAGTGCCATTGTCTATAACAGATGTTATGACCTCATTACAAACGGGGCTAATTAATAGTGTCTACGTTTCTCCTTTGGGTGCAGTTGCTCTGCAGTGGTTTACAAAAGTAAAATATATGCTTGATGTGCCACTTGCAAATGCGGTAGGTGCAATCTTGATTTCAAAAAAGGTATATAACTCTATGGAACCTGACATGCAGACGTTGCTGAAGAGTACCTTTAAAAAACATATGGAACGTTTAACTAAAATGACGCGCGAAGATAATAAAGGATCAATAGAGGAGATTAAGAAATATGGGGTTGAGGTTATTTCCCTTGATAGTAAAAGTGCTGTAGAGTTTGATCAAGTTTCTAAAACTGTGAGTGATTCAGTATCCGGAACCGTTTTTCCTGCCGAATTAATCGATAGTGTAAATACAAATATTAAGGAATATAGAAATCTAAAATAAATGGATTTCTCTGAGCTCATATGAATATATTAAACGCAGTTGATGATTTTCTTTCAAAAATCGAGAAATGGGTGATAATTGCACTGCTTTCATTTTTAATGATAGTAGCGTTTGTTCAGGTAGTTCTACGTAACCTCTTTTCTTCGGGATTTGTCTGGGCGGATATATTATTGCGCAACACTGTATTGTGGTTGGCGCTTTTAGGTGCTTCCAATGCGACAAAAGAGAGAAAGCATATCGCTATTGATATAGTTTCACGCTATTTTTCCATACGGAAAAAATATTTAATTGAGATAGTGATTGCGATTATATCAATCTATATTTGTCATTTATTGGCGTTTGCAGGATGGACTTTTGTTTGCGATGAACGTGATGCTGGGAGTATTTTGGTATTAAAAATTCCAACCTGGTATTTCCTTACAATTGTTCCTGTTGCTTTTTATGCCATAGCCTTTCGTTTCTTTGTGAGGGGTACGAAACGAGCAGTTGTTCTGGTTAAGGGGGTGGGTTGATGGTACTGTTTCTTGCCATAGGCATATTTGTTTTGGCTCTTTTTGGTACACCACTTTTTGTGGTTATTGCGTCAGGTGCACTGCTATCGTTTTATCTGGCAGATATAGATCTGTCTGCTGTAATCATTGAGATGTATAGGGTAACTAGCGCACCATCGCTTATGGCTATACCACTCTATACATTTGCCGGTTTTCTTTTAGCTGAAAGTGGTTCCCCAAAAAGGATAGTTAAGCTGGCAAAATCTGTTTTTGGCTGGATACCAGGTGGGCTGGGTATTGCTGCTCTCTGTGCCGCCGCCATGTTTACTGCATTTACAGGGGCATCAGGTGTTACTATTATTGCCTTGGGCGGCTTACTATTTCCCATTCTAATTAATGAAAAATATCAAGAAAAGTTTTCTCTTGGTTTACTTACAACCTCAGGAAGTTTAGGTCTACTTTTTCCTCCTAGCCTGCCAATAATTCTTTATGGATTGGTGTCTCAGACGAGCGTTGATAAACTTTTTATGGCTGGTGTCTTACCTTGTTTCTTATTGATGGGTATTCTTGCGCTCTATTGTTTCCGGAAAGGTATATCTCTAAAAATTCCAAGAACAAAATTTTCGTTTAAGGAACTTTATGATGCGATTAAATTCGGGGCATGGGAACTACCATTACCTTTTATTATCCTTGGTGGTATATATGGGGGAATATTTACAGCTACAGAGGCTGCAGGTGTAACAGCTTTTTATGTGTTTATGATCGAAGTCGTAGCATATAGAGATCTTGATATATCAAAAGATATACCTCGCATAATGTTTTCCAGTATGACTTTGGTAGGGGGGATACTCATTATTTTAGGTACTGCCATGGGATTTACCAGTTATCTGATTGACGAACAGGTGCCTATGAAGATTCTGGAAGGCATGAAGACTTACATTACCAATAAGATAGTTTTTCTTGCAGTGCTGAATGTGTTCCTACTCATTGTTGGATGTATGATGGATATTTTTTCTGCAATAATAGTTGTTGTTCCATTGATTACACCAATAGCAAGAGAGTTTGGAGTTGACCCTGTCCATCTTGGTATTATTTTTCTAACAAATCTTGAAATAGGGTACTCTACGCCTCCGGTTGGAATTAATCTGTTCATATCCAGTTCCAGGTTTAAGAAACCTGTTTTTTCAGTATACAAAGCTTCTATGCCATTTTTAGGTATGTTGATGGTTGGATTAATGATTATTACTTATTATCCTGAATTAAGTTTATTTCTTGTGAACAAATTTTTAAAATAGGAAAATTTGCTTGTTCAGTAAGTAATTTGATTTCTAAAAAGTATACTTTAAATGGTTTTTATAAATTCATAGAGTTTTAAGAGGTTAAGATGGCATCGTTAAGTATTGATGGATTTGTACGGTTTTTGGGACGCCGCGTAATTAATGGATGGCGATATATTATTGCTATTATTATCATTATTTATGTATCTCTAAAAGCATTTGTGACATTGAGTAAAGGAAGAAAGCGCGTAATAAATGAGATTTTGTTCAAGAAATTGGATCGATCTATCGTAAATACAAGTGGAATTATTGGTGTTATTGCCTTTATATTTGGAGCTATGGTTGTAACACAAATATCTCTCATGGGACTTAGAATGGACGTTCTAGGTACAATCTTTGATATGGTCATAATAAAGGAGTTAGGTCCTTTACTTACCATGTTAATCGTCACTGGGCGTTCTGCCACATTTATAACAACAGAAATAGCAACCATGAAGGTGACACAAGAGTTAACAGCATTTACGGTTATGGGTATTGATCCGAAACATTATGTAATGATGCCCAGGGTGATTGGTGTAACAATCGCTTTGGTTATTTTGATTATATTTTTTGATGTGTGTTGCTGTATTGGAGGTCTTACCATGACCTTTCTTTTACATAACATATCTACAACTTTTTATATAGAGAGTATAATTTCACAAGTATCTTTCGTTGAAGTCTACGGAACCATTATCAAGGGGCTAATATCAGGACTTTTATTGACCTCAATCAGTTGTTATCATGGCCTTGCAGTAAAAGGTTCATTTGTTGAGATGCCCAGTGAGGTGGCCAAAAGCTTTGTTAGTTCACTCTTTTTTTGCTTTTTTGCTAACTTTCTTATATCGTATTTATTATATTTATAACAGGCCAGCATGGATAGTATAGTCTCTTTTAAAAACGTATCTGTATTTATTGATTCAAAGGTTGCACTGGATGATGTAAGCTTTGATGTAGAAAAGGGTGAGAAGTTCTTTATAATGGGTAGTGATGGTTCTGGTAAATCTACGGTCCTTAGAGCCTTGACTCACCTTGTAAATTTCCAGGAAGGTGAAATTTTTGTTTTTGGCAAAAATATAAAAAAATTGTCACGTACGGATTTGGTAGAACTAAGGAAGAAATTCGGATTTGTGTTCCAGGAAGGTGGCTTGGCAGATGCCCTTACTATACGTGAGAACTTGATGTTGCCGTTACGATATCACTCTATTTACAGCGACGATTTAATTCCGAATGTTGCGGAAGAACTTTTAGCTATGGTTGGGATGCAGGACTATTGTGAACATTATCCCAGTGAGCTTAACCTTCCCATGAAAAAAAAGGTTGGTATTGCAAGGGCCTTAACAATGAATCCAGAACTTGTATTATATGATGATCCTTCTTTGAATCTGTCCGGTCTGCCAAGAAGAAAGTTAGAAGAACATGTAATCTGGTTGCATGACAGACTTAAAGTAACATCAATCATAGCAAGCACTAACATCGACTTTACCAAACGCGATGCAGACAAACTTTTGATCCTCAATAAGGGAAAGGCTATTGGTTTTGGATCAATTAGTGAATTGGAGGCTGGTAGTGATGAAAAGATCAAAAATTTCCTTAAAACTGGAAATTTGGCAAAGATTTTTTAAGTCTTGAATTAAGTTCAATGTATACGATATAGTATTTATTAACAGAGGTCCTAAAAAATATGGCAAAAGAAAGTTCACTAAAGTCCGAAGAAAAATATGAAAGAAGATCAGGAATCTTTATATTAGTAACCATAGTAATCATATTGATCGCGCTGGTTATAATAGGTAAAGAGAAAAAGATTTTTAAAAAGAAGTATAGGTTGTTGACTACTTTTGAACATGGCAGAAATGTTGATAATAATACTCGTGTATCATTGGCGGGCTTGAACGTTGGAAATGTTACAGAAATTTATATAAATGATGACAATAAAGTAGAGGTTGTAATGTCCATCCGGCAAGAGTATCAGGACTTTATTAAAGAAGATTCTGTTGCGACATTAGTCTTTAGCTTGCTAAAAGGTTCTGTGATAGATATTAGCTTTGGTGGTGACGGTTCAAAGGTACTGGCCGATGGAGACAGAATCTTGCTTGCGGATACTGAAGAGATTGCTGATAAGGTAAGTGTAAATGTGTTAATGCCAAAATCCGGAGAGCTTAGAAGTATTGTCGAGAATGATATTCCCTTACTTATTAGTAGTGTAAAGCGTGTTTTTGCAATAATTGATGACTTGGTTAATAAGTTAGGTAACTCTTCTTCTAATTTGAACCAATTGGTAAGCAACCTTGAAGAGTTCAGTGGCGAACTGAATGATACCAAAATAGTTACACAAAGCAATGTTCTGCTGTCAAATGCCGGCGTATTGACTAATGATTTACAAAAGATAACAAGTGACATGCCAGCGTTAATGAAGGATCTTTCCTTCCTTCTTGAAGAGACAAGTGGTGTACTGGGGAATGTTCGTGTAATATCTGATAATATTAAGGGAAAGATACCTGCGTTACCTCGCATATTGGAGTCTGCAGAACAATTACTTAATGACCTTAAGGTTATAGCTGCGGATTTAAAAGGAAAATCTCCCGCACTTCCAAGGCTGATAGAATCAGCAGAATACCTTGTTGATGATGTGGGCAAGGTGCTGGATGCAGCTAAAAAGAGCTTCTTGCTAAGAAAGCACTTTAAGAAGATAGATAAAGATCAGGTAATGATTTATGAAGAGAAAAGAGATATACTGTTTGAAAATGTACAGTAATAAAGTGTATTGTTAAAAATTGATAAACTTTTTTTGAAGGGGATATGTGATGGAAATTTTTACCTGGGATGATAAATATCTAGTTAACGTTAAAGAAGTAGATACTCAACATAAAAAGCTTGTTGATCTCATTAACAGATTAAATGAGGCAATGTATGAAGGTCAAGGTTGTGAGATGGTTGAAGTTGTTCTAAAGGAGCTGGTTGAGTATACAATGACACACTTTGCATTTGAAGAAAATCTTCTTGAAACTAACGGATATCCGGACTTTAAAAGTCATAAAGAAAAACATGATGACCTGACTAAACAGGTAGTTGATTTGAAAGCGCAATTTGATGGGGGCAGGGTTATGATTACACTACAGGTCATGAAATTTCTAAAAGAGTGGCTTTCCACTCATATTCTTGATATCGACAAAAAATATGGAAAATTTCTTAATGATAAAGGCGTAGTTTAGATTATTTGAATAAAAATATAATTTAATTTTATAGAAAAGGCGTACTGTTTGACTGTACGCCTCTATACTTTACTTTAGATTTTTTAGAAAGCTCTGAAAAAAATGAATTTTAAAAGAGAGTTTTTGTTATTTATTGCTTTAATTGTTATGTTTTCTGCATGCACTTGTATATATGCAGCTGACGAGCCGCTTAAGTCGCAACGATGGAATGAATTAGGAAACAACAAATTCTTAAAAGGGGACATGTATAGCGCCTTGGAGTTTTTTAAGAATGCCTTGGAGGATGACAGAAATATCGATAACCTCGCAGGGGTTGCGGTAAACCTTAATAATATAGGTACCGTATATTCAAGGGTACATGAGTACGAAAAGGCAATCTCTGTTTTTGAAAAGTCTGTCATGATTAATGAGAGTTTGGAGAATAAGAACGAACTGGCCATTAATTTTAATAATATAGGTAATGCGTGCGTATCATTAAAGAAATTTGATATTGCACTTAGATATTTTAAAAAGGCAATGGATATAGCAAATAGTTTGAGGGACAACGAATTAAAAGCCCTTTGTTATAACAATATGGGGCTCTTTTATAAAGCAAAAGGCAGTCTGGATAAAGCGCTAAATTATTATAATAATGCATTGGAATTAAATAAAAAAATAGATAATTTAAAAGGGCTGGCTACCAATTATAACAACATTGCTTCTATACACTTGAGTAATGGTAAGTTGCAAGAAGGTCTGTCAACCTATTTTACGGCACTTGATCTGGACAAAAAGTCTAATAATGTTCTTGGTTTGGCAGCTGTTCTTAATAATATTGCCTCGACATATTTACGTATGAAAGACAACGTAAATGCTCTTGATTTCTACGAACGGGCTTATCTAGTAAATATGGGAATGAATAACAAATATGAAACTGCTAAGATTTTGGAAAAGATAGATAACCTTAAGGGAAAGCTGCAAAATGGGACATAGATGTAATCGAATAAGGTTTTCCCTAATGACAAAGATTGATAGCGATAATTTCTGAACTTTTGTTATCATTGTAATGCGACCGCAATATCATATTTACAAACCTTCTATTTTTCTATCCTCTGCTTTTTTACATGAATCTGCTTTTTTACATAAAATAGTAATAAAATTCCACTCCGAAGTATACTACACATATCCGTTTTTCTCTTCATACTTTTGCGAACACATATGATACTTGAACTCACATACCGTATGTGCTAAACTATTTTTTTTGCTCCATCTTTGGTATTGAGCATTTTATTATATTTTAGATTCCAATATCACACATTGTGGTTTTAGATTCTTATACCCGTAATAGAGTGAATTTATCTCGTAAATTTATAATCAACTGAAAATAAAGTTTTTTTATGACTTCGTGGTTTAGCGTTTGCGGTTCAAAATCCATGGAATGTAGTAGATCCAGTCTATATTAAATAACCTCTTTGGGGAAAAAAGGTGTTTAATAATTCTACTACAACTAGAAAGCATGGCTCGCCACAAAGACTTTTTATATTACAAGAAAGCTTTTTCTATCCTCATTCTCTTAATGGTGATTTAGTTCAGGAATTAGCGTTTAATTTTAAATATTAAATATGATTATGTTTCTAAAAACTTTTTTAAGTATACTGGCTTTTGCTTCTTTCTCGATTTCCAGTCTCACTTTCGCTGAATATTTAAATTTTTTTTCCCCAAGGGATGATGTTAATTTCCATATAAACAGGGCAATTAATGGTGCAAGTCAGTCTATTGATATTACAGTTGGTGATATAAAATCTAAAGAGATTGCAGACGCACTGGTTCTGGCTGCGAAACGATCTGTTTCCATACGGATATTGTTTAGTAAGAAAAGTGAGATAAACAGTGAGTCAAAGATAAAATATTTACTGGAAAACGGTATTAATGCCTGGATACTTGAAGACAGCAGTGTTAATCTCAATAACTTTATTATTTTTGATAAGAAACTACTTCTTCTTGGGTCATTTTCTATGAATCAGGATGATTATCAAAGTATAACATTTACTGATGATCAGGATAGTTTGCAACAATACCAAGTCCGGTTTGAGGGGTTTGCAAGTCTAAAATTATTACCTGCAAAAGATATGTTTTCCAAACAATCTTCCCAGTCGCCTGGTAGCGCTGAACAAAGGAAAGGAAACTTGCCGGCTTTTGACTCTAAATTACCTGCCGGTGCAGAGATTAACTTGTCATACGAAGAGATGTATAAAATCTTTGGCAAAGGCAGTACGGTAAGTAAATCGGAGAGGAAGAGATTATGGAGTGAGTATAAGGGTAAGTATGTAACCTGGACGGGAAATATATCATATATTGCTTGGGGATTATTAAGTGGAAATCTGATGGGCGTATCACATCCCATAGGGAAAAAGGATGATACTGTTTATATTAGGGATAGCTATGTAAACCATGCTAAAAGGTTGCATAGGGGTGATACTGTTGTGTATAGGGGAAGGCTTGTAAAGAGACCCAATCGGTTTAATGGTTTTAAGATTAAGGATGCTGAAATACTACCACAAACTGAAACAGAAATAGATCCCAAATAAGATTGTGGTAATACTATTAATGCGGAGATTTAGATGAGTGAAAAGTGAAAAGCTAAAAGTTAATACAGAATGAAACATAGATTTAAATAATTTTACCAAAATATTAATATCATAAAATTATATGTGCTTTTCAAATCCAGCTTTCCGCCCTTAGCTTTTCACTTTTAGTTTTCCACTTTTAGTTTTCTACTTTTAGTTTTCCACTTTTAGTTTTTCACTTTTAGTTTTCCACTTTTAGTTTTTCACTTTTAGTTTTTCACTCTTAAAACTTTCTTATTTTAAATGTTTTTTGAAGAACTGGGCTATCTCTGCGGTTGCCTGTTTACTTTCCGGAATATTTGGTACTCCTTGCCATACGTGCCACATACCATTCCAAACGTCAAGGGTTACTTCCACACCTGCTTTCCTGGCAGTTTGTGCAAGTCGTACAGAGTCACTTAAGAGGATATCGCGTGTTCCCACTTGTAGAAGAAGTGGCGGAAACCGTTTATAATCTCCAAAAAGAGGGGAGATCAGTGGATTGCGAGGGTCATTATCGCCTATATACGCCTTTGCGGCAGGTTTAACCATATCCCAGCTGAGCAGTAGATCATGTGTCGCTAATGTGGTATAAGTATCGCCAGTACCGGCAAGATCTGTCCAGGGAGACATAACCGCAACGGCTGCGGGTAAAGGGTCCCCTTCATCGCGCAGAGATAATACAGTTGCCAAGGTAAGACCACCACCCGAAGATTCTCCATATACAACGATATTGGAGCTATTGTATCCATTCTTTATGAGCCAGCGATAGGCCTTTTTCATATCATTCAACCCTGCGGGAAATGGATTTTCAGGTGCCAGTCCATATTCAACAGATAGGATTGGCATTCCTGTTGTTGTTGCAATACGTGAAGCGGTACCAATTGATTCGGCAGTACCAACGACATAGGCACCTCCGTGTGCATGGAGAATTACATTGCCATCATCTTTTGTTTCAGGTACACGGATCCAAAATGCCTTTACTCCGTTTACAATAACTTCTTCTGCCGATACATTAGGGTTTGATAATTTTGCGGCATAAAGCATGTTTTTGTCCAAATGTTTCCTGGCTTTTCTTAAGACAATAGGATTCATTAAATTTACGTTTCGCTTCCCCATCTCTGCACGTTGTTTATAAAGGGCTTTAGCCTCTTCACTAATACCTTGCGGTATAATATATCCCTCAGTAGTAGCCGTGCTTTTTGACCTGAAGCTGCAAGCGCTAACAAATACTATTATGAGTAAAAAAACTATGGAATTTCTCATCTCATCTCCTTTGTGATTAGTCTAAAACATCCTATATATTTTCTTGTATCACACATTTCTCGAATATATTTGTCAAGAAAGGATATCTATAATTTGGGGAATGGAGCCCCTTTCATACATCATTCCAAACCCCTAACTCTTAATATCCACGATTTCTTTTCTTTCTCATTTTTGAATCTCCATTACTCCATCCTTTTATTTCCATCCAATTATCTGGTACCCTTTTTCACGAAGGCATTGTTCTATAAAACGTCTTTTTATAGGGTCAACTTCCTTTGAATTAAACATTCCCCACATAAACCCTCCGGAACCTCCGCCAGCTGCACCGGTTGCCGCTCCACGTCCTGCATGTCCAGCAACCGCACCTGCTGCCGCACCTACTGCGGCACCAGAGGCCGCCCCCATTACAGTACTGCCTGCTATATTCTCTCCGCTCTTTGTATTCAAACCTGCATATTCAGCAAGTGCAATGCAGTCATCAATGGCATCTTGTATAACAAATTCACTTGATGTCTTAAACTGCTGATTGGGATAAAGTACCGGTCGTTGTGATGCGCACCCTGCAAAAACTCCTACGATAAAAAAAATGGCAAGAAACAGGCGGGATTTATACCTCATTAGATCTTCTCCATGCTTTTATGTTTAGCATTCATTAATCACAATACTTGATAGCCTCTTCTCCAATTGGTATTTGGCCAATTAGTGTTTGGCCAATTAGTGTTTGGATTGTACATTACGCTTACTTGAAGAAGATATATTTGTTTCACTCTTCAGAACAGCTACAGTTGCAATAAGGCGTCATTGACAAACTTGTTGTTGTTATTGTTATTCTAATTCTTTGTTAGAATATTATCACTTTTGCCTCTTTAATCGTCAACAAGAAAACAACATGCCTGTTTCTTTCAATCCGACTATTATTTTCCTTGCGTACAAAGCTTCTATTATTTTTACATTTATAGACAAATTAATTAAAACAATTTAATTAACTCCCTAGGTGAATAAGTGGAAAGTTGCATGCGAAGATAAAGCAACAATTTTGCTGTCCATTATACGGTTTGCCAGGTTTTAAACCTGCCGTGCATTTATCTCTGGCATTAGCTAACCTACATTACTATTATATGGAACTAGACAAAAGGCAACGTTGTAAAGATATAAGAAAATCTAAAAATATTTGTAACGATTCAGTGAAATCCTGTAACGCGTCCCTAATTTCCATCTTATTAGATGGGGCTTTTTAATTTGAAAACGTGTACTATTTAATCCACCGTAGAAAGAGGAGGGGGCGTAAGTATACAAGTCGTGCAATAAACGCTAAATATATGAATACTCACACTGCTTATTAAGATGAAGGTTCTTGGAAATTATTGAGGTAAATCAACAGGGCCATATAGTCTTGTACGGGAAATAAGTGAAGACTAATAGAGCTCATTTATTAATTGGTGTTTAGAGGTCTAATATAGGGATAGTAAGATTAGAATTATGCAAAGCATAATTTGATGAGAGTTCGATATTTAGACAATTAATTCTTGTTGAATATTTGCTGAAAATTCCTTGCTTTTTTTTCTTTATTATTCTATGGTGAATGCTGTATTTATATGACATATTACCATTTTGTTTTAGTTATTGCGATAGGCATAACACCTTTTAATATAAGGGTAAAGTTAAATCTATATAGATTTAGAATTCACGATAAAATGTTAATTATTTAGAATACTGAAGCCTGGAGCCAGAATTTAGAAAATAACACTCGTTTATAGGTCAACTTGTAAACATTTAAACAGAGTACATTAACAAATAAGCTTTTTTACCGCTAATTAAATGGTGGTGTCAACATCGTATTGGTTTTATTATTCTGTATTCTGGCGCCTGGCTCCTGTATTCTGCATTATTACATTATTTTAACCATTAGGAAAAGTATGGCTATTTATGTTTTAAGATGTTTTGCACGTCATCTATCGATGATCACTATACTTTTGGCGTTAAGTACAGGCGTGCTTAGTTCTAGTGAACTTGATATAAAAATTGGAGATGCAACGCGAAGTTTAGATGAGGTCCGTTCGTCTGTTTTGTCCCTTAAAAATGGTTTATTATTGAATCAACAGAGTCTCGGCCAGCTAAATCGACAGATAGACGAGATAGAGATGACCTATCCTAAACCGCGAAGCAAGGAAGTGGAAAAGACATTATTCGAATTTGAAAAGGCTAGGGATGAAGTGAAGCAATTTGTTGATGAACAGAGTGAAAAGATAGTGGTGCTCGAAACGCAAGCTAATGAATTGGATAACGAGTTAAACGAATTAAAAAAGATGCAACTTCGATTTGGTAATGATGATGATAGTTTTAGAATAGACGATATAGAAGAAGATGAGCCGGAACCTGATCCATTTGCGAAATTACAAGATGCGGTTGTTTCTCTCATGGGAAAAACAGAAGCGAACCATAATGATTCGAGAGAAGACAGGTCTTCCTTTTTGGCTGGAGTTGAGAATTTCCAAAGGAAAGCTGAAGAAATTTCTCTTGAAGTTACAGGGAGTATGGATGCTATGTACGAAAAAATGTTAGCCAAATATGAGGCAATGAAGAGTCAGGGATGGGTCGTTATGGGGGGCGCTCCAAAAAAACCTGCAGGGTATGATCAACGTCAGCAGGAAAGAATAAGAAGAAGTGTTGGTGGGGGCGATTCAGGACAGGCTATTTATGTGCCTCCTAAAGACGCAAGTGAGAAATCTAACCGACAACAGCGTATTAATGATTTGAAAGAGAAAATTAAGAATACAACCGATCCCCAGGAAAAAGCGAATTTGGAAGAACTATTGAAAGAGATGGAATCAGCGCAATAGTAGAGGTTAAAAGTTTAGGATTTGAAAAAACAACTGGGGCTTTTTGTCCACGGAGATATGTAAGTCATGGTAAGCAGATCGATTGTTACGGTTCTTAGTGTAATTATACTAGTATCATTTTTCTTCACAGGGTGTATTACCACAACGCAAAAGGGTTCTGTCGTTGGACCCAGTACTAGACCAACATCAGGCGCTAAAACTAGAGGCATTCCTGATGATGGTCGCAGACTTAATATCGGGGTAGAGATTTTTACTACCAGTCCTGAGATTATAACGGCAGAGATAAAAGAGACGGTTAAGATTGATAATAGTGGGTCTTCCATTGACAAGATACAGGAGCAGCTTAATGTTGGGAATAATACAAATACATCTTCATTAGAAAAGAAAAAGATTAAGGCTCCTTCAAGCACTGCTAGTAAGGTGTTGCGAGATACTGAAAGTGCTTTTTTGGCAGTGAGGTTGAAGCAACTACTAGATGAGACTGGCATGTATGGTATGGTTAATGTCATACCCGCATCGAAAGTAGAGGGAGATAAGGAGACCGTATCATCAACCGCATTTGATTATGTTATTAGTACGGAGATCTTGAAATCAGATGGGAATAGTGCAGAGTTTAGTGCTGAATATCTATCCTCTATCGATGGGTTTAAAAAGCCGTCACAATTTACAGTATCAAAGGAGATCCTTGCCTCTGCATATCTTGGTAAGAAGGATCCCTCTACTGGTGTCTCCATTCTGAAAGGTGATCCATACGACGAAGCTCTAAAAGAGATAGTTGAAGATTTTAACAAAAAGGTTAAAAAAAACAAAATAAAGTATTCGGTTAAAGAGCACCAGGAATTGACATTAGCCAGGTATGGTCATGAGTTTGCTCCAGAGGTTTACAAGGATTATCCTATAAAAAACCTGAGGAGAAAAAATGTGGTAAACCCTGCTCCAAACCCAGCAAACCCTCTTGTGCAAAATGTTATTAAAGGACACAAAACAGAGTTAATGGCGATAGATGCGTTTGAGAAACATTACAAAGATGCAGCCAGAGACGTGGAACTACCTTACATCTTGTGGAGAAGAGAGACGCAAGAAGCGTTGGTTGCTTATGAGAATTTTAAACGTGAACGTAGAAAAGTAAAGGTAAAGGGTGGCTTGATGATTGGCGGCAAGAAATTACTTGTTGTTTTATCTCAAGTTGCTGGCAGTGGTGGGCAAGTTTCTGGTAGAGGTGTGGCGATGGCGTCGCTTATTACTTTTGTAATGGAGTTAGGTAGTAGCATGGTGGATTCAGATGGAAACATCACAGTGGTTAAGTTTCCGAACTTTGAAACATATTTTAAGAATAATAGGATGTACGAGTTTTCGGACCTTTTAGAAAGCTATAATGATCAGTTGATTGGTCAGGCAGAGGCAGTTGAATCTCTGAAAAAAGAGTTTACCACTTTATCAACACCAATTATACTGGAAACAACGACCTCATCAAAAACCTATTACGGCAAGCTTGATGAGATTTTTGTACAATATAAAGAAGATTTAAGAAAAGATTATGAAAAGAAAACAGGATTTGCAACGGTTAATAAAGATGTAGATAATGAGGCAGTTAAAACTGCTAAGAAGAGGAATAAAACGCAAACTCTGAATAATAGCACGCAAAACAATTTTAAAAAAGAAACAAAAACAAAAACAAAAACAAAAAGTGACACAATAGAGAGTCAACTTATTTATAAAACTGCTGAGAAAAAGGGTAAAACGCAAATTCTAAACGAAGTGGAAAATAATTGGGAAAGTAGTTCAGAAACAGAGAGTGATGAAATAGAAAGCCAGCTTATTTACAATCCTCTTATAAACTAATTTGGTATGGGGATTTTCATTTTGGGCTGAATACGGTTTTTAGAGCCAATATGTAACTTCTGTATTTGTTGTGAGTTAAAATGTAGGATGGGTTGAGCAATAGCGAAACCTATCGAAAATTCTTTACGTTCTGGTGGGTTTTGTTATTGCTCAACCCATCCTACATTATTTGCGTATAACATTAGATCATAAATTTACAGTTAACTTAAAATAGAAAGATTTAAAGATATGCAAGATACCCCAACGGGGTAATACATACCAGCCCAGGGCAACGCCCTGGGGCAACGGTAACCATTAAATCGCACCCTGAATGGGTGCAACATATTTTTCAGCTTCATAGCCAATGTATGTTACGCCCTTACAGGGCTATATTTTTTTTGTTCTTGTCCCAGGGCGCTGCCCTGGGCTGGTATATCAGCCCCTTTCAGGGTCAAATAGGAGCTATGCCTATAATCGTAATCGTTATGGGTGGATTAAGATTTAAGAGTACGATTATGATTAAGATTATAAAAGCTAAAAAGTCCGCCGTAGGAGTTAATTCAATAATATCATAGCCTTTCAGACCTAAAATAGTAGATTTTGAATATGGAATCGTCAGATCAGGATAATAAGAAAAAATATGTGGCAGTTGCGGTTTCTGCAGTGATTATCATCGCTGTAATTGGTGCATGGGTATTTCTTTATTTAAAGAAAAGAGGTGGTGATAAGGTTTTGCCGGAAGAGGCGGTGGTTGACGTCGTTAAGGATGAGAATGCCGGAAAACCTGAAAAGATCAAATCAAAAAAAGATTACATCCCTGACTCTGAACCAGTAGATAAAGTTAATATTGATAGTAAGGAGTATGCCAATCTGAAAGAACGGGTTGGAAAGGCGTACAAAGAAACTGAAGGGGAGTTGGCAAAGTCATCCCACAAGTTTTTCTTTAAACTCCTAGGTAATATGTCTGCGACCGTTGAGAAAGCTGAAAATGCAGATTCGTCACACGATTTGGTTACGGCGTATAAAGAGTACAAATCATTAGAGAGAATGATTGAGAATAACAAGCAATCTCTCGCTGACTATAAGGAATTTGAACAACTTAATGCAGAGCTTAAAGCGTTTGTGGCGAAGGTATCTGACAGACAAGGAAGGAAATACGCTAAGGAAACATTTCAGGAATCAAGTATTGCAATGGACAGTGCGAAGGAAGAGGCAAGTGCAGGGCAGTTCATTGCTGCCATTAAAAGTTTGCAGAATGCCAAGGACAGCTTGAATAGAGTGATGTCTGAACTTGATGAGATTGTTGAAGAGAATTGGCGTAATGGGAATATAAAACTGAAGAATGGAGATAATCTTGAATCGAACGCAGCTTTTGTGACGGTGAAGAATATCGATTCCGGTTATCCGGGGATTGATGACGCTATTAAACGTTCTGAAACGATTCATATTATCCATCCCATGGAACAGAAGGCCCTTGAGTATGAAAAGAATGAACTGCTGGAGATGGCAAATAGCCTCTATCGTGAAATCCTGGAGAAAGATAATCTATCTCAGATTGCACATACCGGTGAAAAAAGGACGGGGGATTTATTAAAGACGAAAGCGATTAATAGTACAATTGTAGCGCTGAATGACGCGATATCGCAGAATCTTTGGGTAAAAGCCAAGGGGCTGCTTGATAGTTTGAACGCGTTAAACCCCAATGATGAACGAATTGCGAATTACAATCAAATGATAGAAGATCAGATTGCCATGGTTACGATCGATCAATTGCGATGGGAAGGTGCGGAAGCAGAGAAGAATAAAGAATGGGATGTTGCAGTGGAGAAGTACGAAGAGATTTTGATTATCAACCCTGATTTAGCGGATACTAAGGAAAGCTATGAACGTGCAAAACTTGGACGGAATTATCATGAAGCGGCATTGGATGCTGTTGAACGGGCGCAACAATTTGCGGATCGTGATGAAGCAGATGGACTTAAAAAAGCAGTTCATTTGTTAAAAAAGGCCAGTGAGCTTTCAGGGTTAAAGAAAGAGTTAGAGGGTGAAATTGGTACACTTCTAATTGGATATGAAAAGAAGTTAGAGCAACTGGATAGACCCGTATCTTTTATAATTATTTCCGATGGAAAGACTTCAATTAAATTTTGGAAGGTTGGCCAATTTGAACCATTTACACGAAAAGGGTTTACTCTAAAACCAGGCAAATATACAATACAAGGATTGAGGAAGGGATATCGTGAAAAATATATTAACTTTGATGTTAAACCGGTTATGAAAGATCAAATACTGGAAATAGTTTGCGATGAGAAAATTTGAATATAATAATTCAGGGAACTTAGGGTTTGTACTGGGAAAGTTTATACTCTTTTTGGTTATCTTTCTGGTGGTTGCCGGTGTGGGCGGTGTCGCTTATTATTATCTTGCGATTCGAACCATACCAGTGGAGGTGATTATTTCACCAACTCCTGCGTCAGTTTATATTGATGGTAAAGAGATTGATTATGATCCGGAAAAACCCATTCAGATAACAGAAGGATCCCATGTTATTGAGGCCGTGACTCCCGGGTATAATTCCATTAGGGAAGAGATCGACGTTATAGGTATTGGTGAAAATGTTTATAGCTTTACGATGAACCCTCTGGGTGGATTGTTGTCGGTCTATGCGACAGAAAAAGGGGCAAAGGTTTTTGTTGACGAGGAGTTCGCAGGGGAGATACCTTTAATTGATCACGAGTTACCTACAGGTGAATATAAAGTGCAGATCAAGCCTGGAAAGGATTTTCAAGAGTATGAAGAGACTGTGGTCATAGAAGGTAAGCGAGGTAAGAAACAGCTTGATGTAAACCTGGTTCGAAGTTGGTCTTGGATAACCATTGATTCTCTACCTCCCGGAGCAAGAGTCATTGATCCGGATAGAAGCGAAGTAATAGATGTAACACCGATGCGGAGAAAATTTTACGAAGGAGAGTATTCTCTGGAATTGAGTTACGGTAAGGAATATAAAACACAAGGTTTGTCATTTAATGTGATTGCTGATCAGGATCAGGTATTACCAGTGTATGAATTTGATTTGTTGCCTGGTGCTCTGGATCTTGAAACCGAACCGTCAGGAGCAACTGTAATTATTGAAGGCTTGCCATTAGAGAATGCATTTACCCCATTCTACGAAAATATTCCGCCTAATAAGGAATGGAAAGTCGTCATCGCACATCCCCAGCACCATAGAGAAGAGTTTCATTTCTCTTTGGAGCCTGGTGAGGAGTTGAAAAAGAGTATTGAATTGCGACCATTTAAAGGGACGATCGAAATTGTTAGCGAACCTAAAGGTGCAGAGGTATTGATTGACAAGGTAGTTAAAGGCCGAACTCCTATTACTATGGAACTTATCTCAGGTGACTATACTATCCTGATCCGAAAGGCAAAGTACATGGAGAAAGTAGTTAAAGTCAACATTCCTCATGAACGTACAGTCTTAAAAGAAGTTGCCTTAGCTCCAATTGGGAAAAAAGGCGTATCAATAAATGTTGCTTCATTACCGCAAAACTGGAAGGCTCCAAATGGAGCCGATATGGTTCTGATAAAGCCGAAAGGAATCTTTACCATCGGATCTCCTTCGTCCGAACCCACACGAGCTGCTAATGAAGATCAGGTTAAGGTGGAATTAACCGTGCCATTTTATGTTGCGACCATGGAAGTCTCCAATAAAGAATATAGAATGGCGTTACCTAAGCACGATTCTGGAAAGTTACAAGGATTTTCCTTGAATACAGGAAATCGTCCTGTTGTGAATGTTAGTTGGCATGACGCCGCTGCTTATTGTAATTGGTTGAGTCAACAGGCTGGCGTGCCGGAGGTTTACGCGGAAAAGAAGCCTGGGATCTTTGAGGTAGTATTACCCATGCCAAGTGGATTTAGGTTGCTTACAGAAGCCGAATTTGAGTATTTGTGCCGTGCAGGGTATAAGGGTTATCACCCGTTTCCTTGGGGAAGCAAAATACCACCGCCCGCATACTCTGCGAATATTGCAGATGAAACTGCAAAAGAAATGGTTGAATATATAATTAAAGGTTATAACGACAATAATCTCGTTACTGCGCCCATAGGTACATTTAATCCGAATCCTTTAGGACTATACGATTTAGCAGGCAATGCCGCGGAATGGGTGCACAATGTGTATGAGCCCATGTATCCCATGGCACCTTCTATTTTAGTTGATCCTTCAGGACCACCTAATGGTTCTATTCATTCCGTTCGTGGATCTAGTTTTCTTGATGGGGCTTATCGAAAGATTAGAACTGCCTATCGTGGCTTTGGCACGGAGGGGACAAGTTTTATTTCATTCCGTATTATGGTTTCTGCTCAAGCGGTCTCTTTAATGAAACAATTGAATAATTAGCATAATAAGGAATAAGAAGTTAGTAGCCAGGAAACAGGATGCAGAATGAGAAAACTGGCACGGGCTTTTCAAATAGAGAAAATATTAAAGATATTAAGATATTAAGATAATAAGTATAACCAAGCTCTGCTCGTTACAAGGCTCTGCCTTGTAATGTGGTGTACCAGAGGCACAGCCTCTATTTTGTATAATGTCGGTTAACAAAAATTTTAATATTCGTGACAGTGCCTCTAGAATAATGCATTCCCAGGCAGCGCCTGGGAATGAGTAGAAACTATTCGACTTCTATATACTGAATATCAATTAGACAATTAAATAAAAAATGAAAACTAAAAGAAAATTCAACTTTTTACGTATAATCCCGTTTCTGCTTGCTTTATTGTTTTTGAGCGGCGCTATCTTAGTTGGGCAATCAGTTGGGCAAGATAAACAAACATGCCCAAAAATTGATAAATCTAAAAGTCGGAAAAAAGCAAAGGAATTGAAAACAGAACGCTTTAAAGAAGCACTTTCGGTTTCTAAGTATTCATACGAACATGGCGAGTCTATTCCAAATTATATGTAGGGGAAGCAATGAAGTATTCACATTTATTATTTTTCTGCCTTTTCTTTTGCCTCTTAGGTCTACTACTGGGATATGGTTCTGTACTAGCTCAACAGAGTTCTACTGATAATGAGGGGAAAGAGGGGGTGAGTAGAGAGTATGAACTCGATATTAATCTGGATGGACTTACAGACAGCGATTTACAGGGAAACCAAGTCGGCTCAGATAAGGCCGGGGGTAGTGAAACTGGCGATTCTAAGAAAAAAGAACGTGAACTCAATGAGGTAAGTCAGCGCCATTCTGCCCTTTTAAAGAAATATGAGGAAGAATCTGTAAAGAAGGGGGGCGCTAAAGGTCTGGGCGAGATAGAGCAAAAGCTTGATCTTACGAAAAAAGAGTTAATTGATACCTTGGAGAAGTTCACTGAGATGACGAAGGCGGATGCTAAAAATTTGCAACAGGCTAAAGGTGGTGTTGGAAGTGAATCGAATGATAAAAATGTTGAGCAGTTAACGGCTGAGATTGAGAATTTTGGTAAAGAGCTCAATGATTTAAAGAAAGACGACTCTGATGGGTTTTTGGGTAAAGTAGATGATTTAGAACGTTCTTTAGAAGGCTCTCAAATGTCCCAACAAAGCGCTTCACAAGCGCAAAAAAAGGCGAATCAATCTGCGGTTTCTGCGAAAAGTGGTGGAACTGCTCAGAGAAACTTGGCAAAAGAAAAACAGTTAGAGGCAACGAAGCGGCAATCAATTTCAGGGAATTCCTTAGAAAATGCGATTAAAGATCAGAAAGAACTGGTTAAACAACTTTCTAATTCAATTGGTCTGTCAGGCCAAGGTGATAAAGAAGCGATCAAAGATGCTCTGGAAAAAGCAGAGGATATAGGGAAGTCTTTAGGAAAGGCTGGTCGTTTGCAAGAGGATATTGACGAATTACAAAAGAAGGCTGAAGCTCTTCAATCTAAGACGGTTAGTAAGAGAACGCAGAAACAGATGGAGAAAACTCAGCAGAAAATTTCAGAAAAGCAGAATACTGTTGCGAGTACACTTGAATCTTCCTCCCAACAGATGAATGAATTAAATCAAATAACTCGTGAGTTAAAGAAGACTGATATTCAGGAGAATGCAAAACGTCTCCAAAGAATGGTTGCAGAGGCCAAGAGTATGAGTAGGGCTGTAAATGAGAGTATTATTGCTGATTCAACAAAGAAAGAGACGTCTGCTTATGATCTTGATGCTGCAGATAAGGAAATACAGGAGATGCAGGATAATTTGGAATCATTAGAACGTCAGATGCAAAACGAACAAAACACCGCCAATTCACCAAGTAGTTCTCCTTCGCAACGTGCAAGTTCCAGTTCCAAGGCAGAAGAATTGTCAAAGCAGATTCAGGATCAGAAACGCAAATTGGTAAAAAACCTCAAGAATCAAAACAATGAAGCTCGCGCAGAAGCCCAGAAGGCATCACAGCAGTATGAGCAAAAAGGAGAAGCGGTTGAAGCAGATAAAAGCCAGGAGATGGTTAACCAAGCCGATGAAAATGCAAAAAAACTTCGAGAGCTGGAAGAAAAATTGAATAAAGAATTAATGTCCGGCGCGTCATCAACAAGCCAGCAGATGAAGCAATCGGTTCAGCAAACCCAAATGGCACAGCAGGCAGCAGGTCAAGCAGAACAAGCACAGCAAGCTGCGGCAAGTCAACAGACTGACGCCGCTGAAATGCAAAAAAATGCTAAAAGTTCTCGTGATAAGCAAAATGCCAAGTCCTCACAAGCTAAAGCACAAGCAGCACAGAAGGATGCCAGTCAAGCACTGAACAAAGCAATTTCAGAACAACAAAAAGCAATTAGAAGTTTGGATGCCGCGGCCAATCAGTCTCGTCAGAGTGAGAGTGTGGATGAAGCAAAGCGTCAAATGGAAATAGCCCAGCAGGAGTTAGAATCTGCGAAATCAGCTCAAAAGCAGGTTGAAAAGTTGCAAAAAAAGATCGAACGGTTGCAAATGCAGGGAAGTAGTAAAGAAAGCGAAGTAAAGAGCAAACAGGATGAAATTCAGGAACTTCAGGAAAAGGCATTAAACAATTTACATGAATCGAATCAAGCAATTAATAATGCGCAAGAAAATTTAACTTCTACTGATTCTGATAAGGTCTCAAATGAAGAACTGGAAAAGTTAGCGAATAATGTTTCCAAATTAAAACAGAAAGCTAAAAAGGCATCTCAACAATCTCAACAAACAGAACAAAAGAGTAGTGGGAAACCTGATAGTAGGAATGAGGAGCGAGAAAATACTGGTGAAGAGGGGGTAGATCGCGCTTTTGATATGCTCCAAAATGCGGACATTGACGAAATGATGCAGCAGTTGCAACAAGGTCAACCAACTCAAAACCAACAACCTCAAAGTCAATCACAGCAGAGTCAACAATCACAGAGCTCATCACAACAAAGCCAGCAATCCCAGAGTCCGTCACAACAAAGTCAGCAACAACAGAGCCAACAATCCCAGAGTTCGCAACAACAAAGTCAGCAACAGCAAAGTCAACAACCACAGAGTCCGTCACAACAAAGCCAGCAACAAAGCCAACAACAGAAAAAATCACAGCAAAATCAAGAACAGAATGAACAGAAACAACCCCAAATGCCGGAAAAAAGTTACAAGTTGGAAATAGAGGAATATGATCCGTTTAAGGGATCTTCAAGTGTTAAAGATCCGGAAGACAGCAATAAAAAATCCCCAGAGGTTGAGGATCTGGAAGAAACTATTGAGAAATCCACAGATGTTGATGATTCGGAAAACAGCTCTTTATATTCTGAGACTGATCACCTTAAAGCTACAGAACAATTCAATCAGCAATCTGCAGGTTTGAGCCCAGTAGAGTGGAGCGATTCAGATATTAGAGAACCCGAAGAGGAAATAGTCGGTGCTGAGTACTTTAGTGTGGAACAAATTGCCACTCCTGTGCAGAGGTCTTCCCAGGATAACTATTCTTCCGGAGAACAGTTTGGTGTTGGTAGTGCTAGTCAGAATTCATCTAATGCTACCGCATTTATTAAAGATAGGGTTCGCAGTTTGGAAGAAGAGGACATTCAGCCAAATACTCCTGAATCTGAGCAACTTTCTGGATCGAATGTTAACAGTAGTGGTGTGTCAAAGGCCTCAAAGTGGGAGAGGGCAATTCAAAAGATGCAGCAAGCAGATATAGATAAGAATGAAACCAATACCGGTAAATAAAAACTGTACAAGAATGGACATGTGAATAATGAGTCAAAAGTTAGTAAGTAGTAAGAATGGGATGTTGGTAGTTTTATTTTGTTTTATTATTGGCGGATTTACTGCGGTTGCTAATGGTGAATACCGAATTCTCGAATTACCGGTAACTGAGTCCGAAGGTGATTGGTCTGCCACCAGCATTGAGTTGTATGACACTTCTGAAGCAGAATATATAATTCGTGTTGGCGATATCGATAATATGAATGTGGGCTGGAGAATTGCGTATAACCCTTTTAAGGGGGGAGTGTCACGAAAATTACCGTTGAGCTGGGATATTGTTCCTGATGATCCTGCAGGCACTGATAGAGTTATGGTTATCCAGGGAGCTCGTCAAGGTGATATGTTTACAAAAGAAAATCAGCCGGGGAAAGATTTGGTGGAATCTTTTTCACTTAACTTTTTTCCCATTGGGGAAATAATAGTAGATGTGTATCTGCAGATCTTTTTAAGTGGCATTGAACAAAGAATGAGTAAAACCGGATTTATATTTTCTATTAATGGAGAAGAACTAAAAGAAGTAAGTGAAATGTTTCGTGCTTTGAGTATCAAAGACTTGCGAGGTGAATTGCTAACATTCAAACTTCCATCATATATGCATGATATGCTGAAATCAGGGGTACTGGAAATTAAGATCGACGCGGAGCCGCCGCTTAGAAGTAATGGGTTTGCCGTAGATTTTGCAAAATTATTGATTAACAAAAAAGCGTTTAAATTCGCAGGTTCGGTTGTTGGTAGCGTGAATAATCTAAAGACTCTTGAACCTATGGAAAATATAAAAGTTTCGTCTCAGGGCATAGTTGCTTATACTAATGATCAAGGAGAGTTTCGCCTGGATGGGATTGCCGCCGGGAATGCTGTAATAAAGGTTGAAACAACCAATTTGCCTCCTACATATCATTCTGTTAAGTTACAATCAGGTGAGGTGAAAACCAGGCATATTGTTATTAATTTATAGGCGGTAACCAATGCCCGGAGTTATTTGATATTACTCCACACTTTTTGAATATCCTCATGGATTTGTAGCAATATTCAATTTTTTTTTGGTAAAAAAATGAGCAAAATGTAACAATTCATTGTAATTAACACGTAGTGATCAAGGAGTAAAGAAATGAATGTAAAACTCACGTTAAATCTCAATAAAGATATTATCGAACGAGCTAAACTGTATGCTCGTGATAAAAACCAGAGTTTATCCGCGCTTGTTCAAAACTATTTTATATTTTTAGCGGAGAAAAACCAGGTAGATGACATTGAAATATCGTCAAATGTGAAGGAGATATCCGGGATTATAAACCTGGATAATGATTTTAATCTAAAAAAAGAATACGGATCATATATTCTGGAGAAATATAAATAATGCACCGTGTATTTATTGACTCTGATATCATTCTTGATGTACTGGCAAAACGAAATGCATTCTATATTTATGCTGCCAAATTATTTACATTATTAGACAAAGGGGATGTATACGGATTTACGTCACCAATTGTATTTGCAAATATTCACTATATTTTAAGAAAAGAGAAATCTAAAAAATATGCATTGAAAAGTCTTCGAAAATTAAAATCTTTGATCTCGATTCTTCCAATAGATGAAAAGATAATCGAGTTAGCATTAGATTCATCATTCAATGATTTCGAAGATGCTATTCAATACCATACAGCTAAATCTTATGAAGTCAACTTTATCATTACGCGAAATAAGAAGCATTATAAACAAAGCAAAATATCAATTTGTACGGCCGAGGAGTATCTTAAAATCTGGGCTTTATTAGCTGGGGAAATCGAGAAAAATAGAAATGGAATTTACTAAAACCAGTTTGTCTACGCTTGGAATATGTTTGGCCATTGGTATGGCAATATGTGGCTATTTTATAGGTCAGACAATGTACAATGCTAAAGTTGCGGTTAATACAGCCGAAGCAAAGGGGCTTGCGGAGAGAATAGTTGAAGCGGATATTGCAGATTGGCAGATTGGATATTCTGTTTCAGGGAAAAGTAAGTTGGATGTCCCTGGTTTATATGCTAAAGCTGAAACTAACCAAGATATTATTGTCTCTCTTCTTAAGGAGAATGGTTTTAATGAAGAAGAGATTAATGTTGGTGTGATTGATTACTTCAAAAATGAATATAGAGATAAAAACCAATTGCTTGTTGATGAAAACCATGAATTAACAGGTACAATAAAGGTCGTTACTAATAATGTAAAATTGATTCCTGGTGTAAGATCAAAAATAAATAAATTAATGGTGCAGGGGATAGATATACAAAACCATTTGCCTAATTATCGATTCTCTAAATTGAATGAAATCAAACCGGAAATGTTGCGAGATGCTACCAGGAATGCTAGAATTGCGGCCAATGAATTTGCAAAAAATGCAGGTGTTAAAGTTGGTAGTATAAGAAGCGCAAGGCAAGGAAACTTTGATATTCGTGACTTCGGTGAAGAGTACGGAGACACTCGTAAATTGAAGAAATCTGTACGTGTTGTAACGACAATTACATTTTATTTAACTGAATGAGGCGGTCTGCATATAACAAAAATACAGAATACTGGAGTCAGGAGACCGAATTCAGAATAAAGCATAGATTTCTGCTTGTTTTACAAATTTGCGTATTCAGGATTTAGTAGCCAGAAGTCTGAATAAGGTATCAATAATCGGACGTTAGCTTCATTAAATTAAAAATATGATTACGTTGATGAAAATCTGTGTAATCTGTCTTAATCAGTGTAATTATATTTTGTTTATTACTTGTGCCAGTTGTACTAATAACAGTTTAAAGTGAAAATTCCAATACTATTAAATTAGTTTTAGAAACACAGATAAAAAATGAGGATTAATATGGGTAAGATTAAATTAACAGGGTCAAAAGCATTTTATGATGCATTGATTGTGGGGGTAAGTTTTGTCGTCATTTTTACTATAGTGCATATTTTTTACAGTGTTCAGGTAGATGATATGGTAAAGGTTTTCAAGCTTCAGGTGGAAAAGGGGTTAATTCCCGAGGACTCAACATCTATGTGGATAATCATCAAGGATGTTGAACAGAAGTGGATCTTTATTCTGGGGTTATTTGCCGTAGTATTGATCGTGTTGAGAAGAATCAACATGAATAATGACCTGCTCTTATTAAAACAAAATCTAATGGGCATAGATTCTAGAGATTTGTTGCACCGGGATAAAATTGACCAGTGGATCGAGAATTTGGAGGATAATGTTGGTGCCTTAGGAGACCGATTACTTCCACAAGCATTACGATTAGGCCTTGATCGGTTTAAATTGAATGGTTCGGTTGAGGAGGTCTCTAATGAAGTAACTGGGTTGTGTGACAGCGAAAGTGTTAAATGTGAATCGGAATTAGCATGGATCAACTATCTTGCTTGGGCAATTCCTTCCATTGGGTTTATTGGGACGGTTCGTGGTATTGGTGGCGCTTTGGCAAAAGCCGGTTTAGTATTTGGAAGCGATGAAGGTATTACACCTGTTACCAGCATGTTGGGCGTGGCATTTAACTCTACTTTGGTTGCTCTTATTGTAAGTATTGGTTTGATGTTTATGATTCATTGGATACGCCGCTTAGAGGAACGAACTATTTTAGATACGGAAAAATATTGCCGAAAGTTTTTGATTGAAAAACTGTATCAACCTCAAGATTAATATATCCTCAAATTAGGTGTTTAGGCTGAAGACTGAAGGTAAACGTTACTGAGCTTTTTTCAGTTTACCTTAAGCTTTTAGCCTATTTATTTGAGTAGTTACAACCTGAATTACTATATTGTGAATTTGTGACTAGTTTGAGGATAGGAGAAATTATGAGCACATATTTTGGAATAGATCTTTCGCCTGTGGGATTGGAATCTGCTGTTATTGATGAAGAAAATAGTGATCACCCTGTAGTTGTCGATCCGGGAAATAAGGTTGCTGCTGTAGCATTTATGGATGGATCAAAATCCTTGCAATTTGGGAATCCTGCGGAGAAACGTTTTAAAAATTCAAAATCTACTCAGGTTACCGAAGAATTTTTTGACAATCCTCTGACAGATCGTGGTATTGAGGGATATACATCTCTGGATCTATCTGGAAAATATATACGAGAATATGTTGAACGATTAGAGAATAGTATTGCGAATAAGGCCTCTTCTTGTGTGTGTGCACTTCCATCCAGTTGGCGTGCTGATTTCGTGGCGTTATGGACGGAGTTGAAATCAACCATTTCTCTTGGTGATGTCGCAGTTGTTGATTCCGGTTTGTTGGCAAGCTCTCTGGCGCATGAAAAGCCATTACCAAAATCAGGACCTTTTTTTTTCGTAGATATCACAAGACAAAATGCTTCTATTACGACACTGGAATTTAATGACAGTGCCTTACAGTCTGTAAGAACAGAGTTAATTCCTGAGGTGGGAGAAGCTTTTTTCAGGAATGAGATATTCAAGTGTTTTGTCGAGGCCTTAAAAACTGCTACCGGTAAAGTCCCGGTACAAAATCGATCAGACGCACAAATTCTTTATGATCAGATTGATCCGTGTCTTAAGCTTATTGCTTCAGAAGGGGTAGCGAAAGTTGTTATAGATAATCTTCAAGCTGATATCAGTAGAGATTTACTAGCTCTTCAATTAAAGCGGGTGTGGAAGCCGTTAATACAAAAGGCAAATGCTCGGGCCAACGCGTTAGGAGAGAAAACAAAACCGTTTTTTAAGGTTTCATCACGTGTTTCCATAATACCTGGGTTTGTGCAGGAATTAGAGAATATAAAGAATAGTGTTGTCGAGTGTTTGCCTCCGTTTCATTTGGCAATCGCTGCATCTTATTTTGCAAGAGACAAGGAGCTTATCAAAGGTGGAGGAGATGAGCTTATTGTTTCTATAGAACAACATAGCCTGTTGGGATATGATGAGGTTACGCCTTTTGGTTTTAAGGTAAGTGATGGTTTTGTGAAGAAAAAACCTGTTTTGCCAGTTCTGGATGTTACGGATCAACCTACCGTTTTTCGTACGGGGGAAAATGGCTTTCTTCGTAGTAAGGAATCTCCCACACATTTGCTTTTTCAGGGCAGAATGCTTCCCTTGTCTGGTGAGTCATTTTATGTAGGGAGTGATTTGGGAAAGAAGCGTAATGGCTTGCAAATAGTTGAGGATATCCCAAATCTAAAGAAGTATCACTTTATGTTAGAACCTGAATCGGACGGTTGGTCTATTGTTCCTCAGGGTGGTGTCCTTGTCAATCGTAAAGAGATTTGCGATTTAAAGGCCATCTATGCAGGGGATATCATTGAGATTAAAGATACTGGATTGCTTTTGATGGCGGTGAAAAGTGTATCAGCGCAGCTTGTTTAACTAAGAGAAACAATAAATAGAAGAAAATGAAATCGACCAAAAAGAAAATAAAAGAGACTTTTGGGCTCTCGTTTCTTGATTGTATATGTTGTGGATTTGGGGCGGTCATTTTGCTGTTTGTTCTGACTACTCGAGAAGATGGTAAAACTGTATCCCAAATGACAGGTGTTTTTGAGGCGGAGGTGGAGAAGGCGGAAGAACAATTAGAGGAAAAGAGACTCAATTTGTCTAAGTTAGTGAACACTATTGAGAAGACGGAGATGAAGATTGTAGAAGTTGCTGGCCTTGGGAAAAAAGTCATTGAGAATATCAAGGAAACAAAACGGGAAATAAGCGAAAAGAACAAAGTGGCAGCTGCACAGGTAAAGGAAATTGGAGAGCTGGAGTCAGAGTTAAAAAGAGTTGAGGAAGAAATATCAAGACAACAATCCGGGCCAACTAAGGATACTGGAAAATCGATTCGTCCTTCCATAGGATCTGAACGCCGTCATTATCTTACTGGTTTAAAAGTTGATGGAGAGCGTTCGCTTTTATTAGTTGATACATCTCTAAGCATGTTAGACACATCGGTTATAAATGTGGCGCAATATTACAGACACGCGGATCCAGATCAAAAATTGCAGTCTGCCAAGTGGATAAGGGTATTGGATTCCATAGATTGGTTATTAGCAACAATGGAGTCAAAGGAGTATCAAATATATTTATACAATGAGAATGTCCGTTCTGCTTTACCTGGATCGGAAGGAACCTGGTTGAACGCGAAAGATGTGGAACAAGTGCAAGAAGTTGCCCACTGTTTTTGGAATTATCCACCGGAGGGAGGATCAAACTTGGAAAAAGCGTTTAAGTTTGCTATGCAACTAAATCCAAAGCCTGATAATATATACATTTTTACTGATGGTCTTCCCAACCACTCCGATTCATTTGTATCTGGGGCAACAGTGAGTACGAAGGAACGTTTAAGACATTTTAACTTTGCGATGCAGCAAATTCCACCGAGATCAATGCCTGTAAATACAATTATGTTTCCATTTCAAGGTGAGCCTGACGCTCCTTTCGCTTATTGGAGGCTTGCTCATAAAACCAATGGATCATTCTTCGTTCCCGCCGACGGTTGGCCAAACTAAGGAGTATAGATGAAACTAAAACTGAAATCTTCACCATCAATCTTCGGTTTAGCGTTTATGGACTGCATTTGTTGCGGTTTCGGTGCAGTAATACTCTTGCTTGTCATGAACAAGGGTGTAAACCAAGGTGCCATAGAAGAATCTGCAAAAGTAAATGAATCTATTTTGCGCAAAGTTCAGGATGAGATTGCTGTAATTCGTGGAGAATCAGTTGTCCGAAACATTGAACTTGAAGGTCTTAAAGAACAGCTTTCTAAAGAATCTGAGAAGGTGGCTCGTTTAAGGGAGCAAGAGTTTGAGACAAAAGGACAATTTGCGGCAACTAAGGATTTATCAGAGATCATTGCTGAGAAGAAGAGAGCCCTGTTTGAAGCGAAACAGAAGAGAGATGAGTTAAGGAATACTCCTCCTGCCTGGAAAACTGATGTAGTTGGCGGAATCCCTGCAGATAGTGAATATGTAATCTTTATTATTGATACTTCAGGAAGTATGGATCGCATAGCCAGGACGGTTGCTGTAAAACTCAAGGAGACATTAGCCGTTTACCCGAAAATAAAGGGCATGCAGATCATGAATGCTGATGGCAGGTATATGGATCGTTCCTCTTCAGGCAGATGGCTGCCTGCTACAGGTAAGGGGCGTTTGGATATTCTGCGATCTTACTTAGCCTGGAATGATAACAGCTCGAGTACTCCTGTGGGAGGATTGTTAGAAGCAACCAGAACATATTCAAAATCCGATAAAGAGATCAGCATATATGTTTTTGGTGATGATTTTACAGGAGATTTAGACCACTTGATTCAGTTGGTTGATAGTTATAATCCGGTACAGAGTGATGGCCGAAGAATGATTCGTATTCATGGAGTTGGCTTTCCTGCCGCATTTGGTAGTGATTCACGAAGTGGGGGAGGTAAGTTTGCCAAAGCAATGAGAGCACTTGCTGAAAGAAACGGTGGGGCTTTTGTAACAATCAACCAATAGATTGAGAAAAGAAAAAAAATCAAATGCAGACAATGTTTGAAGATATAACGATTTTAGAAGCGGAAGCTAAAGAACTATTCTATAGGCTGTCAACTCCATTAAATGAGATTGGTGAAGAGTGCACTCCAATAGAAAATCTCTATACGGATGACCCGCAGATAATAGAAGAAGAGACTGAGTCTGTTAAGGTCCCATCGGTACCACTAGAAGAACGTAAAACACAACAAACGGAATATGCCGGTACGGATAAAATAGAAAAAAAGAGAAAAAAAAAGGAGACAGTTGTAAGTCTTGCTGCTGCATTGGGTGTTGTTGCCATTATTATAATTATTGCTATTATATTAGTACCAAGATTTCTAGGGAAGAAGGGTTCACTATATTTTGTAAAAGGAGATGGAAACGCAAGTTTTGCAGTGGACCTTGGTGACTATCTGCCAGACTTTCGTGGATTTGTTATCGATCCAGAGGGACTAGGGACTTCCATTTCAAAACCTGATTTAATAGGGAAATCTGTAGTATTATTTGCCTGGCGTAGTGGAGATCCTGCGTCAGAAAGATATCTCAGGGAACTAACTCAAATACACTCAACCTTGTTAGGTGCAAAGGGAGATGAAGTTGAATTTATTGGTTTGTGCCTTGATGAGAGAAAAGAGAGAGCAGTGGAATCGATTATCGATACCAATTCCTACAAATGGGATCACATCTATGATTGGGATGATCGCAATGATATTTCACAGCGGCCAAGTGCAATAATGCGGATTGTGGAGACTCCAGCCATCTATGTATTCGATTCATTGACTCGGTTAAGGGCTAAGGGGATTTCACCATCTGAATTGAATAAATTACTAGATACTTTTTAAATGATCAATTTATGCACCGTCCCTTAAGCCGCATTAATTTTAGCTAATTTTAGGCATTTTAGACATTTTAGGCAATCAGGTTAATACCAAGTTCATCATCTTAATCTTAATTTCAATCAACAGAGATTACGATTAAGATGATAGATCTTGACCCTGAAGGGGGCGAATATACTAGCCCAGGGTAACGCCCTGGGACAAAAATACAGAAAAAATTTAGCCCTGTAAGGGCGTAACATACATTGGCTATGAATCTGAAAAACATGTTGCACCCATTCAGGGTGCGATTTAATGGTTATCGTTAACCCAGGGCGCGGCCCTGGGCTGGTATGTATAACCCCGTTGGGGTATTCTGCATATCTTTAAATCTTTATATTAATGTAGGATAGGTAAAGCAATAGCGAAACCCACACTACATTTTAACTCATAACAAATACAATAGTTACATCTTCGCTCAAAAAAAAACCTATTCAGCCCAACATGAAAATTCCTATACTATTAAATTAGCGCCTTCGGCGGACTTTTTACCATAGATTAACTTTGAATACTTTCGTTGTTAGTTCAAGTCTCTGACTTGAACTAATCTGACATCAACAATACTCTGTATGGTTTTGCATTTTGGACACAACCAATTGTCTGTAAACATTAATCTCTTTTACTCGCAACAGAGTTGCATTAAAGTCAGATGTGATTCAAATCTGGAGATTTGAATCAACTGCCACAACAAACATAACGCATCGCATACACAGCAGTTACACCTAAGCACTAACAAAATAACGTATTCGGCCCGAAATGAAAATTCCTATACTATCAAGTTAGTACGCCTATTTGTGAAGCAAATAGGTAACCAGACAGCACTGTTCATTAGTTAAAATATAAAATTTGAATAAAAATGAGTATTGTAAACTCCTATTCCATACTAGATATTGCCTTGCATATAGAGAGCAAAGATAGTTGGTTGAATAAAAAAGTAACTTCCGTTATTAGGGACTATTTCTGCTTATCTAAAAATCGTTTATCCGCCAATACTAAAAGCATCAGTTTGCAACTTAGAAGTGGTGATAACCATATCAAAGTGCCAACCATAGCTCAAGAGCTTTTTTCTTCCACAACGTTACGCGTTTTAAAAGACCGAGATATTTGTTACCTTATAAGAGGGAATTCTATTTTTAAAATAAACCTGAAAGATAACACCGGTATTGGTTATATAGATCCTCTCTTCTGGGAAGCGCCATTCAAATCACAGCAAGAGTTCTTTATGCTGGCACTTATCTGGCTCTTTCGTAACAATGCATTATATGCAATCCATGGAAATACCCTTGTAAATGAAAATGATGGTACCATAATTCTTGGAGATTCTGGCAGCGGTAAATCAACGGCGGCCATTGGCTTGATAAGAGCTGGGTGGAAGTATCTTGCTGATGATATTACTCTATTGCAAGATAACCATAGAATGATTGAGGCCCTGGCATTTACAACAGGGTTTTCAATTGATCCTGATCTCGCCAATAGTTATGAAGAGTTTAATCTTACTACGGATAAGTTATCGTTAAATGGACAAAAAAAATTTCTAAATATTAACGATATATATCCTGATAGCTTTGTGTCATCGTGTGTTCCCAAAACATTGATATTTTCAACTATAGTTCCTGATGACAATAGCCAGCTTATATCAATTGACAGTACTGAAGCGTTGGTTCTTATTGCTATGAACAGCGGTGGGATAATGATTGATAAAGAAGGTACAATAAAGCAATTTAAAATCCTTAAAAAACTTATGGGACAAACTTCAAGTTACAAACTCCTTGCGGGCCAAGATATATATAAAGAGCCGCGAACCATAGCAAAGATTCTCTTGTCTGCTATTTAATTAGTATATTAATATAAATAGAGCGATTAATTTTATAACTAGTTTCCATAGCTGTCGCTATGGGCTAACATCAGTCGTCCAATGAGAGACTTTTGCTTTTAAACAAAACCATTTTCTTTGAAACCAGTCTGAATCTACCTAAACTCTGCATTGTCTGGTTAGCCTTTTGCAGTGCAACAATATTTCACATTTATGAATATTTTAGAACATCATCTGGTAAAAAAGCTCTCAAAGTTAATAGCCATGTTTTTTATTAATAATAAAATTCTATAATTTTAGGCATTTTAGCGCATTTTATGCATTTTATGCATTCAATGTTAGCATATGATAATGATCCGAAAATTTCGATCAGAGTTTCATTCATTTGGTGATGTCTACCTGTTTCTTCAAATACTTTTGATAATCACCTTATTGCCAATTATGTTTAGATTTTTATCTATTCCTGAACTTATTAAAAAGTTTACTCCAAGAAATAGTAGAAAATATCAGAAAAACAGAAACTTAAAGGAAACAACAGATAAGATCGTTAAATTTATAGACTTTATCCTTAATCGCAAATTCTGGCGATACAAGGAAAATACCTGCCTCAAACGTTCTTTAGTGCTTTATTACTATTTGCGAAAACGTGGAATTGATGTTCATATATGCTTTGGGGTAAAATATAATGATAAACCAACTACTACGATGGAAAGAAATCGGCTTATAGGACATGCATGGCTCCTTTACAATGGATCCATTTTCTTGGAAAAAAATGCTGTAGAAACCAAAACCTATAAGGTGACCTATTCTTTTCCATAATACTAGCAGAGTGTCTGTGGATGTAACAGTGACCTTACTATGGAAGTCTATGTGAAAGATTAAACTCCGGTTCATACCCCACAGTGAATTTGCTATCTGTATTATTGCGGATACTTAAGAAATGTTCATTTTTTTTATCAAAGGGACAAATAGGAGTGTCACAAGGTTCAAATCCAAACTTCTGATAAAATCTGGGATCACCTAAAACGAAAATAGTGTTTAATTTTATGACATCCTGTCTCAAGGTAAATCGAAGCAATTCCTCGCCTATTCCCCGCTTTCGAAACTCCTGTTTTACCGCCAACGGTGCCAGATGCAAACCACAAACATCTGTGCCGTTATATGCATTTGAAAAAGCAACATATGCGATTATTTTATTGGTATGGATACACACCCATTCATGAACTGCTTTACCATTATTATGGAAATTTTCAACTAATTGTACCTCAAAAGTGCTACCAGGGAATGCTTGTCGTAATAATGCGTAAGTCTTGGCATAATTTTCAGAGGTGAGTTTGCGTATCTTCATTGTTTTATATTCAGTCCTTAATTCTTAGTTATTAACATCTATTACATTGTTGTTTTGGCTTAACTAAGATTGGTTTAATCTATTAGTAAGTTTTTCCCACGAACCAGATTGAAGCGTTTGTTATATGAAATTCTTGTACTTCTAACAAGCCAGGAATTATAACCTTTATTTTGTTTTTTATCGACAATTATTCTAGCTTCTTGTAATCTTATTCTCGATATTTGTTGTCAAGAATAGGGAATTACCCCTAATCATGACTTAGTTTAGTGTATAGAATTAATGAGTTTGTCAATAGATTAGGTTTGTCCATAAATGCTTCGAAGGTTGCGAAAAGAAAATGGTAAGTAGTTATTGGGTACAATTGTCAGGGAACATGGAGTAGCTTGACTCATTAAATGTCTGGGACTGGCTAGGGGAGATAGAAACGACAAAATCGTGTGACATCGTGAAACTTCATGTTCGCACGCGTGCAAGAGTTATCGAATGGCAAAGCATAAATAGATTCCAATTTGCTCTACAAAAAAAAAACCGATACAATATCTTCGTATCGGGCTTTTCGTAATATAAGAGACCTTAGGCCTATTTAGCTGCTTCATATCTTTCGTTGGCCTTGTCCCAATTCACTACATTCCACCAAGACTCAATCCACTTTGGACGAGCATTTCGGAACTTGAGATAATAAGCGTGTTCCCATACATCGATGGTCAAAAGCGGCTTCTGCCCCAATGAAAGAGGGCATACCTGATCATGAGTATCAGTTACCTCAAGGTCACCTGATCCATTGATGACGAGCCAGGCCCAACCAGAACCGAAATGGTTTGCCGCCTTGTTGGAAAATTGATCTTTAAATTCTTCAAAAGAACCAAATTTCTGTTTAAGTGCAACGGCTAGCGCACCCTTTGCTTCCCCTCCGGTTTTGGGAGCCATGGATTCCCAAAAGAAGGTATGGTTCCAGTAGCCACCACCGTGGTTACGTACCGGTGTGCGTTTGTCTTCAGCTATTACGTCCAAGCTGGTCAAGATATCCTCGATTGATTTTCCCTCAATACTTGCGGCCTCGACTGCCGCGTTGAGTTTCTCGGTATATGTATTATGATGTTTGGAATGGTGTATTTCTACGGTCTCTGAATCGTAATGAGGCTCAAGGGCGTCATACGAATATGGTAAAGTTGGTAATTCAAATGTCATGATGCATCCTCCTCTTGATAAAGATTCGATATTAGCTAACGTACTTTTTATACACCTCTTTTAATTTTAAGTATTAACCAGGCGACATAGGAAAATTATGAGTCTGTAGAAACACCCAATTCTCCTGCCTTTTTATAAAAAAAGTTGCAAATATTTCCATTGTATTACTTGCATCGTCAACTTTTACTTCCGAAGAAGCTTTCAATATAATTATCTCCCATTAAAATATCTCTGTCAAGTATTGGATCGTTAAAAAAGATAACAAATATATCAAAAAATCGTTTTCAAAATCTCTTCTTTTATCTCCAGCTCTCTCCCCTTGTGGTATGCGTAACTGCCATAAGATTTAAAAATAAATTGGGCGCAGTCATGGGACCGATGATTTTCTGGGTCATGTATTTGCCAGTGGCAACGAGGTTAATCCGAAAGGATAACTTTGTAGAGTAAGCCTTGAACCGGATGGGTGACTGGTGCGGAATAGTAATCCGTAACTTAAAATATCGAAAATAAGGAAGCGGTTAATGTGTTAAAGTTTTGAAGATTTTAAATATTGAATGATAACATTATTTGAGATTGCAACAAGGTGAGTTTACAAAAAAACCTAAATCAAAGTTATTATCATTGGAAGATTAATAAAACAAAAAATAGAAAGTTTTTTTGTGCAATGGAGGTGTTTGTATTTGACAAGGGGCTACTAATGGATGACCTTGAATGCCCTATTTATTAGAGGATATATGGATAAATTCGGAGAACATGCAAGCTTTTAGAAGCTATTTTAGATCGGATAGGTGTCCAGGTTGTCCAAGCCAAAAACTATGCATGAATGGCTGTCCGTTATTTGATGATCTAGTTGTCTGCGGTTGTAGATAGCTATCCAAACGAGTTATATTTTTTGCTTGGTCAGGTGTATTCAATGCAATGTCCGCTTATAGCCGAAATCGACGGTAAAATAAACAGTACTTCCCGTAAGATACATTATCACCCTATAGATATAGTTCAAAACCCAAGTATATAATAAAAACAATTAGAGTATAGATTGGCGGGAAGCTATCTAACGATAGTTTCCCGCCAGGTTGTTTTTCATTAAGAATTTTGTTCAATAGATAAGTTCACTTATTTATGCTATAGAGGAATTAATCATCAAAATCGCAATCATCCAAAGTACAATCCTCTAATACTATCACTGCGCACTCTGCCCAGCACGCGGCCACTCCCAATGTTGTAGGCTTGTCATTACAACCTTTTTTATCTCCACAATCGGTTAGTGGTCCTTCATCATCGTTAAGTGCTACCAATATTTCAGGACCATCAACATGTTGTCCTATAAATTCTCTATTTACTTTTAATTCCTGTAATTTATCATTACCCGCCTTACATTCAACAATTAAAAGGTTTTCTCGAATCAGTTTTTTTGTCGTTACTGTCGTTTCACAGAATGTTTTTTTAGGAGCAGAAATATCCAGATCTATAAAGCCAACGTCACCGCCATCCGCTTTAGTAGTGAAATCCTGGGCATTGACAAAAATGGCAAAAATAGGAATTACAAGCAAAGTAATAAAGCTAACAATTAGTAAAAAGTTAAATCTTTTCATTTTTTTTCTCCCTTTTTATTTAAAAAAAATACAATTTAAAACTACAATTATAAGCTTTTATCACCTCCCCCCACATTGATTTCTATCTATTAATAGTATATCTATTATCATTTTTCTTTATTTCTAATACTCTTTTCTAACTTATTACATATTATAAAGAACACTAAACATTAATTTAGAGGGAGCAATTGTAGTGCCAAACACACAATCTAAATCTTATAGTTCTTTTATAACATCGTAACCACAGTTAATAATAAAAGATAACACTGCGTCTACAACACTATGGAAAGACATGTAAATATCAACAATGATATTAGCTCCCCCCATAAAACTGGGGATTCTGGGTAAATATACACAGATAAAAAAGAACAACGGTGTCCGGAAATTTATCAGAGGTATCTCTTTAATCGCACCGCGAATATAGGTAGGATAAGGCACATAGGTTTTCTCAAGAAAAAATGATTTTCTTACAGGTTTGATAAACTTGCACGAAATACGACAGATTCAATGACTTGTATATATAAGAAGAAGCTCAAGTAGGGTAAAGAGCAATCTCAGCGGTTATAGGTTGAAAAGGGACTACCTAATGGGTGACCGTATGCCGTATATGTTATATGACTAGTCGGTTAAAGTCCGATCGTGGAAGTTCGGCAGTTCGTCCATGTAGCTTGAGGGAGATGCAAGGAGTAATCCGAAGTATTAAGTTCCCTGACAAAGGCTCAGTAAGTGGGCCTAGCAAATCTGCGGGTTGTAGCGTAAGCGAACCTACAAGTAGCCTCGTGAATAGTACTGGAGTTGCCGACTTTTTGGTCACTGAGGGAAGGCTGTAACATCTATCTTAACGATAACTGTCAAAACCGATAGATGGGCTTCCAGGGTAGCAAGGGTGACACGTAGAGGATGCCATATAAAGAAGTGCTAGAGACCCATATAGACAACTACAATAAGTAGTGACTGGCGGATATAAGGTAATCAGAAGTTTCGTTAGGTCTGTATGGGAGTCGGAGTTGCTCATAGTACCGTTATCATTTCAAGGACAACACAACCTTGAAAGAGGGAAGGGGCAATACCTTTATCACGTTTCTAAAGAAGAAAAGGACGGGTGATTGAGTGAATGCTATAAACTCCGGAAAAAAGTTCAGAATCTTTAGTGGGAACTATACCAAAAGACCAAGCAGGCATAGATTGCACTGTGAAAGCCTTTGTAAGAAGATAATTGGAAAGCCGTATTCGGGAAAACTGAATGTCCGGTAGTGCGTCCAGGTAAGACTGGCATGTTCAGCAGGAGATAGACCTGCCGGGGTAAAAGTCAGAAACCCCGTAATTTGGATGGCAGGTATGCGGTAAACCAATTACCTGAAGCCCATCGACAAAGCAATCCCTTGGGGATGTGAATGAGTCACTAGGCCATAACGAGAGTGAACGCATAGCTGGCCCCGAAAGTGAATAGCCCCAGAGGCCGAGTCCGCAACTGTAGGATGAAGGCAGCATGTGTAATCGAAATTTGATTGAAAACGATTATACGCTCTGGCGGGGTGGTAGCGATAGCATGGTGACAAGGGCATGCTGAGTAACTGGAGAAGCCCTCCTCGTCCCTGCGAGAAATCGCAGGAGTAAGGTAGCCTCTATAACCGTGAACAGCGGGAAGTGAGGTGAAAGGCGAAAGGGTGGCGGAATGGTTCGTATTAGCTATGAGTCGGAGTAACTCCCGAGGAGCAAAGGAGCCATACTGTTGATAATCTTTTGACAATATTGTGAGGCAGGGATGAAATGATAAAAGCGTCCGTTAATCTGCAGGATCTGAGAAGAAAGATATATCTGAAGGCTTAGTCTGATAAGGCATGGCTTTTTTGGGGGTTATATGCTCATATATGTAAGATGGAAACGCTTAAGGAGGCTTATGCCGAAACAAGGCATAATAACGGAGCCCCAGGGATAAATGGTGTTACGTTTGATTCGATCGAGAAAACTGGATTGGAAGCTTTTCTTAAGAAGGTCCAAAGTGAGCTAACTTCCGGGGAGTACATACCCATTATTAACCGGAAAAAGGAAGTTCCAAAAGACTTTGATAAAGTAAGGGTTTTAGGTATTCCTTCGATCCGAGATCGAGTGGTTCAGGGTGCGGTCAAACTGATCTTAGAGCCCATATTTGAATCTGATTTGCAACCTGGATCGTATGGTTATCGTCCGAAGCGTACAGCTCATGCTGCGGTAGCCCTGGTGGCGGAAGCGGTTGTGAAAAATAAAACCCGAGTCATAGACTTAGACCTAACGGCCTATTTTGATAATGTTCGGCATGACATCCTTCTTCGTAAGGTAGCCGAGCGAGTTTGTGATAACAAGGTTATGCGATTGCTTAAGCTAATACTCAAGGTTGGTGGCAAGCGAGGTGTTCCGCAAGTGCGCTGCAGGCGCGAAACGAAAGCAGCAATTGTTGCCTAAATTGAGCATAAGCTCTACAGATGATGAAGGACTCGGCCCTTCGGTATCGGTATTCAGGTGCAGGTATCAAACCACTTCAAGCGGCTGTTGTAA
>JAIQZO010000060.1 GCA_021777055.1 Candidatus Anammoxibacter sp. | reverse complement strand
CATTCCGTCAAGAAATGGGCGGGCAACCACGCGATACGTAATAGATTTAATGACCATCTCCGTTTCGCGTGAACGGAAATCCGTTGCATCCGACTCGGCACAAATCATTTGCGGCCGGGTCGATTCATCTTCGAACGGTGCATCAAAGATGCAATCAACGCTTGGACCGTTCGGTTGAATCACTGCTTCGGCAAAACCGGGCGTTGACTCGTTGATATAGATTGACGGGTCATCCTTCATGGTTGGTTACTTCTTCTTGTTCGGTGCCTTTTTCTTAGGCGCTTTCTTTTTGGCTGCTGACGCCAATTTGATCTTGTAGCCCTCGAAGCCGTCGCTGTATTCGGCGCGCTGTTTTTCAGTCAACGCGGCCCAACCATCCTTCAGCTTTGCTTCGGCTTTTTCAGCCTCTTCAGCTTCGGTCTTTTCTCTGGCCTGGCGTTTGGTTTCGGCTTCTTGTTCCGCTTCGATACGGTCCGCCTCTTCCTGTTCAGCCGCTTCCTTACGTTTAACTTCGTCGCGTTCGGCGGCTTCGGCCGCTTCCTGTTCGTCGGCCTCTATGTCGGCGTCGGTTTTGAATGACGGGTTCATTGATTTTGGGACCTCGCCCAAGAACAACACTTCACCGACTTTGAACATGACCGGCCTGACAACGCGACACGGCACGCATTTCGACTCTTCAAGCAGGTCCATAACCTCTTCATCAAGGGCCAACTGTTCGTTATTGTCCATCCCAATTAGTTCAAGGTTATGGCTTCTGCGCCTGTACTGGTCTTCACTGATCGCGATGACACCGCTGGCAATCGTCAGGACCTGTGTGACTGTGATTCGCTTCATTTTGTAATCCTCAAAGAAGCAGGGGGCGCGAATGCGCCCCCTGCCGGTTCACTTCAGACCTGCGTTAACTATGCCGTCAGAGTTGCCAGACAAGCGTGCTGCCAGTAGCCATAGGCCGCTTCACGCCATGTGTCCACACCGTATTGGTGCGCGTCGTTATCAAACTCGAATTCCGAACCTTCGGCCTTCGCTTTGATTTGAACGCCGCCGTCTTCCTCTTGCAGGATAAACGGCTTAACTTCACCGTCAGCGCGGAAGACTGCGAACTTGTCAGTCCATGCACCAAGACGAACGTTGGTCACTGGCGTTATGCGGAACTCACCAAGTGGGTTTTGTTCCTCAAGGGCTGTACCGCGCGGGACAGTCAACGCGTTAGCGGCAACGAACGAAAGTGACGGCGGAACCATTACAAGGAACTCCTGTGCCATTTCGTTCATGGGTTCGCCTTGGTCATCCTTGAATGACGCAATTTGAACCACCGCCTTTAGAATAGCCTGTTGGAACGCTGCAACGGCCGGGACTGTCGGCGTACCGGGGGCAGCAACAGGAAGCGCTGCCAGGCTGACCGCAATGTCATTGGACTGAACACCACTGTCACCTTCCGAGTGGTCGGTATCAAAAAAGAACTGACCGTCGTAAGCAACTGACGCTTCAGCATTCAGTATCAACGTTGATACAAGGCTTGCCCAGTGGCTGTTGGTTCGCGTGGCTAGCTCCCCAATTCTGACCATTACTTGGCCAGTTTTATCGCGCCGCATAAGGCGAACAAGAATTTCAATTGTTGCTTCGAAGTGCTTGTTCTTTACCGTGATTGAGTTCTCACGGAATCCCTTAGCGTGACGACCTCCAAGCCATTCGCGCATGACAGGTGCGTCACCAATCCAAGGATATTCTTCTGACGCTTGATCGCTGTCGAAGAACATTCCCAAGGCGTTCAACCAACTTGCCCCGTCCTTGATTGCCAGACGCCGGTAAAATTCGCCGATTACCGCACGGCTTGTGATTTTGGTAGGCATGATTAAACTCCCCTCGCGTCGTATTCAACGACACAGTTAGTGCCACTTATCCAGCGCGACACATAACCAATCTTCGTGTTGGCCGTTGATACCAGCGTGAATGTTCCGTCATCGCTCGCGTAAACTGCGGGACGGTCGTTGGACGTGATTGCCGACGTTGCAACCGCAAGGACGATTCGACCTTTGGTCTTAACCCGGACGTTGATTGCACCGGCAAGACCGCTGGTGTTGTCCGCTTCCTCTTCGGCAAAGCCTTGGAACTTATCAAGCGCCACAAGTGGCCGTGAATAGCCCGCTGCATTTTCACCGACAGCCGCGCCTTCAAAAACTCGGACGGCGGCCGCAACGGGATAGTCTTCCTTTTCCCCAATCTGATGGTCACGGGGCGTGTTCTCTGTGAGTGGTGGCATTAGATATCCCTCCCCAAAATTTTAGTGCGTGGTGCGTTTTTGATATACGCGGCGTATCGGTCAAACTCGTTGCCAAATTCGGCCTGCAATTCCGCGCTTGCGTCCCAGTCCGCTTTGACCTTTGCGTCACCCGTCAGGGTTGATGCGCTTTCAGCGTTGTTGCCGTCATCAAGTGAAGCGTCAACTTCACCAATCTCATCGGCATCGCTTTGGCGGTCGGTGGCCGACGCTTTGCGGTTGTCACGCTCCGCGTTGAGTACAGCCACGGCGGCTTGTTCGCCAGTTGTTTCGCCGTCGAACATGAGCGTGTTGATTAGCTTTTCATGTCCAGGCATAGATTGTGCAAGCACCATTTGAATGCGCTTGAGCTCAGTTTCCGCACCCTCTTTTCGGCCTTCGTCAAGCCCGACCGAGACACCTTCGTCATGGCCTTCCTGCTTGGCTTCGGCAGCGGTATCCGGGTGCTGCTCTTTCAAGTCCTTCAGGTTCATAATTGAACACTCCGTTTTAGAAACTTCATCGTCATCACCGGACGATTCCGCGTTAAGGTCAACAGCTTCGGCAGTGCCGGCGCTGTCGTTCGTAGCCGCTGCCAGATTTGGCAAGAGCTGGTTCAGCGCATCAGGTTTGCTAAGCGCTGCAGTAAGACTGGACAGAGTTGAAACACCGTCAACCAAGCCCGCGTCAATTGCTTGCTGGCCTATGAACGAACGTCCGTCCGCCATTCGTGCCAGCACGTCGTTAACCGTCACGCCGCGATGTTCGGCGACGGTTTCAACAAATATGGTGTAGAAGTAATCCAGGTGGGCCTGAATAACTTCCCGGCCTTCTTCTGTAAGTGGCTCATGGTCCGATGCGATCCGTTTGAACTTGCCGGAAAAGATCTCGGTGACCTTGATTCCCATTTTTCGCTCGCGCTCTGACTTGTCAATGTGCTGCGTGACAACGCCAATGGAACCAACGATGTCGGTCTTGTTTGTTATCAACACAACGTCAGCGGCGGTTCCGATCCAGACACCAGCCGACGCCATCAACCCGTCAACCAACGCGATGATTGGCTTTTGTCCTCGCGATTCAAAGATGGTCGCGGCCAGTTCCGCCGTACCATCCACCGCGCCGCCAGGCGTATCTACGTGAAGAACAATCGACGTCACCGAATCATCGGCCAGCGCATTCAGGAAGTCTTGTTGGATTAATTGGGTTGAAGCACCGCCGGATATTCGGCTGAACAAGTTCATACGCTTCGCAAGCACACCGCGAACCGGAATGATTGCCGCGCCGTCAATCACGTCAAAACCACGGTCATCGTTGTTGAATTGCGATCCGTGGGCAGCCTCAATCGCCGCAATGTCAATCTTGTCACCGCGAAGGTGTGTCGAATATATGCCGGTTATCTCTTCCAGTTTGTCCGGCATGATCGCCCATGGCGACGTTAGAACGTCAATGATGTTCATTCGGCGTCTTCCTCGGTTTCAGTTTCCACTTCCTCTTCCGGTTCGTCTGACGGTTCACCGATCTTGTCGATTTCGTCGGGGTCATCGTCATCTGAACGTGTTGGCGTTTCCTCTTTTTGCGGTGTAGCGTTCGGGTCTTCAGCAATTCGCCGGCGCTCTTTCTTGCGCTGCCTGATTACGTCATCCCAATCGTTGCCAGATATTTCAGCGGTGACTTGGTCGAGCGTTTTGACCTCAAGTTCAACCGCCATTTTCTCCGCTTCGATTTCCTGGCGTGGCTGAATGTGGCCCTTCGCCGGCCCAATCCACTGACACTGCAAATAGGCGGCGCGGATTGCCGGGTCACCGGTCAGGAAACCGGGAGCGTCAATGCGGCCAAGTTCAACCGCTTCGGTCAACCAGTCTTCATAAACCGGGTCGCAGAACTTCCGGCCAATCCATTCACGACGGCCACGGAAGAACTTCCACGCTTGTTCGAGCGCAGCGCGTGACGCGCTGTATGAGGCGGTAAAGTGACCAATCAGAAGTTCTAATGGAATCTCAAGGGCAACACCTACCTGACGCAACACGGCCTGCATGAACGGGTCAAATGCCGTGTTGGGCCGCTTCGGGTCAGCGAACTGAACCTTTTCACCCATAGCCAGGTCAATGATCGCGCCTTGGCCCATTTTGACTTCACTGTCATCACCGCTGCCGTCCGCCGTGCCGTCGTCAAGCGGATTGCCGACGCCACCTTCCGATTCAATGAACACCGTGAACAAGCCAGACACCACGGCCGCACTGACCTCGGCGTCCGTATAGGTACCCATCTGCTTAATCAGTTCTATAACCGGGGCAAGGTCCGGCACGCCGCGGACCTGCCCAATGCGAATGCGGCGGAAAATGTGAAGCACGTTGCGACGGCCGGTCTTGGTTCCGAAAATCGGGACCGTCTGCCATTCGGTGCTGACACGGTGACGCTGCCCAGGGTGAACCTTTTGAATGCGAACATGCGTCGGCGCCCCGTGTTTATCACGCACGATGCCGCCCGCCTCTTCAGCGGTGTCTATTTTGTTGTCTTTGTTGGTAACCCGATCCGCTTCAATAAGCTGAACCGCCAGTTTGTAAACGTTGCCATGCCGCGGGATCATTGGCAGCAGGGAAAACACGTCGCCGTTCTCGAGCGTTGACCGCCAGACAAGGTCTTGCAGTTCGTAGAAGTTGCCCTGACGGTCGGCTGAACAGTCCTGTGATACTGCCCACAATTTGTTGAATTCGCGTTGCGTGTTCGATTCCCAGTCGTCTGCCTGTTCTTCGGACAGACCCAGAAATTCACGGTCAATGCGGCAATGCAACCGAAGGCCACCGCCAATGACGTTCGTGACCTTCGTGTTGATTGCGCCGGTTGCAATCGGTGTGTTGCGTATCAGGTCCCGCGACCGTTCCCGAAGGTCCTGAAGTTCTGGCAAAATATCTGAATCAGCATCACCGCCGCTGACGTTCCAGTCTTTGGTCCCGCGTCGTCGCTTCGACGCGCCGACATAAGCTGTGGCCACGGCACTCTGGAAGCGAGCCTGAAAGCGTGCCAGTCCGGCTTTGGGCGAAACGTAGTTGACCGCCCTGTCAATCCAATTGGAATCATTCAGCACATCGGTGGCTGTGATTCGTCGTCGGCTCACTGTTGCGGTACTCCGTAGCGAATGCGGGAACGCGTGCTTGTTTCGCGTGCAGCCAGCGGCCGAAGCCGTGTTTCGCGGGCATACAGGGTGTTGAGTTGTGCGCGCTGGACTGTTCGCGTTCCTGCCGCCGTTTGAATCGTGTAGCTTTGCGAACCACATTCAATTGCTTCAATGGCCGCTTGCACACTTTCAAGCTGTTCGGTGTAGGTTTTAGCTGCCAAGTCCCTTGCTCCTAACTCTGCGTTTTTTGGTTACTCGCTTCGGCGAGGCGTCGGACTTCGCGGCACGCGCGAGCTCCTTTGACCGATCCTTGAAGCCGTCCATGTCCAACCCGGTCAGCATGCGAAGCACCCGAAGACAAGCCAGCGAATAAACCCACAGGTCTGAAATCTCATTGCGACGGCCACCTTCGTCCCACACCCGTACCATGCGGCCCTTTATCTTCTTGGTAATTCGACGCGGCGAACATAGTTGTTGGAAATATCCTTCGTCATGCAGGTCGTTGACCGGGAAGTGCATGTAGCCCGGCCCCGGATTCATCTCTGACAACTGGCTTGCGATGATTGTCTTTGCCGTGTCGGTCCCGACGCGATGCAAGAACACACCGTCATTGTTCCGCTTGCGGACCACGTTGACGATAGGTTTCCCGTACTGGTTTTCGCCAACAATCGGACGGACATTCGATTCGTGCAACTTGCAGAAATCCTGAACTTCGGTTGTGTAGTGCCCGCCCTGGTCAATCACCCATAACGGCACATTTGCTATGTAGCCCAATTCGTGTTCAAACTCTTTGTAGATATATTCTGATAGTTTTTTCCACACGCCCTTTTTGCCGGGGTCACCATGAATGATGAACGGATAAATGGACCACCGTTCGTCGCCATCGCCATGACCAATGACCAGCCCTTCAAGCCTGTCGTCTTGAGTATCAACTTGTCCCGTCAGGATATGGCAACCAGCAGGGACCGGCGCGGCGTAAACTTCGCGGCGCTGAAATAGGTTTTCGTGCTTGATTCGCGAACCCGGTTCTTCCCAAGTTTCACCAAGCGTTGTGTTGACAAACGACTGAAGGTTCTCTCGACTTCGTTGTGCCTTGTGCCAGTCGGTAACAATCTGCGACCAGGGTGACCAGTGCGAATAGACCGACCACGCATAGAACGCGACACTTGATGACGTTTCAATTGCTTCGTCGTTTTGGTCCCAGAACTCAATTCCGTCGAAGGTCCAGACAAATGTTTCTTCTACTCCCTGTTCGCGTTCCGGCGGGTCGCTTTGCCAATAGCCATCTTCATCGGCTTCAAGGTAGTCGGCATAACTGAAGTGACAACCGTTGTGCATACACTGATAAAAAACGGATGCCGCTTGCTTCGAGCGTGGCGCGTCATGGTTCCACTTCAAACCAAATTCAACGTCCGGCCCGCCAAACTGTAATGCCTGATATTCGCCGCACTCCGGGCAAGGAATGTGTCTATAGAACCGCTGGTCCGCTTCGCTGCAAACCTCTTCGATTTGACACTCACCCTTAAGCTTCGGTGTACTTCCACGGATTGACTTCCCGTAGACCGAACCCTCAAGGCGCTTGTCACCAATGAATGTCGGTGACCCTTCCTTTTCAATGTCCCGGTCGAACTTCGACAGCTCATCGTAGATGCCAAGGTCCACCGAGATTTCACGGTAGTTTTTGGCCGCCTTGCCACCGAGCAAATACAGGACGTGTTGGTTCAAGAACACCTTCGAATCGATGGTGTTGTTCTTGTCCTTTTTACCTATCCATGGGAATAGGCGACGAAGCGGAGCCACGTCACGGATCATGGAATCAATGTGTTTCTTGCTGAACCTATCCCGCGCGCCGTCGTCGGGGCTCCACGCCGCGACATTGCGATTCTTGTGTTCAATCGCGTAGGCGATAGCGATTGAAATCAGTTTGGTGTATCCAACCCGCGATGACTTTTGCCAATTCACTTCGGCAATATCATCGTTGGTCATGGCGTTCAGGATCGCGACCTGATACGGGGCCGTTACCCAGTCGCCGCGTTCGTAGGACGATTCCGGCGACAACTTGAAATGCTCGTCAGCCCATTCCGCGCCGGTCAGCGGCGTCGGCCTGGCCAGTACTGATGTTGCCGCGACTACCGCTTCAACGAATTTTTTCCTCTGCTTCGGCGATAACATTGTCAATAATTTCTTCAGTGTAGTCGCCAAGGTGCGCCGCTTCGTTCTGCGCTTTTATGACTTCATTCTTGACCAGCTCCACAACTCGCTTGTCAATGTTCGGGTGCTTGCGCTGAATCTTCAGTGCCAGGCTGTCGAATATCTCGCCCGTGCGCGCCAGTATCTTTGACAGCACCTCAGTTACAGCCCAAGCCGGAATGCTGCGGCCTTCAAGGACGGCGTTTTGAAGTTTCATGCGTTGGGTTTCCAGCGCGACCTTTTCAACTTTCAGCAGTTCGGCGCGTTGCAAATAGTCCATGTCAGTCATGGCCATTGCTTCTTCAAACGACTTGCCAAGCAAGTTGTTGTTTCCGCCGTTTTTCTTTTCCGCGCGTGCGACAACAAAGTCGATCACGTCATCGACTGAGAAAAACACTTGGCGCCCAACCTTGGCAACGGGATCAATCCCCCATTTGTCAAAGGCTTGCACGGATAGGCCGATGCTCTTAGCCATGTCCTTTTTGTTCAACCAGTGCGTGTGAATGGTTGGCTTTTTTGTTCTCCGCTTAGGCACAACTAAACAACAACCGCAAGTTCAGGAATCCTGCACAAAGAGCGGGACTGTGATTCGAATTACCCCCACTCCGAGGATGCTCAGAAGGACCCGCGAACATTTGCGCATGATAAATATATCTACGGGTGGCAGGTGTGGTGTTCATCTCTTCACAAAGCGCTTCATTGCTCTATCAATGTTCGGTCGCAAGGTCCTGTCTGCCACCTTCTGTGACTCCCCATCGAAGTCCAGCCGACGCCTGTACGTTGGCTTTCGCACGGCCACCATGAACGTCTTCGTCTGGCGACCTTGGCGGAAATATATCCCCGCCAGGCGTCGCCCAGCCTTGGGCAACCAGAAGAACTTCTTCTTAGTGTTCTTGGTGTTCTGTTCCGGGTTGAACTGTGCACCCACGTCCGACAGCGCCTTGGTCACTTGGCCTTTTGGGATGTTGCCAAAGGCATTCAGCTTGACGTCCTTGCCCGGC
>JAIQZO010000059.1 GCA_021777055.1 Candidatus Anammoxibacter sp. | reverse complement strand
TAACGTGGACATTGCTGGTCTCCTATAGATAATAATATATTGAGTATATGTTTATTTATAAGAATACCGGATGTCCACTCTTTTCAAAAGGTTAATTCATTTTTAACCTTTATTTTCTTCAACTAATTTGGAGAAGAACCAGAAAAAGTTATTGGAATTAAACTCCTTACTTTCCCAACCTGATACAGCCTCTGTAGTAATTGAAAATTTTTCATTTAAAATTTCTTCAGAAATTCCTATCTTAGGAATCCAATCCTTAAAATTAGGACCAAGAGTTTCGATCGATTTACCGAACGAAGGTTTGCCTAAAAGCAAAAACTTCAAGTTTGTATCGTTCAAAAATTTGGCAAGGGAAGCCCCCGCTGGGCCACTTCCCAGAATAATCACATCAAACATAACCACCAAAAACACCAAAAATAAAAGATATTAAAATAATAATTTTCTCCCAAATAAAAGCCAAGAAAATTTGAGTAAACTTTTGAATGAAAATGTAATATATTGTAATCTAGTATAACATTTCATTAAAAAGTTTACTCAAGTTTTAGTTCCAAAAACGGAATCTACAAACACCTTAACTCAAGTTACAGTAAAACGGTAAGCATACATAACCTTGAAAGCCAATGTATACGATATATGTCGATATTTTAATGAAACGTTGTACTAGTCAAAGGCAATACTTTCGAATAGATTTGCTCACTTTTTTTACTAAATCATCTTCCGGAAATCCTTTTCTAGTTATTAAGTAAATATCAAGTTTAGGACGAATAAGTTCAATATTCATAGTAAGGGGTATCAGTTGAAATTCTTCTTTTAGATACTCATTTTGAAGTCTAATAACAAATTCAGGGCAATGAAGGACACTCAAACCCTGTCTTGTGGTCTCTAGTGTTGTTTCCAATAATTCAAATTGAAATTCAACAGTTCTTGAAATATTTGAAGGCCAATGATCAAGAGTTTTCACTTCCGTAAATGATTCGCTTACTTTAGAAATTGGAACCGCAAAAGGTATTTCCGAAAAGGATATCGAATTAAATATTCCTTTTCTTGAAAATACTTCAAATTTAAAGCTTCCAATTTTATAAAACTCTAACCCTTCCATTGAAACTGGAGCATAAGTAATTCCCAAATCAATTTCCTTTCTTAAGACCTTATTTTCAATGTCTCCAGGAATAGCTTCCAGAATAAACACTTTTCTATTTTTATTTATTATTTCATCTCTGCAAAATTTTGAAATAAAGTAAGTGGTAAAAACTTTCTAAGACCCTATTTTATAAACTTCATCCTTATCATCAATTTCTTGAAACGCAGAAAAGGTTTCTTCGATTTGATAATACAAACTTTTAAATTTTGGATAAATTACTTTAGCTTTTTCTGTAGGAATAATCTTCCTTCCCTCTTGAATAGAAAAGGAAAACGCTGGTTCTTCCTCAAGTGATTTAATAGATTTCGAAAAACTTTCTGAACTCATTCTCAATAAGTCCGCTGCCTTTCTAATACTGTTTTTTTCAAATACCAGGTTAAAATACTTTATTTTATTGGTTTCCATAAGGAATCACTTGTTTCCTATTTTTCGATTTTTGCCATCCCAGATAAATGTTAAAAAACCTTTAAAGTAAGTAAATATGAAAAAAATCTTAATTGCAACCAGTCTATTTTTTTCTCTATCTGTCATAGGACCTGTTTCATCTCAGAAAAATTCGACAGAATTAAATTTGAAACCAGGACCCCAATGTTGCAGATCTTACTGTTCCGACTGGCCCTTTTGTTTTTAAGAAAAAGGAGAGGTTCTATTGAACCACGCCCCTTCATTTTAAAGGTCATAGAAGTGATAGGAGTCATTTTTACCAAATAAAACTTCAGAAACTTCCTCCATCTTTTTAATCATCTGGGGAGAAGGTTCGTGTCCAAAATCCATCCCCCCTGTCCAAAGATCGGAGTTTAGCACTAGTTCACCTTTATACCAGTCAACTCCCCTAAGGTTTACTTTTTCCAAGTTAGACGAATCTTTATTGGCCTCATACCAGTCTTCAGTTCTATCATCTACCCAACCATGAAGTTTCCAAAAAACAGGATTTACATGACTAGAATAAGTGTGTCCAAGCCAGTTGGCCCTAGGATCATCCCATTTCTTACTTATATCATTGCCATCCTGTCCTATAGATTCTTCTCTTTTCCCAGTTCTTGGATCCCAGGGTCGATCACACCATCTCATATGCATCATATTGTGGATGGTGGATTCGATCTTAGCACCAACTTCGGCCAAAGTTTTCCCTTTAAGCCAAGATTTATCGGTGTAAGTTCTTTGCCACTCTCTCATTACCATATAATAGTAGTCATCTGATTTAATGACCTTTAAAAATCTATTAAACCCTTCAGCGCCGTAAACTTCCCAGGCTTCCGGTACAGAAAATTCAGAACTGTTCGGAGAAGGAACAGAAGCCCATCCACTAACTGAGGTCATATTTCCTCCGTTTTCAGATTGAATTTCCTTTACCTTTTTAATCATCTGTCTATGCATAAAAAGGAAATCTTCCCCAGCGGGACCAGTAGTGTCCCACCTTCTATTTGCATCTTGCGAAGGATAATCTGGTTTCCAACCAAGCTCTTCAATTTTTTTCTTTTGCACTTCAGTCATTCCCCCTCTGGCCCAATTCCAAGTGTCCCTGATTTGGTGCCAAAGGTGGTGATGAAGTCTAACAGCCCTAGAGGCCAAAAATTCTGTTGTTTTTTCATGTAATGACATTTTGTTTCTCCTAATTAATCAATTTTAATCATGATAAATGAGGCAACTACCCCTGCTTTTGCTTGTCCACCACTGTGGTCTTCCGCCCTAATTACTGTTCCGACAACTGCAGTTTTTTGTTCAACCCCGTCTACCCATTTAGGTAGCAGGTACCCTTTATAATCGTAGACCCAGTCCTTTGACGGAGTATCCGCAATCCCTCTTCCTCTAAAGTTTAAGCTATTTGGATCTCCAAAGAAAGCCGAACCTTTTACTTCCATCTTTCCCCATTGTCCAAAATCAAAATCCCCTTCGATAACTCCAAAGCAAGATTCCTTAAAAGTAAGAATTCCTTGACCAAATAACCTGGGATCCTTATCTGGATCAGAATCATCGATAAAACTTCTATAAAGCCATTTTCCTTTTAAGATTTCAGGGTTCATAATTTCCTCATATATTAATTATTTGAATTTTGAATTGATAAGGTCCCAACAAGAGAAGGAAAAATAATCAATTGGCAAAAAAAAAAGACAGAAATCCTCATTTGTTAAATTAATAACGTCTTTGAGATAATAATCGGAAAATTCAAAACAAGAATCCCCCGCCGATTCCCAAAAAGCAACTTCCTTAAGTTTGGGAAAAATTTGTTTTGACAAAGAATTAAAAATGCAAATAGGACAGAATAAACATTGATACCTCCCCGGTTAGTTAAAAAGACATAATGGGTAAAAACCTCAATTTCTTCAAAAAAACCTAGGTGCCTTATTTTACCTAAATTCGCAGAGAAATTAAATCAACACATCTAATAAATTCACGGACACCGTTGTTCTAATCTTCCATCAGCAAAAGTGGTAAAGGTAGAATCTTATTTCAGCGTTGTCCGGTTAAGTAAAAGTATAGATTTTAATACTAAAGAGCTTAAATTTTAACAAATAAGCTCTTTTTACTTAAACAAACAAAGACGATGCCAAACTATATGTAATTATCTTCACTTGCTGAACTACAAAGCCTTACAACTTTCCATAGATAACACATCGAAATTAAAAATCCAGAATTTGCAATCTTTTATAGATTCCAAATTCTGCTAGCCGCATAGGCTTACGTTATAACAATTGCAAACTTGACAAAAAAAATCTTCTAATTGGTATCTCTTTATCTTTCATTAATCATCTAAAACCCTATTTACTAATTTATTCTATTAGATAAGTGTCATTTTAATTTAAATCATCTCTCTTTATTTCTAATTCATTAATACCATCTTTGCTTACAACTCTTGGCCCAAATTTCAGCGTATATTTATGATCAAGCTTATAATTCGTTCTAGTGTATCACTTTTTTTAATCATTCAAGAACAATTTTTAACCTGTCTATTCTTTTCCTTCCTTAGTTAAACCACGGTGGCTAATTTCCCATATTCAACCCGGCTCGCATAGCCATGATTAGAATATAAGTGTCTGTTGTTATAATTAAAGATCTTTAAATTTTCATGACCAACGCACTGCTTCATGTTCATTAACCACCATATAGTTCATATAGCGCTTCATTAATTCTTCCTTGTTCTTCATAAACCATTCTTTCATCCAGTGATTGTAATAATAGTGTAATAGATCAAGGTCAGTTTCTTTGGAAGAAATAATCAAATGTGCGGCCATCATGCCACTCATACAGGCTTTAATAACTCCATTTGATGCTGATGGATCAAGAACAAATGCTGAATCTCCAACAAAAAAGAAGTTTTTCTCAGAAGTTTGTTCTGCAATACGCCACGTCACATCTACCGCGCTTCTGGGGGCTAATAATTTATAAGCGGAGAATTGTTCCGGCACCCAGTAATGATTTTTTTTCTCATGCACTCTGACATCAAGCCGAACCCAACTAAGCATATCATCTTTAACTTTTGCTAGCCATGTCCACCCGTATTGATCCCAGTAAACTTTTGGATTTCTTAGACTATCCTCGCCGTTACATTCAACATATCCGTAATAGCATATCAACTTAGGGGAATAATGCTTATAACTAATATTCAATTGGTTGGCAAGCCATGCCCGTCTTCCTGTTGCATCTATCACATATCGAGACCTGACAACTTTTTGTGAAGTTACAACTTCACAGATATTTCCCTCTTCATCCAACCTTATAGACAGTGGATCACAATTAGGTAGAAATTGTGCACCAAGCCTTAGAGCTTCATCCACAAGTAACGGATCAAAATCTGCTCGAAAAAGTTGAAAACCCTGCCACTTTTCTTTTTTACTGTATGGCGTGAATATTGAGCCCTTTTCACTGATATTTATAATACCATCATGCCTAACGAACTCTTTATTTAAGGCCTGCGCTCTAACCCCCAAACTATCAAGCAATGACTCAATACCAGGATGTGACGTCTCACCTGGCGTATTACGAGGAAACGAGACCTTATCAACTAATACAACAGATAAGCCAGACCTCAACAATTTAATTGCACATGAAGTCCCTGCAGGACCAGCGCCAATGACAAGTACGTCAGTCTCTGAAATGTTTTGCTGTCCATTCATTTTTATCATCTCGCAAGAGCACCGAAATTGAATCGGCGTAAATAGTTTTCATTTCATCATATCTTACCCAGACTTTATCAAAGGGCTTCCCCTCATCACCCTCAACCACTTTGGCCTCAAAAATTTGAAACCGAAAAGCATAATCAGAGCTTAATGTGATTTTAGTTGCGGCCAAAGCATCTTTAAATTCTTGATCGCTATCTGCATCAATATGCTTGAACGAATATACTGTATATTTAACTTTTTCTTCAGTTGTTTTAGCACCAAGAGCCTGATAAACACGTGCCATAACCACTGTACGTGCAACATACTCTTGATGATTAATATCACCAATAACATCCATATTAAAAACGTTATCCAGCGAGGCTCTTACATAATCACCATAATCCAGGTTGGTGTACTCAATAATTTTCTTAGTTTCATCGATAATCCGAGGACCGTATACACCATCCCACGGTTCAGCACCTCCCTGACCTATCGTTTTATCCAATAACGGTGTTGCAGTCGCATATCTGGGATTAGGCTGAAACGTTCTGGTGATGTCGGGAGCAACTGCTGGCCAAAACGAACTTAGTGCAGCGCAAAGTTTAGCATCTTCTGGAAATGGGCTGCCTAGTCCATGCGTACTAAAAAATGTTACCAATGACTCACCGTTCGAGTTATCTTGAGCCATTTGATCAATACTAACATCCCAGCCAGGCGCAAATACACCCGACGCGCCATCAGTCAGCATGGAACTACGAAAATAACGCGGTGGCATCATTCTAACTCTAGTTCCTCCATGTACGTTCAATTGTCCAATAATGGCAGTCATCGTATCGTCATTCTCATTAAAACCCGGACCTTCCAGCTCGACATTCGCAGCAATACGCTGGTCAGATAACGCCTCAGGCAACCCCGGGTTTGCGGGCCATATAGTTTTTTTTATAGAATGGGAAACTGATTGTTCCCACCATTGCATTAAGTCACGTTGTTTAACTTTAATAAAATAATCTGGCGAAGCTACCAAAGAGAATGCTGCTAACCGGGTTGGAATATCCAGGTTTAACTCTGGACATGTAACATCGATCCAACCATCGCCAGTGTAGTCTATAAGATGCTTGGCACGATACCCACCTTTCTTAACAATTTCAGCAACATTCGGCAGTTCGTTCAAATCTTTTTCATCGGAACCTTTGTAGTCAACTGCAAACCTTGCATGCACATATTCTGGTGCCGAACGCGCACCACCAGAAAGACTCGGTATATATAATGATGATGAAAATACCCCAGTGTCAAGCTTTTCACTATTCGGTACAATATAAGTTAAATCTTTTTCTGCTTCGGAACCTTCATGTTTATATTTAGCAACACTAACCAGACTTTCATGTACTTGAGGAACCAGTAAGCCCTCTCCATCACTTTTTGAAAATTCAGCGATCCCGTCAGTAAACTTGAACGGGCTATTAGAAATATCCGGCTCATGCCAACCGCCATCATGCCCTAGTCGCCCAAACATCAAATGTACTCTGCGCAACTTTTCATTGAGATGGCTCGTCGATAGCGTCACATTCAAATCATAACCACTCAAGCAGTCCTTACCGGAAAACAATTTATGCACCGGTACCCAAAATCGTCTTGATTTATCACCAGGATCAATTTTATCTTTAACCAACTCAGCTTCCGACGCACTTCTTCCTGCAACTTTATCCAAGCTTGGTTCATTATCGTCTTGTGCTGCCGAAGCAGGATCAATAAAGCGCATAGGGCCATGCGTATCTCTATCGCCATCAACCAATGCCGCGATATAAGCGGCATAACGGCAAGGTAATACTCGAATCTTATTACTACTCTCCTCATCATATGGTAGATAACCACGCGCTTTATCAAGATATTCCATATTCGACGTACCTATGCGAGCCACACCAGTTCGAGAATAACACATGTCAGCATGTTTTTGATGGACTGTATTAACTGCGACCCTGTACTCTTTGGCAAAGACTACAACAGCTAAAGGTACACCGTCAACTGACATACGAACATCTTCAATTGTTGGAGGCACCAATCCATATACTAAGTTTTCCAGCATTTCAAGATCCGCCGAGGTGGGAAACTTAGTGATCTCAACTTCTTCATGACTCTCGATATAGGAAACAACATTAGGAGATGCCAAGCCATGTATCAATAAACTCAGTGCTGGTTTACCAGGCTCAACTGCGCGCATCCCAGCTTCTGCAAAATCTTCGAAACCTGGACAGTTTCGGTTAATTTGATCAAGAGGACGTAGAAGTTCCGCCTGTAAATCACTGGCACAGACATCTAGGCCATGTTGTTTGAAAAGCTTATCCCACCCTCCGTTACTCAAGCGTGCCAAAATTTTGGAAGCACGACTCAATAGGCTATTTTCATATTTTCCCATAACCGCTCCTTTCATATTTAATGTGGCACGATTAGTTTTCTTCAAGAATTAACACGCCGTAGTTTAATAGCTTAAAGTCAAAATGTAAAAATCGACTAATCTCAATACTGCTCTCACTGCCATTTTCCAATCTGATATTGTATTTCGCTTGAGAACCATCACGCGGTATTAATGGATCTTGTGGTGTTGGCCGATAAACGCCAGCGGGTGGCAACCATAAAAGTTGAAATGTATTATCAACAAATGCAGCTCGTTCTATAGTTTGCGGAGGTAATTCCTGAATCTTCTTTCCTGGTACAAGAATTCTTGCCATATTATCAGAACAGGATTTCCAAAATTCGGGGCATTCCTTCAGCTTCGCCACGGAATGAAACCCAGGGGCCCTATCAATCACATGATCAATAAATACATCCTGCTGGTCACCGTAAATAATATATTCAAGTCCATCAGGGTAAGGCTTATCAAGTTCAAACTGATGAAATAATATCACCTTATCTATTCTGACTCTTACACTATCTTCTTTAGTTCCAGGAACTAAATCACTACCGCTGTCAGATTGATAAACCATTGAAGCCTTTGGCAATTCAGTAATTTTTCCACTACCTATCTCAGGTAATGAGAGATGATCATGAAAAATATCAACTTTCCCATCACCATATTCAGAATCTCTTAACATGTTGTAAGCTTCTATATCCTCGCGATTTACTAAACTACTTTTAAGAATAATCTGAAAGTGATGACGCGGGTCTGCCAGAATAGGAGTATGTGTCATATACAAGGCATCGGCACTACGACCTCCAGTGACAAATCCGTGATAATGTTTTAGATGGCGTCCATGGCCCGGTTGTGGAGAACCAATTTCAATCGGGCCAGAAGAAATCACATCAATCATACCCGACATACCATGATGGTATCTACAGACATAACCGAAAGTACCTCCCTGAGTAAACACTACTGGCAATGATGTTTGCCCCGGTAACATGGGACCTGCATTAAAATAAAAGCCAGAGTTTCGAACGGTTTCTGCAGAATGTGCTCCACTATCCTGATTTCTCCAAACAACAGAAGTACCAATGGGTATCTTAATACTAGGGAATTTACCGTCATGAATGTCAACAATCACTGTAGTCATAATTTATTTGTCCTTTCTTACAATAATATAAATACAACTTTTTGCAAATTACGTTAAGTTGCACAGACAAAAACACCTTAATAGTTTCTTAAGGTGTTTTTGTCTCAATAATGGGAGCAGGAGGATTTTCTATCAAATCTATTGCTTTTTCAAGATCTAGTTTCTTCTTTTTTCGTTCAAGTGCAGCTATTTCATCAGTTGCTTTAATAACTGTTGTAGCAGCATTCCCTAATTTCCTTACACCATCTGGATCAAAAGCAACAGAAGTTACTAAAATATTCTTTAACGCTCCAGTTTCTTCATAAAGATTAAAATCATATGCGCTTCTTCTAGAACTTCCAGTCTTTCTTGGCAAAGCATTAACTACGCCATACTGGGCAATACTAAGATTATCTTTTGCCAATATCATTCTATCTTTTTCATTTGCGGTTAATTCTTCTACTATTGAAACATTTACACTTGCTGGAATTCTATAGAAAAATCCTGATTTTTTTAATTTTACAATAGCCCCTGTACCTTTAATAACCCCAGCAAATTGTTTTGTAAAACTGTCATCAATCTCAAGATATACAGTTTTCCCATTTTTTAATTTTCCCTCTTTTGTTATAAAGCTTTTTGGTTCAGAATTTATTTTAAAAATAGCAGGAATTTGACGTGGAGGTAAATTTACAAGTTTCACGCCTGACTTTAAATTCGTGTTGATTTTTATTCCGTCTTTTAAAGAATATTCAAATATCGGAATTCCTTCTTTTTTAACAATAGGTAGAGGTGGTGTATCAGTTTTTTCATCAGATAGTGGAGGTGGTGTAATTAAATATTTAGCTTTCCACTCTAAAATATCTATCTTCCCTAAAAAAGCAGATATTAGTTCTTTTTCTTTAGCTTTTAGATCTGCTAGCATTTTATTATACAATTCAATATTTATTTCCTGAACACCTCTATTTGTTCTGCCTGACATTAAATCTAGGATTCTTTTTTGTACATCCTTAATATTTTTTAATTGCTTCTCAAATTCTGGGGTATCTTCTGGAGCTCCTGTAAAACCAGGAATGTTTAATCCTATAACTGCACCAGCGATACTTGCAGCTGCTTCAAGTGATGCAATTACAAAGTCCGCTGTTATATCTTCCGCATCTGTTTTGCTATGTTTTAAGAATCCAGATTCAGATAGTTCCATAAAAAGTTGCCTGTTTTCAAAAATATTGTTTCCCTTTATTTTCACCAGAAATATCTGTTTAGGATCAGGTATCGCTTTTGTTGAAAAAGATGGATCGCCGATGCTGAAAAAATTACGAGCTATTGTTACATCAAAACCCTTACTATATATTTTTTCAATCGCTTCTGGAGTAAACACCTTCATTGCATCCTCACTTAACTTACCCGGAGTAAACTTTATTAGTTTAACCGGTATCTCTACTGCTATTTCTGTTTGTGGCAAAGCATAGAAAATCCCAGTCTTTTTAAGTGATGGGCTAATATCTTTATCTACACGGTAAACTGTATGTGTTGTTCCACAACCAGCGAACATCACTAAAATTCCGATAGCAATTAAAAAAATTTTTTTCTCTTTTCTCATTGTCAAGCTCCTTATTATATTTAGGTTTTTATATTAATCTTGTATATCCTTCTCACAATATCAACACAGAAAAAATTGTTGTGAAATAAACATATCTAAAAAAAATGTTTTTCCCCGATAGACACAACTTGTTTTCGTATATTTTATTCTTGGCAATTTCTACACCTGTTATAAGTTTAAATCAATAGATGTACCTCCTTCCATTAGCATAGTCGATATTCCATTCAACATTTCACAAGCACATTCATTCAAAAATCAGAATATAAGATTGAATCACACTATAATTAGCTTAATATAGATATATGTAAAAGCGCATTATGCTACTTAATTTTACATTTTGTTTAGCTGTAAATTTGTATGACAGTAAATTTCAGATGCATCACCTTGACTTTACATCTTAAATTTAAGGAACATTATAGTTGTAAACCCATTGGCAATTCAAAATCAGGTCCTACGCTATGCAATCTAGCGCCACTACTATGCGCATTTGGTCCCATTCCAAACTTTGCAAATGCCTCCCATACAGCTCTCAGAATTAATCTGTATTCATTAGAAGTTATTAGATTGACGAACTCGAATTCGTCTAACGCTTCCAGCATATAATCGCGTGAGTCTAAAAAGCTAGGATTTGTAGTTGAAAGTTTAAGACCATCAACAACTAACTGCCACCCCATCTCATGTCCCTTTTTAGTAGAGCCAAGTGCTTTTCCTATATTTCTATTCATTTGCATTAGAGTAGCACACCAGATCTCACCAATTGCATGCAAACTTCTGCCATCATAACGTCCTGACCCTAATTTCCCAAAATTATCAGGAAAACCTTCATCATAATTATACATCCTCCTACCTTTTGGATTACCTGTTACCCAGTCACCAATAACAACTTTTTCTGTATCTTTATCATAATTTTGTATAGTTAATGCAAAGTAATCACTCCAACCTTCCCCTTGAGCAGCACTTTGCGGTTCTGTTAGCGCTTCATCATCAAATCTGCCACCAACTAATCTGTTTGTAACACCATGCACATATTCATGAAAAACTATATCCGAATCTAAAGCTGTATGCCTAGAAGAGGTATCATGCATCCCCATATTCATGAGAGGACTTTCGCCATCTGGTGGAGTCCACATGTTAGCCAAAGATGGAATCTTTCCTGGGTGTGCTCTCGCAATGACCTCATCTCCCTCTCCATTAGAGATATCAGTAAAATTATCTCTCTGAAAGTTACCTGCTTTTTCATCAAAGCCCAAATGAAGAAAAAAGTTATGCATATAGTTACAAAAATAGAAAATGTTAAGGATTTTCTGGTCATCACCTGTTGAATCACTCGGATTAAATGTAAGAATGTCATTTTTCATTATACCCTCAAATGTAGTATTTCCTGTTCCAAGGAAAGCACTTGTTAAATTACCTAAAGTATAATTACTTTCGACCCAATCTTTTGGAAAATCAACAAGGCGACGAGGTGTCTCACGTGGATTGTGCGTATAAACAGCACCACGTGCTTCAACATCATTTGATGTCTTTTTACAATACAAGACTTCTCCCGTAGATATAGAATCTGTAGAAACAAAAAACAAATATTGGCAAAACAGAGAAGGTATTGTGACACTAAATTTCCAACATAAACGAATGCTTGGAACCTGGTAGAAATATGCTAAGTTTGCTTTTATAGGTGAATCTAAAGCACCTCCATCCAATATAGTTGGTTTGCTTGGCATATTAAAAGATGAAACTATTTTTGGTTTAAAATGAGAAACATCTAGACTGAAATCCTCCAATTGTTTATATACGGAATCTTCAGCATTTACATTCTTGTTATTTTGTATTGAAAAAAATCTAATTACAATGCGGAGAGAATCTTTTACTGATAAAGTTGGTTTAGTTTCAGTTATTGGGCCTATGTTTATATTATTTCCTTTTATATTTCGTATTTTACCATTTGCGCCAAACGTAACAGTTCTTATCATCTGGAAAACAGGTATTCCTCTAATATGCTGATGAAGTTGGATAATTGTACTTCCTGATTTAGTAACTCTTGGCTCACAATCCGAGACAAACTCAGGGAAATCATTTTTTGAAAACCCCAAAATGTTTTTGGTTAAATGTAGATAATAAAACGCCTGATTAATAAATGAACCCTTTTTTTGAGCAGCCTTCTTGAAAAATATATTTTTTGTACTACCTGTCAGGTTGTTAATTCCCTGAACATATAGAGAATGTCTATTTGCAAGTTGTTTCGAGATCCGTTCTGATATTTCTTTTAAATCTTTAGTACATTCTTTATTAGTTCTACAGAACTTATAATTTCTTAAATCAATTTCTTTAATCATTATTCTTTAGATATTAAAGCAACAAAAATAATCGGAACACAAATACGAACTTATACACACGACTATTTTTCTATCTACTTATTCCTTCTTGATTATAAAAATCATCCGGATCTAATAAATTATGTATACGATCAGCTTAAACCAAAAGCGTACCAGGACGAGAACGACTTTCTTGTCTCGTAGATTTGTCTATTCACCAAAGAAGCAATGCAATAATATACTATAAGTCCTATCTTTAAATAGTCTATTGATCGCAACATACATGCCAATATCTATTAAATATTGCTAGCTAGAAAATAATATCATTTGATTATTGGTTGTAATCTCTTAATTTCATAAAAGTTACAACATCACAATTCCCACAAAAGGCTTTGCATTTTCCCTTTACTAAAGTAATATTGATTCTAAATTGGCACTTAACATTCTAATTAAACTTAAAAGCATGAAAAATCTTGCGCACTAAATACGAACTCTTGCATAGTAACCTGTTAATATTTTTCAATCTATATGCAGTTTTATATAAAAATTCAAAAACCTAAAAATACCTTAGCTGGCATATTTGTTGCTATTCTAACCATCCTTCATTCTTCATATTTACAAAGCTATACCAACGGTGAAGATCTATCATACCCTGATTACAGCTTTGCTATAGCCAACCCGGACGGTTTGGAGATTGCATCAAAAAAAGAAGAGGATATTAACAAAGCGCCTTCTATCGTTACTGTTATTATGGCAAAAGAGATAGAGGATATGGGGGCAAGGACGATAACTGATGTTTTAAGAACAGTACCGGGCTTTGATATTGTTAAGGACGCAGCAATTGGCTTTGAAGAAGTTGGAACGAGAGGAGTACAAAGGTCATCAGAAGGCATAAAGGTATATATTGATGATCACTCTATAAATTCACCTTTAGACGGGCAAGCATTTATTTTCTTCGATGACTTATCTTTAAGAAATGTAAAACGTATTGGAGTAATCAGGGGCCCCGGGTCTGCATTATATGGAGCAAATACATTCTCTACAGTCAAAGAAGAGTAGCTAAACAAAGTGGCTTCTTTCGTTACTGTTATTACAGCAAAAGCAATAGAGAATTTTGACCGAGGATCTTAACTGGTATTTTAAGGATTCGACAAGGATTTGATGTTATTAAGGAATGTGCAATGGGCGTCATGGATGTTCTGGTTGAGTCGGTTTAAATATAATATCTGAGTTCATTAAATGTACTTAATGTTCATTCTACAAATGCTGTGTAGAAATACAAATGGTAATTGACATGCACCTATACAGATGATATCAATTACACTTATGAGTTTAACTGGTACACTATGATTACAAACGCAAACCAAAAGTATTCAGTAAAAATGCATTTAGAATTAGATCGCCCAAACATATACTATTACCTAAATTGAGCGATTCTTACTAAAAGCAAAAAAAAAGCTAGAAAATTTCATCTTTCCTGCCTAATTCATATTATCTACCTAGTGAATCTATTATTTTTCGTAAATATTTACAAATTAATATGCGGTTTGTTTGAATTCTTCTATAGAAAAATGCCGTACAGAAGACGTTCATCTCCTGTATAATTACAATTTCAGCGTCTTTCTCCTATCAAATTTATGATATCAAGAATATTGTCAACAATGTTCAGCAACTATAGGTGGTGGTGACTGGCATAATTGCCAAAGTAATTCCATGCGTAATTCTTTATATATAGATACCCCAACTTTCAGTATTGTTCCTCTGCCTGTCTTTACTACCTTTGCCGCAATATCTAATACCTTTCGTCTGACTGTACTGGCATAACTCTTCACTGAAACTACATCACGTAACACATCTTCCTTGAATGTCTCTGATAAAAAGAAAGTTATTACCATACAATAATACACTGCGTTATTAGCTCCAAAGCGTAAGAATGGTAATTCTTCAAATCCCAAATCCTTTAAACCTCTGTGCGGTAATTCATCCGCTCCTCTCTGGTGATGGTTACGTATTATCGTTTCATTCTTCAGGAGACATTTAACCATCTTAGGATCACAATTTAACCGCACACTTTGCCTTGCCCCTATATTCGTTATTATTACATTATCAGGGCGTGCAAAATCTAACAACATCTGACCGCTTCCATCTTCATAACAATAATGCCTATATATGGCTCGATAAAACTTATTCCAACTCTTACACCTAAAACCAAACTCTAGATACTCCCATTTGTTCTGTCCTTTCTCATACTTGGACCAACATTCATTTGGTTGTTATTTTACATACTCCTTTACATCGTCATACATCTTTCCTGTGCAAACAAACCCTATTCCTAATTTATCAAAAACAGCAAAATTCTTCTCATCAAAGAAACCGCTATCTGTACTTAAAATTATAGTTACATCTTTCCTGTATCTTTTACGGATAACATTCACTATGTTTGTTACCATTAGTTTTACGTCTCTACCGTAATTACTATGTTTATCGCCACTGCGAAATATCGCATCTACTATCTTGCCATTCCATATTATTTGTATTGACTGAAAACCTTTCTTCTTCTTATACGTTACTTTTACTCCATGGCGCTTCAATGCTTCATCGTTAGACATTACCATTGTGTCTAGCGTTAAATGTATTATATCTGGATTTAATATCTGTAATCTCCATACAAACAAATGTTGCAATACCTTGCGAAATTTCCAACTATAGAAATAAGAGAACTTACTGAAAAATCTCTTTATTTGGTGTGATGATGCCATATCTTCTACTGAGTTTTCTATCGCGGCTGCGTATCCTTCATCTTTCTTACGATCATCAAATGACACCAGGCGTCTACTTGTGCCACCATAAAACCAGCAAAATAGTTGCTTGAAGATATTTGAGACTTCAAGTCCCTTTTTGGTTTTACGCACACTACCAAAGAAACTTAATAATATAGGTAGTATATCAATACCGTTTATATATTTTGCAAACAAGGACAAGCCTCCACGGCTTGTTAATGTATCAGCTGTTACCTCAAATTTATTAATTATTCTTTTCTTAGTATTCTCTTTTCTGCATTTACTCATTTTACTTCCTTAGAACAAGACTATATACTATCAATTAAGTTATGTATTGTAGCATAACATGCAGCGCCAAGGAAGTTTAACGCGCAATTTACATACTTAGACAGGTTGGTGTTATTTTTATTAGCAAATTAAATTTATCACCCATTGGGTGATAATATATATTCCCATATCTATCTATATGTGCACTCATTACGTTTACGTTAAAATTACAATCGCTCAATTTAGGTATTAATTACTACAGACCATATGGATTTGCCTGCAAAGATTATAGAGCTTATCTCATTGCGGCTGGCAAATAGAGGCCTTTTTTCGTTGCTTCAAACGCATTCTTGGTTGCCAGCACCTTCCGGCCCTCTCCAAAAACGGAACAACTATTCAAGTTTTCACTGCTTTAATTGCCCACTTGTTAATCAGACTATGGACTGATAGAAAGCCTACTAAACGTACATTTGAAATGATATATTTATATTTTCAAGGATGGGCAACATTCGGTGCATTACTCAAACATATCGAGAAGCTTAAACTTGAAAATAAAAAACGACAAAGACGATTTTGAGATAGACTCCTGTTAATGGCCATATTCTATTGGGAGAAGACAAAACCTCTACCGTTAGTAATTGCTTCCAGTTGAGGTCTATTCAGATCATCAGCCGCTTCACCTGCATGGAGCCGATCATCAAAAAACAGCATAGGATTATTATCTCTGTAGACGTCTTCAAATTTTAATCCCGTTAGTCGTTTAATCAGAGTAGTTGATGTTTGATATACTTTCAGGGCTTCAATGGTTCTACCCTCTACAACATTCCTAACTGACTCTGCACCCAGTGCATTTTGAAATGAGATAAATGCATTAACTTCAACTTCCCCACTCACAGCGCCAATATATGAGATAATCTTCCAAAAACCCGACGGCGCATTGGCGGGTTCTCCACTTCCGGAATCAGGCCGAACTAATTTATCTTCCGATGTATGGACAGGACCTGTGATGATATTGAATCTGTCATCTAAATCATGTCGTGTTTTGGTAATGGCATTCTCAATACGTCCCCATTCTTCATGATGAAACTCATGATCCTGTAAGGATACATTCGAAAAAAAACAGGAGTCTTTGCTTGCTTTATTAGCTTCGGCCTTTGTTTTTCCCCATGCTACTGCATGTCTTTTTGTAATGTGCCCTTTGTCATAACGATTATTCTTGTAGTATTCTTTGCCTAATTCCTCAGACGCATCAAGATCAGGATCTGGACGAAAATCTCTACCTTTCCCGTTAAAAAGCCCTCGACGAGCAAAATCTGCATTTGCCGCAGAAAAGATAGCCTGCCTATTCTTCTTGCTCATTACGACTGAATAATTCGGGTGGTGAATTAAGTAATTATTATCTAGAACTGGCTTACGCAGTACATCCTGGTGGAGGTCATCATTAAAAGTAGGTAACGGCATCACAAAGTCTTCGCCAAGGAAATCATTTCGATACCCTGTTTGAGATTCTCTATGCATGCCAACCTCACTCAATGCTGACTCGGAAATAGGATGGCCGGTATTATCATTTGTTTTCCAACTTTGTGTCTGAAATGCAAAAAATAGAGCATGGTATTTGTCGTCAAATGGGAAGTAGAAGAGTAATGCACCGTCTTGCCATACTCCATTGTCTCTTCTCCTGTCACCGTCATTTCCTTGATTCATGTGAACATCATGCATACCTCCAGGAAACTTCTCACCAAATACGAATACTTTCGCACCATGCTCACGTTGACGTTTGGCCTTCAGGATCAATTTATGAATAATGTCCTGTAGATCATTATTGTCACCCTCTACTGTTGCTGGAAGTGCTTTCATATGAAATTTAGCGATATAGCCGCCTCGTACATAATCTAACGCAATCCCATCTTCCTCTGATTCAATATTGATAAGCCCTTCACCAAGCTGCTCTAACCTACTGATAACAGGTGCATCAAAATCTGTATCATGATAATAGAGGACCTGTGACCCATCCTTAGACTGAACATTCACAGGTACACGATAGTTTCGTTCATTATCTGTTACATAGATTGTATAATGTGGCGATCTTGGGTCATCGTCTTCCCGGTCACCTCCTGTGATTTGACCAACCAGCAACGCATATCTAATACTCATACAATACTCCGAAATATGATAGTTTATAAAAAATCATTTTACGTCGTTCCCCCGAAGAGCGAACAAGACGAGAGTAACCTGCAAAACCAACTTTTAACTTTATCTTTTTACCACAGCACCACTGTTTTAAGTGTCAATAACAACAATAGTACCAGCCACCAAGAAGAGTATTCAACCTCCTCCCTACTTATAATAGTTGCCCATGCCTGCTACAGACATAAATGGTTTCTTTTTATCGCCAGAAATCTTAATACTTGATCCTTTTACATTATCTATATGATTAATGAACTAAAAAGCAGAGAATATATCTCCATTAACAGCAGCAGCATCTGACGCTTTGGCTCCGGCCAGAGCACATTCTCCTACTATTAACACTTTATAATCAGGATAAATTAATGCCCCCCCAGATTGGCAGTTGCATTCCCCTCAGGAACAATCCCATAGTCCCAAGAAATGGGACTTTTTCAAGGTCTTTTGTCGACTGTTCCAGTTTCTCTATTTTGTTTAGATTTAGTGATTATACTTATACAACGGGCTCAATTTCAATCTGAAGCCTTACCCGTGAGTTTGAGTTTTTAGCAACTGATGCAACAACAGAGACGAGTTCTTCTAGGGCATTACCACCCCCTATCGATGTTGCCGCAACATTAGTGGATGGGCAGGATGGTATAACGCCAGGAAGTAGTACTTTATGAACTGCAGTAGCGGCATCAACTCTCCCAAAGCCATACCTAGGACTCCACTCATTACTGGCAGGATGATTTTCCCTCGCGGTTTCGATCAATATATCCCGTATTTCATCTATTGTTAGGTCCCTGTTGGCAGCTTGCATGATCAAAGCAATCATCCCGGCAACATGAGGAGATGCCATACTAGTCCCAGACATACGAACTGAACCTTGCGTCTTTGAACGGGCAGCTTGAATTCCCTTTTCCCAGTATGGATGAATGTATTGGCCTGGGGCGCTAACTTCAGGTTTCTGCCTGTCGTTTCTGGTTGGACCTTCTGCTGTGAATGGAGACAACTCGTGATCAGGCACTCCCGATAGATATGATCCAACCGCAATTGTCTGTTTCCCACATGATATTGAACCGATGGTAAATGATGGATCGTCATCTGCGTCAGCAAACCTTGATTGCCTGTTTGGATTCTGGTTATTTGGAAAATCTCGTTCTATCCAGGCATGAAAGTGAACGCTATCAGAGGATGCCCCGGAAAGATGCACCTTCCAACTGCCACCTGGAAGTGACGCCGCAAGGATGATATCAATGTGGTTATCATCGTTACCTGGATCTTTTAAACGATGGATAATCCGTCCAACAGTTTCCCCACCATTGGTTAAAGTTACCGTAGTACCTAATTTGACAGGTGCTAATCTCTGACCGAATGGAGTTTCCAACACAACCTCAAGCTCCTTGTTTCCATCATACCATATTTCGAGTTCGTTGCTCGTATCATCTAAATCATTAATAAGCCAAGTAAGTGAACGTGCTGACACATTGGTAACATTACCTTGCGCATGTGATCCAGCGCCATAAGAATTGCCTGCAGATATTGTAATTGCGCGGTTAGGTTCGTTTAGGAGTTCGTCAAATCCAATTTCAGCAAGAGTAGATCCATCGTGCGGACCTCCATGTGTACCGATACTCATGTTGATAACCGCCTGGCGGCCAAGCTGTTTAGCTTTTCTAAAGATATAATCTACGGCTTCAAGTAGCATTTTGGAATTACCAAATGAGCTAATATCCGCTCCATCAGGAGATTCAATTAGGGCAATATCATCATGGGACAGGTTGACGAAGATCAGATCGGCATTGGGAGCAACTCCTGGAAAACCGGTTGCATTACCATTCCCAGCGGCAATGTCCATCACATGGGTACCGTGTGCTTTAATGCCGGGATCATAAGCCAGAGTAGCATAGGGATTAGTTGTCTGCAACGCAGAGTTAATTGCTAAAGAGTCAAACTCACGTCCATAGCTATACGGCTGAGGAGAGAGGGACGACTCTCCTCCACTCTGGTCCCATAGAGAAAGAAGGCGGGTTGTACCTCCTGCATTTCGAAAGTTATTATGCTGGATATCACATCCGTAGTCCACAATTCCAACGATAACATTAGTACCATCATAGGTTGGTGTTCCAGAAGGAAGTTCTGCTGCCATCTGGTCTGGAGTTGCATTCATTTCATCAACAGAGAACTGAAGATGAGGAGAAATCTTTTCTGCCAGTTTGAGACTTACAACATTTTCATTTGCACGCACTTTCTCTACATCATTAACTGCTACCTGTCCCGTCACAATCGTTCCGATTTTGCATACTATCTTTAGCCCTTCAACGGTTTTGTCAGGAGAATTTAGTCTGGCAATAACATCTACAACAATTTTTCCATCATCTTCTTTATGGCTGAATGAAGCGTTAAGAGCCATGCCATCACGGACTTTCAGAATAACCTCCTGCAATCGCGGATCTAGTCCATTTGTAATCTTCTCTGGTTTACTTTGCTGAATCTTACCTTTCTGATATACGTGTTCGTTTGTTAATTTCTTATCAGTCATTTTTACATCTCCTTCTGTTAAATGTTTACATATCGTAGCAGAGATCACAAAAATAGCCCTAAATTTAACCAAAAGTATTATAATTTCTGGGTTTAAATGTTCCACGTTTTTTCAATGCCCTTTAACCTTTGAACTATGAACTCACAAAATGCTTTATTTTTTGTTGATTATAATTTTCGAGACAAATTCTCACAGGTACGGTGAAAGAATCTAAATTCTTTCTAATTTAACAAACTTAGAAAAGAATCTACTTTCCACGGGTTGCAAGCAATAACAAGATAACAACTTGCACAACAACATCGACATCAATATGTTGGTAACTTTGTTGCAGTAAGCACCCAAACACGGAAAAAGTAAACTATTCCGGACGCGAGACTATTGAAAATCTAAAGATCCATATATTTTCATTAGATAAATGTATTGATAGCGCAATAAAGATGCCAAATACGTTTTCAACAATAATAGATGTATACTGTTTAAGAATATAAATTGTGATAACTACAGGTTAACCACTGAAATTAAAAGCATTTGTATACTGCCCAAAAAGTCATTACTCTCTTTTTTTATAATTTTCGTTTATTGAAACACAATCCAAACCTATAATCAGGCAAAGTATACCATGAAAGACCTTGCGCACTAAATACCAAACCTTGCATAGTAATTTGTTTTCATTTTTCAGTCGATATGCAATTTTATATAAAAGAAACAAGACCTAAAAATACTTTGGCGGGAATACTTGCTACTATTCTAACCATACTTCATTTTGCTTACTTACCATGTTATACCTAAGGTGAAGATCCATCATACTCTGATTACAGCCTTGCTTTAGCTAACCCAGAGGGTTTGGACGAAGAGTTTATGCTTTTCCAAAAGACTCAATATATGCGCATTACCTCAAAAAAAAGAAGAACAGATAAACAAAGCGCCTTCTATCGTTACTGTTATTACGGCAAAAGAGATAGAGGATACGATAACTGATATTTTAATGCACGTACCGGGGTTTGATATTGTTAAGGACGCGGCAAAAGAAATAGTATTCGTGTTGTCTGATTATCATAATTGTTTTCAGCGAACACTATCTTAACTTATTCACGGGTTAAGAAAAGCGCTATTGGTTTAACGCTTGACGTTATACGGTTGCCTATGCTACTATTTTGATATGATTAAGTCATTTAAATGTAAAGAAACGGAAAAAATATTCAAACGTAATCTTTCTAAAAAATTCCCACACGACATACAAAGATCGGCATTGAAAAAGTTACGAATGATTAATAGAGCAAATATGTTAAATGATTTACGTGTTCCCCTTCGAACCATCTTGAATCTCTACTCGGTAAACGAAAAGGACAGCACAGTATTAGAATTAATGATCAGTGGAGAGTATGCTTTGAATGGTCAAATGGCGAAGCACGAAATGTAGAAATATATGATTATCATTAGGAGGTGTTAAAATGTCAAAAAAGAAAATTGATCCAATTCATCCCGGCGAAATATTAATGGACGAGTTTATTGCGCCAACGAGACTAAGTCAAAATCAACTAGCAAAGGATATTGGTGTACCTCCTAGAAGGATCAATGAAATCGTTCATGGAAAACGCAGGATAACAGCAGATACAGCTCTTCGACTAGCTCGTTATTTTAAAATGTCTCCTCAGTTCTGGCTCGGTTTACAAATGGATTATGATTTAGACATTGAAGAAGATCGTCTTGCGTCTCGCCTTGATAAAGAAGTTTGTATTTATGAAGTAGTTCACAAAATAGCATAACGTGATAGTATAAGAATTTTCATTTTGCCTCATGTAATAGATGTAAATTAACCAATATCAGAAACAATATGCGGTTGGTTCAAGTCTCTGATTTGAACCACATTTGACTTTAACGCAACTCTGTTGCGAGTACATGCTGTTGAATGTGTCTAATAAGCAAAACCATACAGAGTATTGTTGATGTCAGGTTAGTTCAAGTCGGAGACTTGAACCAGCAGCAGAAGTATTCAAAGTTAGTCTATAGTAAAGGCAAAAAGTTCGCCGTAGGAGCTAATTAATTACTCATCAAACCTTACTTCTTGTTTTTTATGAAAATAAATTTTAGGAGAGGGGCAAGGGGCCATTATTATGAGATTTTTAAAGGGTGCTTTAACACAAGCAATGAAAAGAAACCAAAAAGATGTCAGGACTACGGGATATTTATTCACTTAAACGGCTGATGAATGAAACGTAAGTAGCAAAGTGAAATATGAGGCTGTCGGGATTTGGTTATGGTAAATGGGTTTGTATATTAGACATCTTTCCCGTTTAAACATAATGTCATCGCGTAAGACAACTTACAATACGTTACAGTTGTTATGACTGCTTAGCATTAAAGAAGTCATAACGCACCCCATAAAAGGGGTGGCTTGGCGGTTATGAGCTGTCTCAAAGACAGCCAGCAAACCAATTTAAAATATACATACTTCTTACATTTTTATAGCAAATTAACTTAAAATTTACCGTCTTCTTGATCTTTATCTAGTTTCTTTTGCTCATCTATATATTTTTTAATCTTTCCTATTTCAAAACATATTGTGAACAGTGTATATCATATAACCAAAGTTTTTCACCATTACAGTTCTTATTCTTCCACCAAATTATTTTCAACAGCTATAGCGCTCTTATCATTCAAATGCCATATTACTTTTGACACTGCATACCTAGGTAGTGTCTATATAAATATGTACATACGTCAAGCAAGGAGGCCGCCGTAATACTAAATACTAAGAGGTAAAACCTTTGATAGTCTCACTGGTAAAACCAGTGGCTTACCTATCAGTGAGTTAAGTATAACTGGAAAGATGCCTATTAAAATATAAAGTAATATAATAATTTTATAATAGGTTTATTTGAGGTTTAATTTTTCTAATCGCTCTGCAAGCCACATTTTGATAAGTGCTGTCCTGGCAACGCCGATTTTCGTTGCCTCTTCATCTATTTTTTTTAAAAAAGAAGCAGGAAAGTCGATATTAATCCTCTGTATCTTCCTATTTGTTTTTACCTTTTTTGTATCTAAAAAGTCTCCCATATCATCACCATTATCAAAACTCTTATCAAACTGCTCAGTTGTTATCTTATTTTTTAATTTCTTCATAATAAATCCTTTCTTCTTTTTCTCTAGATCTTCTACATGAAATTATTCGTATCTTTTTGTTTCTGAATGTGAAGATGCAAGAGAATAGCTTAGATTTTATTTTGCCTATAATCATATATCTTTGTTCGCCATCTGTAATTGCAGGTAATATTACATTGTCATTTATCCAGATAGTTTTAGCTTCTTCAAAGTCAACTCCATGTTTTTGTTTGTTTTTTGCTGATTTAATTAAATCATATTCAAATTCCATATTAAAATTATATCATATTTATACATATTGGCTATTTCTAGTTTATCGGGATTTTCAAAAGAACTGAAGCAAAATTTTCCAGGCATTATAATAAATTACACGGACGTAGAGGCTATTTTTGGGGTGATAGATTTAAGAGTGTAATTGTTGAAAATGGAGATACCGTTATTAATGGTTTTGCATATATTGATTTGAACCAGGTAAGGGCAGTATTGGCGACAAAACCGGATGATTACAGATGTAGTTCAATGGGGTACCATGCCCAGACTGGTAACAAAGGCGGGTTTTTGTCTACAGACTTTGGATTAAGATTCTTATTGTGATATGTCAGGAACAGAAAGGTTAAAAAATTATAGAGAGTTTCTTTATGAGAAAGGTGCAATAGAAACCGTAAAGGGGATGTCTATTAATGAAGCTGTTATTGAAAAGGAGATGGATAAGGATTATAAATTGACCGGCATAGATAGGCTAAGATTCCGGACGAGGTATTTTACAGACAGCGGTATAATTGGTACCAAAGGTTTTGTTTCCCATTACTATGAGATGTTTAAAGGGTGTTTTAATTCAAGCAATGAGAAAAAGCCAAAAAAGATATCAGGGCTAGATGGAATTTATTCACTTAAACGTCTAGTAAATGAAACTTAGAGTAAATCAAATGTGTGGACAGTACTCATGTTTTTGTTGGCGCAGATATTATGTCTTTCGTTTTATTGTTGACGATTAAATAGGCAAGAGTAATAATATTTTAGCCTGCTCATCAAGCGAATAGTTCGTGCTGTTTTGAATATTCATTTGTTAATATAGAATCAATAGTGCAAAATTTGTAAAACGAATAAAAAACTAAGCTATTATAGAAATATTTTGTATCTATTAATCTTGATTTGTAAATTTTAACCTAAGCATGACCAGTACAATTAACAAAAAAGATGTTTTTCAAACTTAGCCTGAAAGGCTTTAATATACCAGCCCAGGGCACGCCCTGGGAATAGGTTACAAACAGTTACCAGCCCTGTAAGGGCGAAACATACATTTACATAATGATACGTTCCATAATATACTGGTATCAAATATAATCATTCATATAGTGTTTATGGTCGAATATAGCAAAAAGTACATTTGAATATAAATTTGCAGAATATGTTGCACCCCTTCAGGGTGCTATCATAATGGTTATCAAAAACCCAGGGCGTTCTGGGCTGGTATATTAAAGCCTTTCAGGCTTAAGTCTGAATGTTATTTTTACTGAATCGCCATGTACTATAAACATTTCTTCCAGTGTATGCTTATTTTTTTTACGTAAAATGGAAATTGCACCCCTTGAAAGTGTTTAATAATTCATTACGAAAATCATATATAAAAAGTTAACGATTCGCATAAATCTGAAAATGATGTATGGATATTATAGAAATTAGAGAAAAATTTTTAAAGGATGAGTTCGAAACAAGTTTTCATGCCGAAAAAGAAAGATATGCTGAAGAAATTTCATTATCTGATATTGAAAATGTGATTTTAAATGGAGAAATATTAGAAAAATACTTGGATGATCCAAGAGGGCCAAGCTGTCTTGTCCTTGGATTTTCAAGTAATAGACCAATACATATCGTTTGCGGCTATACTGCAACACAATGGGTAAGGATAATAACCGTGTATTTGCCAAAGTTACCAAAGTGGGTAGATGAAAGGACCAGAGCAAAAAATGGAGGATAAAATGCATAAATTTGGAGACTGCTCTTTTTGTGGTGGAGAAGTGCAAAATGATTTAGTTGAATTGGATTATCGTTATAAAGGGAATTTGTATATCTTTAAAGAAGTTCCTGCTGGAGTTTGTCAACAATGTGGTGAAAAGTATCTTATAGGTAAAGTCTCGAGGGAAATTGAACGAAGAATTAATGCAAGGGAAAAGTGGAATAAAACTATTAATGTGCCATTAAATATTTTCTCAGAGGTAGTACCGACATAAGGATGAGTATACGAGTCGGGAAAATGTGTCATTGATCCAGGCAGAATATAGTTGTTTGCCTATCTCTGAGTTTCTATGAAGATGTTTAAAAGAAGAGTAACTCTCTTTCTTAAATGTGAAGATGGAGTGATTACTGATGGTCAAATGCCATTCTTTAAGATTGATAATGCCTGTGAAATTAAAGATTGTAACATACCTCCTGGAAGCAGGCTGGAAAAATTGTCAGGCGACAGAGACGGACAATACAGCATCAGAATTAATAATCTATGGCGTGTTTGTTTTGCATGGAAAGATAACGGCGTATATAACGTTAAAATTACGGACTACCATTAACATCAGGATAAAATGAAAGAAAAAGGATTTAACAACAGCATGAGGGCAATTCACCCGGGTGAAGTTCTGCGGGAAGATTTTATGCTACCTCTTAATCTATCTTCCAATGCTCTGGCGAAAGCATTAGGCGTACCCTCTAACCGTATTTCCCAAATCGTAAAAGAACAAAGAGGCATTAGTGGGGACACTGCCATAAGGCTAGCAGAGTACTTTGATACAACAGCAAAATTCTGGATGAAACTGCAAGCTGAATACGACCTTAAAATAGCTAGCACCTCGTTACCTAAAAGCACCATATGTTCAATTAGAAGTTATAGGGCCAAATCTCCAATTGGAGGAATAAGATAAACATAGCAGGTCGACTGATAATATTTCGACCTACCTGCGAAAAATTTTGTAGTTCATAAAATATCATAACTTGACAGTTTAGGAATTTTCATTTTGCCTCATGTAATAGATGTAAATTAACAAATATTAGAAACAATATACGGTTGGTTCAAATCTCCGGATTTGAACCACTGCTGACTTTAAGGCAACTCTGTTGAGAGTAAAAGAGATTTATGTTTACAATCAGTTGATGATGTCTAATATACAAAACAATACAGAGTATGGTTAATGTCATGTTGGTTCAAGGCAGAGACTTGAACCAGCAGCAGATCGCAAAGATATTTCTGTCAAACTCTCATACCACTTCTGAATCAGCAAAAGGTTTAATGTAATTGACTTTGTGTTATGATGAAATCGGTTTCGGATGACAGTGTATTTAGTAAAGTATTTAACTTTTCCAAGCTTGGCACAGACCTACCTTGTTCATATCTTGCATAACTGTTCTTTGATGATAATCCGAGTTTTTGTGCAACCTGTGACAAAGATAATCCGCTGATCTGTCTTCTCCTTTGAAGAAGTATACATATCATTGTTTTTGTGTCGTTGGAACCTATTTCAATATTGCCGGTTTTACCTGATCTAACATTTACTTCAAAGTTTTCTTTATTTGCCAGGGTTTTAAACAGATCTTCAACCATTATTAAGGTCTCTTTCTTTGTATATCCCTGAGTCATTAACTCCAGAAACGGCACTTCTGCCAGCCAGAAACGCCCTTCCTTATAAATTTTCCCTTGAAATCTCATCTTTTTATCCTCTTGATAATAGATCGTGCTAACTTTTCATTTATTTCGTTATGTCTGGGAACGGGTTCAATATCTTCACCATTGCTCATACGTCATACTTTGCACCATGACGCAGGAAATACCAATTATGCTTTGTTTAAATTTTTTCCATATCTTTTTTCTTTACTTTTTATATTGTACACATATACGTGTACGTTTCAATTGCTTTTTTGTCTAGTGTGGTAATAAATTTATTTGCCGTCAGCAAGTCTGTTCAAGAAGAAACATAGAGTTGGTAGGAAGATCCAGTCAAAAACTTCCTGAGGCTAGCAAAAGCTCCCTGGGCTCAGGCCTGCCAATTTGACAAGAAAAACCTGCCTATTATTTCAATAGTAGATAATGAATTGTTAATCCATATAACAAAGGCCGCTATATATTTGCAAAAATCCATTAATTCTATTTTTTATGAATTTAGTTTATCGTGATAGAATCCATATCTATAACCATGGCAACCGTACCACGCAAAACTTTGCGCGCCAAATACCAATCCTTGCATAGTGATCTGTTTTTATTTTCTAATCTAAATGCAGTTTTATAAGAAAAGAAATTTAGGAATGCATTAGCGGAAACATTTATTTCTATTCTTACCATACTTTATATTTCCTATTTCCCACGCTATATCGACGGGAAGATCTATCATACCCTCTTTACAAACTTGTATAAAATAATCTGGACAAACAGAAGTTGGCACAACACTTGTGTTAACTAAAAGCATCTCTATCTAATCTGGTTAACAAAAACATTAACGATCATGGACCGCTAAATACCGGACCAAAAGCCTAAAAGCACTCTAAAACACCTAAAATATAAATACCTAAAGTACCTGTGCATAAATCACAAGATTCTATCTCCACGGTGCATAATGACAACTCACACAAAGACACTAAGGCACAAAGATTAATGAGAGACTTAGATAAATATCTTTGTGTCTCCGTGTCTTTGTGTGAGTAATAACATATGTACTAGTGATTGAAAAGTTCCGATAATAACATTTGCGGATTAAACGTTTAGGATCTATATGCAAGAGTGCTAAGCGTAAAGTAAAAGATTGAATTAAATCAGTGTGTGGAACGCACCGAAATGATCTGAATCAACATGCATAACCTTAGAAAAAGAAGATTCTTTATCTTAACTGCAGCCGTATTATTAGTAGCACTGGTATATAGCAATACTTGCAATGCTTACAATATTGTATCGGTTAAGTGTTCCGACATTGCTCCTTATAATAAAGCATTGGACGGGTTTAAGAGGTCTTCTCAATCAAAAATCACCGAGTATACAATCAGCGAAGACCGTAATGAAAATAAAACATTAATAAAACGGATTAAGGAGAGCTCCCCTGACCTTATACTTGCAATAGGATTAGATTCAATACTGAATATTGAATCTAAGTTTCCTAACACACCAATCGTATATTGTATGATCATGAACCCGGAAAACTATTCGTTTTCTAACAGAAGTAATATTTATGGCGTTAAGTTAAAGGTACCGATTAAGGACCAGATAGAGACGTTAAGGCTTGTGATGCCTGATATGAAAAGACTGGGAGTATTGTACAACCCGGAAAACACAGAAAAGATCATTAAAGAATCGCGAAAGATTTTCAATCAATTTGACATTGATCTAGAATCTACAATAGCCCGCAGTGAGAAATCAGTCCCTTATGCATTTAGAAAAATAATAAATAAAATAGACGCATTATGGTTAATACCTGATGAAACAGTTGTAACCAACCATTCCTTTAAGTTCTTTGTCTTAAGTGCATTTGCAAACAACCTGCCCTTAATTGCACATTCGGAGAAATTGGTTCAAGCGGGAGCACTTGTTGCATTATGTCCGGATTATTTCGATATTGGACGTCAGGCAGCTGTAATGGCAAATGAAATATTGTCAGGGGTAAAAGTTTTTTTAATGCAAACTGCTAACCCTGAGTCAAGAAATCTTATAATAAATCTTAATACTGCGTCCAGGATCGGTTTTCATATACCTATAGAGATAGTCAACTCTGCAAATAAAGTATTCCATTCAGGATTGGTAATCCAATAATTTAGGGCTTCGTTCTGCATAATGCAAATATGGATCTATAATGGATTAAATTAATGCATACGGCGGACTTTTAACTTTCAAGTTAACTCTATATTTATAATCACAATCCCCCACACTGTGATTAAGATTAAGATCATGCTCATAATGGTTTTTTATGTGTAATACTCACTACAAATTGTTAATGCGATGCTGTTCCATAGCATACCATTTCATATCAAATCTTTGTTAATAATCTCCAACTATTACCTGAGAATAATAACTAAAAAGAAATTTTTCTTAGATTTTTTTTACAAAAAAACATCATCAAGTAATGCACGTAAGCCCACCTAACGTAAACCATTCTATTACAACACATTACACACCGCCAGCAACAATGTTCCCAATTTTGAGGTCTAGTTTTTGTAAGGTAATCACCCGACAACACACTACAACTTTTGTAATGGAATCCCTTACAACCTTAACTACTCGTAATATCACCCTGTTTGACAAGAATTAATGGTTATGATATATATACTTCGCACGGGGATAAATTAATCATATTGTAATGTATTTTTCAGCTATCTTTACATGTTTCGCAACCGTAATTTCCTTGACGTATCTACGATTAAGCTTCCGGGACCAGTAAATCAAAAGAAGTAAATTTAACTAAAATCTACATACTAAATGTCTAATTCGTGCCGTACAAAGTTATTAGATTTTGAATCGGATAAAAAACAAAAGTCATGACTAATCAAAGAAAGATTAAGTATAGTGTAAGACTAAAGATTTTTGTTATTGTTATTACATCAATAATTTTTGTTAGTACGATCCTGGGAATCTTTTTTGTTAATAAAACCAAAGCTGTATTAACTAACGAATTGGAGAAAAGGGGGATATCTGAGGCGTTAAATCTTGCTTATGATGCTCAGTATGGCGCCATAACAGAAGACAAAATAATACTGAATAATTTAATCGGCGGTAGAACAAGGAAATCGGATATATCTTATATTGTAATAGTTTCCAAAACCGGAGCAGTATTAGCCGGTACATGGGATAAGGAGTTGAATCTTCATAATGTTGATGGAGAAAGAAGAGAGATAAAAATTATAGAAAATTTATCATACGGTCAACGAGACATTAAAATAGACGAAGCCATCGTAGAAAATCTTTTCTCGGACGAAGGCGAAGAGTTTTACGAATTTATAGTACCAATATTATCTGAATATTCAGAAGATGCAAAAAGAAATGATCTGGCAGAAGATTTAATGCTTTTTTCAAGAAAACAAGTATCGGCTAGATCTGAAAATAGTACAATCGGATTTGTAAAAATAGGAGTTTCTCTTGAGAGAATAAATAAGGAAATAATAGAAACACTAATTATCAGTATAATTATTATTATAATTATTACAGCTATATCCATAACCGCCTCATGTTATTTCTCCACATTAATTCTAAAACCTATTAAGGATGTGACAAACACGGCCTTAAAGATTGCTGAAGGCGACCTTTCAAAACAGGTAGTAATTCAATCTATGGATGAAATAGGCATAATGGCAGACAATTTCAATAATATGACATCCAAACTTAACAATACAATAAAAGAGCTGGAGCAGCTTAAGGCGTTATTAGAAAAGAAGGTTAAACAAAGGACAAGTGACCTGGAATCTGCAAACAACGAACTTAAGACATTAGATGAAATGAAAAACCAGTTCATTTATGCTGTATCACATGACTTCCGCACACCATTGACATCTATTGTGGGGTACGCAAAGGCTATGAGATCATCAATTCAAGAAGAGATCACAGACAAATTAAAACATTCGGATTCAGGTACGGTGTTTGGTTGCCAAATTATGGATGAAATTAATGATACACAAACCGGCCTGGCAATAATCATTAAAGAGAGTGAAAGACTTACAAGGTTGATTAACTCCATGCTTGACCTGGCAAGGATGGAATCAGATAAATTTAGCTGGCAAGAAGAGAGAGTTAACCTACTTGACATAACTAATCTTACAAAAAATAGTATGCGGCCATTGTTAAAAGAGAAGGATTTACGGTTTAACATTGAAGTCAAAAATGGTAGTCCGGTAGTTTTTTGTGATAGAGATAGATTAACTCAGGTGTTTATCAATTTGGTCAGTAATGCTATAAAGTTTAGCAATAATGGAGGCGTTATTAACTGTCTTATAATAAGAAATTGTAAGAAAATAGAGATAAAGGTTAAGGACACGGGTATGGGAATTGCGCCAGATGCGCTGCCTTATATTTTTAATAAGTTTAGTCAAGCGGACAATGGTGCGTCTAACAGACATAATGGAACGGGTCTTGGTCTATCAATTTGCAGGGAAATAATATCCCGTTTTAATGGAGAAATATGGGTTGAGAGTGAATTGGGCAAAGGCAGCACATTTACATTTACAATCCCGGTATTTTACGATAGTAAGGCTGTCTAATACCACTATATGACGAGAAAAATAAATTTTAAATGACCTGCTTGGTATCACCGGTTATAATAACCAGAAATTTTTAGGAATGGGCATGTAATAAATTACAAATGTAACGCTCAGATTTACGTTAGATTTGTTCAAGCTGATTGTGGCAAACCGGAAGCGCGGCCTTAGCCGCGTTGAGGATTTGGTGATTGAAGTTTGGACAAAGATAATGTGAAGATGTGTGTTACATGTATAATTTATTACATGCCCACTCCTTAGTAATGAAATAACAATTTTTGACTAAAATGACCGGTAAACTTAGAGTTGGCGCTGTTTCATACATGAATACCAAGCCTCTGGTATGGGGGCTTGAGAGTTACAAAGATATAGCAGATTTCTATTTCGATGTGCCCTCTAAACTGTACCAGGTGTTTAGCCAGGGAGACCTGGACATTGCTCTCCTACCTGCCGTCTGCTATTTTGAGAAGAATTCATACAGGATAATCCCTAACATTTCAATTTCCACATATGGAAGGGTTGAAAGTGTAAACCTTTATCTGAAAAAGGATATTAAAGACGTAAAAGTAGTTGCACTGGATACAAGTTCCAGGACCTCACGCATTCTTACGGCAATTATTCTTAGAAAACAGTATGGTCTAAATCCGGATTTTATAAATTGGGACAAAGGATTGAGCATTGATGAATCCCAGGCAGACGCGGTACTCCTGATTGGTGACAACGCAATGAAGATTCATGACAGCAAGTACAGGATATTGGATCTGGGAAATGAATGGCAGGATCTAACCGGACTTCCATTTGTTTTCGCCGTTTGGGTGACTAAGTGCGATACTATACTAAACGGATTTGACAAGATTCTGCAAAAAGCAAAGGATGAAGGGATAAAAGCCATTGAAAAGATCGCAGAGTCGGAAGCCAAACGGTTAGGATTTACAAAGGAGATCTGCTCAAATTATCTTAGAAACGCCATTAGATATGATCTTGGCGAAGAGGAACTACAGGGTGTTAGAAAGTTTTATGAATATGGTGTGGAGTTGGGCCTGATAAAAAAAGCAAAAGATGAAGGTGAGAAGCTAATCAGGTTTTACAAATAGAAATTTTAAATTATTAATTTTAGATTTTAAATTATGGTAGTGGTTCAAAATCTTGAACCATTACAAATCTAACGAAAATCTACGCGTAAGAATGGGTAATCAATTTTCATTTTACCTGATGTAGACAAAGAGGTTACTTGATTTGGATATGGAAAATATTTTCGACAAGGCAGTTGCGGGGATAAGGATCAGCAAGGATGATGCGCTTACTCTTTTGGGTGCAGATAAAAGAGATTCCGTTATTTCAAATTCCAGTGCGGGTATAACTGCATTAGGAATGGTTGCAGACAGGATCTGCAGAACAAAACATCCTGAAAAGTACCGTACATATATTATAGATAGAAACATAAATTACACAAATGTGTGCGTATCAAGGTGTAGGTTCTGTGCTTTTTATAGAGATGAGGGCGCCAAAGATGCATATGTTCTGAAAAAAGATGAGTTGTTTAAGAAAATAGAAGAGACAATTAAACTTGGGGGAGCGCAAATCCTCATGCAGGGAGGGCTACATCCCGGGTTGGATTTTCAGTTTTATATTGATATGTTGAAATCCATCAAAGAACGATTTAAGATCCATATACACGCGTTTTCACCTCCAGAGATATTTTATTTCGCTACAACATACGGACACTCCATATCAGACACTATCAAGATGCTCATGGATGCTGGCCTGGATTCTATACCAGGGGGAGGGGCGGAAATCCTTGATGATGAGTGCCGCAAAAAGATCAGTCCGAACAAATGTTCTGCAAACCAGTGGTTAAATGTTATGCGTGAAGCACACAAGCTAGGCTTGCGAACAACGGCAACCATGATGTTTGGACACATCGAGACGCTTCAGGAACGTATAAACCACCTGGAACGGATAAGGGAACTTCAGGATGAGACAGGAGGGTTTACGGCATTTATTCCATGGACGTTCCAACCACAAAATACGGATATAGATATAATACCTCTTGGAGGCATGGAGTATCTTAAAATGGTGGCAATCTCAAGGATATTTCTTGATAATATAGATAATATTCAGGCTTCATGGGTAACACAGGGGTCCAAAATAGCGCAGATGGCTATGCGTTTTGGCGCAAATGATATGGGAAGCACTATGATAGAGGAGAATGTGGTTCGTTCAGCAGGCGTTGCGTTTCGCCTGGACCAAAAAGAGATTGTCTCGTTAATTGACAATCTTGGATTTGAGGCACAGAAAAGAGACCTTTATTATAATCTGATCAGCAGTTAGGAAAGAAGGTGGATAGGCTAAAGACTAAAGGCTGAAGGCTGAAGGTAAAAGCTTAAATGCGAACGGCAGTTGGCTTTTACCTTTAGTCTTCTGCCTATCCACCTGAGTAGTTATCATTATTTTTTAGTTGAAATGATGGCAATATTGTGATAAATATATACGCTTAAATATTTTAAAAGAATTTAATGTTTTTAGGGAAGATTAATGAGCAACGAAAATAGTATAGAAGGCTTATTAAACATTGAAACTATTTCAATACACACGCTGAAGGCGTTGAAGGAACAGGTTTTTGGTGAAAAAGGTGGAAGAAAAAGATTAGAAGATGAGGCCAAGAAAATAGAAACGTCAATTAAAAAGATTAAAGACGAAAGAAAGCTACATGACAGTTACCTGGCTTTGGGTATATGTTTCCTTGTTATGGGTAAGATAGATAACGCACTGGAAATCCTTGATAATATTAAACCTAAGGAGAAAGCCTATTTCTTTATCGGAAAGTGCCATTCTACAGCGGGAAACTATAAAGAAGCGTTAGAATTTTTAGAGCTGGCAGCAAAAAAAGATGCAGACAACTATGATATTAATTTAGAAATAGCATCAGTAAAAAGAAAATCGGGAGATGTTAACGACGCTAAGAAATTCATTGAAGAGATGATAAAGAAAAAACCAGATGACTCAAACCTTTACTATGAACTGGGACACTGTTTAGATGATATCGGCAAAAAAGAAAAGGCCTTTGACGCATATGAAAAGGCGTTAGAGCTCTATCCGGACAATACTCCAGCACTTTTCCGAATTGCTTACAACTACGACCTTAATCAGATGGATGACGAAGCCATAGAACTTTATGAGATGTGCAACAGTTTACCAGTGAAATATGCCAGCAGCTTTATTAATCTCGGATTATTATATGATGACCGGGGTGAAAATGAAAAGGCCATTGAGTGTTTTGAGACCGTGTTGGAATCTGATCCGAATAATGAGAGGGTGCAGATGTACCTTAAAGATTCCATCGCATCAATCCATATGCATTACGATGAATCCGATTCAAAAAGGCAGACCAAGAGCGAGGATGTTCTCAGTGTACCCATCTCAGAATTTGAGCTTTCAGTCAGAAGCAGAAATTGTCTGGAAAAAATGGAGATACACACCTTGGGTGATTTGACAAGGGTTTCAGAGCAGGATCTACTTTCATATAAAAATTTCGGCGAAACATCACTCTATGAGATACGAAGTATATTGAAGCAAAAAGGATTACGGTTAGGACAGTCCATGGAAAAACCAATGGAAAGCCAAATAATGCTTAACGAATCGTAATAATTCAGCGAAAGGACGTAACACACTCCTAAAATCCCCTCTTGTTAGAGGGGAGACTATACATTTTAAAACGTATGCTTTCTTTCGTACCACTAGAAAAAGGGGTGGCTTACGACACGGGGTGGGTAATAAAAACCTAGTGGTTGTATTTGTATCTATACTGAATTCTGGATTCTGACTACAGCTTTCTAGATATTTACTTTAGCTTTACTTTTTATAAATATGTATGATTACATCCGTGGACGGATGATTTCCAAATCCCCTACCCATATAATAATTGAATCTGCAGGCATTGGCTATTTTATAAACATACCACTCTCCACATACGATAAAATCCCTGACCAGGGAGATGCAAAGATTTTCACACAGATGTTTATTCGTGAAGAGCTGATGACCATGTTTGGATTTGCAACTATTGATGAAAGATCTATTTTCAGGCTGTTAATCTCCATAAGCGGCATAGGTCCAAAGATTGCATTGGCTATACTATCCGGAAGTCCGTTAAATGATTTCAAAGAGGCAATTATTAAAGAAGATGTTAATACCATTAAAAAGATAAAGGGAATAGGGAAAAAGACTGCTGAAAGGATTGTACTGGAACTAAAGGGTGCAATGAAGGATGTCTCACAACAACAGGGAAGTAAAGAAGAAAAAACAGAGAATAATCAGATTGAAGACGCCGTTATGGCCTTAGTTTCACTGGGGTATGTAAGGGCCACCGCGGAGAAGGCCGTTGACAATGCGCTGAAAACATTTAACACAGAAGATGGCATAGAGGCACTTGTTAGACTGGCGCTAAAAAACACATCGTAGGGGTTCAAGATTTTGAACCCCTACAACAATATATCGAATCTCTACATTTTCGTTAACATTTGTATTTATCCATTATGATGCAAGAAAATTTAACACCACTTATAGATGAAAATGATGGCGAAAATATAGATACTACACTTCGGCCAAGAAGGTTTGAAGATTTTATTGGTCAGGAACGGATTAAAGAGAATTTAGGTGTTTGCCTTGATGCCGCAAAAAAAAGGGGTGAGGTGGTTGATCACATCCTTTTTTCCGGCCCTCCGGGACTTGGCAAAACAACAATGTCACAAATAATTGCCTACGAAACAGATGTTTCACTAAAGACCACGTCCGGACCTGTACTGGAAAAACCTGCGGATCTTGCGGGAATATTAACCAACCTTCAGGAAGGTGATGTTTTATTTATAGATGAAATCCATAGACTGGGCAAGGTAATCGAAGAGTATCTATACTCTGCCATGGAAAGTTTTTTTATTGATATTCTGATTGATCAAGGCCCCAATGCTAGATCTGTAAAAATAAACCTCCCTTGCTTTACATTGGTGGGAGCAACTACAAGAGAAGGTCTCTTGACCGCACCTTTCAGGGCAAGGTTTGGTATACTAGAAAGATTTGATTTTTATCCATGGACTGATCTTTTTAAGATAGTAATCAATTCTGCAAGAAAGCTTAACATCCCCATAGATGAAAAAGGTGCAGAGATTATTGCAAGGCGGTCCCGTGGCACTCCCAGGTTAGTTAACAGATTCTTAAAGCGTGTACGTGATGTTGCCCAGATAAAGGGAAACAATATAATATCTGAAGAGATTGCAAATGAGGGTTTGCGGATGCTAGGTGTTGATGAAAACGGGCTTGGCGAAATGGACAGAAAGATATTACAGACACTGGTTCGTTCGGGCAGTAGGCCAGTGGGGCTGAAAACCATAGCGATATCAGTGGGTGAAGACGAGGGCACTATTGAGGATGTTTATGAATCGTTCCTAATTCAGCGTGGTTATATAAATAAGACACCAAGGGGAAGATTGGCAACGGAGTTGGCTTTTCAGTGTGTGGGTGACAATATGCTATAATTGTTGGCCTGGAAGCATTAAATTAAATATGATTACGCCGATTATATTTGATTACACGGATACAAATCTGTGTAATCTGTTTTAATCAGTGTAATCATATTTCTTCTATTACTAGTGACTGTTTTACTTATAACAGTTTAAAATGAAGAACCCTATGCATAAAATTAATGAAACTTTTACTCCATATATGCTGCGCTGTCTGCCTGGCTGCGCCTATAAAAAAGCTGAAGGATGAGGGATGCTGTATAACCGGGTACTTTTATAACCCAAATATCCACCCTTTCTTGGAATTTCGAAGGAGGATAAAGGCGTTAAAAGTATTACATGAGTGTGAACCGTTTCCAGTTGTCTACGATGAGAAATACGGATTAAATGAATATTTGGGAAAGATTGAGTTTGGCAAAAATAACAGGTGCCATACCTGTTATGAACTGCGCCTGGAAGCTTGCGCGGAGTATGCAAAAGCAAATGGTTTTGATGCGTTTACAACCACTCTGCTTTTCAGTAAACACCAGAATCATAAAAAAATTAAATTATTAGGATACGAGATAGAGAAGAAGACAGGAATTACATTTGCGTATTATGACTATCGCTACTTGTCAGACGAAAGTAGTGAAATTGTAAAGAGAAGGATGATATACAAACAGTCATACTGCGGATGTATTTTTAGCGAATATGAAAGATATAAAGATACCAACCGGCACTTATACAAGGGTAACGAAATCAAATCTGCTATTGTTGGCAATAATGACGGTAATACTGCCATTAACTAACTCTTGCATAAAACTCAGGTTAAAAGAACCGGTAACAACTACAACGACACCTGAACTCCCTCGTGATTTAAGCTCTCCTGATCAAGAGTTAAAGAGAGCTCCATTAATAAGAGTCTTGTTGTTGAAAAATGTCGCAACATTTAACATTGCAGCAGACACACCGTTTACCATTTATTCCATTAAGAATAAATTTACGTATAACGGAAACGGTAAATTAACAACGCATAATACTACAAGTTCAGATATAAAACCTATTGAAGAATCTCTGAAAGAATACGATAGCATTGTTAGTTCGGTTGTGGAATTAACAGATTCACACATACTGCTGGGTAACGAAAGGTTTGAGAGGGATGCAATCAAGATAGTACCATCTGATGGTGAAATAAAGATAAACGAGACAAATTATAGTGGGGATATAATGATCATCCCGCAACTTAATGATAAATTTCTGGTAATTGAAGAGACATATGTTGAAAACTTTCTTTCAGGTGTCGTTTCCAGCGAAGTACCAATGTCGTGGGCAGAAGACACAATACTAGCACAAACCGTTACGGCCCGTACGTTTACACTGTACCAAAAGAAGCGACATGACACAGAAGCGTACCATATCCGGAAGCTGGATCTAGCATATAAAGGGAAATCAAATGAAAGTGCTATAGCAGTAGAAGCAGTTAAAAAATCAGAGGGAATCATAATGGTTTATGACCAGCAGATTTTCCCCGGATATTTCCATAGTACATGCGGCGGCCACACAGAGGACGCCGGGCTTGTTTTTAAGAAGAAAAGCATACCCCCCCTAGCAGGCGTTCCATGCGGATACTGTGAAGATTCAAAGTACTATAGATGGTCTAGAGAGATAAATAAAAATGAGATTGTTAAAAAGTTGTATAAATCCACAGGAAATAGTAACTCTCTAATCTCTTTAAAACCTATAGACATAGGTCCGGGCGGTCATGCCGGAAGTATAAAAATACATACATCGAAAAAAGAACATGAAATGAATGCCAATGTGTTCAGGCTGCAAATAGGACCGAAAAAGCTGTTAAGTACGGCGTTTACTATATCAAACAATGGCAAAAAAGTTAAAATTAACGGACGGGGTTGGGGGCATGGAGTTGGCTTATGCCAATTCGGCTCACAAAAGATGGGCACTCTGGGATTTAAGTGGGAAAATATCCTGAAACATTACTACCCCGGAATCGATCTTATAAAGGCATATTAATCGTGTTTATCCTACGTATTGTCCACAAATAATTTGTGGACGGCCCCTTAAAAAAAAAATAGGTAGAATTATAGCCCTTAATTTTATATTATTACACCTTTAAATTTTACTTTCAGTCTGGGGCTAGGTACCAAAAGTATGGATACGATGATATCGGTCCATACCCTGATATAGATAAAGGAAAATTGTGGAATTTTCCGCATCAATCAGGCTGTACTCAGTTTATACTCTTTTTGCGTTATCTTGGATTTTAGATTAATAAAAACAGACAAGCATTCGAGTGCCAGATGCGGTGAATTAAAAACATTGCACGGAGTTGTTCCCACGCCGGTATTTATGCCAGTTGGAACACAGGGCACAGTTAAGACCCTAACACCTGAATATATGAAGAAAGCAGGTGCCAGTGCAATCTTGTGCAATACATACCACTTGTCTTTAAGGCCTGGGGAAGACGTTGTTTATAATGGTGGTGGTTTGCATAAGTTTATGGGCTGGGATAACTTAATCATTACCGATAGTGGTGGATATCAGGTATTTTCCCTCTCAGAATTCACAAAGGTTTCTGATAACGGTGTTGAATTTAAATCTCCAGTTGACGGCTCAAGCAAATTCTTCAGCCCCGAAATAGCAGTAAAAATACAAGAGGATTTAGGTGCAGACATCATAATGGCATTTGATGAGTGTGTCCCATATCCTTGTGAAATGGACATGGCGCGAACTGCAATGGAACGTACTGTAGACTGGGCTAAAAGATGTTTAAGCGTACATACAAGAGAAGACCAGACACTGTTTGGTATTGTTCAGGGAAGTGTTTTTAAAGAGCTTCGTATTGAGTGTGCAGAAAAATTAATTGATCTAAACTTTGATGGATATGCTATTGGTGGTTTGAGTGTGGGCGAGGGACGTGTTTTAATGAACCAGGTACTGGATTATATAGTTGGCTACCTCCCGAGCAATAAACCCAGATACTTAATGGGTGTGGGCTTTCCCGGTGATATTCTGGATGCTGTTGAACGAGGCGTTGATATGTTTGATTGTATTATACCCACCAGAAATGGCAGAAACGGTAGCGCATTTACACTGGAAGGGAAAAGAAACATACTAAACAGTAAATATAAATATGATAATCTGCCACTTGACAAAGAATGTAACTGTTATACTTGCAAAAATTTTTCAAGATCATATTTACGTCACCTGTTTTACGCTAAAGAGGTATTAGGATTGGCGCTACTGTCACTACATAACATATACTTCTTTACTGAAATGATGCGCATGGTACGTGAGTCAATCATGAATAATGAATTTCTAAGATTTAAGTCAGAATTTTTAAGCAGTGTAGAAAAAAACGCAGCTTAAATTCTTTTGACTGTACGGTCTTCAAAAACAGTATTTGTATATACTCAAAGTACCCGAGAATTCTACATATAAATGTAGAATTCTCGGGTACTTTGAGTATATATAAAAAATAGTTCTATATCGGAAATTATAGATAATTAAAATAAGAATTTTTTTTAAAGGAGAATGACAATGTTATTTTTAGCACAAGCTGCTGGTCCTGGTGGTGGGAGTTTTATACAGTTGATTATCCCATTTGCACTTATGTTTGGTATTATGTACTTCCTTATGATTAGGCCACAAAAGAAAAAGGAAAAAGAGCGTAAGGAAAGCATTTCCAGGGTAAGACGAAATGACAAAGTTGTAACCTCTGGCGGTATACATGGTAAAGTTGTTAATGTTAAAGAAAATTCACTCGTAATAAGCATAGATGACACAAAAGAAGTTAACATGAAAATTGATAAAAATGCAATTTCAACTGTTGTCCCATCAGAGGAAGAGGAGTAAAAAGATAAATGCCTAGAGATATTAGATGGAAGATACCGCTTATTGTTATAGTTATTGGAATTGCATTATTCGCTATCTACCCTCCATTTGAAAAAGCAATAAAAAAAGAGAAAATCAAGGAAGTTGATGGTAAAGTAGTACAAAGAGATGTCGTCGAAAGCAACTGGACAAGTTTTTTCGTAAGTAACCCCATAGTAAGTGAAACCATTTTAAATGAATCAACCGATTCATCCGGTTCAAAGGTTGTTGAAAAGGTTGCAGAATACAGGGCAAGGGGGCAGATAAAATTAGGTTTAGACCTTAAAGGCGGATCAGAGCTGCTATATGCCGTACGTGTAAATAAGAAAGAAAATCGGCCTGGTCTGACAAAAGAGATAATTGAAGTTTTAAAAAAGAGGATAGACCCTAAAGGAATTCTGGAGTACAGAATTCAGGAACAGGGAAACAACAGAATCCTGATCCAGGTTCCAGGTGCCACAAAGGCTGAAATTGAAGCATTTAAGAGCCGCCTTACAAAACTGGGAAAATTAGAGTTCAGACTTGCAGCAACACCTGACAGCAGTGAATACAAAACTGCTGCAGCCGGAGGAACTGTTCCAGGATATTATAAGCACTGGCTCAGAAAAGCAAGGGGAGAAGAAGGAGAAACTGATAACTGGGTTCTGGTTAGGAATAAGATAGAGTTAACAGGTGAACACCTAGCAAGGGTCTTCCCTGACCGTAAGGATGTACAGGCCGTTGTTGGTTTTGAGTTTGATCAGGTAGGTAAAGATAAATTCGGAAAACTTACTGAACGAAACATAGGAAAACCTTTGGCTATTATCCTGGATGGTATTCTCTATTCCGCGCCTTCCATACGTGACCGTATACCTGGTAAGGGTATAATAGAGGGTGGTTTTTCTCAGGAGGAAGTGAATGATCTGATTGCTATCATGAGAGCTGGAAGTTTACCTGCAGATCTAGAGTTAGAGATGGAAACAACAGTTGGGCCTAGCCTAGGAAAGGATTCCATTGCAAGCGGACTACGTGCGGGACTAATAGCCGCCATCTTTGTTATCCTCTTTATGGGTATATTTTATCTGGGTGTTGGATGGGTTGCAAACTTCGCATTAGCATTAAATATACTATTAATACTTGGTGCCCTTGTAATAATTAGCGCAACTGTAACACTTCCAGGACTTGCAGGTCTAGTATTAACCATTGGTATCGCTGTTGACGCAAACGTGTTAATCTTTGAAAGGATAAGAGAGGAAAAACTTTTAGGCAGACCAATTAAATTGGCTCTAAAAAATGGGTATGACAGAGCGTTTATGACCATTTTTGACGCCAACTTAACCACACTTATAACAGCTGTAATCTTGGCTGCAGTGGGAACAGGTCCGGTAAAAGGATTTGCATGGGTTTTAATCATAGGTTTGCTGGTAAATATGTTTACCGCTATCCTGGTAACAAGGGTAATATACAACATATTCTTGTCAAAACAGTGGATTACTCAATTCCATATGCTTAAGTTTTTTTCCAATGCAAACTACTCTTTTGTAAAGCACAGACGTATTACCGTACCAATTTCAATATTCCTTATAGTTGCAGGTTTGACTGTATTTGTTATAAGGGGTAATGACAATTATGATATAGATTTTACAGGTGGTACATTAGCACATTTACACCTGAAGAATCCTACTTCTGTAGAAGAGGTAAGAAGCGAGCTTTCCAGGAACAGATATCCTGATGCTGAAGTTCAAGGCTTATTAACCTCTGACAATTCAGCTGCTAATCTAAGTGAACCAACTGATTTTGGTATAAGGATTAAAGGACTGGACGAACAGAAGATTAAAGAAAAGATTGAAAATGATATCAAAAGGTCACTGAAAGAGAAAAACATGGACTGCAGCATCTCATTTACCGGTACTAATGAATTTAACATTAGCACAAGTGTACCCATAGATGAGACAACTTTGCAGAACACATTGACTAATAGTGGATACGGGGGAACTGATATCAAATCAGTGGAACCGTTAAACACAAAATCGAAGCACTTTGCAATTGTTATCGCTCCTGTAGAAAACGATGTGGAGAAACAGACTATTTTGCGAAGTATTACAGACTGCTTAAGTCAGCAACTGGAATCTTCTAATGTAGAACTCTCTTTTGGAGCTGTTGCAGGCGCAGGTGACAACAACGCAACAAAAGTTTTCAACAATATGTCATCTATGGCTGTTGATCTTAACAGGCCGGTTGACCCTGATCTTTTAGAAATGGAAATCAAGAAATCAGGATTTAGCGATATAAGTGTGGGAAAAAGGGATTCCGCTAGGACATTTATGACAACTAAGCTGGAAATTAGAGGTACTAAAGATGTCTTAAAGGAAATTAAGGAAAAAATGGATAAATCTTTGACCCTTTCAGCAGTAACGTTTGTCAATAATACTACCATAAGGGTAACTGTTGCAAACCCGGTACAAGAGAGAGATCTGCGAGTAATAGTAGAAAATGATAATAAAGTTAACGAATATTTGCAAAAGCTATTAACGTTAGATGCTGAGGCAAAAGTGTTTGCAGTTAACATGAATTCTATTAAGACTGGAAAGATTCAGGAAAAGATTCAGGAAGATTTAGTTAAGATTTTCAAGAAAAATATCGAATATGATAGTATAAGGGTTTCACTTTATGAAGAAAAGGGTGACGATCTATCAAATGAATCCGAAACTAAATTTATCAGAATGGATCTGAGCACTCCTTTACAAAAAGATAAAATAGAAACCATGTTAGCCTCTGCAGGGTATCCTAATATCTTGGCAGATGAATTATCATTTGGCAGATCATATGATTCCATAAGATTGAATGGTAATGACGGATCTGGAATCGAAACTTTAAGGGATAAGATTGGGAAAGCATTTGTATTACCAGTACCATTAAAGAGAATTGTTAGTATAGGAGCATCTGTTGCAGGAGAGATGAAGGGACGTGCTATTCTTGCCCTTATATGTGCCTGTCTTGCAATTATTGTTTATGTATGGTACCGATTTGGAGAGTTCAAGTTTGGTGCTGCAGCTGTAATCGCCCTTATCCATGATGTTTTAATAACTTTAGGTGCGGTTGCCATTGCTGACCACTTTGGTAATGTCTTTGGCGACATAAAGTTAAACTTGCCAATGGTTGCTGCATTTTTAACATTGGTAGGATACTCATTAAATGATACAATTGTACTGTTCGACCGTATTAGAGAGAATTACAGTGGAAAGAAGAAGGCACTGGATTCAGAGTTAATCAACTCAAGTATTAATCAAAATTTGAACAGGACGGTACTAACGTCTTTAACCACATTAGGTGTTTTATTGTCTCTCTATTTTATAGGCGGACCTGAAATACATGGTTTTGCGTTTGTTATGATGATTGGTGTTATAGTCGGAACATATTCTTCAATTTTTATTGCCAGCCCAATTCTCGCAAATTGGGGAAAAAATGAAAGGAAAATGTAAATGAGGAGAGAGACACAGATTGGTGTAATTCTCGGTATCGTTATTATTGGTATTATTGCAGTATTCTTATCTACTAGAAGTAGTAGTGAAAAAGATCATTTATACAACGTTTCAGCCAGATCAGAAAAAGATGAACTTATTTATGAATCGGTTGCAACGAAAATGGAAAATGATGCGTTTATTGAAGAAACACTTGTGATCAATATTGATGAAAGTAATGACGATCGCTCAGCGACAGATCCTAAAGAAGGTAGTAAAGATAACAACCAAAGTGTTGTTGTAGAAAAGACGTTAAACGAATATGACAACAAACCAGTTAACGTAGTTGAAATTATAGATGTAGAAGAAATATCGTCTGAAAATGAGCCTGAAGGGCTCACGAAAGAGCCCAAAAAAGAGATTGTTGTTGCAGAGAACTCTTCTGAAGGAAGGGTGCAAAAGACATTACCTATGAGTATGGTCTCAGATAACAGACTAAAGAAGCAAACCGTTGAGAAAAGAACGGAATCTAACGCTTTAAAGAAAAAGAAGAAATCCCTTACCCACAAAGTGGGTAAGGGAGACAATCTCTTCTCTTTAGCAAAAAAATATTATGGAGATGAGAAGAAATGGACCAAAATTTATAACGCCAACAGTTCCATAATCTATGATCGTAACAGCATTACAAAAGGCAGTTCTCTAATAATCCCTGATGTTGAGATTATGGAGCTCAATGGTCATGATGAGAAGCATGATATTACCGAAAAACAGGTCGTAACCGTAAACAATGACAAAACTAAAAACATTCATGTTGTAAAATCCGGTGATTCACTTTCAAAAATTTCCAAGATATACTATGGCGATTTAGACCACTGGAAGCTAATCCTTAATGCTAACAAAGACGTCCTCAAAGGTAGTACTAACATTATGGTGGGGCAGAGCTTAAAGATACCACAAATCAATTCTTTAGCTGTACAGAATAAAAAGAAAATAAAGTTAAAAGAAAATAATGTTAAATCTTTAAGTGCAAAAACAGAAAGAAAAGAGAAAACAAGCAAGACGACATATGAGATAAAACGTGGTGACACCCTCTTCGATATAGCACAATACCACTATAATGACGGAAACAAATGGAGAAAAATATTCAACGCCAACAAAAAAGTCTTGAAAAACAGTAATTCTATCCCTGCCGGAAAGATAATAGTAATACCTGAGTAATTGGATGTAAACATGTAGTTAATAAAAAGCGCTATACATGTTTTAACTTTCTCAAATATAAAATTAAATGTAACTTTGCAGAATTCTGTAGCCATGAGCCAGAATTCAGATATAGCACTTGTTTTTAGGTTAACAGATTCAAAAGAACACATGAGCACATATGTTTCTTAGCAGTTAGTTAAAGGCGTCAAGATCCTATTGGTTTTCTTATCCAGCGTTCTACCTACATAGAATATATAATTTACCGTCTACCTGATACAGTAAAACCAATAACCCATTCCGAAGAATTAATACATCTCTTTGTATTATTATGTCATTCATACCATTCAGACGCCCTACTTTAAATATTAAATAAGAAAATTTTAAGGATAAATTAATTATGAAAAAGAGCATCATTATTATCTGTCTACTCTTTATTTCAATTCAAATTGCAAATGCACAGTTGATGGACAGCCCATTTCCCATGTTTCAGCACGATATGCGCCATACCGGACAGAGTCCATATACATCTGAATGTGGTAACAAACCAACAGGTTTTCTAGAGGTTGGTGGCGAATTATGGTCTTCTCCGGTGCTGGATTCTTCAGGCACCGTTTATATTGGTTCGCATAATAAGAAGATTTCAGCTATTGATTCAAAGAACAGAACTCAATGGACATTTTCAGCAAAAAGTCCCATAACCACTTCACCTGCAATTTCTGCTAACGGGTCAATATATTTTGGAACTATGGAAAAACACCTCTATGCGTTGAGCAATAAGGGCGAAAAGATGTGGACCTTTAAGACAAAAGGAGAAATCCATTCATCACCTGCTATTGGAGATGACGGATCAATCTACTTCGGAGATTTTGATGGAAGAGTATATGCGTTAGGATCAAATAGAATTTTAAAATGGAATTACAAAACAGACGGTCCCATCTTATCCTCATCACCTGCTATTGGAAAAGCTGGCGTTATATATATCGGATCAAGAGACACATATTTGTATGCAATTAATCCTGATGGTACACTGAAATGGAGATTTAAAACCGATGGAAAGATCGATTCCTCCCCTTCTGTGGATAAAAAAGAAAACATATATTTCGGATCCTATGATGGAAATATTTATTCCATAAATAAAGAGGGAAAACTTAACTGGAAGTTTAGCACAGGTCAATATGTAAACTCTACACCTGTAATAGGTAAAGATAAAACTATTTACTGCGCTTCAAAAAGTGGAATAGTTTATGCTTTGACCAAAAAAGGTAAAGAGAAATGGAACTTTGATAGCGGCGATTCAATTACAGCATCGCTAATAATTGACAAAAAAGGTACAATATTCTTTGGCACATGGAAAGGTTTCATTTTTTCCCTTAAGTCAAATGGCACATTAAACTGGAAGTTTGACATGGGGAGCCCAGTTCTCTCAGCTCCTGTAATTGCTGCAGACGGAAAGATGTTTATCAGTTGTGTAGATAGCAGACTTTACATATTCTAATCCATCTCCTTACCGGGAAACATTTATAACCCAGGAGAGGACATACCCAGAGTGAGCATAAATTTTGCCCACTCTGGGTATATATAACTATGAATAGTAAAACAATCCCACAAACGCATGTAGTTATTATTCTTGTTATCATTTCATCCATGTTATCAACCGGTCTATCTCCTTTCACAGATAAGCACCTCATTGCAGACAACTCAACGATAAAAGTCCCAGTTGAAAAGCAAGAAGACATTCCTCCAGAAATACCGGCCATAAAACCTGCTGTAATTATCACTATGCATCGCATGATAGACAGCGGCTTAAGCAGTTCGTTAAAAAGACGATTAGATGTCGCTAAAGAGAGTGGAAGTGAACTTATTATATTTGATATTGATACCTTCGGAGGACGGCTGGATGCCGCAATGGAGATATCTGAGTACATATCAGACCTAAAAGGTATAAAGACAGTTGCTTTCATTGCCCACAAAGCTATCTCTGCTGGCGCATTAATAGCTGTCTCCTGTAATGATATTGTAATGGCTCCCGAAGCAGAACTTGGGGATTGTGAACCCATCCTGCCCTCTTCAGAAGGAGGATATAAGACTGCGGGAGAAAAGATCCAAACGGTTTTAAGGACAAAGTTCAGAAAATTTGCAGAAAAAAACGGCTATCCGGTACTCTTAGCTGAAGCAATGGTTACAAGTGAAATAGAGGTATACCGTATTAAGACAGAAGAACAACCCTTTGGATTTTTTATCACTACACGAGAACTAGACGAAATGGATGAAGATGCTAAATCGCTCATCAACGAGAAAAAGCTTATCATTGAAAAGGGTAAACTCCTCACCATGCACGCAAAAGAGGCCTTAGAATATGGGTTTGCCCGGAACATCGTTGATAATCGTGAAGAACTCCTAAATTTATATGACGTATATGAGGCAGACGAGCTGGATACTAACTGGTCTGAAGAAATCGCAAGGATATTAGAAAAGATTGCCCCAATATTACTAACCATTGGTATTATTGCAATCTATTTGGAGTTTAAGATGCCGGGCTTTGGAATACCTGGAATCGTAGGTATTCTCTGTTTTGCCGCTCTGTTTCTAGGTAAATACACAGCCGGACTAGCCGAAGCGCCGGAAATCATCATCTTCTTTATAGGTATTGCATTAATAGCGGTTGAGATATTTTTAATACCTGGTTTTGGTATTACAGGTATTGCAGGTATGGTCTTTGTTTTTATAGGCCTTTTATTGTCATTTCAAGACTTTACCATACCACACACACCATATGATTCGGAAGTTCTCCAAAAGAATCTCTTAACCATCATTGCCAGTTACCTTACAAGCAGTGTTATAATACTCTTATTACTTAAATTTATTCCGGGAATCCCCCTATTTAACAGAATCATCTTAACAACTTCAGAGACTAAAGATAATGGATTCTACCCTATTATCGATTCCTCAAAAAAGGACCTTATAGGGAAGAAAGGAGTGGCAATCACACATTTACACCCGTCAGGACGCATCGAAATAGAGGACAAAATACTTGATGTGGTAACCCAAGGCAATTTTATAGATAAAGGTCAGAGAGTAGAGATCGTTGAGACAGAAGGAAACCATATTGTAGTTAAATCTGTTTGAATTCGGCATACTGCTGCCATTCCTTCCGATACAATTTTTATGTGGTATAATGTAGTTGGGAAAGGCTCTAAACTTGTATAATAATTTAACATTTTTTTCTGTGCCTTACCCCCTACTAAATAGTTATTTTCTATTTACATTTTTTTCAAGTTTAAATGAACCCTATCACCATAGTAGTTCTGTTTATAGTAGGTATTAGCGCAGTTATAACTGAAATGTTCATTCCTGGTATGATTGTGGGAATTACCGGTGCGATCCTGATAATTACTAGCATTGTAACGGCTTATCAAGGTGACTACTCTGTATTGGGACACGTTCTTACCATAAGTAGCATATGTTCTGCTCCTTTGCTTCTGCTTCTCTGGCGTAAAATACTGTCAAAAACCTTCTCTTTGAAAACTGAAGTAAACGCAGATTCTTCTTCAGTAATGCACTTAAATGATTTTATTCAAAAGGAAGGTGTCGCGGTTACAAACCTTCACCCTTCAGGGATTGCCCTGATTGAAGAAAAACGGATAGATGTTGTAACATCTGGAGAAATGATTGAAAAAAGTACTAGAATAAGGGTTACGGAGGTGTCAGGAAATAGAGTAGTTGTACGGAGTGTAAAATCGTAATGATATAGTTTTTCAGAAATTAATTTTCAAAGTTATTAAAAGTTTTCCAACTTTAGAAAAATGAATTAAGGGGATTTGATACCTATTTAGGAAATTTAGTACTGATTAACTTTTTCAAGAAATCTCATTGTTAACAAAAGGAGCCTAATATGGCACATATACCATTACTAGTAATCCCACCGCAACTTGCATTGATAGGAATTATTGCAGGCGCTATTGTAGCATTTATCTTTATGTTGTTTATCTTCAAGTATGGATGGCTCTATATCCAGGCAATGGCATCCGGCGCCCATGTCCCACTTTTCCAGCTAATTGGAATGACCTTCAGGCGTGTCAATTCAAAGACAATCGTTGACGCAAGAATAACCGCAAAAAAAGCAGGAATTGAACTGGGAACCCCGGAACTAGAAGCACATTTCCTGGCAAGGGGAAACGTGTTAAATGTAGTTCGTGCATTAATTGCCGCCAGTAAAGCAAATATCGATTTACAATATGACCGTGCATGTGCCATTGATTTGGCCGGCAGGGATGTGTTAGACGCTGTCAGGACAAGTGTAAATCCAAAAGTAATTGATGTGCCTGACCCATCAAAAGGAAAAGCCACTATAGATGCTGTAGCAAAGGATGGAATACAGCTTAAGGCAAAGGCGAGAGTTACTGTCAGGGCAAATATAGAGCGACTGGTGGGTGGAGCTAAAGAAGAGACCATTATTGCCCGTGTAGGAGAAGGTATAGTTAGTACCATAGGCTCCTCAGATACACACAAAAAGGTCTTGGAAAACCCAGACAATATATCAAAGACAGTCTTAAACAAAGGCCTTGATTCAGGAACTGCATTTGAAATATTATCCATAGATATTGCAGACATAGATGTGGGCAACAACATAGGCGCTAAACTTCAGGCAGACCAAGCTGAAGCGGATAAACGTGTTGCACAGGCAGAAGCAGAAAAAAGACGTGCAATGGCTGTTGCACGGGCGCAGGAGATGACAGCGCTTGTTGAAGAGAACAGGGCAAAGGTTGTCTTAGCAGAAGCAGAGGTACCAAAAGCGATTTCCCAGGCATTTCGGGATGGCAACCTTGGTATAATGGATTATTATAATATGAGGAATATACAGGCAGATACGAATATGCGAAGTGCAATTTCAGAGACAGATCAAGAGAAAAACCATGAACCAACATAATATTTTCTTAACATCGCTGTTAACTAGGCTGAAGACTGAAGGCTGTAAGCTATGAGAAAGAAATAATAAGAGTCTAAAGAAAAACTTGATTAACTAGGCTTTGAGAATAGGCATTGGTTCTTGGATAATCAAGATTTATCCCTGATTATGCGAAAGGGCATAAAAACAAAAAAGACTTAAATATCTTGGTTAGATCACTACGAAATTGTTGGTTTACTTCAACCTTCAGTCTTCAGCCTATTCACCTAAATAGATGAGGAATAAAAAATGGAAGTAGGTATACTACAACTATTCTGGATATTTTTATTTTTGGCAATATTGGCCTTTAACGTCATCAAACGTGTCTCTGCCAATAAAAAAAAGGAGAACACGATAAAAGGAAGAAAAACAGTAGACGACGAGGGTTACCGCAAAGACAAAGAGATAAAACCTGCAAAAAAAATAGAGTGGGAAAGTATCATCGGAAACATTTTTGGCGTTGAGTTTGATAACCCACAATTGAAAAGAGTCAGAGCGCCTCGGGAAGAAGTTGAAGAACTTGAAGAAGCCGAGCACGTTGACACAGAAAAACGACATGACGTTGTGGTTGATGATGATTCGATGAAAGCAGAAATATCAGAACTCCACTCATCTATTGAAGACAGACATATAGACACTATAACAGGAGACACAATATTAGACACAACATTAAAGCCCGAAAAAGAATCGGATTCTGTTTATCACGTCAATGTCCCAGAAAACAACTACAACAAAGAGGCAAAGATCAGAAAAGTAATAAGAAATAAAATATTAAGTAAAAATGATCTTAAAACTGCCATCATTTTCTCTGAAATCATTGGACCTCCTGTTAGCCGCAGAAAAAGATCAGGCCACGGGCTGCCACGGTAATGCATAATCTGCATGAAGCTTTCAGAACGTATCGATCATAGTCAGTTGGGCCCACTAACCCTACGAAATGGAGATCAAGCATATGGACGTATGTTACATATGGTTACGGAACCGTCATGCCTTGGCATACTTACTACTGATTCTGGCTGTAGCCGGTGGATGTTACAGCACCAAAGGATTCTTACCACAACACGCAATAAATTACCCAAAGTCTGAATTAGCATTAATCCGGTACCCCAAAGGAGCCCTCGAAGCAATGATCGACGGGAAGCCAGTACGCCCACACGGTGGCGATAGGCAGGTAGATGTCTTTGTTCTTCCTGGCACACATGAGATCAAATATACCACAGTATTTCCATCAACACGGAAGCCACTCACAGATGCAGATATGTTCCATGCATCTCAATTGCATCGTACCGGAAGTGTATGGGACCCAATGGGAAGAAAGCATATCAAATACAGAATGGTCCCCGAATGGAAAGAGCACTCCGTTCATCATATCAATACTAAAGCAAGATTTAAGTACCTTATTAAACCCCGTACAGGGCAGGTAATGGAGTATACGGGAGGTCCAAGAATCTTTATATCACGGAAGGAAGACGAATATAAGATATATGACTCAGAATAATCCCAAACGGGAACAGTATTGCAGACTGTTTCTAAACGTCTTACATAAACGTATATGTTTTGCCTCTTTAAAGATGAACCAGTAATGTTCTTAATTCAAAATTGAGGTGTTCACCAAAACATAAGCAAAAGAGAATGCAACATACCAACGGACGTTTATTAGAATTGGTTTATTTGATTAAGATTGCAATAATGAAAGGATTCGCTAATTAAACATCAACCACAATCGCCTGGAACAACGAAACTTGATATTTCCGTACGGCAGCTTCAAGAGAAAGATTTGCCAGTCGCAGACCACATCTTTCGACTAGCGTTCGACACGTTCTTAGGTGTCACTGAACCCGCAGCTCTTTTGAGCGATATCAGCCTTGTAAAAACGCGCTGGGCAGCCAATCCAAATGCTGCATTCGTCGCGGAAGCAAATACCGAGCTTGTCGGCTCAAATTTTGCGACAAACTGGGGAAGTGTCGGATTTTTTGGGCCATTGACAATCCGCCCTGATTTTTGGGACAAAGGCATCGGCAAGCGTTTGATGGATCCTGTCATGGCTCTTTTCGAAGAATGGAAAACAAAACACGCCGGTTTGTTCACGTTTGCCCACAGTCCGAAACATATCGGTCTGTATCACAAGTTCGGCTTTTGCCCGCGTTTTCTGACGGCTATTATGTCGAAAACTGTTGAATCAGCGAAGAGCACAGCACATTGTACAAAGTTCTCCGAAACATCGTTGGGCGAGCAAGAAGAAGTCTTGACCGCCTGCCGGGAGTTGACCGATGCTATTTATGAAGGGCTGAATGTCGAGCACGAAATACGCGCCGTCGCGCATCAAAAGATGGGTGATACTGTTCTTTTGTGGAGCAACAACAAATTAGCTGGTTTTGCGGTTTGTCATACCGGCGCGGGAACGGAAGCTGGCAGCGGCACATGTTATATCAAATTTGCAGCGGCTCGCCCGGAACAGAATGCTGAGCAGATTTTCAACCTCTTGCTTGACGCTTGTGAAGAGATGGCTTCAGCCAAGAACCTTTCGCGCCTTGTTGCCGGAGTCAACACAGCACGCTACAAGGCATATCGGCAAATGTTAGCTCGTAATTTTCGCACATACCTTCAAGGCGTAGTGATGGCAAAACCGAACGAAGCTGGTTACAATCGTTCAGATGTCTATCTTATAGACGATTGGCGCTAGTGTGGTGAAAAATCTTTAGAACTCCAGTGAAGGAAGTAAATCTACGACCAACCACAACACCTAACAAGTCACTCAAGCCAAAGATATCAAAACTGCTTTACATCTATCACAAAATCTATAGGAGAGTATGATGACTAAGACTATAACAACCCAATACGATGTTGCCGAGCATCTTCGTACCACTGCAGAAATGGCTGCTTACCTTGAAGCCGGCCTTGAGGAGGCAAATGGTGATGCTACGTTTATTGCAAAAGCTCTTGGGGTATCGCTCGGGCAAATGGCATATCTCAAGTTGCACGTGATACCGGCCTTTCTCGCGAAAGTCTTTACAATGCCTTTCCAGGGAACGAAGTCCAGGTTTCGACACAATCCTCAAAGTTATACAGCCTCTAGGTTTAAGATTACATGCAGAAGCAATTAACTTAAATATTGCAAAAGTCCAAAAAGCAAATTAAGTGGACTCCAAAAAACGGCTCCACTTATTCGCGTCATTGCCTATAATTTGTAACCTTAAAAAACTGTTTTGAAACAGAATGGGTAATTCTGTTTCACGTTGACAGCCATGGAGTTAGTAAATCTCGCACCGGCACACAAAAGTCCTCCCAGTAAGGTAACATTTTCTTTGATATTGAAACATAACTACACAATGCAAGCATGCTTAAGTATAAAGATCAAAAAAACATATTCTGAAAGGTATCATCTAATAAAATCATACCCAATACTTTATTCTATATTTGCACCAACAATAGCAGCCATCTGCATCATATTAACCGTCTGGCCTTCTTTCAGTTTTGTAAGGTCTGTAACATTGCCTGATTTACTCTTAGATTTTGTATTCTTAAAGATCGGGAGCAACTTAGTATCTGCAACAATGAACTTACCTGCGTTCTCAGGTTTACCATTTTCAGTCTTTGTCTGAAGTTTATTCTCTTTAATATAGGCCCATAGTTTTTTTGTGATCTCTGTCCTGGGAAGTTCTGTTTCACCCAGAAATTCTGCCAGATCACTTTTTAACTTTACCGGTTTGTTTAATCCTTTTGCTTCTGCCATTTATAACTCCTTGTTATTTTTGATTTACGTTACTACTATCTGTATAAACACATTATTAAAAACATTTCTCTGCCGTTCTGTTTCAATATCAAAAGATTATTGACTTTTAATGGGGTTTTCTTGCCCCAAATGATAGTTTTTGTGCTTTGCGAGTTGGTAAAGTGGAACCTAATTACCCATTCTCTTTCAAAACAGTTTTTGAGCAAATATGAGCATAGCACTTATTTGAAGATATACCAGCCCTGGGCAGCGCCATGGGACAAGAACAAAGAAAAATATAGCCCTGTAAGAACGTAACATACATAAACTATGAATCTGGAAAATATGTTGCACCCATTCAGGGTGCGACTTAATGGTTATCGTTGACCCAGGGTGCTACCCTAGGCTGGTATGTGTAACCCCGTTGGGGTATTTTGTACATCTTTAAATCTTTCTATTTTAAGTTAACTATAAATTTATAATCTTAATCTAAATCCAGAAACTGCAATTAGAATTATTGATGGGTTTCGCTATCGCTCTACCCATCCCACATTTTAACTCAAAACAAATACATAAGATTAGTAGTGTGCGTAATTGATTATCCCGTTTACTACTATTTAATCATACAAACGGCCTCTTCCGCGGCTCTGTCAGAAACATTTGTCTTTTCGCTGATCATCCCCTTTATTTTCTGCAGTTCTCTAATACACGCTGATCTTACTTCATTATTATTTAATAATTCCATAGAATTGGTAAAGAGCCATTTATAATCATTCCTGTACATTAAACGTTCAGGCACAATAAATTTTTCTGCTAATCTGTTTACCAGGCTTAGGTATGGAGACTGCCTGAACGGCTTTGCGATAAAATAGGCAAGCCATGAGATCTTATAAATAATGATCATTGGGGTTAGATAGTATGCAATCTTTAATGTAATAGTACCAGAACTGGTAAGGCATAGTTTGGATGAATTAATAACCTCTGCAAGGTTATCTGATGTTATGGTTGCTGGAACGCAAGAAGAGTTTACCATACTCTCAATGGACTCTCTGTGACGATTACCAGCACATGAAACAAGGAATCTGACAGAACTGTCCATAGAGTAAATATGCTCAGCAGTCTTAAGCAGAATAGGCAAGAATCTCTTTATCTCTTGTTTTCGACTACCGGGAAAGAGGGAAATGATATTACCATTACAATCATTTTTTAACTTGGTGATAGACCCTTCCTCATACTCCTGTTGCTTAGTAATCTCATCAATAATAGGATTACCAACATATCGGGCGTTTATTCCTGCATCTCTATACAGTTTCTCTTCAAATGGAAAGATAACAACCATCTTATCCACCAGTTTTTTTACTTTCTTTACCCGCCAGTTACCGTGAGCCCATAGCTGGGGGCTTACGTAATACATTACCGCTATCCCGTACTTTTTTGCAGCTTTAGCAATATAGAAATTAAGTCCGCAATAATCTATTAATATTGCAAGTGAGGGTCTTTCATTCTTAAAAAAAGAGGAACAATCGCGAAGAATTTGGAGGAACTCATGGATCTTTGATGCAGCCTGCACCCACATAACCGATTTATGGGTCATATCGTGAAGACAGGTCATGCCTTCTTCAACCATTTTGTGACTTCCAAGACCATAAATTTTCAAATCAGGATCTTTTTTTAAGATCCCTCTAATCAAATTTGAGCCATGCAGATCACCGGACTGCTCACCTGCACTGATAAATATCTTTTTCATAAGCAGTCGCGGATATTTTTTTGTCTAAGATGTGTATAAAATTGGTGATTTATTCATTTCACCTTATCTAACACGATTCAGCCCATTAAGAGCCGCAACCCTATAAGCTTCAGCCATTGTGGGGTAATTAAAAGTTGTATTAATGAAATACATAAGGGTGTTACCACCGTTTTTCTGCGCCATGATCGCTTGTCCAATATGAATTATTTCTGAAGCTTGGTAGCCAAAACAGTGTATTCCCAAGATCTCCAGGGTCTCACAATGAAACAGTAGTTTAATCATTCCGGTTGTGTGGCCTGTTATCTGGGCCCTTGCTAACTGCTTAAACATGGAGTGTCCAACTTCATAAGGTACTTTCTTTTCCGTAAGTTCACGTTCATTCATTCCAATGGAGCTAATTTCAGGAATTGTATAAATACCGGTGGGTATATTTTCAACAAGACGAGTCTCACATTCACCAAAGACCAGATGTGTTGCGGCAAAACGTCCCTGATCATAGGCCGCGCTCGCCAAACTGGGGTATCCAACGACATCTCCAACTGCATAAATATGTTCCTTAACAGTCTGATAGTTTTCATTAACTACAATGGAACCTCTCTCGTCAGTATTAACGCCAACATTATCCAACCCCAAATTATCCGTATTTCCCGTCCTGCCTTGTGCCCATAACAGCACATCACTACGGATCTGTTTATTTGATTTCAGAAAGAGACATACACTATCATCACCTGCCTCAACTTTATCAAACTGTTCGTTATGTCTTATCACAACACCCTGCTCACGCAAATGATATCCTAATGCGTCAACAATTTCATCATCCAGGAATGATAACAACTGGTTACGCGTGTTAATTAAATTTACTTTGATGCGAAGTCCCCTGAAGATTGAAGCATATTCACATCCGATAACACCTGCACCAAAGATTGTAATGGACCTAGGATTGCTAGTAAGATCTAAAACTGAATCGCTATCAAGAATTCTGGGGTGGGCAAAATCTATGTCGGGATTGTGATAAGGCCTGGACCCTGTAGCAATCACAAAAGAGTCTGCCTCAAACTTCTCTTTCGCTCCGGATGTTAATGCAACCTCTATAATATGATCTTCAATAAAGGTAGCAATGCCACTAATAACATCAACCAGGTTTCTCTCATAAAAACCGTGTCGCAACTTAACCTGCGAACTGATAACAGATTTGGCATGTTCTAACAGCTCCTGATAACTAACATTCCGCAAGCCATTTGAATCCGCAAGTCTTTGTATTGCCTGCCGTAATGCCTTACTGGGAATAGTACCTTTATGGGTACAGCTACCACCAATCTCATCCATATAATCAACAATTGCAACGGATTTGCACTCTTTAACCGCTTTCATTGCCGCACCTTCACCGCCGGGGCCGCTACCTAAAACAATAACATCGTATCTTTTCATCATAGTATTACGTTATAAAAACTTCTTTTTAAAGGCTATTGTAGTTTTTATGGAATACAGGAGTCAGGAGTAAAAATATTAGAAAAAAGGATTCTGAAAGTGCACACAAATTTACAATAAATAACACTGAATTCTTAATTACCTGACATAGTTATATTTTTTGAAACATCTCATCCCACAGCTTTAGATCAGCATCTTTATCGTTCATTATCTTAGAAAATATGTTTTTCAAATGGGAATTTGTACACTTACTAAACCAATCGGAAAGAGCTGTAAGCCTTCGTTTTTCATTATCAATGATTTGACCTAATATTTCTTTACGATTCGAAGAGTTATCGTTTTCCTCAGATATTTTAACCGCCCCACTGCTTTGATTGTTTTCTGGATTGATATCGTTTAAACGAAAATATTCATTCTCCAACAAACTTAGATGTTCGCTCTCCCTCCTGGCGATGGAGACAATAACATCTCTGCTCTCATAAAGGTGTAACCAATGAGCATTGTTAAAAAAAACAGAAAAACCATCTTTCCACTCTTTTACGGCCTGATCAATGACATTCAGATCCTCCGGGCTAAATCGGTAGTTTTCATGAATCTCCGGTTTCCCAAACGGTTCTGACCTAGCAGATATGTATTCTAATTGCGTTCTTTGCCACACATCAAGGTGTTTTCTTTCATCATTTGCCAGATCAATAAAGAGATTACAATGTTCATGCCCTTTATGCTTTGCAGACAGTCGATCATATTTTGCAACACTTTCCATCTCTTCTTTAATCCCTATATCCAGAGCAACCTGTGTACCCAGTTCAGGTGATGGCAATGCCAGTCCCCCATGTACCTTTACATTATATTCTGCAGTATCGCCTCCGCCAAGCTCAACATACTTATCGGTAAGTACTTTTACGTGATTAAATTCCTCCCACATCATCTCTTTAAACTGTTTTTGCGGGCCAATAAATTCTACACAATTAATCGCCTTCTCATAAAACTGGTAAGAAATCTCCTCACTAATTCTCTGTTCTTCAAGATCACGAAGAAAATCATTATCTGTATTTCCCATTTTCTTCTCCTTAGATAATACAATTATTTAAAATTAACAGGTTAGAACAAAACAGAAAAACCAGGGATGTGGAAATCAAGAAATCCTCATCATCTATATTCCCCTTAACTATTAACAACTATAAGCGGTAAATACTCACGTCTACATCTGCTTATACCGCGGTCCACCGGCCCCCTCAGGAACAACCCACCTTATGTTATCAAACGGGCATTTAATATGACACGTTTTGCAATGAAGGCAATTAGAAGGATTTGCAGCAACTGTTTCGTTCTCAATCTCCTCATATACACCAGCAGGGCAAAACGTTATACATGCCCTTTCAAAACTATCAGCACACTGATCATTACAGATATTGTGGTCAAGTATTTTCAAATGTGACGGCTGTTCTTCCCTGTGTTCAGTGGATGTCATTGCTGCAAATGCGGCCTTGTCAAACGCTCTGTCTACTTCGTATTGAAACTTCTCACCAGTCATCGCCTGGTAATCCTTCTCAATCTGAAAAGTAGGTAGATATTTACTAACAAGGGTTAATGGCATTCCAACCGCCTGACCAAACTTGGCAACAATAGCTCTAAAATCCTTTGCTTGCATCATTTCAGTCATCACAGCGCTCTCATCTATCTGCTCTGTATATACCTCTGCCGTCTTATTTGGTTTTTCCAGGCAATGGGCGGCTGACTTACCAGCAATCATACCCGATTCAATGGCATTATGCAGACCTTTAATTTTCCTCATGTTAACAAACCCGGCACTATCACCAACGATAATTGCATTTCCGCAGCCAATGGTACTTTCCCCATACAAACCTTTAAGCCTAGGGATGGCATAATAACCACCTTCTGGAATAATCTTAACCCCAGCTTCAATTACTTCGCCTTTATCAATATACTGTGAAATAAAAGAGTGTTGTTTGAGATCTTCCAGGGCCCTCTGAGGATTAAAGTTACAATATTTCCAATCTGCCGCGGCAATAATACCCAACGCAATCTGGTTCTTCCCGTTACTATAAGCAAAACCGCCACCAAAGATTGCCGGCCCTGAAACAGGACCCCATAGAGGAAATCCAAGAGTATGTGCAACCCGATTGTCTCCGAAACTTTGATATTTGTCGTCGCTAACTTTTATAATATTTTTAACACCTACAGAATATAGCTGGTTAGACGCTCGAACCATTCCGGCTTTTTCAACAAGGTCTTCCGTTGCTAATCCACAAGGTCCTTCGGCCAATATAACAATGTCTGCCGTAATCTGCTCACCCGATGTGAAATTCGGCTGTCTATTTCCTTCTTTGTCAAGTCCCTGGTCCACAAGATAAACCCCTGTAACGGCTTTCTTCTCTTTATCGTAGACAACCTCTCTAACACCAAATCCAGTATGTATCTCCACTCCTAAAGAGGTAGCAACTGTTCCGAGAAACCGGGTTAATTCACTTATGGAAACAATATGGTTACCATGATTATCCATATCACCAAACGCCAGTTTCAATTTCTTTGCGGTTTTTATAAGAAGTGTCATATCCTGACAATTCTTGCCGCCATACAAAAAAGAGACATCATCCTTATCAACCTGTCTTGAAAAAACAGCATCAGCACCTGGCAACTTCTCCCATTCGGGTTTAAATTCATCAAGTAACTGTTTTAACGGCCTGGCCTCAATTACTGCTCCGGACAGATTATGACTTCCGATAGCATTGCCCTTTTCTAAAACAACAACATCGATATCTTTATTTGTGCCTTTTAAGGCTATTGCGGCGGACAAACCCGCAGGCCCACCACCCACTATCAGCACAGAGACATGATTATAATTTTCTTGTGAATTCGTCATAACTAATTTAAACCCTATAATATGTAAATTATTAAGCCACCATTTTTAACTTTACATGTTTAATGCTTTTGTTATTTGAGGAACAATTTCTTCTGCATTACCTACAATGTAATAATCCGAGTGTGTAAAGATTGGTGCCTTTGAATCATTGTTAATGGAAACAATTATTTCAGCATTCTCTATACCTATTAAATGCTGTATTGCGCCCGAAATACCAATGGCAATATATAGCTTGGGACTAACAGCTGTCCCTGTCTGCCCAACCTGATGAGGCCGTCCAATAAAGCCATGTTCAACGGCAGCCCTTGAGGCACCGCATTCAACCTCACATTCGAGTTTATTCTCCAACCCGGAAACTAATTCTCTTAAAATGCTATCATACTTACCCCTATTTTGCAGACCCCTTCCCCCTGAAACAATAATGTCAGCCGTTGTAAGCTTAGTACCTCCCTCACTTAATTCTGTCTTAGTTATATCATATCCCGCATCAGATTCAGAAAGAACCGTATTAAAGGCAATAACCTCACCTTCCCTTTCAGGATCGGGTTCAAGCTTTCTCATTACACCTGGTCTAGCAGTGGACATCTGGAGTTTTGAGTCTTTTGCACAAATAGTCGCCATCACATTACCACCAAGTGCCGGACGTGTCTGCATCAATACCCCAACCTCGCCCAGGCTGGAGTTATCTCTTATATCAAGCCTGGTACAGTCAGCAGTCAATCCGCAATCAAGACCATAAGCAATCATAGGCGTTAAAACCCTTCCTTGCGGTGTAGCTCCAGACAAAACAATTTGCGGCTTAAACTCATTTATTGCCTCAATAATAGCTTTTTTATAAGGCCCAGGTTTAAACTCCTCCAGCATTTTGTCATCAATAACAACAACCTTATCCGCGCCATAAGAGATGAGCTGTTTCGGCAAATCTCCACAATTATAACCAGCAAGTACACAACCCACATTAACGTTAAGCGATTTTGCCAAATCTGTAGCCTTACCCAAAAGTTCAGCTGTAACATCATGAATTTCTTCGCCCTCATGTTCCGCAATAACCCACACATCACCGCTGTACGTTGGTTCCACTACCTTAAAACCATTCAAAATCCCTTTTAATTTATAATCTGCAATATCAGAGGTGAGATGCTTTTTCACATCATCAAGGATTTCCTCCTTTATCTGTTCAACGTCATTTATATTAAGCGCAATAAGGGCATCCCTAACCTCGTTAAAGGCTTCAATATCCTTGTTCGTCGCCTCATAATTCCTATCAAGAGGCCCGTCAGGACGATTTAAAGGTAGTACGTATTCACGCTCAACAGGTACATATTTGGACGCAGTTCCTCCCTTTTTAAAATCATCCACAAGTTCAGCAATGAATGCATTTATATCTCCAACATGCTTGTACCTTCTAGCACTCTTCGGTGGCGGAAATACCCTTGTAACCTTTGTCCGTGAACCCGGAAAGCCAAACGAAGTAGGCTTAATATCATCCGCTGTCCAACTATTAACATCGGTCCGTTCTGCCCATCTGGAACGGTTAAAAGTAGGAAACAATTGGTGCTCAAAACTAGCTACGGTAATAACACAAGGAAACTGCTTCGGTTTAATCGATTGATTTCCACCCGAAACAATGGCATTAAATATGAAACTATTATTCTCATATTCAAAATCGGTTGCATAAGCAACGCAGGGGATCTTCAACTCTGCCGCCATTTGGGGTGGCACCTGTGCCGTGTCACCATCTACAGACTGCATACCTGTTATCACAACGTAATCTTCACTTCCATTAAACATATCCCGTACGATCTTCCTCACTGCAAAAGCAAGAGGATTCGCAGTTGAAGGAGTATCTGCACCCCCTAACGCCCTGTCCGTCAACAAGACCGCATCTTCAGAGCATCTGCTCAGGCAATACTTAAGGACATCAATGGCCATAGGTGGTCCCATTGTAAGACAAACAATCTTACCCGGTGAGACCTGCCTCATTTTTTCGGCAAATGTCAACGCATCGGCATCCAACTTATTTATTATACTAGGCAATGCGCCCCTATTAAGGTTGCCAGTCTCAGGATTAAAAGCATTCCCCGTAATCTGTGAAACATCAGGAACTTGTTTTACCAAAACGATATAATTCATAGAAGCACCAATTTAAATAATCTTGTATAAATGCACTTTAAATTCCAGGGATATTCCTGTTATCAAACTACAAAAATCAAAAAAAACTCTAATAGTTTAAAAAAAATAATTTACGTATTACTCGATTATTGTATTATAAGGAAAAATTTCCAAAGATAATTATAATATATAATTGAATAAAAAAAGTCCAATTTAAATTTATACTTCTCAACACAAAAACAGAATTCAGGAAACAGGAGGCTGCTCACTTTAAACAAAATACTCAATTCCAGTATGGTAATAGTTTACATATACATCTTCATCCGAAATCTGATTTTATCATCAAGATATTACTATCAAAAATAGTAAGTACTTTAGTATTGTCATTTTTTCAGAAATCACATTAAGAATTTAATAAAACAAGGTAATCATGAAAATAGTTATTGGACTGGGAAATCCGGGGCCAGAGTACAAAAATACCAGGCACAACATAGGTTTTAAAGCAGTGGACAAATTGGTACACAAATGGAACGCCTCCGGACCTAATAAAAAAAGTAAGGGAGAAATTTACGATGCTTCAATATCAAGTGAAAAGGTAATATTAGTAAAACCTTTAACATTCATGAACCTTTCAGGTTCGTGCGTTGGACCGCTCATTGAATTCTACAAACTTGACCCTGCATCTGTTATCATAATACATGATGATCTTGATCTTCCTTTTGCCTCTTTGAGGGTAAAAAAAGGCGGTGGTACTGGAGGACACAACGGGCTGAAATCATTAAACAGCTTTTTTGGCCCCGAAGAGAGAGGATATTGTAGAATTCGTGTTGGCATAGGCCGACCCGAAAACAATAGGATACCTCCAGCAAAGTGGGTTTTGCAACAGTTTAGCAATGGGGAAGCCCAACAGCTCGACTCCATCCTGGACAGGGTTACAGAGTCCGTCGAGTTAGTCCTGGAGGATAAAATAACCGAAGCCATGAACAAGTTTAACGTAAAAACGACATGACAATACCGTAGAATTCATGCAAAAGTTTTTCAAACTAGTATTTAGGCCAATTATATGGTAATATTTAAAAGTATAATTTTAATAAGATAAACGTTTACGATAAGGGCGTAAATTCTTTTTATCTGCAGTTTACTTTATTGGAGACATATAATATGGGAAACACCTTAAGCAAAGGTACATTCCTGATTGCAAATCCATATTTAAGTGACCCTAATTTTCTGAAAACAGTAATCTTAATTTGTGAACATAATGAAAGGGGCGCCTTTGGACTCATACTTAACAGAGCTTCCCACATAGATATTTCACAAATTTTCCCTGATAATCCCAAAATAAAGAACGAAAATAAAAAGATTTTCTTCGGTGGCCCGGTAGACACCAGTAAACTTTTCTGTTTACACAGTGAGCATAAAAATAAAGACCATAACTGCAGTAGAATATGTAATGGTGTGTACCTAGGATCAAATCAGGATTGCTTGGATGACCTTTTATCCAACACTAGCAACTGCAGCTGTTTCAGACTCTACCTGGGCTGTGCATGCTGGTCTGAAGGGCAGCTTGATAGTGAACTAAACATGAATGCATGGATTGTGGGGCCCGCAAACGAAGAACTAGTATTTTACCCCAACCCAGACAAAATCTGGTGGTACGTGTCACAATTCATAGACGGTATAAATCCGGAATCATCCATAAAACCCTCAGAACCTATCTTAAATTAGCACTTACGGCGGGCTTCTCGATTCTAAAATCTTAATCATAATCGTACACTTAATCATAATCCACACACTTCGATTAACATTAAGAGTATAGTAATTTTAATGATCAATACCACTCTACATTGTTAACAAAATGAAAACCAATACACTCGGAAGTTAGCGCCAAATTTATAATCTTAATCGTAACCAGAATTCACACATTGAGATTAAGATTATGGTCATAATGATTTTGGTAGGCACCGCCCACCAATCCAACCATACTCAAATAGATCATGAATTCAATATTCAGTTGTTCAGGTTTTGGTTATCATTGAATGGTATCCAATCGCAGTACGCAAGTATAGCCATAGCTATATAGAGTAAAGCGCGGTCAAATAACATTCAACGATAACTGAAAAATGGGACGTTAAATGATGAATTCATGATCCATTTGAGTATATAATATCAAATTCAAGCATCATCTCGTCTCGGAAAGGGAATTAAACAGAATTATGAATTGTGTCTATGCAAAAACTATCTACACCGGTAAATCAATTGAACAAAATGCATATCTGATTTTTAAAGACAATAAGATTATTAATATCTCCAAGTCCAAAAAAGGAGATTTAATCGGCAAATTTAATGTTATAACTCCAGCATTTATTGATCCCCACAGTCACATAGGCATGGTACGGGCAGGTGAACCGGGAGAAGAAGAGGAATCTAATGAAAGCCTTGAATCAATATTTGCACTCCCTGACGCGATCGATTCAATACAAATGGATGATGGAGCCTTTACTGATGCAATTGAAATGGGTGTACTTTACTCATGCGTTCTTCCCGGTAGCGGCAACATCATAAGCGGCCGTTCCGCGGCAATACGTCACTATGCAAAGAACAGTACAGATGCATTAATAAAATACACGGGTATCAAAGGCGCTTTCGGATTTAATCCCATGTCTACAACTGATTGGAAGGGCCAAAGGCCATCAACACGTATGGGGGCCCTGGCAATTCTCAGAAGACAACTGGATGATATAAGGCAGAAGATGGACAAACTTCGTAAAGCAAAAGGAAAAGACAAAGACGATATAACATTTTCCCTTGAAGAATCAATATTAAGAGATATTCTTGAGGGTAAAGAGATCCTCCGTATACATGTTCATAAAATAGATGATGTAGCAGCACTACTGCGCATTGTTGACGAATTTAAGCTTAAAGTTACCGTTGAACATGCCATGGACATACACCAACCTGAAATATTTAATGAGTTGAAAAAAAGGGACATACTCGTTAATTACGGCCCAGTGGACTCCTTTGCTTACAAAGTAGAATTAAAACATGAAAACTGGAGAAACATTAAATACCTTGTTGAATCAGGCGCCAGGTATGGTTTAATGAGTGATCACCCTGTTATACCTGCACGCCAACTCTTCCTACAAACCAGATGGTTTACAAGGTGCGGCCTTTCAAAACAAGAGGCAATTGAGTTGGTTTCCAGCAAAAATGCAGAAGCTCTGGGGTTAAGCAAAATATTGGGTACGCTTACAAAAGGGAAATGGTCCTCTTTTACCTGCTGGAACGAAGACCCGTTTGATATCACAAGCTTCCCCATAGCTGTATACGGAGAAGGAAATTTACTTTATTCCCATACCCAATAACTCAATCATGTCTGACAACCACTTGATAATATTTATAAAATACCCTGAGCCAGGAAAGGTAAAGACACGGTTAAGTAAGGGAATCGGAAAAGAAAATGCTACCATACTGTATAAGCTGTTTGTAGAAGCACTACTGAAGAGGGTTTCGCTCAACAACACCTATATTAAAGATAGAAACGGTCAGAATCGCGATTATAAAACTACCATATTCTTTTCCCCTGAAGATAGAATCGAAGAGATGGAAAATTGGCTCGGACAGAAATATAATAATAAACTTTCCCCACAATCTGGAAACAATTTGGGAGAAAGGATATCAAACGCATTTAAACAGATATCAAACACTGGCGCAAAGAAGGCAGTCATAATTGGAAGCGACACACCAGCCCTGGATAAAGAAACAATACTGCAATCATTTGATCTGTTAAGCCACAATGATACCGTTATAGGTCCAACAAAAGATGGAGGCTACTTCCTCTTGGGGATTTCATTCCTAACGGAGTCATTTAAGAGTGAGAATGCATGGAAGATATTTACAGGTATAGAATGGAGCACAGAAAATGTGTTTACCCAGACAATAGAAAGTGTAAAAAAATGCGGTCTGACATACGAACTATTATCCCAATATTATGACATAGATACACAATCAGACCTCTCCCACCTGAAACATGATATTGAAAGAATAAAAGACATCAAGGAAGAGCATCTTCATGAAATTTATAATCACTTGATAGCATTAAACATATAGCAAACCCACTAGACAGCCATAAGGATTTTACCAAGTGGAACTTACCTCATTTCCTAACCATGACAACATGGTCTCATCATCAATATTAATGATAGTAAAAAAAACTATATAGAGGTTAAATTGTTAACCACTGAAATGAAGAAGCCTCTTAGACGCCCCTTAACAATTATCATGTATCCTATTTTTCTTCTCCTAATTTTTTCTTCAGTCGGTACCCTGGCTTGGCCAGAATCTCTATATAAAAAGACTCTAACTGCTTCTCTTCGGCTTCATCAATGCATTTGTTAATTTCCGACAAGTGGATCTCAGTCGCCTCTTCAGCTGTGCCACCAAATTTGCAGTCAAAATCCCAAAAATCCACTCCTTCTGGTAACTTTTTTCTGCGTTCTCTCTTCAGGTATTTTCTAACTTCGTGTTTTACACCTTCCACAACTCTGGCAACTTTGATTTTCGTGTTAGTTAATTTAAACGTTTTTTTCATGTTTATCCTTATAAATCGTATGGAGTCAACTGACAGTGACGCCTGTCATTCAAACTAGCTTATAAGTAGGCACACAAAACATAGCTAATATGTTCCTCTTTTTATTGCCATAAACGTTGCATTCGAAACACTAAGCAGAGAAAACATGAGTACTACATCTAGATTATTAAGCCTACAGTTCTAATCCTCATTAGACTATGTATTTTAACACATATTTACAAAACAAACCTAAAATATCAATACTTATATATAATAATTTGATTATTGGAACTTTTTACAAATTTTTATTGTCTATTATCAAGTAGACATCTTCATGGTTAAAATTAATTTGTTTAATAGCAAGAGGTTACAATGATTACATTTTGATGTAAATAGTAGCAGGCAATGGTGGTATGTTTGAAAGGTAAAGATGTCTAATTGAAAGAAGTAAAGCTTCGTATCGAAAAGAAAGGCAAACTACTCATTCAAGTCAATGCTAAGTTATTAGATCTTTTTATACCACTTCTTTTGCAAATTTACTTTTGCTAGTTATATATAGTCTTAGACCATCGTAACGGCATGGCTTAATTCAGCCGTTGTCTGCCCGTAACAGCCAAAGGCTAGCAGAAAAGCATGCACTTTTAATAAACAGTTTTTTTCTTGCAAGGCCTACCAACAAGAAAGTGAAAAGTGATGTTCTTAGGGCGCGTTCCTCATAATGCCGTTGATTTCAGAAAGAAATTTGACTTGTGTAACACATTCGGTCACAATGTATTAATGGGAAAAACTTTCAAGTACATTTTTGTCACTTTAGTTTGCATTGAACTCTTAGTTATACCCATTTGACACCCACTATGAACAAGGTATAAACTCGCACAATGAAAGAAAGTAGAACATGAGTAAAAATATAAATTACAAAAATGCTGTAGCGATTACCCGAGATATCCATTGGGTAGGGTTCTACGATAAGGAAGCTCACCTATATTGCAATCCATACTTGCTTATAGATGATAAAGATGTTGTTTTTTTTGATCCAGGATCAATACCTCACTTCCCTACTATCATGAGAAAAGTTATTGATCTGGTGAACCCATTGGAAATTTCGGTAATAGTTGCTCATCATCAAGATCCTGATGTTTGTGGTAATCTAGCGGTTGTTGAAGATATTGTTGATCGAGATGATCTAAGAATAGTCGCACATACTAAGGCTATTCGGCTCATTCGTCATTATGGTCTTAAATCTGAATTTTATCCTGTAGAAAAAAACGATAATAAACTTACATTACAAAGTGGTAGGGTTTTGCAATTTATTAACACGCCTTACCTTCATTCTCCCGGAGCAATTGTAACTTACGATAGAAAGACCAGAACATTGTTTAGTAGTGATATATTCGGTGCAATGGCCAAAGATTGGTCTCTCTTTGCAGGAGATAACTTTATTGATTCTATGGATATTTTTCACCGGGAATATATGCCAAGTAGACAAATCTTGCAACACTGCATGGAAGAATTAGATAAATTTGAAATTGATCGCATTTTACCTCAACACGGTTCGGTTCTTGAAGGAACACAGGTTCGCAAGGCTATTGAGCACCTAAAGACTTTACCGTGTGGTCTGGATTTAATACAGGATTAAAACATGAAAAAAGATATTTTAACTGTGGGTAATGAACATGTTGGGGCAGTACAATCAATTAACAAAGATCTCGTTACAAAAGCATTGAATATGAGATGCTCGAGCTACCTTGCACATATAAAGTCAAAATTGTTAACAGAAACTATTTTTGAAATTGATAACAGCAAAAAAGATCTATGTAAGATAAATGAGAAGATTACAAACCAGAGAGATACTATTGCTAAACAAAAATTAGAACTGGAGAAAGCACATAAGCAATTACATAAGGAGATTGCAGAACGACGTAAACTTGAAACCCAACTTCTTCATTCGCAAAAGATGGAATCATTAGGAACACTGGCTGGAGGGATTGCCCATGAATTCAATAATATCCTAACTTTTACCCAAGGCTATACTGAATTACTTATGAATAAGCATATTGAGGGAAGTGATGAATGGAAGCTCCTTAAACAAATATATGCAGGAGGAGAACGTGCAGTAAATTTAGTAGGACAGATTCTCATGTTTAGCAGTTTTGATCCTACACAATTGAAGCCGGTAGATTTAAATACAGAGGTTAATGAAGGCCTTATTATGGTAAAAGCAGGATTACCAGAAAATGTAGAGATTCAGTCCGCTCTGCTAGAAGGTTGCGCTTATATAATGGCTGATACATCACTAATCCATCAGATGATTTTGAATCTCTGCATAAATGCTTATCAAGCAATGAAAGGAAATACTGGGATACTGAAAGTAAACTTGGATAGATTAGAAAAATGCCCGCAAGATCTATGTATGGAAAATAAATCATGTTTTAAATTAACTGTAGAGGATAATGGGTGTGGAATTCCCGAGGAAGACCAAAGGAGAATTTTTGATCCATTTTTTACTACTAAGGGAGTTGGTAAAGGAATAGGATTGGGACTTGCGGTAGTCCATGGCATTGTGGAAAAGCATCAAGGAAAGATTATCGTAGAAAGCAAGATAAATGTAGGTACTACAGTCACAGTATTTCTACCCATATTAGCCACAGATGGTGATCAAAAACCAGAAGAACTTGTTTAATATGCAGAGGTAAGGATTCAGGATAGAAACGCTATGATCACCTATAGGCTGTTTCAGATTCAACGCAAGTGTTGCTAGTACAACGTCTATGTTGTATTGGCGATAGCTATTCGATCTAAATTCCTTTTGTTCACAAATAGTACTACTCAGGTGGATAGGCTAAAGGCTGAAGGTAAAGCTTAAAGGCAAAATCCTGTGGCTTTTGCTTTTTAACATTAGCCTGGCAATCAAAAATGCTTTATAGTATTACCCTGTAAAAACTTGTTTTTCTAGAAAGAAATTTTTACTGTGCATTATTAAGATATTTGTAACGGTATAGTTACTGGATACTCAATACTAGATGCTTGATAATTTATTCCTCCCATTTAGAGTGTTATATCTTAAATCGAGTTCGCCTCTTTTTTATGCGGCATCTTGACAAAGAAACTAGAAATCTAACTATTTCCCCGCATCTAGTATTCTGGTTGCAGCATCGCCGCTTTATGCTTTTACCTTCAGTCTCCAGTCTTCGGCCTATCAACCTGAGTAGGTACAACGGATAAAGCTTAAGAAATCATACCAGTCATTAGAACAATGACGCAGTACTAGCTGTTTGTCCTCCTGAGCAAGAATAACAATCCCCCCATTCATCACAGCAAATGAGGTTATTATCACAGTCATAATCTATCAGTAATTCAAAACGTCCGCCAGTACATACACAGAAGGTTCAATTTAGTTGGCCTGCTCCACCACATGCTTGGCATTGCTTCTAGTGTTCAAAATCCATGTCGTGTACTTTTCCATTAAGGTTGCTTTTTCCGTTTGTAACCTTTATTAGAAGTAGTAGTGCTTTTAGCTTACGAAACGACTTTAAAAGCATAAATTTTTCTGCCAGTCTACTGCGTGCCATATATTCCGCCTTGCTTTCCATACTTCTTTTGCAGTAGTTTAAAATAGCCTTGGCAGTGGCCTCAGTGTAGGCAGTGTGGTGAGTTCAATGACCATATCTCTTTTTGACCTTATTCTTGATAAATAATTATCCCCCAATCTCAGCGTATCTGAAAATACGTACAAACAACAGGTTCCGTTTGCCACATACTTTATATGAAGCATAATGATTAATTCATTTAATAGGGCTGAAAGATTTAAAAAATAGTATTTTAGCGAATATTGTGATACTCTTAAACTAGGGAGGTCGACATAGTTTAATGGGATTTCATTACGTATATGGTTGAATCAAATTTTTACAGCCAGATCGGAGGGAACCGTAAACGCAGCCTATACCATGTTGCGGATTCACAGATTGAAGATTGGTCCAAAGTTGATACTGTTTACAAAGCTAAAATCAATTTAATTTATGGACAGGGCCTCAGTATAAATTTATTGTAAATGTTACAACTAACTTATATTTATAGGTCATTTTGTTGTGAAAGAGCCACGATAGAAAGGGAGGGAAATATGAATGCTAATACTGGAAATACAAATATGGTTTTAGAGGATATCAAAACAGCGCTTATTTCAGAAATGATATCATATGAATTTTATTCACATTCGTCAATTTCCGTCAACCTAACAAGTTGTATGCATGCTTTCCAGGACATGATGTGGGAAGAGGAAAAGCATGTTAACTGGTTAAAGAAAGAGTACGAGAAGCTTGGAGGGGCTGAAAAGATTGAGTATGATCACTGTAAATTCGGTGGTATTGCATTGCCAATGTTAGATATTGATGTCGTTACCGCACTTGACGTGGCAATAAAAGAGGAGTCGTCAAGCATCAAAATGTATAATGATCTTTTTGAGAGGTATAATGATTCTGAAACAGGCAAGTTATTTGAAACCTTACTCAGTGATGAAAAAAAACATCTTGAAAAATGGAGAGCCATATATAAGGACGTGCTTGGCTACGATGTTAAAGGGAATCGCCCCGGGGACGAAGTTTATAGTTTTACTAAAGATGATATAGAAATTATAAAGATTGCGTTACAATCTGAAAAAAAAGCGTTTTCATTTTATAATAATGCCATTAATAGTGTGGATATAATAGACGGAATGCATGCATTCCAACATATGGCTTGGGAAGAAGAGATGCATGTAAAAAAGCTTGAGAGTGAGTATTATAGATTAACTAAGGAAAAACCAGTTGTAGAAGACAATCCTAAACAGATTTCAAACATCAAGAATGACTCAGATGCTCTTTTTGCTCTGGATCTGGCAATTAAAGAAGAGAAAAATAGTTTACAAAGATATCTTGAGCTTGAGGGAAAGTGTACTAACTCCAAACTGAAAGAGGTTATATGGGAGATGATAGAGAGTGAATGGGACCATCTCAATCAATGGAGAAGAACGCATGAGGCAATAAAAGAAAAAGATTTCCCAATTATTTAACGTTTTTTAGTTTGTAATTATTATGAAAGCTTTTGGGGGTGATAAAGTATTGCCCCCAGATGTTTTCTTGCCTTCTCAGTCCAGAAAGCTATCTCATTAGAGTTTTTGATCTTAATTTTTCCTGTGTATTCTTTCTGTATATTTTCTCTGTTTTTCTGCCCAGTCGCCAAACCTTACAACGAATCTAAAGAACAGGCGATAGCTTCAAAGCTGGCCATCCTACGTTCGCTTATTTCACCACGTTCCAGTGCGGCTAGCAGTTCACAGCCAGGCTCACTTTGATGTTTGCAGTTCCGAAATTTACAGTTGCCAAGGAACGGTCGAATTTCTATAAAACCATCAAGAACTTGTTCTCGTTCCATATGCCAGAGGCCGAATTCACGAACCCCCGGTGAGTCTACCAAGTCGCCACCATCAGGGAAATGAAATAATTTGGCAGTAGTTGTGGTGTGGGTACCTTCGGCATACCTTTCTGACAGTTCGCCGACTTTAATATCAACACCGGGTAACAGGGCTTTTATTAAAGAGGATTTCCCTACTCCCGATTGTCCAACAAACACACTAGTATGGTCTTTAAGTACGGCTTTTAATTCACTTAATCCATTCATGGTTTGGGTGGACGCTTCCAGCACCTGGTAGCCAATTTTGGGATAAATAGAAAGTAGTTGCTCAATTTGTAATCGATTATTATCGTCTATCAAATCAACTTTATTGAAAAGAATTAACGGTTTAATTGATACAGACTCTGCAGCTACAAGATAGCGATCAATCAAATGGGCATGGGGTTCTGGCAGTGGAGCAAGAACAATCACGATGTAATCGATATTGGCCGCTATTGGTCGCAGCTGGCCATAAATGTCAGGGCGGGATAGTTCGGTTTCACGTGGCAGAGTGGACACAACCACACCAGTAGGATTTCCGGCCTGCCATATAATCTTATCTCCGGTAACTATCCTGTCGAGGTTAGTCCGCAGATGACAACGAACTATATTACCAACATCCACCCCTTGTGTGCTCTCCACATCTACCTGACTGCCGTAATGGGCAATAACCAGGCCCACTTGCTCATTGCCTAGTTTCCCTTCGCTTATTTGTTGGTCTACAAGCCCGGCACGCTTATTGGCCCGAGCAGTGCGCTCTTCCTGGATTTTTTTCACTCGCCAGGCTTGACGCCTGGTCAACTTACGTTTTGCCATATTCCTCCAATGAAAAGATGATATTGTGCCTACTAATCAACAAGATTTATAGAAACGTCACTTAGAATTATGTAAGTTACAGGATAATTTTCCAAACATGGCATCCTCAAAGTTCCTTTATCAGTAGTGCAACTACCATTACCAGGATCTACATGAAAACACAAAATAACGGGCCAAAGCCACTATATTACTTACGAGAGTATACATTATCCTTTATGCCTAAATTAGTACAATCATAAGTCTTTGTAAAACCTAACTCCAGGATTTGAGACACACATTAAGCGTGTCTCTTGCAAACCGATTGTTGAGGACCTAGCGAAAAAAGAAATGCTTCTTAAAATTGGGCACTCTTCAACCGGACGTTAGCTACCGAACGAGGTAGCCAACGCGATAATTAACCAGCGGTTTGGAGCGCTGTAAGCGGAAGTGAACGTCTCAAAAAGCCGTCCATGCCAAATTGTCTTGTTATATGTTTCTACTTTAGCTGCTTAATCTAATCAGACAGCCACAACGTTGTTTGCACACGGCCCCTTCTGACCTTGCCCAACATCGTATTCTACTTTCTGGCCATCATTGAGAGTTGCATAGCCATCGCTCTGGATTTCAGAATGATGAACAAACAAATCTTTGTCACCGTCGTCTGGAGTAATAAAACCAAAACCTTTATCTGCATTGAACCACTTTACTGTACCTGTACTCATCTATTTTTCCTCATTAAATTAATATTAATTAAACTGATGTATTCTAACATTCTACTGCACTCTTTAACAACAACACTTATCATAGCAGAAAAATGCTATCGTTATTCAGCAAGTCACAAATTACCTCTGGCAAGCGGCATTAGCGCTTCGCATTGGAGGTATTTGCTAGGCCGGGGAAAGGTATAGACTCAGACCTTGAAAACAGAATCCACAGTCTTGTCTATTTTATTCATCTGGTCTTTCTTCATATTGATTTGACCGCTTAGGTGTAAAGTAGCCTTATTAACCGCACTTTCACTTACAGCAAAAACATCTCATATCTCTTTATTTTTAACCCAGCACTATTTTTCAATATATACATACCAACGTCTGTAGGTTCTATCGGTGCGCAGTATGCGACTTTTTCTTATAAATAATCACTCCTTTTCTATTTTATAATTATCTACTATTACCATTATTTTCTATTATAACACATTTATACCTTCCCTGAAAAGGTGCTACTTCAATTATGTTTTTGGCAGATAGAGCAAACAAGGACTTACACACTTTAAACTACTTAAAGCCAGAATCCCAGAACCAGTTCGAATAAGAAAGTTTCTTCAAGTTATCATCTCTTCATAAAAACTTAAATTAGATTAGAGTTTTAACATTGAATTGTCCCGTTTATCTGCTCAAAAAATTGGTTATGAATTATGGCGTCCATTTTCAACCAGCCAACTGAAAATAGACGTTTGTTTATACAACATTGTAACCAATTACCCTAAAATACGGTACACTCCTTGGTTCCACAAAGTAGTCAATTAACGGTTACACGTCGACCTATGAATGTGAATTCAAGAGGATCTCCATTATCCGAATTTATATCAAGTGGGTTTTCGTCTAATTCAAAAAACCGGAGAATTATTTCTCCCTCAACTTCTTCACATTTTCTATCCAAAAAGCGAAGTGTCACATCAAATCGAGCAACATTAATTAACTCCCCGCCATCACCAAAAGAGAAGTCCAAAACCGTCCCTATAATTTCTTGATGGCTTGTTTTCTTCCAAGCTCCTTGAAAATCACTAAAATTAAAAATCCCTTGCCCGGAACTGGTGCCAAAGAAAACACCATCACTGGTAAAGGACCACAGATCTATATTACCATTACTTACATCAACGAGATAAGTACCCGCACATTGTTTTCCAAAATTCCGTACCGTACCGTTATCTGCCTGAACCTGATTTGATCCCAAAATAGCCAAAACACAACAAAAAACCAAAACCGGAAATAATATCGGTTGTAACACAGGCCATAACTTCAGATTGACAATAAGATTCTTCATTTTCTCATTTCCTGGACTCATGGTTAGTAACTCATTGAAGGCGATTGATGTTGCAACGACCAATGGCAAATGAATTCACTGAACCGTACAATTTAGAAAATATTAATTTTATAATACCGGAAAAATCTCTATGCAATAGTTACACCATCTTCAAGATAGACATCCTGTATTGAATTTAACAGTTCAATACCTTCTTTCATTGGTTTCTGAAAGGCTTTACGTCCACTTATGAGTCCAGTACCACCTGCACGTTTATTTATGACTGCAGTTTCAACTGCCTGAGCAAGATCGTTTTCTCCAGATGCACCACCTGAGTTTATTAATCCGGCCCGTCCCATGTAGCAATGCATTACCTGTAAACGCGTCAAATCAATTGGATGGTCAGATGATAGTTCTGTATATATTTTGTTGTGAGTTTTACCATAACTAGCATCTTTATTCATGGCAGGGTAACCACCATTTTGTTCAGGGAGTTTCTGTTTTATAATATCTGCTTGAATTGTTACACCTAGATGGTTTGCCTGGCCTGTTAAATCTGCTGAAGTGTGATGATCTACTCCATCTTTCTTAAATGATGAGTTACGTAAATAACACCATAGTATTGTTCCCATTCCCATACTGTGCGCAATGTTGAACATTTCGCTGACTTCAACAATCTGTCTCGTTGCTTCATCTGATCCAAAATATATCGTCGCGCCAACTGCCACAGCACCCATATCTCTGGCCTGTTCAATTGAAGCAAACATTATCTGATCAAATTTGTTAGGGTACGTCATTAACTCATTGTGATTTATTTTTAGAATAAACGGTATTTTATGCGCATACTTCCTAGCAACGCTACCAAGAACACCAAGAGTTGAAGCCACAGCGTTACACCCTCCATCCATTGCAAGTTTAACTATATTGTCAGGGTCAAAATATGCGGGATTCGGGGCAAAGGATGCTCCAGCTGAATGTTCAATCCCCTGGTCAACAGGTAGGATAGAGACATAACCTGTGTCCGCTAATCTGCCGTGTGAAAAGATACTTTGCAGACTTCTCAATACAGGAACAGGTCGATCAGTGTCTGCCATAATACGGTCAATAAAATCACCACCAGGAAGATGTAATAAATCTTTTGAAACTTTGGCTTTGTGGTTTAATAGGCTATCAGATTTGTCACCAAGTAATTCTGTTATTTTATCTAAGCTCATAATTGTCACTTCTTACCTATAAAAATGGAAATAAAATGTTCATTAGTCTCTGAACGGAAAATTAAAATTCTTACACAGTAACAAGATATGCATATAATGTTCTCACAAAAAAAGAAACTTGAATTGATAGGAAAACCTTGAGATTTGACATCGAAAGCAGAAGCAGATATTGCCAACACTCTTCTTAAAGTCGTTATTCACCTTGATTTAACCACTTAGACGTAAAACCGCCTTATTGACAACGATTTCATTTACGCCAAAGGTAGCTCATGTTTATTTGTTTTTCAAGCCCGCATTATTCTTCAATATAGTATTACCCTGTAAAAACTTCTTTTTTAGAAAGAAATTTTTACAGGGCATTGTTAAGTCCTTTGTAACAGCACAGTTACTGGTTACTTGAGACTAGAGGTTTGATGATTTATTTAAACGCCTTAAAACGTTATATCTCAAATTAAATTCGCCTCTTTTTATGTTGCATCTTGACAAGAAAGATAGAAATTGAACTATTTGCCTCTATCCAGTATCTAGAATCTCGTATTTTGATTGCGGCTTCGCTGCGCTATGTACATCCATACATCAATTGGGAGGTGCAATTTTCTTTCGAACAATCTCTCCTTCAAATTGATAGATATCGACTATCTTTATATTACCTTATCTAAAATTCAAACATCACTTATTTACATCTTTTGAGATAACACTGAATCTCTTTTACTTTTAGGATCTTACTTTATTACCAAGGAATATTTTCACCCTGCCAATACTTCGTAACATTATATGATAAAATGGTTCATTATTCATCACTATATCTAATTTTTTATTCGTTAACAAAAAATTAGGCCTTTTTAGGGTTTCGAGTGGGGCAATTATCTTTATATAATTATTAACTATATCACCAGAACATACACTCTTAATTACCACAAATCGTATAAATTTGCCTGCAGAGCTTATTGCTCTCATCTATCGTTACCGCTGGCAAATAGAGCTTTTTTTTCGTTGGTTCAAACGCATTCTTGGTTGTGCGCTCACTCAGTAACTCACACACTCATATTACTACGCTAATTTTGTAAAGTATTTACTAACGGGTTTCATCATTACAGCTTTAAATCAAGTGCCGTGCCGAACAGTATTGGCACTGTTCCCGGTTTTTCGCAGCGTAATTATAAGGCTGGTGATACGAGCCCCGTAACGTAAGACGGCCTTGGCTGTCATTTTATGGAAAGCTTTGTTTGTTACTAATATAGCTATTTCTATTGCATCAGATAAATGCATTAAATACCTCTCCATCACGGCATCTTCTACGCAGCTAATGCTGCACATCCGGTTTGGTTCAATATGATTAAACAAATTCTGATTAAATATAAGAGCGGAAAACACTAAATTTTCTCTGGTTCAACCGTTAGAATGTCTGTTAAGGTTTCATGCATTGTTACGTAGGAATAATAAATAAATAACTTTTCAATTTCAATAATTATATTTAGATTGTTATAATTTTAAAAAAAATTTTAGCGCTACACTTATGATTATAGGAATTGTTGCCTTTTCTATAAAGGGTTTATCATCTTAAAATGAAACGTAAATTTAGTATTTGTTATCGTTGTCTTATGTTTAGGTATTTTTTCTGCATTTTCCCCTGTCCATGCAGAGGAGGAAAAATAAGAGTTAAGAGGTCATAAAAACGATTGTTAGTTCAAGTCTCCGACTTGAACTAATCTGACCTTAACAATACCCTGTATTGTATCAGTTTGGTAAATTTCTTTAATATTATTGCTTATTACTGGCAACAGAGTTGCCTTAATGTCAGTTTGGTTCAAGTCAGGAGATTTGAACCAACGGCTTAAGAATAAATCTCGAGAATGATAAAACGTAAATAAAAACTTAGATTTGGCTTTCGATTTGGTATAATATAGGCATTACAAGAAGAGGGGTTTTGACATGAGAACTCTGCACTCGCAAGCTGTTATTATAACTAAACAAAATAAGTCTCTGTGAATTTGGTATAGTTGTTATATCAGAACATATTTATACATTAAAGGAGGTTAGAATAAATGGTGAATAAAATTAAAGAAGCGGTTGGTACTGGGGTTATTACTGGCGAAAAAACAAGGACCATTTTTAAGATTGCCAAAGAAGAAGGATTTGCAATACCAGCTGTAAATGTGGTAGGTACTAATTCAATAATTTCTGTTTTAGAGGCGGCATCTGCAGTTAACTCACCCGTAATTATTCAGTTTTCCAATGGTGGTGCTTGCTTTTTTGCGGGTAAAGGGCTATCCAACGAAAATGAGAAAGCCGCTATAGCGGGAGGAGTCGCTGGTGCCCATTATGTTCATGCCATGGCGCAAGTCTATGATGTCCCTGTGATTTTGCATACCGACCATGCTGCAAAAAAATTGTTGCCCTGGATAGATGGCCTTTTAGACGCGGGTGAGAAATATTACCAGCAGACCGGCATACCCCTATACAGTTCTCATATGCTTGATCTATCAGAAGAACCCATTGAGGAAAATATTGCTCTTTGTGAAAACTATCTGGAACGTATGGCCAAGATTGGAATGACCCTTGAGATGGAGTTGGGAGTTACCGGCGGAGAGGAAGACGGCGTTGATAATACCGACATTGACAATTCCAAACTCTATACGCAACCTGAAGATGTGGCTCTGGCATATGAACGGTTATCTGTGATTTCGCCCAATTTTACGGTGGCGGCTTCTTTTGGTAATGTGCACGGTGTTTATAAACCGGGAAATGTAACTTTGACACCAAAGATCCTGGCTAATTCGCAGAAATTCATTAAGGATAAATGCAATACAGACAGCAATCCTGTAAACTTTGTTTTTCATGGCGGATCAGGCTCATCCCAGGAGGAAATTCGGGAAGCAATTGGATACGGAGTGATAAAAATGAATATTGATACTGATACCCAGTGGGCCACATGGAAAGGGATTCTGGATTTTTACAAGAGTAAAGAAGGTTATCTGCAAGGTCAGATCGGAAATCCCGATGGAGATGACAAACCAAACAAGAAATATTATGATCCCCGAAAATGGTTGCGTGAGGGCGAAAAATCAATGGTTGCCAGGGTAAAAACGGCCTTTGAAGACCTTAACTGTGTGGACAGAGGTTAATTGATATATTTGCTTCTTTTCGGACCCTAATGGCTTGTTCAGAAGAAACAGTTACACATAGCGGTAATCTTCAGGCGATCTTTACACAAGCTTCAATCTCCAAATCCTCAACGCAGCTAAAGTTATGTTGAGGATTTGGCTCAGTCAGTTTGAACAAATCCAAGCTAAATCTAATGCTTAAACTTTGGGTGCCCCCAATTGTTCATTCACCCTACTCTACTTCAAACTCCCTGAAGCCGGATTAAGAAATTTTTTCTTGTGCAACGAATCATCTTACCAATGAAGTCCGATTTTCAGAAATGTAGTCGGCAGACCTTAACGCTAGAGCAGCCAGCGTCGTTGTGTGCTTGCGGGGTCAGGTCTGCTTGCGGGTCTGCTTGCGGGGTCACATCTGACCATGGGTCTGCTTGCGGGGTCACATCTGACCATTGGACAATAGAGCAAGTTAAAAGAAAGTTAATATGTAATTTTTGTGTAAAATACAAAAATCTGCAAATGGTAGATTTGGATCGCATCTGACACTATTAGACAAATAATTTATCAAATGTCATTTGGTCCGATAGCCCGCAATCAACTTTATTCTTATTTCAAGTCCCTACCCTGCCCTACCAGAGACTAATTTCCCAATGTCTGACCTTCTGCTTGACCTTTTATGCATACTTTGCATCCTCTTTATATTCAAACCTTTTAACAAAGGTACCGTCTTTTTCAACAGATTCGTTAAACATTTTTAACGGTCTAATCCAAACCCCGTAATCGCCGTATAAAGCTCTGTAAACAACAAAATCTTCCTCTGTTTCTGAATGTTTAGCAATTTCCAACACCTCATATAGCTTACCTTTGTGATGTTTGTATATTCCTTTTTTAACTGTCATTATTATTCCGGGGTTTTGGGTAGCAAAACGTTTATTATCAAACGCGGGTATATTATATTGTGTACAAAAAACATTCAAAATGGTCGGTTGCGAATTATAGGTGAAAATATTTAACTTTGAGTTGAGCAGTTTGGCTGCTTAAATGAATTGTTGTGGATCTTAATCCACACTGAAAACTTTTACCCGTTCATCCTTAAATATGCCAATTGCGTCTATTTTATCACAATACATAATCATTTGATGTTGTGATTCATTCAAAGATAACAAATTGCAGATTAACTGTTCATTTAAGAATCTTGATATTCTTGCTTAAATATACAAGGTTTTCTAAAGATAACAACTTTTTGTACCAAGCTATCTTTAAGAATCAGATAAACTTAACCTCATTGACTATTCTCACAGATTCGAGAAACACTCTTCCTAATGTAACTAATATTCAATCTCTTTGCCCACAGGCTTTGCCCAGCGGACGTCAACATATTCCAATCCTGCGAAATCGTTATCTGCAACTCGTGCGGCGCTTGCAACGCTTAACAGGTTCTTTAATTTTACCTCATCAGAAGGTTCATCGCTCTCTTTTTCTAACCCTGTATGTCCCCACTTTATCATTGTGCCGCTCTTTGTCAACATTACTATACCGCTAGTATCTTTTGTATATTTCTTTCCGGCATTTGAGGCGTCTATGGTTTCAATTTCGAGCACCTTATCTGCATTGTTTTTTTTGAGGAATCTTACAAGGTCTGTGGCAAGAATTATTCTTTTGTCTTTACATTTCTTACCTTCAAGGGGGGTATTCTTTAATTTGTTTACTAAGATGTAAACAGTTTGCTCACCATTGATTGGCCAGTTATAATAGTCATATGATATTCTTATACTGTCGCGGTCAATCAAGAAGTTACCGTTGTTGCTATTTATCTCGGCAAGGGGTTTTCTCAGTTCAAGGGACATGTTTATCTTGTTAGGAAAGATCCGCTTTACTGCAATCACCCGTTTAAACAGATGATTCTGCTTGTATCTAAACGCAATTTCTTGTGAAATATTTTTATCAAACAGGCCTGCTTCACCATGAAAGACTATAAAATCGTTTATACGTTCTACTCCATTATCTGAAATCCAACTGGGAATATCAAACGATATATCGTCCTTCCGGATCTTGAATTCTTCCTGGTCAAGGAGTAGTGTAAAGCCCCTATACAAACCATAAACAATCCATGATGAAATGAAAATCGTAATAATGCATACTATGGCTATTTTTTTTCTTTTTGGTAGACTAATCATTAAACTGATTTACCAACGTTTTGCCCTTTCGTTTTATTGCATTAGTTACAAGTATGTCACATAGCTGTGCGAATTTAATATTCGCGGCTTCTGCAGCCATGGGGTAAAGACTTCTTTCCGTAAATCCGGGAATGGTATTTACTTCAAGCAAATAGGAGATTCCATCTTTACCTAGTATAATATCTACCCTTGACATGTCTGTACAGCCTAACGCAGAGTGGGCCTTTAATGCCAGATCCTGAATACTTTCGTAAACCTGCCTGGTGATATTTACTTTTGTACTGTATTTTGTATCATGACTCTTATACTTTGAGCAGTAACTGTAAAAACAGCATCCAGTTTTTATCTCCACAATAGGTAACGGCTTATCAAGTAGTATACTCACAGTAAACTCATTGCCTTCAATATATTTCTCGACAAGAACCGGACCTCTATATTTTTGGGCAAAAGAGATTCCGTCGTGCAGCTGTTCCATATTATTTGCTATCTTTATACCTATACTTGAACCATCCATTGAGGGTTTTACTATAACCGGCATACCAATGGATTTCACGGCATTCTCTAATTCCTCTTTGCTACCATATTGGGATACATCAATATAGTCTGGCGTAACTAAGTTATTAGATACAAAAATCTCTTTTGATGCCAACTTATCCATTGCCAACCGGCTTGCCTCAACACCGGGACCGATGTATGGAATCCCTTTACTTTCCAGCAGCTCCTGCACCCCTCCATCCTCACCAAAAGTACCGTGGAGTGCAATAAACGCAACGTCTATATTATAACTGTTAAGTTCATGCAATTCTGTATCATTGACAATAATTTCGATCACGTTGTACCCGGCTTCCCGCAATACCTTTGATACTTCATTACCTGATCGCAATGATACTCCACGCTCATTTGATACACCGCCCATCAAGACCGCTACATTAATTTGATTTGATACCATATTTATTTAATATTAAAAAAGAAAAAAAGAGAAGAAGTCATCAAGTAGTACCTTCTAATACACATTTAGTTCTTAATACACTTAAAACATTTACACCAACACGCCAAATATCACCAGCCCCCATAACGATTAAGACATCGCCAGGCTTAAGTTCTTCGCTCAATCTTTCAACAATTTGTGAATGAGCAGATATAAGGTCGACATCAACATCCAAAGCCTTTATCCTGGCTACCACATCCGCTGAACTAACAGCACTAATATGTTCATCGCTATCCCTTGCAGCGTAAATCTCAGAAAGTATAACCTTATCTGCATCTTGAAAGGATTTCACAAATCTATCCATCAACTGTTTTGTCCGGCTATATTGATGAGGCTGAAACAGGCACCATACCCTCTTATCCGGGTACCGTTCCCTGGCGGCCCTCAATGTTGCTCGTATTGCAGTTGGATGGTGTGCGTAATCATCAATAATTGTAATGTCGTTTACTGTACCAAGCAGCTGGAACCTTCTGTCTACACCATTAAATGCTGCAAGTGAATCCTTTATAACATCCTTTTGCACACCTAGATAGTTACCTATTGCTATTGAAGCAAGGGCATTCATCACATTATGAATCCCCGGTTTTGAAATAGTGAAATCTCCAAAAAAATCGCCATTATAAAATACGTTAAAAGATGTCCATCCATCTTTAAACACAGACCGTTCAGCTCTCCATGTAGGTGTATCCAAGGCCATCTCATGGGTACATACAGCTTTCGTTACACGGTTTACTTTAAATCTCGGCCTTTTATTTGCGGAGTTTACACTTAATTCGTCGTCATTTTCTACAGCAAAGGTTTCTACTCTACATTTTATTCCATCAAAGTCTTTCAGCAGATTGTAATCTTTCTTATTTATCACTAAGAGTCCGCCGGGGTTTATGGATGAAGCAAATTCCGCAAAAGCGCCCTGTAGCTCATTAATATCCTTGTAACAGTCCAGATGATCTTCATCAATGTTTGTAATCACAGCAATTTGAGGCACTAAGTTGAGAAATGTCCTATCATACTCACAAGCCTCTGTTACAAACAGGTCACTCTTTCCACTGCAGTAATTACCGTTAAACACTGGTGATTCCCCTCCAATAACGCAGCTTGGATCAAGTCCTGCAGATCGTAATATTGAAGAGACCATTGCCGTTGTCGTTGTTTTACCATGAGTCCCGCTAATAGCAATCCCTTTCTTATCCTTCATCAACATGCCTAGAAGCTGAGAATACTTAATTATCTTAATACCTAATTTTCTTGCCTTTACTAAATCAAGATTACTTTCCGGTATTGCAGCTGAAGTGACAATAAGATCAGTCTTGTTATCTATACTTTGCCCGTTTTGTTTAAAATCTATCTTTACACCTAAATGTTCAAGATGCGTTGTCACAGAGTTTGCAAACATGTCAGACCCGGAAATACCATATCCCCTGTTTTTCAACAGTCCGGCAACAGAACTCATTCCGATACCGCCAATCCCAATAAAATAGAGATCTCTCTCTGGCGTAAGATCAAAAGGATATGCAGTATCATTCTGATCCTCTAAGGCTGTAACTACTGGCCTCTTAAACTCATGTAGATCGGATGTTTCTATCATTTGCACCCTCTTTTATTATTTTGTATTACGCAGGAAACTTTCTTTTTAAAATAAATATATTTCTCATCCAGCCTATCCTAGTAAGGAGCATGTAAAGAATTACCCAACAAGCAGCTGATTAATTCTTTGCAATATTTTACCAGCAGCTTCTGGCTTTCCTAATTCCAGACTTTTGCTGCACATATCAATCCGTTTGCTTTTATCTTCAAAAAGTCCGATTATCAACTCTTCTGCTCCTCTTTCGTTAAAATCTTTTTCCTCTATAAGATATGCTGCTCCATGAGTTGATAGCTCTAATGCATTATAATATTGATGATTATCTGCCGCAAAAGGGTATGGTATCAAAATAGACGGAAGTCCTACTGCCGTAATTTCAGTAATTGTTCCGGCACCGGCTCGTGACACCACAACATCTGCCATACTATACGCATGCTGCATACTGCTTAAGAATGGACAAACATATGAATCTATCTTATATTTGCCATAAGCAGCACTGATCTCATCAAAATCATTATCTCCAGTACAATGAATAATCTGCAGTTTGTCAGAACGTTTCTCAAACAGTGGTAAACAACCCACCATCACTTTATTAATGGCGCTAGCACCTTGACTACCTCCAATTATCAATATTGTCTCTTTGTCCAGTGATAATCCGAGCACGGTTGCAGCCACCTCCTTCTGCGCAAACAGGATATCTTTGCGAACAGGGTTACCTGTAACCGTAACGGCCTTTGTCCTTTTAAACCATCTTACGGACTGTTGAAAATGACAAAATACCTCTTTTGCTTTACCAGAAAATAGTCTGTTTACTTTACCTGGCACTAGGTTCTGTTCTATAATGACAAAAGGGGTAGCCAACAACATTGCCCCAACTATTGACGGAACAGAACTATACCCACCCAGTCCAACAACAATGTCAGGTCTTGTTTTACAGATAACAAATCCCGCATATACTGTATCCAGTACCATCCCTACATAGAACCGCATTTTACCAAAAATAGACCTTCTATTTCCTATTGTAAACGGTAGTTTCTTAAACAAAAAGCCTTTTTCCTGAATACACTCTTTTTCAAAAGATTTTGATGTGGCAAAGAATGTGATCTCTGATTTAGGACAAGCATCCTTGACCTCCTCTGCCAAACTCAAGCCTGACATCAAATGACCGCCAGTACTTCCTCCTGAAAAAATAACCTTCAACCGATAACCCTCGTTTACCAAGTACTCAACCCCTATCTTACTGTGTTTTTGCGTCAAGGCTTCCCTGTTTACCAATACTAACTAATATTCCTATACTAGCCATTGAGATAATTAACGAAGAACCTCCAGCGCTTATAAAAGGAAGAGGAATACCCTTGGTAGGTACTGCAGCTGAAACAACAGCAATGTTTATAGCAGCTTGAAGACCTATCATAAATGTAATTCCAAAGGCCATTAAAAACCCAAACAGATCAGGCGCACTTTTACAAATTTTTATACCATTCCACACCAGTAATCCAAATAGAGTAATTACGATAAACACACCGACAAATCCAATCTCCTCACCTATTATAGTTAATATAAAGTCATTGTTACTTTCGGGAAGAAAGTTGAGTTTCTGTCGACTGGCGCCTAACCCCTTACCAAAAACACCTCCTGAACCCAAAGCAATTAATGATTGTATAATCTGATATCCTGCACCATCGGAATCTTTCCACGGATCTAAATATATAAGCACCCGTTTCCATCTATAGCTCTCATTCAGCATGGTATAAATGAGGGGACTGGCAGCAACTAATGATAGAATCATAAATATGATCCTGGTACCGCCTATCAAGAGAAGAGAAACGGAAACCATCAGTATAAATGCTGTTGTTCCGAAGTCCGGTTCCAGCATTAGCAGTCCTGCATAACCTGCAACAACAAGAATCGGCAGCCCAAAACCTTTTACAAATTCTTTAATATGTTTATCATTTTTTTCAATATAGGCTGACAAGAATATTAAAAGGCAAATCTTTGACAGATCGGACGGCTGAAATCCCAAAAAGCTACTAAATCTTATCCATCTTCTGGCACCATTAACAGAGACGCCAACACCTGGAATCAATACAAAAGCCAACCCTAATAGGCCAACAACAAGTAATAGTAAATAATGTTTCTTAAAGTGTCTATAATCAACAAACGACAACACTATCATTGAAATGGCACCTATAAATATCCAAACCACATGCTTTATAACCGCACCCATATTATCGCTAACTGAGCCAGGTCCTATAACCGTCGTACTGTATGCCATTATGAGGCCCACACCTATCAATGCGGCAACAATACATATGGTAAACTCAACATTATGATTTCTATGCGCTATTTTCATTTTACTAGAATTTCATAGATATTAACCCTGATACTGACAATAAAGCTGTTACTATCCACATCCTTAGCACTATCCTTGTTTCTGGCCAACCCTTAAACTGAAAATGGTGATGTATGGGAGCACACCTAAATACACGTTTCTTTGTAATCTTAAAGACCAACACCTGTATTATTACCGATAAAGCCTCCATAACAAACACCCCACCCATAAAGAGTAGCAATATTTCCTGTTTAATAACTACGGCAACGATAGCGATCATTCCCCCAATGGCAAGAGATCCGGTATCCCCCATAAACATCTGTGCGGGGAAACCGTTATACCAGATAAATCCCATTGATGCCCCCACCAGGGAGGCACAAAAGACGCACAACTCGCCGCTACCTGGAACATATGGCATCTGTAAATAACTACTAAAGTCCACTCGTCCAGATATGTAGCAGAGGATAACCAAAGCTAATGTTACAATTATAGTACATCCAATTGCCAAACCATCAAGCCCATCTGTAAGATTTACAGAATTGGACATCCCAACAACAAAAACGGCAACAAACAAGACAAAGAATAGTCCTAAGAATATGCTGTTATCTTTCAGTATAGGGATAATAATATTGGCACTATGATTAACACCTGGAAAATAGAGATATAATATAAGGCCTAAAATAATGCCTAAAATAAGCTGGCAAATAAACTTTGAAGTGTCTTGTAAACCATGAGCATGCTTACGTGTGAGTTTAATATAATCATCAACAAACCCAAGAACCCCAAGCCATACAGTAGTAAAAAGCACAAGGAGAACGTACCCGTTGGAGAGGTCCGCGCAAATCAACACAGCAAAAAGAACCGCAGCAATTATTGTAATCCCACCCATAGTGGGAACACCAGCCTTACATTTGTGAAGCTTCTTCAGTTCTTCGGAATCTTTTTTTGTAACGTCTTCGGCAACTCCGCGTTTCCGTAATCGCTTTATAAGCTCAGAGCCAAAAACTATACTCATGATAAAGGCAATAAGTGCCGCTATTCCTGCACGTAAAGTTATGTCTCCGGTTGAAGCATTTTGTGTAGAAAAAAACCAATAATAGAGCACCCTACTTTACCCCCTAACTAATTAGAATCCACATGATAATAGTCTTTTATTTCTGCTACCAATCTTTCCAACTTCATCAACCTTGATCCTTTTATGAAAAGGAGATCATTCCCCTTCAAATTTGCCAGGGCAAAACCAAGTAAATCCTCAAACGTTTTAAAACAGTTTATTCTATTCTCTGCCATACCGGCATTCAAGGCTCCTTCTTTAACAAATAAGGCCTGCTCTCCAACTGCCCATAGCATATCAATCTTGCCTCGCCCTATATCATCCCCCAACTCTAGATGAAGCCTCTTCGTTTCATTTCCAAGCTCAAGCATATCTCCACTAATAAAAATCTTTCTACCAGAACATGGCATCTGGTTAAGCTCGCAAACAGCAGCTTTCATGGAAGACGGATTGGCATTATATGCATCATTGACAACAAGCAACCCGGAATTTTCTGAACCAGATAGAGCAGTACCATTATCATCATAACGCTTATTATCTGGAATCAAAATAGTTTCACTGCTCATCCTCATAGGAGCCGGGCAGAAATCATCAAATAAGTTCTCAGGGTTATGTATCTCTATACCCAACAAAGAAAGAACTGCAAATGAAGCCAGGCAGTTAAATATATTACAATACCCAGGGATTGGAAGCTTAACACGATCTTTATGGTTCAGAGTAAAAGACCACCCTTTATCCTCATACTCTATTTGCGTGGCCCTGACAGAAGCAGCGTCACTAACTCCAAAACTAGCCACATCACCCTGTTTAAAATCTCTACTAATTCCAATGAGATTTTCATCATCGCAATTAAGAACAAGGCTCCCGCCGCTTCTGATGTTTTCTAACATCTCCGCCTTTGCCCTTTTCACTCCGCTTATGCTTCCTAATCCTTCCAAATGTGATTCTGAAATGTTAGTTATTACTCCAATTTCCGGTAAAGCTATCTCTGAAAGCCGACGAATCTCACCAAATGCATTTGTCCCAAGCTCAACAACACCATAACTACATGATGTATCCAGGTCAAATATTGTAAGTGGAACACCAATAAAATTGTTAAAGCTGGCTTTTGACTTTATGGTCTTAAAATTTTTGGACAACAAATGATAAATCATATCCTTTGTTGTAGTCTTACCATTGCTGCCGGTAACGGCAATTATTTTGGCCGGCATCTTTCTACGATAGTATCCGGCAAGATCACCCAACGCTTTTGTAGTGTCATCTACATGGATCAGACATGTCTTTAATGAGGTGTCAGAAGCTTGATACCCCCTTCTAACATTTGACTGATTATATCCAAATTTGACAACAGCTCCTTTAGCGCCTTTAGTTACTGCTTCGTTTATGTAATTATGCCCATCAAAATCAGGGCCGATTAACGCAAAAAACAGATCACCTGGTTTAGTTGTCCTGCTATCCGTGGAAATACCGTTAAACAATATACCGGACGAAGTTCTACTTATAAAGAACTCACCAATTCTACCACCAACAGCAGAAACTACTTCATCCAGACCTAATTGTTCCATATATTAATATTGAAAAACATTCAAAGAGACTGACATCAATTATTACCCGCCAGCTCCATTAGTATTCTATTGGCAACATCTTTATCACTAAACTCAAACACCCGATTTCCCACTATCTGCCCAGTCTCATGCCCCTTTCCCGCAATCAATACAACATCATCTGGTTTTGCACCCATTATCGCTTCTCTAATAGCCATACTTCTATCTGGCTGAACACAGTATGAGGCGTCTTTCCTCATGCCACGTAGAATATCCATAATTATTTTCTCCGGATCTTCGCTGCGCGGATTGTCATTGGTAATCCAGACATTATCTGAATATTCAACCGCAACTCTACCCATTTCCGGTCTCTTTTCCCGATCTCTATCGCCTCCACAACCAAAAACGGTGAGTAAACGGCCTTTGTTACGCATTACCTTCCTTATGGATTGAAGCACTGCATCCAGAGCATGGGCGGTATGAGCGTAATCAATAAACACCTTAAATCTCTGTCCACAGCCTACAGACTCCATTCTACCCGGAACGTTTCTAAATGCTTCAACACCTCTTTTCACAGCATCCAGGCTAATACCACTGGCAAGACAGCACGCCGTAGCCGCCAATACATTATAAACATTATAAATCCCAAGTAGCGGTATTTTTATTTTAATTTCATCTTTACCGTAAGATAGAACTACAACAGTAGAGTCAGGAAAGTGCTCCATAACCTTACAGCAAACATCCGCCCTATTCTTTATCCCATACCAGAGTGGTATTGCTTCCGTCTTTTGGGCAAGGTAGTTTGAGGCTTCATCGTCCGCGTTCAGGATAGCAAAAGCATTCCCTTTCAATCTTTGAAACAGCCTTGACTTTGCCTCCACATATTCAGCTAAGGTATCGTGATAATCAAGATGTTCAGAGGTAAGGTTAGTAAAAACGGCAGCATGAAACTCTACATCATAAGTTCTATATTGTGTTAAAGATTGTGAAGAGACTTCCATAACTGCGTATTGTAAGTTGAGGTCAACCATTTTTGAAAGCATATAGTGCAAATTAACCGATTCAGGAGTCGTCTCTACCGCAGGTAAAGACTTTTTCCCAATAAGATACTCAACTGTCCCTATCAAGCCAGTCTTCACATCTCCAGAGGAACCTTCTTTACTAGTTTGAATGCCATCAGATAAGCCTACGTAACTGTGGCTATTTTCAATAATTGACTTTATAAGATATGTAGTTGTCGTTTTTCCATTTGTACCAGTAACGCCTATTACTTTTATTTTCTTCGATGGATGGCAAAAGAAACGGCTACACAACTTTGATAATGCCTTCCTTGTATTTGTTACATTTATCTGTACTATTCCATCGTTAACGGTAACATTCCGTTCAGTTACAACGGCAACGGCCCCGGACTTTATGGCTTCCTGCACATAATCATGCCCATCAAGCTTAAATCCTTTTATCGCAACAAATATATATCCCGGCTTTACATTGCTTGAAATATTGGTTATACCCAATATTTCCATATCATCATCACTACAATATTTGTCACCTAAACTTAACTCATGAATAAGTTTCAAAAGGCGCATATCCTATTTATATTGAAAGGGAGAGGAAGGAAGAAGGTGGCAGGTTTAAGGAGGAAAACACTACCGAGAAGGACCTCTCCCCTTCAAAGTTTTTTCTTTTCTTGGTTATGGTTAAAAATCGAAAACCGCATTTTCCTGCAACAGCAAAATTATCATTAAATCCTACTTTATGCACTTCTAACTTAAACCTGAGAGATGCATATATAGTTATAACATGCTATACCTAAACTACTATCATATATCAATCATATCCTTATAATTACTATAGCTCATAATGGAAGTATCGTTAGTTTCTGGAAATTTTTCCACAACGTCACGTATCCTCAATGATAATTCTCTAATTATTGTTAGCCTACTTAACGTCAAACTGTCTAAACGGTCTTTATCCAATAGTAATTCCACATTCCCTAACAATGCAGTAAGTGGGTTGTTTATTTCGTGCTTAATGTTTAAAATCATTTGCCGAATACCATCAAGACTTTCACGTTTAATATTTTCGTTTTGTATTATCTGCAAAAATTTTCACTCCCACTGAAAGATTCTTTGTAAGTTTAAACTGATATAAGAATCACTGGCTTTGGAATCCTGCTTTGGAATCACAGTATGTTAATAGCACTATGGTGGCGCTTAGATAGAACTGTAATATCACATATAACAGGGACATTCATAGATAAACAAAGAATATGGTCACTCAATGTAGCTTTGGATTTTAACCCCAGGAAAGAGTACCAATCAATATGCGTTCAAAAAGAACGTTGTAATTTTAAGACAGTAAAAAAAAGTAAATCCCTTTTGTCAAACCTATTACATAAAACAATACTAACTAGCCACTGTACGGCAATACGGTTTTGCTGCACACAGGCCGAAAGTTAGTTTTTTAATTTTGTCTCAAATTTTTCCTGGGGTTAAAATCGAAAGCTACATAAAATTACCATTTCAAAACAAAAAGTTATAAAACCTTCAACTCTTCTAAAATCAGCATAAACTTAAGAGTGAGAAATACTTAATGTCACATCATATTCCTGAACGTTTCCTGCACGAAAAGAAGATATGGCATTATGATTTTGAGATATAACATTTGTTCTGTCAACTTCCCTGGCATACTCCTTTAACACAACATCAACTCCATTCTTTTTGCTAAGACCAGAAGCTCGATAACCATCTAGCGTCTTATAAGTACCAAGCAAGATCAACAAATTTTGTAAACCTCTTATTGTGTTGTCCATATTTTACTCCTTCCTAATTGCTAACGATTAAGATTTATTCGTAGCCTCTTTTTAATAAACTTACTGTTTTATGAAATGAATTAAATTGTACTGTCTTTTGATGGTCCAATGTTTTCTTGATAATATCCTTTACTACAGGTGCCGCAACCGTCCCACCGTAAAGCACGCCTTCATTTTGTTCATCCTTTACTGGTTCGTCAACCATGACTAGTACACACACTTTTGGATTGTCAGCTGGTGCATATGCAACGAACGAACTGATAAACTTTGTATGGGAATATCCATTCTCGTCAAGTTTCTGCGCAGTTCCGGTTTTACCTGCAACACGGTACTCTTCAATTCGAGCTTTTTTTCCAGTACCGCCCTCAACAACCCTTACAAGTATGGGGTTGAGCATCTTTCGTGCAACCTGTGCGGTCATTACATCCTTAACAACAGTAGGATACTCCACTCTCCTTTTAACTTGCTTGAGGTCGTTCGTTATGATTGCCGAAACAATAAACGGCCGAATAAGTTTTCCGCCATTTGCAATGGTACTGAAAGCCGTTATAAATTGTAAAGGAGTCACAGAAAACTCATGCCCCATTGTTATTGACGGTAATGAGTAATCAGTCCACAAAGAGACCGGGCGTAACATCCCGCTGGCTTCCCCAGGCAGACCAATATTTAGTTTTGTTCCGAATCCAACATTGGCAAGGCAGTTATAAAGACCTTCGTTACCCAATCTTTCCCCTAGTTTTGCCATACCGATGTTACTGGATTTCGCAACAATGTCTGCAACAGATAAGTTATCCATACCATGGGCATCGTGCAAAGTACGACTTCCGATTCGATATGCACCATTGTGGCAAAAGATCTCCTCATCTGGCGAAGCAAGATTTTTTTCAAACAATGCGCCAACTATTATCGGTTTGATAATAGACCCAGGCTCATAACTATCAGTAATTGCCCTATTTTTTCTGCTAGGCTTTGGATATTCTTGAAATAAATTTGGATTAAACGTTGGGCGGTTGGCCATTGCAAGTATCTCTCCGGTCTTAATAGCCATCACAATAGCTACTACTGACTTCGCCTTCCATTTATAGTAAGCCTCGTCAATCGCATCCTCAACTGCCTTTTGTATAACACTGTCAATCGTCAGTACAACTCCATTACCATGCTGAGGCGCCACCTCACGATTATTAATATTATTTATATGTCTCCTTTGTCCATCCCTTTCGCAAACAAAGTGGCCATCTGTACCTTCTAGAAACCTGTCAAACTTATACTCAACCCCCTCTAATCCATTTCCATCTATATCTGTAATACCTAATATGTGGCTAGCTAACTCATTATTGGGATATAACCGCTTATATTCATTATCCGTGTAAATACCCTTTATGTTCAGCCTATTAATATTAACTTCTTCAACGCCAGCAATCTTACGTTTTATCCAAACAAACCTTTTATCTTTATTCAATAATTTTAATATCTCAGACTTTTCCAGGTTCAGGATTTCAGATAGCTGTTGAGCAACTACAACCTTATCTTCAACCAACTGCGGATCCGCTACAACAGAGCTGCACCTTAGCGAATCAGCAAGCTTAATACCATTTCTATCAAGAATAGGCCCCCGTCTGGCAGGGACGTTTACTTTTGTCAAATGCTGTAATGTTGCCTTTTTTTGATACCAGTCATGGTCTAAGATCTGGATGCGTGCCATCTGTACAATGAGGACAGCAAAGACAACCAGCAATACAATCATTAATATACTAGCAACAAGTTTCTGCCTCTTTTTAATAGGCATTAAAACTCCTTTACATCGTGGAGATGTTAGTGTTACTTAACTGTGAATATTGCCGTACCGTCCCATCGTTATTATTTATATTATTTGATTCATCGGAGATGTTAGTGTTACTTAACTGTGAATATAGTCGTACCGTCCCATCGTTATTATTTATATTATTTGATTCATCATTAAGTACTAGGCCCATTCTGAACGAGTCTATAACCTGACTTATTCTTTCATCAGATACAAGCGTTCCCACCTTATATTCAAGTTTTCTATTCTCCTCAATAAGATCTAAACGCTCATTTTGCAAACTCGAAACCCGATACCCTATCCGGGTAATATTGTTTTGCTGCCAAACATGAATTAACGACATTGTCACAATTACACAAATAACAAACAGCATACGGCATATACTCATAATTATATCCTTTCTGAAGCTCGTAATTTGGCGCTCCTAGACCTCGGATTCGCACGAATCTCTTCTCTTGAAGGTCTGAGCGGCTTACGTGTCAATATTTCTAGCTTTCCATCCTCTGAAGCATTGCGAAAAGCATTTTTCACTATTCTATCTTCCAAAGAATGAAAGCTTATCACAACAATACGGCCACCCTTTTTTAAGAGCTTATAAATATTATTTAATAAATCTTCCAGGTTCTTTAACTCATCATTTACAACAATCCTCAATGCTTGAAATGTCAATGTGGCAGGGTTAATTTTCTTCCCTGAAAAAGGAACCACACTTTTTATTACATTTGACAATTCAGTTGTAGTCTCTATATAGCCAACCTTTCTTCTATGTTGGACAATGGCAGTCGCAATCCTCTTGGCCCTGTAGTCTTCGCCATATTTTCTGATAATATGCTCTAGCTCTTTTAAAGAGACTGTCTTTAGTATGTCATAAGCAGTAACATTACTTGATCTGTCCATCCGCATATCCAGTGGTCCCTCTTTCCCAAAGCTAAACCCTCTATCCGCGGCTTCCAATTGCATGGAAGAAACTCCAAGATCAAGTAAAATACCGTCTACACTTCCTTTTCCCGCAACATCAACCACTTCTTCCAGATTCACATAATCAGTGTGGTAGAAGGAAGATATCTTATTATCCTGACCTTCACCATCTGCAGGTAAAAGCCCCTCATCCATTAAAGCACTCTTTGTTTTCTCAAGTATCTCGTGGTCTTTATCAAGACCAATTAGATATCCACCAGGAACTATACCTTTTAATATCTCCCTAGTATGCCCTCCCCCACCTACAGTACAATCAACTATGACTTTTCCGGCACACAGGTTAAGTAGCTGCAAAACCTCTTGAACCATTACCGGTTTGTGGAAATACTCTAAAGGGCTTGTCATTAACCAGTTCCATAATAATTACCACGCACTGAAATACAATTTTGTCTATCCGACCATTGATAAACATTCAATCAAGAAAATTTCTTCAATTTCCGAGCTACTGCATTAATGTTATCTCCTCAGATAACTCTACGAAGCTATTTTCATTATCTTCTTTGAATTTTCTCCAATTTTCAGCATCCCAAATCTCAAAAAGGTCCATCGATCCTATCACTATCACTTCTTTACCAAGCCCAGCATACTCTTTCTGATTTTGTGGAATTACAATTCTACCCTGCTTATCCCACCCATCAAGAGCATTATATCCAGAAAATAACATACGTTTATAACTCCTCACCTTCTGGCTGGTTCCGGGTAATGTTTTTAACTTATCAATAACCATCTCATCAAATTGCTTCTTCGGGTACAAAGATAAACATTGCTCAAAACCTTTAGAAATATATAATGTAGGGTCATCACCGTCACTTTCTATAGTCTTTCTAATTACTGACGGAATGGCCATGCGATTTTTCGAATCAATTGAGCAATTATATTCACCAAGAAACATATGAAATCTATAATTAATTTATTAGCAACAAAATCAAGATAGAGAGGATATACCATATACCATAACCAGTTTTAGACAAAAAAAAAGGAGAATGGAACATTGGTAATATCACTTGCGCCACTACTCCCCACTTTCGGCCACTTTATGGTAATATTTACCAAATTCTGGTCTAATGTCAAGTTTAAAGCTAGCAAAAATTGCGTTTTCATCTTTTTATTTGCGCTTAATAAATCAATATGTGGCAACCTACGCACATGTGCATTACTACATATCGCCCCTAACTTCATATTCGAAAGTTTTTTCATTTTCGTTAATAAATTTTTTATTTCTTATTCCTGAACATTAAAAACTTATAACACATAAAGACAAAATACGTAACCATCTACTGCAGAAACAATTACAAACATGGCACAGCGTAACGCCTTCATATACATACAGTTACAATACCGCAATTTTCGATGTTTTTTTATATTTTTATATTTTTGTAAGTAGTATAATGTACAAACTAACTGACTTTGATTACAAAATCCCGCAAGATCAAATTGCACAACAGCCACTAAAAGAACGTGACGAATCACGGCTCCTAATATACAACAGGCACAAAAAGACAATTGAACATAAGCACTTTCATCAAATAATCGATTATCTAGAAAGAGATGATTTGCTAGTATTTAACGATACCAGGGTTCTACCCGCGAGGCTTTACGGACGGAAAGAGAGCGGAGGGCAAGTTGAAATCTTAATAATAAATGAAGTGGAACCATATAAATGGAACGTACTATTAAAATCAAGCACTAAACCAAAACCAGGGCTGAAAATCATATTTGGTATAGACACCATGACAGGAACAGTCATTAATTATCCTGAAAAAGGAAAATGTTTAATCTCTTTTCAAAAGGGTGAACACCCTTTCAGCTCACAAAAAGAGTTTATGGATACATTAGATAAGCTAGGAATTCCCCCGCTACCACCATACATAAAAAGGGAAAAAGAGCATAATGACTGCTATTTACAGGACAAAGAGAGGTACCAGACCGTATTTGCAAAAAATTCCGGGGCAATTGCGGCACCTACTGCAGGGCTTCACTTTACCCCTGAGTTAATTAACAAAATCAGAAACAAAGGGGTGAAAACAGCATTTGTGACCCTTCATGTGGGATTGGGCACGTTTAAACCCATTAAGACTGATGATTACCGAGAACATAGAATGGATTCTGAATATTATGAAGTTTCAGAAGCCGAAGCCGAAACCATTAATCAGGCCAGAAAGGAAGGGAAACGCATTATCGGAGTGGGCACCACAGCATGTAGGGTACTTGAAACAATTGGCAGCAGAGAAGATGCTATTAAGCCTTGCAGCGGATGGACCAATCTGTTTATCTATCCCTCATATAAATTCAAGACGGTAAACTCTATTATTACAAACTTTCATCAGCCAAAAACCACACTACTCTTACTGGTATCAGCGTTTGCAGGCAGGGAAAACATCCTTAATACCTATAAAGAGGCATTGGATAAAGGTTACAGATTTTTCAGTTACGGAGATTCCATGTTAATTGTTTAATTGTAACAACTTAAGTGAATAGGCTGCAGACTAAAGGCTGAAGTAATATCAACGATTTCGCGGCTCTCTAATCAGGCTGTTTAAGACTTCCTCCGTTTCGATTATCTTTGGCTCAATCAGTGATAAATCCTGATTATCCAAAAAACAATGCCTATTTGCAAAACTTAGTGGATTAAGTTTTGCATGGTCACGCTCTGTTTTTCTCTAATAGCCTTCAGTCTACAGCCTCGCCACCTGAATTGTTAAGTTATTTGTAACAGTATAGTTACTGGTTACTTGATACTGGATGCTTGATAATTTATTCAACCAGCTTAAAATGTTATATTTTAAATCTAAATCTTCTTTTTTTCATGTTGCATCTTGACTAGGAAACTAAAAATGTAACTATTTACCAGTATCTAGAATCCAGTATCCAGCATCTAGTATTTTGGTTGCGGCTTCGTCGCACTATGTAAATAATTTGATGTTTGCCATTAGAATGGCGTTTTCGTATTATAACCATCATGACTGCAATAATACTTGCCGGAGGTAAAAGCCGGCGAATGGGAACAAATAAAGCCCTCATTAACTTTAGGGGAAAAACATTTCTCGAACATCAAATAGAGCTTTTAAAAGGGCTTTTTAACGAAGTTATCATATCTGCAAACTCACCAGAAACATACAAAGATTTTAACGTTCCAATTGTAGTTGATACTTACCATGATAAAGGACCGCTTGGAGGAATTTACACTGGGCTGCTTAATTCAAATAGTTACCATACTTTTATCCTTGCTTGCGACATGCCGTTCGTTGAAATAAATTTAATTAATAAGCTTAAGTCCTTTACAAAAGATTCTGATAAAAATGTGTATGATGTTGTAATACCTGAGAATAAAGGGCAATTAGAACCATTGCACGCATTCTATTCAAAGGCATGCATCAGTCCCATAAAAATACAGATAGAGAGTGGGAACTTAAAAATTTCAGACTTTTTCTCTCTGGTAAAAGTCAGAAAAGTAAAGTTTAATATCCCCGCAGCTATAAGAATATATAAAAACAACCCTCTAACTAATGTTAATACCAGAGATGAGTTAAACGCGTTAAAAGACTATTCTTAATACCTAAATCATAATATAATTATAAAATGCTGACTTAACAAAGCACAGCAAGGATTTTTTCTCAAAAAACAGGTTTCTACATTGTAATACCATAATGCGGCGAAGCCGCAACCAAATAGAGAATACAGAATACAGAATTCAGGAGACAGAATTCAGAATAAAGCATTAAATTGTAGAAATATACTGAGTGCAAGATTTATCTTGCTGAAATCAGATAGTAATACAATCTTAAAATAGGTTTTCTAACAAGATTGATGATTACCTGCTTTCAATGTCTCTCTAAATTTTCAGAAGATGATTGAATCACATCTGGTGGAAACCGTTAATTCGAATCTTACATCTTCCATTTCTACAATAGAATCCATAGCAAAATAAATTTTGCACTCCGATGAACCTAATCAAATCTGTTAAAAATTTTCTTAAAAAACAAGTTTTACTATGAATAAATTATCAAGCATCTAGATCTAGTATCAAATAACCAGTAACTATACTGTTGTAAATAACTTAAGAATATACAGCTAGGATTTCTTTCTCAAAAACAGGTTTTTACATGGTAATACCATAAGAAAATCTTAATGCTTCAACATCTGCGTCGGCGGCGTCTAGTTCACTCTGTCGAACAATTGTACAATTTTTGCATCTTAGCTCTTATTTCTTTCAAAATAAGGGTTAAATCATCTCTTTTGTTTAGTGTTGCCACTTATTTACACGACAACGAGACACACGAAACACATAAGAACGTAAAGCCCTACATAACTACCAGTTAAGCAGTGTTTAGGACCAAATAGTTCATATATTTAATTTCCGGGTTAATATTATGACAAAAAAAGGCCTCTTGGAGAGATTTACACTAACACTATTAATTCAAAAAGATACCATCCTTTTATCGTTGTTTGCAACATCTCGCTCGTTGATATAAATTTAATTAATATGCTTAAGTTCCAATCCAAAAATTCCGATAAAGTATATACTATGTTGTAACATCAATGTAATACCTAAAAATAACAGTCCGTTAGAGCAATTACACGCATTCTATTAAAGAGTGGAACTTAAAAAGTTATAGACGTTTTCACTCTGGTAAAGGTAAAGAATATAAAGATTTGACATTTTACATAAAGGCAGATATAAGAAAATATAATAATATCCCTTAAACAAACGTTAATACAAGAGAGGAGCTAAATGCATTAAAAAATTATTCTAAATAAATTGTGATGTAGTTATTATATCCTTTACAGTCTTTTTGGAGGCATTCGTATGAAAGGAATAAAGAAATCTTTACCTTTTACCGCATTACTTGTATGTACTGCATTTATTTTTATTTCCCAAAATGTAATAAAATCGTGTAATGGGGATGAAATATACGCACAGTCCCCCATACATGAAAACAGGTTAACTGACACCCTTAATGCCTGGGAAAACCAGGGACGAATTATTAACCTGGTAACCCGCAAGAAAAAACTTGATAATGAGACGATAAAAGAAGTGAAAACGAGGCTACAAGGTCTCGCTTATGAAGTACAAAGAAAAGGAAAGGCGTTAGAAGAGACCCCGCCGCCAAGAACACAAGATCCAAACGACCCACGTTGTATACCACGATCATTAACGAGAGATCCTGATGACCCGAGATGTACACCTACATTCAATCCTGACGACCCAAACTGTACAGATATAACTACAGACCCTGATGATACAAGATGTACAACTCAAGACCCCAGTTTCCGTTGCGGTTTCAGAACAACCAGAGACCCTAGTGATATTAACTGCCGGGTTACATTGGACCCAAATGATCCTTTATGTAAAGAGACTCTGGATCCTACTAATCCTGAATGTACAAATACATTAGATCCCAATGCAGGCTGTAATCCCACAAGAGATTCTGCAGACAGCAGATGTACTACATTGGATCCAAACGACAACACTTGTACATTAACATTTGATTCCAATGATATCAGATGCCAGTTAACGATAGATCCTAAAGATATCAGATGTAAAGAAACATTAGACCCAAATAATCCTGAGTGTAGTACTACACTGGACCCGAGAGCAGGTTGTAATGTGACTAGAGATCCGGAGGACCTAAGATGTGTCACATTTGATTCAAGGGACGATGCCTGCAAGATTACATTTGACCCAAATGATGTGAGGTGTACTGTTACTGCAGACCCGAACGAACCCAGATGTTTAATAACCCTGGATGCCCTTTCAGACAATTGTAAAGAGACACTTGATCCAGCAGCCGGCTGTTCACCTACACGTGATCCGAATGATGATCGATGCTCAATAACACTTGACCCGCAGAATAATATTTGTATGAAAACATTTGACCCTGGTAGTGCACAGTGTCAGTTCACTGCAGATCCAGTTGACACCAGATGTTTAGGTACTTGTGATCCAAATGATGAAAACTGTAAAGATATACTGGACCCAGATATACCAACATTTGATCCAACAAATCCAGGTTGTTTTACCCTTGACCCAAAACTTGAAGATTGCAGGGTGACATTTGACCCTCGGGATACAAGATGTAAAAAAACTCTGGACCCGAATTTCCCAGAATGCCGGGAAACATTGGATCCATTAGATGACAATTGTAAAGAAACACTGGATCCGGTTGCAGGCTGTAATAATATAACACGCGATCCAAATGATTCACGTTGCACAGTAATTGAGGAGCGTATAACATTTAATCCTCTTGATAAACGCTGCGAACTTACATCAGATCCAAATGCTTTGGCATGTAGGGTTACATACAATCCAAATGATGTGGAATGTAAGGAGACTCTAGACCCGGCTGCAGGATGCAGTCCAACTAAAGAGCCGAATGACAGTCGCTGCGAGACGACATTTGACCCTGCAAATGCGGAATGTATGGTAACATTTGATCCGCGTGACCCAAGGTGTGCATTTACATTTGACCCTAATGATCCGAAATGTAGAAAGACACTGGATCCTCTATTAGAAGAGTGTAAAGTAACTTTGTCACCAAAAGATCCTGACTGTAGACCAACAGAGGATGCTGGAGATCCAAGGTGTCTTACTGTAGACCCTGGAGACCCTGATTGCAAAGTAACATTTGATCCATTTGATCCAAGATGTAAATCTACTATAGATCCGGATGACCTGGTATGTAAGGTTACATTTGATCCATCAGATGAAAGCTGTAAAGAGACATTAGACCCTAGAGCAGGCTGTAGACCTACACTGGATTCTAATGACAGTAGATGTTTGACATTAGACCCGTTAAGTGATGAATGTAATGTAAAACCGACATTTGATCCTCAAGATCCTAGATGTCGTGCAACATTAGATCCGAATGATCCTAGATGTAAGGAAACATTTGACCCGCTTGATGAAAATTGCAAAAGGACACTTGACCCGAATGATGCGGAGTGCAGACCAACAGAAGATGCCTCTGATCTAAGGTGTTTAACAAACGATCCTGGCAATCAGGAATGCAGAGTAACATTTGACCCGCAAGATCCAAGGTGTAGACCGACATTAAATCCGAATGATCCTATATGTCGTTTAACACTGGATCCGCAGGATGATAACTGTCGCACAACACTGGATCCGATAAGCGGATGTAAACCAACATCGGAGCCTAATGATCCACGTTGTGAAAAGACATTTGATCCGAATGACAGTGTTTGCATGTTAACATTTGACCCAAGGGATCCTAGATGCGAAAGAACTATAGACCCTAATGATCCGGTTTGTAAAGCAACTATAGATCCAAGAGACGATGAATGTAAAGAGACGCTAGATCCTAGAGATCCAAATTGTCAACCAACAAAAGATGCTGGAGACCCTCGCTGTGTAACACAAGATCCTGGCGATCCGGATTGTCAATTGACATTTGATCCAAGGGATCCTAGGTGTGCAAAAACTATTGACCCTAACAATCCATTCTGTCGAAAGACATTTGATGCGGGAGACCCGATTTGCGGAGAGACATCAGACCCGCAAAACATTGATTGTTTAGGAATCACATCAGATCCTAATGATCCAAGATGCAACACGTTTGATCCTGGTTCTACGGAGTGTCAGGTAACATTTGATCCGGTTGATTTGAGATGCAAACCAACTATAAATCCAAACGATTTAAAATGTAAACTGACATTTGATGCAGCGGACACACAGTGCGTAACTATAGATCCAAATGATTCATTGTGTGCTAATAGGATAATAACAAGTGACCCTGACGATCTAAAGTGTAACACTTTTGATCCTAACGCAGCTGAATGTCAGATAACACTAGATCCGTTTGACCCAAGGTGTGATAGAACGGTTGATCCGAATGACCCAAGATGTAAACTAACAATCGATCCGAATGACACCGCCTGTGGTCTCACATTCGATCCGCGTGATCCAGAATGCGCAGATAGGACTATTGACCCTAATGATTTACGGTGTAATACATTTGATCCGCAATTATCAGATTGTCAGGTAACATTTGATCCGCAGGATACAAGGTGCAAGCCTACAATCGATCCAGATGATTTAAAGTGTAAAGAGACATTTGATCCTAGATCCCCAGAGTGTAACAAGACTCTGGATCCACGGAATCCGGATTGCGAAAACCCAACTAGAGATCCGGATGATTTAAGATGTGTAACATTTGATCCAGAATCATCAGAGTGTCAGGTAACATTTGACCCTCGTGATTCAAGATGCGAAAGGACAAAAGATCCTCAAGCACCTGAATGCAGGTCAACTTTTGATCCAAATGACCCGGATTGCGGAACAACATCAGATCCTAGGGCAATTGAATGTGTTTCTACTATAACGAAAGACCCTAGCGATCCGCGATGCGGAACATTTGACCCTGCTTTAACTGAGTGTCAAATAACATTTGACCCGTTTGATCCAAGATGCGAAAGGACAAAAGATCCTCAAGCACCTGAATGCAGGCAGACATTTGATCCTGCTAATCCGGATTGCGGCGAGACATCAGATCCTAAGGATATAAATTGTATCGATACAATTACTAGAGATCCAGGTAGTGCAGCATGTCAGACATTTGATCCTGCATTGCCAGAATGTTCGTCTTTAACATTTGACCCGTTAAATAAAGATTGTCAGATAAAACCAACGGAAAATCCGGTTGATATTAGGTGTGCATTAACAAGCGACCCAAATAACTCGGCCTGTGGTATTGAATTGTTTACCAGAGACCCAAACAACCCGGATTGTCAGTTTAGAGAGACAAGGGATCCTGCAAATCCAGATTGTATTATCAGGATAACAGAAGATGCTAATAATGTTAATTGCATTGATTCTGCACCAACTTCTGATGCTCGGGACATAGAGTGCTCAGGACCTACAAAGGATCCAAACATTCAGGAGTGTTCTGGACCTACAAAGGATCCAAACATAAGGGAATGCGAGGCTCCTACAATGGATCCAGCAGGCAGTGTTTGTATTCTGAAAACACAAGATCCAAATGATCCTGAGTGCAATGTAACAAAGGATCCAAATGATCTGAAATGTACTCAGCCTACTTTTGATCCGAATGACCCTGACTGTCCTTTAATACTGAAGACTCAGGATCCTATTGATCGTGAATGCATAAGGTTAATAACTACAGACTCAAATGATCCGAATTGTGTTAAGCCCACTATTGATCCAGCGGGCAATGTTTGTATCCTGAAGACGCAAGATCCGAATGATCCGGAGTGTCCTTTGATATTGAAGACGCAAGACCCGAATGACCGGGAGTGCCCTTTAATACTAAAGACACAGGATCCAAGTGATCCGGACTGTCCTTTGATTCTGAAGACTCAAGATCCAATTGATCGTGAGTGCATAAGGTTAATAACTAGTGATTCAAATGATCCGAATTGTGCACAGCCCACTATCGATCCAGCGGGTAATGCTTGTATTCTGAAAACACAGGACCCAAATGACCCTGATTGCAAGCCGCAAATTGAGAAAACACAGGATCCGAATGATCCTGATTGCAGGCCGCAAATTGAGAAAACACAGGATCCAAATGACCCGGATTGCAGGCCGCAAATTGAGAAAACGCAGGATCCTAATGACCCGGATTGCAGGCCACAAATTGAGAAAACACAGGATCCTAATGACCCGGATTGCAGACCGCAGATTGCGAAAACACAGGATCCGAATGACCCGGATTGCAGACCGCAGATTTCGGTTACCCAAGACCCAAATGCAAGAGAATGTCAACCTGTAGAGGGTGATCCTAATAACCCTAATATATAAATTGAAGATCTATTTTTAAAACAATTATCAATATCAAGGCCCTCTTTATAGTTTATTTCACTATAAAGAGGGCCTTTTTTTATATAAGAAATCACACCATACTATTAACATAAGTGATTACTTGATATTTTAGTCATAAAAAGATATCTATGATTTTTGTAATATGCTCAACGTGGGCATAATTAGTAATTTTAAGGTTCAGATTTTGGATTTAATAATATCGAAAGATTGTCGAAATATGAATATAAACAGTAAAATTACTATTTATGCTAAAACGGCATTGAAGAAATCACCATAGAATAACATTTAAATTATTTCATTAAAGCCCCTTAAAGACAACAAACCGATATTTTTGTACAAAATATAATATGGTATTTGCATTCATATAGTCAGTGTGATAATATTTCAAACTGTTTACTTATTTTGCCGCTCGTTTAATTTATTGATACCTTTTATGGTCGTACATTATTATTCCTCTTACGGTAAGACCTACTGACTTTTCCACTACCATAGGTAGAGATTTATACCGATTAATAAATGCCTTCTAAAAAATATAGTATTCGCCATTTTCTAATACTTTTAGCGTTTGGTTTGGTATGCCAGAACTTTGGTCCCATATCATCTTCACTTGAATCCTTGCTTGTTTCCACAACTCTGATTGTATACATCTTTATCTGTAATCCTTTAAAAGCCATAAATATCCAAAAAGATGAGAATTTATCTTTTAGTATAATAATAAAATCAATTATCCCTTACACTTGTCTCATTATTTTTGCACTATTTGCCGGACGGATTTCAGACGACATTTTACAACTGGCAACAATTTCTGCATTTTTTCTCTGTTTACTATTTTTTTCATATTGGCGTAAAGAGTCCATAGCAACCCATACCGTCTCGTTATTTACAACTCTTTTCTTCACATTTGCAATCTTTTTATACCAATATCATCACGATTACTGGTATCTTATTCAGGCGTACTCACAAATATTCTCAACGATTTGCGGATTTTTGTATGCACGCACACTAAATCTTGGACCGTCATCCTTTGGATTCTTTATTTTTTTCTCATTCATAATATACCACCTTACCATATTTGGGATAAGCAACAACAGAAGTATAGTAAGATTAATACTAGCAATTAGCTACTTGTTTACAGCAACAATAATAGTTGTTGGCATTAACTTACTTTCTCTTCATCTTCTGAAAAGAACAATATTCTTCATTGATAGAAATGACATACATTCTCAGTTTCTATTATTTCTGATATCATGTCCATCCATATTCTTTTATAAAGGAATTGAATGCCAGAAAATCGTATTTTTTCCAGTAAGGTACCAGTTAAAATATCTTATTCCATGCACCGCTACTTTTATAATCCTTATGGGTATGTTTTTTGCCCCTTATTTTAACCATGAATCAGTTGAAGATAAAACCGTTACTTTTTACAGTAAAGGATCACTTGACTGGGAACAGCCACGTTTCGGAACGTACGGTCAACGTAGTGGCGGAATGTTTGGACTTATGCCGAAGCATCTAAATGTGATGGGATTTCAGTCCAAAATGATTGATGAAATAACCACCCCAAACCTGAAGGATTCTGATGTTCTGGTAATGATTAACCTTAGTGCTGATTTAAACCAGAAAGAGTTACTTATAGTATGGGACTTTGTCAGAAGCGGCGGTAGTTTACTAATCCTAGGTGACCACACAAATCTTGCTGGTCTTATGGTAAACTCCAACAAAGTGCTGGATATAGTAAATATTAAATTCAAATTTGACTCAGCAATGCCATCAAGATACACATGGGACTTTCTTATGGAAGAGAGGGCCCATCCTATAATAAGAGACTTCTCCTTAGAAGCAGGAAGATCATGGTGGGTTGGAGCTTCAGTAGAATGCGCCCCACCGGCGGTACCGATTGTAGTAGGTAAGTATTGCTATTCCGATTGGGGCTATAAAAACAATAAGAAAAACGCATACCTTGGTAACCGCAAGTTTGATTATTACGAACCACTAAATGATCAGGTGCTGGCGGCATATTCGACATATGGCAAAGGAAAGGTGATGGTTTGCGGCGATACTTCCTCATTCCATAACACAACTTTTATGATAACTCACCCTTTTGTATTTAACACATTTAAGTTCCTTGCAGATAGTCACCAGGATTGTAGTGTTGTATTCACACGCATACTAATTATAGTGATTACGTTATTATTCATTTTCGGGTCTGTCATCACATTGATAAAGGAGCCTAATATATTATTGCCTATAGTGCTAATTTTTGTCACCATAAGTGGGATCTTAGCATCTAATTATTACAGTGGTTACAAAAAAGAAGACAATATGCCCTATGATAAGCTTAATGTTGCCTATATAGATTACTATCATAAGGGACGTTTCGATTTAATGAGTTGGGAGGATGACTCTATTGGTGGACTCAGAAACAATTTACTACGCAACGGATTCTTTCCTGTGCTTCTGAGGGAATTTGATAGAGAAAAGATATTAAAGGCAAAGTTAGTGGTCATTATTGCACCAACACAACCTTATACAACTAAAGAAGTAGATATATTAACCGATTTTGTAAAATCCGGAGGAAGAGTACTCATCTCAGTAGGTTTTGAAGAGATGGAAGCCTCGCGCCCTCTTCTTAAACGGTTTGGTTTAAACATCAGCAGCACTCCTCTAGGGTGGTGTGATTTTGAGTATAAGAAGACGAAGATTCAGTTTCATGAAGCCTGGCCCGTTCTATTTGAGAATGCCAAAGACACTAATGTTATCTGTTCACCTCTGGATTTCCCTGCAATCGTCACCAAAGAGTACGGCAGTGGATCTGTAACAGTAATCGGTGATTCATATTTCCTTCTCAATGAAAACCTTGAAGGTTCGAAGAAATTCTCAGTACCAAATATTTTCTTACTCAGGGACTTGATAATTAAATAACAGGCAATATAACTGCAATACTGAATTTAAACTCATAAATATTTATAGGAGTTATAACATCTAATGTTATTGTTTTGGCTTGGCATTTTCTTTCTTTCAGCTTTACATTTGTTTATTTTCCCCATCTATTCAGAGCAAAATAGAGAGTTTTGGCCTTTCATATTAGGGATAGGTCTGGTCTTAAATATTATTGGATGTTATTGCAAATCATCAATATCCTGTCACGAGGGTTCAAAAAGCAACCGCAGAATATTGCCAGAATGGCAAACATGCCTGTCAAGCCATCCCCATCCGCTAACAAAATATTTTCTGATACCAGTTGTCACAGGTATTTTTGCTTTTCACTTTCCATATAATTTGCCCTTATATGTTCTTGCCGCAGCTATCATATTAATTTACACGATTAAGTGGAACGTCATAAAACCTGCGATTGAAGGGATATTCATAACAGCTATTATACTTGCATTTCAAACCGCATCTGTTGTTCCATATTTCAAATTTGCGGCCAGATATCACGAAATAAATCTGTTCAGCCCATTCTTTTATTGGATACTAAAAGGAGTGGGAGTCCCATGCTCCTACAGCCAGAATACTATTTTCGCCCAAACAACACAAGGTACGCTGGAACTGGTAACATCGTGGGAGAAACTAGGACTATTTGTCTTTATTACATTTACAATAGGGTGTCTGGTATTCCTGTTTTCTAAACTTGGTCATCTTTTCCTGACAGGATTTTGGAGAAAAGTAGCCACTCTCTTTTCTGTGACAATATTGTTTGTTACCATCAGATATATCTTCCTCTGTATAGTATTTCTTGAAATAAATAAAGCTGAACTCTTTTGGTACCCTATCATAGTTTCATTATCGTTCCTCCCTTTGCCATTTATTTTATGGCGGTTCTTACCAATGGGAGATAAAGAAAGCGATAGATGCAACGATAGCAACCTGCCGGAAGCCAATACAAATGCATTAGCATCGTATAAGCATCTTTTTATTGGCATAGCCATGTTTCTTTTCGCATTCTCGTTAATTTGCTGCTTCCGGTTTCAAGACCCTGGAACCGAAAAAAAGGGAAGGATATTAATAGATGAATTTTACAGTAATTGGGAATGGACAGACAAGAAGTTTGATACAAAGTGGTATGGAGTACAATCGGTATATAACTACTACTGTTTTGCCAATTATCTGAATCATTTTTACACCGTTGACAGGTTAAAGGAATCTATTGATTCTAACAAACTGAAAAACTATGATGTGCTTATAATCAAGACACCAACAACACCGTTTAAAAGAGAAGAGATGGATATAATTGAACAGTTTGTTAAAGACGGTGGAGGGCTCTTTTTAATCGGTGACCACACAAATGTATTCGGTACAACAATAAACCTGAACCCCCTATCAAAAAGGTTCGGGTTTAGTTTCGGATATGACGCCACATACAATCTAGAAACATCAGATCTCCATTTTCACCGAAAAAACAGGCTATTTACACATGCATCAGTGGCGAATATGCCTTACTTCCTTTATGCTACCTCAAGTTCCATGTATGCCCCGTTCTTTGCGGAAGACACGATGATCTCATCTAACCTAAAGACCTTGTACATGGACTACTCCAGAGGTGGATATTTCCCTGAAAAAAATACTGTAACAAACTACACATTCGGACTATTCTTACAATCATCCGGACTAAAATATGGTAAGGGGAGAGTCCTGGCATTTGCTGACAGCACCTGTTTTTCAAACTTCTATATGCATATTCCCGGAAAACCTGAGTATGCATTAGGTTCTATAAATTGGCTTAATAGAACTAACCGGTACAACTTTTTCGTAAAGGCAGTATCTCTCATAATAATTGCTATCTCATTATCATTTATAATTTACATGTTTATTAAGATCATTGCCCGCAAACATGGGCTATCAGGTTCAAAAGATGCAACAAGAGTACTACTTCTTACGGGACTATTTGGCGTAGCATTGAGCTCTATATTCTGTGATATTTTATCATCAAAACACTATAAGCCCCCATCACCACACACACCGATGATAAAGATTGGATTTGAAGAAAAGTACTGTACTTTCCGTATACCTTCAGTACAACTTCTGCATAATCCGTCCATAGATTATCAAACCTTCTACGTATGGAGTCAAAGGCTAGGTTATATGCCAACCCTGTTCTCATTAGACGAGCAACCGGATGATTTTGATGTGATAATAATGACAAATCCTCAAAAACATTTTTCAGAGAAAGAGCTAAAAAAGATAGACCAATACGTTACAAATGGAGGAAAACTTCTGCTAATAGATTATCCCAAAGGGATAAACTCAACTGCCAGACAGATTTTAGAACCGTATGGATTAACCATTGATAATAAAAAGTATCAAGAAAATGTTGATATCGTCGATCTGACCGGAAAAGTGGGTACACTGAAAGCATTTGCCCCAATTTCCGGGGGAGAAGGGCTGTTATTTACAAATGATAACCAACAAGTGGTTGCAAAGAAAAAGCATGGCAATGGAACAATAACTGTAATGGCTTGTTCCACCTCCCTTACCAACTCAGAAATGGGTGAAACAGAGAGCGTGCCCGATGAACATCAGCAGTTCCTCTATAAACTGGAGTTCTGGCTATTATCCTCAATAATAAGGGACAATTTCACAGAATTCTCTGATTTCGCCATAGAGGAGTAAACAATAAGTGCCTAAAATGCCTAAAATGCCTAAAATGCCTAAAATGCCTAAAATGCCTAAATTTAAAAGCGGTGAGAATTCCTAAAGTGACTAAGAACGCTTAAAACGTTAAGTACCTAATAGGCTTATAACAAGTCGCGTTAAGAAAAATATAGCTAGAAAAGTTTGCAAAACAGCTTCTGCATTAATATGAAAAATGCAAAAATTGCTCGCAATCTTTACATCTATTGGAAATAATAAATAGCTTTAGGCACTTTAGGCACTTTAGGCACTTTAGGCACTTTAGGCACTTTAGGCACTTTAGGCACTTTAGGCATTTATCTTTTAGACACTTATTTCTCCATAATCTGCATATACCTGGAGATACCGTTTCTGGTCACCATACCTATAACCTTCCCATCTTGCACAACCATAAGGCGTCCTCTATTTTGAGTGACCATCACCTCTAAAGCCTTCATTACATCCATTTCCGGAAACACTTCCCATTTACTACTATGGGGAATAAAGATTTCTGATATTTTAACATCCTTCCACTCTTTTCTATATATATGCTTAACCTCTTTTAAAGTAACTGTTCCCAGGAATTGATCATTTTCATAAACTGGAAAACCACCATAAGCATACTTAAGAAAATATTCGTTTACCACCTCGTCAATTGTCATCGTCGGTGCCACAGATACTATCTCATGAGCCATAACGTCTCTAACCTTTATCCCGGAAAGATTTTCCTGGAGGCTTGTGTGATGATAGCTGCCCTGGGCGCTGAAATAGAGAAACCACCCTATTATCATGAGCCATAACCCTCCGGGAGACCCTACAAAAATAGAAAACATCCCGAAAAAGATAAAAAACAGTGCTGTTCTCTGACCAATCAATGATGCCTTACGGGTAGCAGAAAAGTAATCGTTTCGCGTCCTCCACAGGATGGACCTCAATATCCGGCCACCGTCCATAGGAAACCCCGGAACCAGGTTAAACACACCCAGGATCAAATTAATCTTTGAAAGATACAAACATAGAGCTTTCACTCCAGGGCTAAAAGGTTCACTATAGAGAAAGAAAAAGAGTATTGAGAGAATAAAATTCGTAATGGGACCTGCAATTGCCATCCTGAACTCTGACCTTGGAGTGGGAGGTTCCCCTTTCATATTTGCAACGCCACCAAAAATAAACAGAGTAATGCTGGTTATAGAGATGCCGTAGCGACGAGCAACATAAGAATGGCCCAGTTCATGTAAAGCAACGGACACAAATAGCATGATGGCTGCAATACTACCTATAAACCAATAAGAGGCATCAGAAAGGCCAGGTGCTGCCTCGGGAAAATAGTAACTGGACAAAGACCATGTTAACAACCCGAAAACAATCAGCCACGAAAAATGGATCTTTATAGGAATCTTCATAACTGTGGCAATTTTCAATGAACCATAAAGAAATGCATTTTTCAAGGTATAGAACTCCCATAACAAATTAACACTATAAATTAAACATCGCAGTCAACCAACGGCACCATATTCACACTTACTTATAGGACTTTAAAACTTGTTGTAAGCAGCGGGAATATGCTGTAATTCATTAACAACGTCTTTAACCCCGTCCATACGAGCCACCAAAACTCCGCACAGTTTTGTATCTTCAACCGTATGGGCTCCACCATTTAATGTGACAACTCCGTTGCTCACTGTAACCTTTAAATAACACACCGGAATGTTTTCTGTATATACGATGTTCCTATAAACATCCTGGCTTAGGCTCATATCCTCTAATTCCGTTGATTCTTCAGGCAGAAGATCCATAATACCAGAAGAAATAACCGTAGATTTAATTAAATCAAGAGCCGTCTTGGTTTCAAGTTTCCTTGTATTTATAGTTAAATCGTACAAGCCTGGATCATCATTATCAACATTAAAAAAGAATTTATGAAACCCTGCCCTGTCATGATCACTATTTTGAATAATCAACTTAGCAACATGCTCATTATCGTTATAACTCTTTTTTACCCTATTAATACGACACTCAATAGGTGCAATTACCCTTACATGTAATGAGCCAGGAATATTACGGAACAAGACCTGTCCACCTCTACCCATAATGATACAATGGCCCTGTCGAGCGACCCCATACATCATCGTTTTCATGAAAGACAGATATCTCTCCTTGTCCGTTGAAAACATATCCCAAAAAGCAGGTTTTCGCTCATCATAATGTCGCACCTTATCCTCTGGCATGCCATATTTGGAAACAAGCCCTTCTTCCAGCGATTCTTTATCGAAAAGATTAAACTTTAACTCTTTTTGTAACCCCTTGGCAATTTCAGTACCTAAACTACCTAATTGCCGTGAGATAGTAATAATAGCCATGTCTCCCTCCTCCTTTTTTATGTCAATTATTTAAATAATGGCCGATATTTATATTTGGGAATAAGCAGGTAACAAATTGTATATGTAACTCTATGATTTACGTTAGATCTATTCAAGCTGATTGAACCAAACCGCCTACACGGCCTTAGCTTCGCATAGGATTTGGCAATTGAAAATGGGGAAAAGATAATAAGAAGATGAGTATTACATATGCAATTTATTACCTGCTCATTCCTTATCTGATATTTACAAACCTGTTTCAATAATCATAATGGAAGATACTCCCCATATTAGAAATATATCACGAAATTTCATGTTTTACAAACAGGAGACAGCATATAGAACGCGATGGTGGACCAGTATTTAGCCAATTTCACACTACAGAACCTAACATCATATTTACGTTGACAAGAACCTGCCGGCCCATAAAAACAAGCGGTAATTTTTACTATAAAAATGAAATACACATTAAAAAAAAGGTAATTTTATATGGAACAACAATGGTCTGAACTATTGAGCAAATTGCCAGATGAAGATATTGACTGGATAATGTCATTCGGAGAAGAGCTTCATCTTCCGGCAAAAATGGTATTAGTTCATGAGAACACAGAAATCGATTATTTATATTTCGTACTTAAAGGTCTTTTTAGTGTAAACATAACCCTTTATTCAACAAACCCAATAGCGTTGTTAGGACCTGGTAAGATAATAGGCGAGCTCTCATTTATTGATAATAGAACAACCTCCGCCTCTGTTATTGCAATAGAAGCCTCGTCTGTTTACTCGATACCACGTAAGCTTATAAAAAAACGCATGAAAGATGATCAGGGGTTTGGATTCAGACTATATAAAGCACTTTGTGAAATTACCGCCGGACGTTTACGAGCGACTTCACAGAATCTGATGAAATCAATGAGTTTTGACACTAATATTGGGCCAGGCATTGAAATAAAAGAGTGGAGTTTGTTAAAAGAGGAGATAGGTACATTTAAACAAACCGCCACAGAAGCTGACAAACGCGCATTACGGAACAATAACCAGATCACAAATGAAGATATGGAAGAGGTTCAAAAAAAACATCATTTATTGACAATGCACATGAACTATTTTCTCAATGAATCCAGTACACTTCCCGAACCTTTAAAATACGAATTAGGAGGTAAGGTACAGAGTGAACTTCTTCCATTGGTACTACTAACAAAGACCGCAGAGCGATTTTATTCCAAACCAAGAGGATACTCCGGCGATTATATAACAATTGAACGACTCTACAGAAATAAACCAGAAGGCCACGGCCGTCTGGGGCCAGTTATTGACGCCTGCATCATTAATGAACCCGCGGGAAAGGCCGTTCGCAACCGTAGAAAGTTTGTCGCAGAAGAGATAATTAAGACAGTTAACAATAAAAACGAAGAAAAAACACGTGTTGCCAGCATCGCTTCAGGACCAGCAAGTGAAGTATTTGACGCATTCTCAACCTTACAAAATAAAAACCTCCTTGAATCAACGCTGATTGATTTTGACCAAGAAGCCCTGACATCTGTTGAGAAAAAGCTAAAAGACACAAACCTAAAAGAGCATACAAATCTAATAAACGAGAATATTTTATATCTCATACTTGGACGAAAGAAAATTGATTTGGTAAACCAGGATCTGGTATACAGCATGGGACTACTTGACTATCTAAACGATAAAATTGCAATCAAACTTCTTGATTTCATCTACGATACTCTTGCACCAAACGGTAGGGTAGTACTGGGAAATTTTCACCCAAAAAACAGTTTAAAGGCATATATGGACCATGTTCTGGCGTGGCGACTTACTCATCGCACCGCTAATGATATGGACAGCTTATTCAAGAAGTCGAAATTTCAAAGCACTTGCTCTAATATCAGCTTCGAACCGGAAGGTGTTAACTTGTTTGCAGAATGTAGAAAAAATTAGATAACTTCTCAACCAATTTAAGATGTTGACTATGGACTAAATGCTGAATAATCAGAATTTAGCCCAGATCGAGTAAAACGAAGAAAGTCTTAAATTGATTGACTTTCGTTCAGCGAAATCATTTATTTATTTTAGACTTCCGTATTCAGCATATTCACCTATGAAAATATTTACGATATTAAAAGAAAACGTTTCTTTCTGCTATAGTTTCGTTTCCCTTGTAGTCATTGTATTGTTTATTTGCACCGTAAATTGTTATTCTGCGCAGCTTACATTATCCTGGAGCCAAAATAGTGGAGATGGAACAGAGGGTTATAAAATATACTATGGAGATTCCAGCAAGGAGTATAACTCTGTAATCGACGCAGGGAATCAGACAAGTTACACAATTACAGACCTTATTGAGGGTAATACCTATTTCATTGCAATAACTGCTTACAATAACAGTGGTAAGGAAAGCGGCTTCTCTGAAGAGATAAGTTATGTTGCATACCATTCAAATAACAATCTACCAGCATCACATCTAAAAGACGATAAAGGAAAACAAAAGAGTGTGAAACATTGGAGTGTTCCTGTTTATGCAATCAAACACACTCGGCTTGTTCACCGCCCCACTTGCAAGAGCTTATTTGAGGAGATGAAAATCAGATATACAAATAGTGAAAAAAATAGAACACCTACTTCAAATAATAATGCGTTAAATAGTCGGATAATTGAGTTAGAAAACCAAATTACGAGTTTACGTATAAAGTACCTTGATGATCACCCAAAAATTGTTTTACTAAAGAATAGGATAAATAATCTAGAAAAACAGTTAGATGAAGAAACACCAAAGGCCGTAAAAGAAGAGACGGTCAAGGTTAACTCCATACTAGTAAACATGCTTGCCAGTGACGGTGTAACAAAATATTCGTCTTTGGAACAAGCTATAAAGATTGGTTGTATTGCTTGTCTTTCATGTAAACCGTGATTTCTTGATGACTTGCAAAAGGTGTTGTTATCTCTTATGGTGTTCATGAGGAGCCAAGGATTGCTTTAACATTTTTACGCAAAAATTGTTTAAGCTATCTCCTGCCTGCATAGCTTTAAGGGAAAGAACCTTGTTTAGCTCACTTCCTAGCCTTAACTGAAATTTCCCTGAAAGTTTTCTGTTTGTTGGGTTTGGCAGTGTGAAACCGTCTTGTTTATATATTTTTATCCACTCATCTACTATCTGGCAAATAATGTAGGATGAGTAGAGCAATAGCAAAACCCACCAATAATTCTTCACTTAGATGAAAAGACAATATGCGTTAATAAGTAAAGAATATGTATGAGACATCCGTTTACCCTCTTTTTCTGTCGCTCCTATCAGGGGCTTATATTTAATGGCAATTATTTCCCATAGCTTACGCTATGGGCTAACGTCTATCGTCCCATACGGGACTTTTCATTTTACACATAACATAATAATGTCTTGTAAAAACAGTTTGAAGATACAGATATTTATTGTTATTTTACCGAAAAAATGATACTTTTTGATAGTTAAGATGATATTATTACATTTGTACAAGCGTCTTAAATATTATAAGCACCAAGAATGATTGTTGAACAAATATTAATATGAACCGTTATAAAGATTGGCTTAATCAAGCAAAGAATGATATTGAATGGGCTGTATATTCATTTGAAGGCGGCTTCTTTTCGCAAACATGCTTTATCGCACAACAAGCTGGGGAAAAGGCTTTAAAGGCATTTTGTTTCAGGAAGGGTTTTGATATCGTTAAAACTCATTCTCTGCACCAGATTATTAAGATGTTAAAAGAGAATGGTGTACTGGAAAACAATGCAAAAGAGTTAGATATCTATTACATATCAAGCAGGTATCCCGACTCTTTTCCGGCAGGGGCGCCGTTCGAAATAATCACAAAGGATCAGGCTGAAAGGGCATTAAAAGCTGCGCAGGAGATATTTGAAACTATATCCCAGAGGATAGAAAAGCTTGATGAATAATCCGACAGATAATAACGAAATACTCATTAAAAGCCGTCCGCCAGTTAGTGTTGCGGATTTTTCGATTGATGAGATAATAGATTTCATCAGGAATAAGTTAATTCACCGAGGGATTGAAGCGTGTTATCTTTTTGGTTCAGTGGCCATAGGGAATGCAAATCCATGGTCTGACATTGATGTATTGATCATCACGGAATCATCCAGACCATTTATTGAAAGGCCTCTGGATTTCCAGGAATTATTTGAACTTGGTATACCGGTGGATATTATAGTATATACTTCGGACGAGTTTGAGAAAGTAAAGACGAGTACATGTGGTTTCGGGTATCACATCCGGAAAGGGATGATTAGGGTATTATAGTTTTTATGGAATATGGAATACCGAATTCAGGAAACAGGAGTCAGAATAATCGTTATCATTTCGGTGCATAAAATGCACCCTAAAAGTAGTTGACTCTTATCTTCTTGAACCGCAGAATATAGAACAAGGAACCGCAGAATTAAGAAGTTTTAATCCTTCATTATTCTGCACTTCCTTGCTCTGCTGTTCGATATTCAAAAAAAAAGCTAATGATAAATGATTTGGGAGATACAGTACATCTTGAAACATTAATAATAATTTGAAACTATTTACTGGATGACGAATCAAAATAAATAATTCCAATTCTGTCAAGTTAACAATAAAAAGTCAGCACAAGCCGCTCTTTTCCGGCTTGTGCTGACAGTATTGCCTGAGTAGAATTTGTTTCAGGGTAATGTTGTAAAAAATGACGAAGAGAGTGTCTGGTTCCCACTCTCTTCAATAGCAAGTACTTCCCATTCGTATTCAGTATCAGGAATTAGGAAACCCTCTGGGACCTCCATGCTTGTAGCAGTAGCCGGCATCATAACGTCTAACGTAATCTTTGGTAAAGCAGGAAAAGGAGAATCCGTTTGGACAACTAATACCTGGTAAGCAATTATCGGGCTATCATTGGGCGGTAGAACATGTTCCCACTCAACAACTGTATTATTTGGATCCTGCAATGGTCCCCCCTCAAGCGGTGATACCAATACCGGGCCATCCGGAACGTCATGAGTCAAAGTCGCACTGCCATCAAATATATCTCCTTCAAGGCCAATTCCTCTAAATCTATATGTTCCTTCCGGGAACCGATTAAGAAACTCTTCAAACGGTAGTTCACTAAAATCCGGCTCAGCACTTTCCAGGAACAATTCAGTTCCACCCTGTCTAGCAAATCTACCTTTCATCATACTTCGAAAGATTCTCTTTCCGTTTGGGTCAAATATCTCCATTAACCTCCAAGAATCTGCATCTATAAACACTTGTATACCTGCGTCGAAATCAGTGGCATTAGACTCAATCTTAAGTCGCGCATCTGCGATGGGCACCATAGAGAGTATTTCAACATCTGAAGATAGAGGGTATTCATTGTCCGCAAACGCTTTGAAACCTGTCGCAAGTAACGAAATGCAAAAAAGAATGCGGATCATAGACAAACACTTGCCCATGTTCAAACAAACATGAACTTTTTCTATTAATTTTCTAATAATCATTTTACAGTTCTCCATTTATTGTTGTTTTATTTATTATCTCACAAGTAAGTTTATTCAACTCAAATGTCACATAGCACCAGAAGACAGTGGTTTTACGGCTAAAGCGTTCAGGGTTCAGGGTTCAGCGAACGCTTTTTTGTTGACCTTTATTGTAAAGTAGCAAATATTTCATGAAAACAACGAACTGGCTCCTGGGAATTTACCAATCAACGATTCAATCTGCTCACTATATGGTAAACCTCATTTCTATAAACCTTTGAACCCTTTAACCCCTGAACGTAGAACCTATGAATAAAATATGCGGAACAATTACCGCAGAACAAATATTTTATCCAAATACATTTACGGTGAAATGATTTCAATTAATTCCAGTCGTTCACCTGTCTCTGGATTTACCTCAAGAATAAAACCTATGCCCGAAGCGTAGTATTTGTTTTCTAAAAAGCCCGGTTCCACAGGTGTAAACTCCTCAGTAACAAGGCAATCTCCGGAACAATCCGCGGCAGGTACTGTCTCTGAACCGTTTAGGTCAACAATTCTTGCCATATCTTCGGCATCACCGAGAAAGAATTCCTGTCGGTAAACATTACCAACCTCAGGATTTGCCTTCATAATAATACCGGGTTTAGCACCTTCAACACCGGATATCCATGAACCATCAAGATTATTTAGTTCCCCATCTTCAAAATTCTTTGAAATTTCTCCAAAATACCAAACATTTCCATCAACATCCTGAGCATACCAATCAATTGTATCTTCAACTGCTTCTCCATCCTCTTCTACCACATCTCGCACAGCGATACAGTTTACACCGATAATTTCTTTGAGTTCATCAGTCACTGTCACTGTGATGGTTTCCCCTCCACCTTCATACACAAAGGTTGTACCAGGAATAAGTGGAAAAAATGGATTTGGGTTAGGAATAATTCCATCTGTAAACGGGAAATCATCTGGATTTACATCTGGATGATATGGATCCTGGCCAAGATCTTCGCACACTTCTTCTCGAGCATCAAATTGTGCCTTGCACTCATCCATGAATTCCTTGAATGTTTCTAAAACTTCATCCTTGCAAGCCTCTTGTTCATCAAATGAAGGAAGGTTCAGACAATTACCAACGGCAATATTATAGTCATCCCTTGCTTCATTACGGCAGGCACGTAGTGCAGCTGTAGATGTTTTTGAACATTCATTAGCAGCGAATGCACAAATGCTGGAAGAAAAAACAGTTAGGCAGAAAAAAGATTGCATAAAATAAGGTTTTTTAAGAATGCTTGAATAAGTTAATATTTTTTCCTTTAATTTCTCTATAATCATTTTAAAATTCTCCATTAATATTTGTTAAAGTTTTATCTATTGTTAACTTTGTAACTAAACTCTTTTCTAAAAAAATTTTGATTGCAAAATAAAATTTATACTCATCACCTCCTTTCCTGATAATAATTATACGCGCTCATATTTATCAGGAGATTATGTGAGTATTATCTTTAAGTAATGTTTCCATATATACCCAACAGCGCATCTATTCAGCGAAGTCATGTAACACACCCCTAAATTCCCTCTTACTAGAGGGGACTTTTTAATTTTAAGATGTATTCTATTTAATCCCCTCTAGAAAGAGGGATGGCTGCGTAGGTAGACGGGGTATGTGATATACGCTGAACATATACTCAACTGCAGCATAAGCAAGACATTTATGCTCACGTAATATATGGGTAAATCGGATTAAAGAAAACCTGAATAATAGAAGAAGAGTTTCTGAAGATGATTGTATGGAGAGGTGTTAATTGACCTATTTAAGCAACTACCTTGGATAGAAAAAGAGTATCTGAAGAGGATTGTACGGGGAGATGTTAATGGACCTGTTTAAGCAACTGCCTCGGGTAGTGTTATAAAAGAAATTGGCAGAAAACATAAATCTCTTTTACTCGCAACATAGTTAGGTTAAAGTCAGATTTAGTTCAAAGCAAAGACTTTAACCAACCGTATATAAACATTGATATTAAAATATGGCTATTGAGGAAACGTAACTGCAAATCTGCTGCCTTTATTTACAGTGCTTATGACACTTATTGATCCGTTCATAGCTTCAGTAAAAGCTTTAACCAGGCTTAACCCCAAGCCCACTCCACCTTTTGACCTACTTCGGTCGCACTGGTAAAAACGTTCAAAGATGCGGGGAACCTCAACCTCTGAAATTCCTGCACCAGTATCCTCAAAGATTATATCTATTTCCTTCCCTTTAGCTTTAACAGAAATGGAGATTGTACCACTTTCTGATGTATATTTTATCGCATTATCTAGAAGATTGCTTATTATCCTCTGTAATTTTCTTTTATCGCCGCGGAAAATCAGCTTTACTGGAAGGTCTTCCATAATGGTGATTTTCTTTTCCATCGCGATTGGGCGGAAAAGTTCACAAGCATCTCTTATCAACTTTGCAACGTCGAGCTCGTCGGTCTGTGGCGCACTGATTCCTGACTCAATTTCTGTTATTTCCAGCATGGTATTAACCATTTCAATCAAGCGATCGCACTCTTCAATTGTACTGATAGCTGTATTTTTATACTCATCAGGAGATCTTTCGCTCATCAAACTCATCTCTGCCGCACCACGTATCCTGGTAAGAGGGCTTCTGAGATCATGTGCAATATTGTCGTTTACCTCCCTCATAGACTTTAAAAGGTTTTGTATGCGGTCCAGCATGTTATTGAAAGTTCCACCAAGTCTCTTAATCTCCTCAAACCTGTCTTTTACTTGTACTCTCTTGTCGTAAACACCCTTTGATATTTCAAGTGCAGTATTCGTAACGTCCTCCATATCAAGCAATGCCCGTTTTGCCATAAACAACCCAATTATAGAAGAGAAAATCATTGCTATAAATAATAGAATTAGAAACCAAATACGAAAAATCTGAAGGTAGATCTCTGCGTCCTCAAGTGTCTCACCGATTTGCAGTACGACCCCAGGACCAATAAATGCCATAACCATCCGTGCTTTATAATCGTTTTCAGGAATGGTTAGGGTATGAAGTATATGGTCAATGTCTCCATCTTGCAATTTTGCCAAACTATCGTCTACATCTATATCTCCCCAGGATGAGAGGTCTGTGGATATCAGGACATCCCCATTTACCGTCAAAAGACTGTAGAATTCTTCTTCAGGATCTTCCTCTTCCCCTTCTTCGAATATCTCTTCCTTAACCCCTTCTATCCCGTCTTCACTCATTATAGATGAATACTTCTCTATCTCATCAATAAGCTCCTCATCTAAATTATCCATTGTCACGGTATAAATCTTATAATAGCAAAACGAAAATATAAGAAGTGCTGACAGAAAAAATATTCCGGCATACAGAAATGTCAGACGAAAGGCTAATGTATTCTTAAGATTCCTTATCTTCTTTAAGGGCATAACCGACTCCTCGAATTGTGTGGATTAGTTTTTTGTCAAAATTTTTATCAACTTTTTCCCGCAAATAGCATATCCGTGCCTCTACGACATTTGTTTGAGGACAGAAATTGTAATCCCATACATGTTCCATTATCATTGTTTTTGTGACAATTCTATCTGCGTTGCGCATTAAATATTCGAGCAGAGAAAACTCAAGGGGTTGGAGGTCTATCTCTTTACCAGTTCTGTGGACTTTTCGGGTGTGCAGATTCATTGTCAGATCTGCATACTTAAGGCTAGAAGGATCAGTAACACGGCTAGACCTCCTTATTAAAGCCTGAACCCTTGCCAGAAGTTCTGAAAATGCAAATGGCTTCGTTAAATAATCGTCCCCCCCTGTTTTCAGTCCAGTAACACGTTCATCTACTGAACGTTTAGCACTTAAAATAAGAACAGGTATGTTTATATTATTTCTCCGTATTTCCTTTATTAATGTTAATCCATCTACTCCGGGTAACATTAAGTCTACGATAGCTAAATCATATGGCTCGGTTAAAGCAAAATGCAAACCTTCATCGCCGTCTTTTGCGTGGTCAACAGCAAAGCCCTCTTCCCTTAGCCCTTTTTTAATGAAAAGCGCAATTTTTGTATCGTCTTCAACCAGTAATAATCGCATAATTTAAATCATCGTTTTAAATTAAAGAATACAGCGTAAATGATACAGAATTCAGAATGAAGCTTTGTATTCACTTCCTGAATTATGTTTTCTATGTATTCTGACTCCTGTATTCTGTCTTCCATAAAAACTACAAAACTCTTTAAGAAAGAAGTTTTTATTAAATAATACCAAAAAAAGATTATCAAAAAGTTATCAAGAGATTATCATTTGATAATGTTTGGAATGAGAACGGTATACAGGATTAAAACTCATAAGTAAGTGCTGTTTCAAATATTCTAAAGTTTCCTTCAAGACCTTCACTGTCAATGATTGAAAATTCAGTTTCAAGCTTAAAATTATCTAGAAACTTTATACAAGTATTAATATTAAATTCTTCCTCGGAAAGTGTTTGTGTGCCATCTCGATAATCCGTACTACCAAACACAAGTTCAAGATCAAAGCTATCTGATTCATAGGAAAGTTTACTATACCAGGTTTTTGCATCCGAATCATATACTTTATCACCTTCATTAAAAGGGTTGAAATAATCATCTAATAAGCCTCCTTCACGAGCGCCAACATCATGATCAGCCTCAATATATCCGGTAGAGATTGCAAAATCTCCAAATTCAATCAACGGATTAATATGGTAGATATCACTATTTCTCACCCTTTCATTATCATCTCTCATACCATTCTTGTTATCCTCGCTTGTAGCATAGATATCAGCATTCAGCCCAAAACTTACTATTTCTGTATCATGAAAGAGCTCAAGGTGCGCTCCGTAAAGATCATAATGGTTCCCCTTGTGATAATAGTAAAATGTAATTGAGTTATTATCTGACATCAGATTCACGGTCGCTTCACCAACAAATAGATAATCATCAATAGATTTTGTGCCCCTGTTAATATTCTGATATTCTATAAGGACACCGGTATCTGCCTCTGCAACTTCCTCTACTATCGTAAAGAAAAGAGACAAGTTGTTTATTTCATTAGAAGTTATGCTAAGCGCTTTATAATATTCAGATAAAAAAACAGATTCGTCAAATTGATGACGACCAATATTAATAGTTGTCTGAGATATCTCATATCTAAGAAAAAGTTGATGGAACACAAAATGGTCCCGATCCTGATCATCATTGATATTCTCACCTTCTGTATCATTACTAATATCTAGTTTCTTACCAAAGTTCATATATCCTGTAAACCCAACTCCAATACTAAATCCATAAAACTTTGGGGTTACGTAATCAAGCTTAAGATAAGGTACTACTAAATCGCTATCCCTTTGCTTTACAATTTCATCATCTTCAATAAAACTATTATTGCTATAGTCTAAAAGCTCATAATAAATACCAGCTTCTCCAAAAAAAATACCTCGCTTCAATTCATTAAGAATTTTATCAATACTATTGTTATCAACTATATCTTCTTCCGCCAATAAAGAGCCTTTTATGGATATATTAAATATTAATCCAATAATGATAATCAAGGTTGGGATTTTCATGGAAACTTATAGACATGACAAGAAGTTACTTTCTAAAAACAGAAAAATCGTATAATTCTAAATAGTAAAGATCAAGAAATTTTCAAAAAATGATATACCAAAAATTATCATAAAGCGGCAAAGCCGCAACCAATATGCAGAATGCAGAATAAAGCATAGAGATTTGTGTTTGTTTTTACTATGTTATTCATTATAAAAAAGAATGTATAAAAGAGATAGATATGCCAAAACGTAAGCAATTTGCGGATATGTCGTAACAACTTGGAGTAAGGGACAATTCTTAATTAATAGTGATTTTATTATAAATGGGTAAAGTTATCACTAAGATTACCCGAATATTATCTTTTAATAATGTTCAGCATTGTCCGGTTTGCCTTTTGCAGTGCAATAATGTTCCATATTTATAGACATTTTTTAACATCGGATATTTTTTAACATCATAGTACCGAGAATTGCCTAAAATGACTAAATTACCTAAAGTGACTAACACTTATAGTGTTGTTCTTATTAATAATAAAAACAATTCTATAACTTTAGCTCATTTTAGGCACTGAATGTTAACGCCTATATCTGACAAGCAAATACCTAACTGAACAACAATGAATAATATTACTTTATAAAAACTTCTTTTTTTAATATATTGTAATTTATGAAATACATAAATTAGTAAACAGAAACCAGAACATGAGAGAATATGATCCAAAAAGTGCATACGAACTTTACAATTATTAACATAATAAAGTTGCAAGAATCTATACTATGATTCTCAATTCTATTTACTAATTTATAGTATTACCCTGAAAAAACTTGTTTTTCTAGAAAGAAATTTTTACCGTGCATTATTAAGTTATTTGTAACGGTATAGTTACTTGATACTAGATACTGGATACTTGATGCTTGAAAATAGTTAGATTTCTAGTTTCTTTGTCAAGATGCCACATGAGAAAGAGGCGAATTCGATTTAAGATATAACACTCTAAAGCGGCGGAATAAATTATCAAGCATCTAGTATCCAGTATCAAGCATCTAGTATTCTGGTTGCGGCTTTGCTGCTTTATAGTATTACCCGTTAAAAACTTCTTTTCTAGAAAGAAGTTTTTAACAGCTTTGGTTAGGTTAATCGGAGTGCAAAATTTATTTTGCTAGGGATTCAATTATAGAAATGAAAGATGCAAGATTCGAATTAACGGTTTCAATCAGATGTGATTCAATCATCTTCTAAAGATATATGGAGATATGGAAAGCAGGTAATAATTA
>JAIQZO010000058.1 GCA_021777055.1 Candidatus Anammoxibacter sp. | reverse complement strand
TTATTGATAATTTTACAAGCAAACATATTAAGCGATAAACAATATATTTTATATTAAGCATTATTTGGATATCTATAATTATTAAAAATACTATTTCTGGATAGCTTTTTTCAGGTCTCTTATTGACAACGCTACCAATTTTTTACTATTAGAAAAAGTAGTGCCAGCTCTAAGCGTTTTAAGTTCAGTGGTAAGCTTACGTATACTCTTTGGCGCAGCTAGTTTCATCTGATATACAGTTTGAAACAGTTTAAAGATCATTTTGCATATAGATGCAAACATCTCAAAGGCATTATACCTTATCAAGGAGTTCTAATAATGAAGCATTCCATCCCTCAGGTCCGCTCACCGTCCCTTTGGTTAACCCTTCAAGTTTTATTTCATTTGGATAATCTCCTTTACTATCCGGAAGCAGAACAGGGTAGTCAACCACTTCCAGCAATGGGAGATCATTAAGTCCGTCTCCAATACCGATGGTTATTATGTCACTGTTAAAGAATCTACTGTAGAGTTTAAACAGTATTTGTGCGGCTTTTCCCTTATTATGATTGCCGAGAATATGAAAGATGCGGCCTTGCGTCCAAGTATACCCTCTCTTTTCTATAGCGGTCAAGAAGCTATTTGTGCTTTTTTTCTGATTAGTAAAGACAAAAGGTTCGTCAAATTCTCTCTCTTTTGCCAGAGAAGCCTCTCCTTCACTAATACCGGTGAGTGTTGCAATCTCTTTTATTGTCATATCTCCAAATCCCCTGACATTGGTATAGAGCGTTCTCTTTAAATTGTTTAAGGTCTTTCGTACCTCTTTATACGGCCTTCCGAAGGCAATGCAGTGATAACCGTCTCTTTTCTTGCCCCCCACTGTAAATGGGAAATGCCCCTCAGGTATAAATACTCCGCCGCCGTTTTCAGTAACAAACGGATCATTATTCTTCAGCTTTTTACGATAAAGAGTGATTTCTGATCGCGTTTTACTTGAGCTAAGTACCAGTGGTATATTACGCTTTTTTATGATTTTCAGAGCTGGTAACGCTTTCTCAAATAAGTATGTCCGTGAATCAAGAAGTGATCCGTCAAGATCGCTAACTATTACTATTTTCTTTTTTGATGTCATTTTATAATTAGTCTCCCTGTTATCTGTTATCTTCATAGACTGCGTTCTCCAAATGTTCAAGTATGCCCGGTATTGCGGATATAACCCTGTCCCAGTTCGGTATCAGAGGCACCCCCAAAGGGTCTTCCATAATAGTCTTGCCTGCAATGACAATTCCTTTTGTAAATGCTTCCACGGCTTTTGCCTCTTCATGCCTGTCATAAAAGAGTCCGTTAATGGCTGCAACACCCTCAAAACGCATTATGGTATCTTCTGCCAGCTTAAGGTAAGTAGTTACCAGAGACCTGAAAAAGGCATTGGAAAACACAACACCTTCCGAAGCCAATGTCCTAAGGATCGATTTTGCTATATCAATACTCATCTTTGTCAGACCGGTTTGAGGATCATTTTGTGTTGATATTGCCTGGTGTTTGTGCTCATAGTTGTCCGATATATCAACCTGGCAAACCCATCTAGAGGAGAAATTTCTATAAACTTCAGCCAACACTCCAACTTCAAGTCCCCAATCCCATGGTATTCTGTTAACCCGGGCCAGGTCTGTTGTCATACAAAACTCACCAGCTAAAGGATAACGAAAACTGTCCAGAAACACCAAAAAATGGTTATATCCGACTAATTTTATTAATGATCTTACTAATGGCGTCACAAATAGCCGGGTTACCCGTCCGTATAACCTGTCACTTACACGGGCATAATAGGCCTTGCAGAAGGTATAGTGGAGATTCGGGTTCATTACCGGATAACACAACCTTGCCAATAGCTCTTTAGTATAGCTGATTATGTCGCAATCATGGAGGGCGATTAAGTTACACCTCCCTGTGGCAAGAAGGTAACCGTATGAGAGCCATGCAGACCTTCCTTTACCATCCTTTCCGGTTCCAAGGCCTTCATCACTTAGCATCTTAAATATTTCCTGAATCCTCTCGCCATTTATATTAATTACTTTAACATTCTGCGGCAGAACAGAAATAAAATCCTTTGTCCATTTAAATTCTTCATCTGATGCCTTTCCAAGGGCCAAGACTATCTCATTTACAAATGTCACATCTTTCAGCTTTTCTACAATACCCTTCATTGCCGGGCTTTCCACATCAGAGAATAATGCGGGCAATACTAATCCTAATGGGTGTGCCTTAGAATAAACCTCAAGCTCTGCAGAGATCTCTTCGTAACTGTAGTTCCCCAATTTATGGAGTGTTGTTACCACCCCTGTTTGATAAAAATCCGCCATTAAATTTTTCCCCTTAACAAATTTATGTTTTTTACAATCTAGTCTGGTTTAATTAAATAGTATAGGAATTTTCATTTTGGGCTGAATACGTTTTTGTTTATATATAGGTGTCACCATTGTGTATGCTATGAGTTAACCTGTAGCGAAACCCATCAAAAATCTATAGCCATAATCGCGGTATGTAGATCAAGCTTAAGATGATAAATTTGCAGTTAACTTAAAATATAAAGATCTAAATATATGCAAAATACCCCAACGGGGTTATACATACCAGCCCAGGGCAACGCCCTGGGTTAAGGGTAACAGTTAAGCCGCACCCTGAATGGGTGCAACATATTTTCCCGATTCATAACCCATGTATGTTACGCCCTTACAGGGCTGGATTTCTATCTGTTTTGTCCCAGGGCGTTGCCCTGGGCTGGTATATTTGCCCCTTTCAGGGTCAAGAGCTATGATCTTATCTTAATCTCAATGAGTGGATTATGAGTACAATTAAGATTATGATTCTAAAAGTAAAAAGTCCGCCGCAGGCGCTAATTTAACTAGTATAGGAATTTTCATTTTGGACCGAATACGTCATTTTGCTGGCGTTTAAACGTAACTGTTTTGTATATCACGGCTTATGTCTGTTGTTGCAGTTGGTTCAAATCTTCAGATTTGAACCACATCTGACGTTAACGCAACTCCGTTGCGAGTAAAAGAGATTAATGTATGCAGGCAATTGGTTATGTCCAAAATGCAAAACCATACAGAGTATTGTTAATGTCAGATTAGTTCAAGTCGGAGACTTGAACTAACAACGATTTTAGAAGTTTCTTTAACTTTGCAAATTGTAGTTCTTTAATCCTTGATCTTAAATCAATCATTTAATACTATAAAAGTCCGCCGTAGGCGTTAATTTAATAAAAAGGCTTCTTTTTCCTCAAGCTCTTTACAACCCTTGCATAACGTGGTGTAAGGTATAGCCTTTAATCTTTTCGGGTCTATATTGGCACCACAATTTTCGCAAATTTCATAATGGCCATTTTCAATCTTTTGCATGGCTTCCTCTATCTGCCTTAATTCGTTCTCTTCCTCTCTGGCAATAATTATGGTGAAATCTTCGTTCATGCTATTTATCGCGTTATCAGCTATGTCCCCCGTTTGAATATTGACTGGGTAACTAACTGATTCTATCTCTCTTTTGATCTTCTTTATTAAATAGTTACGCCTAATAGCGAGAATTCTATGTTGCTTTTTTATATTATTTTTTGAAGTCATTCTTGTAACTCCTTGAAGAGTTGAAAAATTTCTATAATAGAACCAATACAGGATAAGTTTTTTCTTGAATCTGGTTTGACTCTATTTGAATTACTAGCAAATGTGGTGCCAGATAATACTGCCTCCTTAATTCTGTTTTATGGTAAGATGTTGTTGTCGTTTAGGTCTTTTTTCATTATATAGTGTTCATTAAAATGAGCTAGTCGTCTACGCCATTTTGGCGTGAAGCAATGGTGTGAAGTTGGCTATTATGCCAATTTCGTCATGCTGCTTCCACTATCACTATTTTCTAAAGTGGGGAATAGGCTTGCTCTAACTCTGTATTTTAATTTTAGGGGATTTTTTTTCTATATAAACGACTCTGTTGATTTACTCCAATTTCCAAAAACCTGCGAGTCGTACGTTGTTGCTATTACAAGGTTGAAGCTTCTGGAATTCTTAAAAAATGAGGTAAATCAACAGAGTTATAAATGCAGAAAATGTAATTAATACGAGAATTTAGTTTGGATTGTATGGTAATATGTAAAACTGGCCAAATTGGCAGACTGCAAGTCTGTTACTGTGCCAATATGGCGCAATTATAGGGTCGCGCTGTTGGTTATGTAAAATAAAGAGTCTCTATCCCCCGCATTCAGGGGACAGAATGCAGAAACAATTGCACAAATCTGAAGGTTTGAGTTACAAAACCGGTGGTGCTCTTGATGCTCTTTTACCATGATAACCGTGCAAGGCACAATCAAACCTGAAGGTTTGAGTTACGTATAGTAAAGGAGAATTAACGTATGTAACTCATGGCTTTAGCCTTGGATAAAAGGATCAACAATGCTACTAGAAAGTGGCGTGACTGCGTATGCAGACAGAGTGGCTAATACACGGGGAGTTACTGGATACTTAATTCTGGATGCTTGATAATCTATTACGACACATAAAAAGGTTACAACCTGTTGGTTCAAGCCAGGAGACTTGAACCATACTGCCATTAAGGCAACGCCGTTGCCTGTAAAAATCAATATTAAAGAAATTTGTTAAATTTACTCAATACTAGAGTATTCTTAAGCTCAAGTTAGTTCAAGTCGGAGATTTGAACTAACAACGGTGAAAAAATATAAAATTCAAAATTTAGAATTTAAAATTTGGTTGCGGCTTTGCCGCGCTACGGTATTTGGCATAATTTTTGCGGTTATCAATAGGCTCAAGGAGAGTCTAAGCGGTAATGTCCTTGAATTTATAATTCAAATATATCTAAGAGTTGAACATGAACGATGATCTCAACCATAAAAATCCCTGGAAGAAAATCGAAGAGATAATCACGTTAAATGATACGGAGCAGCTGAAAGAGTATTTAAATACCCTTTCCTCCTTTGAGACAGCCTTGTCAATCTCGCGGCTCAGCAAGGAAGATCAGACAAATCTGCTTACTATTCTTGAGCCGGCAGACGCTGCTCAGATTATTGAAGATGTGTCTGATGCTCAGGCTGTAAATCTTATTGAGGATTTGTCTCCGGAACAGGCGGCCGTGATTGTTGATCAGATGCAGAGTGATCAGCAGGCCGATCTGCTTGGTGAATTGAATACAAAAGACGCTGAGGCTATTCTTCAGAATATGTCCGCGTATACATCAGGTGATGTACGTGAGTTGTTAAATTATGAGTATGATACTGCAGGAGGTTTAATGGCTACCGAATACCTGTCATACTTAAATTGTCTTCGAGTATATGATGTTATTGATGACTTGAGTGAGAAAAGGGATAAGTACTCCGATATGGAATACGCTTATGTTACCGTTTACGGAGGAAAGTTGGTGGGCATGTTGAGGCTGCACGATCTGCTGTTTGCTCCTAAAAGCAAGCTTATTTCCGAAGTTATGGAGACAGATCCCTTTTATGTAAGTGTAAATACTAAGCTTGTGGAACTTCAGGAGATATTTGATAAGCATAACTATTTCGAATTACCGGTAATTGATGAGGCCGGTTGTATCCTTGGTATTGTTAGACGTAATGCCGTTGATGTTGAGCTGGATAATCAATCAAATAATACATTTCTAGAGGTCAGCGGTATTGTTGCCGGTGAAGAATTAAGAGAGATGCCGGTTTTTACCCGTGCAGTTCGCAGATTATCATGGCTTAGCATTAATATTGTGCTTAACATTATTGCTGCCGGTATAATTGCTATCTATCAAGATACCCTTGAAAAGGCAATTGTACTGGCTCTATTTCTGCCTATTATTTCCGATATGAGCGGATGCTCAGGGAATCAGGCTGTAGCAGTAAGTATACGTGAATTGACATTAGGTTTGGTCAAGAGCCATGAATTATTCAGGGTCTTTTACAAAGAAGCGGTTGTGGGGCTTATCAATGGCATAGTTTTAGGCACTTTACTGGGAGGTGCCGCATTGCTCTGGAATGGAAATCCATATTTAGGACTTGTAGTTGGTACTGCCCTGGCTGCGAATACTCTCGTTGCGGTATCGCTAGGAGGTCTTTTACCACTTGTGCTTAAGATGCTAAAGAAGGACCCAGCACTAGTCTCTGGTCCCATATTGACTACGGTTACGGATATGTGCGGGTTTTTCTTTGTTTTGGGGTTTGCCAGTACTATTTTACCGAGGCTTAGTACATAATCCTTTTTTCTCTTTTTTACAATGACTGATAAAGATGTGTTTCTGGTCAACATAGTTGGAGATCATGGTAGGGTGGGTTCATAAACGAAGTTGATTTTAGTATTGCGGTAGAACTCCATATATACAAGTGTTGATAATGATAATGATTATTATTATTTAATATAATATTTGAGATTGTAAACATTTTATTGAGTTATTGGTATAAAAAATAAGGTTTGCGTATGTAAATGTAGGATTTTGTAATGAACAGAAATGGTCACATTATAGAAAAGTTATGCTATGAAATATGAGATACTAATAGTTGCAGGTGAGGAGATTGAACAATACGGGGAGATTGAAGCCTACCTTGTGAGAAAAGGTTTCGCGGTGCAATGTGTTATGTTCGCTAAAGATGCGTATAAGGTTCTAAGAAATAGTCCTGTAAATATAGTTATATCCGATTATTATCTTCCAAATGTATCAGGCCTCAAGTTTTTAGCCAAAGTTAAAGAAATCAAACCGTACGTGGAGTTGATTTTTCTTTCAAAACAGGCAGCTCTTTTAAAGGCAATTGAAGCTATGAAAGAGGGTGCGTATGATTTTTATGAATTTCCAGTAAATAAAAGGCTATTATTGGCTGTCGTTGAAAAGGCCGTAGAAAAACAACTCCTTTTTTTTGAAAAAAGAGAGCTTGAAACCAGGGTCAGAGATCCGTTTAACTCGGGGAATATAGTTGGACGAAGTAAGGCGCTTAAAAATGTAATAGATATAGTAAAATCAGTTTCCCAAAAAAACGTAAATATATTAATTACCGGAGAGACCGGAACCGGGAAGGAGATGGTGGCAAACTCAATACATTATAATAGCCCCAGGGCAGGAAATCCCTTTATTAAGGTTAACTGTGGTGCTTTTAATGAAGGTGTGTTGGAGTCGGAACTATTCGGGCATGAGAAGGGGGCGTTTACAGGTGCAATCACTAAAAGGATAGGTCGTTTTGAACTTGCAAATGGGGGTACTCTTTTTTTAGATGAGATAGGAGACGTATCACCCGCTACCCAGATAAAGCTCTTAAGGGTGTTGCAGGAGAAAGAGTTTGAAAGGGTTGGTGGCAATGAGACCTTGAAGGTTGACGTGCGCGTTATTGCGGCAACAAATAAGAAACTTAAAGATCTTATAGATAACGGAAGGTTCAGAGAGGATTTGTATTATAGACTAAATGTTGTAAATATTGAAATGCCATCACTTAGGGAAAGAAAAGATGATATACCTGTTCTTGTTAGCCACTTTATAAGCAAGATTAATGATGAGCATGGTTATGAAATTATCGGTCTTTCTAAAGAGGCTATGCAAATATTTATAAATTATACATGGCCGGGGAATGTTAGAGAGTTGGAAAACGCAATAGAGTCTGCAATGGCTCTTGCAAAGAGGAATTTTATAGAAGCAAAATACCTGCCTTCATTTCTGCTGGTAGCCCAGCCTGGAAACAGCAGCTTTTTTCAAATCCCTAAAAATCTTTCACTACAGGAGATGGAAAATGAATTGATCAGGCTTACGCTAGTTGAGACCAGGGGCAATAAGACAAAAGCAGCTAAACTGCTTAAGGTTGGATTACGAACATTGCAGAGGAAAGTAAACGGGCAGTAATATTTATGTGGCTATTTAGCGTAATAAGGAATAAGAATTCAGGAGTCAGGAAACAGGGTTCAGAATGGGAAAACCGGCGCATACATTTCAAGACATAATAGTATGTAATTATTCAGAATACAGGAGCCAGGGGCCGGAATTCAGAATATAGCACTTGTTTTCGGTTAACTTTAAAACATTTAAGCAGAACAGATGGACCTGCAGACTTTTTGCCCGTTAGTTAAATGGTGTAAATATCGTATTGTCTTTTTTTATTCAGAATTCTGACTCCTGAATTCTGAATACGCTGAATAAATACAATAGTATGGCAAAAAGCTCACGAGTTGGCGCTTTTAGTTTACAAGCTTACAAAGTTATTTCCCAAAGAGGAAATTTATAATTTGATATCTCAATTACGAAGATCATCAATTTCAATTCATGTAAATATAGTTGAAGGCTTTAAGAAAAAAGGTAAAGCGGGTAAAGCTCGTTATCTAAATATTGCTCAAGGTTCATTATTTGGGGTATGGCATCTTTAAAAAGCAACAATTATATCTTGATAGTATAGGAATTTTCATTTTAAATCTTTCTACTGTTAATAGTAGCAAATTATAATAATCATAATCTTCATCGTCGTGTGTAAGGTATGATTATAAATTTGTGTTAGCCTGAAATAGAAAGATCTAAAGATATATAAAATACCCCAACGGGGTAATACATACCAGCCCAGGGCAACGCCCTGGGTTAAGGGTAACAGTTAAGCCGCACCCTGAATGGGTGCAACATATTTTTCCGATTCATAACCCATGTATGTTACGCCCATACAGGGCTGGATTCCTATCTGCTTTGTCCCAGGGCAACGCCCTGGGTTAAGGGTAACAGTTAAGCCGCACCCTGAATGGGTGCAACATATTTTTCCGATTCATAACCCATGTATGTTACGCCCTTACAGGGCTGGATTTCTATCTGCTTTGTCCCAGGGCGTTGCCCTGGGCTGGTATATTTGCCCCTTTCAGGGTCAAGAGCTATGATCTTATCTTAATCTCAATGAGTGGATTATGAGTACAATTAAGATTATGATTCTAAAAGTAAAAAGTTCGCCGTAGGCGCTAATTTAAAGAGGTCAGTAAATTGTTAGAAGCGTATGCGGTTTCTATACTGAATTCTGGATTCTGATTACTGTATACTGAATAGTTACATATTTATTATAATTTTACAATGCAAAAGAGATAATACGAGGTTTATGCATGGCAACAGAAGATCACTATACACAGTACTCTGAAGAGGATCGTTTAAAACTTATAGAAGGGGCTGTAAATTTTATATATTCCGAAGAGGAGGCCCCTAAGGTTTACGAGGAGATCGTTTCATTAATTAATGCGTACAAGCAGAAAATAGTAAGCACTCCATATTATCTTAGTGAAAAAGATATTATCCTTATAACATACGGAGACCAAGTCTTTCACGAAGGTAAGACAGCGCTTGCTATGTTAAATAGATTTCTAAATAAGTATGTGGAAGATGTGATAAATACGGTTCATATACTTCCGTTTTATCCCTACTCTTCTGATGACGGGTTTTCAGTTGTAAACTTTAAAGGTGTCTGTCCGCTAAAAGGGTCGTGGAAAGATATTGAACATTTGAGAAAAAATCATAGGCTGATGTTTGACGGAGTAATAAATCATGTGTCTCATCTGAGTAAATGGTTTAATGCATACCTGGCAAATAACCCTGAGTATGATAATTTTTTTATCCAGGTTGATCCTAGTTCGGATCTGTCAAAGGTTATAAGGCCTAGAACCTCGCCTCTTTTAACAGAGTTTATAGACGATGAAGGTAAGATCAGAGATATCTGGACTACCTTCAGCAGTGATCAGGTAGATCTGAATTATGCCAACTATAAAGTGTTGTTAAAAGTCTTGGATGTATTGCTTTTTTATATAGAAAAAGGTGCTTCGCTTATAAGGCTTGACGCAATAGCCTTTATATGGAAGGAGATTGAAACTACCTGTGTACACCTGCCGCAAACCCATGAATTAATTCAGCTGATGCGTGAAGTGATGCACTCTGTTGCACCTGAAGTAATTGTGATAACAGAGACAAATGTTCCCCACAGTGAGAATGTTTCATATTTTGGCGACGGTCTTGATGAAGCGCAAATGGTTTATAACTTTGCTTTACCGCCGCTTCTGGCATTTTCAATCCTGAAATCTGAGACAACTAAACTTTCCAGTTGGGCAAAAGATCTGGCCCTTCCCAGTGATAGGGTTTGTTTCTTTAATTTTACGGCAAGCCATGACGGTATTGGTGTAAGGGCAGTGAATGATATTCTGGATGAAAAAGAGATGGATTTTCTACTGCAATCAACCACTGATCATGGAGGGCTCATCTCATACAGAGCAATCGGAGATGAGAAGGAGTCACCATACGAACTGAATTGTAGCTATATCGATCTGTTGTCGCACCCGGATGAAGATGACAACACAAGGATAAAAAGGATGATTCTGTCACAGGCGGTAGTACTGGTAATGCCGGGTGTACCCGGTATCTATTTTCATTCCCTTGTAGGTTCCAGAAATTATCATGAAGCGGTAAGGAAAAGCCGAATAAAACGAACAATTAATAGAGATAGATTGAATTATGACAATCTGAACGAGTTGCTTGAAGAGGAGGGAAGCTTACAGAAGAATCTTTTTAAGAGATATAAACAGCTTCTATCCATAAGAATAAACGAAGACGCCTTTAACCCTTTCAGAAAATTTGAAATATTGGATTTCGGGAGCAAGATATTTGCAATTAAACGGTATGGAAAAGCTGAGGATCAGTCCATATTGGCAATATTTAATTTTTCTGATAAAAGCGTAGAGATAACTCTGCCGGAATTTGAAGAAACATTGGTTGATATTATTACCTGTGAGAAAATTCATGTTCAAAATATAGAAATTGCACCTTTTAACTTTGTCTGGTTAAAAAATAGAAGTAGATCTGGATGTTGAAAACCATTTTCTTTCATAATATTGTGGAGACTGCAACAGTTAATACATTTCTTTTTTCTCTTCTTTTTTGTTAAACAGCATTATTCTCAAAAAAACACTATGTCAATTTGGCTCTAAATATAGATTGTTGTGTTGCTGGTCAGCCAATTTGGCCTGATGTGTAGGCGATGTTTTTAAAATAAAAATCCATTATTGTTTTTATTTAGCTAACTGATTGTCGTTATGAATGTTATCTTTCGACTGTTGTTTGGTACATGGTTTGCTAAAGTGTTAAACATAGTTTTTCTTCTGTTGGTCAAATACAAATTCAAACTGATCTAAATTTTAGACCGTTATATATTGGCTTTATAAGCACAGTGAAATTAAAAGTTTAATATTGAATGAGTTTTAAACATTAAGATTGGAGATGATGGGTAGAATCTTTTTGCCTTAACCTGGAGAGAATAAAACCATATTTTTTTTTTATGTAGGAGAGTTGTTATGCTGCGCGATACAATTATTGAAAAAGGTAATATTGAAGTAAAATTTAATGAAAACGGCTTTGATGGTAACCGTTTATCAATGATCAATGTAGAAGTGGAAGATCCGCTTTCAAGTTTACCTGAAATTTATTCGATTGATAAAACTGTCAAAACAGCATTAATATTAACTGCTGGAGACGGCACCAGATTGCGACCATTGACTGACGACAAGCCAAAATCCATGATAAAGATTTGGGGCGTCCCAATTCTTGAACGACTTTTACATAATTTGAAACAATCCGGAATTACAAGGGCGGTGATAGTGGTAGGATATAAAAGCCATGTAATAAAAGAATATTTCGGATATGAGTGGCAAGGGCTAGAAATAGAATATAGGGACGCTAAGAATTTTGAAGATGGCTTACTTACATCAGCCGTTTTGGGAAAAGGGGTAATAAATGAAAGATTTGTGTTTGTGTTAGGCGACACGATTTTTGAAACAGAGACTATAAAACGTGCAATGAAAACCTCTGGTGATCTTGTAGTGGGTGTGCGCAACGAACACATAGATGAATCTGTAGGTGCCTTTGTTGTGGATGGCAATGCCATTGCGGATATAGGGATGTTAAAAGATATGGTTCGGTGGAATAGGGTAGTGACGGGCCTGACCGTTTGTGCTCCCGTCTTCCTAGACGCTATAAGCGAATGTGTTGAAGCGGGTAATTATGATAGGCCGAGTGCAATGCAATTAATGATTGAAAAGGGTTTTGAGGTAAATGCCTTCGATATGACAAATGACGCATGGTGGGAAAGTGATGATCATGAAGATCTGAAGAGGTGTAAAGATGAAATCTTTCAGATGTCCTGGAGAAAACGCTTTGTCAAAAACGATATGAATATTTTTAAGCGTATCTTTAATTTGCCCATATCTCTTCCTTTGACCAGGTTTGTGGCAATGACAAATATTAAGCCTAATCATTTAACCGTAATCTCATTGTGTGTTGCTCTATTAGCCTGTCTGGCTTTTGTTCTTGGACAGTTTGTCGCAGGCGGTGTTCTTTGTTACGCCTGCGCAATGGTTGATGCTATTGATGGAAAGATATCCCGATTAAAGTTAATGGAGTCTTCTGTCGGTAGTTTTTTGGACTCTGTAGTGGACAGGGTAACAGAGATTGCTATAGTGTCTAGCCTTTCATATGGGATTTACGTAAAAACTGGTAATGTCTCTACCTTTTTGATTGGATTTCTCGCTAGTATTGCTTGGCTTGGGAGGTTTTATTTGAAAGAACTCTTTATTGACAAAGCTGGAATGGAGGGGTGGAAGAAGATTAGATCTATTCAATACGGTCTAGTGGGGCATCGTGATGTTAGTTTTTTTGTAACTATGATTTGTTGCATTATGGGGTATCCTATAATTTCTCTCATCTGGATGGCCTTTTTTGGTAACTTATTATCACTCTGTAAACTTTATAGATTCTTTAAATACTTCGCGGTTTATAGCTGATAGCTGGAGGTGTTATTTTAAAGGTCTAATTATGCTTTTTGGATCTTTTCTGTTTAAGAATTTCTATCAATCTGCTAGGTATAAGGTTCTACTTTATACCTAGTAAATCGTTGACTATTTAATTTTCGTTGAGAAAATACAAAGATTTTCTCACTATCTTTAAAGAGTGCGTTTCGATACCTCTGCAATTAGTGCTTTATGGTCTGAGAGGTCGTCCCCTGTGCAGAAAAATGTTTCAAATTTATATTTCCTCGGTATTAATATGTCATCAATAGTGCGTTTTGTCTCTGGAAGTGTTATGCAGTGGTTAAACTCATTTCCTACATAATAATCTTTTGACGCTACACTAATGATAAAATCCAGATCGTCTATATTTAGATCTCCTAGGATTATAGGTGTAAGTTTTTTTTCCGCAAAATAATCAAGTGTCTCCTCAAGGTGTAATTTGCCAAAAAAGCCTCCTGGAGAGAAATGGATGATACAAACGTCGATTTCTTCTTCTTTTTTGATTCTCGCATATAGTACTCCCCTGGTATATTTATCCTCTTTGTGCTGTTTTAACCTCTTTCTTATAACATGAGCTATGGGATATTTTGAAAGTAGAGCGAGACCTTCTATACAATCTGGGTTTTGAAACCGACTATTTACCTTATTAACATCCATCGTTTTCATAAACGCAAAATATTTATAACCCAGTTTTGAATTTAACTGTCTAGCCTGATTGTACCCTTTTGAGTTGAACCGCAAGTCATCCCTTACTTCCTGAAATGCTATTATATCCGGGTCATGTTTCTCGATTGCGTCTATGATTCTAGGTTTACGTTCTTCAAAATTGTTATAATTCCAAAGATTCAAATCAAAAATTTTTATCTGCATTAGTAAAGGTGTTAATCTAAATATTGTTTGCAATACATTTAAAACTTTACTGCCAATGCCTTCATTCTGTGGCTTATTTAGGTCTTATTACATCTTTAATTGTAACATATTGGTGGCCTTTGTAAGTCTATAAAAATATAGATTATCACACAATATGTTGTCAAGGAATAAAATGTAAACGCTGCTATACTTGTGAATCAATTGGATTAATAATCTTGATGCCTGTCAAGTGTCATCTCCGCTTTCGTATAGGTACAGATTAAACTCTTAACAATGGTTTTAGTTATCCTTTTATCCCTGTTTTAACTTAAATAGCAGTAACTCACAACTATTTGCATGCCGTAATGACGTTATAATAATGATAGTAACATAAATATAGGTCAATCTGGCCGCATTTGAGTTTTCTGCTTAACAAAAACTATTTTATTAGATCTGTAATTTCATAAATTGATATTATACGAGTATTTTGATGCTATATAAGTAATTGGTATACGTTTTGCTGTGTTTAGAATGATATACACTTGGCGCCATCTGTATAAAGTAAGAGTTTTCAATGGTAATTACCGTACATATGATTGAGGAGTTATTTTAAAGGTTATTTCAGAGAATAGATGGAGGAAATATGGAAAAAATTTTTGATACGTTTGTAATTATCTTGTTCGTCTTAGGGATTGGCTTTTCGGCGCCCTATCTCCCTGTTGTATTATCAGATGAAGAGGTTGAAAGTGTAGATCTATATGATCCTGAGGAGGAGAATGTTGGCCAGGAAGAGGATGACAGCACGTATGAATACGATGAAGAGCATGATTTGGGTATTGATTTCAGTGACCACGAGGTTGTGGATGACGAGAGTGATCAAGATTATGATAGCGATCAAGGTTATTATAGTCCGTATGATGATGAAGATTAGTGTGCCATTAAGGGGGTAAATGATTATGTTGAAAGGGTGTGGTAGATAAGACTGTAGAATGAATTAATACTTTCTATAGATTATCAATTAAAAAGAAATTACATTTTATAAATAGGGGAATACGATGGATAAGAAATTTAAAAAAGAGAAGATAAAAAAGGTAAAAGAAGGTGATAAGAAACAGGTAAATGCTGGTAAAAAAAAGACTCAGAAAAAGGTACCAGCAAAATAGAGTGTATTAATTAGGCAAGAGATTCTATTTCTATTTTTTGATCCAGGGATGTGAGGGATTTTATTTCTAACTCTTTAGCCCTCACATCCTCAATGAAAAAGGAACTGTATCGATTATCTGGATGAAGAGAAACCGATGTTAGAATTCAAAAAGAAAACCATGGAGAAATTATGTGGATAACTAGGAGAAACGTAAAGATTGTAGATGTTGATATTGTGGAGTTTTCAGATGATTTAAAGAGCTATAGCGTAAAACATCTTAAAGAGTATCTGGAAAATTGTATTGAGACCGGACGACATTATCAATTATTTGATTTTAATCAAATTAATGAGGTTGATAATGAATGTGTTGATATATTGACACACTTTTCCAATCAGGGAATTTGTGTATCAATGTTTAATGTAAAGCCACATGTTATTGATAAGTTAAAGATGGACGGAAGGGCTGAGAATCTTAAGATCTATGATAAGAGAGATGTAAACGAAGTTGTTGCATGTATGGAAAATGATATATTTATGAAAATGGCATGCTGATTTATTTTATAATTACCATATAAAACTACTTGATGTGCCAGAGAAACAGATTTTTTTAAGGAGGAAATAGAATGGGCGAGAATAAAAAGAAAAATACGGAAAAGTATGAGTCTAGGATTGAAGAAGATGATTTAGAGGATCTGCCGTTATACATGGGCTTGGTTATGAAGAAACGTGAATGCCTCATGTGTGGCGAGATGTTTGACAGTAGGAGCGCTGGAAATAGGAGATGTCCTGCTTGTACTCGAGTATCAAACATATATTTAAATGGCAAAAACGAAAAGATCAGGGTACATTTGCCTAATTTGGAAATGGCTGATTAAGGAAGTATTTCTCTTATACAGTTATACAGTAAGACCGATTATGAAGGAATTCGCATATTAGAGGAAAGTATAGTAACGAAATTATCTGGAGAGTAAGAAGAAAAAGCAAAGATTCTTGGAGTTAATTATTGTAGAGTCTTCAGATGATTTAGAAATCAATATTAATTATTTAAAGAGCCTTAAGTTACTTATAAAACAATTAGAAGTCCGCGGCAAGGTAGGTGGCTTCTGCATATATCAAATCATATATTTTTTTAACCCAGTAATCTTTTTCTTTCACTTTTAACTTTCAACTATTTTGTAATGGTTATAGGTATACCCAAACCGGAAACATCAGTCATGGACATCTGGAAGAGATAATATAGAAGTTTAAATGCCTCAAGGTCCCATGCTGTATTTGCAATGGAGTATTTTTTCCCTTTATAACGTACCTTTGTTGTCCCATGGGTAAAGATTTTACCTATCTCAACATTCAGGGTTGATCTGGGATTTCTAGAGACAGTCTTCTTTGTCCGAGGATCTGGTGGCACATCTATTTCAGGAGTTTGTTTAATGCCGGCAGCAATAAACTCAAGGATTTCGTTCAGGCTCCTGAGCTTAACAGCCCCAAAAATGGGATAATCACCGCCGGGAAAGTCAGGGCGTACGTGTATCAGTACAAAGTTATCAGGTTTGGACGATGCAAGTCTGTTAAGTGCGCATTTCTCATCGTTGGTCAATGTCTGTGGATCGTAATTAGTCATTACAACCCTGCCTGAGACTTCCTTTTTTAATATATTTCCATTTTGCCCATCTGCCTGTTCCACTTTGTATCCATCATTTAATAACTTTGTGATCTCCATGGCGGACATGTTCTCTTCTTTTGGTGAATGAATTGTCTTCTGAAACTGAAGCCTGGAGACAAACAGGTTTCTATTGGAATTGAGCCACACGAGGTGAAGGGTCCGTTTACGAAATTCAATGTATTCTTCCTTACGGGTTGGCCAGTTTATAATAAAACGTTCAAATGTTCCGTCCTGATTTTGGAATTCAATACCCCTTGCCATCAAACGCATAACCATATCTAAAGGTGCTCCCTGAAACACCAGGAAGAGAAAATTGCTTTCATCCAACGGAGAGAGAATACGTTTCGTAAACTCCTCTCCCTGAATAGGAATGATACTGAGGGTCGGGTTCTCTGCTGCACTCAATCCGAGGCTACCGCTATAGCTGTTAACACCGGGAAGCTTTTCAAATATGGTAGCTATAAACCCGGCACTGCTATTGTAATCAAATGTTGCGGCGATCCTTGAAGTAACAGTGAAATGAGTAGGTATATTTCTATGGGTTCGCGCAATATTTACCAAAAGGATTTCACTCTCTATACGGCTCACACTTTCGTCATAATTGATAACAGATCTATGGAGAGACATCGGCCCCATACAGCTTGCAATGGTGAGAAGTAACGGAATTAAAATTATTTTGTGCATCATTGTGCGACGTCTGGTAAGGTGAGTATACTTCATTTCTTTATTTAATTAGCACCTTCGGCGGACTAGAATCTCCGAAAAGAAGCGCCTCCTATCGCAAACGGATATCTCTCCCCATACATCATCAAGGCTAAAGCCTTGAGTTACGAAATGTAACTCAAACCTTCAGGTTTGATTCGATTGGAAAAGAAACAACTATCTGAATCTTAAAATGAAAATTCCTATACTATTAAATTATTCTACAAACCAAAGAGTATCTTTATGTCCGCTTTCTAATGAAATCATATGGATAAAGGTTTTTTTATTATTTAGATCAATGTTAATTATTTGTACCTGGAGTGCCTAAGTTATGGTTCTGTTTTCAATATTGATCATCTATAAAGTCTATTTCAATGGAATCTATTTCTTCGCTACTTGCCCCGATAATAGTTTCTCTAAACTCTGCTGTGGACCTTGGTTCAATTCCTGTTATGGCAATATCATGCTTTTCTATAAGTTTCTTTTTCTTATCAAGGAGTTTTACGGAAAATCTTGATAAATAATGGTGCTTTTCTGAAATGTTTCTTAATCCTCCGCTTACTTCAACACCTGATTCAATAGGTGTAATAGTCAAATCTTTTACGTAAAAACCTCCACCTATATCTTTATGTTTTGATTTTTCTATATCAGTATCTTCTTTTCCTTTATCTATGTATGTCTCTTCTGGAGTTATAGTTTGCTCCTCGTCTAAAGTATTCTCTTCTAATGCTGCGGTTTGCTCAAGTTTAATTTCTTCTACTGTTATAGAGTCTTCATTTTCTGCATTATCAGTTAATATCTGTTTGCTGGTTTCAGTAGTCTCTTCTGGCTCATCTATTGCGCTTTCATCATTATGTTCTGATTCTTGTTTAACACTTTCTACCTCTTTTTCATCTCTATAAATTTTAGTATCTTCTTGTGAACCAGGGTTTAGAGCTATTAACTTGGCCGGATCAACTTTATTTGAACCAAAGGTGATGGCATATTTATCTATCTGTTTTACCTTAACACCTGTGAGTATCTCCGAAAACGATTCTATTTCTCCTCTTTCTATCCCTGTTAACATGAAATCTTGGTCCCAGAGAAGATCACCATCTTTGCTGTATAAGTATATCTTAAAATTAGCCAATTGTGAATCATTTTCAGATGCGTTTAATATCTTTCCTGTTAATTTGACAGATGTTCCAAATGGTTCAAACTTTAGCCCTCGTGCATAGAATTTATTACCTATTTTAAGATGATCTTTGCTATTAAGAAAATTAGAGATCCTGAAATCGGCTTCAGCTTTAGCAATTTGATCCAATTCCACACCAAGCTCTTCCGCCGTGGTTATTGACTGTGTTATTGGTTGTCCAATTGCCTGGCTTAGCGATTTAATCATCTGCATTTGTTTGTCAAGTCTAACAACAAGTTTTGAAATGCCCATCTTTTGCTCGTCAATTAAGCTTAATAATGGTTCAATGGGTTTAAACAATTGGTGGTATTTTTTCTCAAAGATATTTATCCTGACGCTCTGATCATCATTTATTTTCCTTATATCTGCTATGGCAGATTTTAGCGTATTTATATCTTCATATGATGATTCTTCAACTATTTTTTCAATGGCTTCCAGCCTTGATGCAAATTTATCCAGGGATGCCTCTTTATCAGCTTTTTCTGTTTGAGTATTTACCTGAATAGAGTCTAAATTTTTCTCCAATGTCTCTATTCGTCCAATCAGCTTCTCAACCACAGGCTTTAACTCAGATGACTCGTTTTCTGTTTTTTTAGATACTTTGGCACGCTTTACTACTTTATCTGCTTCTTGAATTGATTCAAACCTCTTTTCTAAAATTTTAATCCGGTCAGTCAATTTATTAACCTCAGTTTTGGCAATAGATAGGTCACCAGATTCTTCTCTATCTGTTTCTACAGTAACTATTACACGGTTTGATTCAGATAATCCACCTGTTGGTGTTACTTCCGATGCGTCAACAATGGTCAATAAAAATAGATATAAGATAATATTTAACATAACATTTTTCTTCATTTTGAACCTTTTCCCCTAGTATCGAAAGCATTTTAAAATTATAAAAATAACCAGAAGGACAATACAAATGATCTTGAAATACTCATGGTTTTGAATATATGGAAATACCATCGTCCTTGATGAATTGCCTGCATTTCAGGGGCTATAACGCTCAGGGGAAATACCTTAGCATAACTCTTTTTGTATAAGGTGGAGATTCTTCGCTAAAATAAAACTAAAGAGTTACTTAAACTAAAATTATTAAAAGCATGTGGTATATTTATTGCATGTGAATTGAGAATGTGGGGTAACTTAACTTTGCTATAATTATACAATTATCAATTGAAATCCAACAGAAGAAAAATATATTAAAGAGGTCGTTAGTACTCTTGCTGATAGAGAATGGGATGTGCAGAAGGTAAAACGGAATCCTACCGAGAAATTTTTTTCGCTACCGTTCTGAAGCTTGTACTGAAGAGTTTGTGGACATATAAATCAGAAATATAGGTATGGTATAATCGAGTGTTGATACGATTTTCAAAAAATATAAACAGGTCACTAAAGGATTGCTTCCCTATTATAAACGTCAGACTATCAATGTGAGAATTGAGTTGTTCAATGTGCAGAATACGGACCTTTGTGATATAATTCAGGTAGGGAAAAGAAAAAAGCAATGAGTAGGAGGAGTGTAAAAAGATGAAGGAAATAAATTTATAAAATATATAAAGGGTACTACTTTTGAAAATGACGGTAGGCAAACCTTTTTTATTGAAGAGAGGGGGGAATAAGATGAATCTGACAAAATGGGATCCCTTTAGGGAGATGGAAGATGTGGTTGACAGGTTTAGCCGAATCTTAGGAAACCGCTCATTACTGCCAAAAGAAACCGGTAATGAGTTAATGACTACTGCAGATTGGACACCAGTTGTTGACATTAGCGAGACCGAAAGTGAATACTTAATAAAGGCAGAGCTCCCGGGGATTGAAAAAAAAGATGTGAAGGTTTCAATCAATGAGAACGTCTTAACAATACAGGGAGAAAGAAAACAGGAGAAGGAAGAAAAAGGGAAAAGGTTCCATCGTGTTGAACGGTCATATGGATCATTCGTTCGCACATTCACGATACCTGATGGAGTGGATGGAACAAAGGTTAAGGCAGAACATAAAGATGGAATGCTATTTCTTCATTTGCCTAAATCTAAAGTTACAAAACCAAAAGCAATTGAGGTTAATGTTGATTGATGGTTAGTGTTTATTCGTAGATTTAGTTTAGGAACAATACTGACGGTTGTATGAAAAAGAGTAGTACCCTACCAAAGAAATAAAACTAACTAAATTGTATCTATTCAGCATCCAGTAGTCAGAAGCCAGAATTCAGAATAAAGCTTAGTTCCTGGGTTAAATTAGTAAACATTTAAGGTATCTGTTTAGGGTGTATTGCACTCCCCGCCGTCTACTTACGCATCTACCCCTCTTTATCGAGGGGACTAATGGCATCTATTTTTAACCCGTAATTCAATAAAAAAAGATAAATGTTCCTCAACAAACCAAAAGTCCCCTCTAAAAAGAGGGGATTTAGGGGTGTGTCATTAAATTTTGCAGAACAGTTACCATTTAAGTGAAAAAAACAAACTTACAAACGTTTTGCCAAACCATTAAACAAAAAATATCGTATTGATACCTTATTCTAAATTCTGGCTTCTGAATTCCGAATACGCTGAATAGATACACTAAATTAGCATCTTTTATCACAAAATTAGAATATAAGAAACGTATGCTTCTGTACAGAAGTTTGTGTTGAAGAATCAGTGGACATGCATATCAGAAACATAGGCAAGGATATAATTGGATAAAGTAATAGGATTTGCATTTGCTTCGGCAGCTTTTAATGTTTAATTAATTTTGTTTTTACATCTAGAAGGGCATAATGAAAAAGATTATCTTCTCCGGTATTTTCTAATGCGGTATTTATTCTCTCCAGAGCAGGTTCTCCAATACTATTAATTCTATCCATTACTTTTACTTTAAGATTATTGCTTTCAGCATGAACTCCAATTTTTAATGCCTCAATTAAGAAATTAATATCTTTTAGATTTGGCACATATAGTTCTTCTACCGTTTGGTCCCAAATCTCAATAAAGGTTATTTGGTCTTTAATAATGTCTAATATTGTTAAAAGTGTTTCTTTGCCTACACTTTTTTTTATTGCTTCGATTTTGTGTAATGCTTTTACGGCCTCTTTTCTTACTTTATCATCGTTGTCGTTTAGTAAAGTAAATAAACAACCTACTGCTTTATTACTTTTAATGCTTGATAAGATGTCCACAATAATAACCCTGATGGCAGTATCTTTGTTAACATTTATCTCCGCAATTAATGAATCTGTAACATCTTTTGATGATTCAATTTTTAAAATGGCATCTTTTGCCTTTGCCTCTATAAAAGGATCATTGGCTTTCAGAATAGTAACTAGCATGTCTAAATTAGCACGGTTATTATCTATTATATTTGCCAAAGCATAAACGGCCTCTTGACGTACGATCCAATCAATAATGTTTGTTGCCGATAAGAGTGCAGGTACGGCCAATGGGTCGTGAATCTCGCCAATTACCCTGATTATAGATATGGTAAACTCTCTATTGACCTTTTCTTTCGCCAGTTCTTCACTAAGGGCTGCAATGAGGATTTGCTGTATTTCTGGGCCCATTCCAATTAATTTCTCTTCAATCGTTTCGATTTTAATGAAATCTTTTTGACTTCGTAAGGTATGTATTAACTTGAATGCTTGTTTTTCTTTTGTACCTAGCGAAAAGGCTATTTGCGGTACATAGAGAAAATAGCAACAAATGAATATAATAACCCCTGCTGGCAGTATATATCTTACAGAACGCAAAGAAATATAAAGTGATCTTAATAGTTTTGTATTCATCATTAATATCCCTAATAAGTTAAATTATTTAATAATATACATCGTGAGGCATAACAGAGACCAAATGAAGGATACAGGAGTCAAAAGACTGAATCCTGAATAAAGCATAAAGTGCAAAGCTTCTACCTGAAGGCGGAGTATTGGAGTACTGTTAAAAGCACGTAAACGTATTGTAATCACTTACATTATATACTACGCATTTCATGAATATTATAATAAAATTTATATAAGATTTAATTGACACGAATAATTACATGGCATTTTAATGTCCAATTATAGATTGGGGAGCAATTGAATTATAGGTCAAAGACACAATACTGTTAATCCCCTCTCAAAAGAGTGGTAGATGCATAAGCAAAGAGGGTGTGTAATGCACGCTGAACTGATACAATAAGACAGCTCAAATAGTTTGAGATTGTAAACCGTTTATTAAATTAATATTATACGATATGGCATTTTGGTCAGGAAGATAAGGCTTGTATACTTTAGTGCAACACTTTGTAATGAAACTAAATTGTTGTAAAAAGAATATGCAATGAAATATGCGATCTTAGAGGGGCAATTTTTATTTTACGTAAAAAAATAAGTATACAGAGGAAAAAATGTTCATAGCCCATGACGATTCATGGAAAATAATATTCAGATTTAAGCCTGAAAGTCATTAATATACCAGTCAAGAGCTACGCCATGGGGCACAGATAACCATTATGATTGTGCCCTGAAGCGGTGTAACATATTCTGCAAATTTTTATTCAAATATAATTTTGTTATATCCGACTATAAAGATTATATGAATGATTATATTTGATCTCCGTAAATTAGGAACAAATCATTTTCCGAATCCTCAATCTGGCTAATGGGTGGTTTACAAATATTGTAGTGGGGTGTGGATTGGTGGTAACATTTATTTTAATTGTACAATATAAAATAATAGTATGAGGTTTATGTATGGCAACGCAAGAGCACTATGCACAGTACTCTGAAGAAGATCGTTTAAAACTTATTGAGGCATCTGTATATTTTATATACTCTGACGAGGAGGCCCCTAAGGTCTATGAAGAGGTTGTTTCGTTAATTAATGCTTACAAGGAAAGAATCAAAAGCACGCCATACTATTTAAGTGAAAAAGATATTATCCTTATTACTTACGGGGATCAGGTATTTCATCATGGAGAGACTGCGCTCGCAACTTTAAATAAATTCTTAAATAAATATGTTGAAGATGTTATAAATACCGTTCATATACTTCCGTTTTACCCATACTCTTCTGATGATGGATTTTCCGTTGTGGACTATAAAGGTGTTTGCCCTCTAAAAGGGTCGTGGAAAGATATTGAGGTATTGAGGAAAAATCATAGGTTGATGTTTGATGGAGTAATAAACCATGTGTCCCATCTAGGTATATGGTTTAATGCATATTTAGCAAATGAGCCAGAGTATGATAATTTTTTCATTCAGGTTGATCCAAGTGTCGATTTGTCAAAGGTTATTAGGCCTAGAACCTCACCACTTTTGACTGAGTTTGTTGATGATGAAGGAAAGATCAGAGATATCTGGACAACCTTCGGTAGTGATCAAGTAGATTTGAATTATGCCAATTATAGAGTGTTATTAAAAGTCTTGGATGTATTGCTCTTTTATATGGAAAAAGGAACTTCACTTATAAGGCTTGACGCAATAGCATTTATATGGAAGGAGATTGGAACTACTTGTGTACACCTTCCTCAAACTCATGAATTAATTCAGTTGATGCGTGAAGTGATGCATGCTGTTGCACCTGAAGTAATTGTGATAACAGAGACAAACGTGCCACATAGTGAAAATGTCTCATATTTTGGAGACGGCCTTGATGAAGCACAAATGGTTTATAATTTTGCTTTACCACCTCTTTTGGCATTTTCAATCCTGAAACCTGACACAACCAAACTCTCAAGTTGGGCAAAAGAGTTGGCTCTTCCCAGTGACAGGGTATGTTTCTTTAATTTTACAGCGAGCCATGACGGTATTGGTGTAAGGGCCGTAAATGAGATTCTAGATGAGAAAGAGATGGATTTCCTGCTGAAATCAACTATTGACCATGGTGGCCTGGTCTCATACAGAGCAATAGGGGATGAGAAGGAGTCTCCATATGAATTAAACTGTAGCTATATAGACCTGTTGTCGCATCCGGATCTGGACGACAGCACAAGAATAAAAAGAATGATTCTATCACAGGCTGTAGTACTGGTAATGCCGGGCGTACCTGGTATCTATTTTCATTCCCTTGTAGGTTCCAGAAATTATCATGAAGCGGTGAGGAAGACTCGAATAAACAGAACAATTAATAGAGATAGATTAAATTATGACAATCTGGAAGAGTTGCTTGAAGAGGAGGGAAGCTTACAGAAGAATCTTTTTAAAAGATATAAACAGCTTCTATCCATAAGAATAAACGAAGATGCTTTTAACCCTTTCAGGAAATTTGAAATATTGGATTTTGGGAGTAAAATATTTGCAATTAAACGCTACGGAAAAGATGAGGATCAGTCTATATTGGCAATATTTAACTTTTGTGAAGAAAGTGTAGAGATAACTCTGCCAAAAGATGATGAAATATTGATTGATATTATTACCTGTGAAAAAATTCATGTTCAAAATATAAAAATTGAACCTTACCACTTTGTCTGGTTGAAAAGGTACAAGTAGCGTTACACCATAGTTACCATTCAAAACCCTATAGAGCCATTTATTTCTAAAAAAAGGGGCGGCAATTATGGATCATTTTGATATTAAAATCCGCCGCCCCCGTGATCACACGGTCATTTAGTTAATAAAGGGGATTTAAAAAACTGTTGAACCGTGTGAATTCCTACCTTATTAGATCTTAATCCTTGTCCCGGCGCCCCCCCCAACGACGGCTGTTATCATCTTCTTCGTCCTCACTCTCTTCATTGCTCTTATCTGACGGCCAAAATCCGGCGATAGGGAGGAATTCATCCATGGATCCGTCTGAAGGGGTAACGCTAATCTCAAATCCATCACCACAACTTTCATCCATTGGATTATTTTTTTGGTCCCTTACCACCCTGAGAAACGGCCAGAAATCCACAGATACTACATCAGGATCATCAAACAATGTGGTTAAACGGCCAATCCAAATGTCTGCACGCCCTGCATCGTCTCTGGATTTGGTACAATAGTTAGCTATGCCTATATTAACAGTTAAAGCCATTGCACATGATTCTGATTTAAATTGAGGAAATCTTGCTCTCCAGGGAATTAACGCAAGATCATCCGCTTTTAAATCCGCTTTAGTGAATACAAATGCCCTTGTGTCTTCTGTTGCATCACTGTCGCCAAATGGAGCTACCTGTCCATTTAAAGTTTCAGTTTTCTTAAATGCTGTATCGTTCTTTACTGGCTTTGGGCTCATAATGGCGTTGCCTACAATCTCGTTACTAAGGTCTACTATTATATTAGGGTCATCTTTGCGGACAGCAACTGCATTCTCTCCATTGGGAAATATGATGCTTTGTGCTTCTACAGGGTTCCCGTCACATCCGTGTGGTAGACTGAAGTGGTTAACTCCGGTTGTACCTTCCAGTTCGTTACGACTGTTATATTCATCCGGGGTATTTTTTGCAAGTACAGTTGTATGTGCCTGGGCAGTGGCCGAAAATGCCATTGCTGCTAAGATTCCAATAGCGGCAATCTGTTTTTTTAATGTAAACATTAAGATTTTCTCCTCTTTTAAATCATTTAAAGTAATATCTTGAGATTTTAATAATATATAAAAAACTAAGAGATCCTAATGCCCTTTTTGGGTGGTCTATATAGAAGGACGGAATGATTTTCAGAAATAATGTTTTTGAGAAAAATCGCTTTAGAACAAATATCTCTTGGATAAAGAAGAGATAATGCTGTAAATAGCAACTCATAATCAGCTAGCAAAACCGCCTGAATACTGTTTAGGGTATTTGGACATGCTGGACTATTAATAAATACCTTTGATATGTTATCTTTAACTCTATTGTCCACTGGTTGTTTAATATCAATTCCCAGTGTTAGTAGTTCACAACAGTCATGTCTACAATTACAAATCCCTATGCAACAGCAATTGTTGTTTTCAAAAGAATCTAAAAGGGTAATGGGGCTCATACTCTCTCTACCATTTGTTATTGTATTTTGTGGGGTTGACTGATATTGAACTAGTGAATTTAAGCCTATAGGCATATTCAAAAATATCAGTAGCATAACAATATGTGAGGATCGATTTATGTATAACGTTTTTCTTGTTTGCATAAATTTAAATAAAATGGCAAAATCTTTCTTGTGAATCCAACCTCTTCTCAGGGAAAAGCAAGTATCATTAATGTTGGTTCGAGTTACAACCACAAACTCGCAATTGTTGGTTTGTTAAACTTGCTAATGACATATTAATTTGATTTATAGTATTACTTTATAAAAACTTTTTTTTAAAAAAGATTTTGTAGCTTTTATCAGCATTGTCCGGTTAGCCTTTTGCAGTGCAATAATGTTCCACATTTATGAACATTTTGCAACATCATGATGCGAAAAAGTACCTAAAGTTAATAGCTTTGTTTTTTATTAATAATAAATTTCTATAATTTTAGGCATTTTAGCGCACTTTAGGCATTTTAGGCACTTAACGTTAGCACACATT
>JAIQZO010000057.1 GCA_021777055.1 Candidatus Anammoxibacter sp. | reverse complement strand
GTAGTCCTGGCAATAGGAACATCAAATATTTCCTCGCTCTTTTGTAAAAAGTCACGTCCGGTTTTATTCTCTGCAATGATACGGCGTATTCCGGCATTAATGAAATTTTCATCAGTTAGTGAAGGGCAATCCCGTTTAATACTTTTTAAAAGAGGTGTTATTTGTGCAGAGAAAATATCTTGCAGGTTTAGATCGGTTTCAAAGTTAGAAAAATTAACAGTCATCTGTATAACTCCTTTCGAGAGTAAAATTAAATATTTTTATACAGATTTTGAAAAATTTTTTTAGAGTTTTTGTCAAGTTTTTTTCTAGAAATTCTCAAGCTTTTTTTTATATTTACCTCTGGCAGTTAATCCTACTAAACACACTGAAAAAGACTAATTGATGATATCTGCTCGTTGGAATGGGACTCTGTTACGTTGACGCAGAACTGATGTTGCAGGTTGAAATAAAAACCCTGACACCGTTGTATTCTATTAATTTATCTGAATTTTCCGATGGAATATATACAATTACATTAACTAATTCCGTTGGATCAACAACGCGTAAAGTTATGTTAAGACATTAACAGCTTTCTGAATCTGAAGGCTTACAACATCTAATAGTTCAGACGTATTGAGTAAGGACAACTCCGTACAAAATATTACCGGGTTTTGATATTTCTTTGCTATTTGAAGCAATTGATCAGAACGCTTTGATGAAGTTCCTTTCTCATACGTTGCTGTTCTCAATTCGTCTATCAGTTTTATATCATTTTCTTCCGGGATTAGTACTTGAATACCTTGTTGCGAAAAATAATTTTTCACCAACTCAGATTTCATGGTATGCCTTGTACCCAACAACGTAAATTCAGAAATTTCACTGGATTTTAATTGCCTTATTAATTCCTCAAACGGATGGATTATTTTCGATTTAATTTCATCCGGAAAATTTATTTGATCAATTGTTAAGTGTAGTGTGATATTAGGAATTACGATGGTACATACTCCCATTTCGTTTAATTCAATAATGTATTTTCTCACCCTGGGAATCAGGACTTCAAAACCTTCCGGTAAATGAGGATTGATTTCATTAAAATTAACATTTAACAGCTTAAACGGACAGGTGGAATAGCCTCCAAACTGGTTATTGTACAGACTGTTTAACTCAGTGAGGTAATGAACCGTAGAGAATGTTCCTAACCCTAATACACCTATGTAGCCTGTTTTCATACTTACTGTCTCTCCAGAATATAATCGGCGAAATAATTTCTGGAATCTGTTATTTTCTCTTTAATCTCAAATTCAGTATTTTCCAGAATACGGTTAATAATTGTATCGTTGTATTTCCGTGAAATTTCAGTATGAATCTGTTCTCCTTTTTTAAAATTAAAAGAAGTATCCAAAGAATCAATCCGGACTTCCTGATCCTCTGTAGAAGTAAGAAAACTTTTTGCTATCCAATCTTCGGAGTATTCAGGTTGATGAATAAGCTTGTCAAGGTCAAAATTAGCTCCTAATTCCCGATTCATTCTCGTTAATAAATTCAGGTTAAACTTAGCTATGATTTCCTTGGAATCATTGTATGCAGGGAGTACAACCTCTTTACTTTTAGCCAGGTCTACACCTAACAGCAAAATATCTTCTGGTGCCAGATTAGCACCTAATTGGTATATAAACTTAGAAGAAAGTTCATCCGTTAGGTTCCCAATGTTGGACCCCAAAAAAAGCACAACCTTTTTATTTTTATTTCCTTTAAAAGAGGATAGTACCTCAAAATAGTCTCCTTACTTGGTTGCAACTTCTAATTCTGGTAATTCCTCTTTTAAAGAGGAATTCAAAAGGTCGAGTGGGTTTTCTGATATATCAATTGGAAAGTAGCTAAAATTGAAATTTTGATTCAGAAGTTCCTTGGTTTTTGTTCCATCTCCCGCACCTAATTCAATCAGTTCGAAATACGTTCCTTCAGCAATGCCAAAGGAGTTAATCAGGTTTTCTGTTTTTTCACTAAAAATCTCAAATTCGGAACGTGTTAAGTAATATTCCGGCATGTTCATTATCTGCACAAAAAGTTCATCACCAACCTTATCGTAAAAATATTTAGACGACAAGAACTTAGGTTCTGAACTCAACCCATCTAATACATCTTTTTTAAATTGTTCAATCATTTTATTTTACTAATCTTATTCCCGCGAATTGCCATTGAAAATGAGGGTGAAAGAAATTCCTGTATGTTTTCCTACTGTGACCGAGACTTGTAGCAACTGAAGCTCCGCGTAACACCATTTGATTTACCATAAATTTACCATTGTATTCTCCTACTGCTCCCAGAGCAATTTCAAAACCAGGATAGGGTAAATACGCAGAATTGGTCCACTCCCAACGTAAGCCCCAATGGAATTGATCAGAAGCTACTTCCCATTCAAACTCTGTTGGCAAGCGCATACCCTTCCACGCGGCAAAGGCACTTGCTTCATAAAAAGAAACATGGGAGAGAATGGCATTCGGATTTATCTCTTCTAAACCAGATAATGTATAATTATGCCATTTACCCTCTATTTCATGCCAATACAAAGGAGAGTCTATTTTATTTTGATTCACCCAATGCCAGCCTTCGTCCAGCCAAAAACGAAAATCTGCATATCCACCAGCTTCAATGAACTCTAAATACTCTCCATTGGTTATAAGTGATTTCGAAATAGAAAAATTCTGTACATAGGTTTTATGCTTCCCGGATTCGTTATCAAAATGAAAACCTTCTCCTTCGAAACCAACTTCATAGACTCCTTCATGAATATCAATAAATCCAGATTTCAAGTTTACATCTCCTACCAAACTATACCCTTCCAGGTAAGCCGGAAAAACAGGATTATGCCCCAATGTATACTTGAAATCAGTGATCAACAATTCCTGGTGCTGCTGTTCGTGGTTTATCCCTAATATCAGTAAATCTGCAATTTCCGTAGAGCCTTCATCCTTCAATAATTTTTCAATCGCATCATCTACGTGTTTCCGATAGGCATATATTTCGTTTACTCCGGGCCGGGTCATATTTCCCCGGTTTGCTCTAATGGTTCTTTCTCCTACAGTATTGTAATAACTGTTAAACAAAAAACTATAATCCGGATGAAAAACCTTGTAATCAGTGACATTGTTTTTTAGGATCATCTCCTCAAAAAACCATGTTGTATGCGCTAAATGCCACTTAGGAGGACTTGCAAACTCAACAGGTTGTGGTACATAATCTTCCACCTTTAAAGGGTGACAAATTTGCTCGGATTTCGCCCTTGTTTCTTTAAACCTCTTGTATAACTCCATTTTATTCTACTACAACTCCTTTCCAAAATGCTACATTACCTTTATAGATGATAAGAAATTGCTTTTTTAAAGGAATGTAACTATAGAGCCTACGCATAAACTCCAAAACCTCTCTGCCGATGATTATCCAACCTTTTGTTTTTGGTCAAATTCCAGGGTCATACCTTGAAAGCAGAATATGAAACCTTGAGATGTTTTGAATTCTGTTTTTAAGATCTGATAATCATATAGGAGGCATCTCCGCACGTCAAGTGCATGTAGTAAAATAAACTATATAGAGGTTAAATTGTTAACCCCGGAAAGGAGGAGCAAAAATGAGTTATTATGTAGGAATAGATCTACATTCTGACAATAATTTTATAGAAATAGTAGACAAAAAGGATACAAGAATATTAACGAAGAAGTTGCCCAATGAAATAGGAAAAGTATTAAATGCATTGAAACCGTTTAAAAGGAAGATAAAAGGGGTAGTGGTAGAATCAACCTACAATTGGTACTGGCTAGTGGATGGATTGATGGATAAGAAATATAAAGTGAACTTAGCCAATCCATCCCAGATGCAGCAGTACTCAGGCATGAAACATACAGATGATAAATGAGATTCGTTCTGGTTGGCCCATATGTTACGGTTAGCAAATTTCAGGGTCAGGAATACAAATGCAAAGCGGCCCACAATCACAGTCAGTTGATTTGTTTTGTTGGAAATAAGAATTTAAAATTGTATATTCTGTTTTCTGGGTCTGACCCTAAAAGCCTTGACCCTAAAAGCCCTCTAACCCTAAAAAGGCACCTTCAGGGTGAGCGCCACTACTATGGTCTACAAGATCACTGTCTACACTTAGTCTATCTTGTTCGTTACATCTCGTGACATAACTCCGTCATAAGCCCAAGAGTCGATATGGGAGGAAGGCTAACCCTTATTACTACATCTTTCCTACAAGGACTTTCGCCTTACAAGATCCACCGAGCTTTGCTAGTAGCGATAACGTCGAAAATCACCGGCACATTGTAGCAATAGGAAGCTTAGGGCTTTCGTCACAAACGAGCATTGTGGAAATGTGTCCGAGTGAATTTGCCTTGTTAGGTTGAGTTTAACCACCGTTCCCTAACATTACTAATTTGGTTATCGACCGTATTTTGCGCCCATATAATAAACTCCATTCGACTCGCTACCATACCCCCACCGGTCGTATTAACTACGTAATTATACTTCTCAACCAATTCCTGTTGCGTTTCAGTCGGAAATAGGGATTTCTCTCTTAGCAAAATTCCTGATACTTTCTTAAATGGTTCGTGTAATTTGTCGAGAACATTCTGTAAATAGCTAGAAAGCTCTTCTTGAGGCTTTGCTTTAAGTTCCGATGCATCTGGCATTCGAGGTAGTGTAATCGAATTTAATTCTCTTTTTATTGAATCGAGAGCATCAAGATCTCTCTTTAATAAATCATACTCACGGCTTAGTTTATTAAGACGCGCAGAAGATCGAAGATTTATATACGCCACAACCAGTGAAATGCAACCAGCTATAATCGCGCCAGCAATAGCAACTAATTGTTTGTCCATAGATCCTCCGATTTTTCTGCCTAACGACATGCTCAGCGGCTTCTAAAAGCAGAGCGCCGATTTTAGAAGTCTCCTAGAGTTATTTGTCATATTTTCTAACATTTAGTGGTTAAAAAAGTGTTTTTCCAAGTTATAAAGCATTCCCTCTGCTTTTTTTAAGATACCTATAAAAACTTCTTTCAAAGGTTTTTTCTGTAACTCAAACCGCTCAGCTACTTTCTCAAATTTTTTCCCCTTCCTATGTCCAACCCCAGAAGAACGTAATGCGTACAAATCTTTTAGAAAATCTATATACTCATCGTGATTTGGCATTGAATTCTCAATTAAAAATTGTCTAAATTTTGCTATACCTGGAAGGTCTTTACCTCCAGATTCATTCGCTTTACCAAGTTCTTTTTCATTAAGCGAATCGATAAGAATTTTAGCTATGGCCAATATCTGAGAGTCAAATTCAGATTGGTCATTGATGACAGGTATACGTAAAGAAGTAAATAAATGAGAATCCTTCTCAGCAAGAGGTAGAAAAAGAGGCCATTCAAACTTTTCTATCCAATTCTTTGAAAAATCGTCAAATTTATATTTAAAAATTAAATCTTCACTATCAGGATTAGTTGGTTGTGCCAAAAAACTTCTTTTAAAACATGTGGCACTCATTTTACCCTCAGGTGATATATTATTGCTTTTCCAATATAGTTGTTCTGAGTGAGACAAATCTCTACCAAGATCCCCCAGAAAGACCATAACTAAATCAGGGTGATCATTGTCTATGCGGATACCCCAAAGCCCACCACAGCGTAAATATCCATCTTCAACAGAAAACTTTTCTGGATTGTTGTAGTACTTAGAAAGGACTTCTTTTTTGAAAAATACTGGGGTTAAATAGTGGGGGGCATCCGGATTTGCTCCAAAATAATTTGCTAATTTATCTGGGTTAGATGTGCAATAAACAAGTCTACCATCTTCATCTGTCCCAATAATAAACTCCTCAAACTTTTCTTTTTTTTCATTGAATGGCCATATGCCACTCTTTTCAATTTTAGGAGGAAAAAAAATTCTTTTTCCAAGTAACCTTGAAATACTTTTGTTTTCATCTCCTAAAATCGAATTCAAAGGGCCAATATGAACAAAGTATGAAATATCCTTTTCATGTTTTTGCAAAGAAAATTTAGAATATTCATCCGTAGAAAACTCACTTTTAGAATATCTAAAACTATCAAAATATATAGCTAAGCCCATTTGTTTTGCCGCTATATACTGCCGTAGGAACTTTGTTTTTATTCTTACTTTTCTTGACTCAATTTCTACAGCATCATCTTCACTGCCGTCATCCTGGATTTTAACTAAAACATTTCTTTTTCGATCAGCATATAAGTTATGAAACGACCTAAATTCTTCTTGAATTTCAAGGTAATCATCTTTCATACCATGAAATTCACGAAAAATAACAATTGGCTCAATAAGGTGAGGATTTAAATTTCTTTGGTACTCAATTCGTTCTTCTCCATGGTCGTAATATGTAACGAAACCTGGTGTACCTTGCCCAATGGAAATATCCCAACTCTCTGATTCTAGAGATTTTGGAATACTTTCAACAGGAACTAATCCACTAAAAATAGTTATATTATCAGCACCTTCTCGCTTTGATTCATAGACTGTAATCCACGGATTAGTTAACAGGGATTCAGAAAATAATCTCTGCCATTCGTTCTGCTGTAAATATTCTAAGTCCATAAAATAATCCTGAAATATAACAAGTTACTCCAAAGTTTCTGTATAAGTACAAATTTTATAATAAATTTGACAGATTTCAAGCTTATTTTTATAATCTGCTAACTGTATAAGATGAATATTATGATGTTATTCGCGAATGGATAATCCCAAATGATAAATATACCAAATGAATTAGCTAATCGCTTTAATAGTGTCTTAGGAAAAAACAAGATCTCGCTTGATTTACAAAACCATTACAGAAAGTGGTTGCGGTATTATCTTGATTTTTGTCGAAAATACGATTTTACTGACGCTAAACGAGAAAGTTTGGCCCACTTTATAAAGAAAATAGATGAAAAACATCAAACACTGGAACAACAGAAACAGGCTACAGATGCTATATCTTTATATTATGGACTGATACCAGAGATAGTGCGATCTGATTCTAATGAAGAAAGCCGTAACAAAGAGGATGTAGGATGGAATTCTGTTTATTTGAATCTTTCTGCTGAAATAAAACTAAGGCATTATTCACCTAAGACATTGAAGACATACACGCTGTGGGCTAGAAAACTACAAGGATTCACTAAAAATAAAGATCCGCAATTCTTGGTATCAAATGATGTAAAGGAGTTTCTGACTTTTTTGGCTGTTAAACGGGAAGTGTCTGCCTCAACGCAGAATCAGGCATTTAACGCCCTTTTGTTCTTATTTAGACATGTTATAAAGAAAGATTTCGAAAACATGAAGGATATTCCTAGGGCTAAAAGGAAACCATATATACCGGTTGTTTTGTCACGTGAAGAGGTAGACGCGATTTTCGAACAGCTTTTATATCCATATGATTTAGTTGTCAAGCTCTTGTACGGTTGCGGTCTTAGATTGTTTGAATGCCTGAATCTTCGTGTTAATAATTTTAATTTTGATGCCTCTGTTTTAACTGTACATGATGGTAAAGGCAAAAAGGAAAGAACTGTACCATTACCTGAGAAAGTTTTGCCTGAGTTAAAAGAACACTTGAGGCGGGTTACGAATCTACATGAAAAAGATTTGAATGCAGGTTTTTCAGGGGTTTTTATGATGGGATTGTTAGAAAAGAAATACAAAAATTGCGGAAAGGAGTTAGTCTGGCAATGGTTTTTTCCCGCAAAAACTTTAACGCTGGTTCCAGAAACTGGAGAGTACAGGCGATATCACCTTCATGAAACTCATGTGCAAAAGGCAATTCAACGAGCGGTACGAAAGACAAAAATTTGTAAACGGGTAACGTCTCACATCTTTAGGCACAGCTTTGCAACTCATCTGTTACAGGCAAACTATGATATTAGGACAATTCAAGAGCTGTTAGGGCATAGTGACGTAAGGACAACTATGGTTTATACACATACTATTAAAAGCAAAACCATTAAGGAGTCGAAAAGTCCTCTGGATTTTGAGTAAGCCGATATCGAAATCTGGGGACACTTTACTCATTCTTGTGAATAGTGTAAGTAAGGTGTCCACAGATTTCCACACTTAAATGATGAGGTTGAATATCACAACAACAAGGCGGAACGTACAATACGATCAGCTGTGATTTACAGAAAAATGTCATTCGGGAACAGAGCATCGCAGGGGGCACAAAACTACGCAATAATCTCCTCAGTGCTTGAGACCTGCAAACTAAATGGCAAAAAGCTTGTAGATTTTGTACAAAATGTCTTGGTCACTCCAGATAATCAACTTCACAACATTATAAAATCGTTACTCGATACCTCATAATCGGTATTAGGCAGCTTAACTGTTACCCTCAGCTTGCCTTAATCATTGCCGTAGTAATTGCTTCTTCCCACGCCACTAATTCTTTGGTAGCGTTGTCAATAAGAGACCTGAAAAAAGCTATCCAGAAATAGTATTTTTAATAATTATAGATATCCAAATAATGCTTAATATAAAATATATTGTTTATCGCTTAATATGTTTGCTTGTAAAATTATCAATAA
>JAIQZO010000056.1 GCA_021777055.1 Candidatus Anammoxibacter sp. | reverse complement strand
ATCCGTACATCATCAAGGCTAAAGCCTTGAGTTACGAAATGTACCTCATACCTTTAGGTTTGAGTCAATACTTAACAGTAATAACGAAAACCATTTCAATTATCTGCGACACACAATATTTTGTAAATAGTAGGTTGGGTTAAGCGGTAGCGAAACCCAACAATTATTCTTTACGCTCTGTTGGGTCGCTACCGCTTAACCCAACCTACACCTTAACTCACAGGAAATACAGGCGTTACACCGTAACACTAACAGAAGAAACGTATTCGGCTCAAAATGAAAATTCCTATACTATCAAGTTATTTATTTACACCGTGTTGTCAGGTTAAGTAATAGATGGTCATTAGAAAATATATGATAAATATGACAAATCTTTAACCGGAAAACAGTGAGTTGAGTGATAAAAAATAATTTTTAAAAAAAAGATTATTAACAAAAATTGATTTTACGACAATTGAACTCTTTATAATTGTGTTACAGGTGCAAGAGCTTATAAAAACCTATGTTATGCCGTATGCCATGTTGTGCGTATATTAATGTGAAGATATTGTTTTGTAAGGAGATCCCTTGCAACTTTGTAATACTATCCCCTACAACCAAAATCGTAGACTGTTTTGGTCAGGTTGACATGGGGTAATAATTCTGATATATGTATTTTATCCACAGAGATGGCTTTAGTTAATTTTTGACTATAATTTAATCGTCGGTCAATAATGAGCAAAGAAGAAATCTACGAAAAAACTACTTCATTGAACAAGACTGATTTTGACAAAGAATAAATGTATTTGTTGGCGAAATAAATAAAGTTCGTGTAACAATAGAAGTGTAAGATCTAGAATACATATTTATTTTATCGTTACTTTTATTTCAAACGAACAGTTACTTAAAAGGTGGGAAGCGGCTATGGATAATAAAGCTTTTACATTACTGCGGTTAAATATGTTTCTTGTTGTAATCTTGGTAATCTCGGTTATTACAACCCTGTTTGCAAACAATCGAGATGCAATTGCGCAGTATTCGCATTCATTTAGTATTCCACGGGGACAGCAACCAATAACTCGGCCAATCTGTCTCGCAGTAGATGGAGGTGGTAATGTTTATATAAATACCTTATTTGGTTCGAATGTTGTGAAACTGGATAACGCGGGGGCGACAGTTATGCTCTTAGCTCCACAAAGATTAAGTAACGGACATATTGTGAGAGTTAATGACATCGCTTTAGATGGAACGGATAACATTTATATGCTTACTGATTATAATGTACAAAAATTTGATACAGAGGGAAACTTTATTTCAATGTTTGGTTCTGCTGGTATCGGAGATGGCCAGATTGAGAATACAGAGTCAATAGCACTGGACAACTCTGGCAACATTTATGTGCTTGATGGTCACTATACGAGGTCTTACCGCGTACAGAAATTTGATAAGAACGGAAACTTTATTGCAAATGTTTTATCGCTTGGCAACGAAGATACTAACCGACGTATAGAACTGGACAGCTCTGGCAACATTTATGTGCTTGAAAGAGATTTTAATCGTATACAGAAATTTGATTCTGCAGGAAACTTTATTGCAACGTTTGGTGGTTTTGGCCACGGTGACGGACAGTTTTATGATGGCCCAAGTGATATCGCGCTGGACAGCTCTAGAAACATTTATGTGGTTGATCACGGTAATTTTCGTGTACAGAAATTTGATAAGGATGGAAACTTTATTTCAAGCTTTGGTAAGCCTGGCAATGGTAACGGAGAGTTAGGGGACATCAGTTACGGCGCTGGCCCCATCGGCATAGCTTTAGATAGAGCTGGTAACGTTTATGTGTCTGTGCCAATTAATGATCAAATACAGAAATTTGATTCTGATGGGAAATTTATTGAAAAGTTTGGTACACGTGGCTCTAGCGAAGGCCAGTTTGATTACCCTGAAGACATCGCGCTAGACAGCTCCGGTTACATTTATGTTACTGATGGTGACAATAATCGTGTACAGAGACTTGATCCAAATGGAAACTTTATATCAACGTTTAGTTCACAGTTTAGTTCACAGATCGTTGGAAACGTTCAGTTTAATAAACCCAACAGCATAGAGCTGGACAGCTCTAGCAACATTTATGTGCTTGATAGAGATAATAATCGAATACAGAAATTTGATTCAACAGGAACATTTATTTTAGAGTTTGGTACACGTGGATCTGAAGACGGCCAGTTTGATTTCCCCGGAGGCATAACGCTAGACAGCGTCGATAACATTTATGTGGCTGATAGAGGTAACAATAGAATACAGAAATTTGATTCTGATGGAAAATTTATATCAACCTTTGGGACCTATGGCAATGGTGACGGGCAGTTTTATAGTCCCACTGGCATAGCGTTAGACAGTGCCGGCAACATTTATGTATCTCAAATCAATAATGAACGAATACAGAAATTTGATTCTGCAGGGAACTTTATTCTAAAGTTTGGTACACGTGGCTCTGGTGATGGGCTGTTTAGTTTTCCCAATGACATAGCACTAGATAGCTCCGATAACATTTATGTACTTGATTCACATAATTTAATACAGAAATTTGATTCAGCAGGAAACTTTATTTTAAAGGTTGGTACACATGGCTCTGGTGATGGACAGCTTAGTTTTCCCGGCGGCATAACGCTAGACGGCGCGGGTAACATTTATGTTGCTGATGCAAGTAATCATCGTGTACAGAAATTTGATTCTGATGGAAAATTTATTGAAAAGTTTGGTACACGTGGCTCTGGTGACGGGCAGTTTAGTTCTCCCAATGACATAGCACTAGATAGTGCGGGAAACATTTATGTGCCTGATTCAGGTAATGACCGTGTACAGAAATTTGATTCTGATGGAAAATTTATTGTAAAATTTGGTTCAATGGGCTCTGGCGACGGGCGGTTTCTTCGTCCTGAAGGCATAACGCGGGGCAGTTCCGGTAGCAGTTTTGTGGTTGATTCAGGTAATAATCGAATACAGAAATTTGATTCTGATGGAAAATTTATTGAAAAGTTTGGTACACGTGGCTCTGGAAACGGCCAATTCGACGACCCCTACGGCATAGTGCTCAACAACGTTGATAACATTTATGTAACTGATACAAATAATCATAGAATACAAAAATTTGATTCTGATGGAAAATTTATCTTAAAGTTTGGTACACGTGGAACAAGTGATGGTCAGTTTGCTGGACCTAAAGGCATAGCTCTAGACGACTCCAGTAACATTTATGTTGCTGATACAGGCAATCATCGAATACAAAAATTTGATTCTGATGGAAAATTTATCTTAAAGTTTGGTATTTACGGTAGTAGAGACGGAGAGGTTAATACACCCGAAGGCATAGCTCTAGACAGCGCAGGTAACATTTATGTTGCTGATACAGGTAATAGTCGAATACAGAAATTTGATTCTGATGGAAAATTTATCTTAAAGTTTGGTGAACGTGGCGTTGGAAATGGACAGCTTTATAAACCTAAAAGTATACAATTTGATAGCTCTGGTAACTTATATGTAGTGGATACAGGCAATCATCGCATTCAGGTATTTAAACCGGAGATAGAAATATTTGTAAATGAGCTGGTTACCCAGATAAACGATCCTAAGGTAAAATTTGACAGCAGTCCCATTGCAGATGGTCCAAAAGGAACATTCACAATAACTTCTACGTTTACCAATACCAGCATTAAAACAATTAAACATCCTACTTTTGTAGTAAATGAGTTATCAGGTGGCAACCTACTGCTCAACGCCAATAATACACCAGGAGGACCTGGCGCCATATTGACACCTGATGTAGGTGATGAGGTTTTGGTTCCGGGTGAAGCAATGACCGTAGACTTTGTTATTGGTCTTCAAGATACTTCACCTTTTACATTCCTTGTTGATCTTTTAGGAATACCAGAATCATAAACTTGTTTAATTTTCAATGTTTTAAAGGAAACGTATCGTATTAGCTATGTATGGCAGGCACCGTCTGCCGATTCATGCTGGGATAAAAATAAACATAACAGACAGCAAAAAATAAATTTAATATGACAATGTTGTTGTTCTTGCATTTCATAGATAGATTGATTAGGTTATTTATTTACGCAGTGTTGTCCAGTTAAGTATTTGCATAATCATTTATTTTCATTTGTACTTTAACACGGTTTTTTTTTGCAAAGGTTTAAGATTAGAATGTTGGAATTTATTTATGATCTCAATCCTTAATTCTCTAACTCGTTTGATTGATACTTATACGTTAAAATTACTGTTGCGATAGATGGTCATAAGAAAATATATGATTAATAGGGCAAATCGTTAACCGGAAAACAGTGAGTTAAGAGATAAAAAATAATTTTTTTAAAAAAAAGATTATTGGCAAAAAGTGGTTTTACGACAATTGAACCCACTGTAATTGCGTTACCGGTGCAAGTGCTTATTAAAACCTATGTTATGCCGTATGCAGGTTATACGTTTATTAATGTGAGAATATTGTTTTTGTAAGGAGATCCATTGCAACTTTGTAATACTATCCCCTACAGGCAAAACTCTAGACTATTTTGATCAGGTTGACATGTGGAAATTATTGTGATATATGTCTTCTATTGACAGAGATGGCCCTAGTTAATTTTTTGTTAATAATGTAAATGAGCAAAGAAGAAATCTGCGGAAGAAACTACTTCGTCGGACAAGACTGGTTTTGACAAAGAATAAATGTATTTGTTGGCGAAACAGATGAAGTGTGTAGTGATCGCAGATTTAAAGATAATTAATGAAGATCCTGAGATATTAAAAAAAGAAGTGCCTGATCCAAAATATACATTCATTCTATCTGTTACTTTTGTTTTAAAAGAACAGTTACTTAAAAGAGGAGAAATGTTATGGAAAATAAAGTTTTCACATTACGACGGATAAATATGGTTTTTATTGTAGCCGTGTTAATCTCAGTTATCGCAACACTATTTGCAAACAACCAATATGCAATTGCGCAGTATTCTTTTTCATTCAGTATTCCACGTGGTCAGCAACCGATAACAGCGCCAGGAAGTATAGCTGTAGATGGAAGTGGTAATAATGTTTATATTACTACATTGGCTAGAAATAATGTGGTAAAACTGGATAATACAGGGGCGACAGTTATGGTTATAGATTTACAAAATACTGGAGATGAGCAAAGGGTTTCAAGCATTTCAAGCATAGCACTGGACAGCACGGGGAACATTTATGTGGCTGATGTAAGTAATGGTCGTATACAGAAATTTGATACACAGGGAAACTTTATTATAGAGTTTGGGCCACGTGGCACTGGGAACGGGCAGTTTGGTTTTCCCTCAATAATAGCAGTAGACAGTTCTGGGAACATTTATGTGGTTAGTTTATTTAGTATCGAACCAAAGGTAACATATAAGGTAGTGAAACTTGATTCAGAAGGAAACTTTGTTTCAAGCTTTATTATTGCATCGGTTGATGAATTTTTTTGCGATATGGCACCGGACAGCACTGGGAACATTTATACGGTTGGTGACAGTAATATACAAAAATTTGATCCTGAGGGAAATTTTATTTTCGAGTTTGGGTCAGTTGGTTCTGGTGACGGTCAGTTTCTTCAACCTTGCGGCATATCACTAGATAGCTCCGGAGACATTTATGTGGTTGATTCTGGAAATCATCGTGTACAGAAATTTGATCCTGAAGGAAACTTTATTTTCGAGTTTGGGTCAGTTGGATTTGGTGACGGACAGTTTGATTTACCCATCCACATCGCTTTAGATAGAATTGGTAACATTTATGTGACTGATGCAGGTAATGATCGCGTACAGAAATTTGATCCTGAGGGAAACTTTATTGCAAAATTTGGTATACGTAGTTCTAAAGAAGGCCAGTTTAACCGCGCAGGAGGCATTGCATTGGGCAGCACGGGAAACATTTTTGTGGCTGATTCAGGTAATGGTCGAGTACAGGAATTTGATTCACAAGGAAACTTTATTTCAAAGTTTGGGTCTCCTGGTGCAGGTGACGGTCAATTTAATCGTTTCTTTTACGGCATAGAGCTGGATAGCTCTGGTAACATTTATGTTGCTGATTCAGGTAATGGTCGAGTACAGAAATTTGATCCTGAGGGAAACTTTATTTCAAAGTTTGGGTCTCCAGGTTTCGGAAACCCAGCGTTTAATCGTCCAAGAGGCATTGCATTGGGCAGCTCCGGTAACATTTATGTGGCTGATACAGATAATCATCGTGTGTGGCAACTAGATTCAGAAGAAAACGTTATTTCAAAGTTTGGTTCATTCGGCTTAGGAGACGGGCAGTTTAATAGTCCAAGAGATATAGAGATAGACAGCTCCGGCAACATTTATGTGGTTGATTCATTTAATCATCGTGTACAGAAATTTGATTCACAAGGTAATTTCATTTCAAAATTTGGTTCATTAGGTTCTAATGACGGTCGGTTTAATAATCCACGAGGCATAGCATTGGGAAGCTCCGATAATATTTATGTGGTTGATACTGGTCATCATCGTATACAAAAATTTGATTCACAAGGTAAATTTATTTACAAGTTTGGGACTGGTGGATCTGGAAACGGGCAGTTTCTTTCTCCCCATGGCATAGCGCTGGACAGCTCCGGTAACATTTATGTGGTTGATACAGGTAATCATCGAGTACAGAAATTTGATTCACAAGGAAATTTTATTTCAAAATTTGGGCCTCTTGTTCACGAGGCAGGCCACCTTTTTAGTCCCGAAGGCATAGCGCTGGACAGTTCTGGTAACATTTATATAGCTGACCCTGGGCGTAATTGTGTACATATGTTTAATGCGCTAGGAAACTTTATTAGACAGATTCAAAATCCTTCACGCACCATTATTCGCTCGCCCAGCAGCATAGAGCTAGACAGCTCAGATAACATTTATATGGTTGATACAGGTAATAGTCGAGTGTTGAAATTTGATTCTAAAAGAAACTTTATTTCAAGGTTTGGTGTACACAGCTCCGGCGAAATCTTTTTTGAAGGACCCGGGGGCCTAGTGCTGGATAGCTCCGATAATATTTATGTGGTTGATACTGGTCGGGAGAATATACACGAATTTGATTCTGAAGGAAATTTTATTTCAAAATTTGGTTCATTCGGAACTGATGACGGTAGGTTTATAAATCCAATAGGTATAGAGCTGGACAGCTCCGGTAACATTTATGTGGTTGATACTACTAATAACCGTATACAGAAATTTGATTCTGATGGTAACTTTATTTCTACGCTTGGTTTACCTGGTTCTGGAGACGGTCACTTTGATAGACCCGAAGGTATAGCGCTGGACAGCTCTGATAATATTTACGTGGCCGATACTATTAATCATCGTATACAAAAATTTGATTCAGGTGGAAGATTTATTTCAAAATTTGGTTCATTCGGAACTGATGACGGACAGTTTTATAGGCCCAAAAGCATAGCGGTGGACAGCACTGGCAACGTTTATGTGGCTGATGCATGGAATAATCGCATCCAGGTATTTAAACCGGAGCTAGAAATACTTGTAAATGATCTGGTTACCCAGATAAAAAATCCGGAGGTCGAATTTGACAGCAGTCCCATAGCAGGGGGGCCGAAAGGAACATTCACAATTACTGCTACGTTTACCAATACCAGTTCTAAAACAATCAAACATCCTGTTTTTGTCGTAGAGGAATTGTCCGGTGGCAACCTACTACTCAACGCTAATAATACACCAGGAGGCCCTGGCGCCACATTGACACCTGATGTAGGTGATGAGGTTTTGGTTCCGAGAGAATCGATGACAGTAGACTTTGTTATTGGTCTTCAAGATACTTCACCTTTTACATTCCTTGTTAATCTTTTAGGAATACCAGAATCATAAACTTGTTGTATACACAAAGAGAGGTATCGTTATAAAGCTAACATTTTGTTAGTATAGCGATAGAGATTTAACATTAATATTATAATTTAGATTTTATACCAGTACGTTTTCATTGACGTAATATATTGCATTTATTGACATTACCGATTTCTGTGTTTTAGCGTTTTGTTCGGTATAATATTTGCGTAAATTAATTTGTGCTATTGTCGGAAAAGAAGGGTTTCTATTCTTTGACGATTATGATATCTTTAATAGTGATTTTTAAAGGAACAAAACATGCATATTAAAGAGAGAGAAAATTTAATTGGTGTAGGTAATATCCCTTTGTTTTGAACCAGATCAATTTAGGAGTTAAACTTTTTTCAATTAAATTCTAACAATAATGAATATGCTAAATATTGTAAATTTTACAAACTCATCTAAACCCAGTACTTTAAGCCAGAAAGAAAGTAAAAAAAAAGACTCTATGCTTCTTAACGTACGCATTATTCCCCTGTTAGTAATTTCATCATTACTGCTAGTCGGTAACGCTGATGGGAATACGGAGAATGATGAATCCAAGAAAAGCGCGTATTTTACCCTCACAGTAAAAGAAGACCTTATTTCTTTAGACGCAAAGGATGCATCTTTAAAAGAGATCATAGAAGAGATAGGTCATAGGATGAAGATAGAAGTTGATGCCAATATAAGTAAGGATGAAAAGGTTACGCAAAAATTTGAGAAGCTACCATTAGCAGACGCGCTTAAGAAATTAAGCTCAAATTACGGATATATCGTGAATACAGAAAAAAACGAAAAGAAGGTTGTTAAGATATTTGTTTTGTTAAAAGGAAAGCCGGCTCCAGATGTGAAACCATTAAAACCGGAAACGAAAATAGAAGATCCTATTGAAGAGGAGAAACCGGAGCCAAAACATTTCAAATTTGAGTTTGATCCTTCGGAGTACTTAAATAAATAATTTCACCATCGTAAATTTTTTATTATAAAACCGTTAATTGATTAAATACGTAAATTATTAAAAATTTCAATTTTTTGGAGGCAACCGAATGAAAGAAAGAGGAGTAACAGATAATAAAACGCAAGGGAACAAAAACAATAAAGTGTTTGATGTTAAAAAATCCTTTACAGAACCGAAATTAACTTTTATTGAGCCAAAGCTCACTAAACAGGGAGATGCCACTGAGATTACTGCAGGCTTTTTTGGGCCTTTCAGTCCATAACAGCTTACAAAAAGCAAGCTGATGGGCTCCAAACAGCACAGCTTTGGAATAGGACATAGTGAGTCGATTATTGTTGGGAATGGATTTTCATATCAAAGGGGCGAGTTTAGACTCGCCCCTGTTCAGTTTGAAGGGTAGAGAACCAGAATTAACATTGTGCAGATCTCATTTAATTGATGACTGTAAATCGTTAGACATCAACATATATCAATTCCCTGCATAAAACAATCTGTATAAAAAGTAGGCCAAAAGCTCTAATTAAATTGAAAATGGACATTTGGAAGGCAACGAAAAGGGATGTTAATCAACTGGCAAGATTTTTTAAACAAGATGCTGAATATCATCAGCAACTAGCTCGTTATTACGAATTGCTACAAGATTTTGATTGGGTTACTTACACAGAGGAAAAGTTAAATAGTAGAAATAAAATGGTTTTTGTAGCAGGGAATCATGGGAATCTAACTGGTTTTATAGATACCAGGGTTATTAATTATCCTCCAGTCAATCGGCATAAATCAATTTTACAACGTATTTGCCGCCCATCAGTAAAAAAGAAATTCTTACCTCTCAAACCAATGCGATGGGGAGTTATAGAAGAGTGTTATGTAAACCCGTCATTTCGAATGCAAGGTATAGGTAGCAAGTTAGTTTATAATACCATGGAATGGTTTCGATCAAAACAGGTCTCCCGTATCGAGTTATCTATCATTGTTCAAAATAAAGAAGGCAATGCCTTTTGGCGAAAACAGGGTTTTGAGACATTCCGGCTATTACAATCCAAAGAGATTTGACAGCTATTTCGCAATCAGAATATATTGAATATTGTTAATGTAAGATTAGTTCAAGTCAGAGACTTGAACCTGTAGATATAACAATGATATGTATTGATTAAAACTGAAAGTCGCGCTGATGGCGCAAATTTAAGAGCATACCAGAGATTTTCAATTTTTAAACAGGATTTAACTGCCTACCTAACGCACTGCATGATATTGGGGACAAAAATCATTTAATAATTTTTAATATTGTATCGCCAGTCAAAAGAATAATTAAAAAATGCCAACGATAGTTGTAGAACTTACCAATCACTGTAACCTAAAATGTCATCACTGCTTTGATAATCGCCACAGCGCAGATGGCAATCTAGAATTAGACATTATAGAGAAGATTCTTTCCGGTGCAAAGGATCAAGGATTCGATAATATCTCCTTCACTGGAGGAGAGCCCACATTACATCCAGGATTTATAGAGATTCTCAGGACGATATGTGACGCAGAGTATAACTTTGGCTTCGTTACTAATGGTTGGAATTTTACCGATATTTATGAGAAGTTGCTACCACATCGCAGTAGGCTTACAGGAATTACATTTAGTTTAGATGGAGCAGAGGAAGCGACACATGATAGGATTCGCGGTGAAGGTTCATACCGCAGGGTAATAAAGGCCATTAGTATTTGTGTAGTAAAAGATATCTCATTTACTATTAACACCGTTATTTCATCCAATAACATCTGTGAATTATCGCAAATAGCAGAACTTGCCATGAAACTGGGAAGTCGCGGACTACGGTTTGGCCATCTAATGTCCAATCCTCAAACTTTATCCAATGGTTTGGACCTTCTATCAGTGAAGAAAAGAGAGGTTGATGCTGCTATTTTGCGACTTCAAAAAACCTTTACAATGCCTATTGTCATGGCCCCGGGGTATTATACCACCGATCTATTCCCATGCGCCCCATTGCAAATGCAAGAATTTAATATTGACTGGAGAGGTAATGTTACATTTTGCTGTCACTTGTCAGGACATGGAAAAGGTGTTGTTGGTAATGACGACGTGGTAGGTAACTTAGATAAGATCGGTTTTCCAGAGGCTTATGAGCTTCTGGTTAATTTGAACAAAGCGTTTCGAAAAGAGAAATCGGAACGTAAAGATAATGATAAGTTTAAAGATTCAGATTATTTTCCATGTTTGTACTGCTTAAATTATTTCAAAAAGAAAGATTAGTTTAAAAAACATTCTGAAAACCCTTGGCCAGGCATGATCCGGAAAAAAGCATAAAGGAGACCTATAATAAATGATAAAGTTAGATCAAAGGATAAAACCTGATCCTGATGTGGTTGTTACAGAGTTAGAGGAGGGCAAAGAGGCGGTCCTTCTCCATTTAGGTACCAAAAATTACTTTACCTTAAATGAAACAGGATTGTTCATCTGGCAAATGCTGAGTAATAATATAACACCTGGAGAGATGTGCGATACACTTCCAGAAAAATTTGATGTCTCACCTGAAAAGGCCAAAGAGAGCGTTCTTAACCTTATTGAAGCGCTTATTAATGAAAAATTAGTAAAGATAGTATAGGTATTTTCATTTTAATTCATTCTATTGTAAATATTTGCAAATTATTGATGCTGTAGCGAAGTATTGTCTACCAAAAAGCTCTATAGTCATAATCGTTGTATGTGAATCAAGCTTAAGATTATAAATTTGAAGTTAACTTAAAATATAAAGATTTAAAGATATGCAAAATATCTCAACGGGGTTATACATACCAGCCCAGGACGCTGCCCTGGGTTAACTTCACATGGTTGGTTCAAGTCTCTGACTTGAACTAATTTGACTTTAACGCAACTCTGTTGCGAGTAAAAGAGTTTATTGTTTACTGGTAATTGATTGTGTCTAATAAGCAAAACCATACAGAGTATTGTTAATGTCAGATTAGTTCAAGTCAGAGACTTGAACCAGCTGCAGATATATTTGAAATTAGTCTATGGTAAAAAGTCAGCCGTCGGTGTTAACTTAAAAGACCTAATTATTCACTTTTACTTTTACCTCTTAAAACACCGGTTTCGTTCTTGAAATGACAGTTTTGGTAGCAGATGTGCGATATTTTTCAAACTATTATGTGTTATAATAAGGGTATGGATTGGAAAATGTTTAATTGTCATTTATAGATTAGGGTAAAAACTATGCTATTCAAAGTCGCAATCATCTGTTGTAACTATATTTTTGGAGAAGGCATTAAAACATTTCTTGAAGAACATGAATCTGGAACAGATACTATTATTAATTCCTCTGACCCAAATGAAGTTATCAGTGCAAATCCAGATTTGCTAATTACAGATTTTTTTACTCTCTGCACGTCATTTCATGACGTCTCTTTCAAACACAGGGTACAAATCTTACTTTTAGGAACAGTATGTCTTCCAAATATAGAAAATGAACGTTTAAAAGACTTTATTTCCAAAGGGCTTGTTGGTATCCTCTCCCCTACGGCCAAATTATCTGAACTTAAAAAGGCGATAAACAGTGTGGTTAAAGGAGAACTCTGGCTTGATCGATGCAAATTAAAGAGCATTATCCCGGAGACGAATCACGTTTTAAGAGAAAAGCGGCCTTGTATGACAGAAAAAGAGATAGAGATAGTCAAAATGATTTGCAACGGGCATTCAAACAAGGAAATACAGAAAACACTAACTATCTCAGAGCAGTCAGTTAAATCACATCTAAGCAGGATATACAAAAAGACAGGAGTCTCTGATAGACTACAATTGGCCCTTTTTGCATTAAACTCAAGCAAAAGCACATTAAATCAAATGTGTCAGGTACCAAGGTATAGAAATATAGTTAAAACGTTAATCCAAAGATAATTTCTAAAAAGCCAAGTTTTTATTGTTACTACTCAGGTGGATAGGCTGAAGACTGAAGGCTAAAGTAAATCAAAGATTCCTCACCGCTCTAATCAAGTAATTTAAGACTTTCTTAGTTTCGATGATCTTTGGCTCTATCAAGGATAAATTCTAATTATACAATAACGCAAACCGATTAGCCAAACTTAGTTGATAAGCTGCTCCATTAATGTTCTGAATGGAATCTACGGTAACCTGCCTGGCTTTCACGAGCCCATCACTCTACGATATTAGAAGGAATAGAAACCCTCCGTCCCTCGAATCTGCGAAGTTAAACCATAAAACGGCAAAGCTGCAACCAAATTGCGAATACAGAATGCAGGAGACAGAATTCAGTATAAAGAATCAAATTCTAGAAATATACGGAGTGCAAGATTTATCTTGCTAAAATCAGATAGTAATACAATCTCAAAAATAGGTTTTCTACCAGGATTAACATTACCTGCTTTTCGTATTTCTCTATATCTTTAGAAGATGATTGAATCACATCTGGTAGAAACCGTTAATTCAAATCTTACATCTTCCATTTCTATAATTGTATCTCTAGCAAAATAAATTTTGCACTCCGGTTAACATAACCAAAGCTGTTTAAAATTTCTTTCAAAAAAAGAGGTTTTTACAGGGTAATGCTATAGTGCACCAGCCTCGCGGGACTTTACAGTTATCTGTTATACTAATAGCACTACCTCGTCAGCCAACTCAAAGGCCCTTGGTTTATTACACGCTATTTTTCTCTAATTGCCTTCAATCTAGTTACCAAAGTCGCTACTTTTTATTTTGTAATAAAACATCAGTAGAATTCCATAGTACGGCAAAACCTACCAAAAGTAATAAGTTGGTCACTGCCTGTTATTCGCAAACAATAATCAAGACTCTGCTCCAGCAGTAGAGGTTCCTCTTTTAATCAAAATCTCTTTCTAAGACTTGTTCTCATATAAACGGGGAAGAGAAGTTTTTACAGGATAATACTGTAATAATGACAATTATCACTCCTTCCATACCATTCTTTAAGTAAACTCTAAGTCTAATCACTCCTCGTAGTTGCCTGTTACAAAGCTCGCATTACCTATTCTGATTTTATAAACACTCCTCTAAAAATGCAACTAAAGTTGCATCTTTTGTGCAACTAAAGTTATCCAAAATGTAACTATTGTACCTATTGATTTTTGCCAATTGTAGGGTCTAATTAATAATATGGAGCATTCTAAAGTAGCGTATTAACCTCTGGAATTATCAGAATTTGTCAAAAAAAGAACCGCACTAAATAAGCTAAGTTACAGCGAAAGCACCATAGAATGAAAAGAGGGAAAAACATATGATAAACCGAAAAAAAGGGATAAGAAAGTGTCCTTATATTATTAGTCTCATGCTTATATTTCTGATAGTAATCTCACCATCGCTATTTGGAGGAAAAGCTTATGGAGAGGACGAAGGTCTGGTTGAGAAAAAGGGTTTTTACCTCTCAGTAGAAGACGGCCTTATCTCTATTAGTGCAAATGACGCTTTATTAAAAGAGATTTTAGAAGAGATAGGCGAAAGGATGAAGGTGGAAGTGATTGTCAATATCCCGAAAGAAAATAAGATAAGTGTAAAGTTTCATAGGTTGGCATTAACAGATGCACTGGAGAAACTAAGCTCTAATTATGGCTATATAATAAATACTGAAAATGGAGAAAAAAGGGTTTCCAGGATATTTTTTCTGCCAAAAGGGAAAGATATTGACAACAGAAAGTTCTTAAATCTCGAAATAAAAGAAACCGTTAAAGAGAAGAAATTACAAGCAGAACACTTTAAATTTCAGTTTGATCCATCAGAATTTGTTCAGAAATAAGAGTACATAGCTGTAACCTTCATAAAACTTATTTGTATGTTTTAATTTTTTAATAGAAGGAGAAAGGAGTAGAAAGCTTTGCTTTGTATAAATATACGCTTTTCATATTAATAGAAATTTAGTCTATAGCTATTAACTTTTTACAAAGTTTAGGTTATAAATAACACGTTAATCTATGACATTAGTGATAGTTGCACAAAGAAGAACTGCATTAAATAAACTAATTTGCGAAGAGAGAATCAGGCGATGAAAGTTTGGAGGACCAGAGGGAAAGGGATAAGAGTATGGACGAAAAAAGCAGAGTAGCAAAAAAATCGCTTTGTCAAATGGGCAGGCCTGACCCCAGATCTGCTTAATATTTTTATTCAATGAAGGAGGATAAAATGAAACGTATAATTATTGTTTTTTTAATCATTGTTTTGTTTCCTATCAATAGCTTTGCTCTTAGCCTCATTGTTTATCCAGGAGTAGCTAGCGACGGCAATCCCTACATATTGTATATCTATAAAAATAAACTTGTTATATGGGGATCCGGTTTACCACTCGTGGCTCCAGATACAGGGGCACATTATATTGTTGCAGAGGCCCAAAATTCAATGGAAATGGCAACACTTAATGCATGGTTAGCCCTAATGCTATCTGCTAAGACTACGGGTGGCACAGTCGCTATCGAATATGCAACTGAGGATTGGGAAGGATCTGCGGGACTCGGTCCACCTCGTATAGGAAATATAACAGGGGTTAATATACAAAACTAATGGTAGTTACGGAAAGATATTGCTCTATATGTCTATAATGAACACTTTTGGATCTTCCGAGACGTACTATTAGGTTTGCATCTTCAATACTATTTGGACGGTAACATTTTTTTTGCATTGGTACTACAAAGGTACAGGTGCGGCGATATTGGTAGTTATTTATTACAAAACATAAGAATGCATAGAACAAAATACAATTGATGATAAATTGTTTTATGAATCTCCTTAATATCTTGATATGAACATAATTTCAACAGCTATGCGAACTTTTAACTTATGAGGAAGGTTGTATACGATGTTCAAATTTAATAAATACATATCATTGATTTTCTTAAGTGTCTTATTGGCGTCAAATGCTTTTGCATTCAAAGTGCCAACACATGTTGCAGTCGCAAATGCAACAATTGATGAATTAGTTAAAACTATTCAATCTGGCAACGGAAACGATCGAGTAATATTTCACGGCGTGACATTGGATGTAACTAATAATCAAGCCTACTTAGCAATTATTAATTATCAAAACTATTTTAGATCTGGAACAACTGGTCCTGACGCATACCCCGATATGGTAACAGGACAAATGTATATGCACACCAACAATGGTGAATTTTATGCGGAAAATCCAACACGAGCTCGAACACGGCTTGAAGATAGAGACAGTACAAGGGAATATAGATCCATTGATTATGCGATGAAAATGCTTGAATTTTGGAATAGTTACACTTTTATTGATGATGTGAAACGGAACGAAGCACTTGCATTTGTTATGGGCTATTTTGGTCACTGTGTTGCTGATTCATTTTCTCATACATGGGTAAATAATCATGTAAAGGGATATTTTGACTATTTTAATGGGCAAGGGTTATTTGGAACACTTACAGAGGAAATCAAACACATTGTTTTAGAAGCTTATATAGATGCCTATGTCCCCAATGATTTAAGAAATACTGGCACAAACTATAATAGGATGAACCTTCATGCACCTTATGATTTTTTGGATGCATTTTATAATCAGCGAGTTCTAGACGCAAATGTAAGTGAAGGGAGACTATTGCCTGAGTATATGGGTGGACCAATCTATACATATTTTGATGCTCAGAATAAATTTATTGATTTTTTACAACAAGGATATAGTAATGCCGCAGACTTCGAACTCTTTGAATCCTTGCATGATATATTTGCAATTGATGGTAGCGCTATACAGACAATTGCAGAGCTAGGCAGTGAAAATAAAGGGGCTATTTATGGGACCATTGCATATCTTTCTCCATTTGTAGCAGCTTACTTGATTATAGAGCAAGTAGATTTGGGAGAGAATTTGTTAGGTTACATAGATAGGAATTTAGCTGACCACAAAGTGAAAATTGCCTCTTATCGTAGGAATTGGATGGTTATGAGCCAGTCTGTAGCCCAAAATCTTGTAAAAGGACATGCCGCAAGTTTTGATGATTCGGGACCACAATTGAAGAACGAATTAATCTTTGGACCTGTCCAAGGATATCCAGAAGATTTTAAAAATGAAGTAAAAGAGTTATTTGATACTAAAGAATATGATTATTCAAAAACGTCTGATAATGTAAAAAGGGCTTTGAAATATTTAGAAAGCAGTATGAAGATTGATGATTTTGACGAAGTATTAATCCCATCTGATGTCAGAAAGGTTTTGAAAAATTTAAAAGACTTTCTGAAACAAGAATACGTTATAGAAGCAATTGATAGTCTAATTCTTGGTGATGTTATTGCTGATGGTTATGAACTTATGCTCAAATCATGGTGTGAAGTGAACTATGCTTGGTGTACTGTTGATAGTTTCGTGCAATATATTCTTGTTGATGAACTTGCTTGCAATGTTTGTTTATCTTTAAATCCTTTTTTTCCAGAGCTTTGTGACTTCCTATGTGAGTATACGACTAATCCTAATTATAATCCTAATTGTGTAAAAGATTATGATGAATGTTATAAGAAAGCCATTGGAGAATGGCGATTATCTTATGCGCTAATAAGAGGAATTGATGCCATAAATGAAAAAATTACTGCCATTAAAGAAGATATTCGGGCATGGGCTGTTAGTAAATTAATAGAAATTGCAGATAAACAAGGAGCACCAATTGATGATTTTATAAGAATAGCAAATATTTGGAAGGCTTTTGGAGATAAAGAGTATAGTGCGCCTCATTTACTCGTTAATATCGCTTTTCTAAAAGAGGATTTAATGGACGATAGCTGGTATGAAAACATAATAAATAGCAGTCTTGATCAGGGGACAAAAGACTTTCTAACACAGATTCGCAATGGAGAACCTGTTGATTTTCTTTCTAATGGGGCTAATGTTGTTGATGGTAATCTTGATGACAATCCCCTCTTTAATGCATTAGTATCATTAGACATCTTAAATAGTTACCCCGGTCCAACGGCTCAAAAAATTTTTGGAGAATTGGGATATGATCTTAGAGAAGATTTTTTAGTTTTCTTTAATGCTGTACAAGCACACAAACTGATTCCATTGAATTCCCAAACAGATGTTGAAAATTTCTTTGATAAGTATGAAGTAACTAAAAGCGATTTGCCATGGAAGAATCCTCCATTACATAGGAATTATTCAAATATTTGTAAAAATCCGAATACTTTTAATATATTTTGCGATGCAATCCCTAGTCTGGATGATCCAAGCTGTTATGAATGCAGTGCTTTACCTGTCTTTCTGTTAGAAGAAGAGCCAAGCAGTCTTGAAGATTTAGAAGGGAACCTGGAATTTGATAATCCAGAAGACATTACTGATCCAAGTGAAAGTCAATTACAAAATCTTTGGGCTAGAAGAAAAAGCCTTGTTGCGTGGGATACCGATAATCCATATTCACGAAAATATTATAATACACCGTTTATGTTGAACACATCAGAAGAGGTTAGGAACAAAATATATTTCAAGATATTTAAGGACCCGTTGAGAAGGACGCATGACATCATTCCAATGTTGGAGCTTTTGTTACTCAATCCTATATTTCCACCTGCCATAGATACCGATGGCGATGGATTGTATGATTATGAAGAAGCAAAATATGGTACCAATCCAAATCTTAAAGATACTGATTTTGATAAAATAAACGATCGAGATGAACTGGCCTATTGGGGAGAAAATTGGAATATCGATTATGATAATGATGGATTAAACAATCTACAAGATATCGATTCAGATGGAGATGAATTAAATGATGGAGATGAAATAAATATTTATGGTACTCTCCCGGCGAATGCAGACACTGACGGTGATACCATAAATGATAAAGATGATGTCTTTCCACTTGATGCTTCTAGGTGGGCGCATGACATTACTCCGATGCTAGAACTTTTGGTACTTAGCCCTATAACAAGTCGACATGTAAATGTTTATAACAAGTTTCCCTCATTAGATTCCGATGAAGTGAATGATGCGTACCATGTACCAACTCTTTGTGCACCAGAAGCTACTGCTGGTACATTTATTATAGAAGCTACATTTAAGAATAACTCTCAGGATAGTTTGTCCGATCTCTATTTCGAAGTTGTTACCCTGACAGAAGGTAATGTGCTTTGTAATGCAGATACCGACTCAGGTGGAAAAAGAGTTACAGTACCAATGGAGGGTGTGCTAAAACCCAATGAAAGCTTTGATGTAGAGTTCAAGATAGGCCTTAAAACGATGGCTAAATTTGAGTTCGAAGTAAATCTTTTCGGCATTGTTCAATAAAATAGATTAAGCAATATTTATGGCCAGACCTATTGAGAGCACCGATTAAAACCATCAAAAAGTTGGGGAAAAAGTTCTCCGTGGTGACAAGTTGTTATCCAACATCAAGCCAAAGTTATAAGATGACGATAACAATAGAAAAAATCTGATTCTAAAGCTTGACCTTATATAAACTATGAAAAGAGGTTCTTCCGGAATAATACTGTAAAACTATATAACAACAGTCAGTTACTCCTTCCATACCACTCGAATCCGAAGCGTACTCATACATTTTAGTTACCTGGCATAATGCTCGAATTACCTATTCTAGTTTTATAAACACTCCTCTAAAAATGCAACTAAAGTTGCCTAGAATGCAACTATTGTACCTATTGATTTTCTATAATTGTGTGGTCTAATTAATATAGGGCGCTCTAAAGTATCGGATTAACCTCTGAAATTACTAGCATTTTCCAAATGAGGAATAGCGCTAGATAATCTAATTTACAGCAAAAGCATCATGAAATGAAAAGAATAGAAAAACATATTATAAACCGAAAAAAAGGGATGAGAAATAATCTTTATGTTATTACCTTCATGCTTATACAGCTGACAATAATTTCATCATTGTTATTAGCGGGGAAAGCTAATGGAGAAGGTGAAGATTTCGTTGGGCAAGACGGTTTTTACATCACAGTAGAAGGTAGACCGAAGCACATTTTTATAGAATATGGTATGTCTAATTTTCAGGCTGTAGACACTATTGATATTAGACAACCTGTTTATCTAACGAGAATTATTACAGATTTATAAAAGAAAGGAGGTAGAGATGAAGAATCTAACTCATTATAAATTAATTAAATTTGGCATTATGATGCTAATGGTAGCAGTCGTTCTCATCCTCTCACGGATGACCGTTACATACGCAAAAGATACCGATATAGACAGTCACGATACTGACATAAAGGCGGCAATAACACTGCACGATACTGATGTAAAAGCCGACATAGCAACGCATGACACAGATGTAAAGACTGATCTAGCTCAGCATGATACTAACGTAAGTACAACAATAAGCCTGCATAATTCAGACATAAAGGCAGACATAGTGCAATACGGCACAGACATAATGGGAATATTGAATAATACTATTATCCCCAATATTTTAATACATGATGAAAACATGACAACTGAGCATGGTGCACTTGACACGAAACTTGATGAGATATTAGCTGCTGTTCAGAATTACGCTGGAGCAAATGCTGCGGTACCAAAGACAGGACAGACAACATCGCATGAGACAGGAGACGATGGGGATTTAGAGAGAGGTGTGGCTTGGCCAAATCCACGTTTTACTGATAATGGAGATGAAACGATTACGGATAATTTAACAGGACTTATATGGACTAAAGATGCTAACTTATTTGGATCATTAACGTGGTCAAGTGCCTTGACCTCTTGCAACAATTTGATAGGTGACGGTAGTATTTCGGGTGGTCCTACAGACGATTCAGTCGTCGGAGATTGGCACCTGGCAAATCGTTTTGAATTAGAAAGTCTTCTACATATGGCTTTTTATACTCCTCCTGTGCCAAACACTATTGGTACTGAGGGGGGAAGTCAAGGTGATCCTTTCAATAATATACAACCGAATTTCTACTGGACGTCTACTACGCGTGCCTTCAATTCCACCAACGCATGGAGCGTGAAGTTCGGAGAAGGTGAGGTTTTCATCAGCACTAAGGGCAGCGGCTTCTATGTATGGTGTGTACGAGGGGGGCAATGATGATTTATGATATTATAACTAGAATAATTCGATAATTTAAGTTTTCCAATATTAAGTTTGTGGTCATCTCTGACTACACGACACTTTGATTAGACTTTATTTATGAATTGTCAAATAGCCAGATGTGAACCAAAGTTTCCCAATGCATCCAGCCGTGAATATAAAGAGAACATTGATGCTCTTTCAGCGAAGAAGGCTTTAGAGACTTTTGAGGCACTCACACCAGTTACATTTAAGTATAAGGCTGACAGATCTGAAACTTATGTGGGATTCATTGCTGAAGAAGTTCCTGAACTTGTGGCAACAGGAGATCGTAAGGGGCTTAGCTCTATGGACATAACTGCGGTATTGACTAAGGTAGTTCAAGAACAGCAAAAAATGATTAAGGAGCAGAAGAAAATAATAGAATCTCTGGTTGATAAAGTTAATGAGATATCAGGAAAGCTTTAATTTGCAAAACGTACGTAATGAATTATTACAAGGTATTTTGAAATGCGAATAAGTAGAGGAGAAAAATTAGGACGTTAAGTGATGCTTTTAAACAGGTTGTATGGGAAGAGATCTATGTGTCAATAGTTTACGTTAGGTTTCGCAAGAAGGGCTAATCTATATTTGTTGTTATAAATTAGTAATCTTTGATCAAATTCTCATACAACCTGTTTATTATAATTTTAGTAAAAAGTGAAGATACAATTTCTAACAATGACATTCTACCAATTTACAAAACTCTTTACCGGATAGTTGCTTCACAATGAAACTACCACCAATTGATCATCTTCTTTTAATGCAAAACTTTCAGTTGCTACTTCAAGCAAACCTTCAACTGCTTCTCTAATGTTTAGTAGCACTTCTTCTTTGCTTTCTCCTTAAATACAGATTCTTTTAATGCATGTACCTTCTGCTCAGTAGCCACCTTCATAAGCTTTATGTATAACCACTTTTAAGTTCGTAATGAATCAACCCTACTATGATGTTAACAATTGTAACTTCTTGTGGTATAAATGTTTTTATTTTTTATGCAGTCTGTCTCCTTATGTTACTCACATTCTAAATTAGAAGATAATGTTCGGTTGAAAGACGTCAGTCACAGTGGACCATCACAACCTTGCAGGAAGAGAATTATTATTTTAGGCTCTTTAGGATTTTGAGTGGGTAAGTATGGTATAATCCTGTAAAAATATAAATTCAGGAGAAGGCCAATGTTACCACAAGAATTATTTGAACAAGCATTACACATTCATGATCCATGGTTCATAAAGGATATGGAGTTTGATCCTAATAGTAAAAGGCTTGATATCCATATTGATTTCCATAAAGGATCAGTATTTTATTATGAGAGCAAAGAAGATAACGTCCAAGGCAACTTTAAAGCTTATGATACTCAAGTAAAAGAGTGGCGTCATCTCAATTTCTTTGAACACGAGTGTTATCTTCACGCTAGGGTACCCCGAATTAAGATAAATAAGGAAAAAATTAGGCTGATTAAGCCACCCTGGTCAGGACTTAGCAATGGATTTACGTTACTTTTTGAGGCCTTAATTATACAGTTAGCAAGTCATATGCCAGTCAATACAGTTAGAAAGATTATAAATGAATCTAACGATAAAATATGGGCGATGCTTGAACGTTACATAACAAAAGCGTTAGGTAATAATGATTACAGCCACCTAAGAGCCGTAGGTATGGATGAAACATCTAGACGAACAGGTCATGATTACATAACGTTATTTGTTGATTTATTCAAGAGACGTACGGTTTTTATAGCCGCGGGCAAAGATCATGAGACGGTAAAGTCTTTCGTAGAAGATGTCAGGGCGCATAACGGTACACCTGATAAAATTATGGACGTTAGCTGCGATATGTCACCTGGATTTATCAAAGGAATCAAGGCGTATTTACCAAAAGCAGAGATTACATTTGATCGTTATCATATCATGAAAATAATCAATACAGCAGTAGATGAAGTACGTAAACAAGAATTGAAAGATCAGGATATTCTCAAAGGCAATAGATATATTTTTTTAAAGAACGAAAAAAATTTAACACAAAAACAGATACAAACACGAAAGGAATTATCATTATCAAAGCTAAACTTAAAGTCGATAAGGGCACTTCATATTCGAGAGAATTTTCAAGAAATATATAAAGCCTCCACCGAAGAAGAGTTTGAGAAGCTATTAAGAAAATGGTACTTCTGGGCAACTCATAGCCGTCTAGAACCCGTCAAAGCCGCGGCCTATACAATAAAGAACCATTGGGATGGTGTCCTTCAATGGAAAAAGTCTTCAATCAACAATGGTTTGCTTGAAGCTCTAAATTCTCTTGTTCAAGCAGCAAAGGCTAAAGCCAGAGGTTTTCGTAATATACGTTATTTTAAAATCGTTGCTTTTCTGGTAACGGGTAAACTTGACTTTACTCAATTCAATAAACACTACTTACCCACTTGAAATCCTAAAGAGCCTTATTTTAGATATGGCTTTAGGTTTGTTTCTATTGAGTTTCAGCTTCCAAATTTATCTAGTATTCTGATGACACGTAAATAAAGAAGTAGAAAAGTGGATGAATGCATGCCTACTGAATTCAAAAAAAACAACAAATTAGTTATTTAACCAAAAGGCATAAATTGTTGCTGTAAATGGTACGCCAGAAGGGATTCGAACCCCTGACCCTCGGATTAGAAATCCGATGCTCTATCCGGCTGAGCTACTGGCGCACATTTGTTTCAATGAAGAGGTGGTATTTTAATTTTTTTTAGTTAATCTATCAATGTTTTTATTTTTTCTCTATCCGGTTTCTCAATTATTCCATGTTCAGTTATAATTGCAGCTATGTTTACTGCAGGAGTTACATCAAATGCCGGGTTAAAAACTTTAACTCCTTGAGGTGCTGTTCTCATTCCAAAACCTTCTGTAACCTCTTCTGGTTGACGTTCTTCTATGGGTATTTCATCGCCTGACTGGATATTAAAATCAAATGTTGAAACAGGAGCTGCTACATAAAAAGGGATGTTATGCTCTTTGGCAAGTATTGATAGGCCGTATGTACCAATTTTATTAGCCGCATCTCCATTTGAAGCAATTCTATCCGCGCCAACTATTACGCAATCAACCTTTTTATTTTTCATTACATGGGCTGCCATATTATCACAAATCAATGTTGCATCTATCTCAGCATTCATTAATTCCCATGCGGTTAACCGTGCACCCTGGAGTAAAGGACGTGTCTCATCAACAAACACGTGTATCTTTTTTCCCTGTTCTTTTGCTGTAAACATTGGCGCTAATGCGGTTCCAAAGTCTGCAGTGGCCAACCCTCCAGCATTACAATGGGTTATTATTCCCATCCCATCCTTAATAAGCGCTGCTCCATGGGTTCCTATACTACGGCATGACGCTTTATCTTCATCACATATCTTTATTGCCTCTTCTAAAAGAATACTCTTTATTTCTTTAACAGATTTATTTTCGTTACTATTAGCCGTTTTTTTCATTCTCTCTAACGCATTAAAGAGATTAACGGCAGTAGGCCTGGATGAACCAATGTATGATATAACATCTTCAAATTTGTTTAGAAATTCAGATACACTATCGGTTTCAATATTCCTAATTCCTATGAATGTTCCCATGGCAGCAGCAATACCAATAGCCGGAGCACCCCTTACTTTCAGCTTTTTAATAGCGTCCCAAACTGTTTCTACATCAGTACAGGAAATATATTTTAACATTCCTGGTAATATGGTCTGGTCAACTATTTTTACACTTCCATTAAAGTCACCTTCCCATTCAATTGTCGATACAGGCATAAACTCCTCTTTGCTTATTAATAATTTTAACTTGAACTTAAATTTGATTCTAAAACTTTTCTAACAAAGCTTGAAAGAAATTTTGATATACTGCTAGAGGCTACGATTGCCTGTTTTCTCAGTTTTAAAAGATCCGGTATACTTGAAAGATTTTTTGCTACAGCTAATCCGGTCTTTTTTATGTTAACTTCTCCTCCATCCATAATATCTCCAAACTTTTCTAAGTTCAGGTCGGAATTAACATCATCGGATACTGCACGAACTGATATAAAAGGAATTCTCTTTGCAGCTGCTGTCTCTGCTATAGCAAATGTTTCCATATCTACAACTTTCGCAGCGGAATTAATACCAAGCCATTTTTTATGTGATGAATTGTATATTATGTTATTAACTGTAATTGCATCTCCAAAGTGAACTATTAACTGAAGATCATCACAAACTGTTTTTATCACTGTTTCATAATCATTACAGCATTGAACCTTCTTATCTACAAACAGTTTATGTTCTTTACTCTCTTTAACATCATTTGCATATAAAACACTATTTGCATATAAAAGATCACCAACCTCTACTCCATCCTCTAGTCCACCGGTAAATCCTGTAGAGATTATAGTATCTATTTCAAAATTTTCAACAGTTATATCTACAGCTGACTTAGAGTTTTTTATACCCATACCTGTCTGCACAAGCAAAACAGGTATTTCATCAACTGTAACCTTGTAAAACTGTGTGTTTTCTATTTTAAAATCTTCTAACGTATTAAGACTACGTTTAAAACTTGTTATTTCGTTTTTTAATGCAAAAAATATGGCAATCATAAGTAGCTGTATATTTCTATCACATCTAACAAGGCTATATGTGCTTGCAATTAGTTCCCATAGGTACGCTATGGGCTAACTTCGGCCGTCCCATACGGGACTTTTATTTTTAGAGAAAACTATTTTCTTTAAAATCCATTTGAACTAACAAACAATGATATTCGTATCTGTAACTATCATTTCTTTCCCTCATTTTTGGCATCTTGTATTTCTAAATCTGAAAAGTAATGTTTTATTTTCAAACGGGTAATGTGTGCCTTTCTAAGTTTAGACTTAGAGCCGTCTTCATTGAGATAAACTTGCGTGCCTTTAACTTTAGCAATAAGGAAAGTTCCTGTTCTGGTCATATCCAGAAATACTTAGCAATTTTTTCCAAGTTTCTACCATTTTAATTAAAAACTATACATCCAGGTTTTTAACATCCTGTGCATGTTTCTCAATATACTCTTTTCTACGTTTAACGTCCTTACCGGCAAGAATAGTGAAAATACTGTCTGCTTTTACAGCATCGTCTACCTTCACTTTCATAAGGGTTCTGGTTGCAGGATCCATAGTTGTCTCAGCTAATTCATCTCCATTCATTTCACCTAACCCCTTGTATCTCTGAATATCTATATCTTTTTTTCTTGATTCCTTAATTTCAGTTAAAATATATTTTAATGCTTTAATCTCTTTTTCCGTTTCACTTAAAATTAGTTTAAACCCTTTTGCTGCTTCATTACCAAGATAGTCATCTAAGGTAAATCCTTTTGATTCCAGATCATTTATGGCATTTTCAATATTTTTACTGTCATGAAATCTTAACATATTTATATAATTTTCTATCCCATTTTTTTCAGAAACAACATCATCTTCTTCTAAAATTTCCAGGTTATCATTAAATTCTTTTTGCTTGTCAGAAACAAATTCATTGAGTTCGTTATCGGTATAAAAGAAATTAAGGTCCCCTTTTAAGTCAGTTCTATACATGGGAAATAGGCCGTTATCATCTCTTTTATTTAAATAGTCACTAAAAACGATACCTTTCTTATTTATTATTTCACTATACTCTTCAATAGAAACCAGAATATCTAAAAGCTCTTTCATCTTCTCATCTTCAAATGTACCAATTGTTTCGTCATCAACTTTAAGTACGGCATCTTCATATCCCATATTAAGAAACATCTTTTTCAAACTTTTCTCATCATAAAGATATTCATTGCTTTTTTTTCGTTTAATCTTATAAAGAGGTGGCTGAGCTATATATATATGGCCTTTGTAAATCAATTCTGCCATATGCCTAAAGAAAAAAGTCAGAAGTAAAGTCCTTATATGAGCACCATCTACATCTGCATCAGTCATAATAATAACTTTACCGTATCTTAATTTAGTTATGTCAAAATCATCAACTCCTATACCGGTTCCAAGCGCGCAAATTAAGGTTCGAATTTCCTCATTGCTCAACATTTTATCAACACGCGCTTTTTCCACGTTAATAATAACACCTTTTAATGGAAGTATGGCCTGAAATTTCCTATCTCTACCCTGTTTCGCTGTTCCTCCGGCGGAAATACCCTCAACTAAATATACCTCTGTTGACATTACATCCCGACTCGAACAGTCGGCCAATTTTCCAGGCAAGCTTGTATTACTTAATGCCCCTTTTCTCCTTGTAAGATCCCTTGCCTTTCTTGCTGCTTCCCTTGCAACAAATGCGTCAATTGCCTTACCTACAATGGCTTTTGCACTGGATGGTTTTTCTTCACAATAGATACTTAACTGTTCATTTACAATGGTTTCGGTTATACCTTGTACCTCTCTATTTCCTAGCTTTGTCTTGGTCTGGCCCTCAAATTGTGGATCAGGTATCTTTACGCTTATAATTGATATAAGCCCCTCCCTATAGTCATCTCCGGTAGGGGGTTTATCACCTTTAAATAAATTATTGTTTTTTGCATATGTATTTAAGGTCCTTGTAAGGGCACTTTTAAAACCACTCAAATGTGTACCGCCATCTACTGTATTTATGTTATTAGCAAAGGTAAGCACCATATCACTGTAGCCGTCATTATACTGAAACGCAGCCTCAATTTTAATGTCATCACGTTCACCCTCAAAATAGACAACATCGCTATGAACGGTATTTTTTCCTTCGTTTAGATATTCAACAAACTCTATTATTCCACCATCAAATTTAAAATTTTCAGACTTACCAGTTTTTTCATCGAAAACATTTATGCTAATACCTTTATTTAAAAATGCCAATTCTCTAAGGCGCTTAACTACAGTATCATAACAGACATCTATATCATCAAAAATTTTACAATCTGGCAGGAAAACAATCTTTGTACCCCTTTTTTTAGTTGCACCCCTAACTTCTAACGGTGACTTTACTTCACCCTCTTCATATCTCTGAAAATAAACCTGATCATCTCTACGCACCTCCACTTCAAGCCATGTGCTTAAAGCGTTAACAACTGAAATTCCTACACCATGCAATCCGCCTGAAACTTTATAACTTTGATGTTCAAATTTTCCTCCGGCATGAAGGGTTGTCATTACTACCTCTAATGCTGGCTTATCCATTTCTTTATGCTTATCAACAGGTATACCTCTGCCATCATCAGTAACAGAAACACTCTTATCGGCATTTAGTCTTACCCATATATTATTGCAATATCCTGCCATTGCCTCATCAATACTGTTCGCAACTACTTCTTCCACAAGATGATGCAATCCATAAGATGAGGTATTACCAATATACATAGATGGCCTTTTACGTACAGCTTCTATTCCTTCAAGCACCTTTATAGAGACCGCATCATACTTATCTTCATTTGCCTCTTCATTTGCCATATTATTTTTATTTCCCCTTCTGATCAACTGCCGGATGTCAATTTAAATTTTATATCAGACACAAATGTTTTGTTAGCTTCCCTTTGGAAAGTGTCAAGTATATCATGTTTACAAAAATTTGTAAAATGGTGTAACCATGGATTAGAATCAACTTCGATATAGACAGTTCCGCTTTTTACAGATAATACATTTGAATGTTCCTTTATGGTACTATCCATATGCTTTTCCCATATACTTAGAATTTCATCATCTATTAATTTTTTCTTTTTCCTGTTTTTATATAAATTAATGTCGCTAAATATTTCTCCTATATTCTTTATCTTTTTCTTTTTAAAAAAACGTTCTGGTATATATCTATACGGCATTATAGTATTAATTTATAAAAATTTCTTTTTTAGACAATTTTGTAATTTTTATGGAATATGTAAAACAGAATTAAGGTGACAGAAGTCAGAATATTAATAAATTCTAACTATCGAGTTAACACCAAATTAATAATCTTACCCTTAATCACAGTGGATAGATTAAAATTAATAGTAAGATATTCTAATTTCTGTATTCTGTTACCTTAATTCTATATTCTTAATTTTAAACAAATATATACTCATCTTCATCCCTGTCTTCATTTTCATATCCAGCCTCATCCTCATCTTCGTCTTCAGTTTTTAGCATAATAGGCATTATGACATGTATAAAGTTACCACATTCCTCCGGTGTACAGCTTCCAAGTTTCTCAACAATTACGCCACTCTTTCCCTCTTCTGCAAATTCTAATGTAACCATATCACTGGAAATAACGTTTAAAGCATCTTTTACAAAATCAGGATTAAAACCTATTTCAAACTGTTCTTTGTAGTCATAATCTACATCCATAACAACTTTTGCGTTACCTACATCTGATACTTCAGCCTTTAAAAGCAGCTTATTTTCATTAAATATAAAAGTCAAAAAATTGGCATCATCAGTTGTAACAATAGACGCCCTTTTTACTGCAGAATATAATTTCTGTACGTTTACATTTACAGTTAGTTTAGTCTCTTTAGGTATAAACATATTGCAGTCAGGATAAGTACCGTCTATCAGTTGAATATAATATACAAAGTTTTTAGCCTTAAATAATATACGATTACTCTCGATTCGTACCTTTAATTTCGCATCTCCGAAAGACTTTAATTCATTTGTTATAACCTTTTCCAGTTGTATAAGCCCTTTTACAGGTACTATACAGCTGGATGAAATCCCTAACGGATTATCTATGGCATCGGTTATCTTTGACATTCTTCTTCCGTCGGTAGATATCATTTCTATTTTATTGCCTTCAATCTTTACTGAAATGCCACTTAATATGTACCGTACTTTCTCAGTTATATTTACAAACGAAGTCCTCTTTATTAATTGGCAAAAAGCAAACTGATCTATTTCAAAACATCCCTCTTCTGAAAAATTAGGATTTGGAGGAAACTGATCAATGTCAGATTCAGCATTAATGGTAAATTCACTGTCTTTACCAGAAATAGAACATATATTACCTTCTGTAACTATTTCAATGGTATCGTCTATCCAATCACGTAAAATACCTTCAACTTTTGATTCAGGAATTATAACAATACCTTCTTCAATGGTTTCTGTGTCACTTATTGGGATAAAATACCTGATTCCGATCTCTAAATCCGTAGCGAATAATTCGATAAAATCTTTTTTTACCTCAATTTTAACATTTTGCAGTATAGGTTTTGTTGTTGAGCTAGCAACAACCCCACTGAGCATTTGAAAACCTTTATAAATCAGATTTTTTCTACACTTTATCTTCAAATTTAACTTTCATTAAAAATAATATATATAATATATTAATTAAATTTATTTATTATAGTTATTATTATGTATGTAGACAATGTTCATAAGTTATTTAAGACTTTGTTAAATAGCAAGATGTAATAATCAAAACGTGTATATAACTATTTGTTAAATGTAGAAACTTATATAAGAAAATATCAAAACTATTAATACAAATAGTACCAATGTAGAAAATGTAGAAAACTATAAAATTTATATTAAACTTTTCTACAATTTATTGTCGTTTTTATAAAATCATTATAATGAATAGATTTGTCGTCATATATCGGGCAAATTTATAGTAAAACTCAATGGTGTTTTCTTAATTATGCCTTGTTTTATCTTATTATTATTTCTATATTTTAGTTGTTATTAATATCTCTTTAATTCATTTTCTACTTTTATCAAAATAGATTTTGTCATATCATTTTCTTCCTTAAGTTTCTTAATTTTTTCATATGCATGCATTACTGTAGTATGATCTCTTCCTCCGAAAAAACCTCCTATTTCATTATATGAAAGATCGGTAAGTTTTCTAGCAAGATACATTGCCATTTGTCTTGGCAATGTCACTGATTTTGATCTATTTTTTGAAAGCAGTATTGTGATATTGAGTTCGAATTCTACTGCAATTGCCCTTAATATCATTTCAATACTAATGTTTTTCTTTTCGCTTAGTTGTTCATATAAAGTATCTTTAACCAAATCAATGTTAATTTCGCTATTATTTAAAAATGACTTTTTCTTTATCTTTAATACAGCACCCTCTATTTCCCTTATGTTTGAGGTAATATTTCTTGCTAATAAATGTATAACATCAAGAGGTATATTTATTCCCATAGAGTGAGATTTGTTTTCAATAATAGCAGCGCTAGTTTCCATATCAGGTGGTTCAAGTTTACATTTTAACCCCCAGTTAAACCTTGATATTAATCTTTTTTCCAAAGATTGTATTTTTTCTGGATGGCGGTCACTGGACAATACTATCTGCTTTTGAGCATTATAAAGTGCGTTAAATGTGTGAAAAAACTCATCTTTTAATTCGTTTACATTTGATAAATAATGGATATCATCTATTAGCAGAACGTCAACTTTCCTATATTTTTCCCTGAATTTATCAATTTTATCGCATTTCAATGAATTTATCAGGTTGTTAGTTAAATCTTCACATGTTATATAAAGAATATTTTCATTGGTTTTCACTAATGTTAAATATATAGATTGTAAAAGGTGTGTCTTTCCCATTCCTGTAGGTCCATAAATAAATAGGGGATTATACATGTATCCTGGGGATTCAATTACTGATTTGGAAGCCGCATGTGCTAATCTATTACAGTTACCTACAATGAAATTTTCAAAGTTGTAGTTTGTGTTAATGTTGGATATAAAATTGTTGTATCCTGTGTTTTTTTCAGCACTTATCTCTCTTTTACCCTTTACTTTAACCTTGCTTTCACATGTAAATATTATTTCAGGGTTGATTTTGCAAATATCATTAAATGCTTCTGTAATGATATTTGTGTAGTTATTAGATAAACACTCTTTAACAAATAAATTTGGAGTAATTATTTTAATACATTTATCTGAAAATGTGTCTATTTTAAGACAGGAAAACCATGTTTTAAATTGTTCTTTGGTTATATTTTTTTTTATGTTATCCAATACTAATTGCCAGAGTAACTGCTGTTTAGAATCCATCGGCATTTTAAACTAAAAAAAAAATATATAACAATTTATAAATATTGAAGTTATGACGATAATAAAGAGGATATTTCCATTAGAAATGTAAGTTTTGGATAATATCATTGCATAGGTTAATTGTCAATTAAAAAACATGTGGATAATTAGTATATTTTTGACATTATAGCTTATTTTCATAGTTGGTAAATTTTATGTGTTTAATTTATTATTGTAATACTGAGAACATACATAAGTTTAGTTTATTAATATAAATGTGATATATTTTTTTTTGTATATGAAATGTTGTTTATTCTAGACGAACAGTTAGTTCTTTAAAATTTAATATATGTGGATAGATAAGTTTGTAAACCTTTTTTTTTTAATTTGTTATTTCTTGAATAAGGGGTGTCATTTTGCTAACATTTTATAAGTTTTTTTCAATTCTTTATTTTTAAGTTTCTTCAAAAAGTAAAATATACAAATTATTCAGAAAAAAGTAGTTAGAAACTAGAAGTTAGAATATAAAACTAGTTTTCAGGTTGACATTTATACTAGGTTCATGAGCTATTAAGTTTTTTTTAAGATCTTAACGTAGTTAATGTTGTTTTGGTTCTTATTCTGCATTCTGGATCTATTGCTTTAGCTACACAGAACAATATACTTTTAATATAATATTTTTTTTTTATAGATTTGGAAATTATAATCTTAGCTTGGGCTACTTTATTTGGAATAGTTATTGGAAGCTTCCTTAATGTATGTATTTACCGTATACCAAAAGGTCTATCTATATTATTTCCAGGTTCCGTATGCACAAAGTGTAACAGTAAAATTTCCTGGTATGACAACATACCAATTTTGGGATATTTAATTTTAAGGGGTAGATGTAGAAATTGTAAAGAGAAGTTTTCTGTGAGGTATATTTTTATAGAGTTTTTTACTGGTTTAATAACATTTCTATTTTTGTATTATCTTTTTTTTTCAGGCAGCAAACCACTAGAAACTGTAATAGTTTATATTTTACTTACTTATATATTAATAGTTATTACATTTATAGATTTTGATTATTTAATTGTTCCAAATTCTTTGACATATTCAGGAATGATATTTGTTTTGGTTATTAGTGTTCTGATTCCAGGAATATTTGAATACAATAATAATCAATTAGGTACTCAGTATGTTTCTATTTATTATGTGACAAGATGGCATTCATTATTTAATTGTTTAATTGGCATAATAGTTTCTGGAGGTATTGTTTTCGCTACGGCAATTATTGGAAGGTGTATTTTAAAAAAAGATGTTATGGGGATTGGTGATGTAAAACTCATGTGTATGTCTGGTGGAATAATAGGTTGGAAGCTGGGGATTATTGTTTTTTTTATTGCTCCGTTTTTTGGTATCTTAATGGCCATACCTGTGATGTTAAAGAAAAATACAAGGATGATACCCTACGCTCCTTTTTTATCAATAGCTATAATAGTGTCTATATTTTTTGAAGATTATTTTTTAGGAATAGTTGATTCATATATAGAAATGTTTAGATATCTGTTTTGATTTTTTACTTTATACTCATGGAGGCCATAAATTAAAGTTTTCGAAATCTATTTTTCAGCTGTGCTATTCTTGAGTGTATGAAAATAACTCAGAAACAATTATGTAAAATATTGTATGTTAACCATTTTAGTTAATTAAAGGAGACAATTTATGGAGGCAATGAAGAGTAGTCGAAATTTAAAACTTATACTTATACCTGTAGTTTTATGTGTTTTCAGTATGGGTTGTGCTAGAGGAATGAGAAAACATGAAAGTGAACTTCAATTGAGAGACAATAAAATTATTGAACTTGAGAGTACGAATGCAAATCTTTTAAATCAGGTTGATAGAATTAAGCACAGAGAGAAAAATGAGGCTAACAGGATAAAGACTATTGCCGGAAATAGTTTAGTTGGTACTGGAATAGTTGTAAATGTCAGGGATAATGATGTTGTCTCATTAACTCTTCCTTCATCTTCATATTTTTCTGTTGGTAATGTTAAACTTAAGCAGGAAGCAAAGTCAAACCTTAAAAGGATTAGCCAGTTATTGAAAAAACAGTTTTTTAATAAAGGTGTAAGAATTGAGGGACATACAGATAATGAACCGGTTAAGAGGGCAAAGGGTAAGTACAAAACTAATTGGGAGCTTTCTGCTGCCAGGGCAATATCTGTGCTTTACTATTTAACTGATGAGTGTGGTCTTAGTCCAGAAAACATTTATATTGCTGGTTTTGGTGAACATAGACCAATAGCAGACAATAAGACGAAATCAGGTAGAAATCAAAATAGACGTGTAGAGATTGTTATTATTCCTTAAATGATAAGTTATTTTTTTAACTAAGGTTGTGTTGTAATGTCTGAAGTTATTGCGATTATAGATTATGGAATGGGTAATTTAAGAAGTGTTCAGAAGGCATTTGAAAAAATTGGAAAAAATGCTGTTATTACATCAGATCCTTTTGAATTAGATTCTGCCAGTAAAATAGTTTTGCCTGGAGTGGGTGCTTTTAAAGACGCGATGGAAGAGTTGGATAAAAGAGGATTAATAGATTCAATAAAAAAAAATGTAAAGTCTGGAAAGTTATTTTTAGGTATTTGTTTAGGATTACAATTACTCTTTTCCAAGAGTTTTGAGGATGGAGATCATGAAGGTTTATCTCTGTTTCCTGGGAGTGTAATAAAATTTGATAATAAATATTTAAAAGATAAACTTAAAATACCACATATGGGTTGGAATAGTGTGAAGTTTACAGGAAGTAATATTCCCGTATTTAAAAATATGACAGACGAGTCATATATGTATTTTGTTCACTCATATTACGTATGGCCTGATGAAAAAAGTATTATAATAGGGGAAACTGATTATGGTATTACTTTTCCGTCCGTTGTCTGGAAAGATAATATTTATGCTACACAGTTTCATCCGGAAAAAAGCCAAAAAATTGGTTTAGATTTTTTAAGGAATTTTTCAGAAATAGGATAATGATAATAATACCTGCTATAGATTTAAAAGATGGTAGATGTGTCCGGTTGATACAAGGAGACTATGATAAAGAGACAGTTTATTCTGATAATCCTGTTGAGATGGCAAAAAAATGGAAAGATAAGGGCGCAAAGTTTATGCATTTAGTTGATCTCGACGGAGCGGCAAAGGGTTTACCTGTTAATATTAAAGTAATTGGTGATATAATTGATAGTATACCAGGTGTTACAATACAGGTTGGTGGTGGGATTAGAACTAATGATACGGTTGAAAGACTTTTAGAAAAGGGTGTGAACAGGGTTATTATAGGTACACGTGCAGTAAAATCACCTGAATGGGTTGAAGAACTATGTAGTAAATTCCCAGGTAAAATTTCCGTAGCAGTAGATACCAAAAACGGGAATATTGCTACTGAAGGGTGGCTTCAAACTGAAAATGTTTCTGCTGTAGAGTTTGCTAAAGAATTATCAAAATATGAATTGTGTTCATTTATTGTTACGGATATAAATAAAGACGGTATGCTGGAAGGACCTAATCTTACTTTGATGGAAAATATTAAAAGAGAAATAAAGGATATAGATTTAATAGCATCCGGAGGTGTTTCATCAATATTAGATATTAAATCATTAAATGAGTTAAATATAGATGGTGCTATAATTGGTAAAGCTCTCTATGACGGAAAAATAGAGTTTGAAGAGGCCATTAGTTATTTAGAGAATAATTAAAAATAAGAGATAGTTTTTGCCAATTATACATTTGTTTTTATAGGAGAAAACAGATGGTAGATCGCAAAGTAGAAAATATTAGAAACATAATTCTTGTTGGACATGCATCTAGTGGAAAAACCTCTCTTGCCGAATCTATGCTTTTTATGGCTAAGGCAACTAACCGTTTAGGTTCTGTTGATGATGGTAATTCAATTTTGGATAGTGAGTTTGATGAGATTGAAAAAAAAATATCTATAGATTCAGCTATAGCATATTTTAATTGGAAAGATAAAGATATTAATATAATTGATACCCCAGGGTACCATGATTTTGTATCGAATATGATAGGTCCTATGGTTGCAGCGGATATTGCTTTGATTGAAGTTTCTGCTCTTAATGGAATTCAGATGAACACGCGTAAGGTTTGGAACATGGTAAAAAAAAAGGGATTAGCCAGGGCAATTGTGATAACAAAAATGGATGGCGATAATATTGATACTGAATCTATTTTGAAGTCAATTAATGATAATTTTGGAAATGAGTGTGTTCCGGTAAACCTTCCTGATGGAAATGGTGAAGGATTTAAAGCTGTTTTTGGAACATTAAAACCTGATAAAGATTCAGATAGTACAAACGTTGCTGGCAATATCGGTTCTACAAATGAAAAGCTTATAGAGGCAATTGTATCTATAAATGATGATTTGATGGAAAAATATCTGGATGGTGCAGATATTAGTGATGATGATTTGGGTAGATGTATGGATAAAGCCATTGCAAAAGGAAACCTGGTTCCTGTATTTTTCTGTTCCAGCCGTAAGGGGATCGGTATTACTGAAATAATGGATACTGTAGCTGATCATTTTCCTTCACCTAAAGAAGTTTCAGGAATGGAATTAAATGATGCGGATACAGGTAATATTAAAAAGATTGAATCAAATGAAGAGAATCCTTTTACTGCCCAAGTGTTTAAGTCTGTTATAGATCCATTTGTAGGAAAGTTAAGTTATTTCAGGGTTTTTTCAGGAGTATTGGAAAACGATATCTCTTTTTTTAATAGCCGTTTGGAAAAAAAAGAGAAGGGTGTTCATATGTTTAGGGTTTTTGGCAAAGAACAGCGACCTGTAGAATATGCAATACCAGGTGATATTATTGCTGTTTCCAAATTGGACGATATAAAAATATCTGATACTTTGTGTACTGAAAAAGAGAAAGGTGTTTTTTCTAAAATAATATATCCTACTCCAATGGTTTCATTAGCACTTGAACCTAAGAGTAAAGGTATGGAACATAAGATAAGTGAAGCGTTGGTAAAATTATCAGATGAAGATAAAACATTTAAGGTATCACATAATTTAGAAACTAACGAGCTGGTTGTTACAGGTATAAGTAATCTTCATTTAAGTATTATGCTTGGACGTTTAAAGAAACGTTTTCAGATTGATGTGGAATCTAAAGCCCCAAAAATTCCTTATAAAGAGACTATAACTAGTAAGTCTTCCGCTAAATACAAACATAAAAAACAGTCTGGTGGACATGGACAATACGGAGAGGTTCACTTGCGTATAGAACCATTGGAACGGGGTAAAGGTTTCGTTTTTAAAAATTCAATTGTAGGCGGGACCATTCCGGGGCAATATATACCAGCAGTTGAAAAGGGTATTAAAGAAGCTCTAAAAAAGGGAATTCTTTGCGGTCATTCTGTTGTTGATATACATGTAGAGCTTTACGATGGTTCGTTTCATAATGTAGATTCGTCCGAAGCTGCTTTTAAGATAGCTGCTTCAAAGGCATTACAAGAGGCTTTTAATGATGCAAAACCTGTTTTATTGGAACCTATTGTACATTTAGATGTGGTTATACCCGGTGAATTTATGGGGGAAATTTCAGGAAATATTTCAGGTAGGAGAGGACATATTCTGGGAATGGATGTTCATGATGATATGCAGGTTATCAGAGCAGAAGTACCTATGGCCGAGATATTAAATTACGAATCTGAATTAATGTCCATAACCGGAGGTCAGGGAACATACACTTTAGAGTTTTGTCATTATGATATTATTTCTCCGAATATTGCTACAAAAATCATAAGTAATGAGAGAAAATTTTTAGAAAAATCGGAGACATGATTTTTTACTTAGGAGGTGTCTTGAAATAAGTTGTGCATTTTGAGTTCAGATTAATGTTAGATTTTCACAAACTGAAAGGATCAAACCGGAAGCATAGCATAGCTATATTGAAGATATTGAAGATTTAGTGATTTAGGTTTAAGCAAAGATAGCGATGATGCGTATAAAATGTAAAACTTATTTCCAGATACCTCCTTAATTAATAACAAACACCTAAGTTTAAAGAATGAATGATAATTCTAAAAGAGAGCTTTTAAGCATTGCACGAAAGAGTATAGAATCTGTTATTTATAAAAAAAAAGATATTAATATTATTTGTGATAATAATGAATTACAAGGGAAACAAGGTGTATTCGTCACACTAAAAAACAGTGGAAAACTGCGAGGTTGTTTAGGACATTTTGATTCTGATATACCTTTATATAAACTAGTAGCTCAGACCGCAGCTTCTTCTGCCACAGATGATTCCCGTTTTGTTTTTGATCGTATAACATCTGAGGAAGTTGACGATATAAATATTGAAATATCAGTACTCTCACCTTTGAAAAAGATAGATAATCCATTAGACATAGAATTAGGTGTTCATGGTATTTATATAAAAAAAGGATTTAAATTAGGATGTTTTTTGCCGCAGGTAGCTTTAGAGACCGGATGGAGTAAAGAGGAATTTTTGTCAAATTGCTGTTATGGAAAAGCGGGATTACATTCTGATGCGTGGAAAGATAATGATGTTGAAATTTTTGTTTTCACTGCAGAAATATTTAATGAAAAAGGACTATTACAGTAACGATGTAACCAGAAATTCAAGTATTTATCAATCTATCTTTAACTATATTTAAATGTTCTCCAACATAGTAACCAATTAAATGTTATAATTTATGACTGTTTGAAATATATAATAGAGTTATATTTAATGTTACAAAATAATAAAAATTCATATGCCAAATAAAGATAAGATAAAGAGTATTCTTATATATTTAAGTATTACGTTTTTTATTATTACTGTAGTATTTATATATATGACGTTTAAAGGCAAACCACAAGCAGGGTTGATAGAGGTTGGTGGTTCTTCTGTTTTGTTTGTTCTGTTTTTATATGCTTTGCAAAAAATATATCCTCAATCTGCAGGGATCACATCTATTGTTTTATCAGTACTGTTAGCCGTTATTTTTCTCTTATCAAACTATTATTTACAGATTAAAGAAGATGAAAAATATACTTTAAGAGAGATTGTTATAGGTAATTTGTTAACTAAAAAACTTTTTTTTAATAAAGATGTTATAGGTAATAAATCAGATGAAAAGAAACAGGTTAACAAGACTAGAAGGATAGATTTTCATCAAAAAATGACAGAAAAATCAACAATTGAGTCAACATTTGAAAAACCTGAAAAGACAGTTATGGTTAATAACCCAGTGATACTACCACATGAAGCTTATTATAAGGATAATGTTAATAAACATAAAAGTAATGACATAGACTTTCCTCTGTTTGCTGCAATTTATAAACTACAATTAAAAGGATTAGAGAAACCGCAGCAAGAGGTTGTTACTGTAGTTTCAGAGAGATATGAAGGATTAATTGATTTTCCTACTAAATTACCAAAAGAAATAATTGAAACTGTCGATCTACCTTATGAAAATTACTTTAAAAATATGGTTCCAAGCTTTGATAAAAAAGACTCACTTAATATTGATCAAAGTAAATTAAAATTTGAAAAAAAATTAGAGGAAGAACATGTTGTATCTCAAATCAGCAATCAAATTAATGATAAATTGTTAAAACCGTAAATGTTTGGGGATATCATATGAAAAAATGTGTATACATTAATATCTTGTTATTATTTATTACTATAACTTTGCTGTTTAGTAATAAAGTTTTTTCTCAAAATCAAGAAAAAACAACAGATCTTAATAATGCTATTACTGAACTACAGTCGGTTATAAAATTGGAACCTGATAATTTGGATGCACGTTATAACCTTGGAATTACTTATTATGATAATGGCATGATAGATGATGCTATTACTGAATTTAATACTATTATACAGACAGAGAGTGGACACATTAATGCATACTTTTATCTTGGCATTATTGCGGCAAAGAGAGGCAACAGAGAAACTGCAATTGAAACTTTTAATAAAATTATAGAAATTGACTCTAATAATACAATGGCCTTGTATAATATAGGCGTATTGTATATAGAAAACGGATTGCTGGAAAAAGCTGCTTTATTATTTAATCAAGTGTTAACAATTGATCCTGGTTACTTTCAGGCAATAAATAACCTTGGTATTGTTTATATGAAGAGCGGACTATTAGATGAAGCAATTGCTGAATATGAGAAGGCTATTAAGGTTAATACTGGTTATGCTGAAGCTTACTACAATTTGGGAACGGCATATTTTACAAAGGGATTATCTAAAGATTCAATAAAAGCCTTAAATAAAGCCATTGAGTTAGCACCTGCTTTTGCAGATGCATATTATAATTTGGGAATAGTTTATTATAATGATGGAATGATTAATGAAGCAGTTATTAATTGGAACAAGGCGTTGGAAATTAATCCAAAAGACGTTAGAGTATTAAATTATATGGCAATTACATTTCAGGAAAAAGGAAAATTTAAAGAGGCGATAGCTGAGTATAAAAAGGCTTCGGAAATATTCCCCGATGATGCCAATAATTTTTATAACATAGGGATAACTTATCATAGTATGGGTGACCTTAATAAGGCAGTATCTCTTTTTCAAAAAGTTATTGAGTTAGACGATAAACACGAAAAGGCTTATTACAATATAGGCCTTATATATCTAGAGAAAGAAAAATATGAAGATGCTATTGTTGCACTTAAAATTGCTTTAAAAATAAAACCAGATTATAGTAAAGCTTATATAAATATTGGGTTTGCATATTTTAAACAGATGTTATATAACGAATCCCTTGAAGCATATAGGAAAGCGCTGGAACTGAAAAAAAATTATGTTGAAGCTTATTACAACTCAAGCATTGTATACATTGAAAGAAAAGAGACAGATAAAGCAATTGACCTATTAAAAGAGGGTATTGTGAATATCCCAAATAATAGCAGTTTACATTTTTTACTTGGCAATTGTTATAGTGATAAAGGTCAAACTAATGATTCTGTTGTTGAATGGAAAAAAGCGATTGAAGCAGATAAAAGAAATTATAAGGCATATAATAATTTAGGATTTGCTTATTATAGTACGGGTCAGATTGACAAAGCTATTAAAGCATTTAATACTGTTTTAGATCTAGAACCTAATTACGCTCAAGCTCACTATCATTTAGGTTCAATTTATATGGAAAAAGAGATGGTTGATGATGCTGTGTCCGCACTAAATAAAGCAATAGAACTAGATCCTAAGCACGCAAAGGCACATTATAATTTGGGTTTAATACATAGACATTTAGGCGATCTTGATAGCGCTGCAGCTGAATGGAAAAAGGCGTTGGAAATAGATCCAAACTATGTAAAAGTTCATAACAATTTAGGTGTAGCTTACGATTATAAAGGTAAATATGAAGAAGCAATATATGAATATAAGAGAACAATCGAATTAGATCCTAATTATGTTGAGGCTAATTATAATTTAGGTATAGCTTACGCAAAAAAAGGTGATATGGATGATTCTATGTTCTGGTTGAAAAAAGCTATTGAATTAGACCCCGATAATGCCGAAGCCCATTTTGCGTTGGGAACCATTTACAGAGCTCGATGGAAGACAAAGGAAGCGGATAGAGAATTTTCTATTTATAAAAAGCTCAAGTGATAGATTTTAAATAAAAAAATAAAGTAAAGCCGCAACCAAAATACAGGAGTCAGTAAATAGAATTCCGAATAGAGTATAGATTTGTGTTTGTTTTTACAATAGAGTTATTAGTTGTAAATTTGTATTTACTTCCTGTATCATGTTTTCTATTATTCTGACTTCCGACTCCAAAATTCTGTATTCCATAAAAACTACAAAATCTTTTTAAAAAGAAGCCTTTATAAAGTAATACATCCTGCTGCAACAAATTTCATATTTTTTAGCAAAAGAATTACTCAATTTAGGTATAATATTAAATTAGAAAAACTTAATTAAAATATACAAGAAATAGGTTTAATTTGAGAAACATTTGTTTAGGATTATCCATTATTTGTCTGCTATTTTTCCATTATGATATTTTATATGGAGATATAATATATTTTAAAAACGCAGAAATAGGAATAGAAGCAAAGATAAATAAAATGGAAACAGATAATGTCATTTTGTCTGTTTCAAAATCGGATATCTTTTCTGTCACTATGGCATTTAATGACTCTTCAGAATTTTCAGATGATTTAATTTTGATCAATAGGGCCAGAGTACAATGTAAAGTTATAAGTATGTTTGAAAAGGAAGTAGTTATAAATTTTCCTAGAAATGTTATACGGTCTGTAGAAATGGATTTCTCAAAACCAAATACGCAGTACGGACAATCAAAAAACGTTGAAAAAACAACTACTGTTGGCTATGGAGATAAAAATAAAAGATCAAACCAGAGTAGTCGTAACCGTTTTGAACAGAGATCATCTAATAGAAATGATGACGTTTTTTCAGATTTTGTTTCTTTGGAAGAGGATTCGGAAAATGAAAACATTGACGAGAAAAGAGATAAATATAAAGCAAAAAGTAATGTTAAAAGTGACCTGTTATCTGAGATCAAGACATCAAAAGATAGAGTAAAAAGTCAATTATTGTCAGAGATAAAAGGTGGAAAATCTAAAAAATCTTCATCAACTTCCGGAGGTTTTGATTTACTAGATAAAACGTTAAAGAAACAGGAACAAGCACCACCGGTTGATGATAAACGAGAAACGGTTGATAGAAGGTCTCCACCAGTTAGAAGGACGATTCAAGATGTTAATCTTGGTAAAGTAAAAGGACGGTTTATTAGTAACGGAGAACCATTAGAGGGATGCGAAGTTAGATTAGTTAAATTAAAAAAAGAGGGTTTAACTTATTATAAAGATACCAGAAATAGTAAACCATTGCAAACTGTGACAGATAGATATGGTATCTATTCGTTTGATAATGTTAATCCTGGATTTCATAAGCTATATTGGAAACCCAAATTAGAATCCTCATGGATAAGAAAGGTTAGTATGGAACCAGATGTTGTTGTTGAGCCTGGTAAAATAGGATACCTAGATGACATAGAAACAAATCAGAGAATTTTAAATTAAATAAAACAGGGACTTTACTATAAATAATTTAGTTTTTGGACTTTTAGATTTTAGCTGAATATTATTAATATTTTGATCGGAACAATATTAACTGCTTTAATAGTGTTAAGTATTTAGTGATTTAAGATTGAGTAAAGTTGATCTGAAGATAAGAGTTAAAAACAAAAAGTTATTTTCAGTTAAACCTTAAAGAATATAAAGGAAATATTATGTCTGAAGTTAAAAAAAATGTAAAAGAAGTTTTAGATTCAGTAAAGAATGTAACAGTTGCAACCTGTCTTGAATGTAAACCGTTTTGTAGAGTAATGCAGGTACAAAAGGTGACAGATGATCTAAAAATATGGTTTGCTTCCTATAAAAATTCACCAAAAGTTCATCAGATAGAGTGCATACATGAAGCATGTATTGTCGCTTCCAATGAGAATACAGCCAGAGATGTCAGATTATTTGGAAAGATGGAAACTTTTTCAGATTTAGAGAGTAAAAAAAATATATGGCAAGATGATTTGAAACAGTTTTTCCCAGGGGGTATAGATGATCCATCATTCGTAGTAATTGTATTTTCCCCTGAAAAAATTGAATTCAGAGATATGAAAAAAGGTGGTTTAAAACCAGAAGAAGAGGTTTTATAGTGTATTGTTAAAATGATATTAATAATTAATACCTGGTATTTAGAACCAGCTACTGACATTACCTAAAAGGTCGAATAAAAAATTTTCTACAAGGAGGCACTGTGTGCTTAACAAAGGCGCCTCCTTGTAGGTGAGTATATTTATTTTTACATGTTAAATTTTAAACGTTAGTTTAAGTTTATCTTTTAACTTTTTTCCATTTGATATTCTTTGCATTATTGACTCGTGATATATCTATACAAAGTTTTGATGCTTTAGTTGAAGTACCTTCGTAAGAATTTACTGTCCTTCTATTTATTCTACTTATTCCATTTATTATGATATTTATGTTATTATTGGAGGTCCAACCTTTACAATCCACTATTCCTTAATAACATTTTATAAAAGTAGTTCTTTGATTCTCTCCTGATTCACCTATTGTATTCCAATATACCGTCGACCAGTTTTTGCTTATTGGCGTTAGTATCCATTGAAATTAGATCATTTCTATTATTTGTAAAATAATCAGGGTTATAGACATTTTCCTTGTGTATTTCTAAATTACATATCCCCGTTTATATTTAATCCACAGTGAATTGAATATAAGCATTAGTTACCATTTCAATCAAATCTGAAAGTACGAAAAATATTACGCATCTCATACAATTTTTTGAATAGTAGTTAATTTTTATTTATCAGGTTACTTCTTGTGTTATAAGTCTAAGAAGCTGTCCCAAAACAAGCTAAACTTCTTACATTTATTTTTAGGCGAACTTTACTAAATCTTCAATCTCCAAATCCTCAACTATTTTTAGGCGAACTTTACTAAATCTTCAATCTCCAAATCCTCAACGCAGCGAAGGCTACGCTTCCGGTTTGGTTCAATTAGATTTGTTAAATTTAACTTAAATCTAGCCAAAAATATTTGAAATTTTTAGGGTTTAAAGGTTTAAGGTTAAACGTTTTTTGTTTTCGTATATTTAACCTTTGTACCGTGAACTTTGAACCTTTAACTTGATAGTATAAGAATTTTTTTTTTACTATTCCGAAAGTTGTATCTTTTCTAATTGAATCAAATCTGAAGGTTTGAGTTACATTTAGTAACTCAAGGCTTTAGCCTTGATAATGTATGGGGAGATATTCGTTTGCGATAGGAGTGCGCTTCTCTTTGGAGATTCTGGTCAGCCGTAAGCGCTAATTAAAAAAAAAACTTTATTTTCAGTTGATTATAATATCTGCAAGATAAATTCGCACAATTACAGAGTACGAATCTAAACAGAATAAACGCAACTTATTTTGTAACAGCTCCTAATATGAAAAAAAGCATGTTTATCTATTAGATAAAATATTAAAATAATGAGAGATAAAAATGTTGGCTACTAAGGAAAGATATTCTGAAATTAAGTAAATCATTCCATAAAAAAAATGATATTCTAATCCAAATAATAAAGTAAAAAAACTCACCATATTATTTTCGTTATTTTGTATTATTCATTATGTGATGCTTTTGTGATATTTGAGAGTGAAAATATGAATATGAAACAGGAAAAGCCTTGTGTAAAAAATAAGATCCTAATTATTGATGACGATAAGGACATAACAAACTTGTTGGCAATCAACTTAGAAGATATGGGTTATGAGGTAAAACTTGTTTATGACGGAGAGAGTGGACTTGAGCTAGCCATATCGAATAAATTTAATCTGGTTATTCTTGATTTAATGCTTCCAAAGATAGATGGATTGGAAATTTGTAAAAGTATTCGTTCCGCATCTGTGTATACTCCTATTTTAATGTTAACGTGTAAATCATCTGAAATTGACAGAGTGGTTGGTTTGGAAATAGGTGCGGATGATTACATAACAAAACCGTTTAGTATTAAGGAGTTATTGGCGCGTGTTAAAGCTATTTTTCGCAGGGTAGAAGCATTTAACAACTCTTTATCATCATCTGGTAAGAGAGTCGAAGAGATTAAATTTGGAGCTCTTGTTATTGATATAGAGAAAAGAAAAGTAACATTAAAAGAGAACTTAGTTTATTTAACGGCAAAAGAGTTTGATCTTCTCCACATTTTTGTAACACACCCAGGTAAAGTTTATACTCGTACTCAATTACTAAACACCGTATGGGGCTATGGTTTCGAGGGATATGAACATACAGTTAATTCACACATAAATAGATTAAGGGCAAAAATTGAATCTGATCCCACGCATCCGCATTATATACTTACCGTGTGGGGTATTGGATATAAATTTACAGATAGTTGGCAGGAGACTTAACTTGTTTAAAACCCTATATGGAAAAATAGTTTTAGTTTTAGCTGGCCTGTTTATTGTTATAGGTTTATTGTATATTTTTCTTACACTATTTACTACTCGCCTTTATATACAGGAAGGGGCACAGAGACTTAATTATGATCTTGCCGCTTACCTTGTATCTAAAATGACCTTTATTAAAGATAGTAAGATCAATAAGAAAGCATTAAAGGAAAGCTTTGATATGCTTATGAAAATTAATAAAAATATTGAAGTTTATCTACTTAATCCGGAGGGAGAAATACTTGCATATTCTGCTCCCCCTGGAAAAGTAAAAAGGAAAACAGTTTCACTAAACCCAATAAAAAATTTTCATAAAAAAACCGATAATTTACCAATTCTTGGAGATGATCCTCGTAACCTGAACTTACAGAAGGTTTTCTCTGCCTCCCCTATACCTGCCGATGGTCTATTATTAGAAGGTTATCTTTATATAATTCTTGGCAGTGAAGAGTATGATAATATTGCTCAGATATTAAAAAAGAACTATGTTCTTCGTTTAAGCACTGGAATTGCGATTGCCGGACTGATTTTTGTTTTTGTTGCCGGACTTCTTCTATTCAGATATCTAACTAGGAGACTTCGGAAATTAAGCTTTGCGATGGAATCATTTAAACAGGGTAATTTTCTTCAACCAATTTCATCTCTTTTTCCGATTCATAAAGACAAGGGTGATGAAATAGATCGCTTGGAAGTGGTATTTTGTGAAATGTCTTCTCGTATGATTGAACAGATAGACAAAATTCAGCAGTCTGACATACAACGTCGTGAACTTATAAGCAACGTTTCCCATGATCTTCGTACGCCACTTACATCCATGCAAGGTTATCTTGAAACCTTACAATTAAAAGGTGAAAAAACAATTCCCCCCGAACAGTTAACATATCTTAAAATTGCATTGAATCATTCAAAACGTCTTGAAAACTTGATTTCGGAGTTGTTTGAGCTTGCCAAACTAGACTCAAATGATATAGAAGTTAATATAGAACCTTTTCATCTTGGAGAATTAGCACATGATATTTTGCAAAAATTTCAATTACAAGTAGAGAAGAAAAAGATTACATTACAAACAAAAATACCTGAAAATCTTCCGTTTGTCGCTGCAGACATAGGACTTATCGAAAGAGCCATTCAGAACATTTTAGATAATGCCCTAAGATGTACTAACGAGGGTGGTAAAATCAAACTGGTTCTTATTGAAAGGAAAGATAGTGTATATATTCAGATAGAGGATAATGGATGTGGTATTCGTCAGGAGGATATACCGTTTATCTTTGATCGTTTTTACCGAACTAAACAGAAAGATACCGGATCTGGTCTTGGTCTTGCTATTACTAAACGAATTGTAGAGCTTCATGGAAGTCATGTTGACCTAATAAGTAAGTTAAACATTGGGTCGATTTTCTTCTTCTATTTACCGATTTTCAAGCCATCTATATCATACTAATTGTCTGCATTGTCAGGTTAGCTTTTTACAGTGTAAAAATGTTTCATATTTATGAACATTCCCACATATCATTGCGTGAGAAATTGCCAAAATTCCTGCAAGTACCTAAAGTTAATATCTTTTTGACTCTGAAACTAATACTGCGCCTATGTTATATTGGCGATAGCCATTCGATCTTCACTCTTTTTGTTAACCGGTAGTAATTACGCAGGTGGATAGGCTGAAGGCTATAGGTAAAGCTTAAATGCAAAAGGCTGTAGCTTTTGATTTTTGCCCTTAGCCAGTTCCCTTAAAAGGCTTTATGCTTTTACCTTCAGCCTTCAGCCATCAGCCTTCAGTCTATTCACTGGAGTAGCTATAGCGGATAAGACTTGAAAAATTGCACCCGGCATTAGAACGATGACAGAGTACTAGTTGATGGACGTGAAATTGTTTGTTCCATTAAATAAGGAGAGGCTGAGCCTCTAGGAACAGTGCGTAACAATGCTTTAGCCTTGTTACGAGTTAAATCAGCCAATAAACTTTGTACTTCTACATTTCATGTTCTATATTCATAATTGGTGTTTATCTACGCAATAATGGTTATAGTTGCATAATCTCACTTTTTTGTATTGCACCCGAAGCAAATAGCTAACCGGACAACACAGTCTAATTGTTAGCTTTTGCAATTTCCCTATTACCATAAAAAAAGTTTTTTGTGATCATTTTGTGACATTTTCTTGATATTATCTTTATACCTTCTTAAAAAATTGTAATGAGGTTAATTATACTATTATCCTGTAAAAACTTGTTTTTTTAGAAAGAAATCTTTACTCTGCATTGTTAAGTTATTTGTAAGAGTATAGTTACTGGTTACTTGATACTAGATGCTTGATAATTTATTCAACCGGCTTAAAATATTATATTTTAAATCTAAATCCTCTTTTTTTCATGTTGCATCTTGACCAGCAAACTAGAAATGTAACTATTTACCAGTATCTAGAATCCAGTATCCAGCACCTAGTATTTTGGTTGCGGATTCGCCGCACTATGTATGTTAAGTTGATAAATGAGTTTGTCTTTACAAACCGGAGAAGGTTCTTATAAAAGGGAGGTGTCTTACAAAATAAACTATATGTTATCTTAATTTTTATAACTCAAACAATAGGAGAAATTTTATGAAAAAATATTTAATATCAATTTCAATGGTTTTGGTTTTGTTAACTGGTCTTGGAAGCAGGGTTGCCTTTACAGAAGAAGTGGATGTCACTATTACAAATTTAACGAAAGAGCAACCGTTTAGTCCTCCAGTACTTGTGTCGCATAATGAAGGGTTTGAGCTTTTTACTGCGGGTACACAAGCAAGCGCGGGACTAGAATTAATGGCAGAAGACGGTGATCCAAGCGGTATGTTATCAGAAATAGAAGGAAATGCAAATGTTAACCAGGTTATGGCTGCATCAGGGCCCGTACCGCCAGGTGGTTCCATTACGATGTCAATTGATGTAAATAGAAATTTCAAAAATATATCAGTGGCTGGTATGCTGGTTAATACTAATGATTCATTTTTTGGTATTAAAGGAATAACCATATCACGAAAAATGTCACGTAGAACTGCTATTGCTCCTGCTTATGAGTCTGGGACAGAAGAGAATAACGAGGATTGTGCATTTGTACCAGGACCTTTTTGTGCGGGAGCAAGTACATCTGGAGGGGCAGAGGAAGATGGAGTCATAATAATTAATAACGGTATCCATGGTGTAGGTGACTTAATCTCAGCACAGCATGATTGGCGTAATCCGGTTGCAATGATAACTATTACAAAAAAATAGATCTATATAATAGAATCCAGGGTCAAACGTTGAAAACAGGAAATAGAAAGATCTGTTCTGTGTAGATTACACACCCCGTCTGCTACGCAGACATCCCTCTTTCTAGAGGGGATTATACATCTGCCCGTTTTTTAATTTATAAGTCTTCACACCAAATTACACTACATGTATTTTTTAACTTATAAGTCCCCTCTAATAAGAGGGGATTTAGGGGTGTGTTACTGAAACTTCTTTATAATACCAATTAAAGTGATCACCGCTATTCCTCTTCCTCCTCCTTCTTTGCTTTACATTTAACACAATTTTCAGCATATGGTATTGCCTTTATACGCTCAACGGGAATTGATTGTCCGCAATCCAGGCAAACGCCAAATGTTCCATCTGTAATGCGTTTTAATGCTTGTACTATTAACGCTAGCTCATTTTGTTCCATACCTTCTATTGATTCAGCTAAATCTTGGGCTTGTTTTAGATTTAAGGCCTCCTTTGAATCTTCCGGCAATTTTTCGTCTAGTTGATCTTGATAGGCCTCCCCAACTTTCTTTATCTCGTCATATTTTTTTAAAAGCTGCTTCTCTATTTTTTTTAGAAACTTTTGGTCAATTTCATTGTCTGTTTTTTTATTCACCTGAAAGATCCTCCCTGTCTCTTTACCTTGTATCTCATTTATTTCCCCTTTGAGTGTGGAATTTTCATTAAATACTTAAGATGTTTTTCGCCTTTGTACAAATTTTAGTTTTTCTTTTCCCATTCCCCGTTTTTTTCTTTATACCATTCGCCACTTTTTAGCCTACGTTTATGCGTGCTTCCGAAAACATCTTCTATACGGTTGATATCTGCTGCGGAAATATTATTTGCATCTGCAAGTCCTTTATACAATAAGTCTCGGTCACTGTTTTCTGCCGAAACCAACTGTTTTACTGTTCTAATTTCGCTGCCACCTAAACCATTATAATCTCTTATTTCAAGTTTTCCATTGAATGTTTCCCCTATTACTCCTTTTTCCTTGAAGGCGTCAATTTTAGGGTTTCTTGATTTCATTAAAGCAATGACTTTACGAATTGCAGGTGTGGTTAAGTTGATGTCTATATCGTTGTTGCCTGCATATGCAATTTGGTTTCCTAAAACAAACGTCCGAATGGATGGTAATAGAGAGCTTTGTGGTGCTAAACTGTCAATTGGGTTACTGGGTACCGCCTCTTCATCACCTTCTATCTCATTTAATATCTCTTCAGCGGCTTTTTGGACCGCTTCAGTTGGGAAATATATATTTACAGTAATTACCGCACAACCGGCGATAAATAATCCAAATATTGATAATACGGCATGCTTACGAAAATAGTCTCTCATTTTTTGTCCTCAAGGTCTTAAATATGTTAAATTGGATATATAAATTAAGATTATCTGTTGTCTATCGTATTAGTTTATAAAAAAATGTTTTATATGATAAAGTATTTTACACGGTTATATTTTATACTGAATCCTGTTTCCTAAATTCTATATTTTGATTTTAGTTATGGTCCAATTTCTGTGCTGGTTTCATCAAAATCTGTACTCATCATGGATTCAAAAGATTTCATGAACCGCGAAAACTCTATTTTTTTGTCAACATTACTGAAGACTATATCTATTTTTTTTAGCCCTGCACCTTTCATAAAAAACTCTTTTCCATCATCTTTTATTGCACCGCTGAATATTATATAATCATTCTCCAGTTTTGCATTAAACCCAATGACTTTATAATTATAGCGGGTAAAACCCAGGTTGTCCAACACACCTCCAACCCCTGGTACAAAACTTTTTAATATATTCGCGCTTATGACCTGTTTGATACCAGAGGTTTTTTTTGTTTTTAACTCTATATCAAAACTTGAAGGTTCTCCGGCTACAAATTTAAAATTATTAATCTTTCCATCCAGTATACCTTCTACTGACCCCCATTCCTTGAACGTAGACGACATCTTTCCCAGGTTCAAATGGTGCACTTCTGCCGAAAACCCTATACCCATAAGGGGTGTCATAATGTCAGTAACCATTAAGTCGTTTATAACTATTTCACCATCGAAGAACGAGAACCTTACTTCACCGTCTGAAAACAGATTGTCCCCTTCTTGTTTAAACGTGATTTCTGATGTTTCCACATTTCCTTCAAACGGGGTTATACCTGCTGCTTCACTTACTTTCTTTAAGTCTATATTATTTAATTGAAATGAGAATATGCTGTTTTTTTCGTAATTGAGTACATCCTGGACAAAAAGTTTGTTTATGTTGAATGATCCTCCAAAAATTGGTATTACCAGTGGTTTTTTTAATGAAAACGAGTTGTTTTCCAATTTAGTATCCATATTTAAATCATTGAGTACTATAAAATCATAAGCAGTTTCTTTTATCTGGATAATACCATCTTTTAAATTACTCCTGGAGTGATGATTTTCCTGTTGTTTGTTTGTTGGATAGGTAATTGAGACCGGAAACTCCATGTTAAAACCTTTGACTATAGTATTACCATATTGTACATCACAATCATTGATACGGAAGCCTCCTTTGATCTCCATGGTCTCATTTGTGCCTGAAACAAAAAATTCAGCATTTGATTTGCCGGTAATTGTTGTGTTAAAAAGTTCTGGCGAAGTATATTCCACAGAGTCTTTTATAAAGGTTTCAAAGATGTCTGAGTTTGACAACTCTGACATCTTTACATTTAGAGACATATCAGGATTTGTGCTTAGATCTTTAATACCTCCTTTTATGGCAAAAGAACCCATATCTTTCCAATAGAGTATGGAATTCATATTAGATATGGTATCGTTCTTTATATCAATAATACCATCAAAAGAGACTGATGTTTTTCTGTTGTCCATATCTGTTGTAAATGCTTCCAGACCTATTAAAAATGGTTCAAATTCTCCATGGGTTTTAAAGGAAATAAGATTGAAATCGCTATCTGATGATACCTTACAATTGTATTTGCCGTTGATCCCTTCCCCGAAATAGTCATAATCGGGAGATGAAAACTCTACATTTGTAATATCTATATCCGTTTCAATATTTACGTTCACCTGCTCACTGCTATTAAATGAATCTATAGCTGCGTTGAATAAAATATCACCCCCAAATGACCACTCTTTATACTGCTCGTCCATTAGCGGTATGGCTATTTCTGACAGATCTTTACCCCTTATATGATTCATCGTGAATTTGATATTATTGATAACATCAGTATTATAATTATAAAAGCCGGTACAGTTTATAGGGTCTGAAAATGATGTGTAACAAAAAAAATCAAAAGGCATTTTCGCTAGATTTTGAAGTCCTGTTTCTATTTTTATCATGGAAATTGTTTCTTTAAGAGGGAAAGACTTTTTATTAACGAGAATATTGCCGTCAATATAATCCATACTTACATTAGCCCGTTCCGGATAATCTAATGAGAGAGAGAAAGGAAGATTATTTAAATCCGCGATCTGTTCACCGTCTATCAAGATCCGGCTATTTTTTATCATAGCTTCATTACTTTCTGCTATGATCTTTAATTCGGGGGCTAAAAGATCAATATCTGCATTAAATGGTAAATATAGGGAATCAAAATAGCAATCAATGTAATCATATGTTACCTTTAGCTTTGATGTATTTATATCTGCGCCTAAATACAACTGTTTCATATTTCCTGTTAGCAACATGGAAATATGAGATTCTCCTTTAAGTGTTAAATCGTTTAGGTCTGCAGCATTTATATTAATAAGAAGTTCTACTATTTTATCCAAAATAAAACCATCGGCATTGAGTTCAAGGTCTAATTCAGGGCCATTTTCAGATGTTAATGAGTTAATGTTTCCGTTAAAGGAAAATGTGCCCATGTTTGATAAAGTAAAACTTGAATCTTGAGATATTAAGACTTTTTCATCTACTAAATTAAACTCAGATTCAACATTTAATCTCCCCTGGATCGGTGTATTGCTGTTGTTGGTATATGATACGTCTCCATTTATCTCTATTTTAATGGGGTCTTTCGCTTGAACATTCTGAAATCGTGTATTAATTCCAGTTAATGAGGCTTTTTCATGTTCTGTTTCTAATTGAAGTGCAATGTTATTTATCTGGAAGTCGTCGATTTGTAACGTTGCGGGGAAAAGGCTTTGAATATCATGAGTATGTTCATCTTCTTGTAAAGGTACTAAACTATTGTTGGTAAACATTGTGCTTTTGTCAATGTTTAGTTGGATATTCGGGTTTGTTATCTTTATCTCTCGTATACGTCCCTTTGCGATCTCTGTTATTTTAAAGCGGACTTTTAATGATTTAACCTCTACACTTAAGCCCGGATCAATAATGCAGCTTGTATCGCCTAGGGTAAATCCCGATAATAAATCAAAAAATATAGTTCCGATCTTTATTTCATACCCGGTCTGCTCTTTTATTTTTTGTTCAATAAACGGAGTTAATTTGCCATGGTTAATTATATATTCAAACGCAGCAATAAATAGTGCAAAAACAATTAATACAGCTCCGCATATTAAAATAATTTTTCTCTTCTTTTTGCCCATTTTACTTAAGAACTTGCATGTAATAAATTCTGCATATAATGTTCGAATTAGCGTTAGATTTGTTCAAATTGATTGAGCCAAACCAGAAGCACTGCCGTCGCCGCGTTGAGGATTTGGCGATTGAAATTCGGGCAAAGATAATGTGAAGATGAGTGTTTCATGCATAATTTATTACATGCATGGTACTATAGTTAAAGTAAGCAGGTTTTATCATTTTTTAACCCATTCATTCATAAAACTATCAAGGGCCTCTTCGTCTGTTGTGGTAAGTCCTTTTCCATTATGAATCACCTTCGCATTTCCTATACGTTTATTTGTGGTACTTTCTTCATTTTCTTTTTTCTTACCAGACGCGTACTCTTTTAAAACACCTATCATCTTATCGACATTTGGCGTAGAAATATTTTTCACTTTATTGCCTGATTTGTTATAAATGAAAACGCTTGGAAATCCTGGAAATACAAATCGTTCCAGATCAGGATTGCGCACACCATTAGACCTATCAAGAACTAACAACGGGATATAATTGCTGTTTAGGATATCTTGTACCTCCCTATTCTCAAGTACTTTTTTTTCGAAAATTTTACAAAAATGGCACCATGATGGTGCTGTGATCAGAACAAACAGGTATTTATCTGTTTCGCTTGCCTTTTTTAATCCTTCATCATACGTTCTTATCCAGTTAATGTCACTCATCGCTCCGCCGTATGATCTCTCATTGCTGACCATAACAAAGATTAATAGTATGCTGCCAATTACTAATAGTCTGCTTTTCATCAAAAATGCTCCCATTGATTTAAAAAAAATTGTGCTGTCATTTACAGCAAATTGTGTATTAATTTTACCAGAAATGGCGATATGGAAATAATGTTTTTTCGTCTTACTAAGTGAGCAAAATAACTTACACTAAATATGTAAGTTATATTTATCTGTTTAATGCCAGGAATTTACAGTGCAAGTTAATTATAGCGGTTCCAATGGATGAGGATATTTTGTGGGTGAGCTATTTTTCATGCGAGGAATATCCCTCTTATAGGAGGTATTATCTTTTTATTGTCCTTGATTCATTGTCTTGAAGCTTATTTAAATACAAATGGATTTGTAAATATTTCAGTATCGTAATGGATAAAATTATCCCCGATATTATGCCAATGGTGTTAGCAAGGATATCATTAAGAGAAAAGAATCTGTTTGGCATATAGTGCTGCCCAATTTCTATACCTACCGAATAAGTTAATAAAAATAATCCTTTTGTAAATAGATGTTTATTTGGTTTTATTGAAATGTTTAGTGATAAATAAAGGATCAAATAACAGGTAAAATGGAGTAATTTGTCCCATATGGATTCAAATACTTCTCCAGGATTTGATTTTAAACTGAAAAATGCGGATAGAATTAGCAATACCCAGAATTGCCACCTTAAGAAAATAAAAAACAGTTTCAATTTTTATTTGATACCTCTATTGTTATTAACGCTTAGGAATGGGTATGTGATAAATAATATATGTAACTTGCAGATCCATGTTAGATTTGTTCAAATAGATTGAACCAAATTGGAAGTGCAGATTTGGTCATCTTGAGGATTGGACAAAGATATTGTAAATATACGGGTTACAGCTCATTTCTAATGTTTTTTAAAGAGAGGAAGATGCTAGATCGCTTATTTTGCTTAATGCGTTGTAGTTTGTCATATCAAACTGTAATGGAGTAATTGAGATATATCCGTTACAGATTGCTTCCATATCGGTACCTTGTCCATAGGAAGATGGTTTTCCATCACCTGATAACCAGTAAAATGTTTGTCCATCAGGGTCCGTGTGTCTATCAAACCTCTCATTAAAACCAAAGGCATGTTGATGGGTCACCTTTACCCCTTTTATGTTTTCCTTTTGCAAAGCAGGAATGTTTATGTTAAGTAAGGTTCCTTTTGATATAGTGTGTTCTGTTAAATGGGCGACTATGTTTTTTGCAAACATGGCGGCATTTTTTATTTCTGGTATTTCTGAATATTCTAATGAAACAGCTAGTGATGGAATGCCTATTATGGCCCCTTCGATTGCGGCTGCAACCGTACCTGAGTGTAAAACATTGATACCAATATTTGCTCCCATATTTATGCCAGAAACTATAATATCCGCCGGTTTTTCCATAAGTTCCCTCACGGCAAGTTTCACACAATCCGCAGGAGAGCCACTAATTCCATATCCAAAGAAAGTATTGTTTAAAAATACTTTTCTGGCAATTATCGGACGGTTAAACGTGATTGAATGGCTTGCACCACTCTGTTCAACGTCTGGAGCAACAACAGTAACGTTGCCAAGATCCTTTAATGTCTCCTTTAACACTGCAATTGCAGGGGCATAAATGCCATCATCATTTGTTAAAAGTATTTCCAATATTTTCCTCTGTTTTTTATTATACTCAACGGAGGAGTAAATGAAACATTTACGTCTTCGTTAAGCATAAAGTAGAGATGATTTTGGTCGGTTTCGATCCCAAAAAGCTACGATACTTTAAAATTCGTCAAATTCCTCATACTCCTCATATTCTTCTTTTACAGATGGTTCACTTTCCGGGGCGAAGATGTCGTCGTCCTCCTCAACATATTCAAATACACTACCTGATTCATATATGAACTTGCTTTCATTTGAATGTTCCGATTCTCTGCCGTCGTCATATTGCAAAGTTTCAACCCCACCTATTGACGAGTTGTAATTATCATTATATTCTTCAATGGGTTTTCCTGAGTCCATTTTTTTGTCAAGATCAAAGTCGTATTCAGATTCTTGTTCCCGTTCGTTTCTACTTTCTGTAAAGGAATCGTTACCCTCTGTTCTTGGTTCGTAGGAACGAAGCTTTGTCTGTCTATAATTGTCGACAGGACTTTCGTTTAGTAAATTCTGGCCGGCAAAATCGTCTAATAAGTCATTGTCCTCCTTGTATGATTGCTGAGGAGTGCTCTCTGCGTCATGAAGCCTCTTTATACTTATTGCTTTTTGTTGTCTTGCCTGCTCCCTTATCTCCTCGAGTGATTTCTCATTGTCATCATCTTCATTCGTTTGAGCAATTTTACCACCTCCTTCTTTCTCAAGCTTTTTCTTCTCTTTCTGCGCTTCAGATGGTGGTCTCTCTATTTCCTCTTCTTTGACGAAAGTGATATCTTCTCCATTAAACGGCGGAGTAAAAACAGATAGAGCAATAAAAGTATCATCTCCGGTGTTTATGAATTTATATTTTGTTCCTGCCGGAACCTGTAATGCGGACCCCGGCTTTACCAGATAACGTATACCATTAAGAATAGCAATCCCTTTTCCCTTTTTTACAGAGATGTTTTTGTCATGATTTTTATGGAAATGCGATTTTAGTTCCGCATCTTTGCGAACCTGAACAAAATGGGTACTGGTAAGCTTGCTTGTACCAAAAAGCAGCATCTTTGCATCTTCATCATCTTTAAGTGGGTTTTTTGCTATAAAATCATCGATATTTAAAACCGTAGGTAAGAATTCTTCCGGAAATTCTGTGGGGTGTTTCAGGTTTTCAATATAAACACCCGGAGTTCTTGCTATTTTATCTATAAAGGATGAGGATGTCTTGTTAGACGAGCATCCATAACTTGCAAACAGGGGAGCAAAAATGAGAATATAGAGGCATCTCTTATCCATATATAGATAACTATCTTAAGTTTATAAAGGTTTAAACATGATACAGGTAATTTCAAGGTAAGGTTTTACTCTGCAGCGTAATTCGGATGATATGCAGATTAACGGTTTTAAGTTGCAGAATTGTTACTTTCTCTAAAAACCAGCAATTAGTTTTTTTGGTTTGTTATTTTACTAGATTCAGTACCCTAACACTTACAATTTCTGTCCAATGCTGTTAAGTCTTTAAATTAAAGATTTTAACAGCACAATACTAGGAAAACTTATAATCAATTATGCAATACTTTGTGGTTGTGCCTGGAATTTTTGTCCTCGCTTGATGTTTTTGATACGTCTGCTTTCCTCACGACGGCGTCTTTCTGATGGTTTTTCGTAGTATGCAATGCGTTTGCTATGGTTTATGATTCCTTCGCGGTCACATATTTTCTTAAACCGCCTTAATGCCTCTTTTATGCTTTCTCTACCCGTAAGTTGAATTTTTGCCATAATTTTCCTCCGATTTTTAGTATGAAGATAAAAACAAAACTTTGATTTGTTACAAGCGTTATATGGTATCTCTTTTCTGCATTTTGGTCAACAAAAATAGTTTGGCCAAAATGCATTAACGTCTGTTTTAGAGTTTGTTAATGGTTATTATTTGTGCGGTAACTCTTTCTATCTGTGCAACAAATAATGATTGACAATTAGTTATAAAGCCAGTAGAATCCAAAACTTTGATAAATACAATATTATTTGGTTGTAGATATAAATATGCAGACAGCCAGTGTATATAAAAAATTATTTTAACATGTTTTTTTTTGTACAGGATATTTGTCTTTGTTATTTTTTTAACGCGTGTTTGCTAAAAAGTTTAGAAGAAAATAGTAGAAGGGGGAAAGGGAAAAATGAGAAAACTTATCCTGATCAATCCACATCCAGTTGGAAATGTAGGAGAAGAAAACGTTTCCGTTCTTAATCAGATGCCGGTTAACCTTGGGTATTTAAAGGCTATTACACCGACGCATTGGAACGTTGATATTATAGATGAAACAATGGATTTGGTTTTGGATGAAAATGATGGTAAGTTGAATTTTCCCGAAGCGGATCTCGTGGGTATAACTGCTGTAAGCTACCAAGCAAAAAGAGCTTATGATATTGCAAAGGCTTACAGAGATAAAGATATTCCGGTTGTTATGGGAGGCGTACATGCTACATGTTACCCGGAAGAGGTTTCCAGGTATGTGGATTCGGTTGTTATTCAAGAGGGAATTACTGTATGGCCTGATCTTATAAAAGATTTTGAGAACAACAACCTGAAAAAAAGGTACGAGGGTGGATTAACTCCTCTGGGGAAGTATTGTGATATTCTACCAACCAGAGATTTTCTAAAAGAGAAATATAAATATAGATATTCAGGTATAATTACAACTGCAGGCTGTCCTTTTCATTGTGATTTTTGTTCCGTACCTATTATTCAAGGCAGGAAATACCGGGAAAGACCTGTTGAGGACGTTTTGAATGAGTTTGAAGCTATTCAAGGTAAATTCCGAGGACTGATACTGACAGATGAAAACTTCTATGGACATAGTAAGAAATCAAACGAACGTGTGAAGCAGCTTTTTAAAGGTTTGGTTGACAGGGGAATATACCAGAACTGGTTTGGTTTTACCTCTCTTAATATCTATGAAGATGATGAAGTCTTGGATTATATGGTTAAGAGCGGGTGCGTTGGTGTGCTTATTGGTATAGAGTCGGTAAATAAAGATACCCTTGCTGTTATGAATAAAAACGTTAATCTCCGAATATCTATTGAAAAATATTATGATGCCATTGCAAATATCAGAAAGCATGGAATAGCGGTTTGGGGTACGATGGTTTTTGGGAATGATGATGATACATTTGAGACGTTTAAGGAATCCGTGGACTTTGTGTTGGAATCAAACCTTGATATTATGACCTGTGGTATATTGTGTCCGTTTATTCACTCGAATCTGCATAACAGGTTCAGTAGCGAGGGTAGAATATTCAGGAATAATTATCCTAATGACTGGAAATACTATACTTCTGCCCATTTGACGTACATTCTTAAAAAGATGACACTTCAGGAGCTTATAGACGGTTTTGAATATATTTATGACAAAATTTATTCTACCGAAGTGCTGAGAAAGCGGTTCAGGAACGCAAAAGATGTGTTGAACAATAATAACGCCGCGATGTTTGGGTTTAAGGTTAATCTTGATTGGCAAACGGTTTTTATGCACCTGGTTGATAACTTGAAAGAGTTACGGGATTCAGGTGAGTATGATATCGCACTGGAAAAATATAAAGCTGGCGAACTTGGTGGGGCGGAGAATGCCTTGGTGAGTTGAAGGTTGTTAAAGAAGGTACATACTGCACGTTAATTGCAGAATTTTTGTTATCACATTAAGTTGCATCATTGGGATCTTAAAATATGTCTCGTGTAGTTGTTACTGGCTTAGGGTTGGTTACCGCGCTTGGTTCCGGAGTTGAAAAGAGTTGGCGTGGATTTTTAAATGGTATCGATACAGCGTCAAAAGTAACCTTATTTGATACTTCGTTGTATAAGACCCATTATGCCTGTGAAATAAAGAACTTTGTTGATGAAACCGGATTTGGTAGTGATAAACAAAATAATTACGTAAATAAGTTTGTCTACTCTGCGGTTAAAGAGGCATTGGATAGTTGTGGTCTGCAAGATTCCCATGCATATGATAGAGATCGTTTTGGTATAGCGTTAGGTACGCTTGCGGCGGAGATTGTGCCTTTTGAGCGCCTGTTGAAGGAAGACCTTTCAATGAAGACAAATGGGTTTGACGCGAATGTGGTATCTGTCTATCCGCCAAATTCCATAACAAACTACCTTTCCGAAGTATTTGATTTGACGGGACCGTCAATGGTATCGTTAAATGCATGTTCATCCGGTAATCATGCTATCTCCTGGGCATACGATATGATTAGTTGCGGTAATGCAGACGTTATGGTTGTGGGCGGTTCAGAGACAATTAATATAACGGAATATACACATTTTCATAACGTTAAGGCATTAGCACCGGAAAAATGCAGACCTTTTGATAAAGATAGAGCTGGCCTCTTGATAGGAGAAGGGGCTGGAATTTTAATTCTTGAAAGTCTGGATTTTGCTATAAAGAGAAACGCTGATATATATGCAGAGCTTAAAGGTGTGGGATTGAGTTGTGACGGTTTCCATATGACAGCTCCCCATCCTGAAGGCGAGGGTGCGGTTAACGCCATGAAAGATGCCATGCTTACAGCGAACCTTTCAGTGGAAGATATTGATTACATTAGTGCTCATGGTACAGGCACACCCCTGAATGATAAATCGGAATCCCTTGCAATACACACTGTTTTTAAAGAGCGGGCCAAGAAAATCCCCTGTAGTTCGGTAAAATCAATGATTGGACACTCAATGGGTGCTGCAAGCGCCATAGAATCAGTTGTATCATGCCTGGCAATTAGAAACAATGTTGTGCCTCCAACCATAAACTTTGCAACGATTGATCCCGAATGTGAAATAGACTGTGTCCCAAATACTGCCCGTGAAGTAAAGGTGAGAAATGTTATTAATAATTCGTTTGCCTTTGGTGGTAATAATGCGGTGTTGATTTTCGGAGAGATGTGATTAAATATGATTACACAGATTAAAAAATAGATTACATGGATTTGTCTCAGCGTAATCAAACATAATCAGCGTAATCCAATTTTTCTTTTAACACGCAAGAGGAACACATATAACTACGTAAAATAACAATTTCTATACTAGTTAAAGTATATCAAATATAGAAGAAAATGAAAAAACGGGTAGTTGTAACAGGTATTGGGGTGGTTTCACCCATGGGTATCGGGGTAAAAAATTTCTGGGAAAATCTTTTGGATGGCAAATCCGGGATAAAACCTATTGAAGGTTTTGATACCTCAGAATATAAATCAAAGCTTGGAGCGGAGATCCTGGATTTTGGTCCGGAGGAATTTATCGGGAAAAAAGGGCTTAGGTATTTGAATAGCGGAACGAAGTTTCTCTCTTCCGCGACAAAGATGGCACTTTCGGATTCTTCTTTTCCGGAAAATGATGAAGAGTTGTTTAATCAAACAGGACTAATTGTGGGTTCCTCATTGGGGAATTTCGCAGAGACCACAGATTATTTTTACGATATTATCAGAAAAGGTCCAGCAGAACTCTCCCCTATGAAGTCATATGATGTTGCCCTTAATTCATCTATAAATCACGCTTCTGTCTCTTTTACTACCAAGGCTTTTGCCCGTACTATTTCTGCCGGATTTACATCAAGTGCAGATGCAATTGGGAATGCTTTTAATATGATACAAGACGGAAGAGCAAAAGCTGTTGTTGCTGGTGGTGTAGAGCATTTGTCCATAGATTTATATATGATCTTTTATCTGCGAAATCAGCTATCTGTATCTAATGGCGGTTCTGTGGAGGCAAGCATCCCGTTTGATAAACGGAGAAACGGGTTTGTTTTAGGAGAGGGAAGCTATTTGCTGTTACTGGAGGAGTATGATCATGCAAAAGAGAGGGGAGTACCGGTTTATTGTGAGGTGGTGGGCTATGGCACGACCCTTGGTGCAAACAGTACTTTTACCACAGATAGAAAGATAAAAAAAGCGGAAGCAGCCATGAGTCTGGCGGTAAAGGATGCAGGTGCTGACTTGAAAGATGTTCATTTTATAAGTGCAAATGCAAATTCGTCAGTAGAACTTGATATGATAGAGGCAAAGGCCATTAAAAACCTGTTTTCTTGTGTGGACAAGAGTGTTCCTATAGTTAATGCTATTAAGTCTTCTGTGGGAGAGTGTTATGGTGCGGCAGGAGCGGCCCAAACGGTTGGTGCGGCTATGTCGCTCAAGACAGGTAATATCCCTCCCGTTATTAATTTTCAGGAAGAGGATCCATTGTGCAACTTGAAACTTGCGGTTGATGGAACAGCAAAACATTCCGGTGAGTTTGCTATGATTAATTCGTTTGATTATTTGGGCAATAACTCTAGCCTACTCTTAAAAAAGGCAGAGTAAATGGTGAAAATGTTATTGTCTGGCAACAAGTTGTTTTTCTTGAAATAAATTGTAATTTTTGATTAATAATCCGCAGGTATTATTTAAGGTTTCACGTCAAAGTTAATTCCATTTTCTAATCAGTGTTAAAGTTTAGTACGAAAAGTTTTCTAAACACTCTTTTTTTGTGTTAATATGTATAAACTTACAGCCTGGATATTTTCTTTTTTAAAACCACATATTTTTTATGAGTATACTATTTGACGAAAACTGCATTGGAAGTCTAAGGTTAAAGAACAGGATTGCCATGTCTGCTATGGACCTGGGTTTTACAAACGATGGAACTATCGATGATAAATTCATAGCATTTTATGAAGAACGCGCACGTGGCGGTGTGGGTCTTATTGTTATAGGCGGATGTTATCCGGAGATGCGCGGTAGGGTTTGGAAGAGTATTGTTGCCCTTGACGATGATAAGCTTATTCCCGGGTTAAAGATGTTTGCGGATACCATGCATAAATATGACGTAAAGGTTGCAGCGCAAATACTTCATGGCGGCCGGAGTGCTGCCAGATTCTTCTCAAAATCAGAATCTGTCTCTGCATCAGACATCCCCCATGCCCTTATTAAAGAAGCTCCCCATCCTCTTACAGAGGACGAGATTAAAGATGTGATAAAGACATATGTGGATGCCACACTACGCATAAAAAAGGCGGGATTTGATGCCGTAGAGATTCATGGCGGTATGGGATATCTGGTTAACCAGTTTCTTTCGCCGGAATCAAACAAAAGGACGGACAAATATGGCGGTAGTGTTGAAAACAGAGCAAACTTTGCCAAAGAGTTGGTTCAGGCGATAAAGGAGGGTGCAGGCGCTTCGTTTCCAGTAATCTTTAGATTGTCAGGTGATGATTTTATTGACGGTGGATTAAAGATAAAAGAGAGTGTTGAGATTGCCAGGATTCTTGAGGATGCAGGGGTTGACGCATTTAATGTCTCTCCGGGATGGCACGAAAGTCCCACCCCGATTTTAGTGATGTCAATTCCCAGATCTGCATATATCTTTCTTGCAGAGGAGGTAAAGAATTGTGTTAACGTGCCCGTCATGGGAGGTGTAAGGATAAATGACCTTGATATTGCAGATGAAATAATTAATAACCGTCAGGCCGACATGGTATCAATTGGCCGTCCTTTAATTGTAGACCCTTACATGCCGCAGAAATATATGCGCGGTGAGAATAATGATATACGTAAATGCATTGCCTGCAATCAGGGCTGTTTTGACTCCTTGCTTAATTTTAAACATGTGGGGTGTATATATAATGCGCAGGCGGGTATGGAGATTGAGCATAAGATTACTGAGGCGAAAGAGAAGAAAAAGATAGTTATTGTGGGCGGAGGACCGGCAGGTATGGAAGCCGCTAGGGTTGCTGCACTGCGTGGACATCAGGTCTCTTTGTTTGAAAAACGGAGCCGTTTGGGTGGTCAACTGTGGTATGCATACATACCATACGGTAGGGGCGAGATTAAAAATGTAATAACCTATCTTGAAACTCAGATAAGAAAACTTAATGTCAAAATTACATTAAATAAAGAGGTAGACGAGCAGACAATCGCAATGGAGAATCCTGATGCGGTTATTATAGCGGTGGGTGCGGAACCAGTTATGCCACCAATAAAAGGAATAGAAGGTAAAAATGTAATCCTTGCATGCGATGTGCTTGACGGTAAGGCAAAGGTTGGGCAGGATGTTGTTATTATCGGTGGTGGAACAATCGGTTGTGAGGTTGCATTGGAGATAGCTAAAAAGGGGGCAATGCCACCGGACGTAGCTTGTTTTCTCCTTAAAAATGAAATAATAGATAAAAACGACTTGATTGAGCACATTTCCCATGGTCCTAAAAATGTAACTGTTTTGGAGATGAAGAAAAAACTGGGTGGAGGTTTTGGTAAGTCTACGAAATGGGTCATTTTAAAAGAGATTGACGATGCTAAAATAAAAAGCCGAAACAGTGTTAAAGTGTTAGAGATAAGAGAACTTGATTCAGATACTCATGGACGCTGCAAAAGTGCGGTGGTCTTTGAATTTAATGGAAAAGAAGAGTCGATTAAGGCAGACACCGTAATAATTGCTTCAGGCTACAAACCAAACGATTCGTTTGCAAAACAGTTGGATGGCAAATTCAAAGAAGTATACCCTGTGGGAGACTGTCATAAAGTGGAAACAGCATTAAATGCCGTACATGAAGGGTTTAAATTAGGGCTTAGCCTGTAGTAAAAAATAGTTGTATTTGCCTTACAAATTAATAATTTATTACAAAAGGAAATTAGAATGAAAATCTATGTAAGAAACTTGTCACATGATGTTACAGAGGAGGACTTACGGCTGGCTTTAGAACAATTCGGAAAGGTTGCTTCAGTAACAATTAACAAAGACCTAAATGGTCAATCAAAGGGATTTGGATCTGCAGAGATGGCTTCTAAAGCTGAAGGGCAGGCTGTAATTGATGGTCTGAATGGTAAAGAATTAAAAGGAAAAGTTGTTAACGTTAATGAGGCTCTCCCCCTCACTGAAAGTTTTGGTAGTAGTGGTGGATACGGTGGTGGTGGATACGGAAGTGGAAAGGGTGGATATGGTGGTGGAAAAGGTGGGTACGGTGGTGGTAGTGGAGGATACCGTGGTGGTAAAAGAGGACAAGGTGGTGGCAGAGGTGGACGAGGGCGCGGCGGTCGATAAGGACTAATAATGGTGGTAGATTCTAATCCTTGTCATACAGTATATACTGCAAGTGATTAGAAATATAGTATTTAACGATACATATTTTTGCTATCGTTGAATGTTATGAAATAGTGATTTCCTCAATTATTCTGACTCCTGAATTCTGTATCTATAAAAATTACAAAAAGGTATAGGAGAAGAGACTTTACCCTCAAAAACTGTAAAGGTTTTTGAGTAGCGGGGGTTGTCCCTTTGATGGGTGCGTTAAGCAAAGAAATTTGGTATGAAATATGTCTATTAAAGCTCCAAATAAAGATACCGGCATAGTTTACTCCACTGAGTTTGGCAAAATGTGTCCCGGCTGTAATAAACCTACGTTGCAATGTATTTGCCAGAAAAAACAATCGATCCCTAAGTGCGATGGTGTTGTCAAGCTAATGAGGGAAACAAAGGGTCGAAAAGGAAAAGGGGTAACTTTGATAACTGGATTACCGTTGGATAATGAGAAACTAAAAAAACTTGCGAAATCCATTAAGCAAAAATGTGGGAGCGGTGGCAGTTTAAAAGATGGCATCATTGAGATTCAGGGGGACCACAGGGTTTTGCTGGAAAACGAATTAGGTAAGATTGGTTACAAAGTTAAATGTGCTGGTGGGTAATTAGTTTTTGAAAAATCATATTTTGACCAATAGAAAGTAAAAAAGGAAATGGCTTTGTTAGGTAAATGTGGGTGTGGCCTCTGTTTCCAGCAAATCCTCACGCACATGATATAATGCTAGTTGTGCCACTTTAAATGATTTAAACCCATATGATTTTTTTATAGTGAGTTTTGCCTTCCAATTAAACCCCTCTACCACTTCGTTTGATAATCTGTTTTTTGTTGAAAACCAGTTTAATATCAGTACTTCATGACACCTTAACATATTTGCTACTTTTTTGATAGGTTCCATTCTTAAATGCATTGCGACAAAGGTTCCTCTCTTCAAAACTTCTTTAACTTCTTTGCCCAATATGCGGATTTATACTCCCAAAACTTTTGAAATGACTCTCTGAGTAAATAGCATTTTACTGTCTTTAGATTATACGTTAGGATATACTTTAATGCCTTCTTGCTCTACTTTGAAGAACTTAAAAAATGACAACGACAACATAGTAATAGTAACAGCTTACGACTCGCAGTTTTTGTAAAATGAAATAAATCAACTGAGTCATATATATAACGCTACCTCAAATGAAAGGTGCCCATACCCAACCCCACATCTCATTTAAGTATACATTCGTTGTGGAAAAATTTAGACCTTTCCCCTAACGCTAAAAATTCAACCATAACTACTAACACTATAAATAACCCTTGTCTTTCAACTAAAATACGTAAGTTTGTATAAACTTATCAATTCTTTAATCCATTTGAGTTGTCTTAATTATTTCTCTGTTATTCATTTCTCACCTTCCTGAAATTCTGCTCCGTATTTGCACCGTACCTGAGAATAAAAACATATTAAATTAGATGAAATAGGGTAAAAGTCTAACCTAGTATAAGTCATAACAAATATAGAACTAAACTAGCGTTACAAAACCAAATAAAAATACACAAAAATGGGTAAAAAAGCCTCTTTAAATAATATTTTGTTATTTTAATAACTTTTGCTATAATGAGAATTTAAAAAAATATTTTTGTTTTACAATTAGAATTTTAAAGGGTTTTTATATATAACGAATTATTTAATGGGTTTGTAAAGGAGTGAGGTGAGAATTGCGATTAGATAAAGAGGTAAAGCAGAATACTATACAGGAATTAAGGACACATGAGACGGATACTGGTTCACCGGAAGTGCAGGTAGGTATCATTACAGAGAAAATCAAGAACATAACAGAACATTTAAAGGTAAACAAGAAGGACCATAGCTCTAGAAGAGGTTTGATAATGCTGGTGGGAAAAAGGAATGCTTTGTTAAAATATTTAAACAGACAAGATAAAGAGAGATACACTGCACTGGTTACGAAATTGAAGATTAGGAGATAATTTGTATTTTGCCAACATAAGGAGAAATTCATAGTGCTGCATAAAGCGGAAAGAACGATTGGAAATGATGTGATTAGCATTGAAACTGGCCATTTGGCAAAACAAGCTGATGGAGCGGTAATTGTACGGGCTGGTGATACGGTTGTATTGGTAACTGCTGTTTCAAGCAAGGAGGCTAGGGAAGGTATTGATTTTTTTCCTATGAGTGTAGATTACCGGGAAAAGACATATGCTGTGGGAAAATATCCGGGCGGTTTTTTCAAGAGAGAAGCTAGGCCTACCGCAAAAGAGATTTTAACTATGCGTCTTATTGATAGACCCTTAAGGCCGTTATTCCCGAAAAACTATTTTAATGAAGTACAAATAATGGGCGCTGTCCTTTCGGCGGAAAAAGAGAGAGATGCTGACATCCTTGCCTTGTTAGGGGCTTCGGCGGCTTTATCTATATCCAGTATACCTTTTGGTGGACCTATCGCTGCCGTGCGAGTTGGCAGGGTTGACAATAACTTTGTTCTCAATCCGACCGCAGAGGATCTGGTAAACGGAGACTTGAATCTGGTAGTTGCGGGAACAGAGGATTCTGTCTTGATGGTTGAAGCTTGTAGTAAAGAGTTGAGTGAAGAAGATATGATAGATGCCATTGTATTTGCGCAGGAATCGATAAAAGAGCTGGTTAAAATGCAGGGTGAACTGCTGCAAAATTGCGCAAAGCCTAAACAGGAGGTTTTGGCTGCTAGCGAAGACACCACATTGCACGACGAAATAAAAGAGAAGTTCTATGATGCTATAAAAGAAAAAAGCCAAACGCTGGGCAAAATGGTTAGAGCTGATGTAATGAGTAATCTTAAGAAGGAGATTGTTTCTTCTTATATTGAAAAGATTGAGGCGGGAGATTTAACTAAAAAAGATATAGCTGAGGTATTTGAAACACTTGTAAATGAATCGGCAAGAGAGTTGATTCTGGAAGAGAAGAAAAGGCTTGACAGCCGTGGTTTGGCAGACATCAGGCCAATAACATGTGAAGTTGGTATATTACCCAGAACACATGGCTCTGCAGTATTTACCAGGGGAGAAACTCAGGCGCTGGTAGTTACAACTTTGGGAACATCAGAAGATGAGCAGAAAATAGAAGGCTTAGGTGAAGCTTATTATAAAAAATTTATGCTCGACTATAATTTCCCTCCGTTTAGTGTTGGCGAGACGAAACCATTGCGTGGTCCTGGAAGACGAGAAATTGGTCATGGTAACCTTGCGGAAAGGGCGTTGACACCGGTTTTGGCGACAAAAGATAAATTTCCATATACTGTTCGTATTGTCTCTGATATCTTAGAGTCAAACGGATCTTCTTCAATGGCATCTGTATGCGGCGGTACATTAAGTCTTATGGATGCGGGTGTTCCAATATCAAATCCAGTGGCTGGCATAGCAATGGGATTGATTAAAAAGGATGATAATGTTTGTATCCTTTCTGACATAACTGGAACTGAAGATCATTTTGGTGATATGGACTTTAAGGTTACTGGTACTCAATGCGGTATAACGGCATTGCAGATGGATATAAAGATTGGTGGAATTGATAGAGATATTATGGAAAAGGCCCTTTGCCAGGCAAAAGAGGGAAGAATCCATATTCTAAGGGAAATGCTGGCGACAATTAAGCAGCCTAGGGATAATCTTTCAGATTATGCGCCTAGATTGGTTCAGGTAAAAATAAATCCTAATAAAATAGGTACTCTAATCGGACCTGGTGGTAAAGTAATAAAAAAACTTCAGGAGGAGACCGGTGCGAGGATAGAGATTGAGGATGATGGAACGGTTACCATTTCATCTGTGGACGGTGATTCCGCTGAAAAAGCAAAAGAGATGGTTGAAAAGATTACCGAAGAGGTTCAGGTGGGTAAGATATACAATGGAAGGGTGACATCGGTTAAGGAATTTGGATCATTTGTAGAGATACTACCTGGACAAGAAGGGCTTGTTCATATTTCAGAGTTATCAAATGATTATGTTGCTAAAGTTGATGATGTTGTTAAGCTCAATCAAGAGATATTAGTAAAGGTCATAGGTATTGATGACCAAAAAAGGATAAAGCTTAGTGCAAAAGCAGCAATTATGTCTTAAGAGAGTAATTTCTTACTGCTTTAAATGAACATTTCGTTGTATCTGAATTGTGGAGTCAGGACGGTAGCGATTTTAATACTTCCTGGCTCTTTTTTTGTGCAGGACTTTTTAAGAATTGTAAATATGCTCTTTTGCTTATAGTCGTTTGCCGCATGTTTACATAATGTTTTCTGTTTTACCATTCATCTACTTTTTGATCGTGACTGATTTTAGAAAGTTCTTCGTAATTGTAATCTTGTCAAATATTGGAGCTAAGAGATGGAAGATATAAAAATTTGTTCAAATTGTAAAAAATCTATTTCTGAAAAAGAGTTTAGGTCGGGAATGGTTTATCAGCAAGGGACAAAGATTATCTGTGTCGGATGTGCTCGAGAACTTGGTGCAGTAAAAGATGGAATTGATGAGCACGTATTTATTTTACAGTCAACATTGGATAATGTACGGGATATAAAAAGGGCGCTGACTTATGAAAAAAGTACGTGGGTAAATATTGCCGGTGCAGTTGTTCAATGTCTTGTTTTTGGTGTTCTTATATTTGCATGCGTAAGCAATAAAGAGAATACGGTCTCTATCTTGTTGCTTGCCCTTGTCTTTCAAGTTATGGCGCTTACGTGTTTTGTTGTAAAAAAATAGGAAATAGTATTGCTGTATAAAAACTTCTTTTCTTCGATTTTGTAGTTTTTATGGAATACAGAAGTCTGGAGACAGAATTCAGAATAAAGCATACGGCTAGAGTTCTATCTGTTTTACTATGAATGTTATTTATTGTAAATTTGTATGCTCTTCATGAATCATGTCTTCTATTATTCTGTCTCCTGAATTCTGCATTTTTGTTGCGGCTTCGCCGCATTATATATAGTATTTTTAACGTTTCTTTGCCAAAAAATATTGATGGATAATTTAGTAACTGTTCGTTATGGGAAATTAAGGGAATTAGCAAATTTCCAGACAAAGATAGCAAATCTGCATTGCAGAGACGACGTTATTATCAAAACAGACAGAGATATAGAATTTGGCACGATAGTTGACTGTTTAGAAAAAACAAAGGGAAGTAATGATGGCCCGCCTCTTGGTGAAGTTTTGCGAAAAGCAGATCCTAAGGATAAAGAGTTGCAAAATGCTATAGAAGAGGAAATGATTCCAAAAGAGCACAAATATTGTCTGAAAAAGATCAAAGAGTTTAATATTCCAATGAAATTGATTGCTCTGGAACATCTTTTTGGCAAAAAGAAAGTAATTATCTATTATATAGCAAACCGACGAATTGATTTTCGAGAACTTGTAAAGGATCTTGCAGCTGAATTTCTGGCTAGGATTGAAATGAAGCAGATTGGAGTACGTGATGAGGCCCGTTTGCTTGCAGATTATCAACATTGCGGTCGTGAGCTGTGTTGCAGAACATTCTTAAAAAATCTGGATCCGGTTGCCATGAAAATGGCAAAGAGGCAAAAAGCCACTATGGATCCGGCAAAGATATCAGGAAGATGTGGAAAATTAATGTGCTGTTTGCGTTACGAAGATGAAGTTTACGAGGAATTAAAAAATAATTTGCCAAAAAAGGGAAGTTTTGTTAGCACGGCAAAAGGAGACGGAGAAGTTCTTGAAGTTGAGATTCTTGCACAAAATGTTCTAATTGAGAACGAAGAAGGAAAGCGCCTGTCGGTTTCATTAAAAGAAATAACCGGAACTAAAAGTAGAGCAAGTCAAGCAAAGCTAAAAAAGCAGGGAAAGTGCTCATCTTCTTGTAAAAAGTGAATATAGGAAAACATTTATTTAGAATAGAAGTATATATATGCAGTTAGATACAGAAACAGATAATTCTTTTTATGTTACAACGCCCATCTACTATGTAAACGACTTACCGCATATAGGGCATACTTACACAACAATAGCCGCGGATGTCCTCGCAAGGTACATGAGGGAAAAAGGAACTAACGTATTTTTTCTAACCGGAACAGATGAACATGGGCAGAAGATACAAAAAGCTGCAGAGGCTAATAGCCGGTCCCCAAAAGAGCTTACCGATGAAGTAGTAACAAGGTTCAGAGATGTCTGGAAAAGATTGTGCATCACCAACGATGATTTTATAAGAACTACTGAGGAGAGGCATGTTAGCCGTGTTCAAAAGATTTTTAAGGCTATTTATGATAAGGGCGATATATATCTAGGTGAATATGAAGGTTGGTATTGTACTCCTTGCGAGAGTTTTTGGACACAGGGTCAACTGGCAGATTCCAAATGTCCTGACTGTGCTCGTGCTCCAGAGATGTTAAAAGAGGAGAGTTATTTCTTCAGATTATCAAAGTATCAAGACTTTCTTTTACAATATTTTGAAGAGCATCCAGAATTTATAAGGCCACGTTCCAGGCGTAATGAGTTATTAAATCGTATAAAAGCAGGACTTGAAGATATAAGTGTTAGCAGGGCTGCTGTTGAGTGGGGAATTACTGTTCCAATGAACCCTAAACATACGATTTATGTATGGGTAGATGCCCTTTTTAATTATATTACTGCCTTGGGTGATGAAAATAGTGATCGATTTAAGTCATTTTGGCCGGCAAATATACATATTATCGGGAAAGAGATACTCTGGTTTCATGGAGTGATATGGCCTGCCCTTTTAAAATCGTTAGACATTGAACTTCCATTACAAGTATTCACTCATGGATGGTGGACAATTGAAGGTAAGAAAATGTCGAAGTCTCTGGGAAACGCCATAGACCCCATTTCAATTACAGATAAATACGGAGTAGATGCCTTTAGATATTTCATGTTGCGAGAGGTACCATTTGGGCTTGACGGTAATTTTTCATATACTGCGTTACAGAACCGTGTAAATGATGATTTGGGAAATGACCTGGGGAATCTTTTGTATCGAACACTCTCCATGACACAGAAGTATTTCAAAGGCATAATTCCTAAAAGCGATTCTGTCTCTAATGATAATAATAAGTTATCAGAGAATGCTGCTTTAATTGAAAAGCAGATAGAGCAAAATATCTGTAATTCGCAGTTTAGTTTATCACTTGAGGCAATATGGATATATATTAAACAGGCAAACAAGTACGTTGAAGATTCAAAGCCCTGGGTATTAGCAAAGGATGAAACACGCAAAGAAGAACTTGCATTAACTATTTATAATCTTAATGAAGCATTAAGAATCATTGCTATTTTTATATACCCATTTATGCCTGACACCAGTAAAAAGATCCATGAGCAATTAGGTATTCTGGAAATAGAGGAGAATATGAGAAGAGATACAACCTGGGGAGGGCTTGCCGCAGGTATTAAGATACAAAAAGGGGAACCGTTGTTCCCGAAAATTGAAGATTGATTCTCTAATTTTCCTATCCCATTGTTCTTTAGAAGGGGAATAATTTGGCAAAAATAGAAAAAGTTTATGATAAGCTAAAAATAATATTAGAGAAAGATAACAGGTACGTTATAAATGCCTACCAGTTTGTTTTTGAAGCGTTAAGTTATACTGCTAAATACCTGGGAAAGGATGTTGACAGTGCAAATGACGAGGAACGCCATATTGACGGTAGACAGCTTTTGGAAGGGATTCGAAAGTATGCCTTGGATGAATATGGATTTATGACTCTAACGGTATTTAATATTTGGGGCATTAAGAGTGATACGGATTTTGGTGAGATAGTTTTTAATCTGGTTGAAAATGGTTTAATGGGAAAGACGGAAAAGGATTCAAGGGACGATTTTAAAAATGTCTATGACTTTCACCGGGTCTTTAATGATGACTTTAAATTTGAAAATACTTTTGATATAAAAATGGAATGGGATTTTGCAGGAAAAGTAAAGATAAAATAGGCGCAAAAAATTTCTCGGGAATGGATGGGTTCCGGTGGACCTGACGGACTTCAAATCCGGTTTGTCTTGGTAAAACACGACAGGTGGGTTCGACTCCCACACGTTCCCGCCATAAATGAAGTGTTTGCAAAGCATGGTTAAACCGTAAGAATTTATTTTGATTTTTAGCTTGTGAAAAGAGTTTTGATTCATTAAAATTTACAAAATTTTTTACTAAGCGGGGTTTTGATATAACCAAGTATTCGTTTTTTAACAGAAGGTTTTTTTATTTATAGTATTAAAAAAATATGGCAAACGTTGGCACATTAGGAAAACATTTTATTGTAGAAATGTGGGATTGCAATAGGGAGAAAATAAATGATCCCGATAAAATTATGGATATCTTACGTGATGCAGCCATTGCGGCAGGCGCAACAATTGTGAAATCTTTTTTCCATCAATTTAGCCCGTTTGGTGTTACTGGTGTCGCAATTTTGGCCGAATCACATATTTCAATACATACATGGCCAGAAGAGGGTTATGTTGCTGCCGATATCTTTACTTGTGGCGACAGTACAGATCCTGCAGTAGGAGTTGAACGGTTAATAGAGGGGTTTGAACCGGAGTCTTCTAGTTTCATGGAACTAAACCGTGGTAATATGCAGAATAAAGAGGCAATGTTAGTTTAATTCGGGGAGGCCCAGCTCAATCTGCAACTTTTCTCTGCAATACCCTTGCTGCTCCATAGAACCAAATATTATGCAAGAAAATAATCTACCCATGAGGTGGCTTTATGATTATTTTAGCCCTTACGAAATTCATAAGCATGCAATAAAGAAAACTATATACCAATGTAATTCGAAGTTTCAAGAAATTGAGATTTTGGATACAGCAACCTATGGTAGATGCCTTATACTTGATAACGAAGTACAGTCATTTGAGACTGATGAGTTTATTTATCATGAGGCAATTGTTAACCCAGCACTGGTTTTACATCCTAATCCTGTTAAAGTTGCGGTCATAGGAGGTGGCGAGGGCTCTACGTTAAGAGAAGTCCTGCGTTTTAACAGTGTAAAGTCTGCCTATATGATTGATATTGATGCAAAAGTAGTTGAGTGTGCCAAGGAACATTTGCCGACTTTCCATGAAGGTTGTTTTAATGATTCACGGGCTACTATTGTCTATGAAGACGGTCGTAAATTCATTGAAAATAGCAAAGAAAACTTTGATGTAATAGTAATAGATATCACGTGTCCGCGGGTAGAAAGTCCAGCCCACAAACTCTTTACAAAAGAGTTTTACCTTGCCGTTTTAAATAAATTGACACCCAATGGTATAATTGCTGTTCAGGCTAGTACTACATTCCCGGCAATTAATTCGTTTTCAATTATTTGCAATACTATTAATAGTGTATTTCCAAATGTTTTTCCATATGCGGCATATGTGCCTTCTTTTTCCATGCTATGGGGTTATTGTCTAGCAACTAGGGGTTTGAGCCCTTTTAACATATCTAATGACGATATTGACAAAAGGGTTTCTGAAAGGATAACCGGTAAGTTAAGATACTATGATGGTATAACCCATCAAGCCCTTTTTAGTCTGCCTAAGTATGTCAGAAATGCATTGTCAGAGCAGACAGAGATAAACATGGATAACAAACCTTTTGTTGAAATGTACCCTGGGCATCCTAATAGCACGTAAACGAACTTACTCTTAATTTATTCTTGGGAGTTATGTCCCAGGTTACATTCCTTTGCCCTTTCCAGGCAATCAACAGCTTGCTTTATAATTTTTTGCTGATAAGCAAGACGACAGAAACTCAATTTAAAATATAAGATTTTAATGTCCAGAGATTTATTGTCCGGTATCTAGTAACAAGTCACTATGTAACTATACAGTTACAGATTATTTATTAACAACCTATGGTACATTACAATTTTTCAGAAAACTAAGTTTTTACAGGGTGATACTATATTCTACTCATCATCTTAAAAATTAATTATATGTGCGGAACTGATACCTTCAAGTTTTTCAACTTCTTCTATTATTTCTGTGGGAATAGAGGCATCAACACTAAGTACGGCAATTGAATTACCTCTTGCTTCCTTGCGTCCAAAGGTCATATGGGCAATATTTATATCCCTCTTCCCGACGACAGTACCAATATTGCCAATGAGGCCGGGTTTATCTGTGCAAAACAGGATAAGAAGATGTTTATCAGGTTTTGATTCTATCTCATACCCATTAATGTCAACAATTCTGATCTCTTTTTTATCAAAGACTGTTCCGGAAATAGACATCATTCCATCGCCGGTGCCGACATTTGCGGTAATTAAATTTGTGAAACCTTTTGCCGCATTACTGGTAGTCTCATTAATAGTAATGCCGCTCTCTTTTATTAAAAAAGGTGCATTTACCTGATTTACTCCGTTTTCTAAGGTTGGCCTGAAAAGACCTACCATAAAATTATCAGTAATTACTTTGGTATTTTCCTTGGCAATATTGCCATTGTAAATGATATTGACATTTTCCACCCTTTGTGAAGCAAATTGCATAAGAAATGATCCCATTCTCTCTGCTAAGAGCAAATAAGGACTGAGGTGCTCAAGCTCCTCCATGTCAACCGGAGGTAGATTCATAGCGTTTTTAAATCCCTTTCCCGTCAGTGCGTCTGCTACTTGTACTGCTGCCTCTTTTGCCACTTCAAATTGACCTTCATAAGTTGATGCAGCGAGATGAGGTGTGCAAGTTACCTCTTTTAACCCTACTAATTTATTATCTGTTGGAGGCTCCTTCTCAAAAACATCAAGGGCCGCACCTTTAACTTTTCCTTCAACTATAGCATCATAAAGGTCATTTTCAGAAACAATGCCGCCACGAGCGCAGTTAATGATCCGTACACCATCTTTCATTAATGCGAACTCTTTTTTTGTAATAAGATCTTTTGTTTCACTGTTCAAGGGAACATGAATAGTAATATAATCTGATTGTTTAATTAAATCTGTTAAATTCTTTAGCATATGTGTGTGATATTCGGACGCTATTTCCTGTGAAAGAAAAGGGTCAAATCCAATTACTTTCATCTCCATTGCCGCCGCCCGTTTTGCAACTAACCGTCCAACCCTTCCCATCCCTACGACACCTAAGGTTTTACCCGCTATCTGAGAACCTGTAAACTCTTTTCTTTCCCATTTTCCGTTACGTAAAGATATGTTTGATTCGGTTATATTGCGTGATAGTGAAAATAATAGCGCAATTGTATGCTCCGCGGTAGATGTTATATTTCCCTCCGGAGCGTTCATAACCACTATGCCCTTTTTACTAGCACTCGCAACATCCACATTATCAATTCCCACACCTGCCCTACAAATTACCTTTAATTTGTGTGCCCTTTCAATTACATCCGCAGTTAATTTTGTTCCGCTTCTAATAATAACGCCTTCATACTCTCCAATCTCTTCCAATAACTCATCATGTGATAAAGATGTTTTATTTGCAGTCTCTAAATTTGCTTTTTTAAGTATTTCTATACATATATCCGGTAGTTTATCTGCTATTAGTATTTTCATAATCTTATTTTCTAAATCCTATTCTAAAATGCTTCTCAATATTTAATCAATTTTAATGTTTTTTTCTATATAATATGGTATTAAACCCTGTGTTTAAATGCTTCTCAAATTTAATCAATGTTAATGTTTTTTCTTTATAATATGGTATTTGATGCGTAAAATATCGTAAAGCATAAACTACCCAAAGTATATTACTAGGATAGTTTTTGAATGTCAAATTCATAATTTATCAAGAATAGTGATATATTGTAAGTTCAATTTGATTTCTACATTATTTTGCCTCAAAATCACAGAGTCTGGGTGTTTTATTATAATACAGATGATTTTGGTTTTTGCAGATAAAGTAAAACATTCTCTGTTTCATTCATCGTTTTGTCTAAAAAGTAAGACAAACTAATAATCTTAATAATTCTCTGAGAATCGTTTAAATTTCGCTATATTAATGGGTGGTACTTATAGAAAGAATACGTTAAAATACATTATTACACTTTATAAACTAATATAATATGTATTTTCTAGTGTTTAGAATGTAATTTTAAATATTTAAAGAAAAAATGTATAAGGAAGAAACGTTGAAAAAAATATCAATTATAACTATCTTTATTTTAAGCATTATTGTTCTTATGCCTTATAGATCGGCAGTTGGAGATATGTTAAGCGAACTTTCCAACTGGATGAAAGATATGGAACGGTTGTCCCAACGCGTAGAACAAGTGGAAAGGGATCTAAATGAAGCTAAGGATGCTGCCGATTTAGTAAGAAAGAGCGAAAAATCCTTGAGCAAAGTTGTTTCAAGGATAGAAGTCCTTGAACAAAATGAATCCGGCCAAACTGTAGAGGTTATACAGAAAGGGTTGTCGGAATTAAGAAAAACAGTGGAAGATCAACAGGTGATTACGGCAGTTCTTGAAAAAAAATATAAACAAGCTCAAAGACCGTTAGAACCTATTAAAGCTTCCATTGATGAGCAAAAGGAGCTTATCGGAAAACTTGTAGCAAGGATAGAAACTCAGGATAAAAGGATACAAACCCTAAGTGATGCTATTGAAAAGAAGATGGTTCCGTTTGAAAAGATGAATAAGGAGATGAATGAGAAATTGGCTTCACTTGAAAAGATGTCTGATATCATGAAAAAGATAGAAAGGGGAGAAGTCATTGTTGGTAACCAGAAGACGGGCAAAGGTACGTTACCGGTAGCTGTTTTGCCAGGCATGAAAACGGAGGATAAACAGGAATTGGCAGTGACAAAGAAGCCATCAATAAAGGACGTTCTTGAAGCACAAGGATATAGGGATATTGGGAACGATTTTTTTGTTAGAAATGTTAAATTTAAATCCTTTGGGTCCTCAGTACAGGTTAACGGTTCTATTATGAACGATTCGGAAAAGGATTATAATGTCGCTAATCTGAAGATATTCTTGTATGACAGCATGGGTACAATTCTTAGAACTCGTGATTTTTCGGTAAAAGGAATTAACAAAGGCAATGTAAAGTCATTTGAAGAGATTATCTCCGGTGTAAAAATGAAGCAGTTGGGAAGGTACGCAATCGCTTTTGGAAAGGCGATACAGGCCTATGAAATTAAAGAAACTGTTCCTGTGGTTGAAAAAAAGAAATCCATAGAGAGCCTGGCAAAAACTACAGTTAAAGGAAAAGCTACAAAAGGTGTAAAAGAAAAAGCAAAACCAAAAATTGAAGAGGGTTTTAAAGATATAGGGAACAATTTTTATGCAAAAGATTTAAAGATAACGAAATTTGGATCTTCTTGTGAACTTACAGGGGAGATAATGAATGGGTCTGAAGACTATGTTAGTATTGCAAAATTTTATATAGAAATATTTAATGGCCAGAAAAATCTAATCTGGCGACAAGAATTTTCCATAAAAGGAATAAAGGGCCTTAAAAAGGAAAAATTTAGCGAGTTTTTAACGGGTATAGAACCTGAAGATGTGGGTTCTTTTGAGTTAAAATCTAAAAATTAAATTGCTAAACAAAAAGATGGGCTATCAGGTGGAAGAAAGACAACTTTAAACCCTATAAGTCTTCATATTATAAAGTGCCATTAACGTATATTAAGATGTAAAGCGTATATCGTACGTATGTTACTGAAACAAAGTAAACAGGGCCGCAATTATGTAGAGATTTTAATTTTACGATTGTGGGAAAGGTTGTGATTAACGCAAAAGGCTTCTGATTGTTTAATGCATAAACGATGGATTAATATAGAGAAGCCCCGTTCCGCTTCTTATGAATCTTTTTGTGAAATGCTAGTTACGACTTGCTGAAATATTCGAAATTACTGATAATAAGTTGTGAAATCGGTTTCCTGCATTGGCTGTCGTTCTGGTGATTTTGGTCGCAAAGGCAAATGGAGATGGATAGTAAGAAGCATTGGAAACAATGATATTTTCCAATGTAGTTAAAAGGTTTGCCAAAAACTAAATAATGAACGCCGTATTAAAGATAAGAAAGAAGTAAAGCTATTTTGCGCAACATTGCAGATTTTGGTTTAAAAAAACGCATTTAAAGAAGAGGTCATTAACGTTATTACTGTCTTGTGCCATTAGGATTAATGCTCGATCCTATTGGTTTTTATTCATAGAAAAGATATTCTAATACCAGTGGCGATGTTCTTATTACTATCTCTGCTCCAAACGGGTTAAATAAGCTTGTAAAGGGCTTACGTGTGAACCCAATTTCATTTCACAAGACTTTTGCTCGCGCTACAAATGCTTAAAAAAGGGGTGGGTTTAGACCATTATCGTTAGCTTCCTGTAAAACTAAAGCATTAAATTCTTTATGGTATGTATTCCATTGATTTTGTATCTGAATCTTGGTCATGCAATGGGTGCTCTTCCGTATCAGTATTTACATCTGCATCTGTATTTTCTTCAACCATTTCAGGTTTAAAATCTTTATCCGCAATATCTTCATCAGGACCTTTGCGTACTTTTTCTTCTTCTAAATAATATTCGTAGGCATCCTCTAGACTAAACACATTGGGGTCAACAGATTCTTGTTCGATATTACCAAATTCTGCATTAAGATCAGTCCCAAATTTGGCGATCATTTGGTTAATATCCAAGAAATCCATATCCTGTGTTGAAATGACCAAATCTTTTAGATTCATGTTTTTTGCCGCTTCCATTGCCACAATCATGTTTCCACCAATTCCCGTCATCGCCTCCCGTCTTAATTTCTCACCATCTGCCTTTGCCTTAGCGATTAGATATGTACCACTAGCAATTTTTTCAGCCTTATATCGGTCCCCTGCCGCCCTTTTCTCCACCTGATACTGATTTGCTTTTGCCATGATTTCTATTATTTTGTTAGTAGTTCGAGCTTCCATAACAACAATCTTGGCTTTTTTATCACCGGTAATTTCCAGTGCAACAGCTTCTGTTTCCGCATCAATTGTTTGTGTAATACCTCTTTGGTTTGCTGCCTTTCCCTTGGATATGTTTACTTTTTCTTCAAGCTCTGCAACCTTAATAGACTTAATCTTTCTATCTAGGCCCGGATCGAATCTGATATCAAGGATCAACCAGTCAATTATCTGAACATGGCGCTTTTCCAATCTTTTGTTATGCATTTTACGGCCTTCAAGGGCACGTTTTCTCTTTTCATAAGGATTATATAGGTCAAGCTCGCCCATTCTACCAAAAACACTTCGCGCAATGTCCCTTGCTTCGTTTTCAACAATCTGCTTATATCTTTCAGTACTGCCTATATCTCTTCGCAACATCCATGCCTCACTACGCTTTATCCTATATTTTATTATAAGGTCAGCAGATACGTCGTAGTCATCCTTCGTCCTTACCTTTAGTGCGTCACGTTCGTCATGGCCAAATGTACCCGCGTGCTCTTCTGTCATTTCAAGGGTTTGTACCGTGCTATCATAGATTTCCCATTGCACAGTTCCAGGTACATTCCTGTGCCATCCAGCTTGAAAATCCTTCTTAACAATACCACGTTTTATACCCCATACAACCGTTTTCACACCAACCTGGTCAACGCCAACCTTGATGATACATACACGCAAACTAACAGCTATTATTACAATTGATACAACCGCAGCTATGGGTATAACAATAAAAGCTAATTTTAATTTTGGAAATTTTAAGACAGGCAATTTTAATCCTCTTCGTCAAATGCAGGATATTCAGAGCTTCCCTGAACAGACATTTCCTGTGCAGTGCCCTCTTCTACCGAATTTATTTCATTAGTATTTAAACCCTTTACCTCATTTACACTACCCATGGATTGTCCTGTTGCTTCCATTACTTCCTTTGCGGATTTATCCGTAATGCGAAGTTGCGGCAATGAGCGTTCAGCACTCCAAACAGGAGTTCCACTGATAGAAGCTTCTTTAAGTCTCTTCGCGTACGCCATTTTCACCATGTTAAGTCCACCAGGCCCTTCTAACGCCCTTTTTAATGCAAGTATACCACTTGCGTCAGCTTTTTTCTGGGCATATACAGCCTTTGCTCCATTATAAAGCTTTTGAAATTCAGCATCTCCGTCAATCTTGCTCCTTAAAAGATAGGTGTCCGCATTGTTTCTTAAACGAGCAGCGTCACCTTCAGCTTCCAAAATCCTTTTATCCAATTCTCCTTGAAACCTTGCAATTGAAACTTCCATCTTCTTTGTTTCTTCAATTACAACCTTCTCCTTGTTACGCTTTGCCGCATTGGTCATGGCCTTCTGTTCTTCAATTTCCTTGTCTGCCAATCTTCTTTCCTGAATCTTTTCTGCATACTCACGATAGTATCTGTAATCCAAAACACTAACGGATGTTACCATTATTCCGAACTTGTTTATCATTTCGTTCATTTCGCCAACTGCTTTATGGGCCTTGGTATCACGTTTAGAACTTTCCGGAAACTCACCAATTGAAAGTTCGCCAAAGGTATAACGGACGATTGTTCTTCCGTAATCATAGAGCCACTTAAATTTAAACGAAAGAGATTTACCGGAATTACGAATAACATCGTTTGCCATTTCCGGAATGATTTTATACTGTATCGTAACATCAAGTGCAACCTCACCACCATCGATAGTTCTTATAACAATGGGATTTCCACGGGGATATTTCTTGCTTATATTTGAAGAGGTCATCTTTAGAACCTGTTCAGGCCTGTCAAGTATATAGATATCTTGAACAAACGGATAATATAAAACAGCTCCAGCACGAGTTATGGGCTTTACGTTACCAGTAAGGTTGTTTACCAGAACCGCAACTTGGTCAGAGTCAACGTTCTTCCATGTAAATTGGCGTGCAATAAAGATTGCTGCGACGGCAATACATGCCCCAATAGCTATAAAAATATATTTTTTCTCTATTTTTATAACCTTTTTTTTGGGTTTGAAATGTTTATCCATAAAATATATCGGTAATTATTTATAAAGTACTGAAGCTACAATATTAAAAAAAAAATAGTATTAATACAATCAAAATAAATCAATGATATAAAAAAAGTTTAATCTTTTGCTTGCTTATGCCGGTTAGATTATACTATAAACTGTTTTAAAAAGAAATTGGCACTTAAAAGTTTTTATTATGGCGCTGGCTTACACTCAAAAAGCGTTGAGCCTTGAAACTTAAACGTTAAACATATTAAGTATTCACATTTAACAGTTTACTGTTTTATCGACTGTGCTGCAATAAAAAGAAGATTTTATAGAAAAAAATAATGAACAAATTGACAACACAATACTACCCGTCGTTTAAGGAATTTAAGGAGTTAGCAAAAAAAGGAAATACTATTCCTGTTTATCGGCAGCTCTTTGCCGATACAATCACCCCGGTGTCAGCATACAAGAGATTACTTGATAGCGATTACGCTTTTCTTCTGGAAAGCGCTACTGGTGGAGAAAAGATTGCCAGTCAGTCGTGTTTGGGATGTGACCCTTATGCTGGAATAAGGGCTTATGGTAATAAAGTCGAAATAATTACAAATAATTCTACAAATACTTTTATTGCAGATGATCCTCTTAAAGCCCTGGAAGATTTGATAAAGGATGTTAAGTGGGTACAAGTAGAGGGCCTAGCCCATTTTTTTGGGGGAGCTGTTGGATATATTGGTTATGATGCAACTAGGTACTTTGAGAAATTGCCAAAACAGGCATACGATGATCTTAAGCTGCCAGATATTTTCATGATGCTTTATGACAGTTTTTATATATTTGACCACGTTAATAAAGTAATCAAAGTTGTTTCTGCCGCGAAGATTAAAAACGAAAACTATGAAGATGCGTACAGCGATGCTGTTTCCAAAATTGACAAAATGGTAGATCGTCTGCAAAACCCTATTGATCTGCCCAGCAATGATATTGTTTCTAATGGAAGAGAAGTGAAACTCAAGGTCCAATCCAATTACGAGAAAGAAAAGTTCATTGATTCCGTTGAAAGGTGCAAAGAGTACATAATGAGTGGAGATATATTGCAGGTGGTTCTTTCTCAACGATTTAAAGTAGAAACAGATGCAGACCCACTAAATATATATAGAACCCTTAGGGTAATTAACCCTTCCCCTTATATGTTTTATCTGAAATTCAAGGACCTGAATATAATAGGATCTTCACCCGAAGTAATGGTAAAAGCGGAAAACGGTAAGGTTGCAGTACGTCCCATTGCCGGCACAAGAAAAAGAGGTGTCTCGGAAGAAGAGGATGCCGCTCTAGCGGAGGAACTTTTAAAGGATCCTAAAGAGAGGGCGGAACACATAATGCTTCTGGATCTGGGGAGAAATGATATTGGAAGGGTTGCAAGATATGGTTCTGTAAATATTGACGAGAAGATGGTTGTTGAAAAGTATTCCCATGTCATGCACATAACCTCAAGTGTTAGCGGTTTATTAAAGGAGGGAAAAACAGCATTTGACTCTATCAGGGCATGTATTCCTGCAGGAACCCTTTCAGGCGCACCAAAAATAAGGGCTATGGAGATAATAGATGAACTTGAACCCACCAAAAGAGGTCCTTATGGTGGTGGAATTGGTTATTTCGACTACGCAGGCAATATGAACACATGTATAACGATTAGGACAATTGTAATGAAAGGAAAAGAGGCCTATGTCCAGGCCGGTGCGGGAATAGTGGCTGATTCCATACCGGAAAATGAGTATGAAGAGACGGTTAATAAAGCTATGGGGCCATTAAAGGCAATTGAGGTTGCGGAAAATATGAGCTATTTATCAAGCGATAGCATAAAGTAATTTATGCAATCATAGGTAATGTTATGATTTACAACATTGTGGCAATTCTTTGCTCTTTATAAGTTGACATACAATAAATATTTAGATATTATGTTCTCTTTTCACGGTATGTTTTAAAATATTAATGTTTATTGTTTAGAAAAAGGATTTTTGATGGTAAAGAAAGGTTTTTTTGTTTTATTGATTACGGTGTCATCAACAATATTTAGTTCATCAATTTTTGCCAGAGATGAACCTCTCGGAAGGGTAGAACCTCCACGACTTACAGTAGTTAACGAGTGGTGTGAAAAGATCGGTATGAGGCCTGTCATGCTTGACATGAAGCTGCAGCTGCAGCTTTTAACCAGTGCGCTCTCTTACAGGGATTGGGACGAAACCGACAGGATTGCGAAAGATATTAAAGCTATGTACGACGGGCTTAACCTTGCGGAAACAGAAGTGCCTGAAGACTTTTGGGAGTTTAATGACGATTTTCAGCGCTATTACAAGCGGTTTTTTGATGCCGTGGAAAAGAAGGATGGCGACGATGCTGATTATCAATTTGGAAGGTTAAAGACCGCTTGCCACCATTGCCATATAAGGCTGGTAAGAAGGATTAAGCCGGACAAAGACGTTGGGCTGGAAAGGATGTACAAGGATCAATTCAAGGTGTGGGGAGATGGCAGATCGTATCCTGCAACTAAAAAGGAGCACCCGGGAGGGAGCAAGGCTTATGATTGATAATATAAATAGAGCGGTAAATCTGCGATAGAATTAAGATTTACAATTTATTAAATAAATGTTGGTTGGCGCGGGGTAGAGCAGTCTGGTAGCTCGTCGGGCTCATAACCCGGAGGCCGTGGGTTCGAATCCCGCCCCCGCTACCAATAAAAAAGCACATAGCGGAATGGATGTACGAGTACATCCATTCCGCTATGTGTATATTAGTACTAACTGATTAAATATTTGCTTATGAGTTTTATAATAACAACATTAATAATGTTTGCATTCTGGATACTGTTGTCCGGTGAGTTTACGTTAATACTTATCCTGTCCGGTGTTATATTTAGTTGCATTGTATCTTTTATGTGTCATGATTTTTTTATAGGCAATGCAAACATTAAGCAGGAGACCATAAGGATATTAAAGACTATACGGTATTCACCGTGGTTAATGTGGCAGATATTTTTATGTAATATTGATGTTGTAAAGATGACATTTAACCCAAATATGCCTATAAGTCCTACAGTTGTCAGTTTTGACCCAGAACTGAAAACTAACATGGGTATTGTTACGTTGGCAAACTCCATAACTTTAACACCTGGTACTGTAACAATAACAGGGGCGAAGAATAAATTTTTAGTACATGCCATCACAGAGAGCGCGGCAGAATCATTAATGGAAGGCGAAATGCAGAGACGGGTGCGAGAGCTGGAGGGAGACATCAGTGTTTAGCATAGTTTCTATAATTATTCTATTATCAACGATTCTTGTACTTTATAGGCTAATAAAAGGGCCCGTTGTATTTGATAGAGTTTTGGCTGCAAATGTCATAGGTACAAAAGCGGTTGTACTATTGGCGCTCATCGGATTCATATACGAGCGCCCTAACTTTCTTGATCTGGCACTGGTTTATGCCTTAACGAACTTTATAGCAACTACCGCATTTCTTAAGTACCATGAATTTGGCCGGTTAGATTAAAAACATGACAACGTTACACTAAAGTTTGCAGCAGTATTGTTAAATACACTTATTAATATGGATATAAGGACTATTATAACCGGTATATTACTGGGATTAGGGTGTTTTTTGATAGTGACCGGATCAGTTGGTGTTCTCAGGTTTCCTGATTTTTACACCAGGATGCATCCGGCCGGAAAGACAGATACATTAGGTCAGGGATTGGTATTACTTGGCCTTATGGTTTACGAAGGTGTTTCGTTTATAAGCGTTAAGTTACTGTTTATTATTATTTTTATCTTTATTGCTAACCCTACTGCAACCCATTTTCTTGCGCAGTCGGCTCATCTGAGTGGACTGAAACCCTGGAAAAAAGATGATTGAGATAATTGATGTTTTCTTACTTTTCTTTATTGTTGTATGTTCTGTGGCAGCAATATTTCTAAAAGATCTGCTAAGCGCTATTATTATTCTAGCCGCTTTTAGCTTTTTAATGGCAGTTGAATGGACTGTGCTAAATGCGGTTGATGTTGCATTTACTGAAGCTGCAGTGGGTGCAGGTATTACTTCTGTGCTCTTAATTGCCACGTTAAGCAGAACTAAAAGGTACGAAGAACAGGTCAATGTGCCTAAGGAGTTTGCTCCAGTTGTTCACAAAGGGATAAGTACAAAAATTATGCCAATCGTTGTTGTGGTAATTACAGGAGCGGTATTATTGTACGGAACAATTGATATGCCTGCTTTTGAAGACCCGAATGCTCCCATAAACAAACATGTTGCCCCGACTTATATCCATGATGCTGACCACGAAGCTGGAAGTATAAATATAGTAACTGCTATCCTTGCAAACTATAGGGGATATGATACGCTTGGTGAAACTACTGTTATTTTTGCCGCAGGTATTTGTGTTGTAGTCTTGCTTAGGAGAGAGAAATGGCCAGAAAAGAAGATCACATAATAAGCTTAGGGGTAATATCAAAAATTCTTATCCCTTTTATACAGCTATATTCCTACTATGTACTCGCTCATGGTGACTTAGGTCCCGGTGGTGGTTTTCAAGGCGGTGTTATATTAGGTTCCAGTATCATTTTATATGTTCTGGCATTCGGAGAAGAAGAAGGCAGAAAATTGGTTTCGCAGAAATTTAATGATATTTTTTCATCCGTTGGGGTATTAGTTTATGCTGGGGTTGGAATTCTCTGTTTAATTGCCGGTGGTGCATATCTTGAGTACAGCAAATTCCCCCTTGATCATCATCTGGCTCATCATCTGGGTATGTATGGGGTTGAAATTGGCGTTCAAATTACCGTTTCTGCAGTTATGACAACCCTCTTCTTTGAAACTGCAAGAAAAGACGACGAAACCTTCGAATCTAAAAAAAAGAAGAAGATGGAGCCTTCGAATCTAAAAAGTAGTTAATCCCCTGCTAGAAACAGATGTTGGTAATTTCTTTAAATTATATTTTATAAGCTCAAATTATTTTATTAGAACTAATGGTTGAATTAATTTTAGCAAAATATAACTACTGGATAGTTATCATACTTATGATGCTGGGTTTTTATGCCGTTATCGCACGCGGTAATCTGATAAAAAAGATTATCGGTATAAATCTATTTCAGATCTCGGTCTTTTTATTTTACATAACAATGGCAAAAGTGAAAGGCGGGACTGCTCCGATTTTGTGGGACAAGTCACAAGTCTATGATAATCCGCTTCCCCATTGCCTTATGCTAACCGCAATAGTCGTTGGTGTTAGTACCACTGCAGTTGCCCTTGCCCTTATCATAAAGATACACAAAGCCTTTGGAACAATGGAAGAAGACGGTATAATAATTGAGCAGCAGAGAGAATATATAAAGGGAAGGGTATAGGATGAGATTTTTGCAGCACTTACCGGTACTTGTAATCTTAATACCTCTGATTTCCGCAGTTGTTATTCCTGTCATTGGCAGGGTTAATAGGTTTGCCTGCTGGATAGTCTCATGTGTGGCGTTATTCTTCAGTTTATCGGGATCAATATACCTGTTAAATAAAGTAGCAAATACAGGAAAGGTTACTTATCACCTAGGGGGTTGGAAGCCTCCTTGGGGCATAGAGTATTCCATAGACCACCTGAACGGGTTTGTGATTACGGTAATTGCCTTTATCGCTTTTGTTGTTGCGTTCTATGCAGAAAAGAGTGTGGAACATGAGATAGAAGAGAGAAAGATTCCTGCATTCTATTCCATATACATGCTTTTGATAACAGGCCTTATGGGGATTGTTATTACAGGAGACATCTTTAATCTTTATGTTTTCCTGGAGATATCTTCCCTTGCAGGTTATGCACTTGTAGCATTAGGCAAACATAGAAATGCACTGGTTGCGAGTTTTAACTATCTGATTTTCGGAACAATTGCCGGGACATTCATACTAATCGGCATCGGTTATATTTATATGCAGACTGGAACACTGAACATTGCAGATCTGCGTGAAAGATTGCCGGAGTTTTACAACTCAACCGTGATTTTGACAGCTTTTGCATTTTTTACAGTGGGATTGTGTCTCAAAGTCGCCCTCTTTCCTCTCCATTTCTGGTTGCCTAAGGTTTATAACTACTCCCCATCCGTAGTGAGCTCTATAATGGCCGCTGTGGGAACAAAGGTTGGTCTGTATGTGATGTTACGGGTTATGTTTACTGTTTTTAAAGTAGAATTCTCTGTAGAGAATGTTCCCATCGCAAATATCCTCATTATTATCTCGTCAATCGCAATAGTCGTTGGTTCCATACTTGCTATTGCCCAAACCAAGATTAAGCTGATGCTTGCCTATTCCAGTATTGGACAGGTAGGATACATTGTACTTGGTGCAACATTGACTAACCAGATAGCAATGACCGGAAGTATAATTCATATACTGAATCACGCCTTAATGAAAGGTTCCCTCTTTTTAATTGTCGGTTGTCTTGTTTACAAAGCAGGTATAGAGCGTATAGATGATCTAGAAGGAATGGGAAAAAGGATGCCCTTCACTATGGCGGCATTTACGGTTTCAGGATTATCTATGATTGGTGTGCCTCTCACTGTAGGTTTTGTCAGTAAGTGGCATATTGCTATTGGTGCTTTGGATGCAGGTATGTGGTATTTTGTTCCAGTCCTGATAATAAGTTCATTACTTACTGCAGTTTATTTCTGGCGAATTATTGAAAAGATTTATTTTTATGAAGAACCGGCATTATTGCATGAAGACAGACGAGTAAACATCAATATAAATTGGGATAGAAGAGAAAAGAGAGAAAACTTCGGGGATAGAAGGATAAATCTGGAAAGAAGAAGTGAATTCAAAGGGACAAGAAGAAAAAACAAAGAAGACAGAAGACGGCAATTAGACAAACAGTGGCAGCCTTTAGAACAATGGGACGAGCATGGAAGATGGGAAGTTGTCAAAAATGACAGAAGGGTATCAGAGGAAGACAGAAGGCAATTTATGCCTGACAGAAGGTCATTGGAAGGTATTGGTAGAAGGACAAGGGATTATAACTTAGCATTAATAAAAAGGGGAGAGGCTCCATGGACCATGTTAGCACCTACACTTGTACTTTCAGGGGCTTGTATATTTTTTGGTATTGCGGCAAAGATACCTGTTGCTATTGCTGAAAAAGCTGCAGCTATGCTTTTACGATAATTTATATCTGCAGTTTTGAAAAAAAATAGAGCGGGATTTTAGAACAAATATAATAATGTATTAATGAAAGGACATTATTATATTTTTTTACTTTCCATTTTTAATTGGAGGAAAAATGACAGTAGCCAGAGCTCGCCACATATTGGTACCAAGTAAAGAAGAGTGTTTAAGCCTGAAAGAACAGATTGAAAACGGGTCAGACTTTGCAAAACTGGCAAAGGAACACTCAAAATGTCCTTCAGGGAAAGATGGAGGAGATCTGGGTGAGTTTAGCCCGGGACAGATGGTTAAAGAGTTTGACCAGGTTGTTTTTAATGATGAAGTTGGCAAGGCACATGGGCCGGTTCAAACACAGTTTGGATATCATCTTATTGAGATCACAAGCCGTACTGATTAATTAAAAAAAAGATTAGAACTATGTAGGGTGCATGCAATGCACCCTACATTAAAAAAAAGGTATCATTTTCTTTAATCCCCCCGCTTTTGATTTCGTTTCTTTGCAAAATATAAGCTGCTAGACAAATTTATTATTGATTTCCGCAAAATATTTCTAAAGTTGTAAAATCTGCAATGCTTGTAAATAACATTGGTTTCTGTTATTTTACTCCCTAAGGTATTCCCTTCTGTAACCTTATTAATTCCTGTTCTAACAAAATAACTAGGTATCGTAAAAAACTTTTTTATATTTTTTATAGTTGTAGATTATTATGGGTTTGTTGATTGCAGTTCTCATATGCTTTTTTGTGGCAATACTGGCACCGTTTATTTATCGCCTCGGACGTCAATACACAGGATGGATTATTGCTATCTTGCCATTTATTCTATTCGGACTCTTTATTAATCATATAAAATTGATTTCATCCGGTGAGGTAATTGCCGTAACGTATAAATGGATACCCAGTCTGGGAATAAACCTTTCGTTTTACCTGGATGGCTTAAGCTTACTGTTTGCATTGCTTATTACCGGAGTTGGTGGTCTTGTAATTATTTATGCCGGGAGATACCTTGCTGGACACATTTTTATTGGCCGCTTTTATCTATACATTTTACTGTTTATGGGTGCAATGTTAGGCCTTGTTTTGTCTGACAATCTCTTTACAATTGTAATTTTCTGGGAACTTACAAGTATAAGCTCTTATCTATTAATAGGGTTTAATAACGAACGGGAAGAAGCAAGAACGGCCGCCCTGCGAGCGTTGCTTGTTACAGGCATAGGAGGCCTGTCTCTATTAGCGGGAATGATTTTACTAGGCCTTACGGAAAATGGGTATAAACTTTCTATTTTAATAAACAGTGGTGATTTAATTAGAAATCACCCTTATTACCTTGCCATACTAATCCTTATTTTAATTGGGGCATTTACCAAATCAGCCCAGGTTCCGTTCCATTTCTGGTTACCAGGAGCAATGGAAGCGCCTGCGCCAGTAAGTACATATCTTCATTCGGCAACAATGGTTAAAGCGGGTATATACCTTTTAGCTAGAGTAAGTCCTCTCCTAGGCGGTACAGAGATCTGGTTCTACACACTTACTATTGTTGGAATGATTACGATGATAATAGGGGTAGTTCTTGCCTTACAACAGCACGATCTTAAACGTATCTTGGCATATTCAACTGTAAGTGTTTTAGGTATATTAACAATGCTTTTAGGTGTGGGTACGGAGCTTGCCATTCAGGCCGCAATGGTATTTCTTTTGGGACATGCAATGTATAAAGGCGCTCTATTTTTAGTTGCAGGCATTATTGACCATGAAACCGGTACTAGGGACATCAGAAAGCTGGGTGGTTTATGGAAACTTATGCCTATGGTTGGAATTGCAGGAATAACCGCTGCGGTTTCAAAATCAGGATTGCCTCCTACATTTGGATTTGTGGGTAAAGAGCTCTTTTATGAATCGGTAATAGCCGTAACGTGGGTGACTCCTCTGTTGACTGTTGCCGCACTGTTCACTAATATGCTAATGTTTGCAACGGCATGGATCTCTGGCATTCATCCGTTTATCTGGAAAACGGGTGGCATTCCTAAAAAACCACATAAGACACCTTTTGGGATGTGGATAGGACCTTTAATACTGGCAATTATGGGTATGATTTGTGGTATCGTTCCGGGTTTTATTGATCAATCTATCTTTTCATCTGCGGTTTCTGCAGTTACAGGCAGTCACGTTTCTGTGCACCTTGCCTTGTGGCACGGATTTAATCCCGCCCTGGCACTTAGTGCAATAACTGTCGCTGGGGGTTTTTGCATATATTATTGGTGGTATAAAATACAAAGAGTTGTTTGCCGTTTAAATATTGTATATAAATTTATGCCTGATAATTTGTATAAACTATCTTTAAATGGCCTGTTGCAAGTAGCTAAAGTTCAAACTGCAATCATTCAAAGCGGATATCAAAGATATTATTTATTAACGATTTTCTCAGTAACTGCCATTTTGGTAAGCTTCATGTTGTTTAAATTAGGTGGTATTCATGGGTCAATAGGACTACATACCATGAAGTTTTACGAAGTTGCGTTGGGATTATTTATGCTGGGCGCGGCGGCGATAGCAGTTCTTTCGTCAACGAGATTGGCCGCGGTAGCAGCTCTTGGAGTAGTAGGTTATTCCATGTCATTAATCTATATACTTTATGGTGCCCCTGACCTGGCCGTAACACAAACACTTGTGGAAACCTTGACGGTCATCTTATTTGTTCTGGTAGTTTACCATCTTCCACGGTTTTCAAAACTTTCCAGTTCTGCGTCACGTATAAGGGACGCATGTGTATCATTAGCATGCGGTGGCGTTATGACCGCTTTGGTTTTAAAAGCAGGAAATATCCAGTTCCACCAACCCATTTCAGAATATTTTACGAAAAATAGTGCACTGCTTGGGCATGGTAAGAATATTGTTAACGTGATACTTGTTGATTTTCGCGGTTTTGATACAATGGGCGAGATTACTGTTTTGTCTGTTGTTGGAATCGGGGTTTATGCCCTTCTTAAATTGAAAATTAAGCCGGAGTAATGATAAAGGACTGCCATTAATGGTTATCACTAACATACTAAAGTAGGAATAAAAAATATACCCATCTTTTGGTTAAATTTGACAAAATATATTTGGCAATCTGTCTGCAGACTGAATTTCTGAAAGGAGTTTATATGGAAATAGGAGAGATAAATAATGAAGTTTTTCATGAAGAACTTCCAAGTGAACACGAAGATCGACTGATTGGGTTTCTTCACAGAATCATACATGTTGCAGTAAAAGTACTTGCGGTCCTTATGGTTTTTGTAATTATCTGGGGGATTGGTGACGTAATTATGGTGCTTTACAAAAGATTAATGGCTCCTCCATTTATGTTTTTGAGCATTTCAGATATACTGGAAACCTTTGGAGCCTTCCTGGCCGTATTAATTGCTATCGAAATTTTCTTGAACATTACACTCTATGTAAGAAAGGATGTAATAGCTATTAAGCTGGTAATTGCAACGGGACTTATGGCCGTTGCACGAAAAGCCATTGTATTTGACTTCAGTAAACATGCGCCTGAGCATATTTTTGCCACAGCGGCCGTAATATTGGCACTTGGAATTACATATTGGCTTATTTCGAAAAAACCTAAAAAAGAGAGAGTTTTAAGCTCAACCATGTAATTCCGGAATAAATTGGATTAAAAACAGTGGTCTTATACTTGAAGTGTTTTATGGTCCATGTGTGTTAACAAATACTAAATTATACTATTAGTTGTAAAAATTTGTTTTTTAAGAGAGAAGTGGAATTTCCGCTTTAAAGATTAGGTAAAAGAAAACAGGAGTAATTGAGTGCTGTAAAATTGTAGTGTTGATATTTTGGGATTTTTTGCTTTTTTTCATTACGCCAAACCTACAGTACTCCATTTTTTGGTTACAGCCACATGACCTGCACTGTGTAACTTATAATAGGAATTAAGATCTCAGAGATTAATTATGATGCATTCAATTATCCTTGCCATAGCAACCCGTTATCTAAGCCCATTAATATTTCTCTTCTCGCTAATTTTTCTCTTTAGAGGACATAATAGCCCAGGAGGAGGTTTTATAGGGGGGTTATTAGCTGCAGGTGGGTTTGTTTTGTATTCCACTGCTTTCTGTGTAACATCTGCAAAAAAAAAGTTAATAATTGACCCACGGACATTGATTGGTATAGGATTACTGATCTCTTTCATTAGCGCTTTTCTGTCTCTGTTTTCAGGGAAACAATTCATGACCGATATCTGGTGGGAAGTAACGCTCCCTTTGTTGGGTAAATGGTCCGTTGGCACTCCATTCTTTTTTGATATAGGTGTCTACTTTGTTGTGGCCGGTGTCACATTAACCATCATATTTTCTTTATCAGAGGAATAATTATGGAAACCGTACTTGCTTTTGTAATAGGCGGATTATATGCAGCCGGTATATATTCCATACTGAGGCGTAGCCTTATTAAACTGGTAATAGGGTTAATATTTCTAGGTAACGCGTCGAATTTGCTTATTTTTACCGCTGCCGGATTAACTAAAGGAAAACCACCCATTATTTCAAAAGAGAGTATAACAGAGGTCGCCGAGTATGCCGATCCACTGCCGCAGGCTATGATTCTTACGGCGATTGTAATCAGTTTTGGGGTCTTGGCATTTGTACTTGTTCTTATTCAGCGTGCATATAAGATGATAGGCAGCGATGACATTGATGAAATGAGAGGGAGATAGATGCAGATTCTTATAGTACTTCCAATTATAATTCCATTTGCTACTGCAATAATAGCGTTTTTGGCAAGAAAGTGGCGCTTAGTTCAACGTGTCTGGGGTACCGTGGGCGCGGCAGGCCTTCTCATAGTTGCCGTAATGTTATTTAAGATAGTACACCAAGATGGGATTCAGTCTGTGCAGATTGGCCAATGGCCCGCTCCCTACGGCATTACAATTGTGGTTGATCTGTTCAGTGCGGTTATGGTGATTATGGCTGGAATAATTGCGTTTACTGTGTCAATTTATTCATTAATTGACATTGATGAGCAGAGGCTTGCATTTGGATATTTTCCGTTGTTGCACATCTTGTTAATGGGGATAAATGGGGCTTTTATAACGGGAGACATCTTTAACCTTTATGTATGGTTTGAGGTGATGTTGATTGCTTCCTTCGTATTGTTGGCGTTTGGTGGTAGACGATTACAAATGGAAGCCGCAGTTAAATATGTTACCCTTAACCTTGTCTCTTCTGCGCTATTTCTCGCTGGGGTGGGAATATTATACGGTAAGATAGGGACATTAAATATGGCAGACCTTGCACAGAAGCTAGCCATAGAACCGCAGTCTCATTTGATAAGCAGCTCTGCCATGCTCTTTTTAGTAGCATTCGGTATTAAAGCCGGAGTCTTTCCCCTATTTTTCTGGCTACCTGCATCTTACCACAGACCCCCTGCCGCTGTATCGGCAATATTTGCCGGGTTACTGACAAAGGTAGGCGTTTATGCCTTAATACGTGTCTTTACCCTTATCTTTGTCCACAATTTAGAGTTTACCCATTCATTAATAATCGTGATTGCAGGTTTTACTATGGTAACCGGTGTGCTTGGTGCTGTGGCCCAATATGGCATGAGGCGTTTGCTGGCCTTTCATATAATCAGCCAGATTGGTTATATGATCATGGGGCTTGGTCTGTTTACACCATTAGCTCTGGCCGGTGTCCTAGTATTTATAGTCCACAATATTATTGCAAAATCAAATCTGTTCTTGATCAGCGGGATTGTACACAGACTGCGTGGTTCGTATCATCTGAAAGAGGTAGGTGGACTTTATAAAACAAATCCTGGTCTTGCAATACTTTTCATGATTCCCGCGTTATCATTGGCGGGGGTACCTCCCCTTTCAGGTTTTTTTGCCAAATTTATATTGATAAAGGCAGGATTAGAGGTACAAAACTACTATATTGTTGCTGTGGCTCTGATAGTAAGCGTATTAACCCTGTTTTCAATGACAAAGATATGGAATGAAGTGTTCTGGAAGGACATGCCGGTGTCAATTGATAAAAAAATGTCTACGAAAACCAATTTAACATCCAAACAGTATATTTTGCTTGTTGCGCCGGTCTGTATGCTTGCTATAATAACCATAACTATAGGATTGGGATCTGAATGGATTTTTGGCGTGGCAAAACAAGCGGCAGAGCAACTACTTGATCCTACAGATTATATTAACGCTGTATTTGGAGGGAAGTCGTGAAGAGTACTTTGCGCAAATACTTTATAATGTTTTTTCGCATATTTTTTTTCTTCTTCTTCTACATATGGGAAGTAATTGTTGCAAACTTGAAGATCGCATATGAGATTCTAACTCCAAGGCACAACATGCGTCCAGGGGTAGTTGCTATTCCCCTTGACTCACAGTCTGACTTAGCCATTATTACTCTGACTAACATAATTACTATGACACCGGGTACATTAAGCCTGGACATCTCAATGGATCGTAAAGTTTTATATATTCACGCCATACATATCTGGGATGTGGAATCCTTTAGAGAGGAAATAAGAGATGGCATTATGAAAAAGACAATGGAGATATTTAAGTAATGTTTCAGGATATGACACTTATAAAATTTGCAGTCTTATTCGCAAATTTTGTATTGTTTGCAGCATTAATAATTGCATTGATCAGAATGGCGTTAGGCCCTACTCTGCCCGATAGGGTTGTTGGTCTTGATATGATATCCACTATAATAATAGGGATAATCGCCGCTTATACGATCTTAACCAAGGAAAAAACGTTTTTAAATCCTGCGGTGGTGTTGGCGCTTATAAGCTTTTTAGGAACAGTATCTTATGCTAAATATCTCGAAAAACGCGGAATAGAACTAAAGGAAAAATAAAGATCTTCTTTTATAATAAAACCATATCACGGTTAAGCCGCTACTAAATTGGGAATACAGAATTCAGGAGACGGGATTCGGATAATGTATAGATTTGTAATTATTTCCCGCATTGTTCAGTTAGTCTTTTGCCGTGCAATGATGTTACATCTCTGAGTTATTTCACATAAAATTGTATGTACTTTATGAATCCTGATTTCTGTTGTTCTGACTCCTGTCTCCTGAATTCTGTATTTCATAAAAACTACAAAAAGATTTTCAAAAAAGAGGTATTTATAAAGTAATATTATATAGGACCTTTCACCATGATATTAACGCACAATAGTAATCAACCACACAGCCGGAAAGCATGGATGGTATTACGCTCCGGAACGCCACGGGCTATATGTTTTGCCATTTTATGGTGGATAATTACTAAGGGTGATATATCTTCATGGGTAATCGGTATACCTGTTGTTCTCACTGCTACAGTTGCAAGCCTGGTCTTAATTCCAATTATCCGGTTTCGGTTAAGTGTCACTGGAACGTTTCGATTCTTCTGCTTTTTTTTGTTGCAATCCTTTATTGGCGGTTTGGATGTGGCAAGACGTGCTATTCACCCTCGTCTTTCCCTTGAACCTTTTCTGTTTAACTATTCATTTTGTCTTCCTACCGGGCTCTCAAGGGTCGTTATGGTAAACACGATAAGCCTTCTGCCAGGAACTCTAAGCGCTGAATTGTATGAAGACTCCGTAACGGTACATGTACTTGACGAAACAAAGAATCTTAAACTTAAATTGGAAATTTTAGAAGAGCATGTCGCTTACTTATTCAGGCAGAAACTTTTGCAATCCGAAGATTCTAAAGAGTGTTAACTGTTTAGGGCTATTAGGAATAAGAATTCAGTAGTCCGAACAGGGGTCAGAATGAGAAAAGATGCATGTACATTTCAATGTTTAATAGCATGGCAAAAGCTCACGAGTTTGTACTTTTTATTTACAAGCTTACAAAGTTATTTCCTGCATAGGAAATTTATAATTTGACGTTTTAATTATTTGTTGGACGAGTATTTATCTTTTAAACGGAATTCTGGATTCTTACTACTGTATACTAAATAGTTACAAAGAATGTTAACATGAATGATCTGTATTTAGGCGTAGCTTTATTTTTATTGATGAATCTATGTGCCGGGTTAATAAGAGTCTTACGTGGCCCCACCCGCTTCGATTCTATGTTGGCGGCAATGCTTTTCGGGACTAAAGGTGTGGCCGTAGTACTACTATTATCAGTCGCATTTCATAAGCCAGCCTTTTTAGATATGGCTTTAATATTTGCATTACTTGCTTCAGTTGCAACGGTTGCCTTTACCAGAAGTGTTAGAAATTCCACGCCAAAAGGAGGAGGTATACATGAGCGTTAGTCAAATAGTTTCAATGGTGTTTATCATCGCAGGTTCTTTTTTCTTTTTCACCGGTACCCTGGGGATTTTACGTTTTCCTGATCTCTATTGTAGATTGCATGCAGTGACAAAGGTGGACAACGTGGGGTTTGGTCTGATTGCGGTCGGGCTCATGGTACAGGCTGGTTCGTTGATGTTAATCCTTAAACTAATATTAATTTGGGCACTTGTAATATTTTCCAGCTCCACAACTAGCCATTTGATAGCACGTACAGCATTGTCCAATAACATTCGTCCCTGGAGGCGTCAATGACAGAGTCTGTCTGCGTATTCGATTTCTTCTTAATTGCAACCCTTATCTGGCTGGCCTGGCGATTATTGACAACCAAGGATATCTTTAAAGCAGTTATTCTTTTCATTGTATTCGGCTTGACTACGGCATTGACATACGCTCGCTTGAATGCAATTGACGTTGCTCTAACAGAAGGAGCCATTGGTTCCGGCATAACAGGAGTTCTATTCTTAAATGCGTTAAGCCGCCTAAAAATAGAAAAGGACAAACATGGAAAAGCAAATAAGAGTTAATCAAGAGAAGCAAAAGGGTTTTAAAATCAAGCCTCTTTTTCTGGCGCTTTTGTGTCTTACTATGGGGGTTTGCATAGGTCTGTCACTCCAGACAACTCAAGTGCAACCTGTCGATTTGGCTGTAATTGTACAGAACGAGCTCCACAATAGTGGAGTGACAAATCCTGTAACAGCTGTTTTATTAAACTTTAGAAGTTATGACACCCTGCTTGAGGTGGGAGTTCTTGTGTTGGCCGCGTTTAGTGTTATCTCGTTGCGCACTGTACAGTTGCCGCGACTGGAACCTGATAAAGATCATATCGGATCGGTTCAGAAATGCCTAGTACTCTTGTTAACACCGGTTATGATAGTTATTGGAGGTTACTTGCTATGGGTCGGATCCGAATCTCCAGGTGGGGCTTTCCAGGCAGGTTCCGTTATTGCTGCAGCATTATTGTTATTGTTGTTATCGGGATATCAACTTCCTCTACAACATCCGAAGTGGTTATTGCGTATCCTGTTAACGTTTGGATTTTGCGTCTTTTTATCTGTTGCCATGGGAACCGTTTTAATGGGCAGGAGCTTAATAGAATACCCTAGTGGCTGGTCAGGGATTCTGATACTGATAATAGAAGCAACGTTGACAATCTCAATAGCTCTTATATTGGTTGCAGTAGTTTCAGGAAGAGTAATTGAGAATACAGAATGCCGTAGACAAAATGCAGAATAAATTCAGATTGCGCATCTAGCCCCCCTAATGATGAAGATGGGGCATATTTACCAGATACGAGTTATAATATTAGGAACATAGATATAATGCTAAGGGTAGTTATATTTTATAAAGGATAAAATTCCGAAGAACAATTTATATGGAAACCATGAGCTTAAAAATATTTTATTCGTTGACGAGCATTGCTCTATTCGGTATTGGTATGTATGCACTGTTTGCCTATGCACATCTGCTTCGTAAAATCCTGGCAGTTAACATTATGTTTACCGGGATCTCCTTGTTTCTGGTTGCTACAGCACAACGTTCCTCTGATTCCAACCTTGATCCAATACCACTTGCCCTTGTGATTACAGGAATCGTTGTTCTTGTAAGCGCTACAGCCTTTGCAATTATGATGGTTTGCAAACTTTGTGAAAAGACAGGGATGACACAGCTGCCGGACGAGGATAGATAAAATGGATGAAACAACAGTTCTGATAGTATGGGTAATCCTGCTGCCGTTTGTGGGAGCAATGGTTGCCTTTATTTTAGGTCCGCGAAAAGCTCCTATTGTTACAATAATTACGTCCTACTGTATAATTTCTGTTGTTGCTGCTCTCACCTGGCAGGTATGGAAATACGGACCTCAACGCCATGACGTCGGTGGTTGGGTCGCTCCCCTTGGTATCGCCTTATATGCAGACGGCCTCACTGTGCTCATGCTGATAATGAGTATTGTAGTGGGAACTTTAGTAAGCGTGTATGCCCTGGGGTACTTCACTGATAGCTCTATCTCATCCGAAACAGGAAAAGCTAATCACAGATCCAAAAGCAGTTTCTTCTGGGTTTTGTGGCTATTCTTATGGGCCGCGTTGAACGCCTTGTTTCTTTCACAGGATATATTTAATATATATATTACCCTTGAATTGCTAACATTGGCCGCCGTTGCTTTGATCACTCTGGAAGGAGAAAGTGAAGCAATAACTGCAGCAATACGATACCTCTTAACCTCTCTCGTTGGTGCAGCACTCTTTTTGTTTGGCGTTGCTATTTTGTATGCAAACTTTGGAACACTAGAATTAGAGGGGCTTGGCGAACTTGTGCAGACGGGGTCTTTATCGGTAGTCGCTATTGCCCTGATAACAATGGGATTACTACTAAAAACAGCACTGTTCCCAATGCATTTTTGGCTACCGCCGGCACATAGCAATGCGTTGACTCCTGTAAGCTCATTGCTATCTGCGTTAGTAATCAAGGGTTCTTTTTATGTCTTGCTGCGACTCTGGTTTCAGGTTTTTCCGCTGGAAGTGACAATGGTGGCAGGTCATTTGATTGGTTGTCTGGCAGCCGCTGCTATTTTATGGGGATCTCTAGCAGCAATGTGTCAAAAGCGATTAAAAATTCTGGTTGCATATTCTACAGTTGCTCAGGTGGGTTACCTATTTCTATTATTTCCTTTGGCTGCCAAAGAGACCCATGGTTTAGGCGCGTGGAATGGTGCTATTTATCAAACTATCTCACACGCTTGTGCCAAGGCCGCCATGTTCATGGTGGTAGGTAACATAATCCGTGCTATAGGGCACGATAGGATTAAGGATATGAAAGGTGTTTGTCAGCAACTGCCGGTCTCTATGTTTGCATTTGCATTAGCCGGTTTAACTATCATGGGAATGCCGCCAAGCGGTGGATTTGCCGCCAAATGGATGCTGATTACTACATCAATACAAAGCGGACAATGGTGGTGGGCAGTAATACTGCTTGCTGGAGGGTTGCTGGCGGCCGGTTACATCTTTTCCGTATTAAAATATGCCTTTATTAAGACAGAGATTGTTAATGTTCCACTACGACCTGTCCCACGCTGTATGGAATGGGCCCCTTTAATTCTCTCTTTGCTTGCTCTTCTTATCGGTTTTACACCAATGCCTCTGGATTTGCTGAGGATCGGAAATCCGTTTCCCGATGCAGTTACCATGGAGGTTGTCAAATGAATCTTGAAAGCTACTTTCCTCTTTTAGTGTTGCTAACGTCACTATTGACCGGAATATCAATCTTCTTTCTTGATGAAAAACGAAGTGCCTTGCGTATCTTACTAAATATATCGGGTTCTGCAGCAATGTTTGCTTTTGTTATCTTCATGTTATGGGGAGTGTTTCATGGTCACAATTATGAAACTCGTTGGTCATTGCTGCCTGGGATTAATATTGCTTTACGCGCAGATTCTATGGCAATTTTGTTCGCAACCCTTTCAGCATTTCTGTGGCTAATTACATCCATATATGCTATCGGATACCTTGAGATTACTCCTCACCGAAATCGCTTTTTCGGATTTTTCAGTTTAAGTGTTTCAGCAACAATGGGAATTGCCCTTGCTAATAACCTATTTACTTTCTTTATATTTTATGAAATATTAACACTAACAACTTATCCGTTGGTTGTTCACCAGGGCACAGAAAAGGCTTTACGTGCAGGCCGTATATATATAATGTACACTTTTTGCGGTGGGGCAGTGTTATTGATTGGTATTGTTTGGCTCTATACCTTAACAGGACCTTTTGATTTTGTCGAAGGTGGTGCGTTAAGGCGGTTTGGCGAGGAGAGACGTGTTGCCTTGGTCGTGATATTTTTTCTTATGATATTAGGGGTTGGCGTAAAATCTGCCTTGGTACCATTGCACGGGTGGCTACCTACGGCAATGATTGCACCCGCTCCTGTCAGCGCATTGCTTCACGCCGTTGCAGTTGTAAAAGCAGGCGCTTTTGGCATAGTTCGTATAGTTTATGATGTTTACGGGATTCGGTTTGCAGAGGAGCTTAATGTCTTGGGGCCATTGGCGGTATTGGCCTCAGTAACCATCATATACGGATCCTGCAGGGCTCTTTACCAGGTGAATTTAAAACGACTGCTTGCCTTTTCCACTATCAGCCAGGTTTCATACATAGCGCTAGGGGTTGCCATAGTTGGACCGTTGGCTACCACAGGTGGCTTGGTACATTTGATACATCAGGGTATCATGAAGATTACCCTGTTCTTCTGTGCCGGTAACCTGTCAAAGACCTTGCACATTCATGATATTAATCAGATGAATGGAGTTGCATGGCGTATGCCTCTGACTATGACAGCCTTTACAATTACTTCCTTAGGTATGATAGGGGTCCCCCCTTTGGCTGGTTTTGTTACAAAATGGTATTTGGGTATTGGTGCTGTGCAGGCTAACCAGCAGTGGGTCATTGCTGTACTTGCAGTAAGTAGCCTGCTTAACGCTATCTATTTCTTACCAATAATATATGTTTCCTGGTTCAAAAAATATGAAGAGAATCAACCGGAAGAACATATTTCTGGAAAATTAGAAACAAGATGGACGTTACTCTTACCTCCATTGATAACGGCATTTCTTTCGTTGGCCGCCGGTCTCCTTGCCGCATCTAACCTAAGCCCTCTCGGATGGGCGAAACTTATTGTTAGACGGGAATATCTGCCATGAATACAGATTTTATGAATATTGTAGCAGGGCATGATGTTACATGGTTAATGGCCATAGCGATGCCGTTAATAATGGTTCCTATAGTCTTGAAGGTCCGGCTAGGCTCATTTGGGGTACTGATTGTACCAATTGCCGCTGCCCCTTCGTTCATTTTGTCCATATGTGCAGCTCCGGGTCTTGAAGTATATATTTCATGGCTACTGCTTGGCATGAGGTTTGGAATTGATGAAACCAGCGGAGCATTTTTATTGTTTACATCTATTTTATGGACTGTTTCAGGGGTATATGCCAGGTGTTATCTGTTTAGCGATAAAGATATTAATCGTTTTTTTGCGTTTTTTCTGGTAGCTATGGCTGGAAACTTTGGTCTAATCCTTGCACAGGAAATGGTTAGTTTCTATCTGTTCTTTACCACTATGAGCTTTGCTGCTTTTGGTCTCATAATACATGATGCCAGCTCTAAGGCCAGACGTGCAGGAAAAGTGTATATTGCACTGGTTGTTGTGGGTGAGGTATTAATGGTCGCAGGGATACTGCTAATAGCAGGAAACGTTGAAAGTTTTGCGTTTAATGATGTCCGTTCGGGAATAGTGGCATCTCCGAACTGCAATATTATTATAGGTCTTCTATTCGCTGGCTTTGGTGTCAAAGCCGGGGTTTTACCATTACATATTTGGCTGCCAGTAGCGCATCCGGTGGCCCCGACGCCGGCAAGTGCTGTTTTGAGCGGTGCAATGATAAAGGCTGGTCTGATTGGATGGATGCGTTTTTTACCTTTGGGTGAAATAGCCTTGCCTTGGTGGGGTATTCTTTGTGTTATCATAGGTTTGGCCGCAGCATTCTATGGCGTATTTGTGGGGTTAGTGCAAAGAAATCCTAAGACAGTCTTGGCTTATTCCAGTATTAGTCAGATGGGATTTATGACGGTAGCAATAGGTGTTGGTCTTGCAGTGCCGGATGCAGTGCCGTTGGTTATGACAGCAATTATGTTCTATGCCATACACCATTCTTTGGCTAAGGGAGCACTGTTCCTCGGTGTAGGGGTTCTAAAAGATGCTGGTGGTACGGGATTTCAGCGTCTATTACTTTTTGCAGGTTTGCTGTTTCCTGCCCTATCACTTTCCTGCGCCCCGCTTACGAGTGGAGCATTGGCAAAACTAACATTAAAAAATTTGTTATATACTACCACCATGCCATGGCTTGCGGTATTTATTTCGTTAGCGTCAGTAGGTACAACTCTTATAATGGGACGATTTCTATACCTCATGTGGAAGAATGCTGGTAAAACAAAATCCAGTCCAAGGTTTGGGCTCTGGTTGCCGTGGACGCTGTTGTTGATATGCGTAATCTTTGTAACCTGGCTCTATGTCCCGGACAAGAGGCTAAGTTTGTTAATGAAAACCGTTTCACTAAACGCCTTATGGCCCGTAGCAACTGGCACTTTTCTGGTTTGGGCGGTGCTTCAATGGGGCAATAAAATGTCAGTGATTAATAAGATTCCACAGATACCGTCAGGTGACTTGCTGGTTTTTTTTGAACCCATTGTCCAACGGTTACGAGGTGATTGGAAAACGAACATAGGCTTGGTATTTTCTTGGCCGCAAAATGTTCTTGCTGGAAGATTGGGGTCCAAAGGAAACAATTTCGTTCACAAAGAGAAGATGGAGTGGATGAAAAGATGGCACAGCGCCTTAAACTGTTTTATATTTAAACAGGTAAGTACATTTGTAGGAAAAGTTGAAATGCAATTTATTTGCCTAAGCAATGCTGGCATGTTGATTATTATTTTGGTTATAATATTTTTCTTTTTGCTTACGATTCCTTAAAACAGTCTTTAAGTTGGATAGGACAGAAAAGTTTTCCGAGAACAGTATGGTTTTACCCAACATTGTCCGGTTAGCTTTTTGCCGTGTAAAAATATTTTATATTTTTAGTATCTTAGCAATAATGTTTTGACAATTTTCGGTAAGATATTTATTTGTTGGGTTTTGCATGATATCTGATAAGCACCAAAAAACAAATGCCAAACAAACTGGTTTTGGTCATTGAGACATTGTAATTTATTAGATCCTGTTTGGTTCTGGCGCGATCATTTTAGGCACTTTAGGCACTGAATGTTAGTACATATATGCGTGAAGCAAATAACGAATCGGACAACATTGCGCTTTACCGGGTTATTTTGAAAATGGAGATTTACAATGAGAGAGATAATAGTTGCTTCTTTATTAATAATAGGGTCGCTCTTCATACTGATAGCGGCGATAGGAATTGTACGCTTGCCTGATCTGTTTACCCGGATGCATGCAGCCACTAAAGGTACATCGTTCGGAGTCGTTTTAATGTTAATTGCTGTAGGCGTTTATTTTGGTAATGTAAGGGTAATTTTGGAGGTAATCTTGGTAATATCATTTATCTACCTGACCGCTCCCATTGCCTGCCACATGATTGCAAGAGCAGCTTACTTTCTAGACATTCCTATGTGGGAAGGAACTGTGGTAGACGAACTGAGGGATAAATATGATCTGCACAAACACGAACTTAAAAGCGGTCGGAACGGGCCAAAGTAATAATTTGATAGTATAGGAATTTTCATTTTCGACCAAATATGATTTTTGCAGTGTTTAGTTGTAACCGATGCATTTGCCATGCGTTAGCACGATTTGCGCAGTTGGTTCAAGTCTCTGACTTGAACTAACAACGATAGTGTTCAAAGTTAGTCTATGGTAAAGAGTTTGCCGCGGGTGCTAATTTAAAAGTATAGATTAATCGTAAGAATATAATGCCAAGGGGAAAAGGACTGCCAAAATCTTGGCTATTTTCTTTTTTTTGTTTGTAGATAACCAGCTCTTCTTAATTCTACAACAACATTTAGTGGATTTTAGCGAAAAGATAGAAGGTCTCATACTCTTTGTAGACAAGTTTTTGAGTTTATGCGTAAGCTCTATAAGTAGATCGAATTCCGTGCGGGACAGTTTTGGCGCGTCCCCTGGTTTTCCTTGATTGGTCTATTATCCCCAATAAGGTTTGTCATCGCTAAAACCGCTAGGCTCGGACGGTTTCCTTGCCATGTCTTTGACTGTACTATTGATGAATGGCTTTAAGTTTTCCCTCAAGTTTTTCAAAACATTCTTTCAACGATTTTTCCATCACTGTCTCGTCCCCCACAGATACGATGATACGAATCAGTTCTGGAATCTTCATCTTCGTTGATATGAGATAAACAGGTACAACATTAAGGATGGAATTTTCGACCGGTAATATGACCATCCTTCCAGTGATGACTTTTGATCCACGCATGTCCCAAAGCGCAAACTGCTCCGATATCTCTGGGTTTTGGGACACTAGAGCACTGACCTGTGATGGACCGTTTACCTGGACATCTGTTTCGAGTTCGTAAACGGCAATTCTTTGCGCGTACTTTTCTTCGAGGTTTTTGCGTGACCACTGTCCTCCGATAACAATAGCGCTCAAATTATTCACTCTAATCGGGGTCATCGGACTGATGATTACGAAATTTCCCATCCTCCAAAGTCCTTGCAGTTCAATGTTTAAATAATATGGTTTCAATTCCTCCTTCCCGTCTGAAGGAATTTGCCATGTATCCGCCTGTTGATAAAATAACTCCGGTTTGGTCTGATGATATTTGGCATATATTTGCATCTGAATATAAAAAAGATCTCTCGGATAACGCAAATGGGTCTGGAGTTCATGCGGCATCTCATCCAAATCTTTAAATACGCCCGGGTAAGCGCTCTTATAAGCTTGAATAATGGGATCACCAGGGTCTGCGATATAAAAAGTTGTGTCTCCATTGTATGCGTCGACGATCACCTTAACGGAGTTACGGATATAGTTAAAACGAAGTTCTGAATTGGCATCTGGATCACCATTGAAATTATAATTAGTACGCTTAGACACGGGATACTGATCGGAAAGGGTATAAGCGTCTTGCACCCAGTACAATCTGCTGGAAGTTAATACCAGATATGGATCGCTGTCCAACAACAAATAGGGCGCCAAAGTGGAGATCCGTTCTTTGATATTGCGACGGAAAAGGATTTTGCTTTGTTTGTTGATATTACCAGAAAAAAAGATTTTTTCATCCTTGAAGTAAACGGAAAGCAGCCATTTTCTAAAAAGTGATGAAATAGGTACACCGCCGTTTCCGTCATACTCTTTCTCAAGTTCGAAACGGGTTCCGGGAAGCCCGACAACAGTTAGTTTATTCGGTACAATAGCGCGTTCCAATTTTTCCAGACCATAATATATATCAGGTTGTTTCGTCGTCAAACCGACAGTTGTGTGCATGTTGAGATCACGAATATACCAATCGAATGCTTTTTCGCCAGATTGGGAGGCTGGAGTTATCACAGCTCCGTAACCGTGGGTATAACGCAAATATTGGTTTTCCCATTTTTTTGCACCCATCGGGAGCTTGGTAATGTTTAATTCACGTGCAGCTATATTGACTTGCATTTCTTTGCCACCTATTAAATAGCGGTCTTCATCGACACTGGGGATGCTGTAATAAGTTCGAATTCCCTGAAGTTGCTCATAGGCGTCCTTCAGTAACAGTCGATCCCAAACTGGAATATTTTGTAGATGCTCTTCATTAGTCCACTGTTCAAGATCGGATTCAGGAGTCAATGTAACTTTAAAATCCACGGTTTCAATTTCATCGAGCCCATATGCATGCAATGTGGCCTCGATATTATTTCTAATAAACGGTTTTTCCGCGTCGACCGGGTTCGGTTTAACGAAAATCCGCGTAACTAGATTAGGAATAAACGTTATATCTCGTAGTACAATCGCTCCGGTCAGGAGAATCATTGAAATAATCAAAATCGAGATGGTAATTTTGTTTCGTCGCAACCTCTCCAGTATATGAGAGGCTTGCGTCCTGATCCATTCCAAGATGGTAATTTTGTTTCGTCGCAATATCTCCAGTACATGAGAGGGGCGTATCGTATCATATACCGAATGGGTAACTTTCTTTTGTCGAGGCACAACCATTAAATCATGGGATTGCATCGTATCACATGGCGAGTTGGTAGCATTGTTTTGTTGAGAGTCATCCATTGTATTAGGGAGTAATATCGGGTGATGAACTTTCTTTTGTCGAGATACCAGGATCAGAGCTGAAACGGCGGTACTCAGGAATGCGAAAATCGAGATCCAAATTAGCGGAAGATGATAACGCATTTCTATAAACCCAGGACCAAAAAAAACCGGTTCGTGTCGATTTTCATAAAGGAGGCTGAAGCGGTCCAACATAAATCCTAATACTACAAACAACACAACGAAACCCCACAGAACTGCCAGATGGATCTTGGCGCCCAGCGGGTATTTGCGAGTTTCAGTCGGCAACAGACGGTGTTCCACAAAATAGAGTACGGCAATAAAGGCAAATAATAAGATCGCTGTTACGAGAAGTTCGCGCTGGATGAGCTGGTAGATAGGGTAATCAAACAAATAAAAGCTGATATCGTGGCCGTATGCCTGATCCTTTATGCCGGAACGTGAGCCGAATAGGAACATCAACGTTAATTCCCATTTTCGATAAAGAGGAAGAGCGACAACGACCGCGAAAATCAATGCTAAAGGTGTGTAAAATTTAAGCGATTTGCTTTGAAAAAAACGAAGTGTTCTTTTCAATCTAGGTTTCAGGATGGATTCCCTATTGAACCCCAAATAGCTCGACGCTATCCAGAAATGAAAGAAAAAAAGCAGGAATAAGACTAACGTCAATCCGCCACCAATAATAAATCGGTAAAATTGCCGAAGCAAGAAGTAGCCTCCATATTGGAGGGACTGGAACCACCAGAGTTCGACGAAGAAGTCTAAAAATACTATTTGGAATATGGCATAAATTATAAGTAGACTGACTACACCTACCCCTAATAACAAAATAGTGCGTTTCCAGTTTCGCATTTTATTGCTTCTCCTTTAAGCTTAATATTTGGTTTTCAAAAATAGGGTTGTATTTCTGTGAAGTTTAAGGCCAATAGCTTGAACGGTTTAGCTTTTATTTTAAACGTTTATCGGAGTCAACTTCTTTGCCCCTTTTTCAGCAATGCTCTACTATTCTAATATGATGATATCTAAAGTCAAGGGGTTTTATGACAGGGTTAGGGTAACGTTAATGATTAGCTCCCGTCAAGATAAAACGACAAATTAATTCCCAGGCTTGGTATCCAGTTATAGGTTACTGATATTATTTCCCGATAAATCAGGTTTCTCAATAATTTCTCTTGCTGGAGCAGTTTTGAAGAGTGCTCTACATGTTTATTGGTTGTGCAAAATACATAGTAAATAACGAAACACAAATGGTTTTTAAACGTTTTGGGGCAATCTGCAAGAATCCTTCAGCGAGAAATTAATGAAACGAATACTTAACAATTAAGATGTAATTTTCGTAATTCCTCGAGATTATATTCCCCATCACTATACGGTAATTATACAGTAATGTTAGAATTCTAACATTTTCTTGATAATCTGATTTTAGGATTACCCTGCGCAATATTTCCCCCAACCTATTACAGCAATTGACGTTCCGCCTGATATATGACTTTTTTTATATATGTGGTACAAAATTTGCGATCTTTGAGAATAAAGCTGAGTTATGTATTGATGGTAGTTAAAAAAAATAATAAAACTTACGACAATAAGTTTTAGTGTTACATTTTGCTATTCTTTTCTTTTATTATAAAATTTTTTTTTGTTTTGCTTCGAAAGGGGTTTATATATGAGAAAAATGATAAATCAATATTTTATGACAGGTTTATTAACATTGTTTTTTACAATTGCAAACATATGTTTGTTCTATTTAATTTTACCGGCATAACTATTTCCAGTAAGGGTATATGTTCCGAACCTTTCAAGTTTACAAAAAAACGCTAGGTTCGAACTGATTTCAGAAAATCAAGTCATAATCAAAGGAAAAGTAAGCGTAATAGCATTATTCGTTTTCAGTGAATGCGCCCTCCCTATAGGGGCAAGATAGGGTATTGTCTGGAGTTTAAGCTCCTGAAAAAAAAACATAATATGAGTTCTGAAGGGGCACATATTATGTTTTTATTTTATTTCTGGGACTTACGTTTGGGCAAACATCCATTTTTCCTTGTGGGGTAATTTCTGAAAAACTATTCTTTCTGAAATCAGTTTGAACTAATAAAAAAACTTATTGAGTTGGCCCAACTACCAAAAAAGATGTTCTTCCAGTTTAAGTCTAAAATACTGTAATATACCAAGCTATGACTTTGTCCTACTGACGTGACGTTAAGAGATTATTTTGCGGTAAATGTGTGGTTAATTATCGAATATCGAACAAAGAATGGTGAATCATGAACGTTTTTATACTTCTGCATCTTTCCCGCTTTACCTAACCTGCTAATGCGGTCTCGATAATAATATATGCCATAAGACTTCAACAAAAATATTAATCTGTAACTATAGCTGAAAATGGTTGGCTCTTATTTTGATTAATGTCTTCGTCTTTCTACTAAATAATACTGCAATCGTCGTAGGTGATAGCACCAATGCGTTTTAAAACTAGTCTCGAATTTCCATAACGCATCAGGTTCACTTGTATTTTCCCCTCTCCAGATAACGTTTTCCAAATCAAAAACTATATCGGCAATGTCATCTATGGCGTCGGCAATGTTTGTTTTTGTATCACCTAATTTTTTCTCTATATCCTCTACTATATTATAATGACCATAGTTAGGAAATCTATGTTTTACAGCGTTGTATAAATCTTCGTAATCGGTGTTTGACAAATCACTATATTCCGTTTTGTCAAATGCATACTCTATAATATGTGCAGCATAGGCAAGTGTATCTAGGAGCTCTACTAATTTTTCTTCATTGGTTTCAGGTGAACCGTAACCTTTATAGATAAGGTTCTTGAAATTAAGTATAGTATTTTTTATGTTGGTATACATTTTTTTATTGATAGGTGTTATATTTCTTTCTTATAATTTTATAAGTATACAATATTGTAGCTTTTTTATCATTTAGGAGTAAATAAGATGCCAACATACGACTATGAATGTTCTTCCTGTAATTCTGTAATTGAATTGTTCCAGAAAATAACTGACAATCATGAAAAACGCTGCCCTGAATGTGGAAAAGAGAGTTTAACGCGTCTAATAGGCGCTGGCGGAGGAGTTATATTCAAGGGGGCAGGATTTTATCAAAATGATTATAAAAATAAGTAATAGATAACAGGATGTTGCAAACATCGGAACCATACTTAAAGTTATCAGGAATTTGATATATAGCGATTCATCTTTAGGCAATCATTGAATGTTATTCATATGTGCATTCCTTTAGGTAGCAAAGGTTACTCCTGTGGAAGCACTCAATTATAACATTGTAATCTAACCAAAATCGGAATCACTATATATAGTATTACCCTAGTATTACCCTGTAAAAATATCTTTTTTTAGAAAAAAATTTTTAACGCGCTTTTAACGCGCATTGTTAAGTTCTTTGCCGCAACATAGCTACTGGTTACTTGATACTAGATGCTTGATAATTTATTTAAACGCCTTAAAACGTTATATCTTAGATTAAATTCGCCTCTTTCTATGTTGCATCTTGACAAGAAAGATAGAAATTGAACTAATTGCCAGTATCCAGAATCCAGTATCTGGCATCTCGTATTTTGATTGCAGCTTTGCCGCGCTATGAATATATGACAAATTTCTCATTACTTTAGTATAATCACTGCTATTCTTTAAAATATTTTTGCAGAATAAAAAATTTTTCTGTTTAGATTTTTCAAATTTTTTGCACTATTTATGCGATATACGTGTAGGGTATCTCTTGATCAAAAAAATGACGCCTCGCCGGTTTCATATAACTGGTGAAAACCGTATTTTATGATATAAGATGCAGTATTAAATAACTTAATATTTTTGAATATACAATATTTTGTATGGACAATACTAATCAAGCACAGAATGGCTCACTTTAATAAATATCCATAATGATGTTAATTCGTGTATAATAAGGGAATTTAATCCCGTTTATTTTAGATTGTTTGTCTGTTGCCTCTTAATATTTTCTGGAAATGCAAACATTTGAAAAATAATTAGAGTGTGAACGGTGGAGATATTCTTATGACAATTATTAATCTTCTCATTACTGATCTTGACTAAACAATATGTCTATGCTATAATCCCTCAGCTTTTTGTTTTATATCTTAAAGTACAAAAGTTATATATAATTGCGATGGAGGATTTTCTTAGATGGAAATAAAAGATGAAACAACAGAGAAAAAAACGGTAGCAAAAAAAGAGCCGTTTTCATCAGAGCCGCCTTCTGTTTGTAACTGTAGTAGACGTGTAGCTTTACGTTGGCTTGGGTGGGCAGGTATATATTCGTTTTTAGCCGTTTTTGGTATTACAATTGCCAGATTTTTTTATCCAAGGCTCTTATTTGAACCTCCTACTACGTTTAAGATAGGATATCCTAATGATTATCCTATAGGGACTATTAGTGAACGATTCAAAACACAGTTTAGGCTCTGGATTGTTCGTGAACCAAATAAAATATATGTAATTGAGGCGAAGTGTACTCACTTGGGATGTACTCCTAACTGGCTTGAATCAGAAGGAAAGTTTAAATGTCCATGCCACGGTAGTGGATTTACCCGTGATGGTGTTAATGTTGAGGGGCCGGCACCAAGACCTCTTCAGAGATTTAAGGTATCAGTCGCCGATGATGGACAGATATTGGTTGACAAAGGTGTTGCTTTCAGAGGTGAGAGAAATGAGTGGGAAAAACCAGGTGCTTTCTTAAATGTATAAATTCATTTAACCTGTTTAATGCATTTCAAAAAACATGGGTAATTCTAATATTACCCATGTTTAAAATAGTATTTATGTACTTCGCTGCACCATAAAGTCTGCAATCTCTTTAAAAACCGCATTGTCATTTATATTCAAGCTGTCAATTGTCTTGTAAGCGTCTTCAATTAACTTTTCCGCATAGTTTTGTGAGTAAGTTAGTGATTCGTATTTTTTATACAAATCAAGCACCCATTTGATGTCCGAATCCGTTGTTACGCGGCGTTCTTTCAGCATAATTTCCCTTAGGTCGCCTTTTTCTTTTTCCGATGCAACTTCCAGGGTATATGCGTAGGGAAAGCTCGCTTTTCCTTCACAAATGTCCGATCCTATAACCCCCCCGCGTCCTTTACCGGCGGTGAGATCAATCAGATCGTCTTTAATCTGAAACGCAGGTCCCATATTTTTCCCCAGTTTCCATATTGTTTCCAAACATCTGTCGTCGTTTATAGACAATACAACCCCACCCACAAGACCAAATGCCAGGTAGTATCCCGTTTTCAATTCAACGATCTTCATATACTTCTCTACATTAAAATCTTTTGCAGCCCTGGCATTTATGTCCAGAGCCTGACCCTCTACAGTTTTCGTATATGTAAGAGTAAATATATCTAGAAGCTTCATCTTCCTCTCTATGTCCATCACACTGGAGATAATACTGCGATATGCGATTGCCAGCATATAATCTCCGGCATTTACAGCATTTGCTAATCCATACTTAACCCAAACTGTTGGTTTGTCACGCCTTACAGTATCACCATCTTCAATATCATCATGCATTAAGAGCATGTTGTGCAATATTTCTACGGCCAGCGCAAAAGGTATTGCATTTTCCGTGTTACCACCCAGAGCTTCGCAGGTTAACAAGCATATAGCAGGTCTTATCCTCTTCCCTCCAGTACTCAAATGGTGCCATATAGGTTCGCTAAGATAATCATCTTTGTTGGAAGGTATAGTTTCCCTGAGCAGGGTATCAATTTTCTCACCATATGCCTTTATTTTATCTTCAATTTTCAATATACTTTCCTCTGGTTTTAGTTTCGATCATCGGCCGTTTAAACATCAAAATAAATCCATAATGCGGCGAAGCCGCAACCAACAATACAGAATGCAGGAGACAGAAGTCAGAAGTCAGAATAGATTTGTAGTTATTTCGCTATGTTAATTAATGGAAATAGATACAAATTATATCTGTTTGTCAACCCTTGCTTTTTGTTTTACTGGCTCCCGGCTCCTGAATTCTATAAAAAACTTAATATCAAAAAAAGATCTAAGCCCGTCCTATAAATTCACCTGTTCTGGTATCAATCTTAACGGACTCTTCGTTGTTTACAAAAAGAGGTACTTTTGTTACTAGTCCCGTTTCCATTGTTGCTGGTTTAAATACATTTGTTACGGTGTTGCCCTTAACTCCCGGGTCTGTCTCTACTATTTTCAGAACCACTGATGCGGGTAACGATAGGCTTACCGGTGTGTCCTCATAAAACGAGACCTCAATCTTCATGTTAAGCGGTATAAACTTAATAGCGTCGCCTGCTATCTCTTTAGAGAGTGACATCTGCTCATAACTTCCCGTATCCATAAAACAGTAGTCTTCACCATCCTGATAAAGATACTCCATCTCACGGTGATCCAGAAATACGTCGTCAATTTTATCCATAGATCTGAATCGTTTCTGGATCACATTGCCCTGTTTAAGACTTTTCATATATACCTGTACATGGGCCCTGCCCTTTCCAGGAGTAACATGATCAAAGTTAGATACGGAATAAAGTTCACCGTCTACTTTTATAATAAGACCTTTTCGCACCTCTGTTGCATTTATCAAAACAAAACCTCCGATTAATTTACCGCTAATTAAAATTAATACTTAATTTATGTCTGTATAGTGTGAAATTACACACCCGCCTGCTACTCAGCCATCCCTCTTTCTAAAGGGGTATTAATTAAATAGCCGTACGGTTATAATTTATTTAGCCCATACTCCAAACTAAAAAGCATGTGATTTTTTACTTATAAGTCCCCTCTAAAAAGAGTGGATTTAGGGGTGTGTCACTTAGTTCATCAGGATAAACACCTCAGTTTAGAAACTCCATCATTACAGAATCCGCAATATAAAGTCCTTTTTCCGTTAAAGCGAGACGGTTATTATCTAAATGGATATATCCATTATCTTTAAGTGTTGCTATTTCGTCTTTAAAAAGCTTTGCGTATGAGTAACCTGTCTGCCTCTGAAATCTATCCTTTGGTAGTCCTGAAAGTACCCGTAATCCCATTATAATAGTTTCCGCCGCATAATCTTTTGCATTTAAACGTTCGAAAAATATCGTATTGCTTTTATTTGCTCTTGCGTTCTTTATATACATTGGAACGTTACATTCGTTTGCGGACCGTTTTCCGTTAATAAAAGAGTGGGCACCGGCACCAATACCCAGATACTCCCGATTCTCCCAATATACCTTGTTGTGTCTGGAATCTTTTCCTTTTTTGGCGAAATTAGAGATCTCATAATGCTTATATCCTGAACCCTTTAACAGATCAATAGCTAATTTATACATATTCAATTCATCTTCGCCGGAAATCTTTTTAAATATACCGTTTGCAAGATTCTTACTAAAAGTTGTGCCGTCTTCATATGTAAGGGAATAGGTTGAAACATGTTCCGGGCCTAATGATATTGTAAACAATAGGTCATCTTCCCAATCTCTGGAACTTTGTGACGGAAGACCAAAAATAAGATCTAAACTGATATTTGTAAAACCGTTACTCCTTAACAATGAATATGTCTGAACTGTTTGTTCACGAGTGTGAATCCTGCCAAGAGTCTTAAGGCCTGTAGGGTTAAAAGATTGGGCTCCCAGGCTCACCCTGTTTACAAGGTTTTCTCTTAATATGTTAATCTTTTCTTCACAAACTGTTCCGGGATTGGCTTCAACGGTAAATTCCATTAAACTATCTTGATTAATGGAAACCTTTATTGCCTGCAACAACCTTTTTAGCTGATTTTTGTCTAATACAGTAGGAGTGCCACCACCAATGTAAATGGAGTTAAAGACATACTTATTCTTGATTAATGTAATCTCTTTTTCAATAACATCAATATACGCATCTACTGTAGAGTGGTCATACTGTATAGAATTAAAACAGCAATATCCACACTTTTTTACGCAGAACGGTATGTGCAAATATAGAGCAGAAAGAGAGGTAACGTTATCCATGGCTTGCAAATTAAGAACTGCTATTAAAACCGGTGGTTTTCTTTTTCAATTTTATTTTCACAGATTTCGGTTTCATTATCAATAATTGATTTATAATATAGTAATCTGGTATCCGGGTTATGCAATCCGTTGCTAAACTGTTTATCAAAATCTTTATATATAAGCTGTACCTGAATCTCTTTTATCTTTAGTTGATACTTCCATGCCTGTACCCATACTTGTAGTGGCATACCGTATCCGGGCACAGATAGTGCAAATTTCTTTAATGATTCAACCGAGTACGCTTTGAATCCGCAAAAAGAGTCTGTTAAATTAAAACCCGTAATATTGTTTAGTATTGACGTTATCTCTTTATTGATACAATATCTATCGGGAGGGACATCCTCCCGCAGACTTCTCTGGTTCAAATACCGGGATCCGGACACAATATCATAATTTGGAGCTTCTTTAATAAAAAACGGTATTTCCGCTGGCATGTGTTGTCCGTCAGTATCCATAGTTATAATAAAGTCATACTTATTATTTATGGCGTATTGAAATGAATTTATTAAAGTTTGTCCGTATCCTAGATTTTTCTTATGAAACATCTTGTATACGTCTTTAACGTCTGCGATCTTCTGTTTCGTGTCATCTGTTGACCCGTCATCTATTACTAGAATATCAACATCGTGCATCTGGGCCTCGTGGATGACGCCAAGAATATCATCACTCTGGTTAAAAGCCGGAAGGGCAAGCAAGAAACTTTTATTCATTATCTTTACATTAAAGCTTTGTATATTTTCTAAATCTTCTTTTTTAACTATTTACATTACCATCTTAAAGAGATTTTGTAGCTTTTTTGGGAAAAAGAATGCAGGAGACTGAATAACAAAAAGTAGGAGTTAAAGAATAGATACAATTTTACGATTAATAACATGGTAAAATAACTATAAATCTATGGTTTATTCTAAACTTTGTCTCTTGAATTTCTCTATTCCCAATTTGGTTGCGGCTTTGCCGCATTATGTATATAATTGTGTAAATTAAGTATATAATTATATGAGTAAATACATCATGACGAAAGAATAAAGTGTCCGAATGAAGAATCAACTAGGGCGATCATTGCCTGATTTTCAGTAGGGATTTTTCTTGCAGCATATAAGTATAATTAGAAATATGATAGCAAAAAGCGTGGTTTTTTACAATACCTTATGTATGGTGGATTTTAACCCTTTTCCGTAGCACTTAATCTGTATAAAAAAGTAATATGAAACTACAGAAACTTGAAATCGTTGGCTTTAAATCCTTTGCAGACAAGGAAGATTTTATCTTTGAATCCGGTATAACTGCAATTGTAGGCCCAAATGGATGCGGGAAAAGCAATGTGATGGATGCGATGAAATGGATCTTAGGGGAGCAAAGCGCAAAATCATTGCGTGGCAAGGAGATGTCTGATGTCATATTTGGCGGCAGCTCCGCAAGGCCTGCAGTTGCTTTGGCAGAAGCATCCCTTACCATATCAAACGAAGAGGGTATTTTACCCGTTGAATATAAAGAGGTCGTTATTACAAGACGTCTCTATTCATCTGGCGAGTCAGAGTATTTAGTAAATAAGAATGCCTGCCGGCTAAAGGATATTAGAGAGATCTTTCTTGGCACAGGTGTTGGTGTTAATAGTTACTCAATCATTGAACAGGGTAAAGTAGAGGCCTTGCTGCAGGCAAATGCAAATGAGAGGCGAGCGGTATTTGAAGAAGCTGCCGGGATCAGTAAGTTTAAGGCCAAGAAAAGGGAAACATTGGTTAAACTGGAAAAGACGCAACAAAATTTGCTCAGAATTAATGATATCATCAGAGAAGTAGAGAGGCAATTACGGTCCATAAAGATACAAGCAACAAAGGCAAGAAAGTTCAAGGAGTATTGTGAAAGACTGCGAGAACTTAAACTGAATTTATCCTTAAAGAATTATCGCGATTTAATGACAAATAAGGGTGATGTTAGCAGTAAAATAAGTCAGATCTTAAAAGAGAGTGAAGAAGTGCAGTCTGTTATAGATTCAATGGATGTGGAGGTCCTTGATTTTGAGAGCCAGTTAAGTTCCATTGATCAGAAAGCATCGGAAACCAACGCGGAGATCATCAGTATTGATGCAAAGATCACCAATGCAAAAGATAGAATACGCTTTAATAATGAAAAAATAAAGGATCTGGAACAGCAGGGAGACAATTACAATGAAGACCTAAAGGTGATCAAGGAGAAAATTGGGGAAAACAGGGAACAATTGATAAATACAAGAAAGGCGCTGGATGAGATGGATGAGAGTACCGGCTCTGTTTCTGAAAACCTTGTTTCAAGAGAGGAAAAATTTAAAGAGGTCCTGATGGATGCCGATTTGCTTTCCGAAAGTATAGAGGAAAAAAAATCGGCAATAATGGATATATACCATGCTCAGTCCAAGACACAAAACGAACTGGGAAACCAGGCTACAATTAAAGAAACACTGCTAAACAGAAAAAACAGGATTGAAACAACCTTGTCTGATATCTCTACACAAATTGATACATCCGTACAGAGTTTGCGCGATTTGGAAGCTTTACATCTGCGCCACTCATCTGAACAGGAAAACCATTCAGCCAAGCAGTCAGCTCTAAAGATTACACTATCCGATTTGACCGAAAAGGCCAGGCTTTGTGATGAACAGATTGGCATTCACGAAAATATTCGAAGCCGCAAACAGTCAAGGTTGGAAGTTCTCGAGGATTATGAACTGAAATCAGAAGGGGTTGATTCGGGCGTAAAGGCTATCCTGACAGAAGTAACAAATAAAACGGACGGATTTACAGGTATTCTGGGACTGGTGGCGGATATTATAAAAGTTGATCTGCCTTACGCTTGTGCCATAGAGACGACTCTAGGTGAGTTGGCGCAAAGCATTATTGCAAATAGTTATGAGGACTCTATTAATGCCATTAATTTTCTAAGAGAGTCCGATTCAGGCAATGCAACCTTTTTATTACTGGATAAGATAAATGATCACCGTTTATCCCTCAGACTTACGGATGGACAAGAAAACGTTAATCAAGAGATGCTGGAACAGGCAGATGTTAGTATAGAGAGAATCTGCAGTGGCATTATAGGAAAAGCATCAGATCTTGTTACATATGATAAAGAGTTTAAATCTGTGTTTGACCATCTACTGGATACCACATTAGTGGTTGAAGATTTCACAAAAGCATCTCTAGTTATCGACACTATTTACCGAGACGGTTCTGGCGTAAAATTAATAAGATCAAAGTATGGAACCATTGATCGAATAGTTACCCTTGACGGTGCTTTAATAGAAACTGCGGGTGTTATTAAAGGCGGCTCGGCCCGTGAAAAACCGGGTTTAATCTTGCGAAAGAGTGAAATTGAGAGTATCCGGGTGGAATTGATTGAGATTGAGGAGAAAGTTAAGGCCCTGCATGAAGAGAGAAAATTAAGCATAGAGACACTGAACAGCACCAGAGAATCTCTGGATATGGTAACCGGTGAAATAGAAGAGCTGAAAATCGTTATTCTTAACAATGAAAATGAACAGAAGCAGGAAGACCGGAAGTGTGAGAGTCTCAAAGAGGAAAGAGATGTTACCTCAAGTGAATTAATAGAGATTGAGCAGAACATGCAAAGTATAGATCTGCGAGAAAAAGAGCTCAAAGATGAAGAGCGCAAATTGGCAGCAAAGCACCAGGAGCTGGAACATGAAATTAACATAATATCCGAAGAGATGGTGGAGTTGGAAGAGTTAAAGGCCTCTGTTCAAGAAGAGATAACGGAAATCAAGATAACCATTGCGCAGAACAGTGAAAAGAAAGAGGCTCTTATGCAGGCGATTCGACATGGAGAACAAAATGATAAGGAACTAAATGCACAACTTAATGCAAGGTCTTCAGGAATTGATGATTGTAAAGATAGAAAAGTAAACGCAGTTGCAGAGCTTGAAGAGTTGAATGGTAGCATTGATAGTATAACCAACAAGAAATCTGAGACAGAAGAGTTATTATCCCGGTTCTCTGCTGATCGTGAAAGGATATCCAACCTTCTGGGAGAAAAGAAAACAGAAGCCGCCGAGCATAAGGCAAATCAGCTGGAGATGGAAAAGCAGTTGAACGAACTTCGTTTGAAAGAGAATGAATATCAGGTCCGAACATCGGATCTGGAAGAGCGGATATTTGAGGAATATGAAATAAGCCTTTCTGAGCTTGATTCAAAGAAAAATACAGAGGATGATAACTCTTTAGACAACAATGACTATGCTGAAAACGATGAGAATAGTAACATGGAAGCACCTACTAATGCCGTTGATCAACTGGGCACTGCAAACCAGAATGGTGACGAGAACGATAACGATAACGGAACAATGACACTGATAGAAAATAAGGATACTGACTGGAATGGAGTAAAGTTGGAAGTAGAGGAACTTACAGAAAAGATTCGAAAAATAGGGAGTGTAAATGTTGATGCAATTCAAGAGTTGGAAGAGTTTGAAGCACGCTTCCAATTCTTAACAACCGAACGTGAAGACCTTGGCAAATCGGAAAAGATACTGCATGATATTATTGAGAAACTTAATCACACCAGCCGGGAACTTTTTGAAGAGACATTTAACAGTATAAAAGAGCATTTCTACACATTTTTCAGAAAACTTTTTGGTGGCGGAAGGGCAAATATTGTCTTAGAAGAAGGCGTTGATATATTAGATGCTGGCATAGAGATAATAATTCAACCCCCTAATAAAGAGTTTAAATCCATCGCCCTGTTTTCCGGTGGAGAGAAGGTGATGATCACCGTTGCCCTCTTGTTCGCAATCCTGAAATCAAAACCCACACCTTTTTGCCTTATGGATGAAGTAGATGCCGCGCTGGACGAAAGCAACATAGGCAGATTTACCTCTGTATTAACTGAATTTGCAGAAAACACCCAGTTTGTAATTATAAGCCATAATAAAAAGACAATGAGAATAGCGGATGTTATCTATGGTGTGACAATGGAAGAGCCCGGAGTGTCTAAAAAGGTATCTGTCAAGTTTGATAATTATGAATAGATTGTAAATTTTAGCTAGCTTTAAAGACATTCCTTTTTAACAGTAGGACATTTTTTGTAACCCACTAGTTCCATACAAGATCAGGGCCTTGTATGGAACTAGTGTTTTGTCTTAAACAATTTAAACTTGCAAAGATTAAAGTAGTAAAGAAATATTGTTTTATTTTCACCTGTTACGTACACTTTGAGCTGGCTTGTCTTTATGCCGGGTTTCCTTTGATCTAGTGTATTTGGATAACAACTTCTCTTCTAGCAGAACCTCTTTGTTATCATATAGTCCTTCTTCCATTTTTTTCAGAAAGGATATATGTTTCTCCATTGATCTTACGGCAGGCATTACCGAATATCTACCGCAGACAGATTCAGAAAAGTTGCGCCATCCGTTGGTAAAAAGAGTATTAATAAGGCGTTTGGAGGAATAGAATCTCTTATAGCCGTCCATGACCTCTTTCTGAAGTGTGCTGGGTTTTATCTTTTTAGGATAGATAACAACATTTGTACCAGAGAAATGATTCCAGTTACGGGACAAAATCCTGTGGTCCGGTATCAATTGTTCAATGTGGAATTGCTTTTCTTGATAAGGGAAATCGTGAAGTGTAAACATGCACAAATATTCTAAATGATTTTCGATGGCAAAGTCGACGATCTCCTGTACACAATTTCGTTCGTCCGTGTCTGCTCCCACAATAAAGCTCCCCATAATCGCGATCCCATGTTTGTGGAAATTACGAATGTATTCTCTGATCTCCTCTACCTGTAATTTCTTGTTAAAACTGTTTAAGGTGTTTTGATTTACCGATTCAATTCCACAAAAAACTCTCGTGATGCCGGAAGCTTTCATCAAAGAGAGTAGTTCCTCATCTTTTCCAATCTCTAACCGGCCGAAGGCCGTTATTTTTAAATGAAGGTTTAATTTTATTAACCTCCTCATAAATTCTTTACTATAATTCAGGTTAGCGAAGAAATTATTATCAGTAATTAAATAACGCCGGGTAGAGAAATATCGGAGATTAGATGTTATCTCATTAAATACAGACGAGATTTCACGCTTGCGATGTTTTCTCCCCAACAGCCGGATGGAATAGCAGAAACTACAGTTAAAGGGACATCCACGGGTTATGGTCATAACCATGCAAGGATTCCTGATCCTCCTGGTACGGAGAAAATCACTTATACGGGCGACAAGGCCCACTTTGAACCCCTCTATCAAGCGATGATCAAAAGCTACATTAAACTGTGGTAAATACTCCCGGTTTTTGTTATGAACAACTTTACCTGGTTTTTTATATGAGATGCCAGAAATATCATCCACCGGACTTTTTGTCTCTATTGCTTTGAGAAGCTCGGTAATGGTTCCATCTCCCTCATTTCTCACCACATAGTCGCAATAGTTTAAGCAATCCTCTGCTTCGGCGGAAGGATGACTTCCTCCCATAATGATTACTGCATTTGAATTCTCCCTCACTCTTGAGGCCAGTTGATAGCCTCGGTTGGCAATCAGAGTCAATAATGAAAAACAGACTACATCCGATTGATAGACCCAATCCCAATTAATACGATCATCGATCTGCTCAATATAGAGTTTTACTTCATGCCCTAAATTCTTAATTACAGTAGCAATGGTTAGGGCGCTGGCGCGAGGAATTCGCAAACCAGTGGTCGTAATATCCGGAAAATAGGCAGAAGGTTTAGGTAATATAACTGTAACGCGCATAGTGAATGGTCCTTTTAAATGTCGATCTCTAGGTCTCTATTAAAAAAGGCCAGATAGAATTGAATGAAGCGGCTTTTTAAGCTTACTTACACCTTAACAGAAAAACCTATAATCAGGAAACCTTTTTTTATATGCAGATTCTTTATTGATTAAAGGGAAAGCTGTACAAGACTCTATTTCTTCTATGGGATATGAGGTAGAGACATGGTATTAATACGTTAATTTATGCAAGATAATTTGACAAATATAAGCATTACAGATCAAATTACCATTGTCTATTAAGAATTGGGAGCGATAATTTTCTAACTAATTCCTTTAACAAATGGTAAGCTTCTTAGGTGTAGAGCTTGCCATCTAATTATCATATTTGTTTTCTGCAAATTGCACCGTAGCTTATTTGTACGTTGACTATTGTGGCTTTATCTGCATTGCGCCCCTCCTGACCATCTTTATTGGCGCTACTTTTGGCTGAGAGCTGTGAGTTCGAACAGGTCTCTTCTTTCTTATTTCAGAGGAAGTAAATCTTTTTCCCATATTTCTATCTTCATGACGTTTTATAAGAGTATGGTTCCCCCTCCTTGCTTTTCTGCTGTCCACAAATTTCTTATTTGACAAAACCTTATCATTTAAATTCCTCTCCTTCAAAACTTTCTTCGTTAATTTTTTTTTGGGAAACCTATTGATCTGTTTTAAGGGATTAATTATCTTTCTCTCTACCGGAAATCTTCCAATCCAATTTCTACCTGAAAGAAAAGTACGTAATGGCTCTCTATCTCTTATATTTTGTACTCCTTGCTCAGGCATATTATTACGAAATCTTTCTGCGATATTCAAATTATTACGAAATTTCTCTGCAATGCTCTTGATTGCTGTTCCTGGAAAATTTTCTTTAACCTCGGGAATCCAGAATCTTGTGTCGTCTTTGTCGATAGGCTCTATGGGTTGAGAGACTTGAATAATCTCTTCGTGTTGATCAATGTCATCTTCTGTAAGTGGTTTAAAGTCCACATTGCTATTGTCGTCACACCCGTGTGGAGAATGTAAGCACTCTTTATGGACAAACGTAAAAGCTTTGCATCCATTAATAAACGAATATGTGTAATTATTTATGGCTCCCGGATGGGAATAGTAATAATCAGGATAATAACCGTAACCAATTGGTGCCCAACCATAGTATCTGCCATAAGAGATGAATACTACCCGTGCGGGTGAGAAATGATAATCTGGAGCCCAACACCACTTACCATACTCATTTCTTATCCAGCTTCCATAATGGTATGGCGCCCATCCCCATGGTTCATGAGAAACCCAGTAATAGCCCCCAGGATGATAAAGCCAGCGACCATCTTGATATGGCCGCCATGTGTAGCTTACTTGGGGAATCCACACATATGATGAAATATTACTATCGTAAGACCATTCTCCATAATCACCTAAATAAGATGAACCAACAATCTCTTCTTCAAGGTATGCTAAACTCATGTTCTCCTGAAGTTTTTTGTCCCTTTCCAGTGCCCACGTCATGAATTCCAATGATGATTTTTGTTCCAAAGACATTGAGATGAAGGACTTTCCGCCAGCGCCGATAGAGGCCCTTTTGCCTTCTTCAATAAGAACTCTTCCATTTTCAAAATAAACATCTGCGTTACCTTCCCACACTTCTACTGTTACCTCGCCAACTTCGTCTAATCCTACTTTTATAAGACTATTGTGTTGGCTTTGTATTGTGGCTGATGGTGTTCCTACTGAAGAGAGAAGGTTCTTCGTGGCGGCGGAATTATTCCGTATCAAAATTGAACCATTTAAAAGCTCAAAACTAGGCTCAAGTACTTTTTCATCGACTTTAATTAATGTTTCTGAGTCTGCCCAGATGATAATTCCATTAGGAAACATGGTCTCTAAATAAGAGTTTTCTGCTGTGATGAGCTCGTCACCATGCTCAATAGGTACATTAGTTTGAAGAACCCCAAATTCCTCATTAGTGGAAGATCTTGCATAAGCCTCTCCTTTAAGAAAACTTATATAAGCTTTTTCTACAGAGGTATTCATAGAATAAACACTCCCCTGGATGCAGCAAAACGTGAAAATTGTAAAAAACTTGAACAGATGTCTCATAATTTCCCTCTTCATAATAGTATTTGCCTAGCTTGATTTTATAGCATCAATATTATTATAACGTGTTTTCCTATTATAGGCTTGATTATTTTGAGATTATAAAAATTGCGATCTTCTCTTCTTTCTATTTTTTATTTTTCCCGAAAACAGTCTTGTGTTAGTATATAAAATTGAGAATATGCAAATAGTTAAACAGACATAATGGGTTTATTCAATTTTAAAAACTATAAATTGTTATAGTATTCTCTTTTAAAAACTTGTTTTTAGAAAAATTCCCTAGATTTTCTTTCGTAATTGGTGTAAGTAATTGTTAGAAATGGCGTAATTAGAAACAATGCATTACTCCGTTACTTTACCTTTTGGTTACAGCCTTTAACAGCACTATGATATATGTCTATATGATGCGGCATGGTGAAACTGTAGATAATCAAAATGGAATAATCCAGGGTCAAGAGGATTCTCCATTAACTGGACGTGGGATTGCTTCTGTGCAAAATATGGCCAAAACAGTGAAAGATAAAGTGTTTAGTGCTGTATATTGCAGCCCCCTTGGAAGGGCAAGGCGTTCATTAGAAATAGTTGCAAGGGAGATTGATTTGAAAACGACGGTAGAATATGTTGATGATATAAAAGAGCTTGATTTTGGTACGTTAACCAAGAAATCTTTTAGTGAAGTTGAGGATATAATCATTCATCACAAACAAAATAGTAATTTGCCATACCTTAGTGGTGAAAGTGGTGATATGTTTAAACGCAGGGTATTAAACTTTATGGAAGAGCGTATATTAGGCAGTGATAGCAAAAATTTTTTTATTGTTACACATTTTGGTGTATTGGAAACAATTTTACGACATTATGCAAAACGCGATTACAGTAGAACTGATGACAGCAGGAACGCAGTAGTTCAGCTTTGCTTTTATGAAAAGGGAGTAAAATACAGATGGATAAGATGATTATCGTATTAAATCTAATCGGAAGCGTTCTAATTGGATCTACGATCTATTTTGGTTACAGCTCCGCATACGACGTTAAATATTTTGTGACCCATATTTATATGGCGCTGATTGCGGCCTCAATTGTAATACTTGCACAGGTTGCTATCTTTTTTTACCTTATTGCGACAGGCGCGTCTATCAAAGAGTCTGCAAGGGAGAAAAAGATTGATTTTGGCGTTGATGTCTTTAAAGAGACGGGACGGTTTAAGAAAAAGGCGTTTCCATTTGCGATGTTTGCTATATTATTAGCTATTGCAACCACTGCGATGGGTGGTGCAGTACATACTGGTGTCTTGCTGCCATACATCCATGGTATTGTTGCTTGGTGTACCGTATGTGCATGTATATTTTCTGCAGTGAATGCTGCGAAATGTTTTAAAGAGAATAAATTGTTAATCATGAAGGTTATTGATACAGAGATGCAAAAGTTAAAGACATAGTTTGGCGATTTCGGGAAGTGGAATGTGTGAGCTATGGGCTATGTGATATTTCTACAATAGTAGACTTATGGAAAAGATACGTGAAAAGATAAAGAACGCATGGTATAAAGATGGATTGCGTTTTGAGTGTAATCAATGTGGTATCTGTTGCAGGGGGGATGGGCCCGGAGCGGTTTGGGTAAGTGAGGACGAGATTAACGCTATCGCAGCCTACTTGAAAATATCTGTAGAAATATTTAAAAAAAAGTTTGTTCGACAGATTTTGGATCGGTTCAGTTTGGTGGAACGTAGTAATTATGATTGTGTAATGTATGAAAACGGATGTAGCATATATTCGGTAAGGCCTTACCAATGCAGAACGTTTCCTTTTTGGCTGGCAAACATTGAGACCTGTGAAGAGTGGGAGACATTAAAATCCCATTGCCCAGGAGTGGGAAAGGGAAAGCTTTACACCCGTAATGAAATAATGGAAATTATCTGCAAGAAAACTTGACAGCATTGTTTCTAATGGGAAATAATGTCTACCTTACTTTAATATTTCATTTAGATTAATGTTGTATCACGTCAACATTATAGGTAAAAGTAAACTAACTATTTATATCAATGGAAACGCTTGCCTTTGCCATATCTATAATGGGAAGCTTCGGGGCTTTATCTTTAAGTGCCCTGTTTACGAGTGCCTGCGAACTGCTCCTGTATCGTAACGTTGCTTCCACGGTTAATGAACCGTGGATGTAACCCGGAATAAAAAATGAGTAATTTTCCATAACATATCCTTTTGGTGGAATTCTGTAGTCTTTTAGTACCCTGTCTGCAAGGGCAATATTTATAATGGGTTCACCTTTACTGTTTCCCAAGACAGTATTATACATCACTGCTTCGGGGTCCACCTTTCCGTCCTTATCAACGGAACCAGATGAAAAAATAACCCTGTTTGCGCCGTCTTTGACCTTAATATCAAGCCACATTTGTCGAATCTCTGACATTCCAGTTGGTAAATAGTGTCCTGCTCCTGAGTTTATTACTTTTACCTTAATAACTGCCATACTACTTTTTCGGTAATTGCCGGATTCAATTATTTCCAAATCTGCCGCATTTTTAAGGCGATGTGTTGCCATTGTCTGATGCAGTTTATTACCAAATCCTTCTCCCGGAATCGTGTTGCCGCCTACAAAGTAATGAGTTGGTATATGTGCTCTTTTAGGACCGGTGATGCATGCAAACCCAGGATTATCTGGCCGTTCTGTCTTTCCGGTCGATGCAACCGATGGTGTTTGTCTCATATGGCAGTCCTGACAATGAACAGTGGTTTTTGGATCACCGGTATTATACGGCCCCTTTTTCCACTCCTCATAGGTGCTTTCAATGGGAGTTAGATTATGACCGTGGGACACATTATGGCATAACCCGCAAAATTCGGATTTTGTGTGAAGTTTTGAAAACTTACTAGGGTGAAAATCGGATATAGAGTCATCAAATGGTCCAAGCATGGTAGAGGGATCATCTTCCCCGTTTCCCGGAGCTAATTCATAGTCTGCGTTTTCTATGCTCTTCGCCTCAGAAATATTGTGGCACCAGTTACAGAATAGACCTTGCTTGATAATTCCTGGTACATTATTAAAGTCATCTTTAGGGGACGTAATAGTGTCTGATCTAAACCCCAACGGTGCATGGCATTTTATACACATTTTGATCTCAACGATCTCACCTTTGGTCTTCGCTTCTTCAGCAAAAAGCTTTGTTGTTGCTTTCCAGAACGGATCATTAAATGAATTGTTATGCATGGAGCCAGTCCACTGTTTGAAGATTTCATCATGACAACCGGCACACTGATCCGGTTCTATAAATTGGTGAATATCCAATTTCTTAAAATTAAAGTGCCCGTTCCCATTCTTTGTTACAGATAATTTTTTTTGCGTGTAACTAGGTCCTTTGGATACACCAGAATGACTTTTTTTCTTAGGAGTGATCTTTCCTACTTTTTTTTTCTTTCCTTTTTTTCCCCTAACGCTGTATAGATATTCGGCGATCTCATCTCCTTCTTCTTTTGAATACAATTTAGTGTTTTTTCGTCGCATACGTTCCACAACCTTTTTCCAGGAATCCATTGTTTTAATTTTGTTCATACTTTTGGCCAAAGAGTGGCAGGGGATACAATTCTTTTCAAAAAGGGCTTTGCCCTGATTTGATCTAGCGGATGATGTATTGGTTAAGAGTGTGCAAAGGGTAATAAAACAAATAATACCAAAAAAAAAATTTCTCATTTTCTATACCAAAAAAAGATTCGTGAAATAATTCTATCAAATAACTATTAATTTATTACAAGCCCCTTTCTTAAAACAGGCCCAGAAAACCTATACTACACTCTGAATTCTATCTCGTCAATTTTTTCCCCTAACGCTGTATAGATATTTGGCGATCTCATCTCCTTCATCTTTTGTATACAATTTAGGTTTTTTTCGCCGCATACGTTCCACAACCTTTTTCCAGGAATCCATTGTTTTCCACTTGTTCATACTTTTACTCAGAGAGTGGCATCGGATACAATTCTTTTTAAAAAGGGTTTTGCCCTGATTTGATCTAGCTGATGATGTATTGGTTAAGAGTGTACATAGGGTAATAAAACAGATAATACCAAAAAAAAGATTTTTCATTTTCTATACCAAAAAAATTCGTGAAATAATTTAATAAAATAACTATTAATTTATTACAAGCCCCTTCTTTAAAACAGGACTGGTAAACCTATCCTACACATAGGATTCTATCTCGTCAATATCAATATTACCGCCAAGTATTGGTACAAATTTTACCTTTCTTTCCAGTAATGACTCTATCTCTTTAACGTACTGACCACAATTCATTTCCATTACAATAATATTTTTGTATTTAGCTGCAATTGGTTTTAGCTCGTCAATGATGGGAAACATTCTTATGGGTCTAAACAATGAAACCTTTGTTTTTAATAAAATAGTAGCTCTTGATAATGCTCCGTATGAGATCAACAGCGTATCGCTTTCTATGTTTTGTATATACTCATAGAAGTTATACTTCGCTGCGACCTCTTTCTGCTTCAGGTAAAGATGATGAATCAGTTCTTTGTAAGTTGTAGTATCTGATGTTGCAGGAAGAGATCCTCTATGTGCCAGTCCTGTGAAATGTCTGTTTGATTCTCCCAGTGGAGGTCGTAATCTATTAATTATTTCAAAATCATCATTTACTGAAACAGTTTCGTAAAGATGTGCAACGTATTCATCGCTAAGAATAATTACTGGACTTAATGACTCTTCTGCTGCGTTAAAAGCGCTTATTGTGTATTTATAAAACTCTTCAACTGAATTGGGATAAAAAACAATGGGGAAGTAGTCTCCGTGACTGCCGTATCGGCACTGTAAAATATCTCCCTGTGCCGGCATTGTGGGCATTCCAGTGCTGGGACCAACCCTTTGTACGTTGACTATGACAAAAGGCACCTCCATCATATGAGCAAGGCCAATACTCTCCTGCATTAGTGAGAAGCCTGGACCTGATGTTGCGGTCATTGCCTTTGCCCCTGCCAGAGAAGCGCCTATAATGGCATTTATAGATGCTATTTCGTCTTCCATCTGTACAGTTTTTATATCTCCGCGTTCTATAAATTCATGAAGAATGTCTGATGCTGGAGTTATTGGATAGCCGGCAAAGAAATTAACGCCTGCGTCAACTGCTCCGCGAATAATAGCCTGGTTGCCTTGTAACAGATCTTTATTCATTGGAAGTTATTATAGTTATAGCAAAATCGGGACAGCGTTTTTCGCATGTACCACAACCTGTGCACTTTGCAAAGTCTATAAGTTTGTGGTCCGTTATTAATAGATTTTTTACCGGACAGAAATCAACACAGATCCCGCAAAGCTTACAAAACTTATGGTTAATTTGCACACGAGCCTTTTTTTTTGACAAACGATTCATATTGCGACGAGGTCGCGGCCAAATTTAAGATTTAAAATTTACGATATAAATCGAAAAGAAAATGATATGGACAAGCTTGTTTGTCCTTAACTATACTCAATGTGATTAGAAATTACACGATCTTCAGTACTGTTTTGCCTATATTGGCGGGATTTTCAACCATGATTACCCCTGCTTCTTTTAATGCGTCTATTTTGCCTTTTGCTGTACCTTTGTTATCTGAAATAATCGCACCTGCATGTCCCATCCTTTTCTCTTTAGGTGCTGTTCGTCCAGCAATAAACCCTACAACCGGTTTTGTCATACTGTTTTTTATAAACTCTGCGGCCTCTTCTTCTGCCGATCCGCCGATTTCTCCAATAAGGACAACCAGATCGGTATCATTATCATCTTCAAACAATTTAAGTACATCGGTAAATGATGTACCAATGATCTGGTCACCACCTATTCCAATGCATGTTGACTGCCCTAAATTGTTATTCGTAAGCTGATGTACTGCTTCGTACGTGAGGGTGCCGCTTCGTGATACGATGCCGATGTTTCCCTTTTTATGTATATAGCCAGGCATAATACCAACCTTTGACTCTTCGGGTGTTATTATCCCCGGGCAGTTGGGGCCTATTAATTTCGTTGCCTTTCCTGTTGCCGCAGACAGTAAGGCAAAATATTTTTTTATCTTTACCAGGTCTGAAACAGGCATTCCTTCTGTTATACAGACAATTAACTCTATTCCTGCTTCTGCCGCTTCAAATACAGCATCTTTTGCTGAGACGGCTGGAACAAAGATTATTGAAATGTTCGCACCGGTATTCCTTTCCGCTTCAGAAACAGAGGTAAAGAGAGGAACATTTTGATGTGTATCGCATTTCTTGCCAGGTGTTACCCCGGCAACAATATTTGTCCCGTACTCGATCATGAGCCTGGTGTGAAAACTGCCTGCACTACCGGTGATTCCCTGGCATACTACCCGTGAATTTTTATCTATTAATATTCCCACGTTACTGTTTTTTGACTTCCATAACAATTTTTTCTGCAGCATCCTGCATCCCGTCGGCAGAAATTATCTCTAAACCTGAATCATCTAGAATTTTCTTTGCCAAATCCTTATTTGTACCTTCTAATCGAACAACGAGCGGAATATCAATATTTATGTTGCTCACGGCCTCTGTTATTCCAGTTGCAATAGTATCACATTTCATAATACCACCAAAAATATTTACAAGGACACCCTTAACTTTTGGGTCAGAAAGAATTAAATTAAATGCGTGCTTGACCTTTTCAACCGTGGCATTACCTCCCACATCAAGAAAATTGGCTGGCGTCATTCCGTACAATTTTATTATATCCATCGTTGCCATTGCCAACCCTGCACCGTTTACCATACAACCAATATTACCGTCAAGGCTTATATAACTAAATCCAAACTCAGATGCTTTTGCTTCCAGCTCTTCATGTTTTTCAAATTCCCGCCATTTCGCAATCTCTTCGTGACGATAGAGGGCGTTATCGTCAATATTTATTTTTGCATCAACTGCACAAAATTCTCTATTTCCTGTTATTATCAAAGGATTTATTTCAAGTAATAAGCAATCATTCTCAGAAAAGGCATTAAACAATCCAGACAAAAGGGAACTAAAAGCGGAAAGCATGGCATGGTCTATATTCAATGCTTGTGCAATACGGCGGATTTGGAACTTATGTATCCCAAAAAGGGGTTCTATCCTCTCTTTTAATATCTTTTCCGGGAACTTTGCAGAGATCTCTTCGATCTCCATACCGCCTTCAGTAGAGATGATCAGCATGGGAGATTCCGAACGGCGATCTAAAATTATAGCCAGGTAAATCTCCCTGTCTATATTAATTGCTTCTTCTACCAGGAGCTTACGAACTTCCATACCTGCCATGCCGGATTGAGAGGTTGAGATTGTTGATCCCAACAGTTGAGAAGATGCATCCTGCACCTCTTGCTCACTCCTCGCGAACTTGATACCTCCGCCTTTGCCTCTTCCGCCCGTTAGAATTTGTGCTTTTACAACACAGGGTTTCCTTCCTATATGGTGAAACACTTTTACTGCTTCATCCTGAGAACGGGCAATGTTTCCTTGCGGAACAGGTATACCGTACTTTGACAAGATAGTCTTTGCCTGATATTCACTTATTTTCACTTTTTATTAATAATGTAGGGTTGGCATTGTCCACCAGAAACTACTATAGTCTTAATCCTAATCGCAGTGTGTGGATTAAGATTATAAATTTACAGTTAACTAAAAATAGAAAAATTAAAAGGTATGCAAAGTACCCTGACGGGGTTACACATGCCTGCCCAGGGTAGAGCCCTGGGCAGGCACACGGTAACCATTAAGTTGCTTCCTGATGGGGCAACTTATTTTACAGATGCATAGTTAATGTTATGTTATGCCCTTACAGGGCAATATTTTTTTTATTCTTGTCCAAAGGGGCGCTGCCCTGGGCTGGTATATCAGCCCATTTAAGAGCCAAAGAACGAGCTATGCTCATAATCGTAATCGTTATGTCTGGATTAAAATTAAAATTATGAATTTGGATTAAGATTTTAAAAGCAAAAAAGTCCGCCGTAGGCGCTAATTTATCAATCAGTTTTCCAAAAAAGCTCAGAGAGGTGAATCCTTGCCTGTTTCTCCAGCTCTGTATCTGAAATGGATGTGGTCCTGTCGTTTTCGTACTCTTTATCTACCCACTCTTTTATCTTTAAAATTCCGGGATGTCCTTTTCCAAGTTGTTTATCTTTGCTAAGGTTATAATGCCCATTTACCCATTGTGCAATTCCCGCAATACCCGATTTATCTGTAATTGCAACGCCCATGGGCCGTTTCAGCAGTTTGTCAGTATTAAAAATATTATAAATCTCTTCATTCTTTAATATCCCGTCTGCATGAATACCTGCCCTGGTTACATTAAAGTCCGTACCAAGAAACGGTTGATTATTTGGTATAGTGTATCCTATCTTCTCCCTGTAATAGTTCCCAATATCTGTAATAACGGTAGTATCCAGTAGTTCATCGTTGCCCCTTAACGCAATATATTCTATAACAAGGGCTTCAATGGGTGTATTCCCTGTCCGTTCACCAAGTCCCAAAAGTGTTCCGTTCACCACACAGCTTCCATATAACCAGGCTGTGGTGGCATTACTAACAGCTTTGTAAAAATCATTATGGCCGTGCCACTCCAGCCATTCCGGCGGTACAGCTGCAAAATGTGTTAATCCGTAGATAATACCTGAAACACTTCTAGGCAGGGCGGCACCCGGATAACTAACCGCGACTCCCATTGTATCACATGCTCTTATCTTTATGGGGATTTTATACTCTAGGGACAGCTTCATCAGTTCCTGTGCAAATGGAATTACAAATCCGTAGATATCTGCGCGTGTAATATCTTCAAAGTGGCACCGTGGAATAATACCTTCATCAAGTGCAGCCTTAACAATGTCCAAATATCCTTCCAATGCTTGTTTCCGTGTCTTTTTTAGTTTAAGGAATATATGGTAGTCTGAAACTGACGTTAAGATACCGGTCTCCTTTAAACCCATATCTTTAACTAATTTAAAATCTTTTTTAATCGCTCTTATCCATCCTGTGATTTCCGGATATTTATACCCCTTCTCCATACACTTTCTAAGGGCTTCTTTGTCCTTATCCGTGTATAAAAAGAATTCAGACTGCCTTATTATTCCCAGTTGTCCGCTTAGCTTATGCATCATTTCATAAAGATCAACAATTTGCTGAACAGTATAAGGGGGTCTTGATTGTTGTCCATCACGAAATGTGGTATCGGTGATCCAGATCTCTTCTGGGATCTCCATGGGATTCTGTCTATAGTTAAATGGGATTTTTGGGATTTGATCGTATGAAAATGTTTCTCTAAAAAGGTTAGGTTCTTTAACGTCCTGGAAAACAAATTTGTGGTCTTCCGGTTCCAATGATCTCCTCATTTTGTTATAGATTAACATTTTTTCTCCTTTTCTGATCTTAATAATTTGTTGTACTTACATACTTGGACGAATAAATGGTCTTGTTCGCAAACAATTTTGTTGATATATAGATGCTTTTGCTTAAAAAATATTATACCAAAAAGCATATAGCTTGACATATATATTTTGCAAATGTAAAATTGCCAATTATATCTAAATTACAGCCGATTATGGAGGTATGTGTAAATGGGGATTAAAAGGTATGGGGACGATGAGATATCTGCTTCACTGCCAAATTATAAATTTAGAATAAGTAATCCTGTTTTTAAGAAAAAAGGGGAAGATTTCAACATAGACTTTTATGAAGGGGTTCTAAAAAAGAATCCTTATTTAGTGGAGTGCCTCAACTACTTAGGAAACGCTTATACAACAAAAGGGATGTACCAGGAAGGGCTTGAGGTTGACAAAAAACTTGCAAAATTAAGGCCTGAAGACTCTGTTATTATTTATAATTTGGCGTGTAGTTATTCTTTAACCCATGAGATCAGTTTGGCAATTTCTGCATTAGAAAAGGCAATAGATCTGGGATATGATGATATAGAACAAATTGAAGGCGATAGTGATATAAATAACCTCAGGGATGACAAGCGGTATAAGGACCTTATGGAAGTTTTACGAAAAAAGAGTGAGGGTATTATTGTTTAATTAATTTTGTCATACACTATCTTTATTCCTTCGAGAGTTAATAACGGGAATGTCTTTTCTAGTCCCTTTATATGCTCCGCAAACAGCACTGCCCCCCCTCCTGTAGCAATAACTGCCGGTTTAAAATTGATTTCATTTGATAACACCTCAACTATTTTATTGATAGATCCGATGGTTCCCCAATAAATACCAGACAAAATAGCAGAATGTGTATCCTTTCCCAAAGCTTTTTCTACTCTTTTAATGGGCACATATGGTAGTTTACTGGTCTGTTCGTTCAATGCCTTGGAACACATATTGGTTCCAGGAGATATTACGCCTCCAATAAAGTCTCCGGAATCAGAAACAATATCAAATGTGATTGCAGTTCCTAAATCTATAACAATTGTACCCCTGCCCATAAGTTGGTAACCTGCAATAACATTTAATATACGGTCTATTCCAACCGTTTCATAGTTATCAACCTTCATGGTAATATGGGGTTGTACATCTATTCCAATCGCAATAGGTTTCTTATTGTATTTATTCTTCAACCAATTAGAAAACAGTGATTCTGCTTCAGGGTTTACCGATGCAGTCACAACATCTTTTATCCTGGTAAAATCTAAATCCTTCCACCATGTTTCTGGCAGATCTTCTTTTTGATTTAAGTGGGAAACTGCAATCCTGGAATGGTTAACAATGGTTCCGTTGTCAAAAAGTCCTATGCTTATGTTTGTATTGCCTATATCTACGGCAAGTATCTTGATCGTCACTATTGTAAAGCTTTAAGGGTTTGTACCGGAAATGAAAAAGAGAGATTTTGCTTCTTTATATCTCAGAGAGAGAGTGTTTAATTACGTTTATTAATTGTGATATATTTTTGCCAGTTACAGCAGAGATAGGATATATTTTTTTTGACAACCTTTCTTCTATTTCCGTTAATCTCTCCTTGCCGGTTGTTTCATCAAGCAGGTCAATCTTATTTACTACAACAATCTCTGGCTTTTCACTAAGTTTTGGATTAAAAAGGTTTAATTCCTTTCTAATGGTAAAATATGAATTGATCGGATCTGTATTGTCAATAGGTGCAATATCAAGCAAATGTACAAGTATCTTTGTCCTTTCTATGTGTCGGAGAAATTCGTCGCCTAAACCGGTTCCATTATGTGCTCCCTCGATTAAGCCTGGAATATCAGCAACAACAAACCGCGAAAAATCGTCAAGATCAACAACTCCTAGCTGAGGGTATCGGGTTGTAAACGGATAATTACCTATTTTGGGATGCACGGATGACATCCTGGAAAGTAATGTTGATTTTCCTGCATTCGGCAATCCTACAAGACCTGCATCCGCAATTAGTTTTAACTCAAGTTTTATTAACCGTTCTGCCCCGGGTGTTCCATCCTGTGCAATTCTAGGGGTACGGTTGATTGATGTGGCGTAATGTTTGTTTCCATGCCCGCCACGTCCGCCTTTTGCAATAATCAACGAGTCGCCATCAATAGTAAAATCTTTTAAAATACAACCAGTCTTTTTGTCCTTGACCATAGTTCCGGTTGGTATATCGATTACAAGATCTTCCCCACTTTTGCCGGTTTTATTATCACCACTTCCGGGCCTCCCATTCTCTGCCACATACTCCATTCTTGATGACAGATCCATAAGAGTGTCTTTTTCTTCACTGACACGAAGGATTACGCTCCCGCCATTTCCACCTTTGCCACCATTTGGTCCACCTTTGGGTATGTATTTTTCACGCCGGAAACTGACGCACCCATTTCCTCCGTCACCACCCTTAACATATATAACAGCTTCATCTAAAAACATAAGTAAGTCAAGAAATCCTAAAATTGAAAAAAAAAGCAGGGTTAACATTGTTTGATGTTAACCCTGCTTATAATTTACATCATAAAAATCTTAAGAAACAAATAATCGTAGTTATTTCTTTTTGTCTTTTTCTGCAAAAAAGTTTTCATACACCAATCCGGCCATAACACCACCAGCAATAGGACCTAACCACCAGACATAGTGATTAATGAAATGTCCAGAAGCTAAAGCAGGGCCAAATACACGGGCAGGATTCATTGATCCGCCACTAATTGTTCCACCAACCATAACACCAAAAAGCACAACTAATCCAATTGCTAATCCGGCAAGAGCAGGAGTTGCTCTTTTATCTATAACGGTTGCGTATACAACAAAAACCAGAATAAATGTAATGATCGCTTCCATAATAAGCGCCTGCATTATTGATACACCACCACCAAGATCGCACGTTCCGAGGTTTACAGCCATAGCTGCAGGAAACAACATCTTAAGCAAGTATCCACCAACTGCTGCTCCACTTAACTGTGAAACAATATACATAAATCCGGTTTGTGCATCCATTCTATTAGATACCACCATTGAAACGGTAACGGCCGGGTTTATATGTGCACCGGAAATATAACCAAGTGAATACGCTACGGCAACAACAACAAAACCAAAAGCAATAGCAATACCAAGTAGTCCAAACCCTGGAGATCCTGCCTGTGTTAAATAATAATCAGCACATACACTACCCGATCCTATGAATATCAGGGCAAACGTTCCTAAAAACTCTGATACATATCTTCTATACGCATCCATAAAAAATCTCCTATACCTTTAAATCATATTAATAATTAATTCTTTATTATTTATTGATAACATACATACTGTACTATTAATCAAAGTCCATACAAAACGGCACTTTAATCTATGGTAAAAACTATTGCCACCTCCTTTCATCGTATTTAATAATAAAGATGCTGGCTATTTAAGCATATGAAACCAAAAAACAAAGGAAAAGCGTATCAAATGCGGGTGTTTATGTCAAGGAAAAAAACATACATTGATGGCCGTGAGCGAAGAGGTGAATGTATCATATATTGGTACGTCTGCTACATTAAGCTATTAATGACTAACCGCAATAAATAAATCCTGTATATAGTCTTTGCAAACAGGCCTTTAGGTGCGAGCCTGTAATAGATTGTGCATGTAATGCGCAGATTTACGTCAGATTTGTTCAAATTGCTAGTGTTACATGTATAAATTATTACATGCACGTTCCTTAACGAAGTATCATCCGCACATTTAATTTACTTCCCTACTCTCGTAAATTAAACTTTTTCCTGTCAATAGTTTTGGCTACTTCAGCCCATTAAATTTATCTTCTATATTTAATCTTGCACTTCAAGGAAATTATATTTATAATTGACTATTTGTACCATTAATTGCGTGTATATTTTTTTATGGAGCGTGTTTGTTGAAAATCAGAAATTTAGCACCTGTAACTGCCAGCATGGTAAGTCTTTGCTGTGGTTTTGTTTGCATTTTAAGTGCAATAAGAGGAAATTATGACATGGCTGCATGGCTGATCATAATATCGATGATATGTGATACACTGGATGGCAAACTGGCACGCATGACAAAAACAAGTAGCAATTTTGGTACACAATTGGATTCAATTATAGATATTGTAGTTTTTGGTGTTGCGCCTGCAATTCTAGTTGGCCAAGTATGTAATGATACCTATCCATTCATTATTTGGCCCATATGTTTTTTCTATCTCTCATGCACAGCAATGCGCCTGGCAAAGTTTAATACGGAAAGTTCCGGTAGTGAAAAACCAAATAGCTATTTTACAGGTTTACCCTCAACCATCTCTGGTGGTACATTGGCACACCTTGTTCTGCTTCACAGTTATCTGAGTATAAATTTTGGCATAAATACTGTTTTGGGGTTTATACTACCTGTTACATTTGTGTTAGGTTTATTCATGGTCAGCAGATTGAAATTCTTAAACATTATGTCAAAGATAAGTATAAAACAGGGGGTCTTTCCTTTCAGTTTAGAGATGCTGGGTGCCGTTGTCTTATTTGTTATAAACCCCAGACTGGCATTATCCATAAGTCTTTCGGCTTATGTTATAGTTTGTGGCGTATTAGGGCTCAAAAAAAAAGACAATCCGGTTGAGCATGTGGACGTTACTTTGTCTAATTTATAACAGTTTTTCTCTCTCCGGTTTTTATATTACCGATAATTAACGCATCTTCTCCTGAATTAATTAAATTTTCTAAGACATTGTCGGCATTTTCCCGAGAGGTGATTAAGGTCATTCCTATGCCCATATTGAACACCCGGTACATCTCTTCTTCGCTGATATTACCGAATCTCTTTATGACGGGAAATATATTTTGTGGCAACCATGCATCTTTTTTTATGTAAGCAGAGCATCCTTCCGGTAGTATCCTTGGTATATTTTCAATCAGTCCTCCACCGGTAATATTTGCAATCCCTTTAACACTATTTTTTGTTGTGGGGTTATCCAGTACACTTCTAATTGATTTAACATATATCCTCGTAGGCTTTAACATCTCTTCTCCAACCGTACATTTCAGTTCTTCAATATACTGATTTATCGACAATCCGGCCTTTTCAAAGATTACCTTTCTGGCCAACGAATATCCGTTGCTATGCAAACCACTTGATTTTAGACCGATGATGACATCATCCGGTTTTATATCTTTACCGTTTATAATCTCATCTTTCTCCACAACACCTACTACAAAACCTGCGAGGTCGTATTCATCATCGTTATAAAATCCTGGCAATTCCGGTGTTTCTCCTCCTAAAAGTGCACAACCTGATTCATGGCAACCTGCGGTTATTCCTTTGACAACTTCTTTTAATTTGCCAGATAAAATCCTGCTACTAGCCAGATAATCAAGAAAGAAGAGGATCTCTGCTCCCAGGGTAATCGCATCGTTAACACACATTGCAACAAGATCGATACCAACAGTGTCGTGCTTGTCCAACATAAAGGCTATCTTTAATTTAGTTCCCACTCCATCAGTAGATGTAACTAGCACGGGATTTTTGTACTCTTTTACCGCCGAATCTGCCTGGTAATTTAGAGAGAACAGTCCTGCAAACCCATTTGGGTTTTCAATAACGCGGGGACCATATGTACTTTTCATTGGACCGTAAATATCTGTTACAAAATTTGCCTTTTTGTTTATATCAACGCCTGCATTTTTATAATTTAATGATTCCATTACCGTTTTTATAGAAAGAGAGAATAAAGATAATCTGAAAACTATTATAGAAATTCAGATTTAAATGATATAATTGACAGCCAATAAACACTTAATTTCTAATGTGGCATCGTGCTGTGAAATCGCAGCCAAAATAGAGAATATAGAATTCAGGAGAGAGAATTCGGAAATGCTTATTTGGAATCTATATAGGAAAAACATAAAATACAAAGCTGTAAAATATATTTTTCTTGAAAATTAATTTATATAGTTTATAAAATTATATAAATCAATATTAGATTTTTCACTACTTTTTTTCTAAAGTATAATATTCGACTGCATAGAATACTATTAACTCAGAGAAAATATTGGAGTTTATTGTGGATAATAATGTGGATAATAATAATGAAGAAAGGTTAATTAGAGAAAAGATTACGAAATATGCCGAAAACAAAGATTTTATACTTAATCCTGATGAAAAAGTGATATCAAGAGTAGTAAAAGGTCTTCTTGCAAGGAAAAAGAAGTATGGTAAAGAGTTATGTCCTTGTAGGATTGTTACTGGTGATGAAGAGAAAGATGATAAAATAATTTGCCCATGCGAATACCATGAGGAAGAGGTAAAAAAAGACGGTAAATGTCATTGTGACTTATATATTGCTCCAACGTAAAAACCCTATTCTCAATATTGTGCAAATAGTGTAATATTTGTATAAGCAGGATAAGGTCTTTAATCTTTTTTTATAAACCAAACAAAATTGGAGGGTAAAAATGGCAGATAATGTATGTGTTTTAACAGACAGCAGTTTTAATCAGGATGTTTTGGACGTTGGTGGCCGTCCAGTTTTAGTCGATTTTTGGGCTGAATGGTGTGGACCATGTAAATTAATAGGTCCAATAATTGCTGAGGTTGCAGAGGAATACAAAGATACTGTAAAAGTTTGCAAAATAGATACAGATGCCCACCAAAAGTCCCCTGCTACTTATGGAATCTCTGCTATACCCACAATCATTCTGTTTAAAGAAGGGAAAGAAGTAGACAGGTTGGTTGGTGCTAAAACAAAAAAAGATATAAAGGGTATGGTAGATAAATATGTTTAGCAGGTTATATTTTTTTATGTTAGGGAATTGCCCGACTTAGGGACAATTGCACAATTTATTCTTAGAAGTATGAGTGTTTGAATTGCATCGTAAGGCTAAAAAATGAATATTAATTCGTTAATGGCTTTATTTAAGGCCTTGCGGAGCATAATTGTTTTATTTGAGTAAAAGTTAATTAGATAGTAAATTTAAGATAAAACTAGATCTTGCTCTTTGCAGCAGATTTAAGGAGCTTTTTTATGTCATTTGATGGATTTATAGATTATCAACGTAGAGAGTACTGCAAAGATATTAAGTGTGAGGTACAGCTTGATCTGGATAGACAAAATGAAGGGACGGACGAATACGAAAGGGTTAGAGGGATCTGCCAGTCTGATTGTAGACATACAACATATGAATTTCATCACTGGTTGATTAATAAAGGTTATTTGCTTGTACGTCCGGTAAATTAGACGGAAGGTAAATTCAAGTAACCTTTGGGAACAAGAAAGGGCTGCAAGTTACACCTTGAAAAGCCAATAATTGACGTTTTATTAATGCTTGTTTGATATATAAGTTAATAGATTGCATACGTGGGCGCATATATGCTTTTGCGTATGCAATCTATTAACTTTCTAGTAACACGTTATTGTCATCACAAATTCGGAATGTAACATTTCTTATTTTTTGAAAAGGGGGATTTAAATGGATTGGGGGATGCAAAATAGGTTGTCACAATTGATCAAACCGGACGGCCACTGTATGTTTTTGCCGATAGATCATGGATATTTTCAGGGACCTACTACTAATTTGGAAAAACCGGCGGAAACAATAAAACCTATTATCGAATATAGTGATGCTCTTTTTGTTACCAGAGGGGTTTTGCGTTCATGTGTGAAACCTGAAGGATCAAAACCCATAATCCTCAGAGTTTCAGGAGGAACTAGCGTAGTTGGTAAGGATTTGGCAAACGAGATACTTACTACGTCAATTACAGAAGCACTTCGCCTTAATGTCACCGCAGTTGGTTTATCAATCTTTGTTGGTAGTGATTACGAAAAAGAGACACTTTCAAACCTGGCAAACTTGGTAAATGTGTGTGAAGATTATGGGGTACCTGTTATGGCAGTAACTGCGGTAGGTAAAGAGCTGGAAAAGCGGGGTTCCCGTTATTTAGGATTATGCTGCAGGATAGCGGCTGAATTAGGTGCGAAGGTTGTAAAGACTTATTGGTGTGATGACGGGTTTGATAAGGTCGTTGCCGGTTGTCCTGTGCCAGTAGTAATGGCCGGTGGGCCAAAGGTTGGAAGTGATAAAGAGGTATTTGACTTTGTTTATGATGGAATGCAGAAAGGTGCTATTGGAATAAATTTGGGACGAAATATATGGCAAAATCCACACCCGGTAGCAATGGCTAAGGCATTGTACGCTATCGTTCACGAAAAAGCGACGGCTGATGATGCAAATGATATTTTTATCGAGACGAAAAATCAATAAAGACCTTTATCTTTTTCAAAGTTTCGTTATTAATACTATTTAGGCAAGTTAGTAAAAATTTTTCCATAGATAGAAAGTTTAACGGTATCTATCTAAAATTTTTGCACACAAATTTGGAATAAGAAAAGGTTTAGGTATGCGGGTTGCAAAATATTATAATAATAGGGATGTTCGTTTGGAAGAGATTCCAGACTTGAAAATCAGGGATGATGAACTATTAGTTAAGGTGATTGCCAGTGGAATTTGTGGAAGTGATGTAATGGAGTGGTATCGTTTGAAAAAAGCACCACTGGTACTTGGACACGAAATTACTGGTGAGATTGTTGAGATAGGAAGTTCGGTAAAAAACTTTAAACTAAATCAAAGGGTTTTTGTCTCCCATCATGTTCCTTGTAATGCATGCAGGTACTGTTTAAACGGACAACATACGGTTTGTGATACGCTGCGAACAACAAATTTTTTCCCTGGCGGGTTTGCAGAATTTATCAAGGTACCTGCCATAAATGTTGATCGCGGTGTTTTTGTTTTACCGGAAAATGTATCTTTTGGCGAAGGAACTTTTATTGAGCCATTGGCATGTGTTATGAGAGCGCAGAGGATGGCGCAAATAAAACCTTGTGATAGTGTTCTAGTTCTTGGAAGCGGCATGTCAGGTTTATTGCATATAGCATTGGCCAATGCCCTTGGATCAATATCAGTTATTGCAACAGATATAGATGACTATCGACTTGAAATGGCATCAAAATTTGGGGCACATGATGTTATTAACGCAAAGGATGATGTTCCTGGAAGTGTAAAGAGAGTAAATGGCGGAAGGCTTGCAGATGTAGTTATCGTTTGTGCAGGTGCTCCTGCTGCTTTTGAACAGGCTCTGGATTGTGTTGACCGGGCTGGTACTATTATCTTTTTTGGTTCAACCGGGCCCGATTACAATTTACCTCTTCCAATATTTAAGATATGGCGTGACGGAATAAGACTGCTCACTTCCTACGGTGCAAGTCCCCGTGATATTACAGATTCCATGGGATTTATCAGCTCACATAGAATAGATCTTGATAAAATGATTACTCATAGATTGAAACTTGAGGATGCGGGGTTGGGCTTTAGTTTGGTTGCGGAAGCAAAAGATTCCGTAAAAGTAGTTATTGAACCGCATAAATAAGAATGGTCAAAAACTTTCCTGATTATACTCTGTATTTGTTTTTTACGCACCGTTCACCTGGTTTTCAGTATAACAATCAAAAGAAATTCTAGACAAACGATTAATTTAAGAGGAGAGAAGGATGCAATTTTTTTCTGTAATTCAGATAATTGTCTTTTTAACGGGGATATATTTTATAGCAAAACATCATGAGATGAGAAAGATCATTGCGCTTGTAATGGCAACCTGTACAGGGTATTTCTTTTTTCTCATGTATGGATTCCCTGATTTCGGCGCCGCAGTCTCTGCGGATCCCGTAGCTCACCATCTAAAGGAGGAAATACGGGAATTAGTTAATCTTGGCGGCTTGCTTATAGGATTTGCGTGTCTCGCCCATCAGTTTGAAACATCCGGGATAAGCAGGCTTTTTGCATCAAAAATCATAAATAAATTTGATGATAAGAAAGCTGAATCGTTGATACTATCTATGATTTGGCTTCTTTCAGGTTTTTGTGATAATATTGCATCTGCTTTAGTGGGTATGGGCCTTATGTCTATTATCCATGGAGGATTCCGACTTAGATTAGTATTGTTGGTTACAATAGTTGCAAATGCAGGAGGTGCATATAGTGTTGTGGGAGACACAACCACAACTTTTCTATGGATTAAGGGGATTTCACAGCTTCAATTAGTTCCTGCTTTTTTACCGTCATTTATGTGTCTTTTGCTTACTCTAGTATTTGGTGTCTGGCTGAGAAAAGTGCCGCACAAACATGTAACCTTTCCTGATGAAAAGATTGATGTTGAATGGTGGCGTTTCTTTGCAATACTTATGTGTATAGTAGGTGCTTTCCTGTGTAACTTTAAATGGGGCTTCCCTTGTTTAGGCATAGTACCTTTAATATTGTTGACGGCGTTTGAATGGCAATGGGCACCTATCAAAGAGGGTGGATCTGCTGCTAGTTTTCTGCTACCTTTAATTGTTGCGGCCGGTTTTATCAATTTGGGATTAGTTATTCCCCATGATACTTTAACCAGCCAGGGAATGGTTATTTCTACCGCCTGGATTTCTGCAATTATAGATAATATACCGGTTACAAAAGTGCTCTTTGAGGCGAATGTGGGTCATTGGGCCTTGCTGGCATTTTGTGTCGGAGTTGGTGGTAGTTTTACCTATTTCGGTTCAACAACTTCTGTTGCTGTTATCGAAGGATACCACAAACAGGTTAAAGAAGAGCTCGAGAATGATAGTATTAAGAACTTGTTTCTCTATTGGATAGTTCGCGGTTGGTTTATGTGGCCGGTGGTTATCGGTAGTATTCTAGCCGGTTTGCTTATTGATAAATAAACCTGCTATTTCTTTGCATTATATTATTTACAATCAGCAGGCCATTGGCCTGCTGATTTTTTTTTAATAAACTTACTGGAATTTATTGCGATGCCAAAAGTCGGATTATTAGTAGGAAGTAAAAGTGACTTGCCGTTAATAAAAAAATGTGAAGATGTGCTGGCAAGTTACACAATAGATTATGAATTAAGGGTTTTGTCCGCCCATAGAACTCCGGCGGAGACTGCAGATTTTGCAGAAAACGCAAAAGATAGAGGTTTTGACCTTATTATTGCAGGGGCAGGGATGTCGGCGCACCTTGCAGGTGTTATCGCTGCACACACAACAATTCCTGTTATAGGCATACCAATTAAATCCGGTATGCTTGATGGATTGGACGCCCTTTTATCTACGGTACAAATGCCGGGAGGTATTCCGGTGGCTACCGTTGCCGTAAACGGGGCAGAGAATGCTGCCCACTTAGCGGCGCAAGTACTATCTCTTAAATATCCGGAATTGGAACTAAAAATAAAAGAGACGCGTAAACAGATGAGAGAAAAAGTGTTGTCTGCTTAAGTTCTTTTTCCAACCCTTTATTATAAATTTATCTTTCACCTCATTATTATTTTTAGAAACATGTCAGTAGCAATCGTTAAAGATACAAATTTTCCAGATCTAAAGTTATTTAGCAAAGGTAAAGTGCGTGATATTTACGACCTTGGTGAAAACCTGTTAATCGTAACGACAGATAGAATATCCGCTTTTGATGTAATTTTAAGTGAGGGAATACCATATAAAGGAATTGTTTTAAACCAGATTTCTCTGTTTTGGTTTAAGATTATGGAAGATCTTATCCCTAATCACATGATAACATGTAACGTAGATGACTTTCCGGAACAGTGTAATCAATACGCAAACATACTGGACGGAAGAAGCATGCTTGTAAAAAAAGCCCGACCTTTACCCATTGAATGTGTAGTACGAGGTTATATTTCCGGATCACTATGGAGCGAATTTAAACAAAAACTGGACGAAGGAAAATTATCGGACCAAAACAGTGTGGAGGTTTGTGGAGTAAATTTGCCCACTACGTTGAAGGAGTCTGATAAGTTAGATAATCCCATCTTTACCCCTGCAACAAAGGCAGAGCAAGGTGATCATGACGTTAATATCTCATTTAAAGATGCAAAAGATTTAGTTGGGAATGATGTTTCTGAAAAGGTTAAAGATATAAGTACCGGAATCTATAAAAGGGCCGCAGTGCTTGGCAGAGAGAAAGGGATAATAATTGCTGACACAAAATTTGAATTTGGTATTTATAACGACGAGCTAATACTTATTGACGAAGTTCTCAGTCCCGATTCATCCCGTTTCTGGCCATTACAGAATTATAAACCAGGGTGTTCACAACCAAGTTTTGATAAACAGATTGTCAGGAACTATCTTTTAACACAAGAATGGGATAAATGCCCGCCCCCACCAGAGTTGTCAAACGATATAATAGCACAAACCAGCGAGAAGTATATTCAAGCCTTTGAAACGTTAACAGGAAAGGGGCGCAGAGAACTAGGAGTTAATAGTTGATGTCTTGAATATTTAAAATGTAATGGGTAATTTTTTTTATGTTTACAAACGCCTCTGTAACATCTTGACCATTTTCTAAAGTTATTACATACATATTAATTAAAGGAAGAGGTTGGCATGAGAAAAAAGCTTTTCGCCTTAGTTCTGGTCTGGATGCTCAGTTTTGGAATATCATATGTCAATGCTGCTCCTGATCGGGAAACCGCAGGGGCACTTGCTGATATCGTAAAATATGAAAAACAGTTTGCTGGTCAAACCTCCGTCTCCAAATCAACCGCCAATCGTACACTTAAGTTACTGAAGATTACTAAACAGCGCTTAGATAGCTCAGGCAATAAATCTGAGTCTTTTTGGGTGGATGCGAATAAACGTTATAACGCGCTTGTGGCTTATTTGAATCAGTTTATCAATCCTCCGCAAGTTGCCGCACCTCAAGTCGCGAATACACAAAAACCTGTAGCTACGCATCAATCTGCTTCTAGACAGCAACTAGAGCAAATGATTTCGCAACAACGTGTTCGGGTTATCAAACTGGGCAGGGATCTTGAAAGTAATATCGATAGTATTGATACAAATGGAGTGAAACAGTTTCAAGACCCAAATTATGTAGCTAAATACCAGAAATTATTAGATCGTCATACGCAATCATTTAACAAATACGCCAAATTTGCCGGTGATCCGGATGTGGAGAAGACACGCGCTAGCCTTTCCACAATGAATAAAATGATGAAATTTGGCCGTGAACATGCGGCTAAGGAGCTAGCATTTTTAGGGGATGTGCAAGCTACTTTGCGTGATATTGAAGCGCAGTTGCGCATGATAAAAGTGATGCCTGTTCCAACTGAGCCCTATGGGAAAGGGGTTATGGCCCGTTGGCTTAGTAGTGTTACCAAGTTTCGCGAAGAGAATCTTGAAATTATTAAATCGTTACCTGAAATAAAACAGCGTGCCTATTTGCCTTTTCACAGAAGTACCGTACAAGAAGGTGGACCATATGATGAACAGGATGTCGATAGGTTATATAACTGGGGTGCCGGGGAGGCTGAAATGGCGGAGGCATCCATAAAGAAGTTAAGTTTTGACCTTGATCAATCTATGCAAATGGAAGCGAAATTCGCTAGTGAAGTTGAACGATTTGATCCGACAGATGATTATATGCAGGTCTTACATTACCTTAGTAAAGGCACCCTTGATAATGTACGCATAAACTACAGTAATAAAATTGGCAGAGTAAACGAGGCCATTGAATTTGCACGGCTTCTTAAGCAACCAAGTTATCAATCTCGGGTTGATTTGCTTAAGAAAATTAAAAGTAATCTTGCAAATTATGAAACAGATTATAAGACAGCATTGAAGACGGTAAGAATGCCGGATCCTGTCACAAATGATAGTGATTTGAAAGAAATCGCTAATGCGACATTTGCCAATTATGATTATATTGGAGAGTTCCGTAACCTTGTGGTTATTAAGGACAAAGAACATAGGTCAAAAGAGACCAGCACGGATAAATATGACAAAATAGATGTGAGCTTGAGCAATGAGGTTACGATAACAGGGACAAGAACCACTTATCATTATGAATGGGATGAATTTTCTGTTGCTACGGCCCAAAAGGACGAAGGCAAGTATTACATCTATTGGACTACGTTTAAATATTTTACCCAAGGTGCAAGTACCACCCCCCTTAATAAGTGGATCATCAGTAATCATTCCCAACGCAGTGAGATACCTGAATCAAATTTAGATTAGCAATGTTAGAGAAAGTCTTAACATATAATCGGATACAAACTGCAAAATAGAGAGCCATATGTCGAAGCTGCTTTACTTTCGGTAACGGGTAAACAGAGAGAAACACCTTACTCCATTGTATATTTGCATCGCCATGTCAGGTTCTTCTCATCATATGATTTGAACAGATCTTCTAATTCTCAAATTTAAAGAAGAAATTATTTCAAAGTAAGGGTATTGCCAAAATATACGAAGTGCAATATTTATTTTGCGAAAATAAGATAATTATATAATCTTAAAAATAGGTTTTCTACTAAGATTAATCATTTCCTGTTTTCCATTTCCCTCTAAATCTTTAGAAAACGATTGAATCCCTACTGTACTGAAACAGTTGATTTGAATCTAGTATCTTTCCCTTGTACAACTGAAACCCTAACAAATAAATTTTGCACTCCTATTGATGTTCTATCATGTTGTACTACCAATTTGTAACCAAAATTGAGACCATTTTATTAGTAGGCAAAAGTCCTGTTTGTCATTGCACTGTTTAAATATTACCAGGTTGAGGGACGTGCCCTAACGACACTTGTCTCAAGCCGATTGTTGCCGGGCCTTACAGTTAAAGAAATATTTCTAAAAATTGAGCGCTCTTTAACCCCGCATTTGTTGCAGCGAAGCATCAGACAACGAGAAATTAATCTGAAAACTGGTGTTATATTCTGAATTTTGGATCTTGACTACAGTATTCTGAATAATTACAAAAGTTTTTACAAAGTAACTTAAATATATCTATGCCGGCCTATTTTTTATTACCTTACTTACCCCTATTACCAAAGCAAGATTTTTAATCTAGCAACAATAACGCACTATCTTTAATGCCATTGGTTTAATTGTCTTCAATGTAAACGCATTAGTCTGCCTTTGATCTTAAAAATAAAATTTTTTTTATCTGTAATGTTTTAACGCTATCTTCGACTAAGTAATAAAGCCTAGTCTACTATTTCAGCTTACGTTTGCCTGAAAAGTAATTTCATGCTCAATATTGTTATCCTGAGGTAGGGTGACGACATCTTGTCACTCCTCTATCCCACAGCCTCAGTGGTAACAATATTTGAGTCTATCATGTTTACGCCCAGTAGAGAATCCTTTTTAATGATTATGCTAAATAAGATTAAGTCCGTCTTAATGCAGTGGCATTGTAGGAAGTAAATTTTAATAATCATTACACCTACTGTGATGATTTTGTGATTAATATGTGTAAGAATATAAGTATAAGGTTAGATAAAGATTATACAGAGAAGGAGATTTTAATTGTTAAAGAAAATAGAGAGGAAAAGATTAAGAAAATATTAGAAAGGCGGGTTTATTATGAAAAAAATATTAATAGTTTTTGCGGGATTAATGATATTGACAACATTTGTACATGCTTCAAAAAGGGATCTTATGGGTAGCGGTCTTGAGAAAGCAACCTTTGCGGGAGGCTGTTTCTGGTGTATGGAAAAACCGTTTCAAGAATTAGAAGGTGTTAATTCTGTAATATCCGGATATACGGGTGGAAAGAAAACTGATCCAACATATATAGAGGTTGCGTCAGGAATGACAGAACATGCCGAGGCTATAGAGGTGCTATTTAATCCTGCAAGAATCAGTTACTCTAAGTTGTTAGAAATATTTTGGCGAAACATTAACCCTACACAGAAAAATGGTCAATTTGCAGACATAGGAAAGCAGTATAGATCAGTTATTTTTTACCATGACGAAAGGCAAAAAGAAATTGCTGTCCAATCTAAAGTCTCAATTGGCCAATCAGGAAAATTTAAAAAGATGATTGTAACTGAAATTGTTCCTTCTGGCCCTTTTTACAAAGCAGAGGAGAATCATCAAGATTATTACAAAAAAAGAACACTTGATTATGAAATATATTATTCTGCATCCGGTCGAAAATCTTATTTAAAAAAAATATGGGGAGATAAACCCCCGAGAAAAGAAGACAACAATGAAAAAATGGAATGGACAAAAAAAAGTAGAGAAGAATTGAAACAGGATTTAACGCCCATACAATTTCATGTAACACAAGAAAATGGTACAGAAGCCCAGTTTGATAATGAATACTGGGATAACAAAAGAGAAGGTATTTATGTGGATATTGTGTCGGGTGAACCATTGTTTTCGTCTCAAGATAAGTTTAAATCAGGAACCGGATGGCCAAGCTTTACTAAACCTTTAGAACCTGAGAATATTATTGAAAAGGTAGAGAAGGGGCTTTTTTGGAAAGTCATTGAGGTTAGAAGCAAACATGCGGATTCCCATCTGGGGCATGTTTTTAATGATGGCCCTGCTCCGACAGGACTACGCTATTGTATAAATTCTGCGGCTTTACGTTTTATTCCTAAAAAAAATTTGTACAAAACCGGATATTCAAAATACAGAGAGCTTTTTGAATAAATAGAAAGAAAAAAAGAACGTGCGGTACTGAAAAAGAAAACAAAATGCGAAAACCTTAAAAGTTTCAAAGAAAATCCTACCAAATAGATTCCAGCTTATGGAAGGTATTATGCATTTCGAATTTTAGTTGGTAAAAAATTTGTTGGCGGCCCGGACGTTTGGAAAATTGTTGATGGGAAACTCTGCTTAAACTTAGATAATAAGATTCAAGGCATGTAGAACAATGATATTCCGGAAATGATTAGAAAAGCAAATCAACAATGGAATAAAATTAAAAATGAAGCACCTTCTTCAGACCTTTAAAACTCGGCACAGCTAGAGTTGTTTTTTATTAGCATGTCTCTGGCTGTGCTTTGAATTATATGATATATGGCATCATTCCCTTTTACCTACAACTTAGGTCTTCTTCTCATAATTAAACCTACCCCTTTTTAGTTGTCGTAATCCTCCATATTTATTGTCCATAAATTTCATTTTCTGACATTAATGTTTATATTTATATTACGGTCCATTTATTTCTTTATTTTGTTACACCACTTTGGGCTCTAGTTCAATTGTAATTTATAGATCCTCTATTAGTTCTTTTTCCTGCCGTGATAATTTTGTGATAAATAAGTGTAAGACGTGTGAGAATTTTGTGTTTTATATATGGAAGAATATGAAATGAAATTTCCCAAAAGTTAAATAAGAAATAATGTCTAATATTGAAAATGATAAGAAGTTTACAAATTTGTAGATGGGTTTGTTAATCTGATTTCTTTGTTTTGCTAGGGAATCGCGAAGTACCTTTACTTTAGTTATTTTCTGCTTTGCTTTTTTAAAAGCTCTTTTATTCGTTGTTGCGCCTCGATTGATAAGCGTGTTTTTGTTAAAGAATAGGCTGGCATTTTTTCGTCTTTTCTATAAAGCTCAAATATATTTCTTAATATTTTTAATTGTTTTTTATAATTAATACAGGGATTACATATGGAAAGATGGATGCAAAGTAGAACTCTTTCTTTAAGAGAAATATGCCTTTCTGTCATATCTGACATAATCTGTGCAGCGTCTTTGCAATGTATTCCATGCTTATTGACGATTTTAGTATATAGTTTACGTATATTCATTTTAAAATTATCTTTATCAATTTTGCAGTTCTCTCTCTTGCTAATCTTTTACTTCCTGCATCTTGTTAATCAAACCAGTTAATCTCTAGACATTTTTGAAGTCGTAGCCGTGCTCTATGAAGCAATACCCAGAAATTGCCTTTACTAATGTTTAATATTTTACAAACCTCATCGCTCTTTAAATTATTAATCTCTCGTAAATGAAAAGCGTCATATGCTGACCTTGTAAGGTTTCCCATGCAATCACGTAAGACTTCCCGGAATTCCTGGTTTTCAATTAGTTCGTGTGCTTGAGCTGGCCAATCTGATGGTTGTTTTTTATGGTGATTATCTTTTGCGAAAAAAGAATTAATTTCTTTTTCTGCATCTTCTTGTACACATGTTATAGGTACTTCATTATATGAGTTACGGATACAATCAATGATTTTATATTTTAGTATTCCGGTGAGCCATGTTCTTTCATTTGATTTTCCTAAAAAGTTTGCGTGCGATTGAAGTGCCGATAGGAATGTTTCTTGTACAACATTTTCTGCATCTGCATGGTTACGTAATTGACTTAGTGCAAGACTAAAGAGATAGTCTCCGTGCTTATCAACCCATTCATCAGGATTCAAAAGATCGGGCTTCTTAGGCTTGGTATTTCTTTTTTTTGTTGAATTGCTCATGAGCTAAGAAAATATAGCACCGCATATTTCTCTAAATAAAGTTACTGAACATATAATTTTTTTTAATTTATGTAAGGTTTTCTTGATTACTTCGACTAAGAATATATTGATGTTATATGTTCTTGTTTTCTTACATCATCATGAAAATCTAAAAAAATGGAGGGTGTAAGAAAATTAGTTGTATCTTTAATTTCTATTAAGATATTTGAGCTATTTATAGATTTAGATATTTTATTAGTAAATTTGATCAAAGTAAAGGGCTTTGGCAAATCTTTTCTACTTTAAGTATCAAGAAATGTAAAATTTAGCGATTAAATTTTCGGTTAGCTTTGAATGTTATTAAATAGTGATTTTCACGATCTAGATTAGGTAACATCTCTGGAATAACACAATCATAACTTCCAAATCTTACCAATATTTGAATCACTGGACGTTGTATTCTATACGTCTCTTTATAGGGCCATAGCATTTGCAACATCTTTTTCCTGGGTCAACTGCGAAATTTGTCCATTGATAAATATACAATCAAACAATATAGCATAACTTTATAAGATTATAAATGTATTTGGATAGGCCTTATATTGACAGACGAAAGTTTTTAAGGGAGGAACTACCTATATTAAAAAAAAGAGTTCTGATTCGATTATTTGACTATATATTTACTATTTTTTATGTTTTTTTGGTGAAGGTTACTTTGTTTTTAATTTATCGTGAATGAATCAATTATATTTGAGGAAGGTGGTGTAATAAATGAGGAAAAATTATGAAATTCGTAAATTGTTTAGAAAATTAATTATGGTGAGAAGTAAGGTGGACAGGTTGTTTGCTGTTTTGGTTATCTGCTCTATGTTTCTTACTGCTACTAGCTTTAAGGACAGTTTGGTATTTGCTAATCCCTGTCCTTCAGATGCGCCAGTTCGAACATTTGATATCTCTGCTATTGCTGTAAATATCGTATTTAATAACTGGGGTGATTCTGATGCTGCAACAGGGGTTCCAGGATCTGGTAATAAAACTCCAGGTGGTAAAATTTTTGCATTGGAAAAACAGTCTTATACTGGGCCGTCGGGACCTACAGCAGAGAATCCTTATAATAGTTCAGATAAGATCAAGGCCGCTGCGGCGATTAATACTGACACACCTTCATATGAGGTACAGCCGCTTGTCATAAGATGTAATGTGGGAGATTGTATTAAGATAAATTTGACAAACAAAGACCTTCCTAAAGCATCTGTAATGATTAAGAGGGCACAGTATGATGTTCTGGATGCTGAGGGAAACTTAGTAGGCAATAATACTACTCCTGGATCTCTGGAAAAGGGAGAGTCGCGAACTTATACGTTCTTTATTGAAGATAAAGCTGAAAATATGGGTGCATACCATATTGGCGTCATGTCTGAATCCTTTATAGACCTCTCATATAGTGGACTTTGGGGTGCACTTATTGCAGAACCAAAAGGTTCAAGGTATCTTGCCAGTTTAAATCCTTGGAAAGCTTCAGGTGGAACATTAGTGGATGGTGCGTCTTTTGTTACTAGCGAAACACCGCTGACATGGAGTGATTGGGAGGCTATTATAGTGCCTTGTGAAGGGATCACATTGGGAGATAGTCCTTCTTGTGATCGTTACTTGAATTCACCAGGCGCGTTTAATAACGGTTTAAAAAATGGAAAGATTGCCATGGGTAGTGCTCCAACGGATAACCCACAGGGTTCATTTCGTGAAGCTGTCTCATTTTTTCACGACGGCATATTTATGTCGGGCGGAAGATTGAATAATCCAGGAAAAAAGATGACATTTCCAGTTCGAGACCCTGAGATAAAGAGGGAATTTCATGGTGATCCTTTGGCATTGGAACAAGGCGCCATAATTCTGCCTGTAAAGGGTGAGAATCTTGATAGTGGCGAGTGGGCATTTACTGGTGCCAAATCTTCCTCTGATGGTGGTAGTATTTGGGGACAGCGATTTGCTTTTTCAACTCCTGCGGGTGTGCTGGGCACAAGGGGTTGGCCTATGATGGGACCGCCTGATCCTGTTGATCCGAATCAGGAGCAGAATAATAATACCAGTTGGAACCAGGATAGTTTTCTTGGTGTAGATCCTGATGATGAAAGTACTTCAGAACACCAAACAAATTTTGGAAAAGGATATAATTATCGTTCTGATCCGTTTTCATACATGAAAGCTATTGATGAGGATGAGTCTCAATCCTATAGTAGTTACACATTCGGAGAACCTTCAACAATTTGCCCGCAGGCTTATTTGGGCGATCCCATGGTTTGGCGAATTGTACACGGTGGTGGAGAAGAGCATCATGTCCTTCATATACATGGTTTTACCCGATGGGCAGAACAGCCTTATGCTGAGATGGTTGCTGATCCACTTACCGGCGAGATTTTGAAAGATGCGAACGGTAATCCCGTAAATGGATCTCGTTCATATCTGCGAGGGATGTTGGCTACAGGTGGTGAGAGTGGTAACCTAGCGGAGTCTCTCACTCTTAATGCTGCTTTATTAAAGCACAGAATGGACACCAGGACAACGGTTACCAATCTGGTTGATGTGACCATGCTTGCACCACAGGAGGTTTTTGACCTTGAATTAGAGTGTGGAGCCGGATCGTGTCATGGTGGGCCTGCTGACTGGGTTGAGCATTGCCATGTAGCGGATCATTATGTTATTGGTATGTGGCGACTTATGCGTGTTTATGACACTAAACAATCAAACATTGCAGCTTTACCTGGCCGCCCTAGGCCAGTCGAAGCTGTCAATTCTCAAGAGTTGCTTGAAAGTGGGGAAACTCTAGATGGTAAAAAGTTTTGCTCAACCATGTTAGCAGAGAGTGATCCGCAAAATATAAAGTCTTGTCCAAGTGTAGATTTTGTGGAGGATGAAAATCTAGTAGCTATAGAACCATGGGTAAAGCACTTGTTACCATCTAGAGGTGTGCAGAGAGAAGGTGCTCCTGATATAAAACTTGAACCTGAAAGAGGTATGGTAGATGCTGAATGGAGAAATCCATTTTATGATCCATTTGATGCTAATCGTAACGGAGTTGCCCAGGATATTGATGGCGATAATACATGTACAGGAGATGAGGATGAGCGGCTCTCCTTTGCTGTTGAGGGTGATGTAAACAGTGGTGTGGTTAATCGCGATGGAAATGCTGTTGACACATGTGCTGATGGTGGCGATCCTGCTGACTGGGTGATTAATCCCCCTTGTGAATCTCTGGATGGAACTTACGATCCTAATTCTGCTTTTGGACAGATGAGCATTGAAGGTTTAAGGGCATTATCCTGCATGATAAATGGTTACGATGGGGACCACTTAGATTGGAAGATTGTTAATACTATTAACGGCCCTCTTGTCCTTAATCAGCCGGACGGGCCTCTATTTCAGAATTTTGTAGAAGGTATAGGAGACCCTCAAGGTCGCTGGGCGAGATATAGAGATGTTAAAATGTATAAGCTGGAAGATGGAGTTGCCTCATTAGCTGAAAATGGTGGATTGATTGGCCCGCGTCCGGGATATAGGGCAGAAATGTTGTTTAACCCATTAAATGGCCGTCTGGAGTTTCCGTCTTTACGTGCCCTTCGTGGTATGAGACCACCTTTTCCTCCTAATAACCATTCAGGTGCACCTACAGTGGGTGAAAAGAGTACTATTGTAGGAATTACGCCGGATGCGACTCGAAAGCAAGCTGTAGATACTATCCTTTCTGCAAATAAGAAGGATTTAGGGAAATATCCCGATGGCCTCTGTCCTCCGAATGCCCCTGTTCGTAGCTATGATATTGTTGCGACTATTGCCATGGATATCTCCGGCCGTTCAGATCAGGGTATCAGAGGTGTAATCTATAACAGGTTTGGCGACACAGATCCTAATGCTGTTGTACATTCCCTTAGAAATGATGAGGTGGATATTCTTGCTCATAAAAGATCTCCTGAACAACTTGCTATTCGTTGTAATGTGGGTGATTGTGTAGATATTCAGTTCCGTTCCCATGCAACTGATTTTAGCCCTATACAGGATAACTTTTCTAAGCTTAATATGCACACGCACATGATTCATTTCGATCCCACTGGGTCGGATGGCGTAATTGTTGGATATAACTGGGAACAATCTGTCAGACCTTGTACTGACATAGGTCAGGTAGTAGATGCTGTTTCCGCGACAAAGGATGTCTTTGGAGAATCTGCTCTTGGCCTTGCTAAAGAGATGCAATATCAGAGTGAAGGGCCTCCTGCTCTTGGCTCTGGAGAAGGGCCAACTCATAATGTTCTAGTTCCAGATGCAATAGATGGTGTTGCAAATGCAGCAGGTGTTGATCCCATTGGCATTGAGCGTTTGGAGAATGCGTTAGCATGGGGTGGAAGACCGTGGGAATACGTTCACTATAGATGGTATGCTGATATACAGATGATGGCATTTTGGCATCCTCATATAGGCGGTTTTATTTCATTTCCTCTCGGCACCACAGATGGTACCATTGTAGAACCTAAAGGCTCTGTGTACCGTGATAGGATTACCGGTCAGGAGAAGTATACTGATACTAATAAGGTTATTCAAAATCCATTGTTTGTAAGTTTAAACCTTGGTGATGGATTGCGAAATGATAGTAGTAAGTTTCCTATTTCAGGAACACCGGAAGGTTTTCCACTTATAGAGGATGCAGGGATTGTTTCTGATTTTGGTGGAAACCCTGTACTTGGATGGGCGCTTGGTATGTTAGATTTTGAAGAGCAAACGAAGATGATAAATGTAACTGCTGCTTTGAACAACAGAAGACCTCAAACAGGTGAAGACATACCACTGTTTGGTAAGGTTGATTTCAGAGGGGGACCTTCGGGCCTTGAGGCGGACGATTGTGGTGGTATTACTAATGCTGAAAACATACGTGGTGTAGTTGAAATTCTTGTTAACGGAGCTGATCCGTCTACAGTTACGCTCAACCCAGAGGTATTTTTAAAACATACTAACGGCGATTGTACTGGTGATTCATCTGGTGATCTGGTTACCGATGATTCCGGTATGGGGGCCTCATCAAGTGTGCTTACCGCGAATAAAAACGGTACTCTTAATACAAACAGGATCTTTAATAGAACAAATTCTCTATATGATGTTGATCCTAACAGCTTTCAGCGTCTTGAAGATAGCGGTAATACGGAAAGTGTTGATATTGTAACAACCTCAGATACCGATCTTGGCAAAAAGATCGAACCAAGTTTCCGCGAGACGGTGTTCTGGTGGTTAGATGATATTTATTTGATGCTTGGGGAAGGTACAAATGCCGAACCGTTTAACAACAGAGTTGCGGCAACAAGCGGTGTAAGTGCTATAACACTACGTAATGAGCCACTTGATAGAAGGGTTAGCCTTGGAGGTTTAAAACAGCACAAGGTGTTTACCAGTAATTCTAATGTGGGAGATGCCAGTGGGGATCCTTCAACGCCTCTAATGCTTGCGCATCCAGGCGACAGGTATCTTGTACGAGCTTTTGGTGGTGGTACTAACGATATGCACGCTTTTAGGTTTTTGGGACAGCGGTTTGCAAATGAGCGATCAAGCGCAACGTCAAATCCAATAGATACGTTTCAGAATAGTATTGCTTATTTTAATACCTATGAGTTGATGGGAGGAGCAGGTTCCAGTTTTATTGACGACGGAGGTAAACAACATAATCTTTCCGGTGATTATCTCTACTATCTACCAGTAACTGCTACTGATTTTGCTGCTGGTGGCTGGGGGCTTCTCAGGGTTGATCAGAATGCTGCAGATAGTTCAGGTTCGCTTCAACCTCTGGATGATAAGCAGGATCTGATAGTTGGTGGTGATCCGTGTGAAGGAAAAACTGTTAACAGTTTTGATGTAACTGCTGTAAGTATAAGCGATCCTAAGGTTACCCCGTTAACTAAAAGTATATTTGTAAGAACTGATGCTTCTGGTAAACCGTTACCGGGTGTAGTAGAAACAGCGCAGCCATTAGTTTTGCGTGTTGTTTCTGGAGAATGTATAGAAGTTACATTGCATCCCCATAAACTTGATAATGTAGATAGAAGGGTTGGATTAACTGCTGGTCTGTTAGTAGGAGATCCTAAAATCAATTATGGTGTAAATGTTGGTAAAAACCTGGATAACGGAGGTAGTGACCAGACAGTTGGATCGTTTTCAAAAGATCCTACTGGATCAGTAACATATCGATGGTTAGCATCAAAACAGACTATTTATGATCTGGCTCATCCTGATGCAGGGACTTCTGGTGGTGTCATAGGCTGGGCTGGAACTGCTTCAGGAACACAGGAAAAAGAACTTGGTACGGTTTATCTTTCTAGTCTTGTTGATCCGGTTAATGATCTGAATGAAGGTCTTTTCGGGGCAATTGTTGTAGAACCGGAGGGCGCTAGCTGGATATCTGAAGGTGGTATTATGGGTGATGTGGTTGCTGATATAACAACACCGGATGGTAAATTTAGAGAATTTGTAATAATTATGCATGAGGCGTCAATTTTATTTCAATCAAGTCTTAGACCTCAGAAAAATTTCCTGGGAGGAATTAATTACCGTATTTCAGGAGATGGTCCGCCGTTTGTAGACGTTAATGAAGGATTGGTTTTTCATGCAGAACCTGGAACACCAACGAGAATTCGTTTGATATACGCTAACGGTTCTGAGGACCGTACTTTCACAGTTAACGGACATCGTTGGGGTGTAGAATCAGACACTGTAGGCACAAGGAGTGTAAGTGTTATTTCAATGAATGTTGGGATGCGTTATGACATTGAGCTGGAAGGTAATGATACTAATGGTGATGGTAAGGCAGATCCCGGTGTTAGCATATTTCCAGGTGACTATTTTTTAGGTGTATCAGAACATCGTAGCGCAATGGCTGGGCAATGGGGAGTTATTCGAGTTGGTGAAGAACCTGAAAGCGTTACTGTAAACACTGTCCCACAAATGTTTAGAAAGTCTATCTTCTTGCAGAGCGTTCTTGTATCAGTTAGAAATCCAAACGGACTACCTGCTTCAGGTGTAAATGTTAACGCTATTGTTAGTGGATCAGGGACTGTTATAGTGGAACCAGTATCAAAAACCACTAATGCATTAGGACAAGCACTTTTTAAATTTAAGTTTGGTTTGGATTCTGTGAACGGTATGATTACATTTAGAACTGATGATGGTTCTACTGCAATACTTGTTCAAGATGCCACTTTTCCATTTGCCGCTACAAATTAATACAATGTAAATATTATTAGTAGATTTATTAAAATACCTGTCTTGGCATTATTGCTAGGACAGGTGTTTTTTTTTAATTTACTTAACTGTTCGATAAGTTGCGAAATCATTGTTCCCCTTAGACAAGCAATGTTATTGAATTAAAGTATAAAAACCCTCTTTAACGTTATTTCTATGAATGTCTGCATGAAGTTTAACATTGAGATTGAAGGTAATGATTCTAACGGAGGCAGAAAGGCTGATCCAGGAGTAAGTACCTTGCCGAGAGATTACTTCTTGGGCGTTTCCCACATCGTAGTGCAATGGCCGGACAGTTGGGTGTAATAAGGGTTGAGTAATCTTTATATCCCCTTCTACTTCTATTTTTTAGTTCTGCTTTGAAAATATTTTCAAAGCAGAATTTTTTTAATTAAATACATTCTATTTCGGAATTCTCATCTCTTAATATAAATTGTATGTGGTTGATTCAAAGTAGATTAGTACTAATTTATAAATTTTTTCCCATTTCTACTAAGAATTTAAATCTAAATAGTTAGTATAGAGTACGAAATAGTAAGTTTGGTAAATAGGAGAAAACATGTTTAAAATTAAACATTTGCGTTATAAATTCTCACTGGTTATCTCTTCTCTTTTGCTTTTATTCCTGGTTGGTGCAGGGCCTGTTGTTTCGGATCAACTTAATGTTCAAATTGAGAGGTCAAATCTATTTGGAATTCGTTCGTTTGTAACGTCAACGATAAAATTAATTCCAGGAGGCGGAGGAGGAAGGTTTCCTTTTGGTCTTGCAATGGATTTTGAAAAAAATGTTTTATATACGGTTAATGAGAAAAGTGATAGTGTTACAGTTATAGATTGTAATACAAATAAGGTCATTACTGAGGTTAATGTTGGTGACGAACCGCAAAATGCGGCATTTAATCCTACGACAAAAAGGCTGTATGTTACAAATCTGCTAAGCAATTATGTTTCGGTAATTGATACTCGAATAAATAGGGTTATCAAAAAGATTAGGCTTGTTGGGGAAAGGCCATCTGGAGTTGAGGTTAATCCCTTGACAAATAGGATATATGTGACAAATCTTCGTAGTGGTGATGTTGCGGTAATAGATGGCAGACGTGATAGGATTATTGGAAGGGTTCCAGTGGGAATGGGGCCTGTAGCGGTTGCAGTTAATACGGTAACAAACATGGTGTACGTAACAAACATGATGGAAAGTACATTGAGTGTGATTTCAGGAGATACCAATACGGAAGTGGAAAAGGTTAATGTTGGTCTTGATTGTATGGGTGTTGCTGTGAATTCTGTTACGAATACCATTTACGTATGCAACCCGGCTGAAGTAAATGATAATGTATCGGTTATTGACGGCGCAACAAATAAGGTGGTTGATTTCATAACTATTGAAGATCATTCTTTCTTTACAGTGGTAAACGAAGAGAAAAACCTTGTTTATATAACCAATCCCTTTGTCAATAGAATTGATGTTGTTGATGGCGATACAAATATATCAATCGCTGCTATTGTGCCATCTGGTAGCGGTGTGACTGGAATAGTGGTTAATGCTGAAACAAATATGGTTTATACGGCAAACAGGGATAATGACAGTCTTGACGTTATTGATGGTGATCTAGCTGGTATAGTAGAAACTATACGGTTAAACCATGGCCCACAAGGTGTTGCTGTAAATGAAGATACTAATGATCTTTTTGTCGTTAGTATCTTGAGCGACAAAATGCATGTGATTGATGGCAACGATAATGCTGTAAGCGGAACAGTTGAACTTGGTAATGGTCCCATAAATCTGGCGTTAAATTCTGAAACAAATCGGATTTATGTCGCTAATTTTTCTAGTGGTACGGTTGCTGTTTATGATGAGGAATCTAAACAATTGATATCAACTATAAACGTTGGAGGTGCTCCAGATGGTATTGCAGTTAATAAAGAGAATAATAAGATTTATGTTGCCAATAGAATAGGTAATGAAATTATGGTGATAAATGGATCAAACAATGAGGTGGAAAACACAATTGTCGTGGGTAGTAATCCGGAGCAGATAGTCATTGATAACAGTACTAACTTTATCTATGTTACTAACGGTAGTAGTAATGACGTTAGTGTTTTGAATGACAAGGGTAACGTTGTTGCAGATGTTCCCGTTGGTATGCGCCCAGGTGGAATTGCGGTAAACCCTGAAACAAAAAAAGTGTATGTGGCTAACCGGAACTCAGACTATGTAACAGTTATTGATTCTGAAACAAATGAGGTTATTAAAGAGATAGTGGTAGGTAAAGCCCCTGTAGGAATTGTCGTTAGTCTGTCAAGCAACCGGATTTATGTTGCTAACGCTGATAGTAATGATGTGACGGTCATAAACGGTTCTACAGATACAATTTTTACTAAATTAAAAACTGGGCAGAAACCTTCTGCTATAGGAATTAATTCCAGACTAGGTATTATTTATGTTGTAAATAAAGGGTCCAATGATGTTACTGTAATTAGAGATGCGCGTTCTGGCGGAAGAGGTAAGAGGAAGACGGATATTAAGTAAGTGTAAAATGTGTATGTGGGCAATCTAATTATTGATATAGTATTCAAAATACTTGTTGAAAAACAATAAGCTAGTTATATTATTGAAATCACTGATATTTTTTTTATTTTGACTGTACAGGGGAAAGATTATGAAGAATGGTTTTCTTTTAACAATCCTTATTTTACTTTTTAGTAGCATTGCAAATGCGCAAATAGTGGGAGATAGACAGGAGATTCCTGCGAATTTTCATGCTCGTTATAATCAAAATTTTAGAAATTCTTACAATATTCAGAGAGCAATCGCAAAAAAGTTAGATCCTCGTATGGATGAAAAGTGGATAAAAGTGCACTTAGATATTGCAACCTTGCGTCCTCGTTTAATATCGATTCAAAAAGCAGACGTGAGATTAGATCTTCCATCAATTGATTTGCCCCGTGAAGACGGCATTCGCCTCATTAAAGAACTTAAGGGACTATGGGATTTGTCAGACACAGATATGGAAAATATCAAAGTGAAATCAGTTAGCAGTAAAGGACTAAATGTGACCCGTTTGATTCAACGTATAAATGGCGTAGATGTGTTTGGCTCTGAAACTTCTATTGCTTTTAATAAAGATAGACGAGTAGTTTCTTTATCCGGACAATTTTTTTGTGGGACCGATTCTTTTTCAGGTTTAAACCCAGTTGTTAACAGTACTTTTACAGAAAGGGCTATAGTAAAATCTATATTTGACCTGACAAATATTTCTTTAAAAGCCTCTGATTTTCATTATATAAAAACCGAGGGGCAGTATCGATTTTATAAATTCAAATCCTGGTCTAAAAAAGAAAGTCTGCAATTTCAACGTTTGATTAGGGTTAAAGACGTAATATTTCCATTAGGTGGAGAGGTTTTCATTCCAGGGTATTACATGGAATTATGGTTTGATAATTATCCCGCGTTTAGCTATATCAGAGAATCAAATGAAAAAGCCCAACTACTATTTAGGAAAAATCTTACTGCTTCAGAAGCGTTTAAATACAGAGTATACAACACTGGCGACGAAATATTTCGACCAGAGGATGGCCCCGCACCTGGTACACCGCACCCTACAGGGGAGACAGATGGTTTTCAGGCGCCAACAATTCAAGAAAAACTTATAGAAATAGAAAGCCTTCTCGATGGCGATCCTTGGCTTCCTCCAGATGCGGAAACTACGAGTGGGAACAACTGTTTTGCCTTTGCTAATCTAAAAAGATTTGATAGATTTAATCCTTCTCGCGGTGATGTTATGGGCGAAATCAGTGAGCCTGGTGCTTTTGACTATGTTTATGACCATAGTAAAAATTCCGATGATCCGGTAAATCTACAAAGTAGCGTAGTAGGGATGTTTTTTCATGTTAATTGGCTTCATGACAGATGGTATGAGGCTGGCTTTGACGAGGCGTCAGGAAATGCACAAGAGGATAATTATGGGCGTGGTGGACTAGGTGGTGATCCAATTATTGCGTTAGGAAATGATTTTAGAGGGGTAAATAATGCATTTATGTCGACAGGTGCAGATGGTGGAAGCCCTTTAATGCATATGTTTGAATTTCGTAGCGTAGAGTTCCCCGATGTACCGAGCCGCACAAGTAACCATGAAGCCATTATTACCTTTCATGAGATGGGACATTATATTACCAATCGCCTTGTGGGTGATGGATCCGGATTGTTTAACAATCAAGGGGGGGCAATGGGTGAGGGTTGGGGAGATTTCTTTGCCTTAAGTATGGCATCGCAGAGTTCAGATGACTTTGAAAATGGAGTATACGCAGCAGGTGGATGGCCTGATTTCCTTTTATCTGAAAGGGCTATAGATAATTACTATTTCTCAATCAGGCGTTATCCTTACACAACAGATATGTCAAAGAATCCTCTTACTTTCAAGCATATAAGCAGAGGTGTTGCTTTACCAAGAACAAGCGAAGTTCCTCGTAATCCAGATGCGTTATCTGGTCGCCGTAGCAACAACGAAGTTCACAATGCAGGTGAAGTGTGGTGCTCTGCGTTATGGGAAGTATTTGTTAATCTTGTTAATAAACATGAACATGCAGAAGCTGAACGACGGATGCTTACATACGTTATTGGTGGGCTAAAAATTACTCCTTCTAGCCCAACTTATATTGAGGCACGCGACGCAATCGTTAGTGCTGTAACAGCTTTAAACCCTGAAGATCTTCCTGAAATATGGAAAGGTTTTGCCAAAAGAGGTATGGGGGTTGATGCTGTCGCACCGCGATCTAATTCTAGAAACTTAAGAAACGTAATAGAAAGTTTTGATATACCTGACGATTTGTTAGAAGATGGTTAAGTATACACGCAAAACTGTATTTCAAATTTTAGCTACCATAGAAAGACACAACAGGGGATTTCTATTCTTTTTGCATCTAAGTGGAAGAGTGGAATGGTACCTTAGATGGTTTTTGATCTTCGTTCCATTGGAGATTACTCTCAAGATAAGATTGCAGACTTTATTGGAGAAAGTTTACGTAGTATTTCAAAATTAGCAAATAAGACTGCGGTTTCAATCCAGAAGAAGCTTTGGAACAAGAACGTAGCATTTTTAATGATTATGATCTTTATAATAGTGAGAAAATTAAAGTTGAAACTGCGTCAGATTTTATGCCACTTTACTTAAAGTTATGCCAATATACTTACTTCATTTAACCACGGTGCTTTTTTGCTTGATAAAGATGGTTCTGTAAAAGTAGCTGTTCTCTCTGCAGCCTTAGAATCTTTTGCTAATAACGGATATGCCATAAGGATAATAAAGTATAAATTCGCAAACGATTAGAAAATAAGATTTTACACACTCTGTTAGAGAATAAATCAGAAAAACTGACATCAATAAAAGCAAAGGGAAAGATTAATGCCTATGGTAATGTTTGAACCTTTTTTGAGGAATATAAGAAATGAAAGTAGTTGTAATATTGATATTTTTGGTTATAGGTCTTGTAGAGTACAGTGCGGGAGCAGGAAAAAATCCTATTGAAATCGGTTCCGTACAGTGGGGTCGTGATCTTGATACCGCTCTTGAGAAGAGTTCTAAAACCGGCAAACCAGTGTTAGTCCTTTTTCAGGAAGTCCCGGGTTGTTCAGGTTGTAAGAAATTCGGAGGTGACGTATTGACAAACCCTTTACTCGTAGAGGCAATTGAGGATGAATTTTATCCTGTACTTGTTTACAACAATAGGGATGGAGGGAAGGACGAGGAACTTCTTAAAAGGTTTCAAGAACCGGCGTGGAACTATCAAGTTATTAGATTTTTAAGTGCCGAAGGCGACGATATTGTTCCACGAAAGGACCGCATCTGGACTACAGGTGGTGTTGCTTCCCGTATGATAGATGTCCTGAAAGTCTTAAAACGTTCAGTTCCTAAATACCTAATAGCCTTGGCCGAAGAAAGCAATTCAGAAAATTATCCTGTGGCAGCATTTGCAATGTCTTGTTTCTGGACCGGGGAAGTAGAACTCGGGAAGATTGAAGGGGTTATTTCTACTGAAGCAGGTTGGCTAGGTCACAGTGAGGTAACGCTAGTTAAATACAATGAAGATTTAATTTCCTTCGATGTCCTTGCTAGAAAGGCAGTCCGTGCTAAATGTGGTCAGAAAGTATACAGTGATAGCAAGGTAATTATTGCCCCGGATGGGATTCCAACCGAAAGATTAGATGCTTTTAGATATCGTAAAGCTAGAGCGTCGGATCAGAAGAAACAGATTCAGGAGTGGAAAGTTCTTCAAGGACTATCCGGTCTAACTGCAATGCAACTAACTAAAATTAACGCAATCGTTCCATTTGACAAGTCTAGAGCTTTAGAATGGCTAAGTCCCAGACAACTTAAATCCCTCACCAACGAAAGGCAGAGTACTTCAGCTACCCGCAAAGGTGATGAACATATTGCAGAATGATGGAGGACCGAACGGTTTTCAAAAATGAACTTGTACTAAAATAAAAGTCCAGTATGGTCCGATTGAAATTAGCCAATATCATAAGCTATATATAGCATAATATCTATTGCCACTGGTGCTATATGAGCCCCAATTAACATTATTCCATGGGAAACACGAGAAAGTTACAACGAACTAATGAAAATTGAGCTATTAAATAAGTTAAATTAGAAATGGAGTTTGAATGAACTGTTCTGCTTCAGACGGAATCAAAATTTTCTCAAATCTAAATAAGCTATAATATGAATTAAGAAATAATAGTAATTTAGAGGAGAAAGAAATGTCTAAGAAGAAGCGTAAAAGGATAAGTACTGAAGAAAAAGTGAATA
>JAIQZO010000055.1 GCA_021777055.1 Candidatus Anammoxibacter sp. | reverse complement strand
TGCCCATCCTATCCATTTATTTAGATATCTCCCTGCCCATGCGATGGATGTATATGTCCACAAATTTTTCAGCGCATCTTTTAGTACATAAGCAGAATGTAAATTTTCATTGATCGCCAGAAGCTCTTGTAATGATTTCTTTGCTTCAAATTTAAGGTTCCATGGATTCTTGAATAAGTTAAAACGTTGTCCCTTTATGAATGCTTTATCTTCATCTTCTTCTGCCTGACGACATTCCTCTCTGCGGATTTCATCAATAACATCGTTGTAATTTGAAACAATATGAAATTTATCATAAACAATATCTGCTTCTGGTATTTGTTCTTTCACCACCGATTGGTATGAGCCACTTCGATCTATGCCAACTGCCTTTATGTTTGCTTTCTGCTGTGATGACAGCTTTTCAAAAAAACCTTCAAGGCTGGATTTCCGTTTGCCTTCTGCAAGATGAAGAACTTCTCCTGTCGTCGCATTTAGTACTACCGTTAAGTATTCATGACCCTTTCCGATACTCGTTTCATCAATCAGTATTGCTGAAATACCATCCAGCGATGGTAATGGCAAGGTCCTCTGCAAAACGTCTTTATCCCAACGTCGAGCTGTATTATCTGAAATGGGAAAAAAGCTTGATGCCTTATTTACTGGCATAAATCGACATAACCTACTAACATAAATTTTAAGTCGATCCGTTGCCCGACTATTGCTTTCGATTCCTGCGGGTAAGAAAGTGTGAAAATGACAACATTGGGAACATTTTCCCTGCGAGCTAGAAAAGCGGATACTAATCTTATTAATCGTGCCAAGGGGAAGGTCTAAAACTTGACGCTCAACAACTCGCATCGCACCCATTGGATGCCCGCAGCAGGGGCATTTATTTACTCTTTTTCGTGCATCTGGCCGCAGGACTACTTCTCCTATACTTAATTTAAAATCAAGATTAATATTATCTACTACCCAATCAGGAAATTGGTATAATCCATTTAGAGAAACAGTCGCTGACATTGAATAAACCACTTATAGTATAATGTTAATGTTTTAATCAAAAATAACATTATACTATAAGGGTTATTTAATGTTTCGGCTGTTTTTCTATCAGCAAAAGTGGTAAAGACCCGGAGTTTGTGTCTCAATATGACAGAGAAAAAGAGGATTGGATAAATGGATGATTATTATGATGCATATGGCGATGGTGAATCTATAGGGGAAACAATTTCTCGGATTGTAGATTATTATGGCGGCGAATTTTTTTGGCTGTATTTAATTTGTTTTATACCACCTGCAATTCTCTACATCAGACAATGTAAAAGAGAGAATAAAGACCGAAAAGATTTAAAGCCAGAAAAAGCAAGCAATTCGAAACTTGATATAATCACAAAGTGGTCACCAGGAAAGTATTTTGTTTACTGTGGAACAGTATTTTTTATAATAGGTATATTTGCGCATAATTTATCTCTTGAAAGTTCACTTGACAGCTGGCTAGCCCACTGCATCATTTCCTACGTGAGTGGGGGTTTCCCCCTTATATGCGTAGGTTTGTTTTATGCGTTTCTTGCAAACTTTTTTGATGGTTATGAGGATAGCTGAACTTGCCCTGACACGGCACCGAGAAGGCTTATGTGGAACATAGGTCGTACTTAGCCAGGGGTGCTGGCCAAAACTGCAGGCCGTAGCATAAAGCGAATGGTGCAGCTTCGTAAGATGCGATCGGACTGGTATAGCTGAGAGAGTTCGATTGAGGGATAAACACCGAATAGAGGTGATACACGCTGATCCTCTATAATTACTTCTTCCACTTTCAATTCTTTTGACACTTTTATTAGCACACGGTTCAGCTCTTCTATACTTTCAGCTGAGATCCATTGCTACCGCCAAGCAATCAGGCATAAAAGTGATAGCAATGGATATGCCGCCAAGGTTATTCGAATCTTCACAAATAAGCAGAGATCAATATATGGCAAATAGCTTAATTGCTAAAATAAAGATGACGGATAAAGCATATAAAATATTTGTGCTAGTTGGGAATATACACACAATTAAAGCTAACGTTGAGTGGTTAGTGGATGGATATGATTATCTACACCTTAGAGAGCTTCTTGATGACAAAATGCCTAGTCTGAAATTGTTTTCTATTATATCAGATAGACCTTTAGCACCAAAATCTTCTAGTACTGCTTTTTCTGTTTCCGCCTACTCTTGCTCTATTTTTGTTACTTTCCCAATTAGTTTATTATCTTTCAACTCACCTACATACTTCATGCCATCAGAAGATGTAAGAGTTCCCTGCCCATTCATTTTACTATCTTTCCACTCACCTACATAATTGCTACCACTAGGCCATGTAAGAGTCCCCAGTCCATTCCTTTTACCATCTTTCCATTCGCCTACATACTTCCTGCCATTAGAAAATGTAGCAGTTCCCTGTCCATTCCTTTTATCATCTTTCCATTCACCTGCATACTTTTCACCATCAGGCAATGTAAGAGTTCCCTGCCCATTCGTTTTATTATCTTTCCACTCACCTACATACTTCGTGCCATTATCAGAAATATAAATCCCAAAGCCATTTTCACAATCTCCTTCCACACATTTAGCATAACCAGATTTATAGGCAACAAAAAAACATACAATAAATAACATTACTTCTAAAAGAACCAGTTTGTGATATAATCTTAAATCCTCAGAACTCTTTTAGCTGCCATCTGCCCTTTCATTTGGTCAAACACCATCTTGACAAGCAAACCCCAATTGCGTATAGTGGACATCTCCAGAAGTCCTTTAATTGCATCCAAGGTTTCTGCCTCTACAAGGTCTTCCATGCTATCAACGGTTTGGATAAACTTGTCAATTCTTTGCTCCATCTGAGCAGTCTTGATAATTTCAGTGCTATTCATATTAAACCTCTTTCTCTAAAAGTTAAGTCGTACTCTCGTCGTACCTCACAATAAAAATAAATTGGACTAAATAAAAACAGATAAAAACTTAAATCAGCTAGATCCCTTTGGGCATATAACTAAAGCGACAAAACAAAAATAGATAAAAACAGATAAAAATCATTTGAAATCTGCATAAAATACTATATACATATTTCAAATAATGTTTTAAAATAGGGGTTAGAAATTCCTTTCACCTTAGTTGGTATAATAGTTTTTGAAACCTAAAAATGTGTTTAAACACAAAAAAAGATTATGGAAATAAACCTATTAAAACCAAATGATTCGGTAAAACCTCTTGTTGATTCTTTAAAAATAGCAATATTTCAGTGTGAACCAACGGAGGATTGCAAGATAATATTTATAAACAGCGCGGGTGCAAAAATTCTTGGATATAATAACCAGGCTGATGTTATAGGTGTGTCAATGAAGAGCCACTTTGCAGATACGAATGATTTCGCACAATGGTTTGCAAGTAACAAAGACTCCTCTGGTGATGCGGAATTTGATGTTCAATGCAAAACGATGGATGGAAGAATACACCTTGTTGGTATAACAAGTTCACTGGTAACTGATACAAGTGGAAAAACCGTGCGGATAGACGGTGTAATAAGGGATATGCATGTTAATAAAAAAGAGGAACTTGAAAAAGATATAGTTTCAAATATAAATAAAATCCTGGTATCAAATCTTGATATAAGGAATGTTTACCATAATATATGTGATGAACTGAGAAGGATGATTGAATGGGACAGGGTTAGTATTGTGCTGCTTGAAGATAAAGGTGACGGGGTTGTGAACTTTGCACTTACAAAAGATGAATATAAAGATTCAGGAATATTGACAAAAAAAATGGCGGAAGAGAAGCATTTTAAGCTTCGCGGTAGTCTATTGGATGAGATCGTAAAAACCGGGAAGCCTTATATTGTTAAGGATACTGTTTCGTCAAGGGGCGAGACTGATGCCATTTATGCTGCAAGTGGGATTCGCTCCAGGCTTGGCTTTCCTCTGGAGTTTAAAGGCAAGATCATTGGGAGCATAAATTTTGGATGTAAAAGTCCTGATTATTATGGTGAGGATCACATAAGTTTGTTGGAGAAAATAGCTCCTTCATTGGCATTTGGAGTTGAAAATACGGAAAAGCTGGACGAAAAATTGGAAAACGAGGTAGTTGGTAATATAAATAAGATCCTGGTCTCTAACCTTAACCTTAATGAGGTCGACCATTTTATATTTGATGAACTTTCAAAGTTAATGGAGTGGGACAGGGTAAGTGTTGTTCTGCTTGAAAATAAAAGTGATGTGGTGATAAACTTTGCTATTACAAAGACAAAGGGCGCATTGTCAAAAAAGATGCCGGAGAAGAGCCATTTTCCTTTAATTGGTAGCATACTGGAAAAAGTTTTAGAAACAGGTGATGCTGTTATTATAGGTGATACATCACAGGGCACGACAGATACGGATAAAATATATGATAAAGACGGTATAAAGTCACGCATGGCATACCCTTTAAAATATAAAGACAGCATAATGGGCAGCATAAATTTTGGATGCATAAAATTAAACTATTATGAAAAGAAACATACCAAATTGCTGGAGAAATTAGCTCCGTCAATAGCATTTGGAATAAAAAACAGCATGCTGTACGAAAGGGCCTCAAAGGCAGAAAAAGAGTTCAAGGATTTATCTGAAACATTTGATAGCCCGTGGGGATAAAGGGTACTTATATGTTATGAAATTTCTAATCTATGCACCATTAAGTTAGTCTGTTTGTTTTTCGGGCTCTTTATGGCGAAAATCAACAGATTCTAAACTTTTCCTTTTTTCTTATTTCTATATGAGAGGTATGGCATATTATACATGGAGATTCTATATCTTGAACTGCGATATAATTTTCATTGCCTAAAATATTTACCAAATACAGTTCACATATGTATTCTTTAAATACTATAACCACATTTCTACAATTCTATAATAATATTACCGCGGGCTTTAAAATCTTTCTAAACCATAATGTCTTAATTCCACTTGTCGTTAAGTTTATACATCCTTACCTCTCCTTTCATCAGATCCGCTGCTGTATGCTCTCTTAAAGATAGTTAGAAAAACCTCATCAATATCAAGATTCTTCTGGGGCACAGGTATTGCTTTACCCCTTCTCTTCTATTTCCATTTTCATGTGCAAGTATTCTTTTCAATATGTTCTGTTTCCAAATTGGTGTTACAGTCCCAAAATAGATTGTAGACATATTGTACGCATATATAAAGAGTATGGTTAACATACAACAGGTATGTAAAATTGTGAAATTGGGTTTTAAAACTGTCGAAGTATATCGAGCACGTATAAGATAAATGGGTATTGTGCGAATGACAATGGTTTTAAATATCTTCTTCACCTTACAATGTTGTAAGGAATATCACTACATCCTGTAAGGTTATTCCGTACAAAAAAATCAGGGAAACCCCTAATTGACAGCTGTAGTAACATATGGGATAATAAAAAGTTGCACATTTTAGGAATGCTGTTTATTATTTTCTTTCTTTTTTTCTGTATGCAAAAGGTTTTAGCTTTAATATAGGGACTATTTTAACGTTTATATCTTTCAGTTATAGGGACGCAGTGATCTCTTTTCTGACGGAACGGAAAATAGAATTTAGGAGAAATTATAGAATGAGTCATTTTATTGAGTGGAGCCCAATTTATTCAGTCTCAAATACCGCATTGGATGTCCAGCATAAACAAATTATTAAACTAATGAATGATCTACATTCAATCATATATACCTACCCTAATAAAGAAACTCTTAAGAAAGCAATTATAAGAATAAGAATCATACTTGAAACACATCTTAGATACGAAGAAACATTAATGAAATATGCTTCTTATCCGGAGTGTGAGAAGCACCGACAGATACACCGCGCCTTACTAATTAAAACTTCGGTAATGTTTGATAGCCATAAAAACAAGGCTGTATCTATAAAAGAAATATTAACCTTCCTCAAGAAATGGTGGTTACGCCACATTATATTAGATGACATGAAATATATTGAATATGTTTCAAAATTAGATCTATAACTCATTCATTCTGTCTGTTTAATTAATTTTGAGGATATGTTCTAATCTGGAGGATTTGGTATGGTATGTCTGTAAATGCATCATTTCAAATAATGGAATCAAAGTTCATATTGTGCATTAACTGCTTTTTATAGTATCGAATTAGTTGTGCATTGTGCCCCATATGTGACAGATCGGACTATATCTTTGATCTGTAATTGTTATTTGTTATATCACTGTATCAATACAATATCTTTTGTTTCATGATTCGTAACCGCGTTTAACAGCAAAAAGATTGATAGAGTAGAAAAAAGGAGACTTGAGTAGATAAAGGCCCTCCCATTGGATAGTATATATGTGACTAGTAATAAATATCCAATGTAGAAAAAAGGAGGGCGCATGAAAACCGATTGTATATCAATAGGATTTGATTGTCAATTTAAAGTAGAGTTGAAAGACTGTTTATTAATGACATTAGTAGGAGCATTTAGAAGTCTGGTAAAGCAATTATTAAGTGAATTTATGAGAAATTCCTTATTAGGATTTGCAGAGCACTATATGAGTTTAGGAGTAAAGCCATTTAGTTGTGATAGATGTAGTAACGACAGTGAGTTTATATGGAAGACAAGGCATGGTAAAGAGACAAAGATATTGGCGATATATTATTGGGCAATCTTACATCAATTACAAGTGCAATGTAAGAGTTGTAATCATAAATTCAGTTTAACCAGAAAGCTTTTAGGTATAGAGCCCATGAAGAGAATCCCGCCAGAAACATATAAGCGTTTGGGCTTAATAGGATCATTAACGTCTTATCGTGTGGCAGAAAAACTGTTGTGCATGTTTGGATGGACAATAGATAAGATGACGATATGGAAATCCGTACAGAAAACAGCGAAAGAAATAGATTTCAGTCTTGATCCAAATGAACTAGCCCATGGAGAAGCCGATGGAACAGGGGTAGCGATAAAAGGTATAAAGAAAAGAGGCAAAGAAATAAGGTTTTTCGTTCAGTTAAAGAAATCCGGAGGTATACGAGTCGCCGGGGTTGACATTGGTAACTATAATAGTGATTGGAAAGGGCTTTTCAAAGGCAGTATAAAAGCAATGAAGCAATTTAAGTCATTTTTACTTGTGACAGACGGAGATGCAAAAATATTCAAGAGTATAAAAGACAATGTAAATGTTTTATTTCAAAGATGTTTGTGGCATATCCCTCACCAGTTAAAGTATACATTGTGGAAGGACAAAGTAAAAAGAAAATCAGATGATTGGAAGAAGATATTGGCAGAGGTAATGGAGATCAGTGCAATACGTACCCTTGTTGATGATGATAAAATTATAGATGGGATGGTGGAATCTAAGAAAGAGCGATTGGAAGCAGTTATCGCGTTGTGTATAGATAAAGGATATAAACATAGCGCTGAGTATTTAAAAAATGCAGAACATGATATGTTTACAGCAATAAGTAATAGGTTAAATGGTAAAACGACAAGCCGGGTTGAAAGATTAATAAGAACGGTAAATACCCGAACTAATGTGGGGAAGTGGTCGACATCAGGTGTGCTTAATGTGACAAAGATTCGCCTTGCTTATTATTATAACGGTTTCGATGCTTGACGAACTTATAATGGCAGCGATATTTAAGTGGTTAAAGGAATCAATAAAAACTTAGTCTGGTTATCTTATTGATAATTTTACAAGCAAACATATTAAGCGATAAACAATATATTTTATATTAAGCATTATTTGGATATCTATAATTATTAAAAATACTATTTCTGGATAGCTTTTTTCAGGTCTCTTATTGACAACGCTACCAAGATTTTAGAATCAAAAGTACATTAAATGTCAGCATTGTCCGGTTAGCTTTTTGCTGTGTAAATATGTTTCATATTAATGAACATTTTCCAATATCATCGTGTAAGAAATTGCCTAAATTACTTAAAGTGGCTAAAGTTAATAATGTTGTTTTTTTATTAATAATAAATCAATTTCTATAATTTTAGCTCATTTTAGGCAATTTAGGCATTTTAGGCACTGGATGTTAGCGTCTATATCTGCCAAGCAAATACCTAACCGGACAACGCTGATTAAATGTGATAATTTAACAACAATAAGTATATTTTATGCGAGAAAATACATGTACTGTGTGCACCATAAATACCATTTAGCCTTATAGCGGCACACCATCTTTTGACTTTCAGATTTACAGCCGGAACACCTATGACGCTTCCTCGTTTTCCAGTGAAGAGAAAATCATCATCACTTAATTTTTTGCCCAGATTGGAACCGAGCCAACTTTTTGTTGCTTCAATACATGCCTTATTTAGATTGATACGCCTTGATTTGCCGGTCTTCTTTTTCCGTGCTATAATTATTTCATCCATAGGTTTTAGCTCTTTGACTTGCTTTACTTTTATAGACAATAAATCACTGGCACGAAGGTTTTTATTTATTCCTAGGTAAAGAGCGCCAGATCCATAGGTTTCCTGGCAAGATACGCTTTAATAAGGTTTATGTCTTTTTTGGTTTTAATGGGATCAACTTTAATGGTTGAACCTCTTTTGGGGTGGTTTGGATTTGGCATGTCTTAACGGTTTTGTTTCTTTATTTAGTGCACCCAAAGAGGTTTACTATTTTTTATATTGATAATTGCAAAGATTATTCGCGGCAATTATCATCTTGTATTTATTGGCAGACTTTTTCATCCTCACTGTTGGTTTCTGAGGATTTTCCAACATATCAAAAAACGTACGCCAATCCTCATCATTAAATAGCGATTTGTCGTGTTGTGCAATGATTTCTGTAGCTCTTTCTCTTACGTTCATTCTTTTTTCTCGATTCGCAATAAGTCCTCACGTAGTCGTACAGGTATGTCCATAGCATCGTGCAATATACTCATAATACCAATATCACTATTTGCAAACTCACGGAAAAATATATAATGTCGCACGTAGTGACTCATATAAACTTTTATATCAATGTCAGATGGTACAACAATATCACCTGGTAGTAATTTCCAGAAGATATCCTTATTAGCAAGCTGTTGTAGATGTTGATGCAATTTACGTATATATTTATCCGCCTGAGCTTCTCCCCAGCGATTAAAAGTGTAACGCCATATCTCATCTTGTATCTGATCCGCAGTTGGATAAAAACGGTACGTTGGCATTTGTTTTACTGGTTTTGTTTGTTACGGTCAATAACATCATCGGCAGAAACAGCTTTATAAAGACTCTCGTCAGCTCTTAGTGCTGGTTCCAGTTTTTCTTTAAGCCATGACCATGCTTTTTTCTTATCTTTAATATCATGCCGTATGAGATCACGAATATACTCACTGGAATTTTCATACAGACCGTGTGTACCTGTTTGCTGATCAAGGTGATCACGTAATTCACCTGTTACTCTGACATTTACATTTTGTGAAGTCATAATATTACCTCAATAATAAATAGTTTATGTTCAACTTTATCATAACTCGTGTAAACGAAAAATGCAATATGTTTTACATGGCAATAGTTTAAGAAGTTATCTTAGATATTTTTATATTAATTAATTTTATGTGGTATAGAGGCAATAGTTAATCAATATAAAAATCGGGATTGCAGGGAAAACCTGAAGAAATGGTTCTAAGCACATGAAATATAAGGGGAAAGGTACGGCGTGTGCAAGATTAACTTATGACTGTTAGTTAATCAATACAATCGTGGCCCGGATGCGGTATTGACGTTATAAAATAGATTATCAAGCTTGAAATACGTCAATTGGAGTGGGAAGATTAGGTAATGCATTGGAGATATTTCTAATTACAAATCTCTCTTTAAACTTGAAAACCTTAAATAGCCGTAAAAGTATTATAATCTGCAAACACAATACTCACTAAGAAACATTTGGAGCAGTCTATAAGACTGCTCCAGCAAGCATAATTATAAGTCTATGCTTTATTCTGAATTCTGTCTCCTGCATTCTGGATTCCCAATCTGGTTGCGGCTTTACCACATTATGATATCCTTTTCTTTAATTCGTCAACACACATATCATAATATTTACCTTGTTCAAGTGCTGCCGTGATCTCAACTTCTACAACGGTTTCCTGCCCATTTATGCCTACGGCAACACAGCGTCGCACCTTGTCTCCATATTTTTTTACTACATTTTCCCGGTACCAAACATTAAAATCATTATATACACATAGATCCTGTAAAAAGATATTTATCTTTATGGCGTTTGATATTGATGTGCCTGCCTGGTTCAGGCACGATTCCAGATCATCAAATACGGCCTTATACTGGTTTTCATGTCCTTCAATAATATTATAATCAGCATCGCGGGGAACGGCTCCTGCTGTCCAGACCTGAAATGAAAGAGTGTGTACACACACATATTTTATCCAACCTGCATGTTTTCTTAAGGTGCTGATTTCAGGATAAATAATGGTTTCGCTCATAAATTTCTACTCCTTTTTCTTTAAAAATAGATAAATTTCCAGACTTATTGTATACCTTTTGTGGTAATCAAACGCCTTTTGTGGTAAATAAATGACAGTAATTTTACATTTATAGATTAATATTTCAAGGATCTTTGTATCTATTCAGCGTGTTCGTAATTCAGAAGCCAGAGAATTCAGAATAAGGTATCAATACGATATTTTTTATTTAATTGTTTGGCAAAACGTATGTAAGTTTGTTTTTTTCACTTAAATGGTAACTGTCCTGCGAAATCTAATAACACACCCCTAAATCCCCTCTTTTTAGAGGGGACTTTTGGTCAGTAGAGGAACATTTATCTTTTTTTATTGAATTACAGGTTAAAAACAGATGCCATTAATCTCCTCTAGAAAGAGGGGTGGATGCGAAAGCAGACGGGTTGTGCAATACACCCTAAACAGATACTTTAAATGTTTACTAATTTAACCCAGGAACTAAGCTTTATTCTGAATTCTGGCTTATGACTACTGGAAGCTGAATAGATACGGATATTTAAAGATTCAATGTGGGAGGTAAATATGTCAATGAACGCAGATTTTGTAACAGATGACGTTGTTAAAGAAAGTCGTTTATCTGAAATGACTTTTCTTACTTGCTGTTTATTATTTGCCTGTGGAGTTGTTAGTGGTTGGGGTAATCTATTGGCTCAGTACATAAATCACTAAATATTGAATTCTGTTTGCTTTGAGTACAATAGAAATACTAATACTGTTTATGCTCTAAGTGCAAATGCCGATACAGATAGTAACTGTATAAGCGTAATTAGCGGTATAACTATTTGAAGTCAGTTTGTAAATTATGACATCTGTTGGTATTGTGGTTAATTCTGTAACTAATCTTATTTATGTGTCAAATTCATTTTCTTTAAGTTCAATTAAAGTGATTGATGGCGAGACAAACAAAACAGTTGATGGTATAGGTTTAAGAAGCTCTGGTGAGTTGGCAGTTAATTTGGCTAATAACCATATGTGTGTTGTACGTGCGGAAAGCGTTATAACTGTTTTAGATGTTACAACTTTAGTGGTTAGGTAGAATGTGAAGCTAAAAGATTAAAGACAAAAGGTAAAAAGGCTTTACCTTCAGTCTTCAGCCTATTCACCTAAATAGTTAATAATGTGGATAGTAGTTTTTGTAGCGGTTGGATCTATAAATTAGTTCAGTCTGAATGGTTGGAGCATCTGTTTTAATTAAGACCCGTAGTGACAAAAATTGGTTATTATTTGGGAATATTCTCTTGCCGGCCAGATTTAGAGAATATTTATAGTAAGAGAGTGCAGCATACGTTGAATTAAAGATTCCGTAGAAATACAGTAAAAATTTATATATATAGCTTAACAATTTTGTCACTTAACGGGTCCTAATTAAATTTAGATATTGCTATTCGCAATAGTTATATATAGTTATACTAAAAGTGATAATAAATTCAATTCTAGCCAAAACCTGAATCTCTAAATGTTGAATTTCTGATTACTTTGAGTATATTAAATTTCAGGCCACAGAAAAGAGAAGAGAAAAAGGAGAGAAAAACGTCTTTTCTTTTAAGTGGCCTGATATCCTGATTAAGTGTCAGGATATTTTCTTTATCTTTCTTCGAAAGTTATATGTAGTGATTAAATTTCAGGCCACGGAAAAGAGAAGAGAAAAAGGAGATTAAACATCTTTTCTTTTAGGTGGCCTGATATCCTGATCATATGTCAGGATATTTTCTTGTCTTTTTTCAAAAGATATGTGTAGTGATTAAATTTCAGGCCACAGAAAAGAGAAGAGAAAAAGGAGAGAAAAACGTCTTTTCTTTTGAGTGGCCTGATAACCTGATTGAATGTCAGGACATCTTTTATCTTTTTTCGAAAGTTATATGTAGTGATTAAATTCAGGCCACAGAAAAGAGAAGAGAAAAAAGGAGATTAAACGTCTTTTCTTTTAAGTGGCCTGATATCCTGATCATGCGTCAGGATATTTTTATCTTTTTCTGCTTGTTTATTTGTAGTTATAATTAATTCTAATATCCAAATTGTTGTTCATGTTGCTCATATACCTGTTAAACGATATCAATCAAAGTTTATTAGAAAAAAAATAAAATTTTTTTAACGATTTTAAAAGGTAATGAATAAATACATTATTGCAGCTTCTCTTTTATGTTTGTCTCTTTACGCCGGATGCAGTATGCAACAGACTGTTAGAGATTATGCTACCATATCTTCAGATGTGTTATATAAGTTTGATATGCCTGGCAATGAGTGGAGCAGAGATGATGTCTCAGACCAAATACTCCTTTTAGAGAATAGTGAGAATGGTGCACGGGTTGCAATAATCACAAATTTTATTGATAATAAGGATTTACGTCCAAATATTATGGTTAACCATCTGTTAATAGACATTAAAGATAAAGAGATATTGCAGAAGGAGAAAGTGATACTGGATGGTAAAGATGCCGTAAATATGGTATTAAACGGTAAAGTGGGTAATACTGTTGTAAAGATGAATGTGTTTGTTGTAAAGAGCGGAGAAGTGGGGTTAAACATCGTTTACTGGGCTCCTATTGGTAAATATGAGAGTGCCGTTGAAGAGTTTTATTCGTTAGTCAGAAGTTTTAAGTTTATAAAATAAAATGATATCTATTCGGCGTATTCAGAACTCAGAATTCAGAATAAAAAAAAACAATACGATATTTAGACCATTTAACAGGCGGGTAAAAAGTCTACGTGTTAATGTCGTCTGTTTAAATGTTTAAAAGTTAACTGAAAACGAGGGAGCTATATTCTGGCTTCTGGCTCTTGTATTCTGAATAATTACATAAAATGTCTCCTTTATATAGAAGGTTGTTAGTGTGAGGGATTTCCTTGTTTCTGTTAATATAAACGGTAAAAAGATCGTTACTGCCATAGGTGATATAACTATCCTGGCGTACAACGGCGTAAAAGGGATATTTACTCCTCCGTTTAATTTGCGGCTCATCATTAGGGAGATGGATAGTATAGGAGTGAAGTCCCTCTTTCTGATAAGTATTATTGCGTTTTTTATCGGAATGGTATTGTCACTGCAGACTATATACGGGCTGGGGTTGTTTGGGGCAGAGTTTTATGTTGGTAGTGTAGTATCATTAACTGTGGTGCGGGAAATTGGTCCGGTAATTACCGCGATTATGGTTGGCGGCCGGGTGGGGTCTGGTATGGCGGCAGAGATAGGGTCTATGCAGGTTACGGAGCAGATAGATGCCATTAGGGCGTTGGGGGCAAATCCCATTAAAAAGTTAGTTACTCCACGGATTATTGCCGCCATGTTGGTGTTGCCCATGCTAACTGTGGCTGCGGATGTGTTGGGGATCCTTGGTGGGCTGGTTATCGGTATAATTGAATTGGATCTAAGTTATGAGTATTATTTGAATACTATCTGGTTTGTCCTTTCTATCCATGATATCTACACTGGAATAGGTAAGACTATATTTTTCGGATTCATAATTTCGGTTGTGGGGTGTTATTACGGATTAAGTACGGATGGGGGAACTACTGGGGTAGGTAAATCCGCAACGATAACGGTTGTTACTGTTTCTATTCTCATAATAGCGGCAGACTTCTTCTTGACAAAGATATTTCTGCTTGTTTTTGGGTTCTAATCAATATTGTAGGGTTAGTCTCTTGCTGAGTAAAAATGTTTCATATTTATGGAGATTTAACAACATCATAATGCGGAGAAGTGCCTAAAATGCCTAAAATGCCTAAAGTGCACTAATGTTATATAATTTATACTAATTGCCGCCTATTTCCATCCATAGTTATTTAACCGTTTGCAAAATGGATGCTTATGTGCACCAAAAGAGATTTGCAAGAATTCTATTAATTTTAGGCACTTTAGGCACTTAATTACTGTTTTTCAAATTTGTGAATAATTTTTATGGAAATTATTGAGTTCAGGGACGTTCATAAGTCATTTAATGGCATAAAGGTACATAACGGTATAAACCTTAAGGTGAAAGAGGCGGAGATTGTCTCTTTGATTGGTGGGAGCGGATCGGGAAAGAGTGTACTGATAAAAGAGATGATAGGTTTGCTTAAACCGGATAGGGGAGAGGTGTTTGTCTTTGGTAAAGATGTTGTCATCCTTGGCGAACATGAGAAGCAGGAGGTAAGAAAACAGACCGGTATGTTGTTTCAAGGGGCGGCGTTATTTGATTCTCTATCTGTTTATGAAAATATTGCATATCCATTACGTGAACACCTTCGTCTGAAAGAGAAGGAGATTGCGGCACGGGTTGCAGACAAACTTCGCATGGTGGGCCTTGAAGGTGTTGAGGATAAGATGCCTTCGGAGTTGAGTGGGGGTATGAAGAAAAGGATAGGTCTGGCCAGGGCAATTGCAATAGAACCGAAAATTATGCTGTATGATGAACCCAGTACAGGACTTGACCCCATTAATACACAGAGGATAAACGAGCTCATCTTAAAGCTTCGTGACCAGTTGGGTATAACATCTATGGTTGTGACACATGATATGCAGAGTGTAAAGAAGATTACCGACCGGATTGCAATGCTCTATGATGGGAAGATATTGATGGAGGGTACATGGCATGAATTTGAGGGATCGAATCTTAAGGTTGTTAATGATTTTATGAGCGGTAATATTGAGGAGTTTTAGATGCTAGCTGTGAGGAGGTTTAGGTGCTATCTGTATAGTATAGAGATTTCACTTTAATTTGTAATACTGCAAATAGTTGTAAATTATTACAGCATTAATCTTAATCGCTGTAGGTAGGTCATCAAGATTAAGAGGATGATTATAAATTTGGTATTAATTTAAAATAGAAAGATTTAAAGATATGCAAAATACCCCAACGGGGTAATACATACCAGCTCAGGGCAACGCCCTGGGTTTAATAATAACCATTAAGACGCACCCTGAATGGGTGCAACATATTTCTCCGATTCATAGCCATTATATGTTACGCCCTTACAGGGCTATATTCTTATGTATTTTTGTCCCAGGGCGTTGCCCTGGGCTGGTATATCAGCCCCTTTCAGGGTCAAAATAAGAGCTATGCTCATAATCTTAATCGTTGTGGGTGGGTTAAGATTATGATTATAAATTTGGTACTAACTTGATGATCTATTTCAGTATAGTAACGTTTACATAATTGGGATCTATTAATAATTAAACCTGAGGAATCTTTATGCTAAATGAACAAAAAATAGCAATCAGGACCGGTATATTTATTATTCTCGCAGTGGTGGGATTTATAGCAATAATATTTACTGTGGGAAGTAAACGGGGATACTTTCAGAAAAAGATTACCTTAAAGGCCTCATTTGCTAATGTTCAGGGCTTATGGCTTGGATCTCCTGTCAGGCTTGCCGGTGTGGGAGTGGGGAAGATAATTGATGTTAATTTTCCGGAATTGACTACCAAGCAGGTTGAGATTGTTATGGAGATTAATGATAATATCCGTAACCTTATTCGTAAGGATTCCACTGCATCCATTAAGTGGCTCAGCTTTGTTACCGGAGATTCGTTTGTAGAGCTGACAATTGGTAGTGAGAAAGCTCCAATGGCGGAAGATGGTGATTCCCTAAAGAGTATTGAACCTACAGATTTTGCAAATGTATTTGAAGACAGTATTAACGTTTTAAGCATTGTTAAAAATGGATTAAGCAACCTTGAATCCAGCGGTTTCTTTTCTCTGATTGGTGATGTGACAAGACGGATGAGTGAGGGGCTTAATGATATTAAAACAGGCAGTGGACTACTTCACGCATTTATATATGAACCTGTAGGTGGCGAGGTAGTTAATAACATTTCTGATAGTACCAGGTCCATAAAAAATATCCTGGCTGCCATAGAGAATGGTGAAGGGGATGCGCACCAATTAATCTATGGGAGTGCAATTAAAGATACTCTCTCTAACGTCAATGGGATCTCATCAGATGTAAAAGGTGTTGTCAGTAATATAAGGAACTCTAAGGGGCTTTTACATGCATTTCTATATGATAATAAGAATAAAGAGATGCTTTCTGATTTTGGTAAAGTTACTGAAAACTTAAAAGAGTTGACAGAAAAGATAAATAACGGAGAAGGCAGCCTTGGTGCAATAATTAATGATCCCACCCTTTATGACAATTTGAAAGCTTTACTGGGCGGAGCGGAGCAAAGTTTTATATTAAAACGGCTTATACGGAGAAGCATTGACAAGGGTAATACGGATTAAAGGCTCCGCCATAAACAACCTGGTATTTTAGGCCTTTAGAATATTGTACATTAATTGTGCGAACTTATTTCTCAAATTCATAATCAACGAGATTGATTCGAACCGGATGTGTGGCTTCTGCTGCGTAAAGGATTGGTGGAGTGAAAAACAGAAAATTCTTTTTGGTTTAGTTTCTAAAAAGAAAGGCTTGTTCCTTTTTGTCTGTGGAACAAGCCTTTCCTTTGTAGACATATTATGAATTGCTTACGCCGTATTCACCTTTTCTTCTGTCATTAAGTTCGCTTATCTTTGATTTGTTCCAGTTGTTTACCTTTGAGAAGTATCCTACTATTCTAGTTATTCCGTTTAAGATAACTGGTGATCTTTCTCCCATTATTACTTTAACGAACTCCCTTGCGACCTCTATATTCTTTACTTTTTCAATTATTTCACTAATAACTACTTCTGTATGCTCACTGGTATCATTTGTGTCGTCAATTATAAATATCTCTTTTTGGTCGTTATTAAAAGAGGTACCTACAATCTTCAGGTTATCAGTCTCTTCAACTGCAGTTATAAATAGGTTTATACTCTCTTCAATGATATCTTGTCCGCCGTCTTGTAAGCCATTGAGTTTATCATTACTTTTTACATTAATTAACGTAGATTTTACCATATTAATTCCTTTCATTCATAAAAGTTAAAACAATAATAAAAATTAAGATATACACAAATCAGGCATAATAAGCCCCTCTTTTGCCGTGCTGTCTGAATTATAGAGTTATATCACGCAATGTCAAAAGAAACACAAAATAGTGTATAAGCAATTTTACATGCTACAACATTTTGTATCGTAATATTCTTAAAAATACTTAATATAAAAAAATAAAAATTTTTTATATTCTAAAGTTAGATCAGTCAACGGCAAACAAAACACAAGATATTGTGCGGTTGGCGCATTATGTTGCAATATGTAGCACCTTGTAATGCCTGAAAATCTTAACTCAAATTTTCTAAATTATAGTGTTAGTTCCTATAATGTCAAGAAAAACACACAATATTGTACAAACAATTCTGCACGCTACAATACTTTGTGTCATAAAATTCTTAATATTGATTAGTTATGAATATTGTCATATTAGTTGTAAATAGGTAAATTTTTTTAAATGATTTAAGATAATTTTGATCTTTAGAATTTTAATCAGTTACCAAAGTTTTTGTTACCTATATACAATTAGTCCGAATTAATGTATTATATCTGGATAATTACTTTAAGTTTTATTTTGGTAAAAGGTTGCCTTTGATTTAGTTATAAATATTGCACTTGATTTTGGTTTGCCAATTGTTTATTCTCAAAGGTAAAATAATTTAGGTTTAACAAGCTATTGATTGTTTTCATATTTTGGAAAAATATCAGATAAATTTTATATCTTTGAATTTCAAGGAGAAATAAATGTCCATAGGGATATGTGAAAGACTCTATAAAACCCTTGATGAAAAGCATAAAAAAGCACGTGAAGAGCTAGGCAGGGGCCTAACATTTGCAGAAAAGATTCTTTATTCCCACATGGAGATTGAGAAAATAAAGCCTTACGACAGAAAAGAATCCAATGTAGAACTATATCCTGACAGGGTTGCAATGCAAGACGCAACAGCACAGATGGCAATCCTACAATTCATGTCCTCCGGGATAAAAAATGTACAGACTCCAACCACTGTTCATTGCGACCACCTGATACAGGCCTTTAAGGGTGTGGACGATGATCTTCCTGCTGCAGAAGTTACAAATAAAGAGGTTTATGATTTCTTGTCATCTGCTGCGCAGAAATACCGTATGGGGTTCTGGGGGCCAGGGGCAGGGATAATTCATCAGGTTGTACTGGAAAACTATGCGTTTCCCGGAGGGTTGATTATTGGCACGGATTCACATACTCCTAACGGAGGTGGGCTTGGCATGCTTGCCATCGGAGTTGGAGGGGCGGATGCGGTTGATGTAATGGTAGGGCTTCCTTTTGGTCTAAAATGGCCCGGTGTGATTGGAATACATCTTACAGGCAAACTTTCAGGCTGGGCGTCTCCAAAAGATGTAATTCTGCGTGTGATGAAAGAGCTTACGGTGAAGGGTGGAACAGGATCTATTGTAGAGTATTTTGGTGATGGAGTGGAGACCATTTCCTGTACCGGTAAGGCTACAATATGTAACATGGGAGCCGAGCACGGAGCCACTACCTCAACATTTCCTTTTGATGCCAGAATGGCTAACTATCTTAAGTCCACAGCCAGGGACGATGTTGCTAATCTTGCAAACGGTCATATTGAATATCTCAGGGCAGATGATGAGGTGTATAAAAATCCAGGTAAGTATTATGATAAAGTTATAGAGATAAATCTGTCGGAACTTGAGCCGATGGTTTGCGGACCCCATACTCCTGATAAGGTCCGTTCTATTTCTGAGTTGGGTGCGGAGGTTAAAAAAGAGGGTTATGCGAATGATGTCAGATATGCATTGATAGGATCATGTACAAATTCTTCCTATGAAGATATGGGACGCGCTGCTTCTGTTATAAAGAGTGCTGCATCAAAGGGATTGAAGCTTGCCATTCCGTTGTTGGTTACGCCTGGTTCTACCTTAATAGAGGACACAATAGACCGTGACGGCTATTTGAAGATCATGGAAGATGCAGGTGCTACTGTTCTGGCTAATGCGTGTGGTCCATGTATAGGACAATGGAAACGTACAGATATTAAAGAAGGTGAACGCAATACGATAGTCTCGTCATACAATAGAAATTTTAGGGCTCGTAACGATGGAAACGCAGAAACCCTCTCATTTATTGCATCTCCTGAGACTGTAACCGCGTTTGCATTGTCAGGGTCCCTTTCGTTCAATCCTTTAAAAGACAAGTTAAAGAATGAAGCCGGCGAAGATGTCCTTTTAGATGATCCGTCAGCTGATGAATTGCCGTCAGCAGGATTTACAGGGTATAACAAAGGTTACATAGCTCCAGACGACAGCGGTTCGCCATGTGATGTGGCTATAGATCCTGAATCAGACCGCCTGCAGGCTCTTGCACCGTTTGAACCGTGGGACGGAAATGATTTTGTTGACCTTTCATTATTACTGAAGGCCGCAGGAAAGTGTACAACTGACCATATTTCACCTGCTGGCCCGTGGCTTAAATTCAGAGGGCACCTTGATCGCATATCTGGCAACATGTTTTTGGGCGCGATTAATGCCTTTGATGGTTCTACAGGTACAGGCAAAAACCACTTCACTGGTAAATCCGGAGACAAATTTACCGAAATTGCCCGTGATTATAAAAAGCGTGGAGTGCGGTGGGTTGTTGTGGGAGATGAGAATTATGGTGAGGGGTCGTCCAGGGAACACGCGGCCATGTGTCCTAGGTTTCTAGGTGCCGCTGCAGTTATTGTGCGTTCATTTGCCCGGATACATGAAACAAACCTGAAAAAGCAGGGTATACTGCCCCTTACGTTTATTGACGCAGCTGATTATGAAAAATTTCAGGAAGATGATACTGTTTCGGTAACTGGACTGGATAAGCTTGCGCCTGGGAAGAACGTTACAGTGAAACTGAAACATAATGACGGAACTGAAGAGGTTATTGAGGTCCGTCACACAATGTCCAATGAACAATTAAGCTGGTTTAAAGCTGGATCGGCTCTCAATAAGATTGCAAAAGGGGTGATTGCCGGTTAAGTTTATGTAAAAACGGTGGTAAGATCGTAAAAATTAATGAGCTGTTATGATGCCATGTCCAAATTAAGTTTATATTGGCAGGTATGGCGATGGCAACGTTAACATTAAACGATCAAAGAGGCAAGTCCTTGGCTTGCCTATTCAATAGCAAGTCAAAATATAATTTTTTAAAATAAGTAAACGCAATATGGAAAAGTTAGAGAAATTTAAAAACCTGGGAATATCCGATATTATACTTAAAGCGCTCAAAAAGAAAGGTTATGAGGAACCTACTCCTATTCAGGAAAAGATAATCCCACTCCTTTTAAAAGGAGACGTAAATGTTATTGGGCAGGCACAGACAGGGACCGGAAAAACGGCGGCATTTGGTATTCCCATAATTGAAGCTCTGGTGGACAGGTCAAAGAGTGTCCAAGCTTTGATTTTAGCCCCTACTAGGGAGCTGGCTATTCAGGTGTCAGAGGAGTTAAATACCTTGAAAGGGACAAGGCACCTGCATATTATACCGGTTTATGGCGGACAATCCATAGAACAACAGTTTCGGCGTCTTGAAAGAGGTGTTGATGTTGTTGTGGGTACACCGGGCAGGATAATAGATCATCTCAATCGAAAGACACTTAAACTCAATAAGATTACCCACGTTGTCCTTGATGAAGCGGATGAGATGTTAAATATGGGTTTTATTGAAGATGTTGAAGAGATCCTGAAATGTACAAACGAAGAGAAAAGAATGATGCTCTTTTCAGCAACCATGCCGAAACCGATACTTGGAATTGCAAAGAAGTATATGGGTAAATATGAGCTTGTCGCAGTTGAAAAGATAGACCTTACAACAAACCTTACGGATCAAATCTATTTTGAAGTTTCACGAAATGATAAATTCGAAGCCTTATGCAGGATAATTGATATTGAAACAGAGTTTTACGGTCTGGTTTTTTGTAGAACAAAGATCGATGTGGATGACGTATCGACTAATTTGTTAGACAGGGGATATGATGCAGATGCTCTCCATGGAGATATTTCACAGCATCAGAGGGAAAAGATACTACGGAAATTCAAGAGTCAGAAAATCAACATCCTTGTTGCCACTGATGTAGCGGCAAGGGGTATCGATATTATTAGCCTGACCCATGTCATAAATTATGCACTCCCGCAGGATCCAGAGTCATATGTGCACAGGATAGGCAGGACTGGAAGAGCTGGTAAAGAGGGAACGGCAATAACATTTGTTACACCTAGTGAGTATAAGAACCTTCTTTTTATAAAGAAGATAGCAAAAACAAACATAAGAAAAGAGACTCTTCCTGAGATTGAAGATGTTATAGAGACAAAGAGGGCAAGGATCAAGAATGAGATTGCAGGTATTATCACTACGGGAGAAAATGATAGTTATTTAAAAATGGCAAGTGAATTGTTGGCTGAAAACGAACCTGAACAGGTACTGGCTGCCGTCTTAAAACACTCTTTTCAGGATGAATTGGATGAAAGTTATTATAACGAGATCAGGTCTGTTTCGGTAGATGTTAAAGGAACTACAAGGCTGTTTGTTGCCCGTGGAAAGGCAGACGGTATGACACCTAAAAGGTTAGTAAGTTATATAAAGGAAGAGGCTGGCGTGCCGGATGCAGTGATAAAAGATACGAAGATTTTTGAAACATTTTCGTTTATAACTGCCCCTTTTGAAGATGCCGAGGTTATTTTAGAGATCTTTAAACGTAAAAGAGGGGGTAAAAGGCCGCTTATTGTTAAAGCAAAACCAAAGAAATAGATAGGCAGTTTAAAGAATAAAGTAAATTGTTACACGTTAGTAATATATTCTTGATATATGAAAACCATTAAAATTATACTTACCATTGGAATCCTTCAGGTATTTTGCATCTATTCATTGACGTCACGTCTGGACCTCTTTGCAAAAGACTTCAAGGATGACAATGGTTCCACTGCCAGGATTGATTCAATAACCACCAAGTATAAGAAATATGTGACAGGCATCGAGATAATATTCAATGGCACGTTTATGGATCCTGCATATACTGACTTATATTCTATCGGATGGGACTTTGGCGATGGTAATATTGCAACTGGAACCTTGACTACATCTACAGACCTATATGCCAATCCCGGAAGATGTTCACCATACAGAACCAAATGTTATAGTACCATCTCCGCCTCCAATGTTTACTCCAAACCCGGTGTTTATACAGTAAAGTTTTTTGTAAAAAACAGTAAAGGTGACTTGTGTAAAGATTCCGAAGAGATAGTGGTTGACAAGAATATGGCAAAGTAATTTCATCAAATTATTACGGTAAACATCCACACTTTTTGGTTTAATCTTTAAACGTTTATTATTGTTCTTCAAGCCTTTTCCAGAATTGTCAATAATCACACGTTATAAAGGTGCTAAATATAAATAAAAAGTAAAAGATAGGAGTTGTTTCTGATGTATTTTAAACAGTTAATGTGTGGCGGGGGTAAGAATTTCGGTTATGTTGTAGCTGATGAAAAGGCCAACGTATGTGCATTTGTGGATCCGTCACCTGATCCGTTACCGGCAATTAATGAGGCGGAGAAGAATAACTTTAAGATAGAATATGTAATAAACACCCATACACATTTTGATCATACTGGCGGTAATTCTCATGTAAAGAGAATCTCAGGTGCAAAAATTGTTTCTCATCGTTCTGCTTTTAAAGGAGATATTATGGTTGATGATGGGGATGTAATACCGTTGGGGGAGTTGCAACTAAAGGTAATTCATACCCCCGGACATACAGATGATTCTATATGCATACTGGTGGAAGATCATCTTGTTACTGGGGATACATTGTTTGTTGGTCGTATAGGAGGTACCTATACAGATAGTGATGCACGAACGGAATTTGAGAGTTTGAAACGATTGATGAAACTTGATGACTTTATATCTGTCTGGCCGGGTCATAACTATGGGCTAAAAGAGAATTCAACGATTAAAGAGGAGAGGGAGACAAACCCGTTTTGCACCAGACTTAATGATTTTAAGAAGTTTTGTGATCTCAAAGAGAATTGGCTGGAATATAAGCGTGTACATGGCCTTCCTTGATTGTTGATTATTCTTGCAGATTTTTTTCGTTGACTACCTTGTTTTTCCCTGAATTTTTTGCAACATAAAGTGCCTTATCCGATCGGTCTAATAAGGATATAGGGGTATCACCTTCTCTAAACGTGGCTATTCCAATACTGACGGTAAAAGATAGGAATTTCTTCGGTTCTTTTTTGTCTATAATGAAATCTGTTAAGGCGATCTTCTTGCAAATAGTGTCTGCCTTCTTTGTTGCATTTTTTAATGATGCACCATCCAGTATGATGACAAACTCTTCACCTCCGTAACGGGCAATAAAATCGTTTTTGCGCAGAAATGTTTTGCATGTCTGTACCGTGGCAGCAATAACTCGGTCACCGACTAAGTGGCCTTGGGTATCATTGATATTTTTAAAGTTATCAATGTCGATCATTAAGGCGGAAAAGTATGACCAGCGGATCCCCATGTTTTTTATCTTAGCCTCTATATGTTTGTCAAATGCCAGCCGGTTAAATGCCCCGGTGAGTTTATCGGTCATTGATGCAGTCTTTGCCTTTAACAGATCCTCCTTCAATGCCGTAACGGTTTCAGACATTTCCATTAAGCGTTGATTATCCGTCTTTTCCTTTTCCTTGACGGCATCTTTTATAGATGTAACCTCTTCCTGCAGTTTGGTTTTAATGGTCCTGATGTCGTCGAGTATATTTAATTTCTCTAGCTGCGATGTATGTTCATTTATGCTGTAGTTAAACTCCCTGTTGTCAGTATTAAGTGCCGACATTCCACCTGTAAGAAGTTTTATGATGTCTTTAAACTCTTTATCTTTTTCCTGTAGATATCTCTTTGTCGTATCAAAGAATGAGAGTACCGTGTCTTTGTATATATTAAATATGCGTTTTAGGCGTTTAGGGTTTTCCCTAGATGTAAAGTTTTCTGCAAGATGATCGATTTTGTTCTTGAATTTTCCAGAATCCAAATCCTCTTCATATATAAAAAACCCATTTATTAACTTGTGAAATTCGTTAATAATATAAAAACACGTTGTCGTCTTTTCGTTAGAAATCTCTTCGGATAACGGGAGTTCAGATACAAATGTGTCTTGGGTACTTTTATTTCCCTTACTAAATATTCCCATTGTCTATTTTTTTATTTGGTTTGAGGAAAGAAATATAACTGCTTTTTACTATGTTTTTTGCTTTTTGCTGTAATTCCTTTGCAAAGTTGTCGTTATTATTAATGCCGTTTTTGAGTTCATTAAGGGTGTCATAAAAAATTCTCCATCCGTTTTGTTCGCTGCTGTATATATGTTTAAGGGTTTGATTGTTATCGTTCGCAAGATTTAATGCCTTTTCTATGCGCGATGTTCCATTGGTAACAAACTCTATTCCATATTTTTCCTTCCCACTGTAAAAAAAAGACCAGATTTTAAATGCAAACCTTAAATAGACGGTGGTTACGGGTATTTTTGATATAAAACATCCAGTAAACGGGTCTATGGAGTACTTTACCCTGTTTATGTTGTCGGCAATAATCCTGGCATATTTAGAAAAGTATATGATTCGAATATAATCTCCAAGTAGTTTGCCTGCATAGGCAGATTGTATGGCCTCCTGAGCAAAGCCCTCTTTGTCGTGTCTCATTATTAATCCGTCTTTGTGTAAATATGCAAGCCTTTCTTCATCAGTGTTTGATATTACGGACATAATATATGCCTGATCTTCTGCACGCCCGATAAATGATGGTGTGAACGGTCGAAATTTGCATAGGGAGTCAATCATTATACCATTTGTTCCTCCTGTTACGTGTACCCTTTGCATACAGGTTTTTTTACCGTCAAGTTCATCTGTTGTGTAGCGTGTCATCATTTCTGCTCTAGTGGATAAAGCTTGTGGAAGTGCACTGAAGAATATGTATTCATCCGGGGCTAGAGTGCGGTCGGGAAATTTTACATCTGGCGTAAACAGAGAGTTGTGTATATCTTTCTCGTTAACCAATGCTCCTGCAATCATTCCTAATTCTACTTTTTTTCCATTTGAATCAATCCCTTTGCTCCCCCAGAGGGAAGATTTAAGGTGTTCAAATGCGGAATGCCCGGTTTGTTCAACAAGTTCCTTTTGTGGAAATACCTGATCAAGGTCAATCTTAAATGTGGCTTTTATTTCCGGGTTTATCAAAACCTGCCAGAATGTGGCAATTGCCTTCAAAAAACTGTAATGCCGTCCATATTCTCCATCAACTCCAAACATTGCAAAGATCTTGTCTGCGTCTTTTATATCCAAGTATCTACCTGCCGCAGGGATAAGAATATCGTCAATTATTCGTTGAGTCTCCAATTCGGTAAACACATAAACATCTACATGCTTCAATGCTCCAGCCTGCAAGAACTCTTCTTCTATGTATTTCCTGACAATATCCTGTAGCCCGTTGTGGGTAACCGATGCGGAGAGTACGCATGTCACCACTTCTCCATCGGAACCGCTACCCCGTTCAGTTTCAAATTTAACAGCCTTGTCTAAAGACCGAAGTCCGTAAAGAATCTCATTCTTCTCCGGTTCAACGCCGATTTGTACAGGATGGTCATACCAGTATTGTTGCTTTTCGTTATCCGCTTTTATAAGGCCATCTTTTAGATCGTCGCTGAATGGTAAATCTTTTACAGGCGTTGTCTTGCTTGGCACGGTTAAAAGAATATTTGACGTAAAGAGTATCTGTTGCGCGGGATTAGTTATAGGGCTTGGATTTAGATCTGTGACTGTAACCTTGCGTTTATCTATTAAATCAGCTATTTTTTTACCTTTGTTATCTGTTATGCCAGCTGCTTCAGGGCAGAAGAGGGACCATATTCTTTCTGCTGTTTCTTTTTCATCTTGCTTTTCTGGGTTTGAGAGCCATTCAGATAGAGATTCTATCCGGCTGTTAAAATCTTTATCTGTTTTGCAGACGTTACTGATTTCATCCTCAATGGCATCCACTCCACTTAGGAAAAATCTCGCAGCGTTTCCCCATTCCGAAGAAGATGACATATCTTCTAGAAATCTTTTTGCTTCGTCAAACTTTGTATTCCTCTTGCCCGAAAGAGTGATCAAGAACGCCGCATTCAGAGATTTCGCTATAGCCGTACTATCTTTATTGTCCATTGCGAACTGCTCTTGGGGATTACACAAAGGAAGAACAGGGTTTGTCCCTGTTTCAGTGTTTGTCAAATAGTAGATGATATTTTCAAATTGTTTGATTGTTTCTGTTTGCATAATATTTTACTCAGGATGTTTTGTAACTACCCAGGTAAATAGGCTGAAGACTCAAGACTTAAGGTAGAAGCTTAAAGGCGTATGGTAGAAATGCTGTGTGCTTTTACCATCAGCCTCGTCACCTGACTAGTTACAATTTTTTTATCAAAGATATAAACCCTACAAAGGGTTTTACACAATTTGGGAATGATTCTGCATTACCTATTTTTGTATACCTCCAATGGTTCCGATCTTGATCCCAAACCATACAGCAGTAATCCCGCCTATAATAGTTGCTCCAATGTTGATAAGCGCAATAATCTCATCTCCGCGCCTGGCAAGGAACACGGTTTCGTATCCAAATGCAGAAAATGTGGTAAATCCGCCTAAAAAACCAGTGAAGATAAGTAATCTCATTTCGCCACCGAAAATATGGTGTTTTTCTATTAGTCCACCTATCAAACCGATTGTAAGACAACCTGCAATATTAACAATAAACGTGCCCAATGGAAATTTTATACTGCCGGAATGATGTAGGATGAGCCCGCCTAGTTTATAACGAGCAATAGCTCCCAAAAAACCACCAAGACCAACTATTATTAAATTCTTTATACCTGTAAACTCTACCATTGTCTTTGCTTAAGATGCAGCTATAGTTTCTAAATATACTCGTTATCAATGTTATAATAACATAGCTTGAATTCAAATCAATGATTAATTAATCTTCCCTATGGACCTATGTGTTAATTGTAATTATTCGGCAAGAATTAAGATTAGGTTGAAATGTACAAATTAAGCTGAGCTGGATAGTTACATGGTGTTTTCTGCTCTCTGTGACGATTATTAACTTGTTTGTGGGAAATTGTAGCACTATGCGCTAAGTGGGGAAATGATTAAGAGAGGATATTTGTTAGGCCAATTTGATTGCAACATATGTCTATGTTTTTATGCGAAGTTGCATTCGGATAAAATCAGTATACTGTTGTGCCGGCGCAAAGCGTCGGCACAACAATAACTATAAATATATCAGGGTAAAGACACTGACGAAAAATACTTGATATATTTTTCTCTGTGACCTGATTTAATTCAAGAGAATAGATTGTTTAGTTTACTTCCAAATCTGTTGCAACAATTTGTCCGTCTGTTGTCCAATTTCCCTTTACTTGTACAGGTAACCCAACAGCAAAACCTGACACATCGTTGAACTTCAACACTGTACTGCTTGTATGCCATACTTTGGTGCCGTCTACTTCAATAAATCCTGTACCTACATTTGATATTTCACCTTCAATTTCTGCTTGTTCCGCATTAGTGTCGATATTTGTTGGCACATCACTCGGTTCCGGATCAGGCTCTGGTGCTGGATCAGTTGCCGGATCAGGCTCAGGAGCGGGATTAGGCTCAGGAGCGAGATCGGGCTCTGGTGCTGGATCCGGAGCGGGATCAGGCTCAGGAGCGGGATCAGTTGTTGGAGTCTGGAACATAATATGGATCAATTTTTCAGAATCAATAGGTGTTTCAAACCAGGCAATATCAGCTTGATCATCTCCATTCCAATCATTTAGAAATAAAGGTCTGGATGAGCGTCCCGGGGTTGCAACTGTTACTGGAGAATTCAAACCACCATTGCCAATGCCATTGAAAACTAGTATCTCATTTCCTTTTGATTGAACCAGTCCAATAACATCCTGAATTCCATCTCCATCAACATCACCCACTTTTATTCCATTAAATACACCAGTTATATCTGGCCCAAGAATTTGTTGACTGCTTCCGTCACCATGATTTAAGGTTATGCTAATAGCTGAAGTATCTGGTTCCTCACGATATCGGGTGTAAGACCAGCTGAAACTACGAACCCTTCCACGGGAAAGTCTCCACCGTTTTGCTACTCTTTGTCCCCTTCTTCCAGAACTAAATCCTCCTCCCACTCTGTACCCACCACTATAATAAACCTTATAAGGCACCATTTTTGTGCCAGTAACAACCGCGCTGACAAAATCAAATATACCATCATTATTCATATCCAATGATACTCCTGAAACATCATCGGAAAATGGGCCACATGAATTAAATTCTCCCGTTCCATCACCGCAGAAGAAATCGCCGTTTGCGCTAAAAACATCTGCGTGTTCATCTCCATCAAGGTCTACAACCTGTAATTGACTGGATATCGGAAATACATGACCATTGGAGAAAGTGCCATCCCACTGATTGATAAAAAGAGCGTTTCCAACCAGCAAATCATCGAAACCATCTTCATTCACATCAACCAATGCAATATCATCTGCTAAACTGTCAATACAACCACCAAAATTAAATTCTGGCAAACCTTCAAATATTGTACCGTGAAAAACAAGCACACCACCATCAGTGCCACAATAATCATCAATCTGGCCTGCTACCTTATCTGTCGCAACTACCAAATCCGGTACGGAATCTCCATTGAAATCTCCTGCTTCCATTGCTAAAACCCTAAGATAATTTCCAATTGCTATTTCATGTTCAATCTTTAGATTTCCAGTATTGTCCCCTAAAAAGAAGTTTATCCTTGATCCTGTTGTTGTATCACCGGAAATTGCCAAGTCACCTGCGCCATCAAGGTTAAAATCAGCTAATGCCGTAGTACTAAGAGTTGACTCAATATCCATTTTATACGCCACTGGCAACTCAAATTGACCAAAAGAAGTTTTGGAAAATACCATTGTCATAAAAGCGCATAAGAATACTGCTATTGACAGGTTAATATTTCGTAATAAGAACGTTTTTCTTTTCATGCTTTTGTTAACTCCCATATTAATGTTTAAAAAAGGTATAAGAATTCTTTATGGTTTCAGAACTCTTATGTTATGGAATGGGAAATTAAGAAATTTCCCATTTCCTTAAAATGTAAACAAATATATTGCTATGGCTGGCTGGTTAACTTTTTGACTTATGGGTAATACTCTTTATGTCAATGCCTCATATTACCTCTACTTTAATCGCAATTAGAGTCCCATCAGGGTTTTTCCAGGCTTTAAACTCTAGCTTTTGTCCAACTTCAAAACCTGACGCATCATTGAATTTAATAATTGATTCTGAATTAAACCACAACTCTTTACCTGATGTTAGTAAAACACTATTCTCTCTGATTTCAGCAATATTACTTTTTTGTTCTACTTTCTTTGCATTGCCATCTTTTGTAGGGACTGGACCATCTGTAACGGGAGTGGGCTCAACATCTGGTGTTGGTTCCACTATCGGAGTAGGTACAACATCCGGTGTTGGCTTAACTACTGGAGTAGGTGTTAGGTCTACTACTGATTGTGTGACTTGATATGTAATTGAGGCATAGGCCCCGCTAAACGTTGCAAAATCTACTAATCCATCTCCATTTAGGTCCCCAAATTTAAGATTTCCAGATTGAAGTTTTTGCGGTACATAATAGTAACTTCCATCAGCCTTAGCAAAATACAAACTATTATCACTGCCTCTTTTCTGAACTTTATCAATCAAACCATCGTTATTAAAATCCCATTCCGTTTTTATATTAACTCCTTGCGTAAGCGTATTAAATTCATCACCGTAATATTTAATTTTGTCCTCAAAATTTGCTTCTCCTATATAAAGAATTGTTTTACCTGGCTCATGGTAAACTAATAAGTCATTAAGCCCACCTCCATCGAAATCACCAATTTTAACACCTTGTGCTATATCCCCACTCATCTCAAAGCTGGTCCCTCCACTAAAAACAACAGGTTCTGTAGTATCATCTCTCGGGACTAACAAACATGATAAATTACTGTTAATTGAGTCTGGTCTTGCAATAAAGTAAACGGCATCTGTGATTCCGCTTACTGAGCCATATATATTTCCTTCATCATCAATCTTTTGTGGGACCGTCCATGAAGACCCTGGTACATCAATAAGTTCAAAACCGTTTTGGCAATCATAGACAAAGCCCTTCCGTGTGGAGCCATTATCATTAATACTTGTGCCAACGATCTGTCCTAAATTATTGATATCTGCTAAATCGGTCCACTCCGTGTTTGGCGCAACAAATGATGTGTACTGATCATAAATAATGTCATATATAAAGCCACGTCCTGTAGCGTGTCCACCAAGGACGTGATAATTTCCCACCGCTAAACGATCATCATTAACTTCCAGGAGTTTAGTATGCAAAATCTGAACTGCGGGAAAGACTACAGTTCTTTTTGGCCCGTCATAGGGGTCTACAAATGCAGTGTTTCCGCTTCCGTAAATTGAAAAAGTAGTACCCACAACATCACCTAATGCATTGGCACCACTTGTATATATTGGGGTATAAATCGTAATGGTCTTATAAGTTACTGAATTGCTCCCAGGTACATAAGACCTGACAGTCACAGTGCTTCCGTTGGAGTCTGTTGAGCCACTGTCTGACCATGGTTTATCTACAGACAGTTCATAGTTATAGGTTGTCCCATAGACGATGCTAGAGAAACCGAATACTGTAACAGTCAGAAATAAAATAGAAATTTTTTTTATAGAATTCATTTAATCCTCCATTTAAGCTATTCGCAACAAGGGGATAAATGTCTCACTTCAACCACTGTTGCGTATAGTGTTACACATCGATTAATAATAAAAAAATGCAGGTTTTTATTGAATATATAAATATGTTAAACAAAAAAAACTGCATTCCCGTTTGTTCAAAAAATATTTACTTTGTTGCTTTTTCTCCTCCTTTTTTTATGAAGAAATGGGTCATTATTCTTTTAAGTTGAATTATATAACAGATAAGTATATAAAGATAATTTACGCTATATCAAGAAAATCCCCAGAAATATATAAGTAAAACACTTAGAGTATGGGGTGAGAGGGTTTTGTTTCTAATAAAGGATTTAAATAATGTGGTTGGTTTCGTTTATATGTTAACACAATGATATATTAGTGATTATGTTGGTTTACTATTTTTTTTCATGATTTAATTACGTGTTTACATTCAACGATTACATATGATAAACTTATTCTTGAACCTAAGTGAATGGATGAGATTGTAATGAATAATTTGATTACTATTACGATATAGACTATAAAAGATAGAGACCATTGAAAACAATGAATAAGAATTCAGGAGTCAGGAAACAGAATTCGGAATGAGAAAACCTGCATGTACATTGCAAGATATTATAGTATGGCAATGAGCTTACGAGTTTGTGCTTTTAGTTTAGAGGCTTACAAAGTTGTTTCCTAGAGAGGAAATTTATAATTTGATGTTTCAACTACGAAGATCATCAAATTCGATTCCTGCAAATACATTTAAGGAAACCTGTATGTTGTTAAATATACCCTGGAAGTTAGAGGGGATTCCATTACATGGAACTTAATAAAACTAGAATATTATTATAATGCACAGAATGAAGAAAAAGGCACATATGGATTTACAGTTCAGTCTGTATTTGTTTTTTGATATGAAGATTAGGGATAAGCACTACCTTATAGTTTTTTTGATTATTTCTGCCCTAATTGTACAGACGGAATTAACAAGAGGCGATGAAATAAGTATCATTGTTAACAAGGCAAATCCCATTGTACGTATTTCATTTAATGAATTGGTAAAAATATTTAAAATGGAAAGGCAATCTTGGAAAGATGGTAAAAAGGTATACATGATTATGCAGGAAGCTGGGAGCATAGAAAAAGATATTGTGTTGAAAAGGATCTATAAAATGGACCATAGCAGCTTAAAGAAATTTTGGATGGGAAGGATATTTAGGGGGGACATATCATCTTTTCCCATTGTGCTGAGCTCTAATGATGCAGTAAAAATGTTCGTTAGTCAGATCTCAAATGCAATCGGTTTTATAAACTCAGAAACATTGGATAGCTCTGTTAAAGCACTAGAAATTGACGGAAGGTTTCCGGGAACTGACGGTTATATTCTAATAGGGGAAGAAAGAGAGTAAAACATGAAAATAAGGTCAAAATTTACATTGACATTTCTGGTCTTGGCCTTGGTTCCTCTTATTGTTATTGGTGTAATTTCGTTTAAGAGTGAAGAAGACATTATACGAATAACTTTGGGGACAAGCTTTAATCAAAGAGCTCATGAAGTAATTAACAAGGTGGACAGTGTGCTTTACGGGATATATGAAAATGTGCAGGCCTGGGTTGAGCCGGAGCTGATGCAGGAGGTAATTACTGATGATTTAGATGGTACGATATCTTCCTTCCTCATGGGTTTAAATAAAAAACACAACTATTTTTCTAGTATCGATGTATTAAACATCGATGGTAAGGTTGTTGCGTCAAGTGATCCAGAGCTGATAGGAGAAAACCTTAACCATGCTGACTATTTTACTGGCGCGCTTAACGGTTCTGTGTATGTTAAGGATGTATATCTGGATCAGCTTAGTAAGCATTGGGTAGTTATCTTTACTTTGTGCATTAAAGCTATGTTTGACGAAAATAAGACAATAGGCGTTTTATGCGCAAGGTGGAAGGCCGATGACCTGTTTAATGTGATTCGTTACCAAAACATGGATTTAAACGATCCCAATCAACTTCATAACTATTCACATATGAATAGTCATATAGTATTGTTAAGGGCAGACGGATTACTTCTTTCTGGCCTTGATGCGGGTGACAATGAGGTATTCAATAGAAATTTAGTGGAAGAAGGGTTACGTTCTGCCATCATGGCTAGTAAGAAGACTGGAGGCTATTCAGTAGAGAAAGATAGGGGAGAAGAGTATATAATAGGATATGATTACTCCACAGGATATCGCAATTTTGCCGGGTTGGGCTGGGGAGCTTTGGTTTTTCAGAGCACAAAGATTGCCTTTGCTCCAATTCAAAGGATAAAGATTATTATTTTCTATTTGGGCGTTATTGTTGCATTAATTGTAATCGTCATTGCTGTTATTCTTTCAAGAAAAATGTCAAACCCCATACTCAAAATATCTGTAGCAGCCGGAAAGGTTGCGAATGGAGATTTTAATGAGAACATAGATATCAACTCAAATGATGAGATAGGTGAACTGGCGAACATTTTTAATAAAATGATAACCGATTTAAGAGCACAGAGAGCGATGCTGGTGGACAAAGATTATGTTGATAATATCTTTAGATCTATGATAGAGGCTTTGATAGTTGTTACACCGGAAGGTAAGATAAAGATGGTGAATCAAGCGGCTCTGGAACTTTTAGGTTACGTAGAGGAGGAGTTAATTAATAACAATATTAAGATGATACTTGCGGAGAAAACATTAATTAGTGATATGGGCAAAAATAATTTTGTTAAAGGTGTAGAGCGTGTTTATATTGGTAAAAACGGTAGGAAAATACCTGTCCTGTTTTCAAGCTCATTAATGTGTAATCAGAAAGGCACGTTTCAAGAACTTGTGTGTGTTGCACAGGATATTAGTGAACGAAAGCAGACAGAAGATGCCATAAAAGAAAACATGCTTAAATATCAGTCATTGATGAGGTTGGCAAATGATTCTATATTTACGGTTGATGTTGAGACTTCAATGATTATTGACGTTAACTATAAAACAGAAAAACTGCTAAACATTTCTGCCTCAGAAATAATTGGTAAGAGGCATACGGAACTGTTTCCCAATGATGATTTGGAGAACTATTCTCTTTTCTTTAAGAGAGTTCTGTGTGATGGCACCGGGGTTTTGGGTGTTTCTGAAAATATCTCGGTTGTAAGGAGAGACGGTCAGCGGATTCCAGTGGAAATAAGTGCAAGCGCAATTAATGTAAACGGTCAACTAATTGTTCAACAAATATTAAAAGACCTTACAGTTCGTAAAAAGATGGAAAATGAGTTGAGTAGTACACGAATGAAGATAGAGAAAAAAATACTCGAAGTGGAAGAGAAAGAACGTAACCGCATAGGTCGAGATTTACATGATAGTATAGGTCAGCTTCTTACCGGTATATTTTTAAAGATTCAGATTATGCAGAGAGAGCTTGATAGGAAAGGATTAGAATATGAGGTTGGACAGGCAGAAGAGATAGTTTCCCTTGTCAATAATAGTATAAAACAGACCAGAATGCTGGCAAAGGGACTCGCCCCTTTAGGTGAAGAGGAAAACAGCCTTTTCAAAATGTTGGAGGAGCTGATTTACAATGTAAAAAATGTGTATGGTATATCTTGTACATTCACTTATGACCAGGGTATTCAACTGAAAAGCTTCAGCCTGGTAACAAACCTCTTTAGGATTGCTCAAGAGGCGATAAATAATGCCATTAAACATGCAAGTGCAAAAAATATAGATATAATTATTTCCTCGGAGAATGACCTCTCAAAGTTAGAAATAAAGGACGATGGTACCGGTATTACAGATGAACAAATTCAGAAAGATGGTATGGGGCTGCATACTATGCAGTATCGTGCAAATATTATAGGTGCATTACTTGATATTGAGCGGAGTGAAAACGGAGGAACAGTTGTAAGGTGTACATTTAAGACGAAGAGTGATTGAATAAGTGAAAAGTGATAAGTGAAAAGTTAAAAGTTAAAAGTGGAAAGTTAAAGGAGGAAGTTTATTTATGGCTGATAAAGATACTGATAATAGCGTAAAGAAGATAAGGGTTTTTCTTGTTGATGACCATGCTGTTATCCGGGACGGGCTTGTTAAATTGATAAATCTGGAGGAGGACCTCATGGTTTGTGGGGAGGCTGGCGATGGTAAATCTGCTATGATCAAGATTCAAGATATTAAGCCAGACGTCGTGATTGTGGATTTATCCTTAAAGGAGTCTAGCGGACTCTCTCTTATCAATGACATTTCAATAAAGTTTCCAAAAATGCCTACCTTTGTATTATCCATGTTGGATGAACTGCTTTATGCTGAAAGTGCCTTAAAAGCAGGGGCCATGGGTTATATTATGAAAGAAGAACCGGCTGAGAAACTCTTGGCCGGTATCAGGCAAGTTGTGGCTGGTAAAAAAATTGTCAGTGAGGCCGTTACGGAAAGGATGTTAGATAGTTTATCAAACAGAAAGAAAGGGACGGAAGGTTCTCCTCAAAATATACTGACTAAACGGGAGTTGGAAATATTTGTAATGATCGGTAAGGGGTTAAATTCGCAACAGGTAGCAGAGAAATTGGAGATCAGCACAAAAACAGTAGATAGTCACAACTTTAATATAAAGAATAAACTCAAATTAACCAATGCCGCGGAATTAAAGCAGTTCTCTGTAAAGTGGATTATAAGTCAGGAGAAAGTCTGATTATTCCTCTTCTTCTATTGATTAATCAAATAAACATGGAAACAAATTCAGCTTCTCATGATCAAAGATTTAGTTCATCTCAATTATGATTATATATCAAGCTTCACAATATAATACCCCATCCTAATAGCGTTAATATTTCAATTTGTATAATAAGGCATGTAAAATGTTTTGATTCAGTTTGCAAGATGTTTCTAACGTTACTATCTTGCCTGCCCGCATTCCATCAGTTTTTAGGACTGGTCGTTGGGCTTAAATTTTAGTGCAAGTTTCTGTTCCACCTTGTTATTTTGAAATTCAAATATTCGAACTCTTCCTAGAAAATACTTAAGGAATACAAGTGCATGCCTCTGCTGATTTGTTCCGGCTCTTTCTTGGCAGTAAAATAATGTTTTTCCTTTTCTTGTTGTTGTATTTGTGATTCTTTTCTTTTATCTGCAATCTGTTTGAACTTACGAAATATAAAGTAACCGTTACTGGCAAACTCGTTAATCCATGCATTCCTGTCTTTCCTGATTAAATCGTAAATTGTTGTATAACTCAAAAAATTGAAAGATGAACTTTTCTAAGGTTTTTTCTTAGTGGCTGTTGTGGGTGCATAATGCTGCTTATTTATATTGTCAGTGCAAGTAAAATTTTAGACATTTACTATTCTCTTATTTTTACCAGGTGAGAATCTGTAATATTCCCGCAAACTATAACTGTGTCTATTTTCAAACAGAATGCTGTTATTGTATAGCCGACTAGATACACGTGACTATAGCCTCATGTGTGGTAATGGCTTATTCGCTGTATATAATTTATTTTTCTATTTTCAAATATCTTTAGCAAATATTGTGCGGATCTTATGATTGGAGAAATAAGTCTATTTTGTCATTGAAGAGTATTAATCTTAAAATATTATCTAAGTAAAATACTTATATTTAACTAAGTGAAACATTTGCTTTTTGTGGCTCTGCTTGTATAATAGAAACTTTAAGAATTAGTTTATTTGATAAGAGGCTATGCTGTTTAGCTGCAATTACTGTAAAAATCTTGAGGATGCAAATTTATATAGGTTCTATATAATTTTCATATTAAGAAAGGGAGAAAAAAATATGGGTATCAGGAAAATACATAGTTTAATTGGGTTGATCTTTGCTCCGTTTTTTATAATTACATCATTAACCGGAATAGTTTTGCTGTGGAGAAAGGCTGGTGTTTATGAAAAAGAGACTAAAAACTTTTTGCTGGGTATGCATAACTGGGAAATCGCTTCGTCATACATAGGTGTAATACTTGCTTTTAGTCTACTCTTTATGACAATTAGCGGATTGGTTATCTTTTTTAAGTCGAGGCGTACAAGAAAGTAGGAAATGTGACATACAAGATGTGTTTTGTGAATATTTACTATAAATGTTTCGAAAGGAGAAATAAAATGAAACTGTATGCCCCTTGAAAAACAGTATGTCTTGCAAATCGTTGAAGATGTTACAACTAAAGACAAAGATGCAAACTGGGTGTTTATGATGTTGGGCGTATAAAAACCGTAAAGATGGAAAACGGTGGTGAATTACCACTGTTATGTAACATTCATAAAGAGATGTCTGGCTATTATTTTTGGTTTGATTTGGATGTTATGATTGACTGGTTCCGCTGGCGTGCTCTTTGCTATATCGAGGAGATCAAAGTTGGGCAACATTGAACAATGTTTAAAGATATCCAAAAGATGGTTTGTTAAATTCTTCATTTATGAACCCCTTGAGTATAGTCCTTCTTTGGTTGACATCTCTTCAATGCCTCTAGATTATGTCTTGATCAAATATTAGTAACCCTTCCAATAGATACTAGAAATACTACTTTTACACAGTTTGTTAGATGTTCTAACTAGCTATGAGTATGATAATCAAATAAGTTCATTGCAGGTTTTATAATGGTGCAAGTAGATATATTGTTCCGTTTGACGAAATAAATCTGTGTAGTTTTTCTAAGTAAATTTCTTATGTCCTGTCTGTTTTAATACATTCCCGTTTTTAAGAATAATTTTACTAGTATGAATGAAATTTCAATCATTTTTAGGTTTTCAATTTTACCGTCGATAAAAACTATACGAAATTTCTTGAAGGATATAACTGTTGTTCATGCCAGGTTGATGTAGTAGTAAAATCTTGATATAGAGTTGTTTTAGTGGGTCTTGCTGGGACGTGTTTTGCCCCTAGTTTTCTGGTTTATAAAGTGGGGCAATATATTGGTATGTAGTTTGCTCTTGTGATTTAAATATCTTCAAACAAAATATCTTGGAGCTTTTATAGTAGTCCTGTGGGCTGTGTAATGTTATTTTAATAGTTAATGTCCATGTATAGTTTCTAAGTTAAATTCTTGAATTAATATAAGAAAAAAACTTGTTTATCTTGGTAGTTGTCTATAGATTGTAATACGTCATTAGTATAACTTCTTCTTGTCTTTAATTTTTCACCGTAAAAGGCTAACCGGTTAATGTTGAAGCTGAGAATAATTTATTTTTTGAATTTTTGTAAGGAGGGTGTTTATATGTCAGAATTATTTGTAAAAACCAGATATAAGAGGTTCATATCTATGTGCTTAGTTTTAATGTTTGTTGTCTTTTCTGCACACATTGTCCTTGCCGATGAGGATGACGAAGGCGGCCAGCAAAAAGGGATAGAAATAGAAAAAGCCAGATATGACTCTTCAGATGATGAGTTAAAGGTTAAAGTAGAAATAAATGGTTACGATGACGAGAAACTTACTGTTGTTATCATTGATGCAGTTACAGAAGAATTTATCGCCCAGAAATCAAGTAAAGACGAAGATGTGGAATTTAAAATAAGGCCAATTTCCGGGGCTGACGTTCCATGTAGAATCAAAGCAGTAGCAGGTAACCTCTTTGCTGAAAAAAATGTAAGAAATGCTCCCGCGGATTGTAGTAGTTCTAACCCTGATAAACCTCTTCCAGGGGAAAACCTACCTCCTACATGTACAATAACATATCCTAATGCCAACCCTCTGCATGTTGCACTTGGAGATGACCTGACTTTTTCTGGAAATGCAACAGATCAGGAAGGGGGTAATTTAACCTATGAATGGGACTTTAACGGAGGAGCTGATTCCAGACCTACGGGAAGTATGGTATCTCCGCTAACAATTACAACAGACCCTGTTACTTTTGAAGGAAGTAACGGTTCATTTATAGTCACGTTAATCGTAACAGATGAAGGTGGATTGCAGTGTAGAGCAACAACTGAAGTAATTGTTGGTGATCCCGCAAACGGTCTGCCGGGTCCAGTTGCAGAGCAACCCGCTCCCGGGAGTCAGCAAGCAGGTGGGCAAAACCACTCGGTTCTGGCATTTAATGATTTGGGAATGCATTGTCAGGATTTGGGATCACAGCCGTTTACTATTCTACCACCATTTAACACATTAAATGCTGTTGTTATCCAAAAAGGTTCAACTGGAAGTAACCGTCCGGTAATCTTGACTGATCAAGATAACATTGAAATAAGATATTCAGCTGCAATAAATCCAAACGATCCAGTTGGTGCAGCATCAATTAACTCTACCGGCCAAAATCTTAGAGATGAAAACGACACTCTTCTTATTAGAAAAACAGACTATTGGGATTTTGTTCCCACGTTTGGAAAGAGCGTCGTCGAACTGTTGTTTGGGGCCAACCTGCAACCGGATGAAAATTTACAAACCTTAGATAACCCGGACCACGGCAGGAGAATGCCGGGAATTAATGATCCTTACCTTGTAAATGAACCTAAACCGTTCGGGAAGTATAAGGATGAAAGAAATTGGTTTACCGCACAAGGCATTCCCATTACAAATCTTGATGATAGAGGAAGGTTTAATTCTTATCCATTGATGCGTGTGCAAGCGGTTAATAAGAGCACGGGTAATGTTCTTGCTACTGTTGATGCTGTAACACCTGTCTCTTCGGAAGTTGACTGCAGAGACTGCCATGTGCTTGGAGAGGTAGGAGCCGACCAGAATGCCCGCGAAAACGGACCGGTGTTTGTCGCGCCGGAAAATGCAGACAGGTTAAGTGTGGAGACTTCTGCAAAGATTAATATATTAAGACTGCACGACTTTAACCATAGTGCACAAACAGGTACTCTTTCAGACGGCCCTCCAGTGTTGTGCGCAAGTTGCCATCAATCAAATGCTCTAGTAGAGTTGGGTGGGCCTGCCGGTATATCTGATGTGGCTAGTATGTCCAGTGTTATGCATGCTTATCACGGCAGACTGCAGGTAGACGGAAACAATAATCTTGTAAGGGATAACACTACGGAAAGAAACCCTGTTTTGTTTGATCCGGATAATCCAGTTGATAGTATTACACCGCTAATCAAGTTTGATGGAATCAGCAACTGTTTTGAATGCCACCCGGGTAAGATAACACAATGTTTTCGTGGCGTCATGAAAACGGCAGGTCTAGTGTGTAATGATTGTCACGGTGATTTGTTATCTGTCGGAGGTGTATTTCCGCTTACTGATGGAACTGGAGACGTGAACAATATACGTATCCCCTGGGTTAATGAGCCCGAATGTGGCAGTTGTCATACAGGAAATGGATCGGATGATGTATTAACCGTTGGCTTTAACCCTGATGATAAGGCCGCAACACCACTTGCACCGGCTAGCAGTCGATTTGCAGAAAACCCGGGAACACTTTACAGAAATAGTTTGGATTCCCATGCAGGTATTGCTTGTGAAGCATGCCACGGTAGTACACATGCTATCTGGCCCAATAAGAATCCAAATCATAACGACAATATAGAATCTATACAATTACAAGGATATGCGGGTACTATTATGGAATGCTCCGTCTGCCACACGGGGAACTTTAACCTTACCAAATCACCAAACGGAAACGGTTTAAAGGGCCCACACGGCATGCATCCGGTAAATGATCCCCTTTGGATAAAAGGCGGAGATGCCTGGCATGGTAGTTATGCAGAAGATTCTAATAAGGCTAAAAGGCAAGGAGGTATAGATCAATGTGCTGTTTGTCATGGAGCTGATCATAAGGGAACAAGGCTTTCAAAAGTTCCGGTTGACAGAGAATTAAGAAAAAAGGACGGAGAGCTTTTGGCTACATTATCGGCGGGTGACATAGTTTCATGTGATTTATGTCACAGTCTTAACAAAAGTTTTGATGATTAAAAAAGAGTGGGAATGTGAAATAAAACATTTGTAAGAAATTAATATTGTAAAGTCAATCCAGCGTTCTTTCAGAACGCTGGATTGCAACTTTTATGCAAATGAATCGGTAATCAGGGAGGTATATTTATATGTTTAAAATCAATAAGAGCATTGTGTGCTGAAACTTTGTAAAGTGAATCTCAATGTCATAATGTTATATATTTATCGTTTCCCCATTTGTTTCTAACTGCATAGTCAATAATTGATGAAATATACTGCTTTGTAATTCTAGGGCATTTTATGATGCTATTGTTTAAAATACTTAATGTGTTATTTGACATAAAAGACGGTTCGTCCTTTAAATATGAAAAATAGAGATCTATGCTTTTCCATGCCGTGCTTTCAAATTGAGTCAGCTGATCAGAATTGACCTTTCTATAATCAACGATCTCTGCCTCAAAGAAACCCACAGATTCACTTAACACCTCCATAAGGAAATGTAACTTTGGGGGATTGGGATTAACAATGTGAAATGTCTTGTTTAAACGTCCTTTATTGAGAAAAATAGCAATTACTGCATCGGCAACATAGTCAATCGGCACCAGGTTTAATGTGGATGTGGGATTTGCCGGAAGTCGAACGGATGGGTTATCATCAAATAGATTATTATCAATTATAGCATGCGTTCCACCTATTTCACTCCTACACACTCCTTCAGCAGTAAAGCGTTTAACTTTTGTCCCTTTAATGGAATTAAACCTGCGTTTCAAAGCCAAAAGAGATCTGGCGAATGTGTATATACCGTCAAAATTTAGGGTATAAAACTTCTTTGAATCTCCTATTATAATGCCCGGTCTGTAGACCGTGTACGTAAGATCATACAACTGTGCAAACCTGTGTACTGCCTTTTCAGCTAGAAACTTGGTCTCTTCATAATAGTTGCGAAAACCCAATGAGCTATCCAGTTCATATTCGTAAATGATACCGTTCTTTTTACCTGCAACATATGCGGAACTTACTGCATGAAAATGTTTCTTTTTGCCAGATAAACAAAACTTTATTAAATTCAGTGATCCCAGATAGTTTGTTTTAAACATCTCATCTCTATCTATCCCTGAAAATTTGGTAGAGGCGGCGCAATGTAAAACCTCGTCAACTGATGTATTTAAACTCTCCAGAACAGAGCTCTCTATCCCAAGTTGACTGGAATCGATATTGCCTTCTATGATCTCAACTCTCTCTAACAGGTTGCTTACCTTACCATCCTCTAACCCGGAACATAAAAGCTTATTTCGTAATTTAATCTCAGGTATAACTCCGTTCTTCCTGCGTACAAGCAACTTTACATGATGATTCAGGGCCATTAATCTTTTAAGCAACTCCATACCTAAGAAACCTAAACCCCCAGTCAATAAAATAGTTTTATGTTGTGTCATTGTACTTATACACTTTAGCATGACGACTTTATAACGTCTGCTGTCTTTCTGGCATTAAATATATCATGCTTAAATGCACCAATACTAAATTTCCTTGGGCTCTTCTTAACAAGCTCATCCCAATCTTCCTTTGCAAGCTGGCAGCCATTGAAATCGTTACTCCCATGCAGGTTAATCTGCTTTCTATATAATTTGACGACCGTGCTTACCAGATCGTCATCATAATACTGGGCTTCGATACGAAATGAATTCAGTTTCGTCTTCATAAATGAGCTTAAGTACTGCAATGTACACAGATCAGAAGCAAAAAAGATGTGATTTCTACAGTGCTGATCCACCTCTATGGGACGGGTCTCTCCCTTTTCATCCTTTAATCCGTAATCCATGTGTCTACATGGCTGACGGCAGAAACCGTCTGCATTGGATTTTGTGACAATAATAGCAGGAAGACAGTGTTCCAGCACCATGAAAGGTATCTGGCCATGGACAATACACTCCATATCTACAGGCAAATCACTGGAAATTGTACATAATCTTTCAAATGAAGACTCAACCGAAAGGGTAATCTTTTCAGCTCCAGCCACTTTTAATAATTGCGCAGAAGATCTATTAAGCACATTAAATGAGAAATCGGTTACTGTTCTGAACCCCAGCTGCCTGGTAAGTCGTAGAGCCCCTAAATTGTGTACTAAAACATAATCGATGCCGGTCTTATTTATACTATTTAAAAAGGATCTTATACTGCCCAATTCGCGATCTGTCGTTATTCTTGAAGTTCCAATCCCCACCTCTTTACCGTTAGAGTGGCAAATCTCAACGGCCTCCTTTACAGACTCAATTGTCCATCTCTGCCTCCTTCGTGGTGAGGGCTCGCCAGTTAAATAGACAACGTCAGCTCCATGAGTTACGGCGTTTTTTACCGCTCCAATGGTTCCTACTTTTACGGAAAGCTGTTTCTTCTGTGGATGTGAAGAGCAAAGGTACTTGTTCTGTTCGGTGTTATCAAATGTATCAATCTGTTTAACTCCCACCTCTCCACACATGGAAAGGTGGTTGTCATTATCTGCATACACCGCATTTTTATTAAGAGTTGCAGTTGTTAAACGACTGTCCGCCAGTTCTTGCCATTCTGCATTCTTTCGGCACCTTGTAGCTGCTTCTGCTGTATTGACACTAATATTACCTTGTTCAAACGGGTTAACTGTTAGGTCATTGTCAGTTAATGATTTCTCTTTTGCAAATCTGCTAAGGAATAATGGCTCTCTGGTTCCGGAATAATCAAACGTGTTTGTGTTTGCGAGAGAGAAGCTGACTGAACTACTAAGGTTTCTTACACGGCTTTTATAGATCTTCTCTATGTCTTCCATATCAGCATAGTAAAATGAGGGAGAAGCAAGATATGTGTCAATTGCTCGCCTGTAAATAGATATTACCTCTTTGAGAAATGTTGCATCTCTCATCCTGCCCTCTATTTTGAATGAGCATATTCCGGCCTGCGCAAGTGAAGGTATCTGCTGCAGGAGGCAAAGGTCGTTCATCGCAAGAAAATGTCCTTCATTAACCACCCCAAAGTGCTCACCTGAATTTGATTCCACCAGCCCATATTTCCATCGGCACGGTTTCATGCACTCACCCCTGTTTCCACTTTTTCCAAATAGCACGCCACTTGCATAGCACTGACTACTCTGTGCTGCACACATATCACCATGAACAAAGAACTCCACCTCTATGTCACACTTTTCGTGTATCTCTTTTGCCTGTGCAACCGTAATGTCTCGCGAGACAATTATTCTGGAAACACCTAGCGATTTCAACTCATCTGCCATTAATACGCTATGGGTGTTCATCATGGTACTCGAATGAAGTTCTATATCTAATCCCATACTGTTAATCAGGCCAACAGCACCCAAATCCTGGACAATAACAGCATCAGCACCAACATCCTGGAGAAACTCAAGAAATATACGAAGTTCCATAATCTCAAGATCAGACAACAGATTGTTGATAGTGATGTACGTCTTTACTCCATGATCATGGGCAAACTTTACAGCTTCCGCTAACTGTTCATCTGTAAAATTGTAATCAGACCTATGCAGCCTCATATTAAACTTTTTGCTGCCAAGATAGACCGCATCCGCACCGGCAGATATAACTGCATCCAGTACATCCCTTCTGCCCACAGGCGCTAAGAGTTCAATATTGTTCAGCATTATTTATTGTGCTCCTTTCCATTTGCGATAATATATTTTTGTAACGTTTCTTTTGCTTTATTGAATGTTTTCTTGATCAGGATACCGTATAAGGTGGCGAAACCGTAACTAAATTGAGAATACAGAACGCAGAATAAAGCATATATTTGTAATCATTTTACCATGTTATTAATCTTAAGATTAGCATTAACTTCTTTTATGCTATTTCCCTTATTCTGACACCAGTCTCCTGAATTCTCTATTCCATAGATAGAAGCGAAAACCCTTAAAAAATTATTATAAGGTAATACTAGCCAAAAATATTTGATATTTTTGTGGTTTAACAGTTCAAGGTTCAGGGTTTTCTTTTGTTTCCGTATATTTAACCTTTGAACCGTGAACCACGAACTTGAAAAAAACTTTATTTTCAGTTGATTATAAAATGTGCGAGATAAGTTCGCACAATTACGGTGTAAGAATCTAATGGTGATTATATTTCTCTGCTATCAGGATTTAAACGTGGTGGGGAGATAAAAAAAGGAATGATTCTGGACTGTCCATATAAACTGATCTGAAATACAACTAAACGACCTCTTGAAACCATTTCACAAAATATACATCATTTAACTACAAGGTCAAGAAAAAACTTAAGAATGTCTAAGTGAAATTCTTATATTGTTGGCGCGGTTGGCTTAGTAGATTTGCTACCGTGGTGGTAGGGATACATGTATAAAGGGCTATATATACAAAGTAATCAGAAATTCGTGATTTGCCGAACCACCTTTCAGATATCTTTGGATGTTATTCAATACATACAAATTTAACCAAATTCATGGGCAACAATTGAGGGTGAAAATAGTGGTATTCTTTTGCCCTTATCAGTCTCTTCGCTTTATTTTTTCCATGTGTGAATTCAAATTCTAAATTTTTCTGTTTAAATTCTTCATTCTGTCTCATTTCGTTCGATAATTACCATATAGTGTGTTTAACTTTGACTTTCATGGGTTATTAATTTACTATTAATTGGTTATTTCATTGTATTTTTATTGGATTTTTTGGCAGTATCAATATTTATGGATTTAGAAAGGTATTGCGGAGAAAAACGTTTTTTTAGTGCGGAGTCTGTAATTTTTGAAGAGGGTGATTCGCCTGATTTTATCTACTTTGTGCAGTCTGGAAAAGTGGCATTAAAGAAGAAAGTTATAGTACGTACAGAACGACTATTGCATATTGTAACCACCGGTGAGTATTTTGGTGAGATGGGGTTGATGACCGGAAAGAAGAGGACTGCAACTGCTAAAGCTATAGAGGATACTGAGGTTTTTCTACTAGGGAAAAGCGGGTTTTTAAATTTGTTTAAAGAAGATCCTGAGTTCGGCCTAAAAATGGTCAACCAGATGGCAGGAAGATTACAGAAGACAAGTGAAGAGCTTGTCTACAGTGAGTTGGAACTAGCTTTGTCAACTTGTAAGCCAGATCATTTTCAGTTCACAATTGATGAAAAGGTGATCTTTATTGTTAAGTTATCTTTTGGTGCAGAAAATAAGAGAAGCGTGTTGGATGTTGCCAATTCAATAGAGTGGGCAGACGAGGTAGATGTTATTACAAGTCTTTATGTGCCAGGTAAAGATGGGGCTATTTTTTTTGTGCTTGCAGCTAACTGTTTGGATATATTGATGAGTGCCATGTCTCGGCTTGAGGGGCTTGTTGAATGGGAGTTTCTTCCTGCTGTGCCGTTACAGTTTTCTTAAGTTATGAAAGTTATATGTTTAAAAAAAAGGGGCGGGGTAATTGTATATTATATTTAGTGTTTGGTAAGTTCAAATAATTATTGTTTGTTCGCTGAAAGGGACAGATATACCTGCCAAGGGCACCCCCCATAAGATAAAGTTAAAAGAAAAATGTAACTATACTAATGGCAAAACATATTTTTTAGTCAAGTGAGATTTTCTCTTGCCTTTGGTTTAAAATATAGGCTTATATAAAGAACTTTTTGTAAGGAATGGGATCTATAAGATGGTGTCTCCGCAGAGGAACAAAGGATTTACTATCCTGGAATGTATCGTTGCATTGGCAATACTTGGAATGGGTATGACCCTTATGGTCACAATGTTCAGGTCCAGTAGTGATTTAAGCGGTAAGGGGCGTGACATTGCGATTGCATCTCTAATCGGTCAGAAAAAGATGGATGAGGTCTTGCAAAACGGTTTTGAGAAATTATTAATTAATAAAGAGTATTATAGTCAGGAAATGGAATTTGGTGATGGTGATGAGGTTATATACAGGATGTTCAGGTGGTCTATGGATATTAAAGAGCATGAGCCTGGATTATTGATGCTGCAATTGAAGGTATTTTGGCCATGGCCACAGAAAAAACATCATATTAGTTATTCAACATTTTTGGCAAAAAGGAGTTGAATGATGTTGCCAGCTAATGCAAATTCCCATATGCACGGATCAAAAGGCTTTACTCTCATCGAAACTATGATTGCAGTTGCTTTGTCAGGAATTATAAGTTATATGGTTTTTAGCTCTCTTTACACTACAAAAAATCTTTTCAATAAAAGCATTTCTAAAACTGAGGCCATTCAGCAAATCAGATATACCATGGCCACTATTTCAAAGGATGTACAGAATGTATTGCGTACTGACGGGGTCTCTTTTGTTGGAGTTGATAGAAGCCGTCGTTCGGATGGAAATTCATTTGAAGATAATGATTGTATGTATTTCTCTACTATTTCAAAGATTCATATAAACAGATATAAAGATAGTGGCAGTGTTGATACTGTGAAGTTTCTCCTGGATAATGGTGGAACCGGAAATTCTTCATTTCTGAAAAGAGAGGTGTTTTCAGATTATTTGCCACATGAGGTTGCCTCACGTACCCTTGCCTCTGAGATAATGGGGCTGAACTTCAGGTATCTTAAGGATAACAAGTGGTATAATGTTTGGAATCGAAAGTCATTGCCAAATGCGGTAGAAATAACTATTAAGACTGGAAATAGGTGGCCGAAATCATTGCCAAATGAATTCAAAACAACAGTTAGTATTGTTTTGTGATTTTTGATAGATATTTATGGGAAAGTATTAACCATGGTAAAGTTGAAAGAACAGTCTGGGTCTGTAATGACGATGGCTTTGTTTCTGATAATAGTAATCTCTGTTTTTGGACTATCATCAAGCGGGATAGTTACCAGTGATTTTATTGCTACAAAGAAGTATAAAAATAGTATTACTGCAGAGTTTATAGCAAAGGCTGGAGTTGAAAAAGCCTTTCAGGTCTTATGGAATGAGAAATCAAGTTATGACTCCTCTGGCTCCAGGTGGCGATCGGATGAATCTTCTTTTAAGGGAGTCTCTTTTGATATAGGTTATTTTAATGTTTGCTATAGAGTGGGAGATACACTCTCTTATGGAATAATTGATGAAGAGTCCAAGGTTAATATTAACAAGGCTTCAAAGGAAATGCTTAATGGCCTGCCGGGTTTGAATGGAATGGAGGTTGATGCGGTTATAACTTCTCGAAGAAAGAGGATCTTTCGTAAGCCGGAAGAGCTTGTGACAAGGGGAATAGTAGGACATGAACAGTTCTATGGTAATGGAGGGCTGGAAATGTTTGTTACGGTTTGGGGAAATGGGAAGATAAATATCAATACGGCATCCAGGGTTGTTCTGGAGACTATTCCAGGGTTGTATGCCAACAATGTGGATGATATCCTGTTGTACAGAAATGGTCATGATGGTGTTGCTGGTACATCTGATGATGGGGTTTTTAAATCTGTTAGTGATGTTACAGATTTGCAGAAAAATAGCTGGATAAGCATACAAGATGACATCTTAACGGTAAAATCTAAGACGTTCAGAATGAGATCTGAAGGTGTGATTCAGAAAAAGAGTCCTACCAGGGCAAAAAGGGTAATTGATACCGTTGTTTTTAAAGACAAAAATGAGATAAGAGTCCTTTATTGGAATATGATTTGAATTACAAACCAGATTATTCAAATTAATCATTTAAGTTGTTATTTATGGATGTAAAACTGAAAAAGAGATTGAGCGCGTACAACGGATACTCTTATGATGAGCTTGCGTTGAAAGCTCTGCATGAAAAAGGGGAGCTGAGAAGGAAAGAGGATATTGCTTTTCTTAAAAGGGCGACGGCTAATTTGGACACATTGTTTGAATGCGGCCCATTTATGCATGAGAAAATAACAAAGTCACTTAGTAAATTGGTCTCCATTCCATATGTTAACATACAGGAAGAGTTTATTGATCGCAATGCGATATTGTTGATTGCGCCTGATGTGGCACGGGAAAAAGAGGCATTGCCAATCTTGCAGCAAGGAAAAAAACTGATTGTTGCGGTTGTGAATCCTTTGAAGATTAAAGATATAGGTTTACTTCGCTGTGTTAGTGATTTCAATGTGCGATTTGTTTTGTGCCAAAAGTTGCATTTCCAAAATGTATTTGAAAAGTACTTCAATTTGGTGAAAAAAGGCGAAGGCGTTTTGGAAAAAAAGAAAGAACCTGTTGGACGTGGGGCAGAGCATGGAGGGGGGGATTCTGACGGTGGGTTGCGTGAAAACATTACATTTGACATTAATGATGTTTCTGCTGTTTCGCTGGTTAATAAAATCTTGAACAAGGCGGTGTCATTAAGGGCTACTGATATACATTTTGAGTCCCGTGTTAATGAGATCAGGGTGCGTACCAGGATTGATGGTATGCTTTATGAACTTACGAGAATTCCTCAAGATCTGCAGAAAGCGTGTATATCGCGCTTAAAAGTACTTGCAAGTCTTGACATAACTGAAAATCGTCAGCCTCAGGATGGTAGAATTTCTGCATTAATAAAAGGCAAAGAACAGCATTTCAGGGTTTCGTCAATTCAAACCAAGATGGGCGAGAACGTGGTGTTAAGGATATTTAAAGAGTCAAATATGTTTGCGGGGTTGGGTAATCTTGGAATGTCAGAAACGGAAATAAAGCTCTTTAAATCAATAATTTTAAGGCCGCACGGTATGGTTCTGGTTACAGGTCCTGTTGGCAGTGGTAAAACCACAACTCTTTATACTGCTCTTCAAGAACTGGATACGAAAAGAAATAAAGTGATTACCATTGAAGATCCGGTGGAGTGCTTGCTGGAAGGGGTGAGCCAGGTAGAAGTTGATACTAAGGTTGACATAAATTTTGTAAATAGTTTGCGTGCGGTTTTAAGGCACGATTCTGATATATTGATGGTTGGTGAGATCAGGGATAATGAGACGGCCAAGATTGCCGTAAGGGCCGCGTTGACGGGTCAGCAACTCTTTAGTACATTACATGCGGTAGATACGGTAAGCGCGATAACAACATTAAGGAATTTTGATGTGCCTCCTTTCTTAATTGCCAGCGCTTTGAATGGTATTGTGGCTCAAAGGTTGGTAAGAAAGATTTGCGATAACTGCAAGGAGGAGTATGTTCCTTCTCCGCAGTTGCTTGAAGACCTTAGTATTAAGCAAGAGGGTGTTACATTTGCTTTTGGAAAGGGGTGTGAGAAATGTGCAGGGATTGGTTTCTATGGTCAGACTGGGATCTTTGAAATTCTCCAAATAAACAATACTCTTAGAGATGCTGTAATTAGCCATACAGAGGAGAACGAAATCAAGAAAATAACCAAGAGTATGGGGTTGAGTTATATGCGTGAATGCGGAGTAAAAAAGATTATTGATAAAGTAACAACTCCGGAGGAGGTTATGCAGGAGATATTATTGGAATTATAGTAGTATAACTTTATAAAAACTTCTTTTTTAAGATTTTGTAGTTTTTTTTGAATAGTGAATTCAGTAGTCTGTAGTCAAAACAAGATAAAACAGGATTTAGAAAATAGATGCTGATCTTGCGATTATATGGCATGTTAAAATTACTGTAAATTTATACATTATTCTGGATTCAGTTTCCTGAATTCTCTATTCTCTAGTTTTGTTGTTGCTTTGCTGCAACATGAAATATCATTTAGAAAGCAGGGGAGGTGATAATGAACAAGTCGGATCAAGAGAACATTTCGTCGGATGATGAAATGGAAGAAGGGTTTACAACTGAGAATTTTGGCACTGTTTTAGCCCCAGATACTGATAATACCAATACGTTTGGAAAGGGAGGGGCGTGGTATTCGCTAATTAATATTGAACCCAGTGGCGTTGCTGTATTTTTTCGCCAGATTGCAACATTAATTGGGGCCGGGATGCCTATGCTAAATGCGTTAAGGACTATTACAAAGAGTAGCGATACCTCTATCAGAAAAGTTGTAAATTCAATTGCAAATGGTGTTGAACGTGGTGAAGCTCTCTCATATGCGATGTCAAAGTTTCCGAAAATATTTTCAAAAGTATATCTAAACTTAATAATAGTTGCGGAAAAAGGGGGGGCGCTGGAAGAGACCTTAATGGGTATTGCCAATCTTGCGGAAAGTGATGATAAAACACGTATGCAAATTAAAAGGGCGTTACTCTATCCGGCTGTAACACTCTGCCTTGCCATTGGGGTTCTGATCTTTGTACTTTCGTATGTGATTCCCAAGTTTGTGTCTACTATTCTTGGTTCCGCAGAAAATTTAAGCGTTGTTGCTAAAGTCATGGTTAATACAGCAGATTTCTTTAATAATTATTGGTGGCTTATACTGTTTGGATCTTCTGCTCTGTGTGTGTTTGCTTATCTGTCTGCAAAACAACCTGCCGGGAAATGTTTTTGGGACTCTTTTACGCTGCGTGTACCTGTTTTTGGTGTTATAATGCGAAAAGTATTAACTATGCATTTCTGCAGATCGTTTGGTATGTTGATAAGAAACGGTGTACCTGTACTTGAGGCGTTTAGGTTGTTATCTGAAACAACTGATAACGAAGTTTTTGCGGGTATATTTAGAAAGACCTGTATTGCATTGGAAAATGGCAGCAGCATTGTAGAGCCCATTGCGTCCTCAAATATGTTTTCTCCTTTTGTAATAGATCTAATTACTACCGGAGAGTCTTCGGGGCAGCTGGATATGATGATGATAAAGATAGCAGACGCATATAATGATGAGATAAAACAAGTAACGCAAAATCTGGGGACATTAGTGGAGCCTATACTACTTTTAATAATAGGGGCGTTTGTGTCTCTCATTGTATTTTCTGTTTTCTCAACGTATGTTCAAACTCTTAAAATGTTGTCATGATTGATTGATGAAAGTTGCGAATTTGCTAAAAAAAGCGGTAGGGTTGGGGGCGTCTGATTTACATCTGCGGGCAGGTATGGTGCCCAAGGTGCGTATTAACGGAAAGCTCCATGACCTTGAGCATGAAGATATAGAGACTGATAACGATTGTAAATTTATTTATGATATTTTAAGCGAAGATAAAAGAAAGGCTTTTGATGAGAGATTTGAGGTGGACTTTGCTTATGATATGCCGGATTTATGTAGAGTTAGAGTAAACTTTCTGAAGTTTAAAGATGGGTTAGGTGCTGTATTCAGGATAATTCCATCTGAGATAAAGCCGTTTGCTGATTTACGGTTATCGAAAAATATTTTAGAGTTTGCAAAGATAGAACAAGGGCTTGTTTTGGTTACCGGTCCAACTGGTAGCGGTAAATCTACAACCCTTGCTGCAATAATAGATTATATAAATAACACAAGGAATTGCCATATTTTAGCCATTGAAGATCCTCTGGAGTTTGTACATAAAAACAACAAGGGGATGGTTACACATCGTGAAATAGGTACCCATACACACTCTTTTGCCTCTGCCTTACGTGCAGGGCTCAGAGAGGATCCTGATATCATCCTTGTGGGTGAGCTTCGTGATATGGAGACTATTCAGATGGCAATTACAGCTGCAGAGACAGGGCATCTCGTTTTTTCTACACTACATACTAGCTGTGCTTCATCAACTGTAGACAGGTTGGTTAATGTTTTTCCGGTTGGTCAGCAAAACCAGACCCGTGTAATGCTTTCACAGTTGTTGCGGGGTGTGATTTCGCAGCAGCTTTTACTTTTACAGAATGGTAAAGGGAGGGTCTGTGCATCGGAGATAATGTTTTGCAACTCAGCGATATCAAACCTCATAAGAGAGGGGAAGACACATCAAATCTTTTCAGCTATACAGACAGGTAGGCGTGAAGGTATGCAGACAATGGATCAATCTATAATTGGGCTGGTTAAAAATGAGTCCATAAGCTTTGATGAGGGAGTTAAACATGCATTTGATAAGGAGCTCTTTAATCGGTTTCAAAGGGAATGACATCTCTTCTAGAGGTACATAGTTGTGCGCCCATACATGAAAAACAGTTAATGGGAAATGGGCAGGTTGTATTGTATAAAAACAAATACCAAGTTGAATCGGCTTCAGAGAATTGCTCTAGTTGATAATGATAATGTATATATTTACTACAGCGCACCTTTGCAACAGGTTGTTATTTCTATACTCAAATCCATTTCATGTTTTGTTGCAGGCTTTAAACCTCTGATCAGAAAATAAACTTATTGATATCGAAACATACCACACATCACTGGCTTTGTACCCCAGTTTTTATAGATTATCTCGTTTATCATGAAAGTGGCCAGGACAAAAACAGTAAGTAGATAAAAAATAGTCCTGTAAATATTAGATAGGGATGAATAAATAAATGGATCCAAAACGCCAGTAGAACCGCTCTGTTGTGCGTCTCTACAAGTATAATATTGACAAGCAAAATGCATTATGATAATATTCCCGTTTATATAATTTTAACACATGACAAAAAGAGACAATATGATTACAACAAAAACATTTATGTCGAAAAAGGAAAATGTTCGGCAGGGCTGGTATATAATAGATGCTAACAACCTGGTGCTTGGGAGAATGGCAGTAAAGATAGCAACTATTTTGATGGGAAAGCATAAACCGGAGTATACACCTCATGTCGATACTGGTGATTTTGTTATAGTTATTAACGCTAGCAAGATCAGGTTAACCGGGAAGAAGATGGATAAAAAGGTTTACTATTCTCATTCTGGTTTTATGGGAGGACTTAAGGAGAGGCCTTTTGAGTGGATGATGAAGAAATATCCGGAAAAGGTGGTAAGGCTTGCGGTTAGCAGGATGATTCCAAAAAATAAATTGGGTAGGGCAATGATAAAGAAGATGAAGGTATATAATGGTGCTGAGCATCCTCATGCGGCGCAATTGCCAGAGGCATTGACTATATAAATTTTAACCTGTTGTGAATTTTTTAGAGTATAAATAATAATGGAAGATAATGAGTATTGTTGGGGCACTGGTAGGAGGAAGTCTTCAGTTGCCAGGGTAAGAATCAAAAAAGGAACAGGGAAAATAAATCTGAATTCCCGGGAGTTTGATAAATATTTTGTTAGAGAGAGAGATCGTTTAATTGCAAGTACGCCGTTAAAAATGACCAAAACAGAAGCAAAGTACGACGTTTGGGTAACCGTAAAAGGTGGTGGTATATCAGGTCAAGCCGGAGCTGTATCTTTGGGTGTTGCACGTGCGTTGTTTAAGGCAGACGATACCCTTATTGAGACATTAAGGAATTATGATCTTTTAACCAGGGATAGCAGGATGAAAGAGCGTAAAAAATATGGTAAAAAAGGTGCAAGGGCCAGCTTCCAGTGGACCAAACGATAAATTGTCTTTTTTTTTGGCGGATTGATTGCTGCACAGTATAAAGTATAAACTCCTTAGCTGTTTTTTTTTTGTGCAGTAATGATGCCGGTTGATTGTGTAAATGCCACGTTGAAACGTTTAATGCTGTTTTCCGCTATCATAAAGTATCTCACTTAAATCTGTCATTGAGCACAGTTTCATTTCATCGTACTGCGAAGCCCCAAGCAAATTTCTTGTTGAAAATTGAAGCTTTTGAGTAGTAAACTTAAGTGTTGTTGGAAAATTCTTTGTCTATAGTCTATCATTAAGTTTGAACACTGCTCTTCTTGTCTGCTACTTTCCTTTTGAAAACAAGAACCAACCGTGCTGAAATGTTAAAATAGTGTCAGAATGTATTTTGAGGGGGGGGATAGAAATTCCCTTGACTTGGTTGCGCTTATATGCTAATATCTTCCCATCTACCTGTTATACAACGAGTTAAATAAAGTTTACTCTGGGCTCTGGCAGGTTTAAAATTATCTAAAAAAGCAGGTTTAATGTGAATAGTGACACAATAAAAATTGGGATTGAGAGAGCGCCGGCTAGATCGCTCCTTTATGCGACTGGTGTCTGTAAAGAAGACCTTGGTAAGCCTTTTATTGGTATAGCAAGCAGTTTTACAGATCTGATTCCGGGCCATGTGCACATGCGCAAGCTTGAAAACGCAATAGAAAAGGGGATTTATGCTGCAGGTGGTGTGAGTTTTATATTTGGAGTGCCTGGTACCTGTGATGGTATATCCATGGGGCACAAAGGAATGCATTATTCATTGCCTTTGAGGGAGCTGATTGCTGATGCAGTTGAGAGTGTTGTAACCTCTCATTGTCTTGACGGGCTGGTTTTGCTTACTAACTGTGATAAAATTACCCCTGGTATGCTTATGGGGCTTGCAAGACTTGATATCCCAGGGATTGTCGTTACTGCAGGGCCAATGATTTCCGGTAGGTATGGAAATAAACGTCTTTCGTTTGTAAGAGATACATTTGAGGCGGTTGGAAGGAGAAAGAGTGGCGAGATAAGTCAGAAAGAGATGGATTGCTTGGAGTTGGAGGCGTGTCCTGGGCCTGGTTCTTGTCAAGGTTTATATACGGCAAATACAATGGCGTGTGTGTCAGAGGCTATAGGGATGGCTTTGCCTGGAGGTGCGACAGCTCTTGCGGTGTCTGCAGAAAGAGATAGAATAGCTTATAATAGTGGTCGCAAGGTAGTGGACTTGGTGAAAAATAAAATTACGGCCAGGAAGATTCTTGTAAAGGAAAGCTTTGAGAATGCGATTATGGTGTCTACTGCACTGGGTGGTTCTACGAATGCTTGTTTACATATTCCTGCTATTGCAAATGAAGCTGGTTTGAATGTAAAGTTGGAGACATTTGATGAGTTAAGTTTACGTGTCCCGCATATTTCAAATCTTAGGCCTGGTGGTGATCACTTTTTGGAAGACCTGCATTATGCTGGTGGTATTCCGGCTGTTATGAAAAGGCTTGCAAGTGAACTCAATGACTGTAAAACTGTTAGCGGTCAAACGATTCTGGAAATTGCAAATGGTGCAGAGGTGTTTGATAGCGATGTTATCAGATCTAAAGAGGAAGCTTATCACAGTGAGGGGGGGATAGCAGTTTTAAAGGGGAATATTGCACCCAAAGGATCTATTGTTAAACAAACTGCATTGTCTGAAAAGATGAAAAATTTTCGCGGTCCGGCTCGAGTCTTTGATAGTGAAGAGGAATCCATGAAGGCTATAATGGATGGTGAGATAGTGGCGGATACCGCAGTTATAATAAGGTACGAGGGGCCTCGTGGAGGTCCTGGCATGAGAGAGATGTTGTCTCCGACATCAGCATTGATGGGTATGGGGCTTGGTGATTCTGTCGCTTTGATAACAGACGGGCGATTTTCGGGTGGTACTCGTGGACCCTGTATTGGTCATGTGTCTCCGGAAGCTATGGATCGTGGTCCCATAGCAATTGTTGAGAATGGGGACGAGATTGTTATTGATATTCCTAACAGGCGTATAGATGTGAGCTTGTCTGATGATGAAATTGCGAAACGGTTGGATGTGCTGCAGACTCCTGAACCGAAAATAAAACATGGCTATCTGGCGAGGTATTCTAGGTTTGTCTCCTCTGCTGATCAGGGTGCCATACTGAGATGACAATTCTTGTCTTGCGTGCAGGGTGGGTTTCTTTTCTTTGTTGGTAGTGCAGTTTTGGCCCTTTCCATATGCAGATATTTTACCCGGTAGTGTAATGGTAACACCAGAGTTTTTGGTACTCTTATTGGGGGTTCGAGCCCTCCCCGGGTAACCATATTTTTGTTACTTTTGTTTTGTTTGGTAAAGGATCTTTGTGTTGTTTGGACTATATAAGTCATGAGTTATATGTGTGTTTGGTTAGGCCCGTTCTTTTAAAAACGACACAGCTTGACCCCTATTAATTTGACTAATTTTGTGATGATGACATGGGTACGAAAAAATCATTAAAAACTATAAATAATTTAAAAATATTTTCAGGAAGCGCAAATTTAGATCTTGCATCGCAAATATGCAAATATCTTTCAGTTCCGCTTGGTGATGTAACGGTTGATAGGTTTCCTGATGGTGAGATAAATGTTAAGGTTAATGAAGATATTAGGGGGGCGGATATATTTCTGATTCAGCCTACTTGTCCTCCGGTAAATGAACATCTTGCCGAACTGTTAATCCTGATTGATTGTTGCAGAAGGGCGTCTGCGGAGCGGATAACTGCGGTGATGCCGTATTTTGGTTATGCGAGGAAGGATCGGAAGGATGAAGGCAGGGTACCTATTACTGCAAAGCTGATTTCTAATCTGATTACTAAGGCTGGTGCGGATCGTGTGATAACAATGGATTTGCATGCTGCGCAGATTCAAGGTTTTTTTGATATTCCGGTGGACCATCTTTTGTCTTTTCAGGTGATTTCTAAATACTACGAGAGTTTAAATATACCTGATCTGGTTGTTTTGTCTCCTGATGTGGGGGGTATTAAAAATGCTAGGCTTTATTCAGAGAGTCTGAAGATAAAATTGGCAATTGTTGATAAACGCAGGGTTGGGCCGGATGAGACTGAAGTTGGTTTTGTTATTGGTGATGTAAAAGGTAAAAATGTTGTAATCGTTGATGATATGATAGCGACGGGTGGATCTATTGTTCAGGCCGCAAATATTTTAAAGGAGAAGGGGGCAAAGGATATTTACGTCGGTGCCACTCATCCGCTTCTGTGTGGTAACGCGGTAGAAAAGATGCGGAATGCTCCTATTAAAGAGTTGGCGGTTACAGATACGATACCTCTAAATGAAAATGCTAAGTCGCTGGGAGATAAAATAAAGGTGTTGTCAATAGATGAGTTGTTAGGTGAATCTATAAGAAGGATACATCTTAATGAATCTATTAGTTCTATGTTTGCAGAACCGTAATTGTTCCTATTTTTTGGTTATATAGATGTTTATGCTTGACGGGAACATGGATGCGACATTTTGCGATCCATTTTTCGGTTATATTTGAATGTTATTCAGTTATAATTTTCCGATATGTTTGTATTGGGGGATTTTACAATTGTAACATCCAAATCTAACCAAAACCTGAATCACTAAATGTTTCATTTGTGTGCTCGTTTAGTATAGCAAAAGAATTGATTTTGAAAGGAGATTAATTAAGTGTCTATTTTTACGTTACCTGTTATGTTGCGAAATGAGGTTGGTAGTAATTCTGTGAAAAGGCTACGTAAAGAAGGTGTTATACCTACTGTTTTATACGGACATAAGCAAGAGTGTGTGAATTTGTCTGTTACTTCTGCAGTTTTGCATGATGCGCTAAAGGCTAAAGCAAGAATGGTGCAGTTAGAGTGGGATAGCACTAAAGAAAATGCCATTGTAAAAGAAGTGCAGTACGATTATTTGGGAGATAACATTTTACATGTTGATTTTGCCCGTGTTGATGTTGGAGAAAAGGTGACAGTTGATGTGCCTGTTGAACTTTATGGTGAGCCGATCGGACATAAGAAACATGGTGTGTTAACGCACTTACTGAAAAATGTTGTTATAGAATGCGTTGTTACTGCGATTCCGGAAAAGATACGAGCAGATGTTTCTGGTTTGGATCTCGACCAATCTATTTTGGTAAAAGATTTAGTAATTCCCGAAGGCGCAAGTATTACAAATAGCCCCGATAGTACTGTTGCGTCAGTGCATGTCGTAGTTGAAAAGGGTGAATCGGAGGAAGAGGTACAGGACGAGCCTGAAGTCATTGCTTCTAAGAAAGAGAGTGGTGAAGGGGAAGAGTAGTCGCCCCTTTGTTCATGATGATTTGTAGGTTGATTGTTGTATAAAAAAAATTTGTAGCTATCACTTTTGGAGGATAATAAATTGCATCGGTATGAAGGTATGTTTCTGGTTGGTAACACAGCCGCTAATGATGATTGGGATAATTTGGTTGATCATATTCAGGGTGTATTAACAAAACACGGAGCTGAAGTAATAGAACTAAATAAATGGGAAGAGAGGAAATTAGCCTTTAATATAGGTGACCACACCCGCGGAACATACATAATCGTGCTATTTAATGCTGATGGTTCCTCTATTACAAAGATACGTCATGATTTTAGTCTTTCTGAGAGTGTAATAAGATCGTTAATCCTAAGGGATGACCTGAGGAAAAATTCATTACCAAAGCCAATGCCTGCAACAAGTGGTGAGATTGCGTCGTCAGAATCGGAGAATAATACTAGTTCTCCTGATGTCAAGAAAGAAGAAGAGGTGGTGGAAGAGCCGGTTGTTGTTACTGACGATATTGAAAAAGCAGATGCGGAGAATGTTGAAGAGGAAGAAAAACCTGCGACTGTAGACTGAATTGTAGGGTGTTAATTGTTGCTGTAACTTTATCCGAAAGGATTGATATGTCTAACTTTAATAAAGTACTTTTAATGGGCAATCTTACCAGGGACCCGGAGTTGCGTTATACTGCCGGTGGCACTGCAATTGCTCGTTTTGGGATGGCTATTAACAGGATGTACAAGGCACAGGACGGTGAACAGAAAAAAGAGACCTGTTTTGTTGATGTTAGTATGTTTGGTAGAAGGGCTGAAGTTATAAGTGAATATTTTAGCAAGGGATCGTCTATTTTTATTGAAGGTCGTCTTCGTTTTGAACAATGGGAATCTCAGGATGGTCAAAAAAGGAATAGGTTGTCCGTTATGGCGGAGAACTTTGAGTTTGTAGGTAGTTCGCAAAAGAACAATGATTCTTCTGCGTTTGCTGAAGAGAAGCCGCCTATGCAGAGTGAGAAACCCGTATCAGATAATAATGTAAGTAATATTGATGATGTTCCTTTTTAGAAATATAGTTTGTCTGGATATAATTAATAGGAAAATTAAATATGATAAGAAAGAAAAGATTTAGATCTAATGTAAATAAAAACAGGTTTAGTGAGAAAAAAAAGTGCAGGTTTTGTTTGGAAAAATTGGATGTTTTAGATTACAGAGATCCTCAACAACTTCATAAAATGACAAACAGCCAGGGAAAGTTATTCTCTAGAAGAAGATCTGGTAATTGTGCAAAACATCAAAGAATGGCAAAGGTTGCAGTGAAACGTGCACGTTTTATGGCTTTGATTCCTTACATTTGATTGCTTGTCTGCTTTTTTTCTTTGTTAGGTGCGGTGTCATTAAGTTTATTTTTGTAGTATGGACTGAACATTTGATTTTAGCTTAAAAGTATCAGAAGATGTTGTTTATATTAATCAAATGTGTTGTTGTTAAGCTCTTTCTTAAACAGAATTCTACTAGAGATGCAATTCTTCTCTGATTAAGATTCTATGAAAATTAGAGCTTTAATCCTTCCGTTTTTGCTTTATACTTCTCTCTTAGAGAAAGTAAGAACACATTCTTCCATTAATACCTTCCTAATGTTCTCATAGTTAAAAATGGATAGATCTATAAAATAAAACCTGTTTCCATATAATTAAAAAATAGATTTATGATCTGGTTGGTTATAAGCAAACTAAAAGCTTAATTTGTAAATTATGGTGTTGGAGAAAATTTGATGAAACTATTATTAAAAAAAAGAGTTGAAAAACTTGGGAGAATTGGCGACGTCGTTAATGTTGCAAATGGTTATGCGAGAAATTTCCTTTTGCCCAAAGGTCTTGGTGTTCATGTGACGCCTGGTGCGATAAAGCAGATGGAAAGTGCTAAAAGAAAAGAAGAGGTAAGAAGAAGAGAAGAAAATACTGTTCTAACTGCATTGGCAGATGAATTAAGAGATTTCTCTTGTACAATTCCGGCTAGGGCAAATGAAGATGGTAAATTATTTGGTTCAGTTTCTGCACATATGATTGCTGATGAGCTAAAGAAACAGGGGTTTAATGTCGAAGAGAACATGGTAGTTCTTGAAGAGCCTATTAAGCAGTGTGATGTATATAATGTAACTATCGCTATTTCTTCAGAAATAAAAACAAATATCAAATTGTGGGTTGTAAACGAAAATGAAGCGGTGAAAACTGAAAATGCGGCAGAGGTAAAAGAGGAAATATGAATCCGTTATTAGCAGCTGAACGTAAACTTCCCGTAAGTGAAGATGCAGAAGTTAGTGTTTTGGGAGCTATGATCCTGGAAAATGATGTTATCGATATTGTAGTACAGCTTCTGGATAGGGACAGTTTCTATAAAAAAGCACATAAAAAACTTTTTCAGGCAATTACAGACCTATATGACCGAGGTGATGCAGTAGATCTTCTGATTCTCAAGCAGGAACTTGAAAAAAGGGATATACTGGATGAGGTTGGTGGTATTGGCTATCTGATGGAGTTGGAAGAGTCTGTGCCTGTAGCTGCTAATGTTGAATATTACGCGAGGATAGTCAAAGAAAAGAGCGTTAAGAGGAGTTTGATAGAGGCAGCTATAAAAATACAGCAGGATGCCTATATTGAGGGCAATGATTCTGATACATTATTGGACAAATCTGAAAGTGCCATATTTGAGATTACTCAGAAAAAGTTCCAAAGCAATTCCAATCGATTGCACGATGTATTAAAAGAGACATTTGATCGTATTGATGCCCTTCATGACAGAAAAGACAGGCTTACCGGGGTATCTACTGGGTTTTGTGATCTAGATGATATTACCTGCGGACTGCAGCATTCAGAACTGATAATTGTAGCTGCAAGGCCAAGTATGGGGAAGACAAGTTTTGCTCTAAATATCTTGGAAAATGTTGGGGTTAAAAGTGGAGCAGGGGCTGTACTTTTTTCATTGGAAATGTCTGCAACCCAGATAGCGCAGAATATGTTATGTTCACATGCAAGAATAGATGCATATAAGATGCGCAGAGGATTGTTACAAGATTCGGAGTGGGGTAATCTGACCATGGCAATGGGGACATTGTCTAATGCGCCTATCTTTATTGATGACACTCCCGGGCTTACTATTCTTGAACTCAGGGCAAAGGCTAGAAGATTGAAAGCGCAGAATGATATTCAGCTTATAGTTGTTGACTATTTACAGTTGCTTGAAGCGCCTCAGGTTGAGAGCAGACAACAGGAGATTTCATTTATTTCCCGTAGTCTTAAATCTTTAGCAAGGGAACTTAAAGTGCCTGTAATTGCGGTCTCTCAGCTAAACAGGTCAGTTGAAATGCGCGAAGGACATAAACCCAGGATGTCAGATTTAAGAGAATCTGGGTCCATTGAACAGGATGCGGATGTAATTATGCTTCTTCACAGGGATGAGTATTATGATCATGAAAAGACGCCGGGAGTAGCGGAACTTAACATTGCTAAACAGAGAAATGGTCCTACTGATACCATAAAGTTAACTTTTATTGCCGGTTATATGCGATTTGAACCATATACTTCTACGGAAGAGACATATGATAGTGCAGAACTGTAAGTGTTGCATTTTTAATGTAATATAATTATACTTTACATATTCATATAGTGGCAAAGCCGCAAACAAATTGGGAGGTACAGAATTCATGGGACAAAATTTAGAATAAAGCCTTCAGTATGAAGCATAGATTTGTATTTATTTTACCATGCTTTTGATCACGAGATTAGTATGTACTTTCTTCATCTGTTATCCTTTGTCCTGATTCATGTCTCCTTAATTCTATATCTCATAAAATCTACAGAACCTTTTAAAAAACATTTTTTTGAAGTAATGCTGTAATACTATATGAAACCCAAATGCTGTAACTAATAAATGAAATAATAGAGTATTGGAGTTATCTCTTGTTGCTTTTTTCTTTAATCGCTCCAACACTCTATTACTTCAGTAATAATAATTTGCACGAATCGGAAAATTCTCTAAATGTATGTTTTAAACGACCATACTCATAGTATGGTGAATCTGCAGCTAGGATATGGAAGTTAAGAGACAGGATGCAAGGTAATATTTAGATTTATAGTCTTTAAACTCATTATTACGGTAGTTACAAAAAAAATATGACATGTAGGCGTATAACATTAATAGTAACGTTTTTATCTGTCTGGGTTTTGTTTTGCAATAGCGATAACTCTTTTGCAGAACAAAACCTTGATAAGTATAAGGTCATAAAAAAAATAGATGTAAGGGGGCATCGCAGGATCAGTACTGCCGCTATAAACAGTACAATTACAACAAAAATAGGCGATATATACTCTTCTGAGGGTATAAGCAAGGATGTTGATGCAATATGGTCTCTTGGGTTTTTTGATAGTATTGACGTAGAAGTTGAGCAGTTTGATGGCGGTATCAGGATTATTTTTAATGTATATGAAAGGCCTGTAGTCAAGAATATAAAATTTGTTGGTAATGTCGCAATTACTGAAAGAAAACTAAGGTCATCTATTGATTTGCTGGAGAATGATGATTTAAGATTATATCTGCTTAAACTAGATGAAGATAAAATACGGAACCTTTATTTGGAAAAGGGTTATCTGTTTGTAAAGATAAGGGTTGAAGAAAGAAAGTCCAGCGGCGCCGTTTCAATAATTTATCACATAAATGAAGGGCCTCAGATTCGGGTTAAATCTGTGGATTTTAAAGGTAATGCGTCGATTAGCAAGAAGAAATTAGGCAAATATATGAAGACAAAACCCAAACGTTTCCCTACCCTCCTTTATAGAGGCGCCTATGATAAAACCGCACTTGAACAAGACGTTGAAAGGTTAAAGGCATTTTATAGGCAAAAAGGATGGCTTGATGCTGAAATCGATTCTACAATTAGTTATAGCAAAGATAAGAAAGACATGTTTATTCTCATTAATGTGCGTGAAAATGAACGGTACTTTGTTAATAAAATCAGTGTAAAAGGCCAAACTATCTTTGCGGAAAAAGAGCTTTTAAAAAGTTTACAGCTAGTTGAGGGAGGTCCTTTCTTGTTAGAACTTCTAGAGAAGGATATCTTTGAGATGAGGTCGCTATATGGTGAGCAGGGTTTTACTAGAGTAAAGATTGACGAAAAACACTATTTTGATCCTAATAATACAAATGTCGACATTGTTTATAACTTAACAGAAAACGGACGGGTATTCATTGAGCAGATTAAGATTAAGGGTAATGATAAGACCAAAGATAATGTTATAAGGAGACAACTTACTTTCCTTCCAGGTCAGCATTTGGATGTTTCAAGGATTCGTGAAAGCCAACAGAGATTAATTAACACGGGATATTTTGATATGAATTCAGGTGGACCGGTAAGCATAAGTTTTGAACCGGGTAAAGAACCGAATGGGCAAAACGTGCTTGTTGACGTAAAAGAGGGGAGAAGTGGTACTCTGCGTTTTGGTGGAGGATTCGGTGCGAACGTTGGTATCTTTGGAGATATATCATATACGGATAAAAACTTTGATATCTTTGATATGCCTAAGGATCTTAGCGATCTTGTTTCTGGAAATGCTTTTCGTGGTGCTGGTCATGTTTTTAATATAAGGCTGGCTCCGGGGTTAAAAAAGCAGGAAGCCTCTATCTCGGTATTTAATCCAGCAGTTTATGATAGTAAGTATAGTGCCGGAGTTAGCCTTTTTTCTTTTGGACGAAAGCGTGAGGACTATGATGAAAAACGAAAAGGTGGCAGAATAAGTCTTGGTACTCGTATAAATAAACATATGACTGTTGGTGTGACGCCTGCCATTGAGGCTATTAGTATTGAGGACATAAACATAGATGAAAGATTCGACCCCGCTAACAAAACTATTCCACAGGATGTTTTTGATATCGAAGGTAGCCATACAAAACTAGGAGTAGAATTTAAGACAAATTTGAGCACAAGAGACAATCCGTTCCTTCCGTCAAAGGGGTACTTGGCTGAGGCATCTGTTGAAATATCGACGCTTGATGTAGAGATATGGAAATTTATTGTTTCTGGGCAAAAGTATCACACCGTTTATAATTCGCGTAAAAAAGGAAAACACACATTAACTATTGGTGGATCACTTGGCATGGTTGAAACAACGTCAGGTGAAGAGGTGCCTATCTTTGAAAGGTTCTTTGCCGGTGGTACAGGATCTATCAGGGGATTCAAGTTCAGGGGGGCATCACCTCTTGAAGACAAACAACAGATTGGTGGAAATATACTGATTTTAGGTTCCGCTGAGTATAACTTTCCTGTAATAAAAGATATGCTAAGGGGGGTGGCGTTTTTTGATGCGGGTAAGGCCGATAGGGATATTGGTGATCTTGGTACGGCCAATATTCGTGCTTCGTTAGGTTTTGGAGCGCGTATCAGTTTGCCTATTTTTGGACGTGCAGTTATTTCCCTTGATTGGGCATTTCCTCTCCTTCAAGAGGACGGGGATGAGCTTCAGCGATTTAGCTTTAATGTCGGGCAAGGAGGATAATGATATTATCCGCAGAACAAATATATAGTTTTTATGGAACTTCCTTTTGATGCATTTTTTTGATGTTTTTCCTTTTGCCATTATGGTTTATCATAAGATGAAAAAAAATTTTTACATATTGTTTCTTTTTTTTGCAGCATGTTCTTTTGCTTTTCCTGTAACCGGGTATAGTACTACGGATATAAAGATAGGGGTTGTTGACCTTTCGCGAGTTTTTGAGCATTATAAAAAAAGAAAAGCTCTGGATAAGAAGTTAAAGGACACTGAAAGTGATTATGAATCAATGATTAGAGATAAGCAGGATGAAATTATGAAACTAAAGGATGATGTTGCCTTGTTGGATATGGGGACTGATTCTAGAAGCAAGAAAGAAGATTCTATTCAGAGAAAAAGCATAGAGCTGGAAGTGTATGCAAAGTTTGCGGAACAAAACCTGTTAAAGAAGTATAAGGACTATTTTGAAGGTATTTATATTGATGTAAGTAACGCGGTTATACAATTTGGGCGTAAAAATGGATATGACCTTATCTTAAAGAATGAAGAGCCTGAATTGGAAAGCAGTGAAATAACAGATTTACAGTTCAAGATTGGTATAAAGGGTGTGCTTTATTATTCAAACAAGGTGGACATAACTTCCAGAATAATAGAAGATTTGAATAATAACTTTCGTGGAAGTATCGATGACTGATATCTCTGTTTTTAACATCATTATGTTTTTTCAATTTTACATTTAACTGCAAATGGAAAGTTCTCAGCAAACATTAAAAGGCTCGGTAGAGCTTGCAGGGACAGGGTTGTTTTTTGGTAAACCCGTTTCATTGTGTTTGAATCCTGCTCCTGTGAATAGCGGTATTAGGTTTGTTCGTACTGATCTGCCGGGACGTCCTGCTGTTATCGCAAATGCAAATTCAATAGCTAATGATACCAGACGTGTGCTTTTAAAAAATGAAGAAGCTGAAGTTGAAGGGATTGAACACTTAATGGCCTGTTTGGCCGGCCTGCGAATAGATAATGTTGAGATAGAGTTGGATGCCAGAGAGATGCCTGCATGTGATGGTAGTGGCCGGGATTATCTCAATCTTATTAATAAGGTTGGTTTAGTAAAGCAGGATGCGCAAAAGAGATATTTTGAGGGTAAAAATAGCGTTGTTATTAGTGACGGTAATGCAAGTATATCATTAATCCCTGGTAATAATGGACTGCATATATCATATTCGCTTGGTTTTAACGGTTATGATTTTGATGATTCATTTAGTATTTCATTAACAGATAGTAATTTCATGGAACAAATAGCACCGGCAAGGACTTTTGGTCTCTTTGAGAACATAAGTAAGTTTAAAGAACTTGGCATTGGTAATGGTATTACGGATGATAATACTATTATTGTGCATAAAAGCGGTGTTACTACAAAACCGTTATCCATGGCGCCGGCTAATCTGCGGTTTGCAAATGAGTGTACTCGTCATAAGGTGCTGGATTTAATAGGGGATTTGTATTTGTCGAATTTGACAATTCGGGGACACATAATTGCAAGACGCTCAGGGCATTTCTTAAACATCAGAATGGCCAGAAAGCTTATAGAGATTTCCGCTGTTGCATAGATATTTGTAGAAAAAGCGCCAAAAAGGTTAATTTGTGACAAAATGACTATCTTGCTCATTATTTTTCAGCGTTGTCCGGTTAGGCATTTTAGGCAATTCTCTACACTATGATGTAGAAAAATATCCATAAATATGGAACATTATTACACTGCAAAATGCTAACCAGACACCGCTGATTATTTTTAGTAATCCATATGTTTTAATATGAAAATAGATAAACGTGCTTATGTTCATCCGGATGCGCAATTAGGTAAGGATGTTGAAGTAGGACCTTTCTCGTATATTGACAAGAATGTAACAATAGGTGATGGCTGCATTTTAAAGAACTGCGTTACCGTTACAGGCAAGACTAACATTGGTAAAAACAATAAAATTTATCATAATGCTGTAGTTGGCTCTGATCCGCAGGACTTCACATTTAAAGGGGAAGAAACGAAACTATCAATTGGCGATAATAACGTAATTAGGGAGTGTGTCACTATAAATCTGGGAACAAGTAAAGGTGGCGGAGAGACTATAATTGGAAATAATAATCTTATTATGGCTTGCACCCATATTGCTCATGATTGTATTATAGAAGATGGAGTAATCATCGCTAATTCAGTTCTGTTTGGTGGACATATTAAGGTTGAAAGAAATGCAAATATAATGGGACTTGTGGGTATAAACCCATTTGTTACGGTAGGTAGATTTACTTATGTCGGAGGCCTTACAAGAATAGTACAGGATGTTCCCCCTTTCATGATTGTGGAAGGCCATCCGTCAAAAGTGAGGCAGGTTAACGTCGTAGGGCTTAAAAGGGGTGGATATAAGGACGAAGAGATCAGCGTTATTAAAGAAGCGTATAAACGTATTTATAGGCCTGATGTGTTAAACCGTAGGCAGGAACTGGAAAATCTTCAAAATGAGAATAGTAACAACCCTGATATAAAGATTCTTGTGGATTTTTTAAGGAATATGGAAAAGGGTAAACACGGCAGATTTAGAGAGTCTCTAAGATAATTAGTGAATGGGTGGTTTATTAATTTTCCAATCCTTGCATGTTTATTGTTTTAAAAACCGTTGTGGCAATGATGATGTATAGTTGTGTCTCTGTGGAAAAAAAGGATCTGTTATGGGGAAACTGAAAGTTGCGGTAATAGGTGTTGGTCATCTGGGAAAAGAGCATGCCAGGTTGTGTTCAGCTTTACCGGAGGTTGAATTAATTGGCGTAGTTGATGTTGATAAAGAGAGGGGTACCCAGATAGCAGAATCGTACAATACCTGCTATTTTAATGATTATAAAGATGTTTTAGATAAGGTAGATGTGGTGATTGTGGTTGTTCCGACCCGTCAACACTTTAAGATCGCAATGGATTTTCTGAAAAAAGGAGTTCATGTCCTTGTGGAGAAACCGATGACCGGTACGGTTGCAGAGGCAAAGGAGTTAATTGCTGTAAGCGAACAAAAAAAGGTTCTCTTGCAACCAGGGTATATTGAACGTTTTAATCCTGCAATAATTGCTATCCAAAAATATAACATTGTCCCCCGTTTTATAGAAGTTCACAGGTTAAGCCCATATTCTTTCAGGTCTGAAGATATTGGCGTGGTTCTTGATATTATGGTCCACGATATTGATATTATTCTCTCTCTTTGTAAATCTAAGATAAAAAGGATTGACGCCGTTGGCATAAATGTTATTTCAAATAAAGAAGATATTGCTAATGCACGAATAGTTTTTGAAAATAACTGTGTGGCAAATATTACAGCAAGCCGCGTTTCTCTAAAAACAATGCGCAAGATGAGACTCTTTTCCGAGGATATGTATATATCCCTTGATTATCAGAAAAGGGATGCCATTATTTGCAGAAAGTCGCCAAAACTTGATGTCAAATCTTTCGATGGGAATAAAGGGGTATTTTCAATAGCTGATTTAAAAAACTTTAGCTTTGGTGATTTACTTCAAAGAGAAGAGATTAAAATGGACACTACTGACGAACCTTTGAGAAAGGAACTAGAATCTTTTTTTGCCTGTGTAAAAAGCGGTGAAAAACCTACTGTGTCGTCAATGGATGGCTTAAATGCTGTTGCTGCAGCGGAGTCTGTTCTTGAAGAGATAAAAATACATTGTCCGAAATAATGGATTTATCCGGACACCGCAAAAATATTCATATAAGTTTTAATGTTTTTAGTGTCTTTATCTCTTAAAATTTTATAAAATGAAGTATATTTTATCAATAAACTTAAGAGTATCTTATAGATTTGGAGGTGTGTATTATGCCTACTTTTGATTTTCTTCATATTGACGCAGAAGTTGAAAATGGAAAGATTGTTGGTAAGGCCGAAGGAGTTTTAGGTGATCTGGTACAGCCGTTTGTAAAACAGTTCTTTGACAAACTGAATACTCTAAAGGTTATTGCTAATGTTAATGGCGGAAATGTTTATAATTTGTTTAACCCGCCATTTCCTACAGATGCCGGTATGAGATTTCTCATGCGGAAACTTAAGATGATGATGACGAAACAGGCCTTTCCTGTAACCGCAAATATTGCGATTACACATGATTGTCAATGCAAGTGTATACATTGCAGTGCTGATCCATTTAAAAACAAATCAAAGAAAGAGTTGTCTGTTGAAGAGATAAAGACTGTTGTGGATGGAGCGCTTGACCTTGGAGCAACCCTTATTATTTTCGTTGGTGGTGAACCACTGCTTAGAAAAGAGTTATTTGAACTGATAGACCATGTTGATAAATCTAAAGCCATACCAATGATTTTTACTAACGGATTATTGCTTACCCAAGAGAATGTGGATCAGTTGGCCAAAGCTGGCTTAGCAACACTGAATATTTCAATAGACAGTAGCGAAGCAGAACTGCATGATTCCTTCAGGGGTGTTCCCGGTTGTTATAAAAAAGCATTTGAGGGTGCTGCACGCGCAAGAGAGGCTGGAATATTAACAGGGATTTCAACATACGCAACAAGTGAGAGTCTTAAGACTGGAATGGTTGAAAAATTACTGCAGATAGCACAGGATGAAGGTTTTTCAGAAGTAACTATCTTTGACTGCATTCCATCCGGTAAGTTCCTGAAAGATACATCTAAGATACTGACACCTGAAGATAGAAAACAGTTGATTGCTCTTGCAAATAAGTTCCATGAGAGTGATCATCCCATGGGCATAAATGCAATGGCAATAATAAATTCAGCGCAGGGCTCCGGTTGTTACGGTGCACATTCTCAGTTTTATATGACTGCATATGGAGATATTAATCCATGTGATTTTAATCCGATAAATTTTGGAAATGTTAGGGATATGCCTATCCAGGCCATTTGGCAGAAAATGGTTGCACATCCGGACTTCAACAAAAGGTTTCATTCCTGCAGGATGCAGAGTAAGGATTATAGAAAGAAATATATAGACCCGCTTCCTGACGGTGTGCCTCTTCCTGTACCAATAGAAGACATTCCAGGCTATTTTGAAAAGTCTGAGCAGGAAAATATGGTTTTGACGTAAACATGTTTGTTGTGTGATCTAAGAACTCTTTGCCTATGCTGATGCGGATACCTGCATTTTTATGTTTAGGTATAGTTGAGCAATGGCTTGACATTTGTAAAATTTTTGATATATTTATTACGTTTAAAATGTTACTGAAATAGGCTGTTTATTATTTGTGGTATTTAAATTTTGTTATCTATTTTTTATATAGGAGATTTTGACTTGCCAGCCATCACGATTCATGAACTTATTAATGCAGGTTTTCATTTTGGACATCGTTCAAGTAGATGGAACCCAAAAATGAAACAATATATTTATGCGAAAAAGAACTCAATTCATATAATTGATTTACGGGAAACAGCAAGGGGACTTTTAACTGCATGTAAGTTTCTTTCAAAATTAGCATCAAATGGTGGTTCTATTCTTTTTGTCGGAACAAAATGGCAAGCAAGGAAATTGATTGAGGGTGAAGCGCAAAGATGTGAGATGGCATATATAAGTGAAAGGTGGCTTGGTGGAACATTAACAAATTTTAATACAGTTAGAAAGAGTCTTAAATTCCTTGAAGAGATGGAAGAGAAGGAAGAATCAGGGGCGACGAAGGAATATAGTAAAAAATTATTGTCATCATTGAATAGAAAAAAGAAAAGGATCAAGAAGAATCTGGATGGTGTCAGAAATATGGAGAAATTACCGGATGTGTTGGTAATAATAGACCCAAAAAAAGAGCATATTGCAGTAGAAGAAGCAAATAAACTGGGTATCCCTACTGTATCATTGTCTGATACAGATTCAAATCCTGACGCAGTAGACGTTTGTGTGCCTGGAAATGATGATGCAATAAGGTCTATAAAGTATTTCCTTGAAACAATAGTTGACGCTATTATTGAGGGGAAAGCCACTGCTGCTGCCTTGGCAAACGCAGGCTAAAGGTTTATGATGTGTCTCTCAAAGTTCAATTTCTTCTGGAAACTAAATGAATTTTTGTGAGACAACTTGGTGTTGGAAATTTGTTTGTGATCTGATTTGAGCATTTATTGTTGGAATAATTTTCACTTTCCGTCTCCTGCCGCATCAATGCACGTCTGGTTTTTTATTTGCGATTCTTATTCTGAAGATTAGCTGCATTTGGTTTTACCATACCCTTGATGATGAGAATATTAAAGTAGGTGCGAATGGGGAAATATATGATTTTGCAAATAAACCTGTGAATATTATATTCATATGCACGTTTGACCACAATTCAAAGGGAGAAAGTAGTTCGGGAGTCTTGTTTCTTGATTTTGAATAGACAAGGATCCTGTATTACTATTTTTCTGAAAAATAGGTTGCAAAATACCTGATTATTTTTTCCATGTAAGAAAAAAACAACTATAATTGCATGGTTGATCAGGGTTTACTACATTATGATTATGTTATGTTTCTGTATGATTAAGGATTGGAGGAGTTGTTGCGATAATGGATGTAGCCGATATAAAAAAGCTTAGAGAGGAAACCGGTGCTGGTGTACTTGAAAGTAAAAATGCTTTGGTTGAATGTGGTGGAGATTTTGAAAAAGCGCGTAATCTTTTGATTAAAAAGGGTGAGGCAAAGGCAGCTAAAAAGGGGTCAAGGGAGGCGAAGGAGGGGGTTGTAGGTTCTTATATCCACTCAAATGGGAAAGTTGGTGCGCTGGTTGAAATAAATTGCGAGACTGACTTTGTTGCTAGAAATGAGGTTTTGCAGCAGTTTGTTAAGGATATTTGTATGCAGGTTGTGGCTCTGAATCCAATGGCATTGAGTAGTGATGACTTACCAGAAGATGTGGTTAATCAGCAGAAAGAGGTTATACTTAGTGAGACTAAAGGTAAACCTGAAAATATAGTTGAAAAAATTCTTGCAGGAAAACTGGACTCTTTTTATAAAGATAATTGCCTGCTCTCGCAACCTTTTATCAAAGACAATGATGTAACTATACAGGAATTATTGAATAATGTGACAGCAAAGACTGGTGAAAAGATTGTGATTAACAAGTTTAGCAGATTTGCAATCGGGGGTTGATGTAGATTATAAAACTTTTCTCTTGTTTCTTCTTTTTTTAGAAGATTTTGCCATCTTAACAAATTATGTTAAAACGTGTTCTTTTAAAAGTTAGCGGTGAAGCTCTTTGTGTGGAAGGTGGATTTGGGATAGACTTTGATGCTTTAGAAAAAATTGTTGAGAATATCAAGACAATAGTTTCCTGTGGCGTTGAGTTAGCTGTAGTAATAGGTGCGGGAAACATAGTAAGGGGAAAAGATTTATGTGCTCAGGGTGTTAGCAGGGTGAAGGCTGATAATATCGGTATGGTGGCAACAATCATTAATGCGTTGGTTTTGCAGGATGAACTCTTGCGTCAAGGAATTGGAGCTAATGTCTTAAGCACTTTTTATATTTATCAGGTGGTAGAACCATATGTTGTGGATAAATGCGTTGAGTATTTAAAAGATAAGCGTGTTGTTATACTCTCCGGTGGTACAGGAAGCCCACACTTTACAACTGATACCGCTGCAGCTTTAAGAGCCGCAGAGATTAATGCAGATATGCTATTAAAGGCAACGAAGGTTGATGGGGTCTATTCAGATGATCCGGATGTTAATAAAGATGCTGAAAAATTTGATAGATTATCATACATGGATGTCCTTAATAAGGATTTAAAGGTTATGGATGCAACGGCAGTCACTCTATGCATGGATAATGATATTCCTATAGTTGTTTTTAATATGAATGTTACACAAAATTTTCAAAATATTGTTAATGGTGAGACAGTAGGGACTTATATTGGGAGTATGTAAATGCCGGTTGATGAAATTAGTTTCGAAGCTGAAGAAAAGATGGAAAAAGCAATTTCTATCTTAAATGAAGAGTTTAAACAGATTAGAACAGGGCGTGCAAGTGCAGGTTTGGTAGAAAATATCAGGGTACAGTATCATGGTTCTTCAACATTTATTAAGCATTTGGCAAATATTACAACACCGGATGCTCAGCTTATTGTGATAAAACCCTATGATATATCAATTACTTCTGATATAGAGAAAGCTATCTTGCAGTCTGAGCTTGGTATAACACCAAATAGTGATGGAAAACTTATTAGATTAGCGGTGCCTCCTTTAAATGAAGATCGGCGTAAAAAGATAGCAACGCAATTAAAGACAATGGCGGAGGAGACTAAAGTTGCGTTTCGTAACATAAGAAGGGATGCAAACAAGCACATAGACAATGAAAAGAAAGATTCTCTTATTACTGAGGATGAGGCTGAGAATGCAAAAGAGGAGATTTTGAAAATTGTTAGGGATAACGAAAAAAACATTGCTGAAATTTTGGCAAAAAAAAGTGCAGAAGTATTAAAGATATAAATTAATGAATCTTAATATCAAATTGTAAAAAAAAGGCCATTTAGTCAAGAAAGATTATCTTTTTCTTAAAAGACTAAATGGCCTTTTATTTTTTAACCTTTAATGGTAAAATTAAATGTTAAAATAATGGCAAAAATCGACGATATTACAAAATCTTTTGAATCCGGAACTGCAATGTATGCCCGTTATAGGGTTGGTGATGAGGAGATGGAAACCGGGTTTTTTGTACGTGAAGATAAATCGCGCATAGACTCGATTCCAGATACTCCGAACGTCTATTTTAAGGCGGTAATGTTTGAACTTCAAGGTGTTGTTTTAGTAGCAGTATTGCTAAAGATTGAAGGGATGGGAAGCCCGTATGATACGTGGTGGGATTTTCAAAGAGAAGGTGTGAGAAATTATATTGGAGACATAATTTCGCAGAGTCATCTGGTTGTACATTTATACTCTGATCAGAAAAGGGAAAAAAGTATTAGGGTTAGGAACTCACTGAAAGAGCCTTTTGAGAAATTCTTTCAAATAAGTTTACAGAAAAAAACATGGACAGAAGATCAGTTTGTTTTCATGCATAAGAAGATAAGTCAAAAGTATCAAAATGTCCAGAAACTGTGGGATGTTCTTAGTAAACCCGGAGCTAAACAGAGGTATTCTGATAATTAATGAGATGTGTTGAGATAACTTACACATTTAGCGCTTAGATTTATGTTAAGTTTATTCTTGTAGATTGGGCAAACTGTATGCTTTAACTTCGCTATGTTGAGTATTACTTAATCGTTGTTTGTGCGAGATAGCTTTAAAGTAAACGTTAAATGTGTAAGTTAATTTGACACACTGCCTAAGGTTTTAAAAAGAATGTCTTAGGCTACATAATATGGTTTTATAGGAGAATATGTTGATAGAGGAAAAAGAACTTAAAGAAACAGAATCAGGCCATCCCACTGGCAGGGATGCTAACATGAAAGAGGTTTTTTCGCAAATTAAGACCGATGCTACTGGAAAAGTATCAGGTAATTATATGCGTAATAAAAAGAATCAACTGAGACTCATCTTCTGGGAGACAACCGCAGGTTGTAATCTTGAGTGTGTGCATTGCAGAAGGCTTGATGTTAGCAAGGAGCTTGCTGAGGACGATATGACGACTGAAGAGTCTCTAAAATTTATTGATGAGCTTTCTGCTAATATGAACCCCATCTTAATACTCAGTGGTGGTGAACCTCTGTATCGCCCAGATATCTTTGAGATTGCGGCATATGCTGTAAAAAAAGGGCTTAAGGTTGCATTAGCTACAAACGGTACTCTGGTTGATGAAGGTAAGGCTGAAGAGATAAAGAAGGCCGGGATTGAGCGTGTTTCCATCAGTATAGATGGTGTAGATGCCGCAACACATGATAGTTTTCGTATGATTAAAGGTTCTTTTGACAGTGCAATAAGAGGGTTTAATAACCTGAAAAAAGTAGGTATGAGTGTGCAGATTAATTGTACTATTGCAAAGCATAATGCTGATCAGTTTGATGGTATTTATGATTTGGCTTTAAAACTGGGTGCTGATGCCCTTCATGTTTTTATGCTTGTACCGGTGGGATGTGGAGTACAGATTGCAGAAGATCAGATGCTTGAACCTAAAAGGTATGAAGAGGTCTTAAATCAATTATATGATAAATCGCAGGAGTCTAAGATTCACATTAAAGCTACCTGTGCACCACACTATTTCAGAATAATGAGAGAGAGAGCCAAAGAAGAGGGGATTACCATATCACCAAAGACTCATGGCATGGCGGCAATGACAAAGGGGTGTCTGGCTGGAACGGCAGTCTGTTTTGTTTCCCATAAGGGAGAAGTGTTTCCATGCGGTTATCTGCCTGTTAATTCTGGTAATGTAAAGGAGTCAAGTATTGAAGATATATGGAATAGTTCTGCAATATTTTCAAATCTTAGAGATGATTCTCTTTTAGAGGGCAAGTGTGGTGTATGTGAATATAAGAAAGTTTGTGAAGGGTGCAGGGCTAGGGCTTTTTATGACACAGGTAATTATATGTCTGCGGAACCGTATTGTGTATATCAGCCAAAAGGTATGGAGTAATATTGGTGATTATTTGAAACTTGATAATCAATTGTCTGTATCATGAAGTATACAGATTCAAGCAAATTATAGTATTACACTGTAAAAACTTGTTTTTTAGAAAGAAACTTTTACCGTGCATTGTTAAATTATTTGAAACGGTATAGTTACTGGATACTTGATACTAGATAATTTATTGTGCTGTCTTAGAATGTTATATCTTAGATTGAGTTTGTCTCTTTTTCATATTACATCTTGAAAAAAACTAGAAATCTAACTGATTGCCAGTATCCAGTATCTAGAATCCAGTATCCGGAATCTTGTATTTTGGTTGCGGCTTCGCCGCATTATGTTATTATCATGTTTATGAAATATTTTAGCTTTTATTGAATGCCGAATTCGCGTAACAGGGGTTAGAATTAGAGAAAATAGGATACAATTTGATATAATATTCATAGACTAACAAATAGTCCATGAACCTGCAGGTATTTTCTATTTAAATCGTTAACTTTCAATTGTAGAATATGGTAGGGGCCTATGCCACTCTATATTTTTATAATAGAAAGAGTGTTTAAATAACAATGAATATATTAAAAAAAATTCCGTTGTTTTCCTGTTTTAACGAGAATGAGCTGGATTATACCTATAGTAAAGGTATTAGAAAGAGAGTAGCTAAAGGATCTTTCATCGTCAGGTATGGGGAGTATGGCGATTCATTGTATTTGATAGAAAAAGGTAGTGTAAAACTGACATTGTTTAATAAAGATGGTAAAGTGATAATATTATCAACCTTAGATGGGGGTGATTTTTTTGGTGAATTCTCTTTATTAGATGGTAAACCTCGATCATGTACTGTAATTGCAGAGACAGATTGTGATCTATTTATCTTGACCAGACAGACGTTCACATCATTATTAAATGAGATTCCTGAAATGGCGCTTAACATTCTAAAAGAGATGTCTTTGCGGTTGAGAAAAGCAGACAAGAAGATAGAGAGTTTGGCCCTTTTAGATGTTAATGGAAGGGTCCTTCAGGTTTTATATGAGATTGCAAGTGAAGGTGGAAAGAAGACAGAGACAGGTTACTCGTTTGATAAGCTTCCAACCCATGACGTTATCGCTGATATTGTAGGGACTACAAGGGAATCTGTTACCCGTGCCATTTCAAGTATAAGGAGAATTGGTATTTTACGTTACTGTAGAGATGGGAAAATATTACTTCAAAAAAAAGCGGGATAATATCTATTCAACTAGTATTTTAAATAAATTTCGACCCAGTAGGTTATACTTCGAACGGGAATAAAATGTGTTAATGTTGTGGAGGGATGTATTTGATGCCGGGAAGGCCTCTTGACGATAATTTGGAAAACAGTTTTGCTGATATTTTTAAGGAAATAAACCTTTCTGATAAGAAGAAGCCTATTTTCGATGTAACTGTTGATAATGTTTTCCAACCGGCGGTTATGGAGAATCGCCACCTTTTTGTAGATATTTGTTCCAAATTAATGCTCGATGGTAGTGAAATAAAGGGCGTAATGCACTTAAACGAATTAGCTGACCTTGCAGAAAAAGGGGAATCATGTCTAATTTGTTCAAAACACTGCAGTAATTTTGATGTGCCTAACCTCTATACCCTTATGAGTAGGTATGGGAGCTACGAATCTTCGTGCTTTAATCGTATTATATTTATAGCAGGACGTAAATTAAATGAAGATTCGCCAGGTACAAAGATGATGGCGGAGATGTTTAACCGTTTAATAATAAGCCCAAAATCGTATTTGGATGCCTTGAGTCCCGATGATACAGAAAAGCACAAACAGGCTCGACGGATCAATATTGCTGCACAGCGAAAATTGCGAGAATTAAAGTACAAGGGCTACATTCTTCTTCTTTATCCTACTGGGACACGTACCCGTAGCGAGGAACCTGCAACATCAAGAGCATTGAGGGAAACGGTGGCGTATATGCGTATGTTTGATAATGTATGTTTTATTAATACTTTTGGAAACACCCTTCCGCCCATGCTTTCACGTGATTTGCTAACAGAGACTCCTCATTATGATGTTATTAAATTTGTTGTCAGCCCTGTGATAAAGACAGGTAAATGGTTGAATGAGGCAGTTGCTGCATTTGAAAATTGTAATGATCCTCATGCTGATCGGAAGCAATGGATAGCAGATCGTGTAATGAGCGAAATTGATAGTTTAAGAGATGTGTAATTTCTGTTTGGTGGACAATTCCGTAATCAGGAAAACATAAATTTTATGTTTGAAAATATTGTTAAAATTAAAATATGAAATTGGTATAATATGTACCTTTATTTATTTTAACATTTATTATTTTTTAGAAGGAGTAAATATTTTATGGCAGTAGGATATGATGGAAAAGAAATAGGCGGTTATATGGGAGTTTTTATTGATTTGCAGGAGAAGTTGAAAGCTGGTGATCAAGGTGTTACAAAAGAGACTTTTGTTCAGTTGCTTGCGGATGTTGATACATTTAGAGATGCACATTGTACTGCTGGATTTGGTGAGAAATTTCCCATTGAAGGTGCTAGTGCAAGCCTTGGCTTTCCGGACATAACCCCTTCGGAAGCTCAGGCTATTTTTGCAAAGATAAAGACATCTGGTTTGGCTGATTAAGAAAAGTTTTTAATCAGACAAATTATAGGACATGGATGGTAATAACTGTGGCGGAATTTGTCAGTATTTGTTGCTGTTCGCAAAACAAACACAGTCCTTTGCTCCTGTTATCCATAAATGATGATGTATAACAGGAGGAAGGGCGGGTTATTAAAATAATATTTGTTATTTTTTAGCATACCGGGTATCCTCACGCCCTTCTGTAACAATATTCTTCTTCATTGCGTAATTTCTTCATTTTTGTTACTGTTTTCATAAGCACATATCTCTTCTCCACAGAGCGGCAAGTTGGTTGAAGATTCCGTACTAAGGTGGCAATCTTATCCCAAAGATTGCATTCTTGCCGTTAATGTTGGGTAGTATGGCCTTAATTACATGTTTTGTAAGGTAATTTAATTGCTATCTCTGGATGAATCAAATGAAACAAATCCGTGTTGGTAACCAGACGGCATTTTCAGCTACAAAACTTACACGTCCATTTGAGTATGCTATAGCAAATGGTTTCGATTCGTTTGAGTGGTTTCCTGACAAAAAAGAGTGTGGTGCTGGCTGGGATGTAAGCGATATAGATTGTGAAATGCGTTCATACATAAGGAAATCCTCTCTTGAACATGACATTCAGCTCTCTGTCCATGTTCCCTTGGATACTAACTCTCTCAAACAGATAACTAATAAAATACTTTCCGATAAACTTAAATTTGCACAGGATATCGGAGCATCTCTTATCAATATCCATTTAAATACAGATGAAGGATTAGAGAGTTATGTTAAGTTAATTACACCTATAATAAAAGATTCTGCTGAAATTGGCATAAAACTCTCTATTGAAAATACCCCATCTACTGATCCGGAGGATTTCAATAAATTGTTTACTATTCTTTGGAATCGAAAAGAGATAAAAACCGATCATATGGGGATGTGCTTGGATATGGGGCATGCTAATCTCTGTCATTCAACTCGCAACGATTATTTGTTATTCGTCGACCGTATCGTTAGTGATATTCCGATTATCCATATGCATTTACATGAAAATTATGGCGATAAGGACAGTCATTTACCTCTTTTTTCAGGGCCAGCTAGAGAAAATGATACCGGTATATGTGAGCTAATAAGGCGTTTGCGTGTACGTAAGTTTGGTGGATCTATAATACTTGAACAGTGGCCTGAACCGCCTTCATTACTTAATAAGGCACGTAATAGGTTATATCAATTTTTTGATTCTGAGAAAGAGAGAGATTCTAAGTCCATATTGTCAAAAGTAGATGTTTGGCAAGAAGATTCTAATAGTGCCACTCAGAAACCGGAAACACCTGAAATATTAAAACATGGAGCTGGTTTTGTTGACAAAATTGTTATAGCAAACCAAAAACATCTGAGTTGGAGGCAAAAGCTTTCTTGGATTTGCAGCACTCTTCTGGATGAATCATTTGAGGCACGGATCGATAATCTTGTTTACATATCTATCTATTTACGTTTTCTCAGCACAGGTGAGGTTGCTTGTAGTGAAGATAGCCAACATTTTCGCCCAAACCATCATGCAACTATATCAAGACAGATACATGAACGCCTTTTCTGTATAACAAATTTGGATAACGCATTTATCATAAGAAAAATTTATCCTTTACTTCCTTCTTATGCCCGTGCTTTTACCACGGCAGAACCACTTACGCGTATACGTGATATTGCCCATAGAAATGATATACCTTCAGAATTAAAGAGAGAAATTAAACATAGTCTTCAAAACAAGCTGCATCGCTGTGCAGGACCGGAAGATCTTGTCACATCTAATGCTCTTCTTGAACGGATAACCTCTTCCAATGCTAATTATTCACAAGAGTTTGTGGAGGAGTTTAAAATATTTCATGAAGAGATCAAAGAATTTTTTAACGCTACAAGTCTTGTAGAACAGCTTGAAAAGTTGGTTAATCATATGACACCAGACGAAGCGTGTCTCATAAGAAGATTTCTAACTGCAAAAGGAAAGAATGATGGTACATATCAGGATCATATGACAGTACTTGAACTCTTAACCGAACTTCGAACCAGTTTTATTGCAAAAGTTAAAGATGATAAAGTTGCCGAGGTACAACAAATACGCCTTTCGGAAATTGGGTTAGAAGATTTTGGTTTTGTCATTCTCAGTCAACTGATTAACCGTATCGAGGTTAATGAAAATGCGATACCATTCTCCGTTGCATTAAACGTCTTAACTATGACAGTAAGGAATCTTCGCTTAAGTGAGATTTTTCCCATAGAGAGTGGAAACGTTGAGTCAGAATTAGAAGCATGGAATCTTAAACTTGATCTTGGAAACAAACAAAATGTGCTGCGGTTAAAAGCTTCACTTGATCGGTGCAGGCGCCTTGCTAATAAATACACTGATAGGGTGCTAGAATTATTCTCAGAGAATGTGAAAAAGCTAGGTCGAGCATTAAATGTACCGGAACGTATAATAAATCTCTTTTGTGAAGGGGATGTTCGTGGCAATCTTGTATTTCAGCTTTCAAGGCTAGTCTCTTGTTTGTTAAAAAATATTAAAGAGGTTGCTAACCTTTCTCCATGGGATGTACTTATTACAGGTGAAGTGACAGGACATGTAGTTATTGCTGAGTACTTAGATAATTTAGAAGATCAACTTGAAGAACCATCAATCGTAGTTTTAAAAAATGCTAGAGGTGATGAACTGATACCTAATCAAGTAGTTGCAATTATACTGGGCCATGAGTTACCTCACCTTTCACATCTTGGTGTGAGGGCCCGCCGCGCGGGGATTGTATTTGTTGCGTGTGAAGATGAAGTGGAGTTTAATAAATTAGAATCCCTTAAAAGAGAATGCATAACTCTTGAAGTCTCTTCTGAGGCTCTAACATGGAAAATTGCATCCACCTGCAAAGGGCTAATTGGGGAGGTTATAGATCATAAATTGGTTCGTCTGCCTGACGTTCATCTAACAACAGAAAGTAAAGTTCTTACACTGGATCAGGTTACCATGGAAAATGGAGGTGCGAAGGCGTATGGAGCAAAACAACTCGATGAATTAAGTAACAAAGTTTATGCTTCAGAACAACCCGATATGTATCAACCTACTAATTTGGAGAAGTTTAAAACTCCTGAAGGGCTTTTAATTCCTTATGGTATGATGGAGCAAACCCTGCAATCCATACCAGAAGTTGAAAAGGAATACCATAGATTGTTAAATCACTTGAAGGAACTTCCATTATTTGATTTTAAAGAACTATCAAACAACATATATGCACTCATAAGATCCCTAAAGATTGGGGATAAAATAATCCATGACATTACTGGTAAGTTTGTGAATAATAAGAGCTTGATTGTAAGATCAAGTGCTACTTTTGAAGATATAGAAGGTGTAGCTGGAGCCGGCCTCTATGATTCTATTCTCAGTGTGTCACCATTCGAGCTTGATTGTGCCATTACAAAAGTCTGGGCATCACTCTGGACAGAACGTGCAGCTATGAGTAGAAGGGCGTGTGGTATACATCATGATACTATCCATATGGCAGTGCTAATACAGGAAATGCTTAAACCGGATTATTCATTTGTTATTCATACGGTAAATCCGGTAAATTACAAGGGTGAAGAGGTGTATATAGAATTAGCCGCAGGTCATGGGGAAATACTCGCTTCTGGTGCTGTAAGAGGTACTCCCTACAGAATGGTCTGTAATAAACATATGGGAGAAGTAAGAATGCTTGCATTTGCTAATTTCAGTTATGGTACATACATCGATAAAGATGGAAAGTTATCTCCTGAAGTACTTGATTACTCAAAGATTAAACTCTCCATATCTGATGAGTTCAGGGTGAGACTTGGGAAACGGCTTTCAAATATTGGACAATTCGTGGAGAAGGCATTTAAAAAACCACAGGATATAGAGGGTGTTGTTGTAGGTGATGATATCTTTCTTGTACAATCTCGCCCTCAGCAAGGGGTATATTAATATTAATCGGTGTACTGGATGTTTGGAGTACCGGAAAAAGCAGAAAAGAACTGAGACTTCAATAATCCAATTCTCTAGAACTCTAACACTACATTACTCCTGTTTCCATAGATACATAATCGCTGTTGAATTTAAAATCTTTCTCTTAACAAGTTTTTAGCCTTGTCCGGTTAGCATTTTGCTGTGTAGAAATATTGCATATTTATGAACATTTTACAACATCATAATGTTAGAAAGTTCCTAAAGTTAGTAGAGATTTTTTTTATTAATAATAAATTTCTATGATTTTTAGGCACTTTAGCTCATTTTAGGCATTTTAGGCACTTAATGTTAAGACACATATGTGTTACACAAATAACTAACCGGACAACACTGATAAGTTCTTAGAGAGTAATACCATGGATATACCTCGACTGATGGCACTTTTTGAAAAAAGGATTGAAGGTGATGATAGTCTTTTACACTTGGCAGCTCTTCGTTTCAGGGAAGCGGGTATGGGGACAGAATTATATGCTCAAACACCTGCGGAACTACATGCACTCTTGGGATTTAGGCCATCCGCCAATACACCGATTATTGCTCATCTTGATAGAAGATTAAACTTACTTGATAGCCAAAGCTGCAAACGTATAATCGATTTTGCCAGCTCTTTTACCAGGCAGATATTTGGTCTGGTTATTCATGATCAGGTTGACGTAAGGGATCGCCTTGATGATTATCTAACTGCTGTACGTGATCTTGACTCTAGATTATCTGAATTACCTGCAAGCCCTTATCTATTTATTGAATATGCTGTGGGATTGGAGCCTCAATTATTTGTCACACTCTTTAAAAATATAGATAATTTACAGTATATTAGCGCATGTATTGATGTGGGGCACATCGGTATACGACAAGCTAAGAATACATATGCAGAAAGCTTTCCCAATAAAGACCTTTCCTGTATTACCCTAAATGATGATAATCTACCTGAAATAATCGATGACGTTGAATTTGCAGTTAAATCTGCCCTTCCAGCCGTTCTTGATATAATAAAAGAACTAAGTAAGCTAGGTAAACACATTCATTTTCATTTGCATGATGGACATCCACTTTTAAGAGTAGATCCTTATGGCCTTTCAGATCACATCAGTTTCTTTGATAAGGTACCAATTCCATTTAAATACAAAGGTGATCATTTTCTGCATAAAATGTTCGGGCTTAAAGGTCTTTCTGCAATTGTCACAGAATCTATGAAATATATTGATACTAGTCTCTTGTCATTTACACTTGAAATACACCCGACAGATAAACGTCTCCCACTTGGTAATGGGTCACATCTGTTTCCACACTGGAAAGATCTAACAAACGCTGAAAAGATGAACAATTGGTTGTCCGTCCTGATAAGTAATTATCAGCTTTTATTGAATGAAATAAATGCTGTGCAACCTTAAAGACTAACCAATGATCTCTATGGGTTATTCTCCTTTTGCATCTTTCTTTATAACATCATCAACCCAGCTTAATGCGGCCGCAACAGTTGGAAATCCTATAGTACTTGTAAGAAGGATAATTGCATGATATATCTCGTCAGGGTTTGCACCTGCTTTAATAGCCCTTCGAGCATGACTATGAACCGCTCCTTCAGAACGTATACTTGCCGCTGCTGCGAGTTGGATTAACTGAGCACTCTTTTCATCTAATGGCCCCTCTTCTTTTAGCGTTTTGCCTAGAGTCTCTAAAGCCTCAAAAAAATTTTTGTGCCGCTCCCTAATTGCAAGAAACATATTTGGTAATTTGTCTTCAGACATAAAAGTCTCCTTCTAAGAAATGATTATAATTTGTATAAAACTATCCAAAAATATTTGAAATTTTTGGGGTTTCAAGGTTCAAGGTTCAAGGTTTTTTTTGTTTCCGTATATTTAACCTTTGAACCGTGAACCTTGAACCATGAACTTGAAAAAAAACTTTATTTTCAGTTGATTATAAAATGTGAGAGATAAATTCGCACAATTACGGTGTAAGAATCTAAGAAACATTTAATACTTACATTGATTAATCTTCAATCTTCATATTTCCTCATTCTTAAGTGCATCCCCAAGGTTATTGATGCTTGTTTTTATTTCTACTACTTCTGAAATATTTGAAGACCTAATTGCGGATACAACTGATTCTGAAACAGCCTTAATTAAAGTTAATGCCATTTTTTGCATATTAACTGTGCGGAATTTGAAATCTTGGTTCTTTGCTTTTTGCTTCTTTTTTGACTCTTGCTCAGGTTTGAGAGGATCCGCCCCTATATCCTGACACTCTACAGTTGATAATGGTATAGTTACCGCTTTGTCTTTTAACATCTTATCATTAACATTAATTATCCCATCATTAATAATAAAGTTTTTTATAAAAACCCATTTGTCTGTGCTAATTGTCGGCTCAGACGTTGAAGGCTCTGCCTGTTCACCGTTTGGTTCAGTTCCGTAAGGATATTCAATATTATTAAGGATAACACCTATGTTACTTTTGCCATTTAAGACTTCGTAGGTAATTTTTAGCCCATCTACAAAGACATTTGAAATAATTATATTATTCGAAAAAAAAGATGTTGGATCTACCATAAATTTAACATGTTTCATAACAAATGCTGCAGGTGTGTTAAAACCATGGGGGTTATCAATAACCAAACCGATAATTTCACCCTTACCTGTAAAAACAGAAAGATTAGCTTTCTCAAATCTTACCGCTGTTTTAGTAATCTCAGGTCCAATAGTATTGACACCTATTCTAATAGATCTATTCATATATAGAAAAAGAATGGAAAAAGCAATTACCAGCACTACTCCAAGAACGATAGTTGCTGTTTTCATAGGATTTCTTTCTTTCATATTTTTAAACTCGTCTTTCATTTTAAATCAGTGCAGTTGATTCAAGGTTGAACCTTGAACTAAACTTAAATAAATAAGATTATACTCTGCTTCAAACATTAGAGATATAGTTAAAATTCTTTAGTATGGTTTGAGGTATAACCTCAAACCATACATTACGGTGAAATAAATAAAGGATGTTCAATAATAATTTATCCTAATTTTGCAAAAAGTTGGACATTTAATTAATTTCGACAAGTATAATAAACCCTTTTCTACAATATATCAATTACTAACTAACATTATAAAATTTGTTCTTAAGGCTCCTATAAATTATAGCTAGTAAACTAATAATCTATATTTTATAGCAGATATATTTATATCTTAAGATTACGTACATTAAAAGAGTATAATACCGATAAGATGATCATTGGGTTACTTTGTAAATACTTCATCTTAAAGTAAAAAAGTTTTGCCGCTTTTATGGAATACTTGATACGGAAGATAGGCGTCAAAACAAAAGGAAACAAGATCTTGAAATGATATATTAATTTTACGATTAATTAACATTGTAAAATGACTACAAAAAAAAGGTTTTGTAGCTTTTATGGAATAGAGCATTCAGGAGTCAGAACAACAGAAAGTAAGAGTTGAAAAGCAGATATAATTTTACGTTAAATACCATAAAGTGGCAAAGCCGCAACCAGAATACTAGATGCTTGATACTTGATGCTGGATAATTTATTGTTCTGTCTTAAAATGTTATATTTTAGATTGAGTTTGCCTCTTTTTCATATTACATCTTGAAAAAAACTAGAAATCTAACTGATTGCCAGTATCCAGTATCCAGTATCCGGTATCTAGTATTTTGGTCGCTGCGTCGCCGCTTTATGACATTACCCGGGATTGATGAATAAATGAATGAAATTATGGCTGATGAGATAATTATAAGAGATCATATCCGCTTATTGATAGAAAAACGTGACAGTGATAACCTATACGAAATATTAATCCGCATGCAAAGTAAGGTAAATTGCTGCTTGCACTGGGGTATGAGTAAGAAAATAGGTGAGACGTGGAAAATTCCTTCTATATCCAACGGGCCCCCTGGGAGTATTGCCTTTGGCGAATCTGCCATCCAGACTCCATTCAGAAGAGTTGACGGAGAAAACCGGATTACTATCAAATTGGATAAGGAGTTGGGCTTTTTTAACCTTAATTTTGCTATTTTTTATCCTGATTCAAACAAATGGGATAATAATAATGGAAAGAACTATCACATAGAACTTTTGAAACGTGACCGGGAACCCTTTTCCCCTAAAAAAATTCGTGAAGAATTAATAAAAGATGGAGAAGTACTCTATGAAAATGATCATGACATCAAGGATGAAGGTAAACTGTCTGTTGTCGTTATTAAAGATATGGATAGTTTTCGTGTAATATTCCTTAGTAATATTCCTGGTAATTTAATTTTGCACTGGGGGGTGGCAGCAGACTCTCCTTATGGGTGGACTTTACCGCCGGGTTCAATACTTCCGCCTGGGACAACGACATTTGATGACAAGGCTGTACAAAGTCCCTTTAAATCGCAGAATGATTTGAATCGACTGATTATTCATATCAATCAGAATGAAGTTCCAATAGGGATACCTTTTGTCCTTACTTTTGCGGATGAGAAAAGGTGGTTAAAAGAGCATGGCCGTAATTTCTATGTTCCCATTGCCGGGTTACTGAATAGAGACCAATATTATGGATCTGACTACAATTCTCAGTTTGCCCATGAGATCATTGATGCGGAGATGGTGCGTAACTCATGGACTTTGATGCATCGATTTAATCTATGCTATGACCTCCTTGATCAAGCAGGGAACGATGAGGAAGGGTTGGCTTTGATCTTTGTCTGGATGCGTTATTCATTTTTACGTCAGCTTGATTGGCAGCGTAATTATAATACTAAGCCTAAGGAGCTTAGTCACGCGCAGGACAGGCTTACTTTGAAACTTGCTGCACTTTATTGCTCTTATTCTGATGGTAGAGTGTTTATTAGGTTGATTATGTCTACACTGGGAAGAGGCGGAGAAGGGCAGCGCATTAGGGATGAGATCCTGCACATTATGCACCGTCACAATATTAAAGAGGTTGCGGGACACTTTCTGGAAGAGTGGCATCAGAAGTTACACAACAATACCACCCCCGATGATATTGAGATTTGCAAGGCCTATATTGAATTCTTAAGAAGTGATGGCAATTTGGATATCTTCTACAGCACACTTGAGACAGCAGGCGTTACCAGAAAAAGGCTGGAAAGTTTTGAACGGCCTATTGTGACGCCTCCTGACTTTATCCCACATCTGAAAGATCCGTTGATTTATGATTTTGAGAATTATCTGCGGCTTTTCAAATCTGTTCATTCCGGAACCGATCTTGAAAGTGCTTCTGATGCTGCCAGATATCTATTTGATGATGAAATGAATGGTCTATGGAGTTTTATCTTTCAATATAGAGAAGATGTTACCATTTCCCATGAGAAAATAGCTGATCATATTACTAAGTTCCGAAGCCGTCTGAACGGTATATTAAATTCGGAGAATGAATGTGGTAGGGTACGTGACCTTCTATACCTAGATATTGCGCTGGAAGAGTTAATACGTAATGTGGTAGAACGCAGCCTTACAAAAGACATGGATAGAGATCAGTTGGTGGAACTTATAAACCTTGTGCTTAAAAACACACTATATTCATGTTATAATTTTGAGTTTTTAGAAACCTCTAGGCATTGGGAGTTACTTAAGACCATGCCACGTTTTGGCCGGGATTGGTCCCTTCATGCCAAATCTGTACTTGACAGATTGACACGTGCCATAACAGAGATGAGTGACCAATTTAATACACTGCTTCAGGACAAAGCCCTGTTCCTTGGCAAAGCCTTTCATGCTGACGAATGGACGATAAACATGTTCAGTGAGGAAATTGTACGGGGGAGACTAGCCTTTATCCTTTCTCTCCTGGTTCATCACCTTGATCCTATGTTAAGGAAGTTTGCTAAACTGGGAGACTGGCAAATCATAAGCTCGGGTCAGGCTACCGGCATCGTTGAGATTGTCGAATCCCTAAGGTCTATACAGGATAAGACATTTTCAGAACCTACGATTGTCATTGCTGAGACCGTTTACGGAGATGAAGAGCCTCCTGACGGGTTAAATGCGGTGATCACGCCTGGTTTGGTAGATCTTGTATCGCATGTTGCTATACGTGCGAGGAATTCCAGCCTCTTGTTTGCCACATGTTATGACAACTGTACACTTCAACACCTTAAATCTTTCAAGGGTTGCCGTGTTGCTCTGTCGGTGAATGCTTCGGGAGATGTAGTTATAGAAAAAACTACAGACGGCGTTGCGGAAGAATCAGTAGATAGAAAAATATCACTGAAGAAGATGATCCGACCCACGTTCTCATGTCTTGCGATTTCATCAAAAGATTTTCATGAAAACCTTGTAGGCGGTAAATCTCTGAACCTGCTCCATCTTCATGGCAGACTGCCGGACGGTATTCACACCCCTTCATCTGCTGCGATCCCTTTCGGAGTCTTTGAGAGAGTAGTTGCTGTTGATGAGAATAAGAAGATTGCTATTTGCTTAAATGATTATGTAAAGGACGTTGAGAGAAATCCGGGGGAAATCCTTCCTGAGATCAGAAAGTGCATCCTTGACCTGGAAGCACCTGAAGAACTACTTTCATCCATCCGCATGGTTATGAGTGAATCCACAATTAGATGGCCCGATGAGTGGAGTGATGCCTGGATCTGTATTAAAAAAGTGTGGGCATCTAAATGGAATGAGAGGGCGTTTGTGAGCCGCCGTAAGCGAGGAATACCGCATGACGACCTCTTTATGGCTGTGCTGATTCAACAGGTGGTCAAGGCCGAATATGCATTCGTTATCCATACGGTAAACCCTTTTTCTGACGATACGAACGAGCTTTATGCCGAAGTTGTTTCAGGGTTAGGAGAAACATTAGTCGGGAATTATCCTGGTAGAGCACTAAGTTTTACTGCACATAAAGAGACAGCAAAGCCCTCTATTTTTGCTTATCCCAGTAAAAGTATGGGGCTCTTTGGTGGAAGTTTGATCTTTCGATCTGACTCAAACGGAGAAGATCTTGAAGGATATGCAGGGGCCGGCCTTTACGATAGTGTTCATCTTGAAGCCCCCAAAGAGGTGGCGTTAAAATCCTCTGAAGAACCTTTGATATGGAACTATGGATTCAGAGAAGAGCTGATGACAGCAATAACCAGGCTGGGGATGGCAGTTGAAAATGTCATGGGAGCTCCCCAGGATATTGAGGGTGCATATGCAAACGGAAAATACTATGTTGTGCAAACGAGACCTCAGGTGTAATAAAATAGTAACTGTTTAGTGCAATCTAATAACACCCCCCTAAATCCCCTCTTTTTATAGGGGACTTTTGGGCAATTGAGGAACATTTATCTTTTTTGATTAAATTATAGGTTAAAAACAGATGCTGTTAATCCACTCTAGAAATAGGGGGGGATGAGTAAGCAGACGGGGAGTGTAATACACGCTGAACAGCACCAAAACTTCTAATATGAAGATAAGAATCGGTAACCAGACGGCATTTTCAGCTGATACTATTGAAGAGCCATTTCACTATGCAATTGAAAACGGATTTGATACCTTTGAATGGTTTCCGGACAAGAATCAAACTGGGCAGGGGTGGTATGTGGAAGATATGGACTCTGAGAGGTGTTCATTCATCAAAAAAACTGGTCGGGAACATGACATTACACTATCTGTGCACGCATCTCTACTTGCTAACCCATTAGACATGGAAACTCATGGGATAATAATGAAAGAGATTAAGTTTGCAGAGGAGATAGGTGCTGGATTGATCAATATTCACTTATCTGTTCATCGTGGGATAAAATCTTATGTCCAATCCATCATTCCTATTCTTAAGCAAATAAAAAAAACGGGGATAAAGATCTCCTTTGAGAACACTCCGCTTACTACTCCAGAAGATTTTAACTGCTTCTTTACTTTATTACAGGATATGGACATTGGGGAAAAAGGATCTGTGGGGATGTGTTTTGATGTGGGCCATGCAAATCTGTGCAGCGCAACCCATAATGACTATTTGGGGTTCATAGATCGCCTCAATACCTGTGTACCAATAATTCACGTTCATATGCATGAGAACTATGGTGATTATGATGCCCATTTGCCTATGTTTAGCGGGCCGGCAGGTGCAAACCGTGAGGGCATACGTGTATTGCTGCAAAGATTAAAAAAAAGTAAGTTTTCGGGGGCAATAATTCTTGAACAATGGCCTGAAACGCGCTCCCTTCTTAACAATGCACGAGATGGGCTTATGGATTTATGGAATGTTGTGTAATGGAATACTGGATACTGGATACTGGTTACTGGTTACTGGTTATTCGCATCTAGCAATTAAATAAAAGGAAAATCTAAATGAGAAAACCTGAAAAGATGATTATTTACAATTTGTTTCCTCTGTTAGCTGGAAAGTTTGCCCAATGGGAGTCACACCTAGAAAGAGCAGCTGAAATGGGGTTTAACTGGATATTTGTAAATCCTATCCAACTTCCGGGACTGTCTGGCAGTCTTTATTCCATCAAAGATTATTTTAGCTTTAATCCACTTCTTTTTGATAAGGAAAGTAGCAAACCTCCAAAGGATCAGATAAAGGAAACCATCAGAGCGGCTGAAAAGCTTGGGCATAAGATGATGATTGACCTTGTAATCAATCATTGTTCTATAGATTCCATGCTAATTAAGGACTCTCCTAACTGGTTTCAGTGGGAGGAAAAAGGGAAGGTTGCCCATCCATATGCAAATGAAGACGGGAAGAAAGTTGTATGGGGAGATCTTGCAAAATTTGATAACGAACAAACTAATGACAAAGAAGGCCTTTACCGCTTTTTCTTTAAGATTGTTAAGTACCTTGTCGAGTTAGGATTTCACGGCTTTCGGTGTGATGCCGCCTATCAGCTTCCGGGAAGCTTATGGGAGCGTCTTATCATGGAGACAAAGAAAATGTACCCTGACACACTCTTTTTTGCAGAGACCCTTGGCTGCACACCTGATCAGACGAGAAAGACTGCGCGTACCGGATTTGATTACATATTTAACAGTTCCAAATGGTGGGACTTTACCAATCCCTGGCTTTTGGAGCAGTTTAATCTTACCCGGGAGACCGCTCCTTCAGTCAGTTTTCCTGAAAGCCATGATACTCCAAGACTTTTTGATGAACTTAATGGTAATATAGATGGTATGAAACAACGGTACCTTTTGTCTGCACTCTTTTCTGCAGGGACCATGATGCCTGTAGGATTTGAATTCGGCTTTCAAAAAAGACTGCACGTCGTAAAAACCAGACCTAAAGACTGGGAAAAGACAGAGGTGGATCTTACCTCTTTTATCGGGCAGGTCAATAGAATAAAGGAGAGATATACTATTTTCCAGGAGGAGGCACCGACAGAGGTGTTATATACAGACAATTCCAATATATTGTTAATGTGGAAGGCATCTACCCATACTCGGGAAGAGGCGTTGTTGATCCTGAATAAAGATATATATCATCATCAGCATTTTGAGACACAACGGCTCGCTGATCTTATGCAGTCAGGAGCGGCCTGTACTGACGTTTCACCTGAATACCCTCTGGACTTTCTTCCGGAACCATTTAACTATGATTTGCGACCCGGGCAGGGGATTGTTCTAGTAACAAAGAGAGATGGATAGATCGATCGATACTAGATGCTGGATACTAGATTCTTGATACTAGATGCTGGATCCTGGATGCTGGATACTTGATACTCTATAATCTGGAGTTTATATATGAGTTATAAAAAGCTGGCAATATGGATGATGTCAAAAGATTTGGTTGTCGATATCCATGGAATGACTCTTGACCAACTTCCTAAGTTTGAGATGTACGAGGAAGGAAGCCAAATACGAAGATCTGCTAAATCTGTAAAGTCATCAATAGTTGAAGGATATGGTCGTTGACGTTATAAACAAGATTTTATCCGTTTCCTCATACATGCTATTGCCTCAAATGATGAAACTATTGATCATTTGGAGACTCTTTGAATCTGGGTCTCTTAAGAATAGAGATTTATACGATAATCTTCATAAACGCCTCATTATATTAGGGAAAAAGCTTAATGCTTTTATACAATCTGTAGAAAAAGAACATCAAAGTAATAAATAAATCCAACATCCAGCATCCAGCATCCAGCATCCAGTATCCAGCATCAAGTATCCAGCAACCAGTATCCAGCACCTACTTCTCTTCGATATGTTTGTAAACATTCATGTAATGCATCCCGGGACCATTCCATGAATAGTCATAATTCATAGCGTTTTTCATCAATTCTCTAAAGTACTGTGGATATGAATACCACATGCCGATAGCTCTGTTCAGAGCTGACTCCAGCCCTTCATCGCAAAAATGATCGAAGACAAATCCATTGCGCTCATTATATGGCCTGTGTGAATATTCGGCATCAAATACTGTATCATGCAATCCTCCAGTGTTTCTGACGATTGGTATTGTTCCATATTTCATGGCTATCATCTGGGTCAACCCGCAGGGTTCAAAAAGGCTGGGCATTACTATCATATCAGATCCGGCATAGATCAGATGGGCAAGTTCCTCATTGTATCCTATTTCTAAATGACAATCGGGATTTTCATTGAGTTCTTGTTTGAGGTGCCAGAAATAGTTGTTTATTTCCGGGTCCTGGCTGGAACCAAGTAGTATAAACTGGCATCCGTTATTCAATGCAAAAAAGATTGCATGTCGAATAAGGTGAACACCTTTCTGGTGGTCCAACCTGCCAATATATGCAACAATGGGTTTGTAATCCTGGCGAAGCAGAAGTCTGTGCCGGAGTACCTCTTTGTTTCCGTATTTTGTATCCAGGTTATCTATGCCGTAATGGTATGGGATACAGGAGTCCGTCTCTGTGTTCCAGACATCGTAGTCGATACCGTTCAGTATCCCTCCGAACTTGCCGCTGTGAATGTGAAGTGTATGACCGAGACCAAAATTCTCGTCAGAATATTTTATCTCATTTGCATAATTCGGAGAGACTGTGCTGACAAAATTTGAATAGACAATTCCACCTTTCATTAAATTCACAGCAGAGTGGTTGAAATTATCTCTCATGCGGTCATAATCAAAATAGTGTCCGGTGTTATGCAGTCCTATTTCACGAAGTATAGACTCCCCGACGATCCCTTGATGTTTCAGATTGTGAAGTGTTAAACAGACTCGCGGGTGGGTCATCCCAAGGTGTTTGTAGATATCATATAAAAGTACAGGAACCAGGGCAGTCTGCCAGTCATGACAGTGAATGATATCAGGGTGCTTATTTGACTTGAGCATAAATTCAAGAGCCGCCCTGCAGAAGAATGCAAAACGCTCGTGATCATCATGGTGGCCATAAAAAACACCACGGTTGAAGAAATTCTTGTCTGAATGGTCATCTATAAAGAAGCATTTTCGTCCGTGTACAAATCCGAAATATACAGAACAATGTACAGATTGGTCATAATAGGGAACCCAAAGATCACTATATGTTTCCTGAAGTCCATATATGTGATCGTATCTCATGCAGTCGTATTTAGGAAGTATAATCTCTACATCATTTCCACGAATTTCCAATTCTCGACTGAGACCGAATACGACATCTGCAAGTCCGCCAACTTTAGCAACGGGTGCGCACTCTGAGGCAATCATGGTAATAAACATTACGGTATGGTACTCCTCTATTGGTTTTCCCTGTACGGTAAACTTGCGGGTTTACGGAGTTCAGTGGGCAACGGATATTGTTTCCCATTAAAAGAAAACATAATAAAATTCAAAAAGAATTTTTTTTGACTATAATATAAACGCTATCCGTGTTTGAAAGTATCGATTATAACAATGAATATATAAAATGGAAAAGAAAAAAACTGTAAAGAGAACGGCCGAAGACCATACAATCGCAAATCCGGCGTTTAGAAGAATTCTACATGGATATAACGAGGATACTATCGTGATCATGCCGGTAAATGGGGATACAAACTTTATTTACTGGGAAATAACAGAGGAACTGCTCAAAAGAAAAAGGAAAACACAATATTCCGGATCTGAAAAACTGATGATAATAGTTTTTGATGAAGATTCGGAGAGAGAAATCTATTCATTTGAAGTGAATAATAGAATAGGCAAGCACTATATGAAATTTTGTGGATCACAGGAACGTCTCGTTGCTGATATTGGTTTTGTAAGGGGTGAAACTTTTGTGAGCATACTGAAATCAACTCCTGCAACGGTATCGTCTTTTGCAGAAGAAGCAGGGAATCATGAGGTTTGGATGCAAAAGGTAAAAAATTCCTGTGAAATAGTTCCGGCTCCAACGGACAATATCATTGCTAAGAATGGATTACAATCTCTTTTTGAAGAATATTATTCTGACTGTATGGCATCTCGGAGCGGCTCCATTTCGGGCAGTATGTCCTTATCGTTGCCTTGATCGGTATGAAAGGTTTTTTGTGGTTATCACGTTTTTTACTATTGGTAAGTTAGCAGCATGAATTCTCACATAAAAGGGTACTGGATACCTGTTCTCCATACCCACCTCCCATTTGTCAAACATCCTGAATACGATTATTTTCTCGAAGAGAGTTGGCTTTTTGAGGCCATATCAGAATCATACATCCCCCTCATAATGAATATGAGGAAAATGGAAGACGAAGGTATTGATTTCAAATTGACGATCTCAATAAGCCCACCTCTGTTAGAGATGTTCTCTGATGAACATCTCATGGGAAAATATCTGAAATACCTTGATAAACTTGTTGAATTATCATCAAAGGAAATTGATAGGTTACGAAATAATCCGGAGTTTCAACCCATTGCCCGATTCTATAAAAAAAGATTCGAAGATGTCAGATCGTTCTTTATCAATATTCTGAACGGTAATGTACTAAACGGCTATTGCTATTTTCGTGATAGGGGGAATATTGAAGTTATCACCTGCTGTGCTACCCATGGTTTGTTACCATTACTGAATCAGAATATGCGTGCAGTAGAGGCACAGGTATCTATAGCCGTTGATTCATATGAAAAACATATGGGCGCCCGGCCAAAAGGTATGTGGCTCCCTGAGTGTGCCTATTTCCATGGTCTTGATACAATCTTGAAACAATATGGCATAAATTTCTTTTTCCTGGATACCCATGGAGTAATGAATGGAAAACCTGCTCCCAGATACGGTGTCTATGCACCTGTTTATACTGAAAATGGTGTAGCTGTCTTCGGAAGGGACCCTGTCTCATCTAAGCAGGTATGGAGTGCGGAAGAAGGCTATCCCGGAGATTTTCACTACCGCGATTTTTACCGTGATGTAGGATTTGACCTTGATATTGAATACATAAAACCATATATCAGCCCTGATGGAGCGAGGGCTTTTACAGGAATAAAGTATTACAAAGTCACTGGCAAGGAGGTTCATAAGAAACCATATGATCCCATTGAGGCCTTCAATCAAACCAGAGTCCATGCCGAACATTTTTGCCTGGAGCGAAAGAAACAGATGGGCGCATTGGGTGCTTATATGGAAAGGCCTCCAGTCGTTTTGTCTCCTTACGATGCAGAGCTCTTCGGACACTGGTGGTTTGAAGGCCCAGATTTCCTGTATCATGTCTTTCATGAGATTGAGAAGCTGAAAGGGATAAAAGCAATATCCCCGTCTGAATACCTGGATATCTATCCTCGTAATCAGGTAATTTCACCATGCCCCACTTCATGGGGAAATAATGGTTATTATGATACATGGTTGAATGGTGAAAATGACTGGATATATAGACACCTGCACCAGATGGCTGAGACACTTGAGAATCTTGCAAACACCCATTATCATGAAACCGATTCAATACATACTAGGGTGTTGAATCAACTTGCGAGAGAGTTGCTGCTTGCACAGAGCAGTGACTGGGCGTTTTTGATTACAACAAAAACCGCCAGGGAGTATGCAGAAAGGAGAACAAGAGAGCATATCGCAAATTTCCACGCTCTACTTAAAGACCTTCTGTCAAATAGCATAGACCCAGATTTTTTGCAGCATGTCGAAGATAAAGATTCACTCTTCCCTGAACTGGATTTTAGAGTTTATGCAAGCAGACATCAGGCATGACGTAATCAATAAGCAACTGACTATACACAGTTTAAACGGCATGCCAATGTAAAAGAAAATCCCAATCTTAAATCAGGTTAAATCTATAATTGTCTTCTTTATTTCAGTTGCGCGTAAAAAAACTAAAAATTTTTTTGCGAGTTATTGTTAAAAATAGATTATAAGATAACAGACATATTTGAAAATGACCCGTCTGTGTAAGTGCTGTAAGAATAATATGTTGTGTGGCGAACGCATGGCGGATTGTAGATTCAGCGGTTTTGGCATTTAAGGAAACCCATTACAACCCTTGCAATTCGATACCATGCAAGCAAATTAGTAGACTATTTTACTTTGTTTGACAAGTTGCAATGATTGTGATATATGTTTTATATTGTTTGGAACGAATTAGGTTAAGTTGGGATTACAGGTGTGGTGCATTTACTCAGAAATTTGCCAAATAAGCAATTTAAAGTTGTTATCTAATACTTACACGAATCTAGAACCATTGATCTCTTTATTGTTTACTTGTAAGTTGAAAAGTATTCAGATGTATAACACAACGATGAGTACTGAAAGTAAGAAAATGTCGACAAGCCGATTTGGGTATTAATGTTATTGAAGAGATTTCTATTCGCATTTATTTTGTCTGTAATAAAACCTAAAGTAATTATAAGATAATAAAGCTATCTGCCCACCGTAAAATACGGCGTATGATTATTTTGTTGTGTGAATTTCTTGTTAAGGAAGAAGCACACACGCATAGCACTTGGAGTCTGTTAATGAGTGATATCTTTATCAGTTACAAGAGGGAAGATAAAACAGTGGCAATGACTCTTGCAGAGTCACTTAAGACATTCGGTTGGTCTGTGTGGTGGGACCCGGAAATAAGAGCAGGGGAGCATTTTGACGAGGTAATTGAGCGTGAACTCCTAAACTCGAAGTGCGTTATCGTTCTCTGGACTCACAGATCCATAGAGTCGCAATATGTGAAGGATGAAGCCACTTACGCATTGAATCTTAAGAAGTTGATCCCTGTGGCTATCGACAAAGTGTCTCTCCCGTTTCGGTTTCAGGGGTTGCAAACATTGCTTTTGCCTGATTGGAAAGGATCACTGAGTACTCCGGAATTTCAGAAACTGCTAGATGACATTGAGAACGTTGTCGGTCCACCATTGACAAAGAACACCTCTGCTAAATCACGGAATGGCAGTAGTCTCAAAGAAGATCACCGAGACGATTCAACACATAATTCGTCATTTCAGACCGCTAAGCCGGGTGCTAACGATGAGGGAAGTGATGCCAGTTCAGTCTTCGGAGTAACTGCTACTTACGGACAAGGGTTTCAGAAGACTCAAGTTCGCGATATTTATTCGTTCAAAGTCTATGTTAATTTACTCGCCCGGGCAAGTGATGCTGATAACCGGGCAAAGAAAGAGATCAAAATTTTTTTGCAAAACGAAGATTATGTAGCATACGAAATCATCAATCGGCGACGGAACTTCCTTCGTGGATACTACGAGTACACTGTGCAGTTCAAACGCAAGTAATCTTGTATGCCAAATTGGCCAAATATAGGACAAGTAAATAAAGATTTTCATGCGATTAAGAAGCTGAAAAGATCGAAACTGCTATCCCCGTCTGAATACCCGGATATGTATCCTCGTAATCAGGTAATTTCACCATGTCCCACTTCATGTGGAAATAACGGATATTATGATACATGGTTGAATGGTGAAAACGACTGGATATATAGACACCTGCACCAGGTGGCTGATACACTGGAGAATTTGGCAACACCCGTTATAATGAGACCGGTTTAATAGATACCAGGGTGTTGAATCAACTCGCCCGCGAGTTGCTGCTTGACCAGGGCAGTGACTGGGCTTTTTGATCACAACAAAAACCGCCAGGGTTTATGCAGAGAAAAGAACATACGATCACATCGCAAATTTTAATACTCTACTTGAAGAATTTCTGTCCAATAAAATAGACACTCATTTTCTTCAGAAGACTGAATAAAATAAAATAAAGGTAACAACGGTGTCCGGGTTTTTATTTCAACCTGCAATACCAGTTCTGCGTCAACGCAACAGAGTCCCATACCAACGAGCAGATATCATCAATTAGTCTTTTTCAGTGTGTTTAGCAGGATTAACTGCCAGAACTAAATATAAAAAAAGTTTTAGAATTTCTAGAAAAAAGCTTGACAAAAAAACCAAAAAATTTTTTCAAAATCTGTATAAAAATATTTAATTTTACTCTCGAAAGGAGTTATACAGATGACTGTTAATTTTTCTAACTTTGAAACCGATCTAAACCTGCAAGATATTTTCTCTGCACAAATAACACCTCTTTTAAAAAATATTAAACGGGATTGCCCTTCACTAACTGATGAAAATTTCATTAATGCCGGAATACGCCGTATCATTGCAGAGAATAAAACCGGACGTGACTTTTTACAAAAGAGCGAGGAAATATTTGATGTTCCTATTGCCAGGACTAC
>JAIQZO010000054.1 GCA_021777055.1 Candidatus Anammoxibacter sp. | reverse complement strand
TGGAACTTAAAATGCCGTTTCTCCGGAAATCATCCGAATGCAGCCGTGATCGTTGCTACAGTCAGGGCATTAAAATGTCACGGCGGCGCGCCTGTTCCGGTACCCGGACGGCCTCTGGATCCGTGCTATAAAGAAGAAAATATAGAATGGGTGGAAAAGGGGACAGTAAACCTTATCCACCACATTAATACAGTTAAAAAGTCCGGAATCAATCCTGTAGTTTGTATCAACAATTTTTATACTGATACAGATGCAGAAGTTAAAGTGATACGAAAATTAGCTGAAGAAGCGGGCGCACGCGTTGCCCTATCCAAGCATTGGGAAAAAGGAGGCGAAGGAGCTTTGGAGCTTGCAGATGCAGTAATTGAAGCATGCGATCAACCCAATGATTTTAAATTCCTTTATGAGTTGAACACTCCATTAAGAGAACGTATCGAGTTGATAGCAAAAGAAGTCTATGGCGCTGAGGGTGTCGACTATACACCGGAAGCTTTAACAAAGACTAAAGCGATGGAAGAGGATCCGGATATCGCAAAACTGGGGACTTGTATGGTAAAAACCCACCTTTCCATAACCGACAATCCTCAACTAAAGGGCGCTCCAAAGAATTGGAGATTAAAAATACGTGATATTATGGCCTTTAAGGGAGCAGGTTTTGTAGTACCAATGGCGGGCGATATCAAACTAATGCCGGGAACCAGTTCTGATCCTGCTTACAGACGTATAGATGTAGACGTTGAAACAGGCAAAGTAAAAGGTTTATTCTAATCCGTTGGCTGTATACTATTACGAGATGCAATAAAACCAAATCTACTTCAAACACTTGAAAACACTCCGGCATTTGTTCATGCTGGTCCATTTGCGAATATAGCATATGGTAATAGTTCTATTATTGCTGACCAGATTGCGGCAAAACGTTCTGATTATGTGATTACTGAAAGTGGATTTGGTGCTGATCCAGCAGGAGAGAGGATAGACCTTGATCTTGATACTGATAAAGTTGTCGGCATGTTCTAAAAGTATCAAATATTGCCATTATTATCGTTTTTCATTAAAGCCGTAAAGATTTAAATCTTTACGGCTTTTTTCTATTATAAAGAAACAAATACGTTATAGTGTGATAGAATATATACCTGAGAGAGTATCTTAGAACCTTTTAATGCGATTACAGATATGCAATCAACATTAACAGCTAATAAAAATTGGACTTACGCGGATTATCTTAAATTAGAAGATGAGAATAGATATGAGATAACCGGAGGGAAATTATTAATGGTTCAAGCACCGGATGTTAACCATAAGCATATATCCTGCAAGTTAACGGAATTTTTAACTACATTTATCAACCGCAACAATTACGGATATGTATTTAACGCCCCTGTTGATTTAATAGCAGATGACAAAAATGTTGTACAACCGGATATATTATTTATATCAAAAAAAAAGGAATCTTTGACCAGCCTGATCTGGTGATAGAGATACTATTACCTTCTTCCCAATATAATGATACATATGAAAAAAAAGATCTGTATGAAAAACTAAAGGTAAAAGAGTATTGGCTGGTAAACTATTATATGAAAAGCAAAGAAATATTGGTTTTAAATGATCATTCAGTATATGAACTCTTTTCCGAAGGTATACTAGAAAAAGATGAAAATGCTACTGTTAAATCTAAAATTTTAAACGGCCTGAAAGTGAAATTGGTTGAAATTTTTGATGAACAATTTGAATAAAAATGCAGAAGGGAGATTTAGCCCAATAGTGATAGCCGGCTTTACACGGTTAAGCAGTAAAAATAATTAAATAGCAGGACCCAAACTAAGACGAAATATATAAACTCTTATAATTAAAGCAAAAAACTAGGCACATTGATCGTTGTTTTCTTTTGATCCCTGTTCCCAGTTTTCTACATATTTGATTGAATTTCCCAAAACTCGTCTTCTATGCACCTTTTCTAATTAACAGTTTGAATCTTCCACCTAAATCATCAACCTTTAAAATCTTATGCCCTTCGTCTTTTAAACTTTTTGGTACGCTTCTTATGGGTTCACCATCATCCACTACAACTTCAAGCAGTTGACCTGTTTCCATCTCCTCAAGCTTAAGTTTTGTTTTAACAAAATTTATGGGGCATTTAACTCCACTAAGATCAAGGGTTGCATCTGCTTTATTTTCACCTGTATTATCCATTTTTTATCTCTTCCTCTTTAAAAATTTTTTCTGATTCATTAAACACCCAGGACTTTATTTCAAACTCGCTTCCGTTTGCAATTGCAATTATCATATATGAGTAACCTTCCCATGCACGACTGGCATCAAATTCTGACGGCCTTGAAGGGTGATCCGGATGTGAATGGTATATACCTATAATGCTAAGCTTTTTCTTCCCAGCGTCTTGATCTATTTTCATATACTCTTTAGGGTCCACTTCATAGCGATCATTTGCTCGCTCTTTATTTAGATTAGTTAATAAACAGGTTTCAACTACCTCTTTATTGCCCTCTTTCTCTTTACCAATGAGCAGCCCGCAACATTCATAAGGGTACGCTTTTTTTACGTGCCCTTTAATAACATTTAAATCGTCGTTACTTATTGTAATCAATATCTCATGCCCCTGCTTTTTTCTTAAATCAGTATATAAAAGTATCTACTTTGTGTATTCTAAATTCTGGATCCTGACCACTATATTCTGCTTAATTACAGATAAAATACTATTTCCCTAACATAAAACTGGTACTTAAATATCTATCTCCGCTATCTGGGAATATAGTAACTATCAATCCATGTTCCATACCACGTGCCATATCCATTGCTGTTTTCATTGCGGCTCCGGCAGAGTATCCCACAAAAAGCCCTTCTTTGGATGCCAACAATTTCACCATTTCCAGGGCATCTTCAGTCTCTACGGAACATTTACTATCTGCCAGGTAGTAATCATAGATACCAGGAACAATGGAGCTTTCCATATGTTTCATACCTTCAAGTCCATGGAAATCCGAGGCAGGTTCAACAGAGAAAACCTTTACGTCACTATTAAACTCTTTTAACCGCCTAGAGGTACCTACAAATGTTCCGCTGGTCCCCAATCCTGCTATGAAGTGGGTAATATTCCCACCGGTCTGTTCCCATATCTCTACACCGGTATTATTATAATGTGCCTGCCAATTTGCATCATTATTATATTGATCTCCATAGAAGTATTTATCCGGCTCGTTTTCTATTCGTTTTCTGACTTCAATAATTGCTCCGTCAGACCCCAACAATGGGTCGGTATATATTATTTCCGACCCAAAAAAACTTACAATGGCTTTTCGTTCCTCACTAACGTTTTCCGGCATAACCAAGGCGACTCTGTAACCTTTGACTGCGCCCACAAGAGCGTATGCTATTCCTGTATTGCCAGAGGTAGAGTCTATAATAACCTTATCCTTTGTTAGTTTACCGGAACGCTCGGCATCTTCAATTATATTAAGCGCTGCGCGATCCTTAACAGAGCCACCCGGGTTAAACCATTCGGCTTTTGCGTATATTTCTACACCATCTGGCAGCTCTTTTGTTATATTATTTAATCTAATAAGGGGCGTGCAACCGATCCCTTCTAAAATAGATTTGTTAAAAACAGGCAGCCTACAATGGGGCCGGTGGTTTATAGCTTCCGGCTTGTTTATTTCAGTCCCAACCGTCAAGATATTACTCCGTATTTTATTCTTTAAAATCCTCTACGACCTCTTTCTTGTATTTATCCAGGCCGACTCTGTCAAAGCAGGTTCCAATTCTTTCACGTCCGGAAGCGTTATTGTTATACCAAGTGACTGTTTTATCTATAAAGTCACAAACCTTTTCATTGGGCAGAAACTTTATAATATCATCTGCACTCCTTGGATGCCTGCCATGTTTACCGCCGACCCTGACAAACCATCCTTTACGCTTCTCACCCCATGCATCTGTGGGACATCTGTTAATGCAATCACCGCAGTAAATACATTTTTCTGGGTCATAGATAGGCTTGCCATCGCTATCAGATACAATGGCCCCTTCTATACAAGCCTTTGAACAGAGTGTACACCCGGTGCACTCCTCTTCTGACCATTCTGGATCAACCATTCCCATAAAACCTAGATCCATTTCGCTGGACTTTGGACAATCTATGGGGCAACCTGCAAATCCTATCTTAAATTTATGATGACATTCACGTCCAAAAAACTTCTCATCTACTTCTAAAACCATTTTTTGCGCATCCATAATCCCATTAGGATTGTATTCACAGCCACCACAGGCAGTTGGTACACGCACCCTTGCACCGCAAGACGCAATCTTTTGTCCTACACTATCCAGCTCTTTTATAACCGCATCAATGTCATCGAAATGTACACCCACAATCTCTATGGACTGTCTAACGCTGACGTGCACATAGCCGTATCGGCCATATTTTTTTGCAACCTCTGCCATCTTTTCCATTTTTTCAAATGAAAGCCGCCCACCAGGTACCCTAAGACGAACGGTAAAAAGGTCTTTTTTTCTCTCCTTAATAAACCCGCCGGATTTCATATCTTCCAGGTTTAACTTTGACTTGTCTTGGATTTCCACTATGTAGCTCCTCGTAAAACAGTTTTATATCTTCTTGTATATAAATAAATTTACTATCTTTAACGTGCTTTTGCAACTTAAGCACTGTATATTTTACCGTTAATCGTAAGAATATCTATCTCTATTCCACCACCCTCTTTTTTATGATTTCTTATATATTTAGAGTCGAGTAGTTACTTTGCAGATAAAATTATTTCCCGCATAGCCTTTTCCGCTGCTTGTTTACCCTCCTTCTTAATCATCGCCGGAAACTCATTTCCTGCAAATTTTTTGAGTATTTTCCTTCTTTTTTCTCCATCTTCAATCGTTGACAACACAACCTGCCGCATATTTGATAATAGTTCTGTGTAGTCTGCATATTCAGGGCCAAAATGTTTTTCCAGAGATAATCTTATGCTCTTAGCAAGGGCCGGACCAGTTCCACCAGTGGAGATGCTGATACACAAACCACCCCGTCTAATGACTGAAGGAACGATGAATGAACATAAATCCGGTTGATCAACTATATTTACCGGAATATTCTGCTCAGACGCATCCGTATAGACTTTTTTGTTTGTCTCTTCATCATTGGTAGAGGCAATCACTATGGCCGCGCCATCAATATCACCTTTTTCATACCGTTTTTTTATTAATGTCAGATCGTTAGGCTTAAGAAAATGGTCACAAAACTCAGGACTTATAACTATCACATTACTGCCGGCCTCTTTTAAACCACACGCTTTACGGTATGCAACTTCCCCACCACCAACAACAACGCTCTTCTCGGACTCAATGTCCAAATATACTGGATAATACTTTGGCATAATGTTTTCAGTTTTCTTCTAAAGCAACTAAATCGTCGTAAGTCTCCCTTCTCCTTATGATATCAAATTTGTCACCATTTACCAATACTTCACATGCGCGGGGGCGAGAATTATATGGAGAGCTCATTGTAAAACCATAAGCACCGGCGCTAAAGATGGCAAGCAGGTCATTTTCTTCAACAGGAGGTAACCCTCTGTCCTTGGCAAAAACATCACTACTTTCACAAACCGGACCAACAACGTCAACAATTTCCAGTTTATCATTCGATATTTTTTCGTCAGGCACTTCTACTTCCGGCATCTGTATATCAGTTGATACCGGCCATATTCTGTGAAAAGAGTCATATAACGCAGGACGAATAAGATCGTTCATTGCTGCATCGCAAATTACAAATTTTTTCCCGATATCGTTTTCTTTATTATATATAACGTTTGCAACAAGAATACCAGCATTACCCGAAATAAAACGTCCAGGTTCCATAATAAGTTTACAGCCCGTCTTTTCTATGAGTTCCAGCATTTTTGCTGCATATTCATTGGGCCTTAGCTCCTTTTTTCCGGTATAAGATATGCAGTATCCACCTCCAATATTTAGATATTTAATATCAACACCGTTTTTTCGGCATTCCGGAATAAATTCATTTATCTTTGCAAGACCTTTTTCATAAGGTTCTGTGTCATGAATGGGAGACCCAAGGTGAACATGTATCCCCGATATGTTTACATTACCGTAATCAGATGCTTCAGCGATAATCCGTCTGGCGGTAACAAGGTCTATACCAAATTTATTCTCCTTTTTACCCGTCGTTGTCTTTGAATGGGTTTTTGCATCTACATCAGGGTTTATACGAATGGCAATTTCAGCCGTTTTATTTAACTCCTTCGCGATGCGGTTAATGTTTCTTATCTCTGACCAGGACTCTACATCAAATAACAGAATATCGCTTTCAATGGCGTACTTGATCTCCTCACTGCTCTTACCTACCCCGGCAAAAACGATCTTTTTGGGATCGCAACCAATCTTTAATGCCCTGAAAAGTTCCCCTCCGGAAACTACATCAAAACCTGAACCTTCTGCTTTTAAAGCCTTTAATATGGAGAGGTTGGAATTTGATTTTACTGAAAAGCATACTAATGGGTCTGCCTGGCTAAATGCATCCTTAATTTCATTAAAGGAATCAACAAAGGCCTTTTTACTATAAATATAGGCCGGTGTACCAACTGCAGCCGCAACATCTTTGATCTTAACACCTTCACAGGTCAATTCATTATTAACGTATTCAAAAAATTCCATTTTCCCCCCTCATTCTTTTTTTAGTTGTCAGATGATATGATATTTTCCCACTCCATTAATCTCTTCTTTACAAATTCGGGAGCGCTTGACCCATAACTTTTCAGGTTTTTTATGCAATTCTCAGTTCCTAAAACATCAAACACATCGGCTTCGATTACATGCGAGAAATCTTTCAGCCTTTCCAGAGAAAGCTCTGCAAATGAGCACGAGAGATCAGAACATGCAACAACAATATCACCAATTATTTTGTGCGCATCACGAAACGGAACCCCCTTTTGAACAAGATATTCAGCAAAAGCAGTAGCATCCAAAAATCCTTTGGTAGTAACCTTATTAATGTTTTCTGTGCGGAATTTCGTATTATTTACCAAATCCGCAAGTAGACTTAAACAGTTCTTGATCGTATCCGATGAATTAAAGAGAGGTTCTTTATCCTCCTGCATATCCCTGTTATAAGCTAATGGCAGTCCTTTCATTAGCGTTAGCAGAGAGACCAGGTCTCCATAAATGCGGCTGCATTTACCCCTGATTAACTCTAGACAGTCAGGGTTCTTTTTCTGCGGCATTATACTGGACCCGGTACAGTATGAATCATCAATATCCACAAAACCAAACTCTTCACTGGCCCAGATTATCCAGTCCTCACAGATCCTGGACAAATGCATGGATATAACACTTAAACACGAAACAAATTCCACACAAAAATCTCTATCGCTCACCGCATCCAGACTGTTATGGCATACAGAATCAAACCCCAGTAGATCAGCTGTAACCATAGGATCTGTTGCTAAAGTTGTGCCTGTCATAGCACAAGCACCCAAAGGTGATACATTTACACGCTTTAAACAGTCCTTGAGCCTACCTTTGTCCCTTTCAATCATCTCTGCATATGCCAGGAGGTAGTGTGGCAGTAAAAGAGGCTGTGCGTGCTGAAGATGTGTAAAGCCAGGGATAATAACATCTATGTTATCCCTGCCACTTAGGACAAGTGCCTTTTGAAGTCTTGTAAGCAGTCCTGATATATCATTAATCTGGTCTCTCATCCAAAGTCTGAGATCAAGGGCAACCTGGTCATTTCTACTTCTTGCGGTATGAAGCTTTTTGCCCACATCGCCAATCCTTTCAGAAAGGGCGGATTCGATATTCATATGAATATCTTCCAGCTCCGTCTTAAATTCAAAGGATCCGTCGCTAATCTCATCTTCAATCTTTTTTAATGTACGAACAATAATATCCCGCTCATTATCTGTAATTATCTGGCATTTTGCCAACATGGTTGCGTGAGCAATGCTTCCTTTGATATCATATTTGTACAAACGCCAGTCAATCGAAACTGATTCGGTAAAAGAGAGTACGTCACTGCTTGTACTTTTCTTTAATCTACCTTCTACAAATCTTTTTTTATCCATGAGAATATTTAAATTTTTTATTTTTTAACAGCTAATCACCAATATGTGATGCCGTTATCCTATATTTCTCTTGCAAATATATAGGAATTTTAGTAATTGTAATTGAGATAAGCCTTGTTGTCAAGAAACGTAAGGATCAAAACCATTTTCTCCTCTATTTATCATATAAAATATGTACACAAATATGAAATTCTATAAAAAACTTCTCGTTATTTTTTTTGCGATGCTAGTAATAAGCTGCATACTTGGTTCGGTTCTTAAAACACCAATTGACACTCTTGTTAAAGAAAATGAAACCATTCGTGAATTAGCCAGCTATCATGATGGTGTGTATAACTATGGAAAGATTTTGAGACGTATTTTTATGATTGTGATTGTTTGCCTTCTCATTTTCTCAAGAAAATCATTAGGTTTGGGTCAATTAATTACTAGCGGACTAAGGTTACGTCCGGGCTGGAAAAATAATTTGGTAACAGGTTTATCAATCGGGGTGATTTCACTTTTGATATATGGGATTTTTACTTTTGTATTGGGAGTACAGCTCACAGAGAATAGACCTCCCTCAATTAGCGCATTAATAACAAAACCGATTATTTACCTTTTTGAGGCGTGCTTGATTGGTTTATTTGAAGAGACCCTACTAAGGGGAATTATCCTGCGTGGACTATTGAAAGATTTGTCACGATCAGTATCTATTATTTCTGCAAGTCTTTTTTATGCTCTACTCCACTTTTTCAGTTTTAAAGTAAATATTACCGTAGGAAACCATCCATTTGCGGGCTTTACAACATTAGCAGGTTTTTTTTCCCCTCACCATTTAGATATACAGATGATACTACCCTTCATAATAGGCCTATTTCTTCTGGGAGTGGTATTATCATTGGCATATCTGCATACCGGATCTCTCTATTTATCCATAGGTTTACATGCAGGGTTGGTATATGGAGTTAAGCTGAACCACATGCTACTTGATCATAATCATGAAATGTCTACCTGGTTTTTTGGAGATGGACATATTGTCTCCGGTGTTTTTGGATGGATCTTTCTGCTGGGAATATTAATGATTATAAAAATTTTCATTCCTTCGACCCCGATTCAGGAACAGAGTTAAATTATTACCTTCGGCGGACTTTTAAATTAAAAATGCAAAAGTGCATGAAACTATGATTAGGAAGATACATGTAATAAATTAACTCTGTACCTTCCTTAAAAGAATCAGAATAAAACAGGGCATTTATCTAAAAAGAGGTATAAGTTATGGAAAAAACATTAAAAGAACTCGCGGACCATGTTGGCGGTAAAGTGGTAGGTAATGAAAACCTCCTAATAAAAGGTGTTATGACTATTGATGATGCCATTGAAGGTTATATCACATTTATTTCAAATAAAAGATATGTAAACAAACTGGAAGCTACCAATGCCTCCGCGGTTATAGTATCACCGAGTATCCAAAGTTCACAAAAACCTCTCCTGGTTATTGATAACCCATATTTGGCATTTGCAAAGATTGTTGATTTTATGATGTATAAAAAACCGGTTTATTCGGGAACCATTGACCCAACTGCAGAGATAGGAAAAAATGTTCAATTGGGAGATGGAGTTACAATATATAAAAATGTTACCATACGAGACAATGCTGTAATCAAAGATAATGTGGTATTATCTCCTGGTGTTTACATTGGCGAAGATAGTGTCATTGGCTCTTTTGCGGTGCTACATCCCAATGCTGTTGTTTATAATGGCACAATAATAGGAGAAAGGGTGATAATCCATAGTAATGCTGTTATTGGAAGTTCAGGGTTTGGTTATGCACCGGATGAAGGAAAATATTATAATATCCCTCAAGTGGGAATTGTAATAATTGAAGATGATGTGGTAATTGAACCGTGTACTACTATAAGTAGGGCTGCTTTGGGTGAGACAAGGGTCAGGCGTGGTGCAAAGGTCGGGAGTAATGTTGTGATTGCCCATAATTGTGATGTCGGTGAGAACACACTTATAGTTTCTCAGTCAGGGTTGGCAGGTTCAGCAACGGTGGGACGAAATGTAATAATCGGGGGACAGGTTGGTATTGCGGGACACTTGACCATCGGCGACAACTGTCAAATTGGCGGCTGTTCAGGTGTAGCTAACAGTTTACCTGCGAATGGAAAGTATTTAGGCACTCCGGCCATTCCAATTAATAAAATGCGTAAATGTTATGCCGTAATAAATCATCTGCCTGAAATGCGGCAGACTGTAAAAGATTTGAAAAAGAGAATTGAAGAGCTGGAAGAGAAATTGAATGACAAATAGTAACAAATCAAATTACATGCCCCTTCCTTAACCCAAAATATAAAGAATGAATGGTATAAATAAAGAGAATAAACCAAAAAGGATAGGTTTGATTGCGGGAAACGGCCGTTTTCCCATCCTGTTTGCCCAAGGAGCAAAGGAAAATAACCTGGAAGTGATTGCCGTTGGTATAAAAGGTGAAACCTTAATTGAGCTTGAAGACCACGTTAAAGAGTTTTACTGGACCAGCATAGCGCAAATGGGAAAATTGATAAATATCCTGAAGAAAGAGGGGATAGTAAACGCAGTTATGGCCGGTGGTGTAACTAAAACAAATGTTTTCGCTAAATTTGCAAACTTTAATTTTATACCAGATTTAAAGACCGTTACCCTGCTTTATAAAGTGGTAAAGAATAGACAGGATCACTCAATACTTGGAGCGATAGCAGACGAGCTCTCAAAGGATGGAATAGAATTGCAGCCTGCAACACTCTATGTCCCCGAATTATTAGCACAAAAAGGAATTTTAACTAAAAGAAGGCCTTCAGGCAGAGAGCAAACCGACATAGAATTCGGGTGGGACATTGCAAAAAAGATAGCAGACATGGATATAGGGCAATGTATTGTTGTTAAAGAGAGGGTTGTCATGGCCGTAGAGGCCTTTGAAGGTACCAATGAGACCATTAAACGAGGCAGAGCGCTTGGTGGTAAAGGGGCTGTAGTTATAAAACTAAGTAAAAAGGATCAGGATATACGTTTTGACTTACCAACAATTGGACGAGAAACCATAGACGTGCTTGACGAAGCGGGGGTTTCCGCCATTGCAATAGAAGCGGAAAAGACAATAATCTTAGATAAAGAGGAGACAATCAAGGCTGCGGATAACAAGAAAATTGCAATAGTTTCTGTGTAGTAATACAATAAATTAAACATAATGACCCAAACGGTTATGGATTGTGTCATTATACGACATATATATCGTAAAAAGTTCGCCGTTTTAATTAAATAATTGAAGGAGCGCCCATATAGTAAAATTAATGAATTTATGACTAAAGACTTGTAAAAGATAGCCGAAATATAAAAGGTACGATTGTAATTTACCTCTATTTGCGGAATTACACACATTTTGGTACTGTTTTTGCGAATTACAAAATATATTATTTCTTTGAGAAAGGAGGTTGTAAATCAGAAAAAAATCTGCCGGAAAGAAGTAATATCTTATTAGTCATTAATTTCATTAATTAAAAAAAGGAGGCCTTTCAATGTTTAAAGTTTTAAGACCCAGGTCTAATGCAGGTTTCACGTTGATAGAACTGTTGGTGGTTGTTGCTATCATAGGAATCTTAGCGGGTATCCTGGTTCCAGTGCTTAACAGGGCGCGTGAAAATGCTCGTAGAACTAGTTGTAAAAGTAATTTGAAGCAAATCGGGCTGGCGCTTCATATGTATGCGGACGAAAATACGGCTAATCCTGACTCCTTTCCAACTACAATAGCTGTGGCAGGGTCTGGAACTGCATCGTTGGATCAGCTTTATAGTGCATATATTTCAGATAAAAAGGTTTTCATCTGCCCAAGTGGAACGTTGACAGTTGCAACATGCAATCCTAACGAAGTTACTAATCCAATAGACGGAATGGCTGAGGCTGATGGACTTGATGATGGAGCAGGTTCGCCTAATCCTGATCTTTTCACGTCCAGTTATGCTTATGACGCATATAAAGGCGTGGGAACTAATCCTAGCGCTGCGGTTGCGTCCGATATTCCTGGTGCTCTTGCAGGTGATGAAAATGCTGCAACAGACACACTCATAGGACCAAACCATAATGGAAGAGGCCAGAACGTTCTTTTTGTTGACGGCCATGTTTCATGGGTTGGAACTATCACTTCTAATTCTACTGATCCTCTTCTTATGGACCCTGATATGTTTGACTCTCCAGCAGCCCCAGCAGCTGCAACTATTGATGGTTTTAACAATGGTACAGAGTCCGTTATTTCATTATAAAGTTTAACTCGTTTTTGGTAAAATAAAAAAGGATGGCATTTGCCATCCTTTTTTTATTATTTTACAATTCGTACAATTACCCGCTTTTACCAAAGATGAACCATGATATCTTCAAGATAATCCCTTCTGTTAATGTTTTACTGGAATTGCCAGAAATCATATCCTTAATGGAAGAATTTCCCCGTAAAACAGTTTTAGAATCTATCCGCAAGAAATTAGACGAAATTCGCAAGATAACGCCATCTGATAAGATAGATGATTTATTCATTACAAATGGAGATAAGTATTCTTTCTCCATACAGGGATTTATTAGTTACATTGCGGAATCATTAAAAAAAAGCATCCCAAAAACCCATGAACACGCCATAAATGCCACAGGTGTAATTTTACACACATGTTTAGGCCGTGCACCCCTATCAAAAAACGCTGCAGAATCTGCCGGTAAAATCTCAGGTGGTTATACTACACTTGAAATTGATAAAGAGTCGGGGAAAAGGATGAGCAGATACAGGCATATTCAGTCACTAATTACAACTCTTACAGGGGCAACAGATTCACTGCTAGTAAATAATAATGCGGCTGCTGTATTACTCGCCCTTGACACTTTGGCAAACGGCAAAGAAGTCATAATTTCACGTTCACAGCAGGTTGAAATAGGCGGATCGTTTAGGATGCCAGATGTCATGAAAAAAAGCGGCTCACTTCTGGTTGAAGTTGGCACTACCAATCGCACAAATATTGCTGATTACAGGGATGCTATTTCGGAAAACACCGGACTCATATTAATTGTGCATCCCAGTAATTATCGCATAATAGGGTTTACGTCATTTCCCGATATCAAAGAAATTGCAGCATTAGGAAAGGAATATAACATTCCTACGCTTTATGACCTGGGAAGCGGCGCAATGGTAGACTTGAGGAGACTCAATGTCGCATATGAGCCTACAGTACAAGAGAGCGTTGATGCTGGAATAGATATTGTAACATACAGCACTGACAAGCTTTTAGGTGGACCACAGGGAGGCTTGATTCTTGGGAAGAAGCAGTATATTGACTTGCTGAAGAAAAATCCCCTTTTACGCGCCCTGCGTGTGGATAAAATGACAATTGAAGCATTAGATGCAACTTTACGGCTATACATTAATGACGAAAAAGCAGTAAACGAGATTCCGATTTTAAAGATGATGCATACATCTATGGAAGAGATAGAGAGGCGTATTATCAGGTTTAAAGATAAAATAGTTGAATCAACCGGAAGTTTTTTCAACCTGAACATTGTGGATGGTTTTTCAGAAATAGGGGGTGGATCTTGCCCTGCCGCACCGATTCCTACCAGGTTGTTATTATTATCGTCAGAAGAGATAAGTGCAAATGGGATTTCAAAAGCATTAAGATTAAACTCTCCTCCTATTTTTGGTAGAATAGAAAAAGAGACTACACGCCTGGACTTTCGTACGGTAATCTGTGATCATGAAGAAGATGATATCGCAAATGCCCTGATAAACATTGCCAAGAATGGCAAACAAACTCCTTAATCTGTAAGAGTATATGAAGAATGTTATTATCGGTACAGCTGGACACATAGATCATGGTAAGACCACATTAGTTAGGGCTTTAACCGGTACGGATGCGGACCGTCTACCTGAAGAGAAAACAAGGGGTTTGACCATTGATATCGGATTTGCCTTTCTTGACCTTGATAATGATATACGTATAAACTTTATTGATGTTCCCGGCCATGAACGGTTTGTTAAAAATATGCTTGCAGGTGCAACAACTATTGATGGCGCTTTACTGGTAATTGCTGCTGACGATGGAATAATGCCTCAAACCCGTGAACATCTTGCCATCTTGAATCTTTTGGAAATAAGGCATATCATTGTAGTTATAACTAAGTGCGATATGGTTGATAATGAGTGGATGGAAATGCTCCGAGAAGAGATTGAAAATATGCTCGTTAAAACCATATATAAAGGTGCAAGAATTTTACCGGTTTCATCAATAAATAACAATGGAATCTCTGAGCTAAAAAAAGCGATGACAGACCTGGTTTCCAGAATTAACAACCCCCGAACAAATGTAACCTTCCGTTTACCCATTGACAGGGCATTTACAATCCCAGGATTTGGATCTGTTGTTACCGGTTCAGTTAAAAACGGCACGATTAGCAACAATGATGAAGTGGAATTGCTCCCTATGCAAAAAATTGCAAGAGTAAGGGGTATTGAAGTAAACGGAACAAAGAGCGAAAGTGCATCTGTTGGACAGCGTGCTGCGATAAATCTTGTGGGCGTTAAACTCTCTGATATATACCGTGGATGTGAACTTTCTATTCCCGGTCACATGGAACCGTGCCAAATAGTTGATTGTGTACTCTTTTTACATGAAAACGCAAAGAAAAACTTAGCCAATAGGGCAAGGATAAGATTTCATCTATTTACAAATGAGATAATGGGAAGGGTAATTTTGCTTAATAAGGAGATCTTAAAGCCTGGAGAAGAGTGTCTAGCTCAAATAATACTGGAAAGGCCAATAGTTGTAGAAAGAAATGACAGATATATTATAAGGAGATATTCTCCATCATATACAATCGGTGGTGGCAAGATTCTACGCTCCAATACTCGCCGCCTTAAAAGGTTTAACGACAAGGTATTAAATGCTCTGGAAATACTGGCACATAATAATATTTCTGATATTGTGGAACTGATGTTCATTGAATCGAAACCTTATTGTCTTTCATCAAAAGATTTGCAAGCTACACTAAATTTATCAAATAGCGATATTCAGTCGGTTATTACAGAACTTCTTAAAAACAATAAACTTATTAATATTGGAACAAATGAGGCAGCAAACAGTAAATTGATTCATATCAAAACGTTTGAAAAGCTGCAAGCACATGTTGAAACGGTGTTAAAACAGTTTCATAGTGAAAATCCTATTAGCCATGGAATGGAAACTACCATCTTAAGATCTAGGATTGATAGAGACTTACCTACAGACCTTTTCTCTTTTTTAATATCAAAGTTGAGTCATGATAAACGGATAAAATCAGAGAGTAAAAAGATTTCTCTTTATGATTTTAAGGTTAAAATATCTGATATTGACAAAAAAGAGCTGGAAAATGTTGAAAGTGCTATGATTAAAGGAGGCTTTACTCCATCACCTATAGAGGAAATTCTTTCCAAGTTTACCAAAGGAGCAAATAAAGAACATATCTCTAAATTTCTGCTGGAAACAGGAACTGCAGTTGAAGTTAGCAGATCTATATTTTATCATAAAAACATAATCGACCAGCTAAAGAGATTAATCACGGATTACATAAATAAAAACTCTTCCATTAGCGCCGCGGAATTCAGAGATTTAACACAAACCTCACGTAAGTATACAATACCCTTATTAGAGTATTTTGACAAGATACATTTCACAAAGAGAGTTGAAGATAAGAGGATATTATATGGAGGTAATTAAAACATCTGTGGAGATCTTGAAAAATTAATATTCGCTCTTTAGGTTTTTTCTTAATCATTCCTGTGCTCTTCACATAACCGTACAACATTGAACTCATATTGGCTTGCCAGCTCTGCAATCGTCTTCTCACTTTTTAGGGCTTCCAGGGCAACCTTAGCTTTTATTTGTCTCTATATCTTTTTCGTATTTTTGCTCCTTTTTTATTCATTTCCGTTCAAAAAGATTTTATCAAAAATGTAGTGGAACTAGCAGTTCAGATTATGGGGTCCATTATAGACATTCAATAAATTCCATAGCATATGGGCATGATTAATCTTCCCCATAGCTTTCAGCTCTATATGAACTCCGGACCAGTGGACCTGCTTCTACATGAAGAAACCCCATGGATTCTCCAATCTGTTTAAGGTAGCGAAAATAATCAGGTTTGTAATATTTTTGAACCGGATATTTATCTTTTGCGGGTTGCAAATACTGTCCAATCGCAAGGTAGTCTACATTACTTTCCTTAAGGTCCTGGATAGTATTAAAAATCTCCTCTTCACTCTCTCCCAGTCCCACCATTAGAGCAGATTTGGTTTTTTGATCAGGAGAAATTGTTTTGGCTCGTTTAAGAACGGAAAGGGAACCACTGTAACTCCCTTTTGATTTAATTATGGGAAATACTCTTTCTACCGTTTCGATATTGTGGCTGTATACATCAGGACATGCACTGAGTATGGTTTTTAATTGTTCATCAGAATAATCCGGCGTCAAAACCTCTATGCGGCAATCTGACACTTTTCTAATTTGCCGTATTGTCGCAGCAAAAAGTCCTGCACCTCCATCTTTTAGGTCATCTCTGGTTACAGAGGTAACCACGGTATACTTTAAACCCAGTTGGCTAATTAATTTTGCAACTTTTTCAGGTTCTTCAGGGTCTGGCATAACAGGCCTTCCTGTTTTTACATTACAATACCTACACGCTCTTGAGCAAACATCACCAAGGATCATGATTGTTGCGCTGCCTTTTGACCAGCATTCCCCCAGATTCGGACATCGGGCCTCTTCGCAAACCGTATTGGTGCTAGCACCGTTTATCTTTGATTTTAGATGCCGGTATGATGAAGCAGATGGAATTTTCACTTTAAGCCAATCTGGCAATTTTCTGTTACGGTTCATGAACATATAGTGCAATAAGTTATGTCTACTTCCCTGGCAGCTTTTACCGCATCCACTCTTTTTACGGGGGTTGTCCACGGGGCATTTTTAACCTTGTCCGGTTCGTTTTCTGCCTCATGTTTAATCTGTATCAATGCATCTATGAACTGGTCAAGAGTCTCTTTAGTTTCGGTCTCAGTCGGTTCTATCATCATTGCTCCCTGGACAATAAGTGGAAAATAGACCGTTGGGGCATGAAACCCAAAATCAAGAAGCCTCTTGGCTATATCATTAGTAGTAACGCCGTTTGGCATGTTACTGTCATCAATGACAAATTCGTGCTGACAGATCCTATCATAGGTCAGATGATAATGGGGTTTTAACCGCTCTTTCATGTAATTGGCATTAAGTACAGCTCTTTCCGCCGCCAGTCTTATACCGTCACTACCTAGCCCCCTTATGTAGGTATATGCTCTTACAAGCATCCCGAAGTTTCCATAAAAAGCCTTTACCTTGCCAATGGAATCTTTACTATAAAAAAAACGATATATTTCATCTTCTTTTTCTATAGAAGGATTTGGAAGATATCTTTTTAAAAACTCTTTAACTCCTATGGGGCCAGCACCGGGTCCACCACATCCGTGGGGAGTAGAAAACGATTTGTGAAGATTAAAATGTATGACATCAAAACCCAGGTCTCCAGGCCTTACCAATCCCATTATCGCATTCAAGTTTGCACCGTCACAGTATGCCAAACCTCCTTTGTCGTGCACAATCCGTATTACTTCCAGAATATCTTCTTCAAACAATCCCAGAGTGTTAGGGTTTGTAAGCATAATACCCACTACATCTTTATCCATTTTGTTTCGAAGATCATCAAGATCAACGGTCCCTTTTTGATTACTTTTTACCTGAACACATGTGAGACCGCTCATAGTGACTGTAGCCGGATTTGTACCATGCGCGGAATCAGGAATGAGCACTTTGTTTCTACTTGCACCCTTTTCTTGAAAGTAGTTTTTCATTACCATCATACCCGTAAATTCACCGTGCGATCCAGCTGCGGGCTGAAGAGTTACGGCATCCATACCTGCAATCTCTTTAAGATAATCAGTGAGTTCATACATCAGTTGCATGGCGCCCTGGCATGAAGATTGTGGCATATATGGGTGTAGTTCTGTAAACCCTGCCAACCTGGCAACATCTTCGTTAATCTTGGGATTGTATTTCATGGTACATGAACCCAATGGATAGAAACCCAGGTCCACACCAAAGTTTCTTTTGGAAAGGGTGGTATAGTGCCTGATCACTTCAGGCTCGCTTATAATCGGTAGCTCCAGAGATTTACGCAGGAACTTTTCCGGTACAGCTTCATTATCCGGGACATCCAACTTCGCAAAAGTGAAACCGTTATCGTCTCTCTGCCATTTTTCAAAGATAGTTTTCATTGGGTGTTTCCTCCTGCATTTTGGATCTCAGATTTCAAAAGGTCTATCTGTTCTCTGGTGGTCATCTCTGTACAACACACTAATATACAGTCCGACATATCAGGATAATACTCTTCCAGTGGCAACCCCGCAATGATACCCTTTTGTAAAAGAGTTTTTATGTCACTATTTGCGTTGGGTATTTTAACAACAAATTCGTTAAAAAACGGTCGCTGAAACAAAACTTCAGCACATGAACTCATGCTCTCAAATGCATAATTAGTTTTCTGATGGTTCTGCCTGGCAATCTCCATCAGTTTATTGCCCACTGTACTTAAATATACTGTCGCAGCAATGGCACATAGCCCCTGATTAGTACATATATTGGAACTCGCCTTTTCCCTTCGGATGTGCTGCTCCCTAGCCTGCAGTGTGAGTATGAAAGCTTCTTTTCCATCCGCATCAACTGTCTTCCCGGATATTCTGCCCGGCAACCTTCTAAGTAATGGTTTTTTCACCGCTATCAAACCCAGGTGTGGCCCTCCATAACATTGTGAAATACCAAGGCTCTGCCCTTCACCGGCAAAGATATCTGCACCGCACTCTCCCGGGTTTTTTAAATATCCCAATGACATCGCCTCCACCACACATGATATAAAAAGAGAACTGTTCCCGTGTGCAATCTCAGCAATTTGTTCCTGATCTTCAATAATACCGAAAAAATTAGGGCTTTGCACTATTACTCCTGCGGTTTTATCATCAAGTTTAGCCTTTAAGTCTGCAATATCTACACTCCCTTTATCGGTCTTTATCTCTGATACCTCTATGTTTCTGCCAGCCATATAGGTGTGTAAGACCTGTCTATATTCAGGATGTACGCTTTTTGCCACCAATACTTTCTCTTTTTTTGTATGGGTACAAGCCATGATAGCTGATTCACCCAGTGCGGTTGCCCCGTCGTACATGGATGCGTTTGCCATATCCATTCCGGAGAGATGTGCAATCATCGTCTGAAATTCATAAATAGCCTGCAGCGAACCCTGTGAGATTTCAGCCTGATAGGGTGTATATCCTGTATAGAACTCACTCCTCCCTGTTATAGCAGATACTGTTGACGGGATAAAATGGTTGTAGCTCCCTGCTCCCAGAAAAGAGATCGTTGGCTGTATGTTCTTTTCGCTTAACAAAGATAACTCTTTTTTTAGTTCAAATTCGGAAATACCTTTGGGCAGATTGATTAGTCCACTTATCTTATGTTCCTCAGGAATATCCTTAAACAGGCCGTCAATGGATTTAACACCTGCGGTTTCAAGCATTACGTTTACATCGTCTTCTGATCCGGAAATATAACTGGTCATTTGTTCTCTTCCCCTTCACAAAGTTTTAGATACGCATCATGGGTCAGCAAACTATCTGTTTCACCAACACTGCTTATCTTTATTTTCACCAGCCAGCCTTTACCGTAAGGATCCTGGTTTACAAGGGCAGGATCATCCGCCACGGTTTCGTTAACCTCCATCACCTCACCTGACAACACAGCAAAAACATCGGATACGGATTTTACAGATTCTACAACTATAAACGGTTTACCTTTTTCAACCTGTTTACCAACTTCAGGCAGTTCAACAAAAACAACATCTGTCAGCATCTTCTGTGCAAAATCAGTAATGCCCATTACAGCAGTTCCATCTTCTATTTTGACCCACTCGTGTTCCTCTGTATATTTTAAGTTTTCAGGTATATTCATTTTTTCCTATCCTTTGTACTCATAGAATGGTTTTTTTACAATTCTGGCCCTCTGTAACTTTTCCCGAATAATAATATCAATATTGTTCCCTGTTTTTACAAACTCTGATTTTATCAAGCAGAGTCCAATGGGTTTCCTGAATGTGGGAGAATAAGATCCGGAGGTAACCACCCCTATCCGCTTGCCATTACACATTATTTCGCATTGCTCTCGGGCAATTCCCCTGTCAACCATTTCAAATGCAGCCAGCTTTTTTTCCGTTCCCACACTTTTTTGTTTTAACAAGACTTTCTTGCCAATGTAATCATCTTCTACCTCAGAAACCGCCCAACCTAGTGAAGCCTCTACTGGTGTAATTTCCCCGGAAAGTTCATGTCCGTAAAGGCAATATCCAGCTTCAAGACGTAAAGTATTACGTGCTCCCAAACCTGCTGGTCTTACGTCGACGAAAGAACCTGCGTCGAGAATAGCATCCCAAAGAACAATAACCTCATCTAATTTGCAAAAGATCTCAAAGCCGTCTTCACCTGTATAACCGGAACATGAGATCAAAACCGTTTTCTCAAACAGTTCAGTTTGTATAAAACGGAGTCGCTTTAATTCCATGATGCGGTTTCCGCATAATTTATGAAGCAGCTTTCGTGCCACGGGACCTTGCAGATCCAGTTTACCTCTCTTATTGCTGATATCTTGGACCTTTACATCATCACGGTTATGATCCATAATCCAGGCAAGATCTGTATCTGTAGTTCCTGCATTTACAACCAGCATATACTCATTATCACTAATCATATAGATGAGCAGATCATCCAGCGTGCCCCCCTGTTCGTTACAAAGAAATGTGTACATAATCTTGCCAGGAGCCAAACTACTTACATCTCCAACCAAAAGATATTGGAGTAAAGATCCAGCATTTGCACCGGAAACCATAATTTCACCCATATGGCAGATATCAAAGAGACTACCAGCATTTCTTGTGTTAAGGTGTTCTTCTATTATTGTGGTATACTGAACGGGCATTTGCCAACCGCTGAAATCTACAATCTTCGCATTCATCGTCTTATGGGTTTCAAAGAGCGGGGTTTTCTTGATCTCTTTTTCTATCATATGGTTTGTGTTTTCGTTGTAATTTGATTTATACTTCTATGGTAATTGTTTAGGTAAATAGGCTGAAGCCTGAAATAAATCAACGATTTTGTCGCGCACCAATCAAAAATAGCCCTTTGCCTTTAGACTCGTCATCTGCATCGTTACAATTGTTTATTCCAGCGCGTTATTTACCGCTGAAGGAAATATTTCTAAGACATCACCCTCAATGCGTAGGCTTACTGACGGATGATCATCATGTTCTGTCCTACCTCTGTTTATTATTACATAAGGTACACCGCGTTCCGCTGCCATCAAAGGTATTGATGAGGCTGGATAGACAGACAATGTGGATCCAAGGGAAATAACCATATCCGCCTCGTTGGCAGCATTTGAAGCGTTTTGGATATCCTTTTCCTTCAGGTTTTGTCCAAAACTAATGGTGGCTGGTTTTAGGAATCCACCGCAGTCGCATAATGGTGGAGTTAGATTCTTTTTAAAAAAAGAGAAATGGGGTTCCGGGTCACTCAGTTTATAACAACTCTGGCACTCTATCTTTCTATTTGTTCCGTGTAACTCCACAAGTAGTTCCAGTGAAGTCCCGGCCAGTGAATGGAGCCCATCTACATTTTGTGTAACAACCATTAGTAGCTTACTCGCCTCTTCAAGCCTAGTAATAGAGTAATGTATTTCGTTTGGGAGAGCGGAACGGAATGACTCCCACCCTTCCAGTTTGTAATCCCAATACTCCATACGTGCTTCATTAGAGGAGAGAAAACTCTGATAATAAACTGGTTGACGTTTTTTCCACACACCCTGCGGTCCCCTGAAGTCCTGTATACCGCTACCGGTGGAGATACCTGCGCCGGTAAAAACAAGGATATTTGTGGCGTTTTTAATATACTCCGCCAATTGTTTATCTTCTATTACTGTCATAAATAAAGTGTGAATTTAATTGTGAAGGTGACTGTCCGGGCTTTTGCTATATTCTATAAACAATTTGTCAACCTGCTCCTGTGTAAGCCATTTTGTCGCCTCATTAAACGCAGTGTCATTGACATCTTTAAAAAAACAAATTATGTAATTGTCCAAATCAGCTTGTGATACTTCACCCATACTTACCAGTATATCACCAAGGCGTTGGTTTTTGTTCCCAGATTGTATTTGTAACGCCTTGTCAAGCACCTCTTGTGTAATGTGATTTTCCCTAATCAGGAATTCCCCTATTTTCATGCTTGTGCTCCTGTTATATATGTTTAGGAATAATAATCATTCCCATTGTTAAGTAAAACAAGCTCCTTGCCCGTGCCACTACTTATCACAGGTTAGAATGCGTGTTCTACTATTTGTAATATCGTTAAAATCGTTCAATTTAACTTACATATATTTATCGTCAATTTACCATAACATTATCGGTGCAAATCAATTATATTTATAATAGTTACATGCTGCAAGTCTAAAGATTGTGTGTTAAATCATGTTCCGGCAAGTCCTACCAATTATACTTGAATTTTACGGTTTATTGTTCTAACATCCATGTTTGAAAAAGATAATTTGTCACCGTTCATTGTATTTGATGTCAGGAGGTATTTATTGATGGTTTTAGAAGGTAATGAAAAACAGATAATAGAAGAAAAGCTGGAGGTGTATAAAAAGGCTGAAACGTTGCCAGTTTATCAGAGGGCAATTTCCGCTTTGAATAAACACCACGCCCCTGAGATTGCGGAGGTTTTCTGGTCAGGATTAAAATCAAAGGAGGTAGAGGATTTTCCCCTTGTCGCTTTTTTCGCAACGGTGTCGGCCCTGGAGGCCTACGGGAAAAATCCAGAGCTCTTAAATATCTTTATTGAGAGGTGGCAGAGGGATTATGAAGAAAAGATGCTCAAGGATCTGACACAGCACCGGGCTATTGAGGTAATACACATCATCATAAACGAAGCGTTTCAGTCGTATCGGGAAGATTCTGCGCTCCATAATCTGCTCTTGAAGTTTTTTGAAAAGAAGACTCTTCGTTGTAACGGTGACGGACTTTACAAGACCATTGACTCGTTTAAATTTTTCCCTAAGAAACTTGGAGCTAATGTGCCAACAAGACTTTTGGAAGGCCTGGTTGAGATTATCGCAAAATATCTTCAACAACAGCTTTTAGGAGGAAAGAATAACAGGGAAATCCTTTCGTACATAGATTTCTTTACAGATAAGATTGGCAAAGATGATGTGGTGCTAATAGTTAAAAAAGTGGAGAAACAGCTTAAGTGCGAACTTTTTTGCGCACCTTGTGGGGAGTATGTAGCGGATGACGAGAAGGGTGAGGTTTATGCAGAAACTGCATTGCCATATCTCTATTATGAAGATTATAAGATAAAGGAGAGACGTAAAAGGGAGATAGATGATATTCTTTTACAACTTGATGTAACGGGATCATCAATGCTTCTGAATATTGAGACTAAAGGAGTGGAAAGAGAGATAGAGGCTATAGGCGTTGAACGGTTTCTGGAAAAGAGTGAGCAATTTTCTATTTCAAATGAAAATGCAAGAAATGTGTTAGAGAAGCTACCGCCGGTTATACCTGCCTTTTTTCTAACCGTTGACGGCCAGGTGGCAGAAATTGTTAATGCAAAGTATTGTTCCATTGATAATAAAACGGATAATACCACTTTCATTCTGTATGGTCATACAGTTGAGGATAAAAATCGGGAATGGGATGTAATTGATGGTGTAATTGTACAAATTCCAAAGGATCTTGAAGAAAAAGTTCCTGAAATTATTGATAATGATCTAATTAACATATTAGAAAATAACATAGAAGCCGTTGTCAGTGATGTTTCTGTCGAAGTAAAAGGAATAAACCAGGAAAAGGAAAATTTCATAAAAAAATCACATGATGAAGAGGATGCCATGGATAAAGAGCCATTTCTTGGTTTTCGTGGCGAGAAAGAGCGTGGGTGTAAAAAGAGGGATCTTCTGGAAAAAAGGGAAGCTTTTGTAAAAGAAAAGGAGTTAGAGATTATAGCGGCATTTGATATTGGGTTGAAGACTCTAGCTATAAAAACGGACGATAATATTAATTCTATTTCGATACTTAATAAAATTGTTGGTAAAAGAAATAGTATCGTGAATAAGTTAACAGATATAAAAGGAGCCCTTGCACTGTCGGCAGAAATTATCAAAGAGGCTATTGTAAGGCATGCAGAACATGAACCAAACAGTTGATGACTTTCGACGAAAACATCACCGTTTCTATTACCACACCTATTCCGTTGAATACAAAGGAGACTCCCTGATAATAGATTTTCTGTTTGAAACAGAACCAAAGGTCTATTTCACTCCAAGGATTGTTATTCATAACGTTGATAACAGTATGATTAGCACCATAGGCAATAGGGTTATAAATAACCTGGCATTTCATCTGGGATTGATGGAAATTCCCAGTTACTGGAAGGCAACCTGTTCTCCTGAAATAGTCATAAAAGCAGGGACATTGGATGATTTTCAGATTGCATGGTGGCAAGATCTCCTGTTTGCAGGTATGGGAGAATACTTTTACCATAATAGAATCGATTTTACGGCACCCGGTTTTGTTAAAATTATAATTGAAGAGAAGGAAAATTGTGAACAAAGAGACACCTTTAATGGCCGGTTAGACAAGGAGAAGATTCTCGTTCCCATAGGTGGAGGCAAAGACTCTGCCGTTACTTGTGAACTGCTGAAAAGAATGGACAAAGAGATAGTATGCTGGCGAATGAACCCGACTCTATCAGTAATGGAACAGATTGATATATTCAAGAGTGGAGAACCTATAACCGTTAAGCGTAGTATAGATGGGAGACTTCTGGAAATGAACCGCAGAGGATATCTAAATGGCCACACGCCTTTTTCTGCATACCTTGCCTTTGCATCTGTTTCGAGTGCAATACTTTTTGGCTGTGGCAATATTGCGATATCAAATGAAAGAAGCTCCAATGAGGGCAATGTCTGCTATCTTGGTCGAGAGATCAATCATCAATATTCAAAGAGTTTTGATTTTGAAGGGAAATTCAGGGATTATGTAAGGAGGTACATTGCCAGGGACGTTAATTACTTTAGTCTTTTACGTCCCCTTTATGAGATTCAGATTGCACAGATCTTTTCCCGTTTTAAACACCAATTTCCCATATTTTTCAGCTGTAATAAGAAGCAGAGAGGTTGGTGTCATAAATGTCCTAAATGTCTTTTTGTTTTTACAATTCTTTACCCCTTTCTAGAAGAAGGCGTCCTTACAAAGGATATCTTTTCAGAAAATATTTTTAACGATAAAGATGTAATAAGCCTGGCATTTGATCTTCTGGGTGCGGGAGAAACCAAACCGTTTGAGTGTGTGGGTTCAATGGAAGAGTGTCTCGTGGCATTTTACCTTTGTATAAAGAAGGTCTCTACAGGAAACCGGAGACTTCCCGTTATCTTGCAGGCGGTTAACGAGAAAATAGTTACTAAAGAGCAAAACCTTGAAGAGAGGACGCAAAGAGTAATGAACGGTTGGAACAAGGATCACTTCGTACCTGAAGATTTGGAAAATATGCTCAAGAACTGTTGTAAATAAGTTGGCCTTCTCACGCTTATCTTTAGGCCAACTTTACCAAAACTTCAATGTTAAAGAGTAAATATAGGTTAAAAGTATAAAATATCGAACAAGGAATACTAAATGTTGAAGTATAAAAACATTCATGATTAGGCATCTCTTATTTGATATTCAACGGGCTATAATATTTTAGCTTTTCAGGCTTTATTTTAACTTTTTTTTTTGTTGCGTTGAATAGCTACAAAATATGACTTCATTCTTGGATAATCTAGAAAAAAGCAGTGTGCTTATTTTAGGGGTTGGTAGGGAGGGATTAAGTTCATATAAATTCCTGCGCCAATTTTATCCTTTCAAAAGGTTTGGATTAGCAGATAAAAAATCGTGGGAACAACTGGACCAAGCCTCAAAGGAACTGTTTGCGTCAGATAGTAATCTGGAACTGTTTTTTGGTGAGAGATATCATGAAAGTACTGCTAAATTTAACTTTATCATGAAATCGCCCGGAATACCACCCTATGCACCTGAATTAATTGAAGCTGTAAGAGAAGGGAAAAAAATTTGCTCCAATACAGAGCTCTTTTTTGAGATATGCCACGGTACGGTCATAGGAGTTACGGGTACCAAAGGGAAGAGTACAACCACCTCACTTATATATACGGTGTTAATGAGAGGAGGATATGATGTGCGTCTGGCTGGTAACTTTGGCACTCCACTTTTATCTACATTGGAAGGGTCTGACGAAAAGACAATATTTACAGCAGAGTTATCAAGCTACCAGTTAATGGATCTTTACAAAAGTCCCCATATATCTGTTATCTTAAACGTAGTACAAGAACACATGGATTACCATGGTACTTTTAAAGATTATGCCTCTGCCAAAGAAAATATTACGAGGTATCAGGATGAAAATGACTACGTTATCTATAATCCATCCTACCCTATACCGCTAAACATGGCAACAAACAGCAAAGCGAAAAAGATACCCTACGGGAAAAAGGCAATAGGAGGGATTTGCTGTTTTGTAGAGAATGATTATATTATCTTCACTTCTGATAAAAACGACGAGCAGATAATGAATGTTTCTGATATACCTGTTAAAGGACACTTTAACTTGCAGAACGTAATGCCTGCAGTTATTGCAGGAAAGCTATATGATATAGATAACAAAACAATTGGAGACGCGATCAGAGAATACAAACCCCTTGAACATCGACTGGAGTTTGTTGGTATTCATAACGGCGTATCGTTTTATAATGACAGCCTGTCTACTGTTCCCGAAGCCACAATCGCTGCAATTACAGCCTTTCCGGATAACGATATAATTCTTATTGCCGGGGGTTTTGACAGGGGGCAAAAGTTCTGCACACTGGCAAAAAGAGTGATTGAAAACAGGGTTAAAGCGGTTATACTATTTCCATCTACCGGAGAGAAAATTTGGCGTGAGATTATAACCAGTGCTAAAGGAAAGGATAAAATACCTGAGCATTTGTTTGTTACGAATATGCATGACGCTGTAAATAAGGCATATAAATTTGCAGTAAACGGTGATATTATACTGCTTAGTCCCAGCTGCGCAAGTTTCACTTGCTTTAAAGACTATGCGGAAAGAGGCATGGCATTTAAGACGGAAATTAATAGATTAAGATCAAAAAAGGAGAAGAAGAAATTATGATTAAGCATATTGTTTTCTGGAAACTTAAAGATGATAATAAAAAGAAAAATGCGGAGACAATAAAAGAGAGATTAGAATCCTTAGCAGGAAAGGTTCCAGGATTGTTAAAAATAGAGGTAGGTTTGGATTATAGCAAAACTGAAGAATCTGCAGATGTTGCACTCTATTCAGAATTTGAAAGCAAGGAAGCTCTAAGATTATATACTGAACATCCTGATCACATAGCAATATTACCGTTTGTTAAAGATATTAGGACTGAACGCAGGGTGGTAGATTTTGAGTTAAATGAATAATATTATTTTCTAGGAATAGAGAATTCAGGAAACAGAAGTCGGTATAGCATGATAATGTAGTATACTTAGAAATGAGACAAAAGGCGGGTAATTGGGTGACTATCAATTATGAATATAACATTAATATGTATTCTGTTTACTATCACAATCTTTCAGACGGCAGTTATTCCACACTTAGCTGTTTTAGGGGTTACGCCTGATTTATTTCTTATATTTACTATCTTTTACTCATTGCATGTAGAAATAAAGAGAGGGGCTATCGTAAACTGGATATGTGGAATCTTAAAAGATATCTTCTCTTTAGGTTTTTTTGGGTTCAGTGCGTTTTTATTGGTTTTGGTAGGATATGTTATCGGATTGGTACGGGAGTTTGTTTTTAAGGACCATCCATTAACGCAGGTTCTTATAACATTCATTAGCGGTATATTCTATGGTTTCTCTTATCTTGCCTTTTTATTTATTTTTTTTGAAGATGTAAAATTAACAGGAATGGCACAAAAAACTCTTTTTTCCGCATTATATAGCGCTATAGTATCGCCCTTACTATTTTTTCTATTTAATATCTTTAGATCAAAACTTAAGATTGGTAAGTCGTTAACATTTGAGAAAAAGTACTATTAAGGAACTTTGCAAAATAATGTGACTTCAATTTAGATTCACATTAACAAATCTACCTTTTTTTTAACAATGCTAATTTTAACTTAACATTTCTCAACTTTTTCTTGATTTTTAGCAAATATCGATCTATTATCGATTTATCCTCATTGTGTAAAAAGAACTAATTTCTTATCATCAAAATGTTAAGGCCTGTCAGTTGGCTCGATAGCTAACTGACAAAGGAAATGTTCTAACAATAAATGGCAAATTCGTACATGACTTGGGCTTGAAAAAAGCGCTTCATAATCCAGCACAATATAGTTGAACGCGGAACCGTACAACTATTATTTTATGGCTCCATGTAACATTTTCGCTGAATAATTACAAAACAAGTTATCCAAACTTTCCTCTTTCAAAAAATAGTGTAAAATAATATAGATACACAAAACAATCTGGAGGTATAAATTATGGAAAGTGTTTCAGGTAACGAACTCATTGCTAAAAGTCTTGTTACCAATGGTATTAGTTATGTTTTTACCGCATCTTCTGACAGACTTACCCCTCTAATAAGCTGTTTAAAATCAAAAACAGGCATAAATGTCATTATTGCCAGAAATGAAGGGGCTGCTACTGTAATGGCGGATGGTTACATTAGACGTTCAGGAAGATTCTCTGCTATTTTGACCGATGATAACGGCAGATCATTATCGCAGATTTACGGAGTTGCAAATGCTTGGGCAGACAAAATCCCTTTGATTTCTTTGTCAATTTGCAATGATGATGAAGCGGATTACAACAAAGGCTTTAATAGGTATAAGTTTGACCAAAATGGCGTTTTTCATGAGATTACAATCTGGAGAAGTCGGGTCAATTCTATTGAAAGCCTTTCTGATACACTAAAGAAGGGAGTATATGAGAGTACCAGACATAAAAGGGGGCCGATACATATTGATATTCCTTTTGGATTATTAGACAAAACTATCGCTATTGATAACACATTATTCTCAGAATCAGACTTTGCAACTAAAAGCAAAATCAGATCTGTAAGATTAGCGGGAGATGAGCTTGAAATTGATAAAGCCGTATCAAGCATTAAGAGCGCAAAAAAACCTCTCATTTTTTGTGGAGGAGGAGTTATTGCATCAGAGGCGCATGATGATGTTATCTGTTTTATGGAAGAATTTAAGATTCCTGCAGCGACAACAATGGCTGGTTTTGGAACTATTCCAATAGATCATAATTACTCTCTTGGCGGACCTGCATATACAACAGGTGAAGCCTTTCATGTAGCAATAAATGATGCAGATCTTGTAATTGCATTAGGTGTAAGCTTTTGCGGTGTAGATGGATTTGGCCTTCCACCCTTGTGGTCTGACAAGATTAAATTTATTCATGTTGATATTGACCCTTTGCAAATAGGTTTGAATGTTTCCCCTGAAATATCAATAATTGGCGATGTCAAAACTGTTATTAATCAGTTAAGCGCGAAATTGCGTGGCGAAGGTTTTATTAGCAAACCAGCCTGGCGGTCATGGGCAAAATATCTTTCTAACCTTAAAAAGGGCCGTTATAAGAGACTCAACAAGGCTATCAATAAAGATTGGCCCATTATACACCAGGGAAAAGCTATGCAAGAGCTGGGGAAAGTAATAAAAAGGGATGACCTTCTCCTTGTTATGGATGGTGGAAACACCCCGGTTTTTGTCGCAATGTATACACCGCCAATGGGCCCGCGCCAATCCTTTTATCCATTTGGTATGGCCGCAATTGGATGCGGGATACCGTATGCAATTGGAGTACAATTGGCCTCTCCAGGTAGACGTGTTATTCTTATCACCGGGGATGGATCATTTTTGTACCATGTTCAGGAACTTGAGACTATTCGCAGATTGAATTTGCCTATTTCGATAATAATCTTCAATGATTCCGCATGGAATATGATCAGGGCTATGCAGTATTCAATGTTTGCGGGAAATATTGTTGGCACTTCTCTTCCTGATATTGATTATTCTAAAATAGCTAAAGGATTTGGCCTACACGCTACAAGGGTAACTAAAGTTGAAGATATATTACCCGCGTATGAAAATAGCATACACTCTTCTGGGGCAGCATTAATTGATATTATAACGGACAAAGACAATTTCCCGGACTGTTTGTTAAGTTTCTCACTTGTTGAGTTTGACGGATTAATGAGGCTTTTAAATCCTGTTAAACTTATAAAAAGTTCATTTTTGATACTGGGTTTAGGGCGAGACAGGACATTTTTACTTCTTTCATATATTAAAAAAGCCTTATTTAGAATTAACATAATAGCCAAACTGAGGTCTTGAAATGAGAATAATAACAGGAGGTGAACTACTTTTAAGTGTACTTGCTGATTGTGGAATCAAGCAGGTGTTTTCTATCGCCGGCGAACAATTAGGTACTGTTTATGATGCCTTTGGAAAATTTCCAGAAATTAATTTAACTGTTCCACGCAGTGAGACTTCTGCTGCTTTAATGGCGTCAGGATATAGCGCTTCTACTGGATATGCAAGCGTGTCCATGGCAACAGTAGGCGCAGGGGTTGTATATGAGGTAGCAGGATTGTCAAAGGCTTGGTTCAATTACCTGCCTGTTATATCCATTGCCCCGCAGCTCCAAAGCTGGAAAATAAAACCGCATCAGGAAAACTTGCAGGGCTGTAATCAGGATGAAATATTTTATCCTATTACCAAGTGGAACAGCATCATATACAGTTGGGAGAGAATACCACAAATAGTATACAGGGCTTTCAGGGAAGCGTTGCAGGGTATACAAGGGCCTGTACATATCGATATTCCATCAGATGTATTGTTTAGATACAAAATACTTACAGAAAAGAAAAGACGAAAAATAATGCCTCCTGCTGAGAAGACTATGTACAGAGGTAATATAAAAGGCGACCCCTTTTTTCTTAAAAAAGCGTGCGACGCCATTAAAGAATCTGAAAGGCCGGTTATAACTTTAGGACAGGGTTTTGGGCGTCCAGGAAGATACCAGGAGATAAAACAGGACTTAAACCGGCTCGGAATCCCGGTTATAACGACAACCATCAGTTCCGGTGCTTTATGCGGCGAGGATAATTGTTATGCAGGAGATATCTCGTTATTTATTAGTGCCGCGTCAGGTCTTGAATTGTTAAAAAGAACTGACCTTTTACTTGTAATAGGAATGGATCCGTATTCAGAACACGCTCTTTCTATAATAAAAGACTCACCTAACCTAAAAGGGGTAATTCAGATAGAAATTGACCCGTCATCTTTTAAGGACAACATTACTAACCTTTGTCCGGTACATTCAGATCCCCATAGCAGTCTCTCATATTTTGAAAGAGAACTAAAATGGAATGAAACAGATTTATCTACATGGAGAGATGATTTTAATAAAAATTGTGATCTATTGGCGTTAGAGTTATCAAAAGAGCTAAAAAATTTAGACGAACTATTTGATTCACTCAAAGATATTTCTTCTTGCAACGATATATTTATAGTAGATGGAAGAGAGTTATCACTTGCGGCATCCTGCTTTTTAAGAAAGGCCGTCTATAAAAATCTTTTTATAATGGATGACCGTGATTTGCCAGGGGCAGGACTTCCATTTGCGTTAGGCGCTGTAATTGGTAATCCCAATGATAACGTTGTTCTTATCTCTGACAAAGATTCCCTTTTTCACCATATAAGGGAGTTACAATCCGCGGTTTCAATTGGTCTGGAATTTACCATTATTTGCGTTGATGATATAAGTAATAATAATGTCGCGGATTCTTCATTAGTATTGCAAAGCATGGGCTGCAACGTAAAGGAGGTAGACCGTTTATCAATAAAGCGGGACGATATATTTAAAACAAAAAAAAACATCCCTAACGCATTTATACTAAAGAGTAAATCAAATAGTCCAAATTAAGGGTGATGCACTACTAACCGAAATTAGATATTTTACCTTTAAGTGCATTCTTCCGCTGCCAACACTAAGGAGCTGTCAATAAAGACAAAATAAACAGCAAAGGGCTTGTCAATTAATGAGGCTGTTATAAAAAAGGAAAGGAATAAGGATTATAAATTAACCGGCATAGACAGGCTACGATTCAAAACAAGATACTTTACAGACAACGGTATAATAGGGACAAAAGGTTTTGTCTCTCATTATTATGAGATGTTTAAAGGTTGTTTTAATACAAGCAATGAGAAAAAGCCAAAAAAGATATCAGGAGTGAATAGGATTTATTCACCTAAACGTTTGGTAAATGAGGCGTAAAGTAAATCAAACATGGGGCTGTATCTATATTTATGCTGATATAGATATCGTTTTAAATCTGGTAAGAATCGTAAGAATTAACTCCAAATGTGATTAAATATTTATTTCTAAACTTATTCAGGAGAAATGGGTACTTTTTTAATATATCTGGTACGCCAGAAGGGATTCGGACCCCTGGCCATCGGATAGAAATCTAATTCGATATCTTATGACAACGTCATATTTTGTATTAACAGGTACAGTCCGTTTAGTCTAAGCATGAATTAGGACATCTTAATTTTATATTTAATACTATCTGTTTATGTATCTATAGTATACAAAAAGTATACGCATACTTAATTATTACTCTATCATATGTTCTTAAAAAAGCGATATTTTATCATTTTTTTTAGCTTGTTTCCTTTTTAAGTTTTTAGGAAAATAGTAGCGACACCCTAAACATTGTTCGTAGGACGTAGCTTAACACATTTCATGGTGCGTTCACGCCGCCTTATTGCTATCTGAAGGTTCTTTGGAACTAATCCTCATCTGCTCAAGGCTGGCATGGCCCCTGACCAACTGACCATTGGGGGTACTGTTTGATTGAGATGGCGCATAGAAAATCAAGCCTGGCTTGGGCTGGTCTCCTAGTGACAATGATTAGCTACTTAGAGCGGCGATCAGTTTATTGGCCATATCTATTAACATTAAAGGCGGAAGAGATACATTTATTAGCTGCCTAGCATATATTGATTTGAATACCATTGAAAGTGTTAATAGCAGTGTCAGAAAAGTTGTTAGGTCAAAATGTCCTCCATACAAATGGTTCCGCCTTGAAAATGGTTTTTCTACCATTGTAGGGTAGAATAAAGAAATGGACAATGAGAGCGCACCGCTGGCATTGAAAACCGGGCAACTATCCATTCATTTTGATGAAAGAGTAGAGACCTTGTTTCTAGTGCTGGATTTGCGGTTTACACAAAATTCTTTACAGGCTCTTTACCTGATTTTCTGTTTTGAGATCTTTCTATGTTGATCATCAATAATTAATCGTTAATATTTTCTTGTACCTCGACAAACATACCCCATGCATTTCCACTATTGTAATCTTTTTTACTGAAACCAATATTGTCATTTTCATCAGGTACTGCCCATGCAACCCAGTCTAACCCCGGTTTAAGTGCAGTTATTTCAAACTCTATCTCTCCTTTTTTATCAGTCATATCTTGAACATGATCAACCTTTATTGACGTCTTGCTTCCGGTTCTTAACTTAACTGATATAGGTACTCCCATTAGAGAACGATTAGTTATATCTTGACTCAATGTTAACTTGCAACCTATAACATCACCAACACTAATAGGCAGGACTTCTATACCACTAAATCTTGCGGTAAAATCTTTTTGGCAAACAAAAGTAAATAACTTATTATTATCGTCATCGTCATCGTCATCGTCATCGTCGTCTGGTGTCGCTATGGGTGTAGGTGATGGTGTTAAAGTTACAATGGGTGTTAGTGTTGTAATGGGCGTACCCATTGGCGTTGGTGATGATAGTGGTGTTAAAGTTACTGTGGGTGTTGGTGTGGTAATAGGCGTCTCTTCTCCACCCAACGCATCATTACACCCAGGTTCATGGCCATTATTTATTATTAAAATATTCAGGTCTCTTACTGTTGCATATGGAACATATCCCTCTGTTTCAGCCAATTCATAAAATATATCGATCTTTTCTTTATCCTGAACATAATCTACCGCAAGGACCTTTTTTCCTGAATCGCGAAATATGTTTAGAAGTGCGATGGTCTCTTCCTCAGGGTTTAATCGGTTATTATTTTCCCTATTGCCAAAGAAAAACGTATCCTCTGCTCCAATTGCATCAATGGCAGAAAAGTACCTTTGCTTCTGTTTTTCTGCCTCTAATTCAGGATTATCTGCAAAGCTGTAACTCAACGGGTCGATTATTCCCGGGCCATTTTGCGGAACAACTAAAAAGTTTGTCTTTCCTCTGATATTTCTGGCATAATCAGTCATATTTATTATAAAGTCTATCATATCTTTTGCCGCTGTCTCCCTTTCACCATTACCATCAATCTCTTTTGGTCCAAAAAATTCAAAAGCACTAACGAGGTCTAAATAAATACCATCAAATCCGGCATCTATAATTCTATCAAGATAGCTTTTATCGGGACCTTCTTCCGCATTGCCAAAAATAATACTCTGCCATCTCTCATCCCAGAATCTTACCTTAATATTGTCAGGAAACTGAGGATTTGGAGTATCAAATAAAAGCTCTTTTGGCATATCATTAAAATAAAACCTAAATTCTTCTGCCTCGCCAATACTCATATATGAAAGTATTATCTTCCGTTTACATGCCCCGTCAAATTTTAAACGGTTTATATCTTCGGCTGTAAACTCATCTTCCGGTCCGCCTGAGAGTGAATAATCCATTACTATCAGATCAAACTGTGAATCATTAATAGATAAAAGGTCCGGAGTATAACCCTGCAACTTATACCCCCAATCAGATACTTTATTAATCTCCTGGGCAAAAAGATTCTGATTGAATCCATGCTCTGGTTCATAAACAATTAAGGTCTTACCACAGAATAATAAAATGATAAGTAAGGTTCCTATTAATGGAAGGTTTCTCATAATTTAATCTCCTATAAACAAACAGCAATTGCCACTGTAGGCAATAATTTTAGCTCATTCTAGGCATTTAGGCGCTAAATGATAGTAAGCATATGTGTGAAGCAAAAGCTAACCGGACAACACTGAAAAAAAGTAGGTAGTCCATTTATTTCTGACCTTATAGTTAAAGTCAAAACCTTAACAAATGGAAACTTGTTACAAAATGCAGATGGATGGATGGCTTGCAAGAGAGCAATGATGACAGTCCTAAAACAGAACTGATATTTCAATGGTGTGCTTATATCTCCTGAAGGTGTCAATGTACATTTTGTTTTCTGCTTAAAAATTGGGTGCCATTTGATTTCTTTGTAGATGTCGTATGAATAGAGCGATAAAATCAAACGAACATAATAAAATTTCTCAATGTTAAATTTGAGTAATGATGATTTGAACTAAGTTAAGGCTCTTCGCCTATTTCATTACCGTAGAAAATGTGCGAAGAGCATAATTTCTAATCAACTGTCTTGCCGGCCATTTATACTCAATGATGGGGGCAGGAAGCGAAAACGCCATCTAATCAGATTTAGCTATTCTTTTGTAATAAGCCACTAGCATGGGAGTTACGATCAGGAGCTTTGCCTAATATCTTTTTACATTCATTTTTTCTGTCCCTTAGCGCTTTACCTTTTAAATAGTCATCGGTTAACATTACTGATACTTTCTCTGCAAGTGTTGCTGATATAAACTTGTTAATTGACACTCCCTCTTTTTTGGCAACTTCTCTAATATGATTATGTATTGAATCTGGTAATCGCAAACTTAATGCACTCATTTTATTGTTCCTCCAAAAGCAGTCTTGGAGTTATAGCTCTAACTCCAAAATCTATTTACCCCTATAATATTTTTTATATTGTGTGTTACTATGATCTTTGTTGCAGATGCAACTGTTAATTCTAGAAAATGGTGATTCCTTGGGATACTAAATAAAGTCCCCCCCCCATAAGAAATATCTCTTATGATGTTTACTTAGAAACGTGCATGTAATAAATTGTGTATGTAACACTAATCTTCACATTATCTTTGCCCAAATTTCAATCACCAAATCCCCAACGTGGAGAAGGCCTTGCTTCTGGTTTGGTTCAATTGATTTGAACAAATCTAACGTAAATCTAAGTGTTATAAGCACAATTTATTTCATCCACCTTCCTTAATTTACACAAGAAAGTATGTAAAAATAACTGGCACATTTAACATTCAAAGGTAGATGATCCTTGATCTAACATTAATTGCCAAATTTTTATTTGCGAAGCATATGTTTTCGATTTAGCGAAATCAATTTGAACAGATCTAACCTAAATATGTAAGTTATTTCGTTGCTCATCCTAGATTATCAAAGATTTGTATCAAGAATTGTATTAATTATCTTAAGTGGTGCTGCTCGATGATACTGTATATGGTATTGTATAATACGTCATGTGGTATCATATTTCAACAGTTTTCTTCTGTAAGATAACACTTCTTGGTTTAGAAGAAACTCTGTGATTGCAATTTCTTCCTATCCCTTAAATGTTTTTTCTATGAACAGCTACCTATATAAGTAACGTTTGTATTGCAAAGAAAAACAAACGCCAACTCTATACGATTGCCTGATTAAATTAGTTATTATTGTTTTGCTTCGTCAAAGCTAACTCTAGGAGCATCTCTTTCTGCCCCTTTGCTTGGCGGATGTTTCAAATCTTTGTAATCATGAGACTTTAATTCCCTCCATAGCTCAGAATCGTCCTGTTTACTTTTACTTTCTCTGTCTTTGATAATAAAATAAAGAGGGCTCTTTAGAAATTTAGGTGGAAAAGCGAAGTTTTCCTAAATTTAATCAGCATTGTCCGGTTAGATATTTGCGGAACACATATGTGTGCTAACATTAAGTGCCTAAAATGCCTAAAGTGCACTAAAATGCCTAAAATTATAGAAATTTATTATTAATAAAAAACAAAGCTATTAACTTTAGGT
>JAIQZO010000053.1 GCA_021777055.1 Candidatus Anammoxibacter sp. | reverse complement strand
GCATTGTCCGGTTAGCCTTTTGCAGTGCAATAATGTTCCATATTTATGAACATTTTGCAACATCATGATGCGAAAAAGTACCTAAAGTTAATAGCTTTGTTTTTTATAAATAATAAATTTCTATAATTTTAGGCATTTTAGGCACTTAATATTAGCACACATATGTGTTCCGCAAATATCTAACCGGACAATGCTGACTCACAACTGGAATATAGAAAAAACAATTATAAGTTCAACTTGGTTTTAGGAGTAAGATCCCAAGTTTGGAAAAGTTAAGTATTTCAGACGAATATTCGTTTACGTGCATTTTACGTGCATATTGAGCAGGTGAACAAGCTTCTCAACGATAATTAAATCATTTCTTAGTCCCAAATAAAGGAGAAGTATATGACCCGCATAGGTAAGAATTTAATAGCAAAAAGCTCCACATTTTTTATTTCATTTATACTGATATCATCTTTTGTGCTTTTGGGCCATTTGGCATCAATCCACGCCCAGCTGGTACATTCAGGCGATCTTACGCTGAGCTCCCAGGCACAGATTAACGATTTCATCTATACAGAAGTGACAGGTAGTCTTCTTATCCAGGAAAGTGCATCTAATGACATTGTTAATCTTACCCCACTGAGTAGCCTGACATCTATAGGTGGCCGTTCGCTTCGAATTAGGAATAATGAAGGGCTGACGAACCTGGAGGGGCTACAAAATCTGACGGTAGTAAGAAGCCTTGATATTTTTAATAATGATGCTCTAAAGAACCTGAATGGTCTGCGGGGCCTGACATCTGTGAATGGTTCTTTTCTTTGTATTGATAGTAATGATTTGTTGCCGAACCTAAATGGACTACAAAACATAACTATCATAAGGGGAGTAGCAGGTATTTATAATAATGCCGCGTTGGTAAACCTGGATGGGCTTCAAGGCCTGACATCTGTACTTGAAGATTTTATTATTAATGGTAATGACGCGTTGACGAGCCTGGATGGGCTGGAAAACTTAACATCTACGGGTTCTACTGATGATCGTCATACCTTTGAAGTTTCAGAAAATGCTGCGCTGATGAACGTTGACAGCCTGAAAAACCTAGCATCAATACGTAGTAATATTTGGTTCTTTGATCTTCCCGCTCTGACGAATCTGGATGGGCTGCAAGGCCTGACATCGGTAGGTAGTGGTATTACTATTGAGAATATTCCGTTGTTGACGAATCTGGATGGGCTGCAAAACCTGACATCAGTAGGTGGTATTGATATTGAGAATAATCCTTCGTTGACGAATCTGGATGGGCTGCAAAACCTGACATCGACAGGTTGGATTACTATTAATGAAAATAATGCGTTAAAGAACCTGGATGAGTTGCAAGGAGTGACAGAATTAAGTGGTACCCTTTTTATTAGTGATAATGATCTGCTAAGGAACCTGGATGGGCTACAAAACCTGACATCAATAGGTGGTTGGTGCACTATTACCAATAATAAAGCATTGGCTAACCTCGATGGGCTGCAAAACCTGACATCGATAGCCCGCAATCTTACCATTAATGATAATGCAGCACTGACTAACCTTGATGGGCTTCAAAACCTGACATCGTTAGGACGTGACAGATTTTCTAATCATTCTATTACACATAATATTGAACTGACGCGTTTTTGCGGTCTTTATCCCCTATTTAGCACTGATGGCGTTCTTGGTTCTGTCTCTATTAATATGAACGCCGAGAACCCTCGTGAATCCGATATAATAGCCGCAGGACCTTGCACCGCTGAAGACCGGATACTCACCATGATGGAGCGAGTTGAATATATGGTTGAAGATCTGGTTCTAACCAATGTGTTAAACGATGGTCAGGGCAGAGGCTTGACCAATAAGCTAACTTCCACTTTAAAAAAATTAGAACAAGGAAATACAACTGCGGCGCAGGATAAAATGGAGGCGTTTATCGATCAGGTAAATAGTTTTATCAACGATGGCGTGCTCACCGTAGCGGAAGGCCAGCCGTTGATCGATGCAGCAAATAACGTTATCAATTTTATAAATAGCAGTCTTGTCAATTAGTAAAACGAGAGCGCTTATCCCACGTCAGAGAATGCCTCGCTAAAAGGTGGTTGGGCTGCTGATACTGAACTACCCAAATTCCTTTAATCTGTCCACTGGGATAGTTTTTCTTTCAGAACGCATCCCAGTGGAATGCCACCAACAACAGAATACAGTGTGTGGTCAGCCTAGTTTATACTCAAAGTGGGCATAAATTAGGCATTTAGTGATTCAGGTTTTGGTTAGATTTGGATGTTATAATTGCGAGATACTACAGGTGTAGCCTTAGCTACATTTTGGAAATTAAGTTAACGCCAGCGGCGGACTTTTTAATTTTAAAATCTTACTCATAATCTTAATCCACATGCTACAATTAAGATTATGAACATTGCTCTTATTTGACCCTGAAAGTGGCTGATATACAAGCCCAGGGCAACGCCCTGGGGCAAAGGTAACCATTAATTCGCACCCTGAATGGGTGCAACACATATTTTCCTGATTCATAGTTAATGTATGTTACGCCCTTACAGGGCTAAATTTCTTTTGTGTTTTTGTCCCAGTGCGTTGCCCTAGGCTGGTATGTATAACCCCGTTGGGGTATTCTGTATATCTTTAGATCTTTATATCTTTAGATCTTTATATTTTAAGTTAACTGCAAATTTATAATCTTAAGTTTGATCCACATACAGCTATTATGACTATAGAGCATTTTGGTAGACAATACCTCGCTACAACATCAATAATTTGAAACTATTACGGTATAAATATCTAAAATGAAAATTTCTATACTATCAAGTTAAATGCCTAATTTATACCCACTTTGAGTATATGTCTATCACCTGTAGCGTGATATTTTATTCAAACCCGGAAACAATCCAGTTGAGATAGTATAAAATGATCTTCACCCTGGGGTACATTCTTCCCCAGGGTAAAGATCAATTTAGGTCTATTCCAATGACGAATCCTATATTTTATAGAAATTATAATCAAAGAATAATTATTAGCCTGTTCCTTTTTTTTGCTTTTTAATAAAAGAAATAGCCTTTTTGTGCTTCACACTTTCTACATTAGGTTACTTACACAACTCCGCAACAATGCTAACAATTGTTGCTATGCCAACGACAGCTGCAACAGTAAAAGATTCCCATGTTGCCAATCGTTAGGAACTTTTCAACCTAATCATTTTAGGCTCTAAATAACGCCTATAAATGGCATAGTACTCTCGGAACAACATTTCTGTCTCTTCCCTTGCAGATTAGAGTCAATACTCTTCCTGTTTACGAGCTTCTAAGCCACCATAACCAGATCCGGGTTGAGAAACAGTTCGGTAGCAAGATGAGAAGCTTTATCACTAGCAGATAACCTCGTAAGCGTGCGTCTACAACAGAAACATTTTCTGGTTTAGATACGAGCTGTTTGGATTTGTACATACCTTATATTCATAACTTGTAGGTTATGTTCAACCCACTAATATTTTTTCTCAAAATACAATACCAATCATCCCATAACGATTTAATCTGCGGCGTGTTTTTTTGCGTTCGCAGAATTTGTGTGTTAAAAATTCATTTTAAATTAGTGAATACTTAATAATCAAGAGCGCCCTCTGAGCTTGCCCTTAAGATTCACCCATAAGTTTGCATTGTTATTTACCTTCCTTGTGATTGCCTGAATAAGAAAGATATTCCGCTTGACTACTCCAAAGAGCCTGGCATACCGCATATTGTTTAAACTTTTTAGCAAATTCTTTATCTATTTTTTTTAATTTTTGAAACGCATCAACTGCAGATTGAATAACCTTGCGTTTTTTATCCTGGCACTTGCGGGCAAAGAATACCCCGCATTCCTCACAAGGATCAAGGTTATCCAATAAATCGTTATATATAAGCACAAATGATTGGTCGTCATTTATCACGTTCAAGTCAATAATAGTTCGAACTAGAGTTTGCATATAGTACCGGAGTTGGGCGTTAACTAGCTTCTGTCCAGGTCTAACTATATCATGGGCTTCTCGCCTATATGCAGTATAGTTAGAAATCCTACTATCTGAATAATCGAACTTTGTGTCACAGGCAAATCCCAGAGTATTGGGATCAACGACTTCTATCTTTGCACTATTTTTACTGATTACTGCCAGTTCAATAGGCCAATCAGTAACGGAACCTAAATTATATTCGCGTAGCTCATTATTTGATTTATCTATAACGGTAGCCGTAAACCCACTATGAGTGTGTGCGGATACGTAGCCTCCAAAACTGAAAGATGAATTCTGACTCAACTCAAATAGATAGCTTTGCATCTCTTTGTTTAGATTTCTTACAGGGTGATGACCGATAAATACAACTTTTAATTTTTGGTTATCTGTTCTAAATTCTTTTTCAAGGGTCTGTTTGATCAGATCCAACTGATCTGTATCCACGTATCCATGCAATCCGGCATTATGACTAAAGATCCCAAGTAGACCACGAATAAAAGTAGGCTCGTAATGGTAATTTGTTGTATCTAGAATCACACCTATGGTAGGCGATAGCTCATCAATAGATAGATTAACAAACTGTGTAACAAAAGAGCGGTGTTTTCTATAACGCAAATATTTCCGCGCTACTACTTTCCGATAAAAGCCATCATCATTACTAGCACTGATTTCCTCGACATCAAATTTTTTTACTCGTCCACCCTTTATGGCGGATGTTTTTAACGATGAAATGATTTCTTTTTCAAGCAAGTGGTCAATATATTCATCGATAAACTTGTTCTTGAAAAAACGATTATATTGAGGGTCCTTTAACTCTGACCCAACGCAGCCATCAGACCATGTAGAATTAAACAAAAAATGTAACCACCCACCACTAGATAACCCGTAGAAATAAAAATCGTGGTTACCTGGGGCCATTACCCAATTCCCAGATACAGTGCTATCCATTGTTTGAGTTAACATGTTCCACTCATTGTAACAACCCACATTTAAAGCATCTCCAAGATGAATCACATCATGAGAATCGCCATACTCTTTTATAACATACGAAAACAATTCTGGAGAGTACAAATTTAAAGCAGCAGGTCTAATCGCAACACGGCTGAACATATCCGAAAAACGCGCGCCAAAAACACTAGCATCTGTATAAATATTGTGAAACTGATTATCAGCAACAAAGATTATCGAACGTGCATTGGCAACTGTAAGGGACGGTTTTCCTGTAATGAAAGATTCCTCAGTTAGAAAAGTTTTATTTCGGACCAATCTTTGCCTATCGATATCTTTTTTTACTTCAATCGTAGAACAACCAAGTAGGCAACAACAAACGACCATAATTTGCAATTTGAATATAAAAAAAATAGATCCCATGGAACATTGGCCAGAAAGTGTATTAAAACGCAGTGATAAATTTATCCAGACACCTCTATTTTTTGCCATACGCATATACTTCCTCCAGTTAACATTAAATTGAGGGGCGTGACGCTTTTTTCACGTCCCTTTCTAATGATTTGTTGGTAATGCCAATATTAGCTATTCTCATCTCCATCTGGATACTCTGAAAGATAAAGCTCCATACCAACCCTAAGCATGATTTCCATCATTTTTAAAGTTACCGCCCCACCACCTCCACATGCATCTTTTCTTAAGCCGAATCCTATATCCGCAACATATGAACCTTTAGGAAGTTTAATTTCGTTTTCAATAAGCCACTTTTCAAAAGTATCGATTTGAGACGGAAGTTCCCAATCACCATCAGATAACCAAACTATTCTTATATTTTTATTTTCGGTTTGATTATAAATATTGATTGGCATTTAGTAAAATCCTAATAGACTATAATGTCCGGTTGAGGTGCGTGCCCTAGCGCGGCTGTCCCAAACCGAAAGTAAGCACTCTCTTCAACCGGACATTGGCGGACAGGAAGCGGCAGCCAAATCGAACAGTTTTAAAATAATCTATAACAAATTAACTGCTTGGTTTTAAATATTGATTTTTTAGCTAAAATATAGATGATTACTTAATGTTAATACACGGCATAGCAATATTATCATTAAACCTTGAAAAAAAAGAGAGCAAATCTTGCAAACAAAATCCAGCATCTTCTCTATTTTGTTTCTAATATTTATTAGTATTAATTTGAGCACTTAGGTGTAAATTTTAGTAAAATTATTACAATTGATAGTCCCTAATCAACTTAATTCATACCAAACAATATAGAACATATATCACAACCATTGCCAATAGTCAAACAGAGTAAAATAGTACACGGATATACTTGTAAGGTATTGCATTACACAGATTGTTGGGTATTTCATTACAAGTCGATGTTATCAGATTAACACTTGTACAGTACAAACTACATAACATTCCATTTTAAACATACATACAGCTATAGTACAATTCTTAAGTTAACCAGTTATTTTAAAAGCAGTTTCTAACAATTATTCTCAAAAGAATTTTTAGTTTTTTCACTTGCAACTGAAATGTAGAAGACAATTATAAATTCAACCCGATTTTAGGATTGGGATCTTTTTACATAGGTATAACATTTAGACAGTGAATATTCTGTTGCCTATTGATTATGTCAGGCCTGATGTTTACTAGCATAAACCCTAAAGCCCAGTTCAGGGAAGATTAAGCAACAAAATATCTAAGGCGTATTATTTCATAATAGAAGATCAGACAGAGTTTAATCCAAAGAAGTTATTTAAGTATAAGCGGATGGATTGGGGAACCAAATATTGTAATTATAGTGGTTGTATAACCACAAGTTAAGCCTAACGGGTGACCCTAGATTTGCTACTCATTTCACTATAAGAATTTAAGGTTCTTTTCCTTATTTTTCTTCGAGCCTTTTAAAGGTCTAACTCAATCCACGCCGGATCGTGGTCACTACCATCTCCGCTATGCTTGGTGCGTCGATCAATTGTTGGGTTATTAAATCGATCAGCAAGCGTTTGACTTACCCAAATTTGGTCAAAAAGACGATACTCAGGCAAATCTGGTCCTGGTGGATTAAATCTATGAGTCCAAGCTGGTGTTTGTGGCCCAGAACCTTGCCCAACGGTTTCAGCTTTCGAGGGGCGAGTCTCTACTGGATTCACCAGAGTATTGACGAGCGGTCGATTATCCACCGTAAGCATCGGCAACAAGAACTGAGAATCCGGTGGATCATTCATGTCTCCAGTGAGCACAAATCGACTATTTGGACGTTCCATGCGGCTAATGATTCTAGAGATCATCTCAGCTTGCCGTCTACGCCGATTATTAGCATTGATTGTACCCTGAATATGGTCCTCTCCAAATGGCACAAAGTGGCTCTTCAGATGAGTGTTATAAATCGTAAACAGTTTATCTCTATTATGATTAAGGATTTCTACTTGAAGTAAGTCACGACTAAAAACCCGACGGTTTGGTTCATCAGGATGAACAGCCGTTTGGTGAGACACGATCATCCCTATCGGCAGTTTTGACATAATTCCAACGTCAATGAGCCGTCGATCGTTTCCTTCAACGAGAGCAATGTGAGAGTAAAGATTTTGTAAATGTTCGCGGTTGAATTGTTTGAGAATTTCGATGTGTTCGACTTCCTGGACGGCAAGCACATCAGCATTTATAACATTGACGATACGTCTGGCAATCTCAGCCGTATCATCCGGACTCATTTCCCGTACTAAACGACCCATAAATGTCCGTACGTTAAACTCGTCCTGGTTAAACGTAAGTGTAATCCCACCTGGATCATCATCAGGTACTTGACCAATTTCAGCTTGGAAATTGAATCGAGAAAAGAGATTGTTTAAATTGAACGTCCCAATCCTGACAACCATATTATCTCCTCCTGCGTTTTAGTTATGTTTACTATAGGAATCTTATTCATTGATTTCATTTGATCGACAACTTCTAAATCATCAATACATAGGCCCTCACATTCAAATAGTTATGCAAAAACTACATTGAGATTGTGTTGATAGGAAGTAATATCTTTGTACCTTTTAAATCCTTTGCTTTCTTGATCGAATTTCGGATTATGAGTTTATCACTGCCATTACCATAATCTGTAACACTAATAATTACAGTTTGGACCTTCGTAGGTTGAACTGAAATAAAATCATAAAGAGTCACAAATGTAATATCAATATTCCCCCCTGCATTAAAACACTTCAAACAAGTTTTATATTCTCTCATACGGTAGTTAAATTAATTAAGCAAACCATCTTTATGCATGCCTTCCGTTAAATCCCACACTGGCCAATCTGACAAACAAAATTTTGATTCTGCATAACCTAAATAATGGGTTCAATAATATTAACTGTAAACACGAATTAACTTAATTCACTCTCAACAACAATTATTTACCTGTCTTTCATTTTATCATTGTTTTATCCCTTTACGTCCCATTTGCCAGACGTTTAAGTGAATAAATCCCATCCAGACCTGATATCTTTTTTGGTTTTTTTTCATGCCTTGTATTAAAGCAACCTTTAAACATCGCATAGTAATGAGAAACAAAACCTTTTGTGCCAATTATACCACTGTCTGTAAAGTACCTTGTCCTGAATCTTAGTCTATCTACGCTTGTCAATTTATAATCTTTATCCCTCTCCTTTTTAATAACAGCCTCATTAATCGACATTCCCTTTACTGTTTCTATTGCGCCTTTCTCATAAAGAAACTCTCTATAATCCGTTAACCTCTCTGTTTCCGACATCGCACCATAAGAACTTAATCCAAAGTCAGTGGACAAAAACGCGTCTTTGTTGGCGGTTTGGGCATGATACCCCATTGAACTCCATCTATAGTCCTCCGGCTTTGCGGCCAATCCAGCCCTTATAGGATTCAAATCCATATACGCTAGGCAGTTAATAAGCGTATCTCCGTTTTCAACTATTACACTCTTAAACCTATCTCCCCAGAAATAACCTCTGCGTTCGTGTAATTTATTATAATACCTTGAAAACCTCTGCTTTAGCTCTTTCAAAAATTCCGATAAATTAGAAAACTTCTCTTTGAAGAATGGCACTTGACCATCAATAATCACCCCGGCAGCACAATTGCGGAAGAGCGACAATCTTCTTTTAACCTCTTCATTACTATAGTTGTCCATCGTATTCATCTTAGCAAGCAGATGAAAATGGTTACCCATAATGCAAAACCCAAACACCTCAACAAAAAATACGCCACTTAAGTTCTTTATAAGTCCCAACAAATAATCCTTCTCCACATCTCCTAAGACATAACCCGGCAAGGCAGTACGTGAAATTATATGATATACGGTATCTTCACCTTTTACTAACAATCGGGGAATTCTTGCCATAATCAAGCCCTCCAATTCTTTAAATTTATCTTAATTTTTCATATCTTATTTTTATCTGGAGATTTTACTTAATTAAGCCACTAATGTCAATAATTATTAACCTGTCCCTTATTTTACTCCTTATTTTACTATTTTACCTTTCAACGGTGTCCGGGTTTTTATCATAGGTACCTCCTTAATCTCTCCGCGAAGATAGGCAGGATGAGGCTCAGCGGCTTTTCCGAGAAAAAATGATTTCTAACCGACCGGATAAACTGGCAGGACATACGGCTGATTTTACGACATGTATAAATTAGCGGATGAATAATCCGTCCTAATTCTTTAGCTTTGTCCTCTCGTACTTTTAGATTTTCTGTATATTTCTTCTCAGCCTTTTTATCTTCACATAATTCCAGTTTTTTCGTCTTCTCTGAAAGAAGCTGCATGAAGTTATAAAACAAACAGATTAAATGTCCTTGGATCTGTATTGCTGTGTTTCCGGTAGCCCAGGCCTTTGTCTCGCCCAATGTGTTTTTAAAACAATCAAAAACCTTTTCAATTTTCCACCTAAGGAAATATAACCAGCAAACAACACCCGGCCTTACTTCCTTGCCTAGGGTGGTATAAAAGGTCATTTGCTCCTGAGTTTCAGGGTCCATATACTCAATGATTCTCATTGTAGCTCCGCTACTTGTAAAACCACCTAATCTATCCGAAACCACACCAGCGTTAACAAGATCTTCCTTATCAAATTCAAGATCTCCACAATAGAGTACGGAATTATTCTTTTTTGATTTAGAAATAACATAGTTGCCTTTTGCTTTTTGCTTAATCCACCACCGGTGGTCAATATAAGCCCTATCGTTTATCCATATGGTTTTATTCTTATCGTCACAATATGAACCCTTTACAGCCATTCGTTCTTTAAAGATTGGCATTTCATGGTTTTTAACAGAGCCGTCACTAACACCAGCGAATTGCTGTATAAGGCCACTTCTCATATTGAGGATGTATAAGTTTCCGGAAGCGTAAAGTTTTCCCTTTGCATTGCGTTGAGTATGGCTGGAATGTTCAATGAAATGTCCATCAACGCTAAAGATATCATGCTCGTCAATATCTTTAAACTCATGCAAGTAGTCTATGCCATCATCAGAAAGCTCCTGATTTATTGATTTATAGTTAGAGTATGCAATTTGGTTAAGCAACTCAAGCCTTCTGGATGAATGCATAGCATCAGAAAAAGTAGTCCTGGCAATAGGAACATCAAATATTTCCTCGCTCTTTTGTAAAAAGTCACGTCCGGTTTTATTCTCTGCAATGATACGGCGTATTCCGGCATTAATGAAATTTTCATCA
>JAIQZO010000052.1 GCA_021777055.1 Candidatus Anammoxibacter sp. | reverse complement strand
ATAACGTTAAGGATTTTATCCGTAGTTGAGTACAAACAATTATCACTACACTATCACAATAAACATTTTCTTGCAGTGATGTGTTTACTTTTTCTTATTTACTCAAGTACGGATAAAATTTTGTTGAACTAAGCCGATGCGTCTATGGGTATTCAATTAATTGGCTTTTTCCAAATTTGATAATATTATTATACTTTGATCTAAATTTTATACCTTTCCCTGCGTTTTTTCTATCTTTAATTTGATTAATTTCGTACTGCATCTGTTATCTTTGGTTAATATGTGCATGCGCTGCTCTTTTACATCATGAAAGTACGTACCTCTCCTGCATAAGCAATAAAATACTCTTTTTCTTACTATTACATTATGGTAATACCATTGTTTGGGGTGGCGGATTTATTACCGGAGACAATTCATCCTTCCTCACCATTACGCCTTTACTGCAACATGGACATACTCGTGGGTCTACTCCTGTTAATCTTAATAATAACTCTTCCCAGTTTTCTGATTTACTTGTACTCTCTTTCTCCGATCTAGCACCTAACAACTTTCTGCTGATTTCTATCTTTTTCTTACGGTTGCGATTGCTAAAAAGACCGTAATACCGTATCTTGAAGTACTTGCAAGGTAATACATGTAATAAAAACCTTCTGATAAATTCAAATACATCTAACTCCATCTCTTTTGTTTTATGGCCATCTTGATAATCTCTATAACAAAATGTGACTTTACCATCTTCCAACTTTAATATTCTATTGTTAGAAATGGCTACCCGGTGTGTATATCTCCCCAAGTATTCAAGGACTTTCTCCGGACCACCAAAGGGACGCTTGATATAAGTTATCCATTTCTTCTTGTAAAGCTCATCACATAGTTTCATGAACTCGCAATCATTACCTAAATACGTTACCTTACCGACAAATTTTAGTTTGCCGGTAAGATACAGTCTTTTAAAATAATATAGGAACTTCTTCTTAAACAGGTCCGATATCACATTTACATGCACAAAGAATGACTTCTTTTTGGTTGACTTCCGGGGAAATAACCACTCTGTTCCCTCTTGAGATAATCCACCCCATGGAACTATACAGTGCAAATGTGGATGATCCATCAGATTTTGACCCCATGTGTGCAGTATGGCAATGATTCCTATTTCTGCTCCAAGGTGTTTAGGGTCACCACCCAACTCGCGCAATGTCTCTGTACCTGATTTAAACAGAATATCATATATCTCTTTTTGATTTATTAATGACAGCGCGTTTAATTCGCTGGGGATAGTTAGGACACCATGAAAATAACTTACCGGGAGAAGTTCATCTTTGCGTGCTTCTAACCACCTCTCTTTTGCCAATGACTGACATTTAGGGCAATGTCTGTTACGGCATGAGTTATACGAAATCCTCCTATGTCCACAACTGTCGCATTCATCTACATGGCCTCCTAATGCCGCTGTGCGGCAATTCTCTATGGCTCCCATTGCTTTCAGGATATACAGTGGAAGGTTGCGCCTTGCTCTATAGGGCTCACCATATTGGCGAAAGATATCGCCTACCTCTACCTCGCCTGACTTCTGAGGAATACTCATTGCTATTCCTCCATTCGGTCAAGGGGACTGACCAGCTTCTTTATGTTCTCGCGTTTAACGTGGATATAGACCGCGGTGGTTCGTATATTGCTGTGGCCTAGGAGTTTCTGGATTGTGAAGATGTCTATGCCATCTTCAAGAAGGTGGGTAGCAAAACTGTGGCGTAGGTGATGAACTGAGACTGGCTTTAATACGCCAGCTTTTTTTTAGCATCTTTAAACTCTTTTTGGACTACTGATTCTCCTAATGGACCCTCTTTACCAAGGCCAGTAAACAACCACTCCTTGGGTCTGTAACTTTTCCAGTACTCGCGCAATGTTGTTAGTAATGTTTTTGACAAGATCGTATAACGATCTTTCTTCCCTTTGCCTTGATTTACCCGCACCTGCATTCGATTACTATCTATATCCGATACTTTAAGATGGGTTGCTTCCATTACTCGACAACCTGTCGAATATATTGTCATTAATATTGTCTTGTATTTTAAATTCCTGGACTCTTCCAGTATTGATATGATTTCTCTCTTTGACAATATTATTGGTAGCTTCTTTTCCCTTTTAGGACGTGATATCTTCTCCACACTGAATTTGCAATGGAGTATTTGGGTGTAAAAAAATTTCAATGCGCTGTACGCTACATTAATACTTGAACTACTTAACTTTTTCTCTTCTCGCAAATACCGCAAATATTCCCGTATCTCTAATTCGCCTAGCTCAGCAGGCGATCTGCCAAACTTCTTGGCATACAGCTCCATTTGCATTATATACGACCTTACGGTCTTTTCGCTTAAATTTCGTAACTTCATCTCCTCAAGCATTCGATCACGTAATTCTCCCATCTCTTCACTCCTTTAGTTATTCGATAAAAATATAAAATTAAACTAAAGGAAAGATAGTTTATAGGTAAGAGTTTGTCCAGCTTTTTTAGGGGTATTATTCGATTGGTAAAGGTCTTTTGGTGGGGTCGTAGATGCAGAAAACTACCGCGCAGCGGTTTCGTTCAACTAGGAGATGACCAGAACTGGTCATCTCTAAAATACTTAGAGGCCAAAACACATTATTGCTCTTTTTAAGAAAATAAAGCAATATCCCTCCGAGCATCATGACATTTGAAAGAATATTCGGAAGTTGCACCTTGTGGATATCATTTCAAATGACATGATTCACAGAAACTGTACTTTCTCATTTTTATCCAATAGGTTTTTATATGTCACAAATTCTAATATTTCGAATAACTTTATAGAATGGACCTCTCACCTGCCACTCACCAGGTCAACCCTTTTGCGGCCAACTCCTGAGTTGCCTTTTCTACCTGGTCATCCGAATCTGTCACCTTTGCCCACTCGATTAAATCATCTAGTCCGGATTCAAAGGTCACATCTGCACGAAAACCCAACTCCGTCTCAATCTTTGATGCATCTGCAAAACAGTGTCTAATATCCCCTTCTCTAAACTTATTGACTATTTCCGGTTCAAGATCTACATTCAACCGTTTTATCAATATATTTGCAATATCAAGTACACTTAGATTCCTGCCGGTTCCAACGTTAAATACATTATAATCAGCTTCGCTTTTCTCCATAGCAATGATATTTGCCTTCACAAGATCAGATACGTGAATAAAATCACGGCTCTGCAATCCATCTTCAAATATCAATGGTCTATTATTGTTGAGAATTCTGGACAAGAAAATAGCAGCAACACCTGTATACGGATTTGAAATAGATTGCCTTGTTCCGTAGATATTAAAATAACGCAGCGCAACTGTGGGTATTTTGTATGAGTTACCTACGCTCAAAAACATCTCTTCATGATCCCTCTTCGTTACCGCGTAAATAGACGTGGGATACAACGGCTTATCCTCTGACACAGGAATTGCCTCCACATCCAGACCACATATGGGACAGCAGACATCCCATGACCTTTCCTTTAACTGTTCCGGTGTACGAAGCCTGGGGTAAACTTTACCACAATTTCTACAGCTATAAGCGCCTTCACCATAGATAGACATAGATGATGCAACCACCACTTTTTCAACGCTATGTTTCCCGTTTGCTAATTGATCCAGCAGAATCGCACCACCAAGTGAGTTCACTTCCACATACCTTTTGATGTCATACATGGATTGTCCCACACCCACAAGCGCGGCAAGGTGAAACACTACCTGCACCCCATCAAGAGCATTTTTAACATCTGCTTCATTCCTTATGTCACCATTTATAAATTCCGCCTCTTTATTCAAGTATACAGGTTTATTCCCGGACGGCCCATGAACCTGCGGATCAAGATTATCCAGTATTCTAACAGTATGCCCTTTTTCTATAAGTGCATCAACTGTATGTGAACCTACAAAACCAGCTCCGCCTGTAACCAATATCTTCATTTATTTAAACCCTCCTCTAAAATATAACTGCAACGGGCAACAAAATTATAATCCACAGTTTAGAATAAAACATATCTCTAATTTCTGATACAAGAATAATGATTAGCAAACTGTAATTTTAGATTATACTACTTATGTATTTTGACCTCTAAGATCTAAAATCTGGCACAATGCACCCACAGAAGCTAACTTAATTAATAATCAAGTTAGCTTCTTTAATATTATTAAGAATTACAAACAACCATCTACACAAAATCTATTACTTTACACTCTTCAACCCCATATTCTTTGGACAAAACCTTATGTGCCAAAGTAAGAGCGTTCCGTAAGTGACAAGTTTCTGTTTAAACTTCTTCGCTGAGAATAGAGTAACTATGCAAAGTAGAAACATGAGAATGACATTTAAATTTAATTTAAGGAATTTAATAATGGTAACTAAAACCAACGGTAAGAAACCTATGTTTTTACGGAAAAATCTATAGTTAGACCTGTAATACTCTATCCAGGTTGCAACCGGCACTTTTTTCTTGGTACTTGCACCATGCAGATGGACTATCTTTACATCAGGGATATGATATACTTTCCATCCGGCTTTTTTTATTCTGTAACACCAGTCTGTCTCTTCAAGAAAGAAGAAATACCCATCATCCATATACCCTATTTGGTCAACGACAGTCTTTCTAACCATCAAGCAAGCTCCGAGTATGGCATCTGTTTCCAAAGGAGAATCATAATCTTTACGTTTACCGGGATACTTTTCAGGAAAAAATGATTTAAGTATTCCCAGGCCAACAATCTCTGTCAGTAAAGACGGATAGTTATGAAAACAGTTTTGTTTTGATCCATCTTTATTTAATAACTGTGGCCCGGTTACGGCAGTATCCAAATTCTCATCCATAAATTCAACCAACCGTTCAAAAACACCTTTTGATACTATTGTATCGTTGTTCAAAAGTACAGCATAACGAGCAGACATCTCTTTTAGTCCCTGGTTATTTGCGGCTGCAAATCCCAGATTTTTTTCATTTGCAATAAGCTTTGCATTTGGAAACCTCTCCTCCACCGCTTCAACCGTACCATCATGGGAGCCATTATCAACAACAAACACCTCATAGCTAATCAAAGATACCTGGCTAAAGAGAGACTCAAGGCAATCCAGCAACAAATCTTTGGTATTCCACGTTACAATAATAAAAGCAACATCTAACATTCCTGCTTTTTCCTTTCATACCATTTCAGATATTTTAAAAACACATAAAATGATGCTATAAAAATATTAATAAGTCCTGGCAAACCATCCAGAAATCCTAACTTCCATAAATATGTCTCGAAAAATCTCGTGGGAGGGCGAATAAACAGGTTAAGGATATTAAACTTCTTACCTTTTTTAATCATCTCGTCCGCATACAGAGATGAAAAGCTATCAATGGTCCTTAACTGATCCGCAATACTTCTATACGGATAGTGTATAATGTCTTCTTTAATATATTTGGTGGGCCCCACAACTTCAACCTTATCATGAGGATTCACACCTACCCAACCACCTTTATCCTTTCTAAAGAGCCGTAATTTACAGTCCGGATACCAACCACCATGGTTAATCAGTCTGCCTAAATAATAAGAGTGGCGCCTAAAAATAAAGCCATTGTATTCTATAATATCACTACTTAACTCTCTGTAAACCTCTTGAGCCATTTCAGCGGATACACGCTCGTCAGAATCCAGACACAAGACCCAGTTATTACTCGCCATCTCCAGTGCATAATTTTTCTGTTCAACATAACCAGGCCACTTATTCAAAAAAACCTTATCGGTAAATTCTTTGCATATTTCAACAGTTTTATCTGTACTATAAGAATCCACTACAACTATCTCGTCAACCCAGGCAACGCTTTCCAGGCATTCCCTAATCCGCTCCTCTTCATTAAACGCAATAATGCAGGCAGAAAGTTTGACTTTTAACTCATCTTTTTTCATATGCTCTACGTTTCCGTCCTCCGAATACCGCAAATTTATCTCCATTATTTATCTATTTTATATGTCAAATTCTCCTGGAAGTAAATCTAAAATATAATCTGCCGATTATAACAGAAAGACAAAGCATTCAAAAATACAAACCATATTACGGCAAAGCGGTAATCAAAATTACGATTGAAAGTTAGCATTGTGAAATTATTGTTGACATAAGTTTTTAAAAATGATAGATTGTGAACCATTGACAACGTGTGGTCAGTTTAAATTCCCTTTCTGTTTTAAAGTTTCCCGTTTATTTTTCTGCAAGTTTATACTTGTCACTAATATACACACACATACACAATCTACCTGTTATAGTTTGTAAGCTTCGTATACAGGATGAAACAAGCCGTGAGAATTCATTGTTAACACCCTGAAGACTAGATGGTTTAATATCCTCTAATTTACTTGATGCCTTGCAAAGAGAAGCCTGCATATCTTAAATTATTATAGATAATTTATGTCGGCCTGTTATTCTCTATATTCTTTAGCTTATCGAAGCAGAAACAAACAGGATTTTATCTGTTATACTTCGTGTAAAGTATAAACGTTGTTGCCAGGCTTGATGTGTATATCGATATTTCCCAGTTAAACATAAATAAGAGTAACACTCTCCAATAAAAAAAAACTTTTCTTAATTTGTTGTAACCCATCATTGATAATTTACGCCTAATTCCCCTTCTAGGGTTACAGGCAAACGATTTATGTCCCAAAAAGCACTCTTTTTAATAGACGGCCATGCACTGTTATTTCAAGCATACTACGCCATACCACCGTTATCTACACCAAAAGGAGATCCAATTAACGCTGTATACGGTTTTACTTCAATGCTCAGAAAACTGATGAAATCACAAGACCCAGATTACCTAGCAATCACATTTGATACAAAAGCCCCAACATTCAGGCATGAATATTTTAAAGATTACAAAGCCAACAGAAAACCTATGCCGGACGATCTCAGACCACAATTCCCTTTATTGGAAAGGGTAATCAAGGCTTATAATATCCCTATATACTCCCAAGACGGTTTTGAAGCTGATGACATAATGGGTACGATTTCTAAAAAATTATCAAAAGAAAATATAAAAACAGTACTCATATCCAGAGACAAAGACTTGGAACAACTCCTTGACGACAATATTACAATGTTTGATATAAAGAGCAATACTTTCTATGACACAGATGCATTTAAAGCAAAAAGAGGAGTAGAACCGTTACAAATGATAGAAATCCTGGCTTTAGTAGGTGACTCATCTGACAATATTCCCGGTGTCCCCGGAATAGGACCTAAAACAGCAACAAAACTTATTAATGAATGGGATTCTGTTGATGGCATTCTGAATAATATTGACAAAATAAGTGCAAAAAAGACTAAGCAGAGCCTTATGGAGTACGGCGAGCAGGCAAAACTTTCCAGATACCTTGCAACCATTAATATTAAAGTACCTATTGATTTTGATCTTGAAGATTGCAGGGTTAACGAGATTAGCGAGAAAGAGACCCAAACGATATTTAAGGAATTTGGATTTAAGACATTTTTATAAGGAAATGCAACCCATTTCAGATTTACGGTACAAGACAATGCATCATCTCGCAAATCCAACTTATATTGTATTGTATACATCGGTTTTTTATTAATATTTATACATTCACATGTATTTTCTTAGTTTCAATTGTGTAGAGTGAAAAGCAGACCATTAATAATAGTGGGAATTACCGGAGGTATTGGGAGCGGTAAAAGCTTTGTCACTGGAATTTTCCGTCAATTAGGGGCAGAGTTAATAGATGCGGACAAGCTATGCCATGCATTGCTAAACAAGAAAAGTGTTTGTAAGCAAGTTACCGATATTTGGCCCACAGTTATGGACCATAATAATGAGAAAGTAGATAGAAAAAAGCTTGGCAGAATCGTTTTTGAGAAAAAAGAAGAGATAGAGCAACTTAACAAGATACTTCATCCTATCGTTTTAAGGCAAATAAAGAAAATATTAGCAGGAATAAGACGAAAGAAGAGAGAGGTCGCTGTTATTGATGCCGCCTTGCTTGAAGAGTCAAATTTATCCCATATCTGCAGTGCGGTAGTTTTTGTGGAAACAGAAATAGAACGGAGAGAGAGAAGGTGCAAAGAGAGTAGAAACTGGGAGAAAGAGGAGATAAGCAGAAGGGAAATCTTCCAATTACCCTTGGAGATTAAAAAGAAAAGGGCTACATTTATAATCAACAACAACAATTCAGAAAAAGAAACAATTAAACAAGCTAAAAAGGTTTGGGACGATTTTAATAATATAAGTCAAACAGACAAAGGATAATTAGCATTTTAGATTTCTTGGAGAAAAAAGATGGCAGTATTAAAGGCCGAAAAAAAAGGCAGCGAAGAAATTAACGATAAAGTAAAAAAAGGCAGCGAAGAGGTTAACGATAAAGTAAAAAAAGGCGCCGAAGAGGTTAGCGATAAAGTAAAAAAAGGCGGAGAAGAAATTAACGACAAATACGAAAAAGTAAAGAAAGGCGGAATGCATATAACCGAGCTGCAGAAGATGACAATAAAAGAACTACATGCTGCAGCAAAGAAAGAAAATATAAAGGATTATACCGGGCTGAAAAAGCAAGACCTTATATTCAAAATCCTTAAGGAAAGAGTAAACCAGAACGGGCTCATGTATGGAGAAGGTGTCGTAGAAGTACTGCCTGAAGGGTTTGGATTCTTACGTTCCCCCGATTACAATTATCTACCTTGCCCTGATGACATATATATTTCTCCTTCACAAATAAGACGTTTTGGCATAAGAACAGGTGTTACAGTATCAGGACAAATCAGACCACCAAAAGATAATGAAAGATACTTTGCACTTTTACGTGTCGAAGCAATAAACTACGAAAACCCTGAGATAATGAACGATGTCATCGTTTTTGATGACCTTAGACCATGCCATCCAACAGAAAGACTAATCCTAGAAACAGATCCAAATATATTTGAGACAAGGATAATGGATATTATTACTCCAATAGGTAAAGGGCAGAGAGGCCTAATAGTTGCTCCACCAAGAACTGGAAAAACAGTACTTTTACAGAAAATAGCCAACAGTATCACTGCAAACAACCCGGAAGTTTATTTAATAGTGCTGTTAATCGACGAAAGACCTGAAGAAGTAACTGAAATGCAACGTTCTGTAGAAGGTGAAGTTATTAGTTCTACATTTGATGAGCCATGCAGCAGACATATACAGGTAGCTGAAATGGTCGTGGAAAAGGCAAAAAAGATGCTGGAATACAAGAAAGACGTAGTTATTCTTCTTGATTCAATTACCAGGCTGGCCCGTGCCTATAATACAGAACTACCGCACAGTGGGCGTATTCTTTCCGGAGGTGTTGACGCGAGCGCCCTGCAAAGGCCAAAAAGATTTTTTGGCGCAGCAAGAAACGTTGAAAGTGGTGGAAGTTTAACTATTATTGCAACTGCGCTTATTGATACAGGCAGTAGGATGGATGAAGTTATATATGAAGAGTTTAAAGGAACCGGTAATATGGAACTACATCTCGACAGAAGACTTGCAGATAAACGTAACTTTCCCGCTATTGATGTTACAAAGTCGGGGACCAGGAAGGAAGAGCTGATTGTTGATACTGAAGAACTTAAACGTATATGGATGCTAAGGAAAATCCTTAATGAGAGGGGTAGTGAAGAGGTTATAACATCTTTGAAGAAGAAACTTGGAAAAACAAAGACAAATGCAGAATTCCTTATGGGCATGAATTTTACATAATATCGATTATTAATTTTTGCTCTATTTTTTCAGATGTGCAGCTATCTGGTTTATCAAATCGGTCTTTCCCCCTATAGCCATTTTATTTTCTTCTTGAATCTGTTTATAAATTTCACTTCGGTGGACCTGTAATGACTTAGGGGCTTCAATACCAAGTTTCACCTGCTTCCCTTTTATACTAACAACCTTTATCGTAATCTCATCGCCAATGGAAACTTCTTCCCCTAACTTCCTTGTCAGGACCAACATAACATTTGCTCCTTTTAAAACTTAATTTAAGAAAACTGTTCACGTATAATGTGTGTATAATTATACACACATAGGACAAACATCACAAAACAAAAGCTGTAAATAGAAAAAAAACTAGCTTCCCAGCACCTCTTCTTTTAATCTTGTTTTATTATTCTCATTAGCACCCTGTCCCCTGAAAAGATGGTACTTTAAGGGGTATGCTGGATCGTCTAATATCAATTGAATTGCCTGTTTATTATCTGGATTAATAATAATAGGAGCTTTAAGATTTGTCCTAACGTCTTCAAGCCGGCAAGAAGGTATTACCAAAAGAGTAAATACCAATACCTCGTCACTTTTATCTAGATTGATAGCTTCTTTCATTATCAATGGTAGATCTATTTTATATTTAAGGTTAAGCAGATAAGGATTTATTATTGGAAACGCCAGACCTGAATCTTCAACAGACTGAATCCACTGTATAGGAAAAAGCTCCTTATCCTCCACTATAACAAACTGATTATACCCACTAAACCCCAATATCGGTTTAACAAATGAGATAACACTATCCGGCGTTACAGTAATTTCTCCGAACTGTTCGGAATTAACAGTCAATAACATATTCATTTAAAACCCTTCAAATGAAATAAATAACAGATATTAAATAATATAACACCGCGACCAAAAGCATATTAAATAAAGTTCAAAAGGGTAAACCTTGAGACCCTTGCTCCGGAGGCGAGTGCTGCCTCAAAAACTGCTTCCTGAGATGTCAGTGCCGTTATCAGTTCAACAATATCAGCATCTTCATCAGAGGATCGTAACTCATCAAATCGAATCCTTAAATCCTCAAGTCTACTTTCCGCACTATCTAAACTATTTATCTTAGTACCAAACTCACTGATTTTCTTAAAAAGGTGATCTGATACCTGATCTATAGGGGCTAACAGCTGACTTATTTTACTTACCTGCGCCTCCTCTGTAAGGCCGTCTTTGTTCTTAAGAGTATCACGAAAAGTAATCAACAGGTCAAAGATGCCATAGCCACCAACTTTACCATCTTTACTATCAAGACTAATATTAACAGCCTCACTAATCTGCGACATACCGCTAAGATTAATATTTACGGTCTGAGAACCTAACCCAAAATCAACCTTAATATCGGCAACTCCGTCAGAATCTGAATCATCGTCCCCATGGGAGACAAAAGAACCAGTAACAGAATTAAATGCGATTGCCGAGAGCACTGCATCGCTAAACGTCACGCCGGATTCAGGACTTGAAACTGTAACTGTATATTCATCATCGGTATTCTTTGCAAATGACAATTCCAACGTATGGAGCTTACCATTGCTGTCAAAGAGTGAAACACTGTTCTTTGATTCTGAATTAATAGCAGCATTTTTGGAAAGATTGCCACCAAGGTTAAGTGTTGCGGTTGACGATCCACCATCGCTATCAATAAAGATATCCGACCCCGCCTCTTTTACCTTAAAGTTTACGCCTTCATTTATCTGAAATTCGGTAGTTTTACGATCTCCTTTATAAGTAACGGCACTAATCTCACCATTAACAATAGTTGCTTCAAATGGTTTGGTTCTTACACCTTTACCAGCAAAGACAAAATCGTCAACATTTTTACCATTGCTATCATCCAGAACTCTCCCCAGTATAGAGTTTATCTCCTCCGCAATAGCATCCCTTTCAGATTGTGTTAGAAATCCGTTAGCCGCCTCATTCATCAACTCCCTTGCCCTAAGCAAACTTTGGCTAACATCCTCAAGGAATGTCGTTTCAACTTTGAGCAAAGAACTGCCATCCCTAACATTGACAAGAAACTGGTCTATATCCTTTATCTTCTCCTGAAAACGCATTATCCTCCTAGCCGCAAGAGGATTGTCTGAGGTAGTATTAACCTCCTTCCCTGATGCTATCTTTGACCTTGTATCCTGAAGTTTTGCAGCACTATCCTGGGCCCCCAATAACAGAGGTTGATATAATTGCTGATGTGTAACTCTCATAGTTTTTAATATTGATTATTATGCACTTACAAAATAAATAATAAATAGTATTTTAAGATCAAAACCAACTACAACTGAAGTATTCTCTCTATGGATTCATTTACCGCAGAAATAAACCTGGCGGAAGCATTAAACATCTGTTCAAACTTTAAAAGCTCTGCCAGCTCTTCATCAATAGAAACACCAACACTTTGCTCCTTAAGAGTCTTTAATGATTCAAGTGCATTACCCTGCGTCTTCATTGTAATCTCCGAGATATTTGCCTGAGAACCAATTTGCGCTGCCGTCTCAGAAATAAACTCACCTAAAGATCTTCCGTTAAGAGTATCTACATTGCTTATCCTTTTAAACTCCAGGTCGTTCATTCTCAAGGCGTTAGCATTATCACCCACGCTATTACTTGATGCAGCAGCAATAAGAGACAAATCACTCTTAATACTTGCGTCAACCGCTATTGTATTTGCTGTATTGCCAGAAAAGAATGCATTTACACCCATAGTAGCAATAAGGTTAGTCTCATCAGGATCATTTAAGACATCTACTGAAAAATTATCACCGCCAGCCAGTACGCCACCGGACAAAACTATCTTTATCCCGTCAATAACATCTATTTCAGAACCAGGCACATAATCATCTCCAACATCAAGGGTTTGCATAACAACACCTCCAGAATCTTTAACCTCAATGGTTAGAGTAGATGTGTTTCCAACAGTCCCACCTGAACCCAAGACAGTAAATGTATACGTATCATTATCATCGCCTGTGTATGTTCCATCAACACTTACAGAGGCACCAGTAAAAGCAGTCAAATCAGGATTGGGATCCAGCGACGAAGAAAAATCAAAAGTAAAACCTGAACTCGTGGGTGTTATCTCCAAGAAATTACTTGAGCCCACGGTCACAACAGATGCACTTAAATTTGCAACACCATCTAATTTAGCGGCCAACGTCGTTAAGGTATCAGCTGTTACATCTACTGTAATCTTTGTCTTTACAGCAGAACCAGATGAGTCCGTCACGGTAACAAATATATCACCAGACGATGGTTCAAATGGCAACAAGTTAACAGTATCTAACGCCAAAGTTGCATCACTAACAGCAGTCTTCCCCGTTATAGTAGAGCTGAAACTCCCGTTAAAATTTATCCCTTCACTATGAATACGGTTAAACTCACCAGCTAAGGCAGCTGCCAGTTTGTCTAGTTCGGCCTTAAAAGTATTTGCATCAGTCTGGAAATCCATAAGGCCTTTTAACGCTCCTCCATTAGGAACTGCAGTAACAGAATCACTCTTAAAAATTATGGAAATATCGCCAGTCACAGAATCTTCCTCTGTTGTTAACAATGCCGCCATATCTGCCAATATAAGATCTCTTCCACCAAATTTTGTATTCTTTGTAATGCTGTCACCACTAATTGTTACATTAGTATCCATTAATTTACTCAAATCGGTCAGTAAAACATCACGTTGATCTTCAAGCTCACCCGCAGAAACACCAGTTGCATTTAGTTGAATTATATTTTTGTTCAGATCTGCAATCTTTTCAGCCAGGCCATTAGCCTCATTTACCGTAGAGATAATATCATCCTTGACCCTTGCGATCATATCATCAATATCTTTGCCCATTTGGTTAAAAGTTTGAACCATACTATCTGCTTTTTCTACAAGCTGAGCCCTAACGCTTGCGCTGTCCGGGCTCTTGGAAAGTTCCTGCACTGAATCAAAGAATCCAGAAATCGTATTCTTAAGGCTAAAATCACCAAGCTCATTAAAGAGGCCTTCCAAATCCGTTAAACGTAGATTGCGAGCCTCCGCACCATTAAAGAGAGACTGTTTTTCAAACAACCGTAAAGTTAGAAACTCCACGGTCTCTCGTCTTACCTCAGATACGCCAACACCTGTTCCAATAGTGAAACCCGATGGATCTATAAATGGAGTTGCAGAGCTTACAATAGCAGTACGTTTACTAAAACCAGGGGTATTAGCGTTGGCAATATTATTTCCAGCAGTTAACATTGCCTTCTGAGCAGTAAGTATTCCAGTTTTACCTATCTCTAATCCTAATCCCATAATATTCTCAAGATTTCTAATTAATGACTAATAAATGTTTATTAATTCCATACCAGGAGCAAAATAAATATCTCAGGCTAGATTTCCCTCAATACCCACATAGCTATGCTTGAGTATCAACGAGGTTCAACATCGAATCAGTAAAATCACATCTACCCGATCGCTGATAAAGGTCCAAGCCACTTGGCTCCTTACAGATAAACTTTACCGCATCTCTTACCATTTCTAAGGATGTAGATGCAAGCTGTTGGTTCCTGTTGTTTATTTCCCTCAACTTAGATGTAACACCAAGAAGTTTTTTATAAACTTTATTTAACTCCTCACAACCAACAAGCTGATTATCAGCGCTTAAATTTACCAACTTTTCTAAAACCATTGCATTTGTTTTAAAGAAAATATCGTTTATTTCATTCAATACATGCCCTGAACTCTTTTCCAGTTCAACGATATGATCCAACAGCTTACCCTCTTCCGTTGTCGTCCTTTCCAAACTATTCATGTCAAGCAATATCATCTGCTTCTGTTTTTTATTTGCGCTAGACATAAGTTTATCAAAGACGTCAACCATTTCATGGAGAATATCTATCAATTTATTAACTTGTTTACTCATAACGTAGACTCTTATTATTAATATAAAAATATAAAATTCATAATTCAGGATAAATTTATCTGTTACAGGCCCGGACAACTACTTCACCTTACCACCAGCTCCATTATTCTTAAACTCTGCCGAAAGCATCTTTGCAATCCCCATGCCCTCACCTTTAACCATTTCAGTGGCAAGTGCGGACTGAACCATTTCCATATATATATTGGATCCAGGCGTTTCAGACTCTTCATCTTTCGGAATTGATTTCCACATGCTTTTTAACATAAGAGAAACAAAAATCTTCTCAAAATCCTTTGATGCATTATCCAAACTACGATTTTCCGGATCAGACACCTCTCTTTTCGACTTCGCCCCTAAAAGCTTTTTATTTTTAATAGCAGAATTATCAGAAATATCTCCTACCTTGTTCTGCCCTTTGGTCAATTCAGGACTATTTTGCATTCCACCAGGTTTAATACCTGTAATCGGATCTGTCATAATTCCCTTACCTTGTTAACATTATTACAAATCTTTAAAATTTTAAAGCTTTCTATCCACAAATATACATACAGCTTTACATTATCACTAATTCCGCATGCAAAGAGCCCGATTTTTTAATCGCCTGAAATATGGATATCAGATCTCGCGGCCCCACACCAAGGACATTTAAAGTTCTCGCTACATCCTGGACAGTCGCCCCTTCAGGAACTATCTTTAATTGTGACCTGGTCTCATCTATCTCTATGTTCGTATTTGGTATAACCTCCGTATTACCAGCCCCAAAAGGTGCAGGCTGAATAGCTTCAGGACTTTCCGTTATTGTAATGGTAAGATTACCATGGGCCACGGCTACCGTAGAAATACGCACATTCTGACCTATAACTATTGTCCCTGTCCTTTCATTAATAATGATACGTGCCACTGCATCAGGAGAAACACTTATCTCTTCCAGCTCAGCGATAAACTCTACCATATTAGACGTATTTATGTAAAATTCAGGAACTTCAACCCTAACCATTGCGGGACTAACAGACGACGCAGTTCCACCAAAAACATTATCGATTGCCCTAACAAGCCTCGTTGACGTTGTAAAATCTGGATCCTTTAGTACAATATTGATAAATTTTTCATCAAACAGATTAAATTTTATCTCTTTTTCAACTATTGCCCCAGACGGTAAAGTAGCAACCGTCGTGTGCCCTTTTACAACCCGTTGAGCATCTCCTACAAGATTTTCCCCTCCACTAATGGATAGCGGCCCCTGAGCAACAGCATAAACTTCATTGTCTGCACCTTGAAGAGGTGTTTGAATCAAAACGCCACCTTTTAGGCTCTTAGCATCACCAACGGTTGAAACAAGCACATCCAATCTTGCTCCAGGTTTAGCAAATGCAGGGATATCTGCCGTCACCATCACTATTGCAATATTCTTTGATATAAAGTCCTGTTCACGATCAGCAATTACAACACCCAGCTTTTCAAACACATTTGAAATTATCCTAGTCGTAAAGTTTATTACCTTTTTAGAATCACCAGTACCTGACAGACCAATAACTATACCATATCCATATAACTGGTTATCCCTAACCCCTTGTACATAGGCAATATCTTTGACCCTAGCGGTAATACCATTTGCATCTTTCAAGTGAAAAGACATAAAAGAGAAACTCATGACAAATATCATTATTAAACAGAAAAGTCGTTTCATTATTTACACCATTCATAAACAAACTTATTAAATAGATTAACTAATTAATCTAATAGCAAATCAAATACCAAGTTAAGAATAATCACACAACAAACCAAAATTTATCCTATCTGGTTACTCTTACACCACTTACAAAACCAAAAAGTCGTTAAACCAAATAAAAAAAATATAATCAACAATTTATACAGTTGAAAAAATTACCTGGAGTTGATCATTTTTTCACTATTTACACCCATTAAAGAGAAACACCCACTACCACACACAATCAAAGATTTTACACATCACGATTAATATTATAAGTAAGGAATCGTTCACGAAAGATATCCTTAAAACGGCCACACAACATCAAATATCCTATAACCCCATCCACGCCTTGCGTTTCTAGTAAGAAACCCTTTTCCGGAAAGGCTAATATTTGCATTAGTAATCTTTTCAGACATTATAATATTCTCTTCGTCAATATCGATGGGCCTGATTATCCCTGAAACATTTAGCGTGTATCTTTCCTTGTTAACATTAACGGACCTTCTACCTTCAACTAACAAATTTCCATTTCCTAAAACCTCTATAACTATAGCGCTAAGCTTAAAATTAATATCTCTACTACTCTCATATTCACCTTCTGCATCAAAGTCAGCTTTATGTGTACCCGTAATGTTAGGAAGGGCATTGTTAAATGAAGAGACCTGACCATTCTCACTCCTCTTGCGCCCGACAAAAAATTCAGAAGCATCTATATTTGAAGAAAATTCCGTCTCAGCTTCTAATTCATTATCTTCTATTCCAAGAATATCCGTTTGCTCGTGGATCACAATAGTCACTGTATCCCCAACAGCAGTGGCTCTGTTATCGGCAAATAGGTTTGTATTAACAGGGACCCTTTTTGTCCATAAAGATTCTCCGGAAGCTTCTGCCTGTAAATAGCAGAAAAACGCGAATATAAGGCAAAAAACAGATATCATTACAAAAAAAATACGATTTATAAACTTACGTTCTACCATCAGAATGTCCCCCATATAATACTTAGAACCAAATAACTTAACACGACATGGAAAAACTTGTTTATCCGTGACGGTTACTTCAAGCTAAATACTCCCTCCGGCATCCAGTCTCCCACTATAGCTACAAAATCAAGAAAAGAAGTTTTTATAAAGCGAATTATCCCTCAACCATTACTATACCGCCATTTAACACACTGCCCAAAAGCATCTTTTTAGTGTCAACATTCATCACCTTAACGATCTCTCCATGTCCACCGGTTTCCTGGCAAATCCCCTTTGATCGAACTTCAAGTCCAGAGGATTTAATTAATATTACAACTCTATCACCTTTATACATCGCAGGTCTTTTCTTTATTGCTTTCCCAGTAATAACGTCACCAGGCCTAATAGGCCTTTTTACTTCCATCCCAACTACATCATCTATACTTGTGAAGATATCATCAAAAACCCTACTTACCTCTACAGAAGCAATATCTACATTATCATTTCTAATTATATTACCAGGCTTTATTCCATCAACAGCCACAACAACTTTGCGAAATCTTTTGATATCAAATGTTAACCCCAATGACGAATAGACGCTATTATCAACTACAACATCTACTGACAGATATGCCTGCCTGCCAGACTTTCCAACACTCACCCGTGAAAACCGCAACTTTACATCGCCTGAACCCAGTGGTACACGCTGATCGTTAGGAATTCTCTGTAGTTTTACAACTGAATTTTCGTCAGTCTCATTCAGTTTATTTCTCAAGTACTTTTGCGAATGATCAGCGATTTCATTACCTGTAATAGTTATGTGTCTAACTTCAATCTTAACCTCAGCGGCTCCATCAAATTGGACGCCAGACGCATCCACCCCCACATTGTGCAGTGTTCTCAATATTTCTCCACGCCCAATTATCCGTTTACGACCTGGTCGTGGTGGATGACCCAATTTTACATTGTCTATCTTAAGAATCATATCAAGGTCAAGGCTTTCTACATAAGCGACATCACTTATGAGTATACTGTTACCATTTACAATTGAATGCTTCTTAAGATTAATAATAATATTACTACTTTCCAGTCCTTTTTCTTCGCTTTGAGACCACCCCATATCGACATAAACCATAGAGATAAACATAAACAACAAAGTACTGATTATTCTTATATTATTTCGCATTTATACACCTCTTTTTAAGTCGGCAATCATGACAAAACTGCATATTTGATTATCAAAACAAAATTTACAGCAGCATTACATTATCTGACAATAGAAGCTGCTGACCTCAACATATCATCTGCGGCACGAATACCCCTTGAATTTACTTCATATGCTCTTTGAGCTGTAATTAAGTTTACAAGTTCTGTAACGGTTTCCACGTTTGAGCCTTCTAGAAAACCCTGTATTATCTCACCCACACCTTGCTCTCCCGGGGTTGAAATTGTCGGTGACCCTGAGGCAGGAGACTCCCTTAAAAGGTTACGTCCCCTACTTTCCAATCCACTAGGGTTTACAAATTTAACCAACTCAATTTGACCAACATTGGTTATAGTTCCGTCAGGTAGCTGCACATTAACCGTTCCATCATTCCCAACGGTAATGTTTGTTGCATCATCAGGAACCGTAATAGAAGGAGTAAGCTTCAATCCATCTGTCGTTACAATTTCTCCCTGCCCGCTTAAACGAAATGACCCATCCCTGGTATACGCATCAGTACCATCCGGCATAATAACCTTAAAAAAACCTTCCCCCTGTATGGAAAAATCAAACTGATTACCAGTGTTGATCTGAGTACCATGGGTAAACACTTTTGTAGTCGAATTCAACCGTACACCAGATCCAATCTGTAGCCCGGTAGGTATCTCAATACCGCTGCCGGCTTCAGAACCTGGTTTTGACTCGTTAGAATACATAAGGTCCTGAAAATTAACCTGGCTCCTCTTAAAACCAGTGGTATTTATATTGGCAAGATTATTAGAAACGTTATCCAAATATGTTTGTTGCGCTTTCATACCTGTTGAAAGCGTGAATAGAGCTTTAATCATAATTGTTTCCCCATAAACAAGTTATTGTATTTACTTTATAATAGATTCTTTTTTACGATTATGTCGTTTTTATGGAATTCAGGAATCAGGAGTCAGAACAAAAAAAAGCTGGAGTTGTAAAATAGCTACAAATCTATGCTTTATACTGAATTCTGTCTCCTAAGTACTGTATTTCGAACCTGCTTGTGGCTTCGACAGATATGTCATAAACAATAGCAAGACAAGAGACCACACGACGAGAAGCACAATTTACCGTCAATCCATTGCCTTGCCATTACCCAAATCCACCAAGAGACAAAACTACCCACCATCAGCCGCACTTACAAGTTTTTCCAATGTTCTATCAAATGTCTTATTTATGCGGGAATTACCTTCAAAACTCCTAGAATTAGCAATCATATTAACCATCTCATCAACGACACTGACATTAGAACTTTCAACGAAACCCTGCTGCACTTCATAAGAAGTTGAAGTTTCACCAGAATTACCACTTTGCGCAATATAGGCACTATTACCAACCTCTTTTAAAACCTCTTTGTTCGCAAAATCAACAACATCTACTTTGCCTATACCAACACCGTCAACCGTAATCTCACCCTCACCATTAACAAGGATCTCTTTTACGTTTTGTGGTACTTCTAACGTTTGGCCGTTATCATCTAGTACTTTCCAACCAACGGAATTTATAATCTCCATATCCTTATTAATAAGAAAGTGACCATTCCTTGAGTACCTTTTTCCATTCTCAGATTCCAGGACAAAATAACCTTTTCCATTAATAGCCATATCAAGTTTATTACCTGTTGGTTTCAAGGTACCCTGACTGTGGTCTATAAAAACCTTTGAAATAGTTGTACCATGAATAGATTCACCGTTGTCCATGAACGTACGGAAAGTAGGCATATTTTTTTTAAACCCGGCAGTATTTATATTTGCAAGGTTTCTGGATATAATTTCCAGATTCTGTCCACCTGTTTCCTTTCCTGTAACACTTGAATACAATCCAACGATCATTCTCTTTCCCTCTTATTAAATTTCTTTTTAATAAAATGTGTCTACTTGTTTAACCCTAATTTCGTTTCAAGTTAAGTGTTTCCTGCATCACCTGATCTGAGGTAGTAATAATCCTTGCTCCGGTAGAAAATCCTCTTTGTGCAACAATTAGATTTACCAGCTCGGAAGTCAAGTCCACATTTGATGTCTCTAGAAATCCGGCACGAAGGACACCAGTTCCACCTTCCCGTGGCCGTACAATATTAACAACGCCAGTGTTCTCAGTCGCCTCATAGACACCGTTTCCCAATGCTTTAAGACCATCCGGGTTATCGGCAACAGACACCCCAATTGCAGTAATTATCTCATTTGATCCATCTGACTTTATCGCTTTAACATCACCATTAGGTTGAACAACAAGTTTACTAAACGTAATTGCGAGAGAACCATCTTTACTCCCCTCTTTTACATTTGTCGCACCGGCACTATGAGTAGTACCTAAGAAATCAAGAGTTAAAGCCTGAGAGCCAATGCCGAAATCAACGGCAATTGCCACATCTGCCGGTGTTGTCGGAGGATTACCAGCCGAATCATATGTAATATCAATGGCTGCGTCTGAAAAAACCGCACCGGTTTCAGGACTAGTAACAACTCCAAGCCATTGATTTGTAGCAACAGGAGGAGTAGCACCATCGTCCTGCCGTGTAAGTTCGATATTTAATGTATGCTGATTTCCCGCAGAATCGAAAACCGTAGTGCTCACTTTAAACGATCCTTGTGCGTTAGTTTTCGAACTGAGATTACCAACAAGCTCTACATTCGTAGTTCCTGTACCATCAACACGGAAATCCTCAGGGTTAACCTTAATATCTTTACCTTCCATGTCCAAAACTCTGAATCCTGTCGTTTTTTCAACCAGAAACTTTGTTTCATCAAGTGCAAATGTACCCACCCTTGTAAACACATTCTTATTACCGTCATTTAAAGTAAAGAACCCTTGGCCGTCCAACGCAAGATCCAAGGTCTGCCCTGTTGCCTGTAAAGAACCTTGAGAAAAATTCGTATCGACTCCCGCGATACTTACACCATTACCAAGTGTAACACCACCAATAGTAGCACCAATAATATCACCAAACCGCATCCTTCCGCTTTTAAAGCCAAAGGTGTTAACATTTGCAAGGTTGTTACCTATCATATTAAGCCAGTTTTGGTGAGCTAATACCGCAGTCTGACCCAAAAATATCGGGGTAGGCATTTTTATATCCTCCTAAGGTTATTTTAATGAAATTTAATGTAAATAAACGTCTAAATCAAACTGATGCAATATCAAAACAAAACTACCCAATTCCCAAAAGTTGGGACACCGGCACATCTTCTCCATCAACCTGGAAAAATATACCATCTTCCTTCAACTGTACACTATCTACAATTCCTGTCTGCACACTTGAATCAAATGTCCCAAATTTTATCTGTTTACCAACAAGAGACGATGCAACCTCTAACTCTTGCAAAGCTTGTGTTAATGCAGAATTTACGGCCTGGTCAGAAAGCAGATCTGTCTGTTTTCCCAGCTGTTCCAGAGAGGTAAATTGGGCTAGTTGTGCAAGAAACTCACTGTTTTTCTGTGGTTCCAGCGGATCCTGATTCTTCATCTGCTCAACAAAAAGCTTTAAGAACTTATCACTTCCAAGATCTGATGTGGGACTTATACCTTCCATTGCCTTCTCCTAATTTAAAGAATAATTAAACTGCTTTTCCGCTAAAACTAATCGTAGTTACCAAAAAAACAGCACTAAATTACTACGCAAATACGTTAATCTGACTATTACCAGTTACCAAACCGCTGTTCTGTACTTCTAGCGTATAAGGTTCAACTTCTTTATCATAAAGGTTTGATAACGCTTCTTCTTCTAAGTGCTGACGTTTCTGCTGCCTTTGCTGATTACCATCGTTATGTAACAAACGCCCCCTATCTCGACTATTTTCACTAAAGACATCAAACTTTGACAAATCAATACCATCCTGTAGGAGCAACTGTTTTAATTCTCCGCTATTTTGTTTAATAACTTCTACTGCATCGACCCTCTCAGTAACAATGGAGATGTCCAAACCACCTTTGCCTCTTTCAATAAAAGAGATCTTCAGATTCCCTAAGTCAGGTTTTCTAATTGTTAAATGAATCTCCTGACTGCCACCTTTTATGAACTGTTTTGCACCGCTAACAACCATTTCACCAAATTGCGACTTTAGATCAGGATTAACATTATTCTGAATATTTGCCGGGGACTTTACAGCTTGGACCTTAGCAGACATAAAACTTTTTTCATTTCCTGATATTGATCCAGCATCTGTAAGATCACCTTTTCCTTCTTTACTTTTCTTTAACATAGATTGGTAAACAAGTTCGCTTTTTTTCTGATTTTGGCCGAACAACTCATTCTTTGCACTCTGATCCAGTACTATTTTCTGTTCCCCCCTGGTACTTCGACCACCGTTCTCCACATCACTTTTCATTTCATCACTGGTTACTAACTTATTTATGCTCAAATCTGATTCAGAACGAGAATCGTCTGTGTGGTTCAGAGAATTACGACTTTCAAGTTCACTATTTCTTGCAGAATTTCTTGCATCACTATTTGCCTTTAATTTGTCAATTGCTGCAAAATTCTGATCTAGCATCCGCCCCTCGTTAGAAACCTTCCCACTCACCAGAAGGGCCTCTTTTTTCAATCCAAGATCATCAATCGCTTTAATGACCTTATTCACCTCGACGGATTTTGCATTATTAACCAGCTCTTCACCTTTAACCCCATTGTTTAATCCACGAAAAAGTCTTTCCAACATTCTCGTTGAAATACCGGTAGCGTTACCTTCACCTTGTTTAGCAATTTCTTCACTTACTTTCACAGCAAACTCAGAACCACTGATTTTTCCTTCTTTTATTTGAACTAAGAGCTTTCTCGCAATCATGAATGCTTTTTGATCCATACCGTTATCGGAATCAACGCTAAGACGCGTCCGAACCATTCCTGAAAGTGTCGATTTTGCGGACTTCTCTACATGAGATTTTCCCAAGCGATTGGTATTATCACCATTAACCACAAGACTCACAGTCTCCGGTAAGGCATTCTTCTCATTTTGGACTACCAGATTCTTAAACTGAACAAACACAATACCATCACCCCCGTCTTCCACTTCAACCTTCTTTTTAAGCAACGGCTTCTCTTTTATTAAACCCGAAGCCTTTAGATCTTTATCTATGAGACTTACAGCATCTTTTTTCTCATCAATCTTTGCACCATCCTTAACTGTCCGCAGCCCTTTAACTTCTTTAATATTCGATCTCCTACCCTGAATTCGAGATTTTGAATCTCCAAGGCCCTTTCTTTCATACAAATCTTCCTTAGAGATCATATTTTTAACAATACTCGCGCCACCTGCAGTTTTATCAGTATCAGACAAGGTTCTAGTTTCAGTTACGTCGGAACTCAAGTATTCCTTAAAAGAAGCCTTGACCTCGCGACTTTCACCAGAAGGAGATGCATTTACCCCCATCTTTTTAACATTATTAATAAAACCGGACTTGTTTTGATTCAACACGCTCATCTCATGCATACTTCACATCCTTTAAAAGTTAACTGTCAAAACAGAAGAATCTACAACCTTTAAAACTTCAGTTGAGTTCTGATGGAAAACTGTCAATCTTCAAGATAGCAAAGGGTATGCCTTTTCAAGGAGCATATTTAAATAATCTACAACATGTTTACAAACAGGGAGTTACACTACACCGAAAGTTCTATGATTTAAAACAAGAGGAAAACAAGGAAAGGAAATTTTTAACACAGTTAGAATTTTTTTTCCGCAGGCAATAGCTGGAATAATACTATTTTTCAGCATGAATCCAGAAAAGCATATATAAAGTATATATGTTGGATAATATATTCTGACACCTTAGGGCATTACATTTTAAATCGATTTTACGTTTTTTTTATGTCCATCTAGAAAATTAGAAACAGAACTATATATATGACCGTCTCATCTATTTGCTTACGGCATCACCACGCTACTGGCCAGATTTTGTAATGGTGGAGATTAGCATATTGGAGATAAATTGAGAATAACGTTCCATAGATACAAGCATTAGCTCCCAACCATACAAGGATTGTCCGGAACTATAATATCCCTTATAATAGTCCTTTGCCAATTTAACAACCTCTTTCTGCTCGCTATTAAAAACTCCATCTATGCTCCATAAAGCTCCGCCAGTCAAAGCAGAAACTAAGGTCACTTTTACCCCTAAGACAAGAGGAATATATGGTTTAAAAGATGTAACCTGACCAAATAGAAACGCGTCAACCATATACTTCTTTTTTGCTTCAACTAATGAATCCACATCAACAAAACCAAGTTCCCACAAAGTATCAGTCACATCAATTAGTTCCAGCGGCCTCTTTGACGGCGTTACCAACTTAAACAAATTTGCGTTAGCAAGCTCAGCTTTAAAGACTCTGGTAACCATCTCTGCCTCCCTTTCAGGCCCTTTATCAACTAAGAATGGCACAACCAAAACATTCCTGATGGTTTGACTATCCAGTTCCTTTGACCTTGATCGACTAAAAGGAGGAAGTTCTCTCTTTTCCACATTTGTCCAATCAGGAATCCAGCTCTTCTCAGGCACGACTTTACAGCCTGTACACGAAAGCAGCAAGATTAGAACAAAGAGAAATAGATAAAAACCTTTCTTTCTATTTTTTCTTAACATATTTTCTGAATTGATAAACTCATTTCTCGGTAATTTCAATATCTTTTACTCCCCACCTCTTTTTATCAATCATATACCTTGTTTTAACCTTAATAAGTTCCTGCTTTGATTTAATCTCTGATATCTGCAGCTTAACCAACTTAACTTTAAGACCTTCAATTTCACCCTTATAACTACTAATTTCATCATTCAGCTTTGCAGTTTCATTTGTATACTGAGCAATTAACTTACCATTCTGAACTTGTAGTTTGTTAATCTTTCCGCTTTTCTTATCAACTTCATCCATTACTATTTTAACCGCAACCCTAAGCTTATCTATCATACTCTGGTGTTCAAGAATCTTCATTCTAAGATGTTTTATATCTCTTTTGCTTTCAAAAGATTCATTCACAAGATCTTCATACCGTTCAAGAAAAGGCTTTTGATAGTTACTTTTAAGATTAACGCCCACAGCCATCTCTTCAGGTATACCACTATTACCTCCATCATTTTTAGCTAATTCAGTAGTAATTTTATTTTTAGAATGAGCTCCTGACTTCTGATACTTTTTATATGTCTCACAACCCACAGCTAAGAAAAAGCAAGCCACAAACAATACTATACTTTTACATAGAAAAAGATTTCTCGTACCCATAAATTACACCCCTTATCACATCACAAACGACATTTGATTATTGTTTAACAAGTTTCGCTACCGACATCCAGAAGCAAACGTTGTGCCATTGCAGCAACTTTCAAATAGTTCTTATAAAGTAACTCACATACTAAGCTTATCATGCGCTAACCAACAAACCTCACGCCGGCCAAACGCGTCGCACACATAACACATTCCCACAGCAGAGCTTATCAACAACACAACGAAGACACACAAAAGAAACAAGCAAATGAATTTTAAAGAAAAAACTGGCTTTCTATAATTCATTTTATCTCTAAATAAAAAAAAACTGCAGGGGAGCTTAAAGAGTTTACAATTATTTTGTGTATAAGATTTCTAATATGACGCTGTTTTTTTAAACACAAAAACCTTTTTAGATAGCACTTCAATTGCCTATAAAAAAACAAAAGAAATTATAATGAACAGATATTATTAGATTATCTCTTATTCCTAAAGAGTGGTCATATTTTTTCCAAGGCAAGGTAATTTTTTTCCTGGTATTTCAGCTTGACATTTGTACTAAAAGAAGCAGACCCTAAAGTCAGACGCAGACATAACAATTTACACACCAACAGGTTACGAGAGACACAAAGAAAAAGCCGACATGTTTGGCACACTGTTTGCGAACCATACTTCAGTAAGGCGCAAAGTTATTATGGAAATTAAGAAGTTGAGAATTTGGTAATCGAAGCCTTAACAAAGATAATGTGAAGATGAATGCAAAGTAAATAATTCTATAGATTTACTTTGCATTCACAAATTACCTTTTTTGTTTATCTTCATTTTTACAAAGTGGTAAATCATAAGAATCTGATTTACACGCAAACATGTTGTAATTATTAAAAGTCTTCTCTTTAGTTTTAAACATCAGAGTTACCAGTGAGGAACTTTATTGTATCGTGGAATATATACTATACCTAACTAGAGTATAAATTAAAGATTTAGCGTTCAATCTTTTGGTTAAATTAAGAAATCTTTAATTTATACCCTGACAGAGTACATAAAAAAAAAGATATCCAGAATATAAACTGCCAATTTATGACAACGGAGGTGCATGAAGAAAAAAATAACAACTTTCATATATTCAGATAAATTTGGTTAACAATAATTAAGAATCGTAAACATAATTACGAAAGGGGGAACAAAATGGCTTTAGTAGTAAATACGAATATAGAAGCTCTAAATGCGCAAAGGAATCTAAATGTTAACAACAACAAACTGGGAAAATCCATACAAAGGCTCTCATCAGGATTACGAATAAACAGCGCAGCTGATGATGCCGCTGGATTGTCAATTGCAACCAAGTTTCAAGCACAAGTCAGAGGTTCAAACCAGGCGATAAGAAATGCAAATAACGCCATATCTCTTGTGCAGGTTGCAGAAGGAGGAATAGATACAATTACAAATATCCTTCAAAGGCTAAGAGAACTTGCAGTTCAAGCTGCATCAGACGACAACACAAACACAGACCGTAATACATTGACAAAAGAAGCTGACAACCTGGTAACAGAACTTACAAGGGTATCAAATACATCAGAGTTTAACACACAAACACTTTTAGACGGCTCATTTAAGAATTCATTGATACAAATGGGCGCCAACGCAGACCAAACCCTGGCTATAAACTTTGGTGATTTACGAGGTACTGCGATAGGAGCAAGAGCTGAGTTTATTGCGGATATAGGAGACGGTATCACAACCTCTATAAATGAAGGTTTTGGTGCAGGCGAGATTAAGATTAACGGTATAGACGTTGCCGCAACAAATTCCGCGGACGACCAATTTTCAGTTCTTGATCTTTCAAGCAAACAGCTTGGTTCCGCGGTATCAACAATGACACTTAACTTCTTTGTTAATGGTACCAGCATAACAGTATCAATGATTGTTAACCAAGCTGGATCTGAAATTGCAGCTAGTATAGCTAACGCAGTAACTGCAGCAGGAATCACCAATGTTACTGCAAGGGTTGTAAACGAATCGGGATACGTACTGGAAGCCACCGGCGGAGAAACGTTACAGTTAGCATTATCCAATGCAGGAGCAGCGGCAACAAGCGGAAACGTTATATCTATGGCTGGATTAAGTGATTTAGCCAGTAACTTTGCCATTGGTAGTACTGATGTAGCTATAACTAATAACAACGGCGAATCAAGTGCAATCGCCAAGTCGGTCGCCATTAATGCTATAAGGTCAACTAGTACTGTCCAAGCAAAAGCGGTAGAACACCAGGTAACAGCAAATGCAGCTGTAGCGGCAGGTATACTCTCTTCCGGTGATGTCTTCATTAACGGAATAGATATTGGGTCAGTAACGATTACCGCAAATGACGGTACTGGCGCACTTGTAACGGCAATTAACAGCAAAGTTGGAGAATCAGGAGTAACTGCAACTATCAATGGATCAGGGAAACTGGTACTTACGGCTGCAGACGGACGAAACATTGCAATTACGACTAAAGATACTACTACTGCAACTACTACTTTAGGACTAGACGCTGCTGATATGAACGGAACGTCGTTTGTCTACAGAGGCCAGGTGCGACTTAATTCCAGTGAGACTTTTCTCCTAACATCAGCATCATCTCTTGCCGACCTTGACCCAACACTTTCAACCAGCAAGTCAGTGGCCAAAGATTTGTCAACTTTTAATGTCAACTCATTAAAAATTGATACTCAGAAGAATGCAACAGCCGCTATTCTGACACTGGATGCAGCTCTTGACGATGTAAACACATTAAGATCTGACATCGGCGCTATACAGAACAGAATAGAATTTGCCATCCAAAACCTGGAAATCGCCGCGGAAAATACCAGCGCATCTGAAAGCAGGATAAGGGATGCTGATTTCGCAAAAGAGGTCGCGATTCTCACAAAGAATCAGATACTTGTTCAAGCTGGAGCATCAATGCTTGCACAAGCAAATGGACTTCCTCAAATAGCCTTACAGCTTCTACAAGGATAAAACAGAAAACACTGCAGAAATAGGGTAACCGTTCGCTACAAAAAGCAAACGGTTACCACTGTTATTATTTTCATACCAATATACTGTAAATCACCCGCTATAAAACTACCCATTATTACATTTAACAGCCTCTTTAGGATTACAAACTGGTAATAGGAAATTAGGGCATATGCCCTAATTTTAAATTGCGGTAATTCTCTAATTATTGATCTTCTCGCTGATTGTGACGACACTATTAGTAATCTCTTTTCTCTTTTAGGACGAGACATCTTTTCTACGCAAAACTTTGATTCAATATTTTACTATAAAAAAATCTCAAGGTGCGGTAGGCTACGTTAAAGCTCGATCGGCTTAGCTTTTCTTCCTCACGTAAGTGTTGCAGATACTTCAGTATCTCTGTTTCTCCTCTTTCTGCCGGCTATCTACCGTACATCTCAGCATCTGCTTTTCTTTCCCTTACATAAGACCTTTTTGTCTTCTTTCTTAAATTTCTTAACTTTATCTCCTCCAATATGCGATCTCTTAACTTACCTATCTTTTATCTGTTTTATACTCAAAGTAATCGGGAATTCGAAATTTAGTGATTCAGGTTTTGGTTATATTTGCATATTATGATTGAGTGCTTCCGCAGGTATAGCTATAGCTACATCGGGGAAAGCATGATTGAATAACATACAAATATAGCCGAGAAATGGCTTCCTAAATTTCGAATTCCTGATTACATTGAGTACTGTTTAACTACAAAAATATAAATTTAAACTAAAGGAAAAAAATTAATCCCCAAGAATTTGTCCCACATTTCTTTGCTACTTTACACAATTGTTAAAGATCTTATACTCGCTCTTTACTCTATGAATACTATCGTGAAATCGGTTTCGGTTAACAACAAAACAACCCTTGTAAGGTAATTCCCTACAAACCTTACAGGGGTTTCTCCTACAAAAAATAGTGACAGTGTAGAGAACATAACAACCAAGCGTAACATACTACCCTAATATATGTTACATAAACGCCCTATTTCACAATAATAGGCAAAACGTCAATATATTACCACTGTGCGAAATCGGAGCAGCAGTAACATTTATTCCGCTCCATGATAACAATAGCTAAAACATCAACATATTATTATTGTGCAAAATCGGAGCAGTAGTAACATTTATAGCAGTAAAGATGCAATCCATTGAAACAAAACATTATCAGTTAATTCAAGATTTGATCCTTATTGGTATGCCAATTGCGAGATACTTCTTAAGTCTAAGGACGCAATAGAAAAAATGGAAGTACTTCTATTTTACAAGGTAACACTCTTCCATACCTATTATTCTGCATATTATATAATATGGAAGTTTGCATCGCAGAAAAGCACATTGCTGAAAAAAAGTTAGGTATTTGTATCATAATTTTTTTATTGATCTTTAACATTATTTTTGTCCAACGGTTCAAGGTTTAGAGTTTCGTAACTCATTTACGATCTAGATCCTTAATTCCCTGACTCTTTTAATTGATACCTTTTCGTTAAAATTGTTGTGGCAATATATGACTATCAGCAGGTATGTGATTAATCCTGCAAGCCTTTAAACCATGAGCCCATATTGCGATCTTGCGATAAGGCGCTGTAGACTTTCAAGTGGCGTTTCCACCAGCCAAAGAATATCTCAATATTCCATTGCAGTTTATAGATATAGACTATTTCTTCTGCCTTTAAACCACTACGATATGTCGCAAGCCCAATATACTTTGCCATCAGCACGATACCCAACCAGACGAACTGGTTCGTCTGTCTGACAAGTTGCCAAATATCAAAATCTTTATGACATTGGCAACCTATACCCATGATCCCTGTTTGGCCAACAGAAATGATCTGGCTAACAAAAGAACGTTCGTCACCTTTTACTATCCTTCAAAAATACTTTTGAAGGAATAGAGTGATTTATGTCAAAACCAAGATGGACTTTTACTTTCTTAAAACCAATTCTATAGTCTGCCCAGTACATAGATAAAACAGCATCAATTAATTGAAATAAGTTCACCAAGAGATGCATAAGCGGTTGGTAGAAGTTGAAAGCTTGACCAAGAAAGGATTAAAAGACATATGTTAGCTGCACCAGTCCTCTGTTATTGATAGCTTCAAAAAAGCTGCTCTTCTTTATATCATCTGGAGAAGCGATTTTCATTCTTGGCAAAATCATCTTCCTTAAGTACATGGAAAAGATGTCGTCCTGAAGAGTGCTCCTCAAGGTGATAAAAGGTTAATGCTTTTAGTTAGTGTTTAAAATTCATTTGTAATGCTCTGTTGCCTCTAGCCTTAAGGGAAAGCACAATGGCAAGTATTTTATTAACAGGTTCACATAGTTCAATGAACAATGGTGATTTCTTACATTTTAGAGGATCAATATTATACGGCATCGTTATAAATACTTTATATAGAAATTGCCCCCTTATTTAAAAGGTGATATATGAAAGAATTTATTATAAGAAAATTTTTCCCAATATTTAAAAGAATAGAAAAATTAGAAAAAGAGATAGAAAAGCTAAGAATAGAAAATGACGGTGAAGTGAGATTAAAAATGCAAGGAGGGTATTTTAGAAATGAAATAGCAGTCCTTCACAATAGGTTTGACGGGAATAAGCTTGTTTATAATGCTTTGTTATCTGATAAAAGCTTAATGATTAGTAGACATGGAGCAGTTGAAGTAAATGTGGTATTTGATCATCTAATGTACAATAAGATAAAAGAAGAAAAGCTAAATAAGCTTTGCTACAATGCGGGTTTTTTCCCTCGTGATCAAGAGTTAGCAAAAAAATGGGTTCGTCTATACTTAGAAAGCTGTAATAATATAGATTATTTATGTGCAATGATATTTAGAAGAAATTTTGATAAAGAACAAAATATTTTTAATCGGTACTCTCCAAGAGCAAAAATTTTAGATACGTCTGTTTTGTGTAGTGCCCATAAACCGTTTTCTTGGACCGAGGCTTTAGAAAACAAGAAAGTCCTTGTTGTTCATCCATTCAAAAAAAGTATAGAGAGTCAGTACGAAAGAAGAGAATTTTTGTTTACTTCTTCAAAAGTTTTACCAAAATTCAAGAAACTAGAAGTCGTTAAAGCGGTTCAATCCATAGCTGGAACAAAAACAGAATTTGATTCCTGGTTTTCAGCCTTAGATCATATGAAAGAAGAGATAAAGAAAAGAGACTTTGATATTGCATTGATAGGGGCGGGAAGCTATGGCCTTATTTTGTCTTCATTTGTAAAATCTTTAGATAAAAAAGCCGTTCATCTCGGAGGAATATTACAACTGTTATTTGGTATTAAAGGGAAAAGGTGGGAAAGGTATCCAAATTATAATAAAAATATTGTGAACAAATATTGGGTTAAGCCACTCCCGGAAGAAACTCCAGAAAACGCAAGCAAAGTAGAAGGTGGATGTTATTGGTAATATTAGTTCGTGTTAAAGGTAAGTAAGTTTTAATGAAGCGACCGGATAGTATATGATATAACTCTCCATATTGCTGTCACCATCGGTTACAAGCAGAAAATCCTTAAACGCCTTTAGGCTACTTTTCAACTGGCACTGCAGCTTCTACAAGAATAAAACAGAAAAATAATGGTAGAAATAGGGCAACCATTCGCAACAAAAAGCAAACGGTTGCCACTGTTGTTATTTTCATACCTACACTCTAAGGCAACGGTATAAAGCCATATAGCATAACATTTGACATGACAGGCATAATATGGTTGAACTTACTTTCAAAAACCATTTAGTAATCCGTCTACATATCACAATCAAGCCTTTTATCACCTACCAAGGCCATAAATTGCAGTAACACCTCTAACGATTCTCTATCTTTTTTCCTGATCACTTTTAATTTAAAACGGTCACAAAAATCCGTTGATCCTAAAAATAAACGAAAGTGGCATTTCCGATGTTTCATTTGTTATAATTACTCCCCCCTATTCCATACACAAAACATTTTTATATATTGTAGTTAGCTAAATATATATTGGGATCTAATGTATAGAAATTTATATTCTATAAACTAAGATGAAAAGCTTAATGAGTGACAACGCTATTGGTACGGTAATTCTCTCTTCTGATTTCCGGGTTATTGGGATGAACACATATGCACGCCAGGTATTAGGTTCTAGAGTGACAGAATTGGGAGAATCAGTCTATCAATACCATAATGGCAAAAGCCACACTAAAATATCTTCACTTTTAAACAATACAGAGCCTGAACGCAGTGGAATACAAGCAGCAATGTTTATTGATGTTTTAAACAAAGTATTGATGATTAATGTTTCTAAAATCGACATGGGAGAAGGTACCTGCAACCAATATGCAATGAATTTCATTGATGTTTCAGAAGAGACAGGAGCGGCAATAAACCCTGACAACGGATTAATGGTTCTGAAAAGTATACCCATATGTTCAGGTAATTCTTGTTTTTTCTTAAAACCAGACTCTATCTCTTTTATAAAATCTAACGGAAATTATTGTGAAATATTTACTGATGAGGACACATTTCTTGCCCATATTACATTGAAAAACATTATGGAAAGATGTCAGACTAAATATCTTTTCAGAGTTCACAAAAGTTACATTATTAATCTTGAACGTGTAAAGAGTATTCAGAAAGATGATAAAGGACACTCAAAAGTATTATTTGAAAAGGAATCTCTACCCCATGTACCCATTGCAAGACGCAGACTCCAAGAGTTAAAAAACGCGTTGCTGCCGAGATTCTAGACTTCATAGTACAGCAAAGCCTCAACCAATATACAGAATTCAGGATAAAGCATAGATTTGTGTTTTTTTTACTATGTTATGTTATTAATTGTAAATTTGTATTCACTTCCAAAATCTAGTATTCCATTATTCTGTCTCATCTATTCCATAAAAGCTACAAAATCTCAGCATTGTCCGGTTAGATATTTGCGGAATACATATGTGTGCTAACATTAAGTGCCTAAAATGCCTAAAGTGCACTAAAATGCCTAAAATTATAGAAATTTATTATTTATAAAAAACAAAGCTATTAACTTTAGGTACTTTTTCGCATCATGATGTTGCAAAATGTTCATAAATATGGAACATTATTGCACTGCAAAAGGCTAACCGGACAATGC
>JAIQZO010000051.1 GCA_021777055.1 Candidatus Anammoxibacter sp. | reverse complement strand
CTAAAATGCCTAAAATGCCTAAAATGCCTAAAATGCCTAAAATGCCTAAAATGCCTAAAATGCCTAAAATGCCTAAAATGCCTAAAATGCCTAAAATGCCTAAAATGCCTAAAATGCCTAAAATTATAGAAATTTATTATTAACAAAAAACAAGGCTATTAACTTTGAGAGCTTTTTTACAGCATGAGGTTGTAAAATGTTCATAAATATAAAATATTTTTACACTGCAAAAGGCTAGCCGGACAATGCTGATTATTAATAAGAATTAGGAATACAACACTATAAAAATTAATCCGAATTTGTTTTTGAATGCCATCCCAGTAAATTTTATAATATATAGGAAAATAAGATGGTTGATAGCATAAATATCTTTGTGTCTTTATGTGAGAAATAATTCGTATTGAGAAAATTTTAGAGGAGGTTTAATTAATGTTGCAATTAAGATTTATCTTTTGGAGTTTTGCAGTCTTCTCACTGTTTTATATAAATGCAGGCATAGTTAGTGCAGAGGCAGAAAAAAGCAAACATACAGAATCAGAACACATTGATTCTGTAACCGAGATGGAATTTGTACTAATAAAGGGTGGTTGTTTTATGATGGGAGATACAACAGGACACGGAGAGATTGATGAAATGCCAGTACATGATGTGTGTGTAAATGATTTTTTTATGGGAAAGTATGAAGTGACCAATGAACAGTTCAGAAGATTTATACTCCAAACCGGCTACAAAACCTCAGCCGAAAGGTTCGGAAAAGGGTACGGAATAAGTAACGAAGGTATGGAAGACAGGGGCCTAAAGGACGGAATTAATTGGAAACACCCTTTGTGGCCATCAGACTCTATTACAAACAAAATGGATCATCCAGTTTTACAGATCAGTCACGAGGACGCAACAATATTTGCCAGATGGCTTAGCATGAAGACCGGCTTGAAATATAGACTTCCCACAGAGGCAGAATGGGAGTATGCCGCTAGAAATAGTACAAAGGAGTACGAATACAGTTGGGGGAGCAATAAACCAGCTGACAACATAGCAGACGAATCAATGAGAAAGTACAGAAAGTACAAATACTGGAAGGTCTGGGACGGATATAATGACGGCTATGTCTATACATCACCAGTAGGCAAGTTCAAGCCCACAAAGTTGGGTCTGTTCGATATTTCCGGAAACGTCTCCGAATGGTGTAGTGATTGGTACGACAGTTATTTCTACGAAAGCAAAATAAAAGACAACCCTCAGGGCGCCCCGGATGGAGTTGAACGTTCACTACGTGGCGGAAGCTGGAACTTTAAACCGCCCTATCTGCGCTGCGCCAACAGAATGGCCATCTTCCCAAACAACTGGAGCTACTACATAGGATTCCGTCTGGTTATGGAGCCAGATGAGAAGTAATAACATTGTCAAATAAGAGTTTACAGTTCCATGATCTATTTCTTTTACAACAGAACCAAGGTCAAGTACAATGCACAATGAAAATGGTATCTAGTTCTCGAACTACTGCAAATTCAAAATTTAGATACCACACGCCGAGTATATATAAAATATGATGTACAATGTAAGTCAAAGCCGTTTGAAAGGAAATACTATTTATCAATGTTTTCCTTCAAGATTTGAACACCTTTGTGACGGCCGCTGATAAGCCAGCGACCAGTGGGAGTGTTTGGACCGCCTTTATGAAAATACTTTAGCATAGTATGGAAAAGATAGTACTCGTCAGGACCTGTCTCCTCTGCTGTGGTCACCTGGAACTGATCCCAAACCTTATGAATGGAAGTGGCTTCGGCACCTGTAACAGTACCTCTAACATCCGTCTCGACAATCTCTTTACGGCGTTTCGGTGAATTTATAACCATACTCAAGATAGGGTTAATACTATCGTATCTTGGATCCGCCAATGTTTTTTTCGCCGCCTCTATCATTGATTTATCATGCTCTGCAGGCTTGGGCATACGTACCAAACCTTGTGCCATGACAAAATCCTTCTTATATTTTTCAATAGCATTCAAAATCTCTTTCTTTTGATTATTAGCCAGATTAACTCCATCTTGGTTTTGAAATGCATTCTGAATAGCGATTACTACATCGGCCTTAGCTAAACCCTGGTTCATTTCGTCAACTGTTTTTTGATACTGTCCTTCACCAAGGAACCGATTTGATCTATGGTCAGGGTTTTGAGGGTCTGATTCTGCAAGGAATTTAGCTTGTAGAACAGCAGAGTGGACCTGTCCGCAGATATGGTCACGGGCATTGTTTACACTATCCATATTCTGTCGACGATTAACACCTATCCAGTGGACCATACTGCCAAGATCTCTAGGTCCATATCCACTCGCCATAACTTTCTCCATGTAAGCAAGATCATTTGCATATTGTTCCTCACGTTTTAAAGCTTGGCCGATATAAGCTTTAGCTTCCTCAGCACTTGCATCTTCTTTTAACCGTATCGCCTCATTCACCTTTACCCGTTCGCGAATTGATGCAATATGTTGGTCCAGGTTACCAAGTGCCGAGACCTCTTTCTGCACTTCTGCAAGCCGCTCATCAAGTATTTTGCGCATATCATTGACCCGTTTAGCAATCATGCCTACACCGGGATGGTCAGGTTTAGGAAAATTAAGTAACTGCTGGTCAATTGACAATAGAACATCACGAAATTCCTGAGCTTTCTTCGGATCACGAAATTCAGGTGAAGGAGTTCTTTTGATATTATCTTGTATAGATTGTGCATTGCGGTCAATTCTTTTCAGTTTTACCAACTCGTAAGATAACAAACCTTCAGTGGGTATAGTATTAGGATTTTGCTTAGAACGCTCGATGGCACCGTTGTGAACCGCATTGTAACGGCGCAACGCATCTTTCCACAATGGATGCGATTTATCTGTGGCAGATTGCAATTTTGGAACCAGCTCATTGAGTTCAGAAATATATTTGTTCGCTGTAGACACGTCGCCAGGTAGGAGTTCCTTTAGTTTTATCTCATACTTGGTAATCTGTTGCAAAACCTCTTCAACAACCGGTTCAACCGGGGCAGCATCTGGTTTACCTTGCACAGATGATTGTGCCGTAATTTGAGATTGATCATCGACCGCAGGAGCAAGAGCTGCATTGGCAGTATCAACAATCTTTTTTTTGAGAGCATTAAATCTATTTGCGACATCCTTCCAGCGTGGATGATCCTTACCCTGCGTTCCCATTATCCCGGGTCTAATTATATTAAGTTCCCGCATATACTGATGCCCTTTATCTTTATCACCAGGCGGCATCTGAACAACAAGTCCTTCAAGCCGTTCAATCTCTTTTATTGCCTGTTCCACTTTAGGGTCAGGGTGTTGGGTTGTTGAAATAGATTTCGCAGGTTTTAATATTTCCGGTTTAGTAGCAGGCAGACTCTGCCCACTTGCCTTAGCATCAAGTATTGACTGAATTTCGTTAAAGAGATCAGTAGCCTCTCTGTATTCGAGTACGTCACGAGTTCTAGTAGAGCTCAATCGCGAGTTAAATATTTTCATTTGCCTTTTGTAACGGTTCGCAGAGTTACGATCTCCTGATTGGATTGCATCTACTTTGTTCTTTAACTCCTGTAATTGTGAAAGGGTCTCTACAAGGATTCGGTCAGCTCCAGACGCGAATGCGGCAACAGATAATGTTATAAACAAAATATAGATAATTACACTACGTAAGATTGTATACATACCCCCCTACCTTTCGTATTTAGATTGGAATAAATGATATAGAATCATTTAACAATTGCACTTAAATAATAGATCAAGAATATGTTATATTCAAGAAATTTTAAACTCTCCGATTGAATATAATATCAGGATTAACAATATGCCAAAATTTAAGCCATTATATAAATGTCAAAAGCCTTTAAGATGTTTAAGGTCGGAACCATTTTTAAAATGTTTAAGATAGGAATCATTTTTAAACCTTCTAAATGGTGTAATACAGAAAGATCACCTATACACCAATTGGTCAAAGAGATAGTCTGGACATTAGACACAATATCAGAAGATAAATTTTCTTTTTAGGCAAAATGACATATAATCCAGCGCTACCATTAAGTTTAATGTGTAGCATGTAGCGTGAACACGTAGCATCGAGAGCTGGAAGAAAAGTGTCTAAACATCATGATTACATTTTCTTAATGCGATGTTACAACCCTGGTCATAGAAGAATCAAGAAGAGATAGAAACCTATTTTGTAGAAATAGTACGGATATTTCATAGTGCGGCTAAGTCGCAACCAAAATACAAGATTCTGGATACTGGATTCTAGATACTGGATACTGGCAATCTCTTAGATTTCTAGTTTTTTTCAAGATGTAATATGAAAAAGAGGCAAACGCAATCTAAGATATAACATTTTAAAACAGCACAATAAATTATCAAGCATCTAGTATCAAGCATCCAGTAACTATACCGTTTCAAATAATTTAACAATGCACGGTAAAATTTTCTTTCTAAAAAAAACAAGTTTTTACAGGATAATACTATAAATTAGGTTTTAGTCGTGTAGAGAAGATCTATATTGATGGTCTATAGATGAAATGAATGGCATCAGTGGATTACACAAATGATAGCGGAGAGATTTTCTAAATGGTTAAAGATATAGAGGGAAAAAAATTTAGTCTCTTAAAGGCGAAAAAGACAAGAACCGCAAAAATTTACCCGCCAAGCAATGTCTCAGCATTAAGATAATAAACTTTCTTAAGCACGTCATCCGGAAGAAATACTCCGTAGATCTTCCAATCTCCGTTAGGCGGGAATGGGTGATCATAATAGTCAAAATACTCATCATCTGTCTCTAGAAATCGGTAGTATATCTTGTATCTTGGCTGTTTAGGTCGTCCAGGATAACGGTCAGTACCAAAGAGTATACGGTCCTGAAAACGTATAAGGAACCGTCGGCTGGAATAAGGCACCCTACCCAGTTCGGACACCCTGCCCGCTATATCCACATATAGATTAGGATATTTTTCAAGGGCGTTCTCTACGGCTTTTAGATCATCAGCACTACATCCAACGTGAGCGCCGATAAATTTTGTCTTTGGATGTCTGGCTATCACCCTGTTTCTCTGTGCAAGAAGCTCGCTCCTGTTAGGAACATCTTTACCATAATAACCCCAGTCAGGATGCCTTTTTAACTGCATCCAACGCTCATTGTTCTTATCAACAGGTGTAAAAAATGCAACTGGGTCACCGGAATGTATTAATACTGGCATGCCAAGCCTTCCGGCGGCCGCCCAGACAGGATCTAAACGGATATCATCAATAGATATAAGTTTATCCGTCTTATCCCTATATGTAAGGCCTAATTTTTTAAAAACCTTTACACCCTTTACACCCAAAGCATGAGCTTCTTCCATGTAAGTCTCTACATTTTTTGTAAAATTAGGATCATCTATTTGAGAAAAATCGATATTACAGAAGATTACTATACGATCTGGATGCGGTCGGTAAAACTTTTCAATCAGATCGGAAAGTTTATCACCCCACCCGCCGCTAAGGTTTACTATTCGTTTAACCCCAAGCTCATCCATTTTTTTTATCAAGAGACCTGGATCCACATCCATACCAAAATGTGTATGTATATCTACAACTGGAAACCGAGGTCTTTCTATGGGATGTGTATCTATCTTAAGTGCAGGCGTTGGATGATAATTTCGTATCATATCTTTCCCAACATACACTGCGTTTCCGGCTTGTCTCTTTTCACCTCCTGAGACAGGAAGAGAAATAATTAAAACTGTAATCCCAAATATAATGCAACAGAAAGATTTAATGTTCATTTGCGTATCATACTTTGATGAATTTAGAGGAAATGAATAGAAGGAGAGAAATTAAAACAGAAGAAAATTTGATCTAGAGTGAAGTAACAGTCATAGATAAACACGTCTATCCATGCCATTAAATTTTCTAATTTAATTCGTTAATTTTTAACGTTGAACATCTGTAAATTTTAATTGCGCTTCAGATTGCGATTATGGTAACTAAATCAGGGGAGATAATATTAAAAGATACTTTTAATATTATTATCTGAGGAAACAAAAGATTATTATTTTTAATCACCTAAACTTCTTGTGGCAGTTTACGCACGTTTTTTCCATAGCTTTATAGGCGACCTTGGCAGACTCAATATCTTCACTCTTACTTGCATCTACAAGCTTTTCTGCGTAATCATGCAAATTTTCTGCATATATCCGAAAATCATCGAACTCCAAAGGAACATCCATATCACCTCGTGACTCTATATTAGCGCAAGAATCATGGATAGACATTGCAAGCTTTCCAACCTCTTTCCAATCTCTTTTCTCGAATGCAATATGCAGATTTTCCGTATTTAACTGCAACATTCTCATTGTGTGGCTAACCTCGCGCTCCTCTTTAGTAGTAAATTTCTTTTTCGCAAATGCTGTTGGTACGAAAACGGAGATAGCAAAAGTACAAAAAGCCAATAACGCTATTAACCTTAAATTAGGATTTCGCATCATAGAAATCTCCTATTAACACAATAAAGAATATAAAACCTCAACATAGGCACTTATAAAACTTAATGGTGCGGAAGGGGGGATTCGAACCCCCACGTCTGCAATAGACACTAGCCCCTTAAGCTAGGGTGTCTGCCGGTTCCACCACTTCCGCAAAAAACAACTAACGACAATTTCAAGCAGAAAAATCACCTAATGATCTCAAACTTCAACATTAAGAGATAAACTTAATGCTTAGAATTCCAGTAATAACACTTAATCATCGTTTTTCTTATCATCTAAAATTAATAATAAAGTATATCAAAATATTTGCACTAATTCAAACACCAAAGTAATATTAACATTGCCACATATAAGTCCTAAGCAATAAGAAAAATGTACATTTAACAATTCATTTTTTATAATTTATTATAGTATTACCCTATAAAAACTTCTTTTTTAAAAGAATTTTAAGCAGCTTTGATTAGGTTAATCGGAGTGCAAAATTTATTTTGCTAGGGATTCAATTATAGAAATGGAAGATGCAAGATTCGAATTAACAGTTTCCACCAGATGTAATTCAATCGTTTTGTAAAGATTTAGAGATCCATTGAATCGGGTAATGATTAATCTTGTAAAAAAACCTATTTTAAGATTATATTACTATCTGATATCAGCAAAATAAACCTTGCACTCCGTATATTTCTACAATTTTATGCTCTATTCTGAATTCCGTCTCCTGCATTCTGTATTCGCAATTTGGTTGCGGCTTTGCCGCACTATGTTATTCCAGAATAGTCAAATCGATTTGACTACATAGAATCCGTAGGAATAATATTCATAGCAGAACACTTAATAAAATAAAGGGATAAGCATGAAAATTGGAATATCTGAATTCAAAGCAAAATCATTAAAGCTCTTAGATGACATTCATAATTCAGGAGAGTCGATTACTATAACTAAACGAGGCAAACCTTTTGCCAAAGTGATTCCTATAAGTGACCAAACAAAGGAGATAAATATTAAAGGAACACTCATCGATCAAGATGAAGATATCTTCAGTATTGGCAAAGCATGGGAGACTGATTAGTGATATTACTTGATACACATATCTGGATTTGCTATCTCACTGGCGATAAACGCCTTAATCAAAACATCAGTAGGATAATAGATCGGTTTAAACGAAAAAATGAAGCATATATATCTTCAATCTCAATTTGGTAAGTCTGTAAACTAAACGAAAAAGGAAAAATAAAATTTTCTTTACCATTACGAACATGGATTAAAGCCGCTATAACTAAAGGCATATTGGTACATGAACTCTCTATAGACATTTATCTGGAATCATGTTGCCATCCTGGAACATTTCATGGAGATCCCTCAGATCAAATGATTGTCGCAACTCCACGGATAATGAATTCAAAATTGATCACATATGACGACAAAGTAATCAATTACAAACATGTAGAATTATTTACCGCCTAAAACCGCCAAGCCCAAACGAATCTCCCTTGAAAAATGTGCCCCCTAAGATTACGTTTACGATTGTAGTATATGCTATATGCAGCCTGTATCAACAGCATTACCTTAGAAATATTTGTCGCGCTTGTCCTCAATAATAGATGGTAATGATTTGTCATTAAAACAAAAGCAAAGATCTCTATATTAAACTTCTCTGTTGATTCTTCTTAATAGGATACAAAACGGATATAATCTCCACTATCTTTGAATATTTTACTCCTATCAACTCCTCGTAACATTATATGATAAATTTCTTCATCATATTGTTTCGCTTGGAACGTACCATAGGGAAATATTACCGATTTAACATTTCCAATGTCTACCATATTCTGAATTCAAGGTCAGAGCCAATACTGTTCCTCTCTCGTAACACAACTCAGACAGCCTGTTAATGGGTGGCCCTAAATTGCTAAATTGTTCCTTACCTACAAACAAACACTACGCACTCCATCGAGACGAATCAGATCGCTACAGGCCTGCTCCGGCACGGCCTTACGCATCTGATTCACTCGATTACGTGCTCCGTTTACTCACTTGCTTTATCCACTGACCTGGGCAAGACAAGCCGAAAACCAGTAAGGAAGTCACGGCGGTCAGGAGTGAACCAGTCACGGGACGCCGAACGGCAAAGCCAGCCGTGGTGAGCCCATGAACCGCCACGAATCACCCGGAAAGAGCCTCTATCAGGTTTATCAATCCAGGCTTTCCCAGTTGCAGGAGCCCCTTTATAACTATCATGCCAATCATCTTCCACCCATTCCCATACATTACCGTTCATATCTGATAATCCGTAAGAATTATTCGACCCGGGAAAACAACCCACAGGAGTTGTACCTCCAATACCTGTCTCATAATAATTCATTTTATCACTATCAGCTTTATTTCCCCATGGATATATATCTTCATTCTCACCTCTAGCAGCCTTTTCCCACTCCGATTCAGTGGGAAGACGGACTTCACCAATCCCAATATCATTAAGCTTTTTACTCAACCAATCACAATAGGCCGCCGCGTCATTCCACGAAACATAAACCACAGGATGGCTATCCGCACCTTTATGCCAGTTCTCACCCGCATCATGACCGGTCTCTTCTACAAATACTCTGAATTGCGCGACCGTAACAGGATACTTTGACATGTAATATTCATCTAAATCAACTTTATGTTTTGGTTTTTCCCAGTCAAAAGCATCTTTATCATAATCACTATCACTTCCCATCCAAAACGGACCTTTGGGGACATCAACAAACCCTAAGTCTTTATCATCAGGCAGATACCACGTTTCAGGATTGAACCGCGGATCTCCCAACTGTCCGAGCACGGTACCGGCCTTGGACCTCTCTATCGGTTTGAGATGACCTCCCTCTAACAGCTCCACAAGTTTGCCTTGAACTATCTTTTTTTGTTCCACCCCGAGACGATCATCTTCTATCCTGTTTTTCCCTACTTCCACCAGGATCTCGCCCGCTAGCCATATTCTACGCCAATCAATTTCATCCTTACCATCTGAAGCGACACGTAATCTGCTCACTAATGCTATTGGTTTATCAATATCACCGTTTAGATATACCAACCGTCCCACCGCTAATAATATAACTTCCCTCCATACGCTCGATGATTCAAATAGTGACAACGCCTCTTCCGCAAAATTGTTCAGCGATGATAAATGGGCCCCGGCCAGATACTCCTGAAACGTTCTATGCGGGAATGTGTACACTTCCACATCTCGTTCAATCAACAGGCCTGCCCTCATCTTGGTAGTTTCAACTACTTGTCGTGCCCAATCCATACTTCCTTCAGGATGCAGTGTAGCTAAACCTTTTAACAGGTCCCATTCCGCAATTCCTGCAAGGGTATCACTTCCTGCTCCTTCAGATTCTTTGTGAGCGTTAAATGCTAATCGCCAAAGGGTTTTCTTGAGATCAATATCTGTCCTTTCAACATCTAATAACAACTCCTGCAACCTTGGAATGTTTCGCTCATCACTCCTTTTAATCTGTTCCCAGCGCCAAAGCAGGATCTCAACTGTTTCCTCATACAACAGGGCCCTCGCATCCGGAAGCCTGCCCTTGTGCGTATTAACAAGAGCCATAACAGTCAAAAGCAAAGGATTACTTGCAATACGGGACAAATCATCTCGTTTTACCGCATCCTTTAGTTTAGACATCAGGTTATTAGCTGATTCTGAAGATATGGTCTTCATTCGTACCAGATCAGTGTACCAGGTATCTATAAATGTATCGATTTTATTGCTATCAAAAGGGGCAAGTTCAAAGGCCGGAAAACGTTTATCATCCAGACGCCACTTCTCGTCTTGATAGGAAAGTACACGGCAGGTAACCACAAATCTACTCCTGTTGTATCGTTGAGAAAACTTCTCTACTGCGTCCCGAACAAACGAACGAGCCTCTTTCTCCGAAATCTCATCCAACCCATCCAAAAGTACTATTGCTTTTCCATTAATAAGTGCATCCTCAACAAGTTTATCCGCATGGTCCAGTTTTTGCTCCTTTAAACGCTTACATATAAATTCCCACAAATGCCTTGCCGCTGCCTTTGTCCCTGTATCATAGACAGATTTCGCAAAATCTCGCAAAACAACATAAACTGGTAAAAGATCGTTTTCCGCCTCGGGCCATATAATGCAACCCTCTTCATCCCTATAATCAGTATGTCTTTCCTGTACAGCAAAACAAATTGTAAGATGATTAATAAAAGTGGATTTTCCCGAACCGGGATCACCAAGTATTACCAAACTACGATTTCTTGCAGCAGCTTCCAACGCTGAAAGCAAACGTGTCTCTTTATGTTCCAACTCTCCCGGATCATTACTCTTTTCTTTATCTCCTTTTTCCACACTGGACTTTGTGTCCAGGTTTACATAAACACGTTCAAGCTCCATCTTTTCATTATTTTTTGTGGGATCACTGCCCCCCACATCTATTCCACGTAAAGGAAGGGATTGAAGAGACACTATCAACATGTTCCTGTACGCTTTTAATTCTTCAATTGGATCATATGATACGTCGGTTTTTCCAGATGCATCTTTACGTTCTCCGACTCCATTTTCTGTTATCTCTTCATTATCACTTTTCTCTTGATCCACACGTCGGATTTGAAAAAAGAAACCGCCATCCTTTTCATGTGGATTAGCATCAGTATTCTCTTTCCATATGTTATAACCGGAAAGATATTTATAGAACTGTACCCTACCTTTACCCGATTCCGTATCAATTTCTGCAATATTGAACGAATTCTCTTTATCTCTTTTCTCAAAGGCTGCCCCTGCTCCGATGAAAGTGCATCTTCCTGCGGAATTAAACAGATGTTCATTTGCGGTCTCATGAAGATGACCCGTAACTATCATATCGAGTCTATCCGTCAACATGTTTTTGCTAACCAAATCCTCTGGATGATGACATGCAAACGGATGATGAAGAAACCCTATACTAAGGTTATCGCCCTCCAATTTGCGAATAAGAGGGTCAACCTGATATAATCCCAAAGCCAGTTTCTGCCGGTCATCCCCATCGTATCCCGCAAAGAGTGTTGAATTAAGTCCCATTAGGTTAACTATGTATTCATTGCCATCCTTACGAATTTTCAGAGGTTCAAGAAAAGAGATAGTTTCGTTGTTAAACAGTTCTCTTCCTAAAACTTTTGAAGCAAATTTATTAAAATTTGCAAATTTACGCATGACTTTAGGAAAATTATCACCGTCAGCAAAAAACTCGCTAATCTCTTCTTGATCTACAAAAGGGTATAAACGTTCTATCTGTCTTTTCGTAATTTGATACCTATCCAAATCATGATTTCCGGGAACAATGAATAGGTCTTTCTTTCCTAATCCGCAAACATCCAAAAGTTTCTCACAAAAAACTTCAGCCACATCAAATTCATCAGTTTTGCCTGAACGAACTAAATCACCTGTAATGATGATAAAATCGATATCAGAACCAAGCTCATTAATCTTCTCAATCATTGAATATGTCACCACATCCTGATTAAATACATCGACCGCGTTACCATTTTCAGATCTTGCAAGATGAAGATCTGATATGTGCAGATATCGTATTTTCATACTCTTCCTCTATTTAGTTCTACAAATAAACCATACCAGGATCTTCACAAAATCATCCAATCCTGTTACCAACCCCGGTATGGCACTCTCTTTTCGCCCTGAATCTCATATAAACTAACTGACTATAACTCAGGGACAGGATTTCATTCGGATCAGCGGATCGGCATCCACCGATTCGTTGAGCTGGGCAAGACAAGCCGGAAACCAGCATTGCTGCCACGGTGGCCAGGAGTGCTCCTGAAACGGTAAGCCGAACGGCAATCCCTGCCGTTGTACGCCCATGAACCGCCACGAATCACCCGGTCAGAGCCCCTATCAGGTTTATCAATCCAGGCATTTCCATATTCCGGAGCCCCTTTATAATTACCATGCCAATCATCTTCCACCCATTCCCATACATTACCGTTCATATCTGATAATCCGTAAGGATTATTCGACCCGGAAAAACAACCCACAGGAGTTGTACCTCCAATAACTGTTTCATTATAATTCATTTTATTGCAGTCCGGTTTATTTCTCCATGGATATATATCTTCATTCTCACCTCTAGCAGCCTTTTCCCACTCCGCTTCAGTGGGAAGACGGACTTCTCCAATTCCAATATCATTAAGCTTTTTACTCAACCAATCACAATAGGCAGACGCGTCATTCCACGAAACATAAACTACTGGATGGTTATCCGCGCCTCTTTGCCAATCTTTACCCGCATCATAGCCGCTATCTTCTATAAACAGGCTGAATTGGGAGACCGTAACCGGATATCTTGATATGTAAAATTCAGGAACCTTAACTTTATGGCGCGGGAATTCACTATCAAGTGCTTCAGAATCATCTTTGGTGCTTCCCATCTGAAATTCACCGGCTTTAATTGTGACAAAACCATAATCTTCCCCTTTCGGCAAATACCATCTCTCCGGATCAAAACGTGGATCACCGATTTTGGCAAGCGCTGTTCCGGCAGAACTCCTCTCTACAGGGTTTAACATTTTGTCATCTGTGATTGCCTTCAATAACCACCCCTGAACGCGCCTATGAATCCTGGAATATCTGGCAGGTTTGTTTAACTGTTCTTCCTTTACGCTTGCAGTAAAACCGGTCTCATCCATTGCCTGCGCTGCTAATATTGCGTGCGAAACAATATTTGAGGTCATCTCCGCTTCATCACAACTCTCTGAAATCAGGGCATCAACAAGATCATGTATATTTTTCGGTGTCTTTCTGGACGAACCGGCAGCAAGGAGAAAAACTTCGCGCCACCATGGGAGGTCGTCGTAAATCCGTTCCTTTAAATAATCTTCAAAATCTCCCATCCTTTTAATGCAAGCAGCGGCAAGAAACTCCTGGAAAGTTCTATGAGGAAAAGTAAAGGTCTTATTGTCTTTTGCCAGTAAAAGACCAGCCCTATCATGTATGTAGCCGATTATCTCTTCCGCCTGGTTCCAATCAATACCTAGGGACGCCTTTAACTCCTGTCGCAAGTCTTCACGGGAAATATTGGCGCATTGTTGATTATCTCCACTCTCGCCCAGCTGTCTCTTATGCGCTTCAAGAGCGACATTTTCCAGGGTTTTTCTAACGGCATCACTCCTTATACCCAATTTCATGATTATCCCTTGTTCAACAGCAAGGCCACCTTTCTCATCACGAACAATCCTGTTTTCCCAATGTGATAAAAGTAGCATAACCGCCCTCTCATATAAATCCGCCCTATCCTGGGGCAGATATCTGTCACGTCCGTGGACCTGTGCCATGAGTGTTAACAGGAGTGGATATTGGGCAAGCTCCTTTAGGTGAGGAAACGATTTGACCGCTTTATATAATACGCCCGACTCATAAGAGCAACGTTCCAAGTCCCATCCCTTCCATTTAGCGGTGGCCTTATACCACGTTTCGGTAAAGGTCTTGACCTGTTCGTCTGCAAACAGTTCAAGTTCCACCACAGTGAAATCCGCTTCAGGCAGTCGCCAGGAATCGTCCTTTTTATAAGCGTACTCACGGCAAGTAACTATAATCCGGCATTTATCCAGTGGTGCTGCAAAATCTTTAAGGGCTTTCACTATCATTGTACGTTTTCTCTCATCATCCTCTCGCACCTCATCAAGGCCGTCGAAAATGATAAGGCCACCTTCTTTATCCAATTCCTGCTTAAGAGGATCAATGTATTTCGTACACCCCCACGTATCCAACAAGAACTCCAGGTAATTCCACACGAGTCCGTCGGTAACGGGTTTTGTCTCCTCCGGCACCCATGAAGCAAACTCTCTGAGAACTATCCTGACAGGCAGGGTTGGAGTATCCTCGCTCCAGCCCGGTAGTTTCTCAACTATTTTCGATCTGCCAAGCCTGATGTGGGCCAGGGTTGTTACGATATGATTTGAAAGGGTACTCTTGCCTCCGCCGGGCCGTCCGAGGATAACCAGCCGATCCATTGCCCCTACGGCTTCTATTAACCCGGCAATTAAATAGGGGACAGTTGTAAGGTAATATGTTATAATATTTGCATGAAAAAAATCGACGGTAGAAAACTACCAACCGAAGTACAACAGCAAATACGCAACCAAGCAGTTCGTCTTAGGAAATCAGGA
>JAIQZO010000006.1 GCA_021777055.1 Candidatus Anammoxibacter sp. | reverse complement strand
GAGGTACGTTTAAATTTTGCTGAAGATTTAACAAAGACAAAAAATAACTCATTCTTACTTAGAAAAGTTGGCAACGATAGTTAAATCTTGAAACTTCTGGGCACAAGTAAATCTAGAACCTTTATTTCCGTATTGAAACTAAATAATTTAATTAGCACCTTCGGCGTACTAGAATCTCCAACGAGAAGCGTCTCCTATCACAAACGAGCATTTTCTCCCATACATCATCAAGGCTAAAGCCTTGAGTTACGAAATGTAACTCAAACCTTCAGGTTTGAGTCGATTAAACCAAAAACGTACGGATCTAACTCATCTCTTTAGGGGTGTCTAAATCAAGATTAAAACAATTTAAAGAAACAACTATCAGAGTCTTAAAATGAAAATGCCTATACTATTTAATTAGCACCGTCGGTGGACTTTTTCACTATCGAGTCAACATCGAATTCTTAATCGTGATTTTAATCCATCCATAACGATTAAGATTATGACCATAGCTCTTATTTGACCCTGAAAGGGGCTGATATACCAGCCCAGGGCAGCGCCCTGGGACAAGAACAAAAACTATAGCCCTGTAAGGGCGTAACATAAATCAACTATGAATCTGGAAAATATGTTGCACCCATTCAGGATCAAATAAGAGCTATGTTCATAATCTTAATGGTAATCATTGTGTGTGGATTAGATTAAGAGTACGATTAGGATTAAGATTTTAGAGGCTAAAAAATTCGCCGTAAGCGCTAATTTAATTACTATTTATGCCTTGATGAATATGCGGCATAAAAACAATCATCGTATCAATACATTGGTACTGAGGAATCTATATTTCTTGACCACGCATCAATCCCCCCACTCATACTCTTAACATTATTAAAACCTGCCTGTTTAAGAAAATCTACGGCCATAAGACTACGCATGCCTTTATGACAGTAGGTAATAATCTCATCTTCCTCATTAAAGCTATCTATCCTGTTTTTGAGATCACCACGGGGAATCAGGATTGCACCTTCTATCTTGCAGATCGTAAATTCATCTGGTTCCCTTACGTCTATTAGATAAAACTGTTTATTCTCATCCAGCATCCCTTTCACTTCCTCTGGTGTTATCTCCAGATTGTTATCAGAATCCGTTACAGACTCTTCCTTTTGACCAAGTCCGCAGAAATCTTCATAATCTATAAGCTTAGTTATGGTAGGACTACTACTGCAAATTACACATTCAGGATCTTTTCTGAGTTTAAACTCTCTAAATGTCATATTCATAGCGTTAAAATTTAATAGCCGCCCTAAAAGGGTATCACCTTTACCAAGAATAATCTTTACGGTTTCAGTCGCCTGAATTAAACCGACAATACCAGGAAGAAGCCCAAGCACTCCACCCTCTGCACAGCTAGGCACTTCCCCAGGAGGAGGCGGAGAAGGATACAAGCAGCGATAACATGGACCTTTTCTAGCATCAAATATTGATGCCTGCCCTTCAAAACGAAAAATGCTGCCGTAAACATTTGGTTTTCCCAATAACACACAAGCATCGTTTACCAAGAATCGCGTAGCAAAATTATCAGTCCCATCCACAATCACATCATACTCTTTCATAATATCCATTGCGTTTTCCGATGTTAACCTGGCCTCATAAGTAACCACATCTACATCGGAATTAGTAACATTTATTCTAGTTTTTGCAGATTCTACTTTTGACCGCCCTACCCAATCTTCACCATGAATCACCTGCCTCTGAAGATTACTCTTTTCAACCTTGTCAAAATCCACGATCCCTAATCTCCCGATACCAACAGCAGCAAGATACATAAGAAGAGGAGAACCCAATCCACCGGTGCCTATGCATAAGACTCTGGCATTACAAATCTTCTCCTGCCCTTCCATTCCAACTTCGGGCAATATTAAGTGTCTGCTATATCTACCTATTTGATCATTTGTGAGCGCCACTTTAACCTCCTCTCTTTTAAAATCTAAATTACTCTTTTTTAAGATAAAAGATCTAACAATTTATTATACAGTAGTCAAAAGTCAGAATTCTGAATAAAGCTTAATTACCAGATTAGATCAGTAAATATTTAAGTTGAATAGCAAACTTACAGATGTTTTACCAGACAATTAAATGAAAAATATCGTATTGAAACCTTTTTCTGACTTCTGGTTAATAATTCCCGTTTTGACTGAACTGAATAGATACAAAAGATCTAATATTTCGAGTTTAGCATAGGGCAGTAAAGGTAGTCAATTACCAAATGACACCAGTCATAAATAATGCGCAGAAGCCGCAACCAAAATACAGAATATAGGAGTCAGGAGTCAGGAGACAGAATTCAGAATAAAGCATAGATTTGTGTTTGTTATACAATACATAAGGGTGTGATACAAAAAAGTGATAGCCTATTTGAATGTCGAATGAGAGCATTTGAGACTCGTAACAAGGCTTCTACCTTGTTACGCACTGTTCAAAGAGGCTCTGCCTCTTGTAAAATAACGAGCAGCAAATACAATACATTTTAAAATAACCAGCCTTATTTCATTACAATGACATTTGTTAATTCTGTTTCTATATTTTTGGCGCTGAAACTAGTATTATGGATGTGAAATTGTTTGTTCCATAAAACAAGGAGAGGCTGAGCCTCTAGGGACAGTGCGTAACAAGGCTTCAGCCTTGTTACGAGTTAAATGAGTTAAACCAGCCAATAAACTTGGTACTTCTACATTTCATGTTCGATATTTATAATATAATTGATGTTTATCTGGGCAACAATGGTTACGGTAGCATGATCTCACTTTTTTGTATTGCGCCCATACATCATTAGCAAACAATAATAAAACATGATTTGGTTTTGAAGTCCCCGTTTAGACATTAAAATCTTAAATCCCTATTCGTTAATCCTTGTTCGTAAATCAAGATAATACCCTGCATCCAGTGTCCAGGATCTATCAATAATAATGAAACTTAACAAGTTGTAACTAAAAATTCTTTCTTAAAAAACAAGTTCTCACAGGGTAATACTATAAAAGCTACAAAACCAAAGATTAGTTTCTTTACTTTAAATTAATTGCTTATGCTTGAGATACTCGTTCTCATTAAATAGGTTGGAACTAAGCAGCCATATAATCTTTCAGAGTCATAAATTCGATAACGAAATTTATTAAATTGAAGATAGAAAAAAAGAATGAAAAGGTATAAAATTAGAATTAAACGCAAATAAAATAATACCATCAAAATTAAAAGAAGCCTCGTAATTGAATACACATAGATGTCACAACTTCGTTCAACAAAATTTTATCCGCACTTGTGTGTACCAAAAGAAGTAAACATGCCACCTTTAGAAATCTTTTATTCTGATAGTCTAGTACGAATTGTTTTTACTCAAGTACGGATAGAGTCAATAATGTTATACTAAAAGTTTATCTACCTCGGCGGAAAATATTAGAATATGGGGAAGAAAAAAAATGGTGAATAACGATGTATTGGTCGACAAACATTACGGATTCGGGGGAATCATGGAGAAGATTGAAGTTGGGCTCAATTTAGCCGGCAAAAATATTGATTCACTGACTGTCAATGACTTAGCTCCTGTTGATGCGTTTCACACCAGAGGGAGAGAGTCAACTCTTGAAGTTGCAGAATTGGCGAATTTGAATAAATCTGATCTTGTACTTGATGTTGGCTGCGGCCTGGGAGGTACCGCCAGGTATCTGGCGGAACAATATGAGTGTAATGTTATAGGTATTGACCTTACAAAGGAGTACGTATCCGTTGGAACGAAGCTTACGGAACTTGTTGGACTGAGTAATATGATAAAACTATGTCATGGAAGCGCCCTTGAAATTCCGTTTGAAGATGGTATCTTTGATATTGTATGGACTGAGCATGTGCAGATGAATATTGCTGATAAAAAGCGATTTTACTCTGAAATAGCTAGAGTCTTAAAACCAGGCGGACGTCTTCTGTTCCATGATATCTTTCGTGGTATGGGAGATTCACCATTTTATCCAGCGCCATGGGCTGAAGACGAATCAATTAGTGCTCTGGTAACTGAAAAAGAAGCACGCTCAACCATAGAGCAAGTAGGACTAGAAATTGATCAATGGATAGTAAAAGTTGAGGAGTCCATTGATTTTTTTGAGAGGGTTTCAGCACAGATCGAAGATCATGGTCCGCCTCCAATAGGAATTCATCTCTTAATGGGAAATAATGCTAAGGACAAACTAAACAATTATGTTTGTAATCTTAGTGAGAATCGCGTGTCTGTCGCGTTGGGAATAGCGGTAAAAAGTAACGTATGACAATTCGTAAGGCCAGAACCTTCAGCTCAACTCACCATTAGATAGAAAACATGAAGACACTTCCACAAACAATATTTATCTCCATACATGCGTTTGTTAGATTAAATTGCATATCGCGGCAAAGCCGCAACCAGAATACAGGAGTCAGGAGACAGAATTCAGAATAAAGTATGGATTTCTGTTTGTTTTACAGTAGAATTATTAATTGGAAATTTGTATTCACTTCCTGAATTATGTTTTCTATTATTCTAATTAGCAAAAGAGGGACAAGGCGATTTGAAACAGTTTGTTTTCTTAAAATGTTAAGTTGTTTTTAAATGAGCCCTTACTCGCTAATTTATTTCTTGTCATTTAACTTTACCAGATTAATAATGGTCTTTGATCTAGAAAATTTCTTTAAAAACCCATCAGAATCTATCAAATACAGCCTGCAACCATTCCCTCCATACTTTCAAACCTATAACTGGGAAAAGGCTGAAAAAGAGGCAGACGATTGTATTAAAACAGGAAATCTTACAGTTTCCCACAAAATTAATGAAATACAGGAAAATTTGGAAAAAACCAAAATGATAATTAAGATAACAAGTCGTTTTGATAAAGATTCTATAAACCTTCTAGGCCGAACACATGAAAAGATATTCAACAAGGTTATCCCTCTTCTATTAATAAATACAAAAGATCCGTCACTTCAGGTAAAAGAAATAGATGAATACCCTGATAGATGGCGCATTATTATAGATCTGTATTATTGCTTTACATTGGAAATGAGTAATGGGATTCTTATTTTTCGCTGCATAGGACCGCGCGGGAATTATTGATAACAGGTTTATTATTTCCTTTGCAGGATAGAGGCCTTGGCATAGTCAAACCTTAAAAGCAGAAATCACTTCTAAGTTAAGTTTTCATCTGATACAGTAAATGAATAAAAACAGAGTTGACGATTAAAAGAGTAGAAGTAATAATGCTAACCAGTCATTTGAGCAAATAAGCAGCTAAATTTATTCTTATGCAAAACCGAGAGAACAATGAAAGTATCTGTTAATATCGCTACTAGCTCAGATAATTTCATTGCTATAAAAGATGAAAGCATTGACTGGTTTAATGGTTGCAGACACCCCTGAAAGTACATAATATTACGGTTATAAAGAGTAATCGGATAGCATTATAGTATTACACTGTAAAAAACTTGTTTTTTAGAAAGAAAATTTTACCATGCATTGTTAAATTATTTGAAACGGTATAGTTACTGGATGCTTGATACTAGAAGCTAGATAATTTATTATGCCATCTTAAAATGTTATATCTTAGATTGAGTTTGCCTCTTTTTCATATTAAATCTTGAAAAAAACTAGAAATCTAACTGATTGCCAGTATCCAGTATCTAGAATCCAGTATCCGGAATCTTGTATTTTGGTTGGGCTTCGCCACATTATGGTCATATGTAGAAACTCTATGGAAATGGTTATGGGTTTTCTTAAATGGCCATATGAGGAAAAAGGAGTTGTTGTATTGAGCAATACAATTAAAGAAGTCCAATCACACCTAGTAAAGAAAAGAACACTCTTATAGATAGCTCCAAGCAATTCTCGTTTGATGGTGAAAATGAAGATTGACACAAAGTACAAGAAACAATATAAAAAGCTATGAAAGATATAGAGCCAAGAGGAGAGTAGAACCTCTTGGCTGGATTATATTGTATGAATAATCGCTTAATTTAAATTATAAGTATAAAAATTATGCAAAGCAAAGTTAAAGGATACATATGAAAATTACAATGGTAGGTACATCCGGTAGCGGCAAAACGGTCTTTTCTGCAGGCATTTTTGCGACTTTTACACGACGGGAGTATGAGGGTTTTTCAATTTGGGCACCTGGAGCCAATTTTTCTGACGTAATTCGTGATACCCATAAATTTGAAAAAGATTATAGAATGCTTGCACAGCACAAATGGCCACATGGTACTGCAGGCATTTCTCATTATCAGCTGGAACTTCTTTATAAGGGAGAAAAGAAAGCCAACTTTGATTGGATTGACTATCGCGGCGGTTTTCTGGACGAACCAACATTAGATAATGAACAAACTGCAGAAGTTCATGCAAATATTGCTGCAAGCAATGCTGTTATTCTATTTGCTGATGCTCAGAAACTAGTAGAATCTTGCAATCCTGATGAAGCGGCTTTCAATTCTGGTGCCGATGCAATTATGCAGATTTTAATGGGTTATGCACGTGATTATCCTGACGCAAAGTTAACATTTTTAATAGCTTTAACTAAATGTGATGCCATACCTAGAGAATGGAAGTCAAAAAATTACGATCGTTTAGTTAAACATGGAATACGAACTTTCGAACCATTGAAGGACATTATTGAACGAAATGGAAATTGGCGCGGCGGTATAATTCCAACCTCAACTATGGGTGACGGAAACGTTAACTCAGACGGTGATATAACTGGTTTTCCAAAACCATTTAACATTTCAAGTATTATTGCGTTTTGTACGGGTAGCATTTTAAGACATGATCAAGAAGATATAAACGATCACATAAAACAGATTGAAAGCAAAAAGGACGAAATTGAAGCTAAATATATGGGATTCTTTGGTGCTATTAAGAAAACATTCAAAATATTTAATGGAAGCAAAACAGATAATGAAGTATTGAAAGATTTGAGAAGAGAAATGGAAGAAGATTACAATCGCCTTCAAAGCATAAGTCAGGTTGTCGAAAGGTTAGAAGAAATGGCAGAATATAAAGTGGGAATGTTAACATGAAATATCATAATATTTTGTTCTCACGTACCCAGAATGTGGATTATAGATGGATGATCGTCCCAGAATATATAAATTCGGATGAACTTCGGGAGTTAGAGTCAATCATTTGGTCTGACGATGTTAGAAATTATTTTTCGCAGAGCCAACAGTCTGATTTATGTCCATTCTTTTTGATAGAAATGGCAAGTTCATATATATTAGTCAGGTTCCGACGTACGGCATACCACGATTCAAGAAAACGACCTATTGATTGTATTGAGGGAATTTCAGTAAGTCTTGATCAAGCTTGGTTTTTACGCTATGCATCACCTTGGATACTATCCAACCATTGGGATTTACTTGATGTCTGGTCAGGAATAGAATTTCAGAAAGCAGAAGATTTAATTAATAATAAATCGGAAGATTTTGAATTGAATTTCGGAATTATGAACGAAGAGCTTAATTGTTTAGGTAGCATTGAAGAGAGATCAGAACATAGTGATAGTATTACATATAGTGAAAAAGGATTTAATTCCGTGATTAATAGGCTTTCTCCCTATCCTTATATTCCAGATACTCATTTGCAAATTATGCAAATTGCATTTGGTTGCTCATTCTTTATTGAGAATGCAGAAAGATTTGATATTTGTGCCCCGATTAGTGGTGAATCTCATATTCAAATTACAGAAAATCCCCCTAAATCATTATTATCTAATGCGAAATTAATAAAGCCCATAAAAGATCAAACCAGTTTCCAGAATAAAGTTAATAAATTAAAGAGTAAAGGTAATATAGAGTATTTACCTACTAAATCCAACCATCAAAGTAATAAAGAGAAAACTAAAAGGCCATTGATATATAAATTAAGAAAGTCACACAAGAAAGAAGGTGACGAGATCATATAAGTGATAATAAATCTTCAATTAAGACTATGGTTGAAGTCCAAAGCCAAGGTACATATCGAAGTTATTACGTACTGGTAAGTTGAAGAATGAGCTGGCAATTCCACATTCCTGGAGAAACTGGCCCCTTGACAGCATAAAGAATATGCAAATTTTTATTGTTGACGAGGATAGCAGCCCAAGTGATAATGCCATTTCTAATCAGTTCATAGGGCGCAAAGATAAATTCCTAAGCATTGTTAGTGTTACCTAATTGTCGTAAATCTTTTAAGTACACTTCGCAGATCCAGATTCGCACGTAGGGAGTAAGATAATGATAGAAAAGGAAATTGAAATTGTGGTACCTGCAAATATCCTAGAAGACTGGCAGGACATTGCGAATATTTTGGCTCAAATACTTGGAATCCCCTCAGCATTAATTATGCGATTCATAGACCCCTTAATTGAGGTTTTCGTTTCGAGCAAAAGCAAAGAAAACCCTTACCACCCCGGAGAAAAGGAAACGTTATTTGGCTCTGGTCTCTATTGCGAAACAGTGATCAAGACACAAGATAAGCTTCTTGTTCCTGACGCCTTGGCAGACGCAAACTGGAGAAACAACCCAGACGCCAAAAACTGAAAGATTATTTGATGGAACTTCAAGCTTTACGAGGTTTGGTCCCAATTTGCGCAAATTGCAAAAGCATTAGAGATAAACAGGACAATTGGCACCCAGTTGAACATTATCTAATTAAGCATCCTGAAGCAGACTTCAGTCACGGCATTTGTCCAGACTGTATGGAAGAGCTTTATCCTAAATACATTAAAAAAGGTTCATAAAAATCTCATCAACTCTAACTAGTGATTTCGCAACGCTTCATGCAATCCAGTAATGTGGAGAGTTATGTGTCATAAAGAATACGTCATGAAGAAAACTAATAAAAAAACAGATAATCAAATTATTAAAGCATTGACTATAGTTTGTGAAACTGCGAAATCTGACGTAAATGGATTTCAATGGCTCACACATTTTGTAAACTACAATAAGTTTCCAGATAGTTTAGCAGTAGTATGTATATTTGATACAAACGCTGAACTTATTGCGGCTCGTGAGCAGCTAAAGGATCAATACATTTCAAGATTAATTAAAAATGAACTTGAGAGGATAGACATTAAAGTCAAAAATATTAGGCGCCATGTTTCATTTGATACAGAAGAGGCTTGTAATGCAGAGCATGATGGAAGATGGGAAGACCGTTTTAATGTGAAATAAAGGATTCAAAACAATGTAACTCTATGGCTCTGGACTAAAGGGCCTTAGAGTTATAGAGGTTACTAAAAATGCTCGTAACGTAACCAAATGCCATGGAAAATGTTTTATATGGGAGTAATTTCTAGACCATTAATAATCAATTCCAGGTTGCGGTTCAATATCATTTCTATAAGCATGTTTTACTTCATTTATTTCACTTACCGTATCTGCCATTTTAATAACCTCTGGATGCGCATCCCGCCCAGTCAAAACCATATGCAAAAGAGGCGGTTTCGTTTTAATAATATTAATTACCTGCTCTAGATCAACTAATTGTAGTTTAATTGAATTATTAATCTCATCCAAAATGATTATGTCAAACTTGCCTGATTCTATTTTCTCTAGTACTAGGTTTATGGCATCTTGTGCGTTCTTTCTGTGCTCTTTATGTGGATAAGGATTCCCTTGTATACCACAGAACCCTTTTCCTGTATGAAATAATTCTACCATACCATTAAGCTTTTTTATTCCGTCCCATTCACCTGCATACAGATCCCCTTTCATAAATTGGATTATGCAAACTTTTAGATTATGTCCGCATGCCCTTAAAGCTATACCTAAAGCACTTGTTGTTTTTCCTTTTCCATTACCTGTAATTACAACTATAAGTCCTTTCCTTTTTTCAGGAACTAGTTTTGTTATTTCTATCATTCTAATTTATGGGTATTACCCTAAGCATGTTTATAAAAACCTTCACCTGTTTTTTTTCCAAGCTTTCCCTCCAGAACAAGGGATTCAAGGATAGGTGGAGGTTTATATCTTTCATCATGTAAATCATTATATAAAACAGTCATTATGTTTTTGCAAGTATCAAGCCCAATTAAATCTGCAAGCATTATCGGTCCAATAGGATGGTTGATTCCAAAATGCATCACATTATCTATATCTTCTTTGTCTGCTATACCATTTTCTAAAAGATGCAATGCTTCGCCTATTAAAGAAAATAGTAACCTATTAGAAACAAAGCCTGGAGAATCATTAACAATAACTGGAATTTTACCCAATGATATAGCCAAATCTCTTATAGTATAAATAATTTTATCAGATGTTTTGCTACCTCTAATTATTTCAACTAATTTCATCACTTTTGGTGGATTCATAAAGTGCATCCCAACAAAATTAACAGGATTAGGCACACAGGTTGCCAGTTTGTCAATTGAGATTGCGGAAGTATTAGAAGCGTAAATAACTGATTCCCTACATACTTTACTAAGTGCTTGAAATACTTCCATCTTTACAGATTCATCTTCATAGACTGCTTCAATTACAAGGTCGCACTCTTTAGCATTCCCAATATCAGTAGAGGTAGTAATAAGGCTTGAAACTCTTCCCGATAACACTGAGTTTGTATATTGTTTCAATCTTTCTAGTGCTAAATTAAGTATCTGTATTTCTGTATCCATAAGGACAACAGGATGATTATTAAGAGCAAACAGCTGCGCTATCCCTAATCCCATAGTACCAGCTCCTATTACTCCAATTGTATTTATACTCATTAGATATCTCTCTCTAATTAATATCTCTAATTTTCGTCAGACAATACAAAATAGACATCAGTAGCTTTAAACTTAGAATTCCTCAGGAATCTCGGTTTAACCTCTAATCCTATATCAAGATTTTCCTGACCAACTCCAATGAGTCTAGATAAAAAAAGGGTATTTACACCTTCAAATTCCACCAGTATCAAATTATAAGGTGTCTCTTTCAGGAAGGCCTGGCTACCATAATAACATGTAGTCCACGAATGAATTCTTCCTACACTTGGTAGTTCAAGCCATTCGGTTTCATTTCCACAGTACATACAGTATTTTCTCGGTGTAGCATACTTGTAACCACAAGATTTACATTCAGAACCTAAAAGCAGGCCATTTGCAAGTCCCGAAAAGAATGGCGTATCCTGTGCATAAGAGTGCAGATAATCCATTTCATAATGGTCTTTAAATATAATAGGATCAACATTAAAAAGCATTGTCCCATCTTCTGTTTCAGATATTTTTATCTTTTTTGACATCTAAACTTTCTCCAAAATAGTAACCGCCACATAAGTTCCTGTACCTGCATGGCTATGGATTAGACCTCTTTTTGCATCTTTTATTTGGAGGGTATCATTTCCAAATTGTTCTTTAATATTTCCTTGTAACTGCCAAATAGAAAACACCGCCTGCATAATCCCCGTTGCGCCTATAGGGTGTCCTGATGCAAGTAGTCCGCCAGAAGGATTAACCGCTATTTTTGTTTTTCCCGGTAGTTTTATACCATAATCTATGTTCTCCATAAATGGATAACCTTTTTCCACAAAGCTACCACCTTCTCCATATTTGCACAGTCCCAAATCCTCGTATGTCTGTATCTCAGAAGATGTAAAGGCATCATGTAGTTCTATAAAGTCGAGCTCTTCTATAGGATTGATTATCCCTGCATCTTCATATGCCATTTTAGCCGCCATTCTTCCAGCTCTGCATGAGTGTACTCCGGGATACTTAAGTCCCTTGTAATCATCTTTGTTTTCATTTGGGAGGAGGATCACATCCCCATGCGGTCTATCAGCCATTCTCATACTGTCTGTTCCTGTTCCCAAACCTTTTATCAGAATGGGATTATCACATACCTTAAAGGCGGTATCCTCATCAGCCAAGATGCAAACTGCGGCACCATCACTCATTGTACAACAATCAAGTCGGGTCAACGGCCAGGAAACCATGTCAGATTTTCTAACATCTTCTATTGTCAGTTCAGCAGGATGTTGCGCAAAAGGATTGTATATGGCATTCTTGTGATTCTTTATAGAAACACAAGCCATCTGTTCAGGTGTGGTTCCAAATTCATGCATATGTCTTACAACCATCATAGCATAATAACCTGTATAAAAACCTCCAACCGGATAATCAAAGTTTGTATCAGAGGCTAAAGCGATAAATTCGTTTCCTTTCCATGTATTAACCTGACTCATAGTCTCAAAACCTGCAGCAACTACCACATTCATTCTTCCAGAGGCGATATCTTCATAAGCGGATTGTATACATAGGCCACCGGTAGCCCCCCCGCCTTCCACCCTCTTTGAAGGTTTAGGACATAACCCAAGAAAGTCGTTAACCATTGCACCCGCCATAAGCTGGCGAGTAAAGTGATCGGAAAAATACGAGACTACTGATCCGTCTATCATGGCATGATTAAGCTTTGGGACATCTGAGATCGCCTGATCATAGGCCTCTTTAACCATAAGTCTAAAGTCCTTTTCAGGGTTGGCTTTGGCAAACTTTGTTACACCTCCAGAAACTAAATATACTTTTCTCACTATATTTACCCCTTAATAATCTTTGCATTTAATCTTAAACTCTGGAAGTCACTATGCTATTCTTTTATTTAAAAGATTCTTAACAAATTCAACAATTTCTTCCAACGTAGCACCTGGAAGAAAGATCTCTTTTATACCATTTTTTTTTAATTCTGGAACATCTTCTTCTGGTATAATACCTCCTCCGAAGACAGGAATATTATTGGCCCCTTTCTCCTCTAACAACTCCATGACCCTGGGGAAAATTACGTTATAAGCTCCAGTCATAACACTTAAGCCTATAACGTCAACATTTTCACTAATAGCCTTGTCGACAAAATCTTCAGGGCTTTGATAAAGTCCGGAATAGATCACCTCAAATCCCGCAACTTGTAAAGCCTTTGCTACCGCTCTTAAGCCTCGGTCATGTCCATCAAGACCAGGTTTTCCTATTAATATTTTTGCTTTCATTGTGCAATTCCTTCATATCGTTTTTGGTTCGTTATACTCTCCAAATACGTCTTTCAGCGCACTACACATCTCACCAATTGTAGCATAAGCTTTAACCGCATCTATAATCATTGGCATAAGTGGTTCGTCAGTCCTTGCTGCTTGTTTTAAAACTTCTAAGGTTTTTTCTACTTTAGCATAGTCTCTTTCGCTCTTTATTATCTTCAGTTTATTTACTTGTTTAACCTCAAATTCATCCCCAATTTTAAGAGTATCAACCGTGGCCTCTTCATCTGTAATAAAATCGTTTACTCCCACTATTATCCTCTCGTGGTTATCTATCTCTTTTTGATAGATATAACTAACTTCTCTAATCTCAGTTTGGGGAAAACCTTTTTCAATTGCCTGTACCATACCGCCAAGGTCATCTAGTTTTTCAAAATATTTGTAGACATCCTTTTCCATTTGATTAGTTAACGATTCAAGATAATATGAACCACCTATAGGGTCTACTGTGTTTATAACGCCACTTTCATGAGCAATGATTTGTTGTGTGCGGAGTGCAATCCTTACGGCTTTTTCAGATGGAAGAGCAAGTGTTTCATCCATAGAGTCAGTATGTAATGACTGAGTACCACCTAAAACAGCTGCTAATGCTTGAATAGTTACCCTGACTATATTATCATAAGGCTGTTGTGCTGTAAGAGTACACCCGGCAGTCTGTGTATGGAACCGTAAGGCTAATGAAGATGGGTTCTTGGGTTTATAGCTCTTTTTGATCTCCTTAGCCCAAATACGTCTTGCAGCCCTGAATTTTGCTATCTCTTCAAAAAAATCATTATGAGAGTTAAAGAAGAAGGAAAGCCTTGGAGCAAAATCATCAATATCTAGACCTGCATTGACTACTTCTGCCACATAAGTAAGTCCGTCATATAAAGTAAATGCTAATTCTTGTACAGCTGTAGAACCCGCTTCCCTAATATGGTAACCACTTATGCTAACAGGATGCCACTTTGGAGTATTTTTTGCTGAATAGATGATGGTATCTTTAATCAGACGAAGAGATTCCGCAGGCGGGTAGATCCACTCCTTTTGCGCGATATACTCTTTAAGTATGTCGTTCTGGATGGTACCTTCAAGTTTTGAAAGGCTTACTCCCTGCTTCTCTGCCAAAGCAATATACATAGCAAAAAGTATTGCAGCCGGAGCATTAATGGTCATGGAAGTTGTCACCTTGTCTAAAGGTATATCTTTAAACAACATTTCCATATCAGATAATGTATCTATGGCAACCCCGCATCTGCCTACTTCTCCTTCAGAAATTGGGTCATCAGAATCTTTTCCCATTAATGTAGGAAGATCAAAGGCTACACTCAGTCCCATCTGGCCATTTTCCAACAGATATTTAAACCTTTTGTTGGTCTCATCCGCAGTGCCAAAACCTGCAAATTCTCTCATAGTCCATAATCTTCCTCTATACATAGTAGGATGTATTCCTCTAGTATAAGGATATTCTCCGGGAAAACCCAGGTCCTTCGTATAATCAGTTTGAGGAGTGTAGAGCCTCTCAATTTTCTGTTGCGATAGATTTGTAAACTTTGATTTCTTCTCAGGAACCTTTTTAAGGCTTTCATTGAGGGTAGAGTTTTCCCATTTACTTTTCTTCTCAATAACCTCTTTTAAGTTGTCTTTATTTTGCATAGCTCAAAACCTCAGTTATAAGTTGCTCTTTACACCTCAATCTTTTTTAAAATGAGAAAGGTGTTTTTGAGTAAACCCTTTGTTTGGGGTTATTCCTTGAACAATTTAATAGTTTAGTAATTTTACAGCCATACTCATCCCACCGCCACCACCTAGACATAGAGCAGCCAGCCCCATATCTTTCTTTTTCTTCTTTAAGGAATGAACCAATGTAACCAACAATCGCGCTCCGCTTGCACCTATGGGGTGCCCTATAGCGATGGCGCCACCATTTATATTAATTTTTGCAACATCTAAAGATAAATCTCTTATCACCGAAATGGCTTGAGCTGCAAATGCTTCGTTTAATTCAAATAAATCAAAATCCCCAATTGCTAATCCCTTATTTTTTATAAGTGTCTTTATTGCCTTCACAGGTGCTATCGTATACCACTTTGGATCAAGATGGCCGGTAGCATAACCGATAATCTCAACAATTGGTTTTAATTTAAGCCTATGGGCTTCTTTTGAAGACATTAAAAGTAAAGCCGCGGCACCATCATTAAGCCCAGGTGAATTTCCGGCAGTAATTGTTCCTCCATTTTTAAAAACCGGTTGTAGAGCGGAAAGCTTTTCTAAATTAGTGTCACCTCTTATTCCTTCATCTTTATCAACAACAATTTCTTCACTCTTTTTTTTGATTTTTATTGGAATAATTTCGTCAGCAAACATTCCACAGTTTGTAGCTGCAAATGCTTTCTTATGACTCTGCAAAGCAAACTCATCCTGTTCTTTTCTTGATATATTATACTTATCAACGGTTAACTCGCATAAAGAGCCCATGTGTAAATCGTTATAACAATCCCAAAGACCATCGCAAATAAGAGAATCTATAATTTTAGAATCTCCAAGTTTCTTACCTCTTCTCATCTCTTTCAGAAGAAAAGGTGCGTTGCTCATACTCTCCATTCCACCAGCAATTACAACTTTTGCCTCACCAAGCATAATAGCTTGCGCTCCCAAAGCCACAGCTTTTAATCCTGAAGCACAAACCTTATTAATTGTTAGAGCTGCAACGTTTTCAGGTAATCCACCTAGGATGGAAGCTTGCCTAGCAGGATTTTGTCCTATTCCAGCAGATATAACGTTGCCCATAATAACCTCATCTACCTCAGAGGCATTTATATCAGATCTTTTTATAAGCGCATCTATAACTTTAGAACCTAGCTCCGGAGCAGTAAAAGATGATAGGCACCCTGATAACTTTCCCACTGCAGTTCTTACGGCATTAACTATAACAACATTTTCTAAAGTCACAGCTTATCACCTATTTATAAATTTACCCATTAACTTTTTTTGATCATCAAATAAAAACATCTTGCTAAATTCATCAATCTCTTTTTCCATTGTGCCCGAGTCTATTAATATCTTTGCCGCTTCAAGACAATAGGCCGGATTTAAAGCTATGAGTTTAGCCATATCAATTGCTTCATCAAGAAGTTTATTTTTTGTTACTATTTTATTAATTAACCCTAATGAAAGCGCTTCATTTACATGAACCTCTCTTCCAGTAAGAATAAGCTCTTTTGCTTTAAGTTTCCCAATTCTTTCATGAAGCCTTTGCGTTCCCCCCGCTCCAGGAATAATACCCAGTCGTATTTCTGGTTGGCCAAATACCGCTGTTTCCGAAGCGATAACAAGATCACAAGTTAATATAAGTTCACACCCTCCACCAAGGGCAAAACCATTTACGGCTGCAATTACAGGTTTGGGGTATTTTTCTACAAGGTTCATGCTTTTGTGAAAGAGTTTTGAGAATTGTTTTGCATCGGACTGAGAAAATGTGGCCATCTCTTTAATATCAGCACCTAAAATAAAATTTTTACCTTCGCTGGTAATTATTAGTACTTTTATGAATTTTAATGAATAAAGAGTATGGAGCGCATTTGCAAAATCATTGAGTACGTCAGTTGAAAATATATTTATTTTCGGGTTGTTAAAAGTTATGATTGAGATTTCATCTATATCAAGTTTAAATCCATGATAGTCTGTTTTGTTATTCATTTTACTATACCTATCTTATGTAAAAGATATTAACCGTTTTCTTTAATTAATTATACCATACTTTTTTTATCTTTTTGTGATTTCCATTCTTGTTCTAATATATAATGAACATACTTGGTAAAAATCGCTATAATAACTAATATAATATATTTGTACTAAATTCACTAATATCTTGCATCTAATAGTTATGATAAAACAAGTTAATTATGGACAAAACAAATATTAAAATATCTAAAGATATAGCGGAATATGTATTTTCACTTGAATTTAAACAATTACCAGATAGTGTTATTCACGAAGCAAAAAGGCGGCTTGTTGATAGTTTTGGTTGTGCCCTTGGTGCATTTAATTGTGAACCTAGTAAAATCACAAGGAAGATAGCAAAAAGAGCGGAATGTGATAAGGGTTCTACACTTTTAGGAACCAACTACAAAACAACACCCGAACTCGCCACGTTTGTTAATGGTATTCTTTTTCGTTATTTGGATTATAACGATACATACCTTTCTAAAGAACCTGCTCATCCCAGTGACAATATTCCTGCTGTATTAGCACTTGCTGAATCAGAAAATTTGGACGGAAAAGAGATTATAACTGCCATTGCATTAGGATATGAAATTCAGTGCAGGTTTTGCGATGCTGCATCTCTTAGGGCAATGGGATGGGATCATGTGGGTTATGTTTCCATTGCAAGCACACTTGCCGCGTCCAAACTTATGCATTTGGATCAAGAAAGGATAGAGCATGCTATCTCTTTAAGTATTACTCCGAATGTCACATTAAGACAAACACGAGTGGGAGAGTTGTCTATGTGGAAAGGGTGTGCTGCCGCAAACGCCGCGAGAAATGGTGTATTTGCCGCCATCTTAGCAAGGGAAGGTATCACAGGCCCTTCAAATATCTTTGACGGGGAGAAAGGTTTATTTAATCAGGTTACTGGTCCATTTCTAATAGATACTAATGATTTTGGTGGAAAAAGTGGTCATTTTAAGATACTTGATTCTTACATAAAGTATTATCCTTCAGAGTACCATTCACAAGCAGGTGTTGAAGCTGCCCTTGAGTTAAGAAAAATGGTAAAGATAAATGAAATTGAAGAAATAAATATTGAAACCTATGATGCTTGTGTGGATATTATTGCGGGTGAAGAAGAGAAATGGAGTCCCGAAACAAGGGAAACCGCGGATCACAGCCTTCCATATTGTGTTGCGGTTGCACTTTTTGATGGTAGGGTTGGACTGGAACAGTTTGCAGAAGATCGAATTAAAGATAAAGACTTACTGAAATTTTTAAACAAGATTAAAGTTAAAAGAAATGTTGACCATTCCAAACAATACCCTGAAGCATTTCCCTGTTTTATAGAAATAAAATGTACTTCAGGAAAGTGCTTTTCCACAACGGTTACCTATCCAAAAGGGCATCCTAAAAATCCTTTAACAGACAAGGAGTTAGAGGAGAAATTTAAAATTTTAAATAATGGGTCAATAAAAAGTAATAAAACAACAAAAATCATTGATGCCATTTGGAATTTAGAAGACTTGAAGAATATTGAGGATTTGCTTTCCCTATTCAAAATTTGATTACACTGATTAAAAGCTGATTACGCCGATTATGATTTGTTCTAATGTTTGACGTACAATAAATTGGTGGGAGAATGCGAACTTTTAGGCTATGAGTCGATAAAGAATTATAAGACCCAGGGAATTGTTTATTATCTTTAGTATAAAAAAGAACTAAAGAGTTAATTACCTGATTAGAACCAGTTTTAAAGATTTTAAATCTGTGTAATCACGCTTTTTAAATGTAATCAAATTTAAATCAGTGTAATCAAATCTTATGAAAGAGAACGATCCTATTACTGAAAAGATAATAGAATGTTGTTACCACGTTCATAATGAATTAGGACCAGGATTTAAAGAAGTCCTCTATTACAATGCTTTAAAGTTTGCTTTAGAACAAAAAAGATTGAAACATGAAAAACAATTTTCTGTTTGTTATCAAAACAAGAAAGTCGGAAAACTGGTCGTAGACTTAATCGTTGATAACAAAGTTATAGTTGAAATTAAGGCTTAAACGGGTAGTATACCAGACGTTTTTAAATATCAGGTTATTTCTTATCTAAAAATTTCTAAACTAAAAGTTGGACTACTAATCAATTTTGGGAATAAAAGTTGCTCAGTAAATAGGTTTGTTAACCAATTCTTAAATAGAAACGGATTCTAATAATCTAATCAGCGTAATCTGTTTTTAATCTGCGTAATCAAATTTCTTATGAAAAATAATATTAAAGATCTTATGCAAAAAGGCATAGTTGTTCTGCCGGGTGTCTTTAATGGCATATCAGCAAAACTTGCAGAACAATCAGGATTTGATGGTTTGTATATATCAGGTGCAGGTTTGGTAAATGGTGTTGCCGCTATGCCGGATATTGGGCTACTCACTATGACGGAGTTTCAAACGCAAGCGAGTTATATAGTAAATTCTGTAGATGTACCATGCATTATAGATGGTGATACAGGTTTCGGAGAAACGGTAAATGTTATACGAATGATAAATGTGTTCGAAAGTATTGGTTTAGCTGGTGTTCATATAGAAGATCAGGAGATACCAAAGAAATGCGGCCATCTTTCAGGGAAGAGACTGGTACCACCTCAAGCAATGACAGAAAAAATTGCAGCTGCAGTAAAGGCAAGAAAAAATCCAGATTTTCTCATTATTGCAAGAACAGATGCAAGGGCTGTTGAGGGATTGCATAAAGCAATAGGACGGGCAGTGAAATATTTAGAAGCAGGTGCGGATGCCATATTTCCTGAAGCGTTAAAGACAAAAGAGGAATTTATACAATTTAGAAATGAGATAAAAGCTCCTCTTATTGCAAACATGACTGAGTTTGGCAAGACACCATACTTTAGTGTTAAGGAGTTTAAAGAGATGGGATACAATATGGTTATCTTTCCACTTACGGCATTTAGAATGATGCTTAAAACAGTAAAAAACACATATGACGAACTAAAAGCAACTGGAACCCAAAAGGAGATGGTTGATGATATGCTTACGAGAAAAGAGCTATACGATTTAATAGGGTATAATGAATATAATGGCATTGATGAAAAGAAGAATTTAACGTTATAAAAATCTATAAAACATCTAATATCAATAAGTATTGGGTGGAACTATGATGAAAGTAATATTTGATCCGGAGACTGATACGTTAAGCATTATCCTTCGGGATGCTAAAATATCTGAAAGTGATGAAGTGAGAGATGGATTGATTATTGATTATAGCAAAGAGGGAAAAATTGTATCTATTGAAATTATAGACGCTTCCGAGCAGGTTGCTGAACCGCAAGGTATACTTTATGAACTAAAAACTAAAGAAAGTTCTTTAGTCTAGCAGTGCAATCGTGGTATTAACTCAATCCTCTTTATTCAAGGAGCGATACAATGTCAACTAAACCACAATCTTCTTCAGGCCTTGAAGGAATAATTGCTACCAGGTCTGCAATTTGTGAAGTAGACGAAGATAATTGCGAGTTATATTATTATGGATACTCGATAAAAGACCTAGCAGAGAACTCAAGTTTTGAAGAAGTGGCGTATCTATTGCTGCACGGTAAGTTACCAAACAAAAAGAGATTAGAAAGTTTCAAAAAAAAGTTATTAAACGAAAGAAATATCCCTGAAAAGGCATTAGATGTTATTAAACGTCTTCCAAGAGATACAGACCCGATGGATGTATTAAAGATAGCAGTTGGAGACTTGCAAACTATGGATCCGGACGCTTCTTTAAACAGTAATGAGGCAAATATGCGCAAGGCGATTAGACTCATTGCTAAAATACCCACAGTTATTACCACGCATTATCATTTCATTCATGGAAACATTGTTGTTAAACCACATAAAGAACTATCATTTGCCTCAAATTTTCTATACATGTTAAACGGAAAAATACCTGATGATTATGAATCGGAAGTATTAGATAAATCGTTAATTCTTTACGCGGAACATGAGTTAAATGCTTCGACATTTGCCGCTAGAATTGTCGCTTCTACACTTTCAGATATGCATTCTGCGGTTATTGCAGCAATTGCGGCTTTAAAAGGCCCGTTACATGGTGGAGCTAATGAGAGGGCAATGGAGATGATTCTTAAAATAGAAAGACCTGAAAGAGCAGAAGAGTGGGTAAGAAATGCTCTTTTAAGGAAAAGAAGAATTATGGGATTTGGTCATAGGGTATATAAAAAAGAAGATCCACGAAGTCCTATTATAAAGAAATTATCAAAAGGATTGAGTGAAAGACGTGGAGAAAGAAGATGGTTTGATATATCTCAAATAGTTGAAAAAGTTATGAATACAGAAAAAGGACTTCATGCTAATCTCGATTTCTACTCTTCATCAGCCTATTATCTTCTGGATATCCCCATACTTCTTTATACGCCTATTTTTGTTGTATCAAGGGTAACAGGATGGGTAGCGCATATAATGGAGCAATATAAGGATAATAGATTAATAAGACCTAGGGCAGAGTATATAGGTCCAGCCAAGAGAGAATATATACCGCTTGAAGATAGGAGCTAAGAAGCGTTCACAAACAGCAGCGGCAGTACACATAGTCGGCATTGGGTATTTATTAAGGATTTCTAACGTTTTCGTACAGTCAAATCCTTTTATCAAACGTAAGTTTAATCTGATTTCAGAGAAAAAGGAACATTATATTACTTTAGGCCGCTACCTTAAGAATTTCCATTTCTGCAAATTCTTTTAACAACATCGGCTTGCCGGTTCTTATATAATGTTTTAAACTCTCTTTAAGAAAACGTAAAAAAGGAAGTTTTCGTAATTTGCATGTTGTATAAATTGAAAGTAAAATGGCATAAGCTTTTGCTCCATTTTCTGATTTACTTCCACCGGATATCTTTCGTTTGAGAACCCCTATACGTATCAAGTATTCCGCAAAATTATTATGGCAGGGCACTCCGGGATGACATACAAATGTCAGAACGCGAGATTGTTGTCTTCGTACTTTGTTTATTACGTCCTGTAGCACATTGTCTGGATTGGGCCATTTCAGCAACTCTTCCAAACGGTTTTCTAATTTGGAAAAACGCCGAAGGAATTTCTCGTCGCCGAATTCCTGCCGAGCACCTTGCAAACGTTCACCATCCCTTATTATTCGACGAAATTTCACATAAAACCTTGCTATATCTTTTAACTCTGGGAATTTTGAGTAGAATTTTCGTATCTTCCTCAATAAATGCGCCATGCAACTCTGTTGCTCACTTATTACCGATGTGTAGGCACGCCAGCCATCCACTACTAACACTCCTGAAAATATTTCTCCAAGGATACGCAGCACTACATCACCTCCCCTTGATTTGTCTATTGAAAAATAAGCAGATTCCTCCGTGCCAAACACCCACAACCACCAAAGGCAACCTTTTACCCTCCACCCGGTTTCATCCGCAAATAATATACTTCCTAGCTGCACATCTTCAAGAATTTCCTTATAAACTTCTTCAAATATCTTTGATACTCGCATTACATGACGAGATAAGCCCGATGTCGATATATCAAAACTGAAAAAGTTTTCTAAATACATTGATAATCTTGTAAATGGAATACCTAATGACACCCACAAATAGCATATCAATGTTGTCACGTTTAAACCTATGTCTGAGCCTGGTAAGGCAAGTTCTGATCTAGCCGTCACTACTTGTTTACAATTTGGACAATATGATTTCTCTTGCTCTACTTCTTTTACTTCTGGTTCAGATACTTCACTTATGTCTTCTATTATCCTTGTATTACTACTTATCAAACGTTTCGTAGATGATAAATCATAACCACAATTTGTACAATCTTCTAACTTGGCTTTTACTTTGATTACTGCTGGCTTTATTTTGCGTTTGTTGCCCGATCCATTTCGTTTCTTTTTCCCTCTCCGGCGACTTCTACCTTTCTGATCATTTCCTACTCCTTTTACTTCCCATTCTGCCTGTTTCGATGAGGGTTTGTTTGATTCTTTATTTACCTCTTTTATTTTTAGTTTTTCAAGCTCCGCTTTTAATTGCGCATTTTCTTCTTCTAATACATGGTTTCCTCTCTCCTCAGTTTTGTTTGACGACTCATTTATTCTTGATTCTTCTTCTGGCTCTTTTGGAAGTTTTGGATTTTCCTTTTTATCCTTTGCTCTCTTCTTTTCAGTTTCTCTACTTTGGAGTACTTTTATGATTAATACCAATACACTCAACAACGACTTCACACTTGACGACAATTCCTTATTATCTTTCACTTCCTTTTCAAATTGTGTTCTTGTTTATCGGCAATTTAGCTCATATGGAAAAATAGTTCTTATTTATTCAACGTCACTATTATACCATAGACTTTTTTCCGAAATATTTTGCCCTTTAAACTCTACTCTATGCTATTTGGATAATTTTTATGTATCCTACCGGTTTCTTCTGACAAGCACTCCTGTTAGCCTATTTCCTCCACATATACAGCACTAATATCCTGATCCGCGGTTTGCAATATTTTCTGGCAATTTAGGAACAAAACCCTGTCAAGTACATTCTCTTTTTTTCCTAAATTTTTATTACCCGTGGTATACATTTCAATACCAAAAGTCTGATTGCGCTGAAAGTAGTTTAAACTTACTATCAAACTATGGTAAACAAATCTGTCTAGTAGAGCAACAATTCTAAGATCAACTTCACTCCGTGCCTTTTTTAAGATGGTTGCAACAAATTGTTCAAAGACAAAACTTCTATCTACACCGCCTACTGTAGAAAGTAAACTTTAACATTGTCATTTATAAGAAGATTATTACAGATCCAAATTTATAACCATTCTGCCTGTAACTTGCCCTTTAAGAATCATATCAATCTTATTATCTATTTCTTCAAGTGAGCATTCATTGCAAATATTGCCTAGTCCTTGCACTTTCCACTCTGATGCTATCTTTCCCCATATTTTCTTTCTTAATTCCATTGGACAATGTTCTGAATTTACACCAAGCAGGTTAATACCCCTTAATATAAAAGGGAATACATTTGTATGCAATTCTATTGATTGTGCCAACCCACATGTAGTAACAGATCCCCATTGTTTGGTTGACTTTATTGCTGTAGCAAGGATATTGCCACCAACTGTATCTATTACTGCACGCCAACGTCCTTTAAGCATATGAAGTTTGCTTGTATCGTCTACTTTATCTCTCTGTATGACAGCATGCGCACCAATTTGTTTTAAGTATGATTCTTTATCTATCTTACCAGTAGCAGCAACGGCCTTGTATCCTGCTCTTGATAATATTGCCACCGCCATTGAACCAACACCACCAGTTGCACCAGTAACAAGTACTTCCTCTTCTGAAGGTGCAATTCCTGAAGATTCCAGTTTATAGAGTGATTGAGCGGCAGTAAAGCCTGCAGTTCCGTAGATCATGCTCTCTTTTAAGGTTAGTCCTGTAGGTAGCTTTACTATCCAAGATGCGGGAACATTAATGTATTGACCAAAACCTCCTGCAGTATTCATACCAAGGTCGTAACTTGTAACAAGAACTTCATCACCTGGGGTGAACATAGAATTCGTCGACGAAGCAACAATGCCTGCGGCATCTATACCGGGAGTATGTGGATAATGTCTTGTAATACCTTTATTACCCGTTGCGGATAAAGCATCTTTATAATTTAACGACGAGTATTTTACATTTATTAATACTTCTCCGTCAGGAAGATCGTTAATTGATTTATTCTTGATTTCACGAACAAAATTACCATTATCTTCTCTAACAATCATCGATTTAAAATTCTTAGTACTCATTCTTTTCTATTGCTCCCTGGAAATTGTTTTATATGTTGCTGTTGATTAACACGCCCTGTTCCTTTCGCATTTGGTGATCTTTCAGGAATAACAAAATCTTTATTTGCTAAGGTATCGTTATGCTTAAGGGCCGCAGAAGCAGCGATCCGCATACTTTTGTCCGCGTTATCTATTAATGCTCGTAGATTTTCTTTAATAGCCAGTTCTGCTAAATCTACAAAATGAAGTGCAGCTGATTTGTCCCGTTCAAACACAGTGCCAGATTGATTATCTTTTATTTGATGATCCAGTTTTGAAAGTGTACAGGCCATTGCATGCAACCACATGGTATTCTCGCTAATTCGTTCCTGAACGGTTTGAAGATTCAGGATATCCTCTTTGTATTTTTTACTTACCAATTTAAACTGATGGCTATGAACTTGAACCAATTTGGCTAAACGTAAACCTTCATTTGATAGAGACTGATCTAGTTTTGTAATTTCAGGAATCCTTTTTTTTATACCTAAAAAGAGTTCCAGACCAAGTGGAATTGCACGTGATAGAACAGAAGGACTAAAACTATTTTTTAATATTTTCTGAATATTTTCTGTAAAGTTCTGGTCCTTATCCCATAGCAACGCTTGTTGAACGGAGATCATCTGTTCTGCCAACTGTTTAGCTCCATACCCAAACACAAATGTATGCATTACTTCGTTTGCCCCTTCTACTATCAAATTAATCCTACTGTCACGAAAGGCGCGTTCAACTTCATTTTCAGTCATATAACCCTCACCGCCCATAATTTGCATAGCATCATTAACTACCTGCCAACCCATTTCAGAACAGAATACTTTACAAACTGCAGTTTCTACCATAACATCCTTTTCCTTACGATCCAGCATACCTGTTGTCATATACAGTACTGCATCCATTGCATAGGTTAATGCCGCCATATGAGCTATTCGTTTTTTAATAAGATCGAAAGCGGATAGAGGTTGTCCAAATTGATAACGCGTTTGAGACCATTTAATGGCTTGATCCATGCATCTCCGTGCTGAGCCAAGCATACCTGACGAAAGGGTACAACGACCATAATTTAGGCATGTAAGCCCAACGTTTAGGCCTCCACCTTCTTTGTGTAATAGATTTTCTCGTGGGACTTTAACATTTGTAAATCTTATACGCGCTTGCCATGTACCACGTATACCACACTTACTGCGATTCTTCTCATATATCTCTATTCCTTCCATGTCAGGAGTGCAAATTAAGGCAGATACTTTTTCTATTTTTTTGTTACGTGTATTGTCATATATAGTTTGTTTAGCTGCAACAGTAAATAGTCCACTAAGAGCTGCAGAAGTTGCCCATTTCTTTTCGCCATTAAGAATATAGTATTTTCCATCTTCACTTACTTCGCATCGTGTCTCCTGACCGCTGGCATCGCAACCAACATTAGGTTCAGAGAGACAAAATGCAGATAATTTTGACGTTGCCATAAGAGGAAGCCAAAGCTGTCTTTGCTCTTCAGTACCAAACAAGATAATAGCTTTACAGCCGATAGATTGATGTGCTGAAACTACAACTGCGGTTGATGCACAGCTTCGACCAATTCGTTCCAGTACTCTATTATAGCTAGAAACTGACATTCCTAACCCGCCATATTTTACCGGGATAGTCATACCCATTACTCCAAATTTAAAAAGACGTTCTAATACATCATTAGGGATCTCTTCATCCCTGTCAATCTGTGTTGAGGGATGTTCATTTTGAAAATATTTATCCAATTTAGCTAAAAGTTCATCACACTGACGTCTTTCTTCAGGGCTTACTTGTGGGTATGGGAATATCATGTTTTCAAAAATATTCCCCCAGAATAGATTTTTTACAAATCCCATTTCTGAGGGTTCAGGACCTAACATCATTTCCGCGTCCTGGATTAACTTTCGGTCCTTTTCAGAAATATTTTTTAAATCTTTTAGACCAACCATGTGTGCCCCCCTCCAATAGGGTTAAAATAAAAATAAATCCCCATAAAATTATATTACTCTACTATTAGTAAATTGCAAATGCATGGCAAGGCGCTTTACTGCATATTATGGAATATTTATGCTACTAATGAATATTGTCAAGCTGTATAACATTGGCATTTTGTCTGTTATAGTAGCTACTTAACCGCTGGTATTTCTAACGATTTGGAAATATCCATCAGCAGGACTGGCAAATTTTGGTACACAGCAGGTTGTACCATACTGCAGGAAAGGCAAATTATCATCTATGTGTCAAAATTTGCCACCAAAAGAGGGATGGCATGGTCAATAAGAGATTAGATGGGTATGAGTTGTGATAAACTGTAGCCTTAATCGTACTTAATCTTAATCCACTCACAAAGATTAAGATTAAGAGTATGAGTACGATTAAGATTTTAAAAGCTAAAAGTTTACCATAGGCACTAAAAAAAGCTTTTTTTGGCAATTTAGCAAGACTGTGAAGCATTTCGGACAATAATTACTAAAGTATCCGGTACTTCGTACTGACGTATCAAGAAATTAACAATAGTGTCAATAGAAACTAGGACTGATGTACTATGTCTATTTTCTTTCAGGAAGATATCAAACTTTATAAAATTACTAATAGGAAAGCTATCAAAGACATCTTGTGCGACCTTAACAGCATCTTCTTTTTCCGCTTTATCATTAATTCTCTCTGCACGAATGATCAAACGGCGAACAATTTCAACCATTTCAGAGAACTCACTAATGCCTTTCATCACAGTAGAAACATCTTGTCGCTTGCATTTGGTTGATCTCTCTTCAAGCTTATTAGCTGCAAGATTTTCGAATTTGTGTTGAAGTACTCCTACGTCAACAAAGTTGTTGATATCATCGTTGTTGTATATAAAAACACAAAGGTCGTCCGGACCACTACCACCAATATGTACCGGATGTTTATGGCATGTCAACCCGTCATCGTGTGCTTTTCCTTGACGAAAAGGTAATAGTAGTGTTATTGCAATTATAATAATTATTGTATATGTATATCTGGTTTTCATGATATTTCTTCCCGGAATGCTTTTGAAAAACACTCTGTTAATTTTATACGCAAAATATATTATTTAATCGATCCGTTACAACATATAAACATATTTTCTTTCAGCAAGATTGTGAAGCATTTCGGACAATAATTGCTAAGGAATCCGGAATTTCGTACTGAAGAATCAAGAAATCAACAAGGGTGTCAGTAGAAACAAGTACAGATGTGCTATGCCTATTTTCTTTTAAGAATATATTGAATTTAATAAAATTGCTAATGGGGAGACTATCAAACAGATGTTGCGAGACCTTAATAGCGTCTCCTTTTTCTGCCTTATCAGTAAATCTCTCTGCACGGATGACTAAACTGCGAACAATTTCAACCATTTCAGAGAATTCGCTAATACCTTTCATTACAGTAGAAACATCTTGTCGTGTGAATTTGGTTGATCTATCTTCAAGCTCATTTGCAGCAAGATTTTCAACCGTGTGCTGAAGTACTCCTACTTCAAGAAAGCCGCTGCCGTCGCTGTTGACTATAGTAAATTGAACTGTGGTAACTGGGTGTTCATGGCATGTCAGCCCGTCATCATGAGCCATTCCTTGACGAAAAGGTAATAGTAGTGTTATTGCAATTATAATAATTATTGTATATGTATATCCGGTATTCATGATATTTCCTCTCTGAATGCCCTTGAAAAACACTCTGATAATTTTTTACGCAAAATATATTATCTAATCGGTCCGTTACAACATATAAACATATGTTTCTCAGCAAGATTGTGAAGCATTTCGGACAATAATTACCAAAGAATCCGGAATTTCGTACTGAAGAATCAAGAAATCAACAAAAGTGTCAATAAAAACAAGTACAGATGTGCTTTGTCTATTTTCTTTCAGGAATATATCAAACTTAATAAAATTGCTAATGGGGAGACTATCAAACAGATGTTGTGATACCTTAATTGCGTTTTCTTTTTCTGCCTTATCATTAAATCTTTCTGCACGGATGACCAAACGTCGAACAATTTCAACCATTTCAGAGAATTCGCTAATGCCTTTCATTACAGTAGAAACATCTTGTCCCTTGAATTTTGTTGATTTCTTTTCAAGCTCATTTACAGCAAGATTTTCAAACATGTGTTGAAGTATATCTAAATCAATAAAGGTGTTGTTATTGCGGTCACTGTATATAGTAACGCCAGCAAGCCCTGGTTCTGTTGTCGGGTGTTCATGACAGGTCAGCCCGTCATCGTGAGCCATTACTTGACGAAAAGGTAATACAACTGTTATTGCAATTATAATGAATAGGGTATATATAAATCTTGTTTTCATAATATTTCCTCCAGGAATACACTTGAAACACACTCCGTTAACTTTTAAACTCAAAATAGAAACATTTTGTTAAGATGTTATAATTATCGGTGATATATTTTTCCGATTTCAAATTTGTTTGAATGTTTTTTCTTCGAAAATCACGAAAACCAATTGTGCCTTTAATTTTACAAATAAAGTAGCCCAAATTTCAAGACTGGTTATTAAAACTCTTAAGCTACGGAATATGCAATAAACATTTTCATGTTAAAAAGTGTCAACCAATTTTTTAATGAAAGAAATTGTGTTTGCCCTTTTATGTTCTAAAATCATATTAAAGCCAGAGTTGTTATATTATACCGGCAATTAAATACACAATATATTATCCGGTTATATGATTGCATATAAGACTTTAGGTTTTAGCAAATACGCCTATTTAATTACCGGTGTAATAATACTTTCATTCTCTTTGCTATCAGATAAGAAGAAAAGTGAATGATCATTATCAGGAGTACCAATATTAATAGACAAGAACCTATAATTCCTAACGAACAATGCGACAACAGCAGGATTATTCTGTTTAATAAACCTAAAGGGGTCGTTGTAACTAGATCTGACGAACTAGCAAGGAGGACTGTTTACGACCTTTTACCTGAATTCCTGTTTAAAGATGGGTGGATGCCAGTGGGAAGGTTGGATCTTGATTCAAAGGGGATAATTCTCTTTACAAGGGATGGACACATTTCTGAGTTGCTAACAAGACCAGGCACATGCACAAAGGTATACGAACTATGGGTGCGTGGCATGGTAACTGAGGCACATTGCCGTCAAGCGCTCGATGGTATTGAAAGCCAATTTGGACTATTGAAGGTAGAAAGCATTAAACTCTTGGGTGGTTCTGGGCCTAAAACCAGAATTATGGTAGAACTAAACGAAGGCAAGAATCGTCATCTCAGAAGACTATTCGGTGCACTTAAAGACCCTAAGTTTCAGACCCCACTAAAAGTATTGGAGTTGAAACGAATACAAATAGGATGCATTAAACTGGATGTTTCATCTGCATGCTGGAGATTTCTTACTGCGAAAGAAGAGAAAAGTTTGATACAATGTGCAAAATTGTAACATGAACGGTTTCAATGTACGCAAGTTTTTAGACATTCAAAAGCAGTTTGCTATTCTGCATCTGCCATTACTGTTTAACATTTTGAAGTACTCAACAAGCCCGCATCTGCAATTAGTCAGGTTCTGCGATAAATATACCTGACAAATCAGTTCCATAACTGCTTAAACATATTCCATGAAGAAATTCTTATCTTGTAATACATTTAAATTTAAAACAGAACAAACACTTATCGCAATATGTGTGTTCTTTCTATTTTTGCAGCCAACCTCAACTGCCAAAAATATTTCAGGGGCAGGATGCCTTATAAAACTTGACGAAAGCCTGGTAATGGTAAAAGATGCGTGGTCAGGAAAATATTCAATTCCGGGTGGAGGTTTAAAGATCGGAGAAGAGGTCAAACATGGTGCTATAAGAGAGACATTGGAAGAGACAGGGATAAAAGTAGAAATAGATGCAGATCTTCCACAGTATAACGATTTCCATATCTTCGTATGCAGTATAACAGAAGATGTAAACATCCTTAAGAGTAGCAAAAAGCAAGGGAAATACATTGTTGGGAATATACCACTTCGTGTTATGAGCAGGAATGAGATAGAAAGTGTTTCGCTTATAGATCCATATCTGTTGCCAATAACAATGTGGAGATTTCCTTTAAACAGGGAATCTATACTGCGGATGTTCGATAAAGCTCCATCAGGACATAATGTAGTTCTCATAGAAAACAGGCAAAAAGAGATTAACTCTCTTTTTAGGTGGGAGATAGAATTTATCACGCTTATACAATCATATAACCAGCCTTTTCTTCTCATTCTAAACCGGGTATTTTCATTGTTTGCTGAAAAATATGTTTTTATGATCATAATATCATTTTTTGTGCTTTCTGGAAGATGGAAACTTGGTATTTTTCTAATGTTTTCTATTTTTGGCTCAAGTTTGATAAGTGGCATATTAAAAGATTTGTTTGAACTTGAAAGACCTTTTGAGGCAATACCAGAACTCCAACTTGCAAATGCAAGCTCATTTGGTTTTCCCAGTGGACACACAATGGCTGCTACTGTTTTCTGGGGATTATTGTACTTCATACGCAGATCAAAAGCCTCTCTTGTGCTTTTTATTGCTATTATTACCATGGTATCATTTTCCAGAATATATCTGGGAGTGCATTACCCTCACGATGTTATTGGCAGTTGGTTTTTCGGATCTTTAATGGTACTTGTTCTATCTCAATACATAAAAAAGAACCTAATAGACAATATGTTTAATAGCTTACCGAAGATATGGATATACGGTACCATATTCACGATAGTAGGGCTTACGCTGCATTACACACCTTCAACCCTTTTTATGGGTATTACCTGGTTTAGTGCCATGATTGGACTCCAGTTTGGTAAGGAACAACGGCAAATTTATAGCATACCAACTAACTGGAAGGCAAAGATCTTTAGAGCTGCAGCTGGGGCCGTTGGCCTTACAATTATAATACTGGTGAGCAATTACCTGCTACCGGATAAAAAAACATCTTTTTTCGTTACACTTAAAATAGGTGTTTCTTCAATGTTTGCCGGGTTGTGGATTTCATGGGGATGTTTTGTACTAATTAATTATTTAAAATGGGCAGGAAAAATAGGTGAAAATAAGTAAACCGCAAATAAATAACGGTCATTATGGTGGTATAAGAGAGATACTAATGGTGGCGTTTCCACTAATTATATCACATTCAACCCATACAGCCTTAACATTTACAGACAGGATGTTTCTTTCCTGGTATAGCCCTGAATGTATAGCGGCAAGTGGACCGGCGTCTATTCTAAGCTTTGCCTTTATATGTTTTTTTTATAAAACCGGAATGTACGTCAGTACACTTGTTGCCCAATATTTTGGTGCAGGCAAGAGTTCTTTAATCACAAAAACACTCTGGCAAGGCATTTACTTTAGCCTTATCTCAACAGTTATTATAGTTGCACTTATCCCAGTGGGGCATATCTTTATTGATAGTTCCAGACACGGAGAACAAATATCAATATTGGAGAAATTATATTTTGATATTTTAATGTATGGTGGGGGATTACATGTTCTTGGATCGGTGTTCTCCTCTTTTTATAGCGGAATGGGAAATACGAAGATTGTAATGTACATCACTTTTCTCAGTACCATTATTAATGTCATCCTTGATTACATATTAATCTTTGGCAAACTTGGCATCCCACCACTGGGAATTGCAGGAGCCGGTATAGCTACGTTTATTTCACATGCCATATTTGCCGCAATATTTTCCTATGTTATTTTCAGGAAAAAGAATCGCCTGAAACTGAGATTGCATAAATTGTGGAGGTTTGACAAAAAGATATTCTTCAAATTAATCAATTTTGGAATACCGGAAGGGGTCCATTTCTTCATTGATATTGCAGGATTCACCGTTTTTTTATTTTTTTTAGGTGCCTATGGAAAAAGCGCTCTTGCAGCTAACAATATCGCCATGTTTGTTGACATGTTGGCGTTTATGCCTATGGTCGGCCTAGGCATAGCAACATCAATACTATCTGGTCAGTATATAGGCAATGGCAAAAAACATATTGCAATTACGGTTACTAATAATTCCATGATAATTACATTGATTTATGGGGTTCTTATAGGTTGCTTGTTCTGGTTCCTTCCATCAATCTTTATAAATCTATTTAAGGGCGCCGACCTCAACGCATTTTCTCTGATAACAGCCCATGCACTTCCTATATTTCAAGTTTTACCATTTTTTCTTATTGCAGACTCGTTTCACATAATATTCGGATCTGCATTAGCCGGAGCAGGTGACACAAAACATAAGATGGTAGTTGCTGCAATATTAGCAGCATCACTACTTATTCCAGGTGAATTCCTGATATTGAAAGTATGGCAGTTACCATTAACATACGGATGGTGGTGGTATGCATTTTATTTGTTTATAATAGGGATGTTCTATCTGTACCGATTTCGGAAAGAAAAATGGAAACGGATTGATATGATTTTACATTAGCGTATATCTAGCCCACATTGAACAACTCTAAACTAGAGCGGTATAACACTTTATCATTCTGGCATCATCACCAAATGTTAGAACAAGCATATTAACAATAATTAATATCTTACTAGAAATAAAAAGAGTCACTCAATGCTAAATCTACATACGAGAATCTAAAGGTTATTCTTTTTCATCCCTTAAAGGAGCGTTTTTATGTTGTATCGTCGTTTTGGCAGGACAAATCTTCAAATGCCCGTTTTCACATGCGGTGGAATGAGATATCAGCACTCATGGAAGAAAACAGATAAACCAACTACCGAGAGTTTAAAAAGAGTAGAGGACATAGTAATGCACAGCCTTAAGCAGGGAATCAATCACTTTGATACGGCAAATGGTTATGGAACAGGTGAAAAAGAGCTGGGGCAAATTCTCAAAAACGTGGACAGAGACTCATTTATTCTGCAGTCTAAAGTACCATTGAGGGAAGATACTTCACTGTTCATGAAAATGTTTAATGAAAGCATGTCACTTCTTCAAGTTGACTACCTGGACATGTTTTCACTTCATGGAATAAATAATCATGAGCTCCTTGACCTAGCATTAAGAAAAAACGGATGTATGGATACCGCCTTAAAACTTAAAAGCGAAGGAAGGATAAGAAATATAGGATTCTCAACACATGCCCCCGTTGAAGTGATTATGGATACTATTGGATCTGGACTATTTGATTATGTCAATCTGCATTGGTTTTATATTTTCCAGGATAACTGGCCAGCCATTATTAAAGCAAAAGAAAAGGATATGGGGGTTCTTATCATAAGCCCAAATGACAAAGGAGGTATGCTTTATAAGCCGTCAGAGAAACTGCGAAAGTTAACCTACCCACTCTCGCCGATGGTATTTAATGACATCTTTTGTCTCTCAAGACCAGAAATACATACATTAACGATTGGGGCCTCCGAGCCTGCAACATTTGATGAGCATGTTAATGCATTGGGATATTATGACAAGCATAATAAATTAATTCCGCAGATCAACACCAAACTTATGGCAGAATTCAGATCAACTCTTGGATTTAAATGGGCCTCAACATGGCACAAAGGCCTTCCCAAATGGCACGAAACACCAGGCAATATTAACATACCAACTATTCTATTTCTATGGAATATTGCACAAGCATATGATATGGTTGAATACAGCAGAATGAGATTTAACTTAATGGGCAATGCTGACCATTGGTTTCCAGGAAACAGACCGGAAAATCTGGATTCATACGATTTTGCGGAATGTCTTAAAAATTCACCTAATGGGAAATTAATTCCGGGAATATTAAAAGATGCCTTTGCGTTACTATCAGGAAAGGAGACTAAGCGGTTGGGATCTCATTAGGAATTAACGTACAAAAGAGACTTTATGATTTAACCACTCAGTTCTATCAGAAGGTAAACTTTCAGAAGGTAAACTATCAGAAGATAAACTTTCAATCTTAAATTCATGAAAGTCAAATGATTGATAAAAAGTTTTAATCCCATCAATCATTTTTAGTAAGAAATCTATATACATACTCAAGGAACTATTATCCTCATCGGCTGTTTTTAAGATATCGAGTCTAATGTTTGCTAAAAAATCTAACATACATAGAGCATCATTAAATTCCATATGGTTACCAGTGAGAATACCTATACTATTATTCTTTCCTTCCCCTATTTCTCTATTGTAAGACTTTATATCATTATAAATCCTGATTATCTCACCTGCAGTTTCAAGATGTTGCATAATTGAACTCTTATGTTTTAATGAAAACTCATCTGTAAAAAACTGTGTTGCAAATAAAAGAGGAATTCCACTAGTGTATTTACCAAAATGCAAATATTTATCAAAATCATCAAAACTGTTTTTAGCTTCTAATAACATTCCGTGAAGGGTCTTTCTTAGACAATAGTATACCAAATCTTTACCTTCATCTGGCAGGCTCATCTCTTCTATTACCTCTTCAAAAATATGTACAAGATTGCTGGCGGTTTCCCTGGTATGAGGGTCTTGTATATTTTTAATATTATCTTTATTCTGAAACGATTTGACTAAAAACTGTAAGTCTGTGATTGTTGCATTCCCATTATCAAATACATCATCCAAACCAAAAAACCAAAATAATAGTTTTAAGAAATTTGTCTTATTAGATATTACCCCATCGATACGAGACAATTTATCAGTAAAGTAAACAAGAGAATCAATCCTTTTAGAGCTAATTGCAGGATTATCTTCCGTCCAACGAGAAACAGAAGCAATATTCTCATCAATATCCATTCCTAACAGATCTTCTCTATTTTTACTTTTTTGATTTTCAAACAAATCTTTACTTAAATCATATCGTGTGGCATCTACCATCGTATAACCTTCCGAAAAATATGCAATAGATTATCAGTATAATAATTATTTAATTTAAACAGGTTTAAAGTTAAAAATATGCGTTATAACAGATATTTTCGGCAAAAATGTTATTTTATGCACAATTTCTGAAAAATTTTTTGCAAGGTTTGCATTTGACACAAAAAAACATCAAAAATGATATGTTTGTGATCAGAATTTAGTATTTAAATAGGCAAAATCTTCCTTAACAAAGATTTTTAATTTAGACCAAAACTAAAGGGAAAAAGTTTCCAAAAACATAACATTTTTTAATATTATGAGAAAAAGTTTCCAGAAAACTAGTTTTTTTATATTATTTGAAAGCAATGTAACCTGTAAATGATTTCTGCATTACGTTCATCACAGATTGGACAAAGAGCAAGTGACGTATAAAAAATAAATTACAATTTGAGCATTGAAGCTATTGTCAAGGGTAAACAAGAATGTTCAAGCCTCTATATTTCTTTATAAATTAGTAACTATCGCTAACTTTAATCACAAAATCGCATAAAAACCCACTGATTACTTTATGTAAGGGAAATTTCATGCAGAAAAACAAACTACTGAAAATCTATCGGAGTGTAATACCCTCCTTACATTTAATATTTTACACATTTAACAATCTTTTACAGTAAAACTAATAAAAATGGACAACTAATACGATTTAATTAGCGCCGACGGCGAACTTTTTGCATTTAAAATCTTAATCCTAATCGTACTCATAATCTTAGTCCAAACGCTACAATTAAACTTATGAACATTACCCTTATTTGACCATGATATGGGCTGATATACCAGCCCAGGGCAACACCCTGGGACAAAAACACAAAAGAATATAGCCCTGTAAGGGCGTAACATACTTGGCTATGAATCTGGAAAATATGTTGCACCCATTCAGGGTGCGATTTTATGATTATTGTTAGCCCAGGGCGCTGCCCTGGGCTAACATGTATAACCCCGTTGGGGTATTTTGCATATCTTTAAATCTTTCTATTTTAAGCTAACTTTAAATTTATAATCTTAATCTAAAACCACACACTGCGATTAGGATTAAGACTATAGAATTTCTGATGGGCTTCGCTATCACTCAATCCATACTACATTTTAACTCAAAACAAATAGAATTGTGATATCTTTGCTCTAAAAAAAACGTATTCAGCACAAAATGAAAATCCCTATACCATTAAATTATTATCACAAATATTGGACTCTTCTGCCTACATGCAATGTCTTAGTTTTTATTAATGGCTTCATGCATGGCTGAAAGCAATGCCTGCTTTTCTAAAATTGGCATTGATTCAAGTTTTCTTTTCCATCTATGGGTTTTTCTTTTTATCCTTTCTCGTTCCCGAAAACTGTTGCCAAGATAACTATATTCATGCAATTCTATTGGCGTTGGATAATTCATCCATACCCACTCTATTGCAACTCCATGATGGCAACATGCTCTGAAGCTACGTGTATACCAACTCTTTAAATACTCCTTATATAGTATTGATTCATATCCCGATATCATTACCATACACGGCAGTGACTTTATAATTTCCAAAAGAGCTATATGTTGATGTTCTGTATATTCATGTTTGTATAATTTGCTACTCTTTCTTCTAGTATTACGTAGATACGGTGGATCACAATATACAAATTCTTTTCCAGTAAAACTATGCGTCTTTAAGAAACTTACCGCATCCATATCTATTAGTTCCACATTACTTGGATTCGTTTCTTTCCACATATCTATTACTCTACGATGTATATCTATACCAATATTGCGTTTCGCAAGTCTTTTGTTGCGCATAATAGCACCACCACCTAAATGTGTTTCAATGTAGACATCATGCGGGGGTATTAAATTTATTAACTTTTGATATATTTTACCTTTTCCTCCTGGATAATTCATTTTAGTAGTATCGCTAATATTGACGATGATGTCAAGATATTATTCCCATACAAATTAAAAAAGCTACACCAGATTTAGAGATTCCTCAACGTTACAGAACACGTAAACCGCAGCAATAATCGATTGCAGAATATACTGGAATTTCAGATTAATATATATGTCAAACAGAAATTAGAGCAAATACAATACCAAATGTATGTGCCCAAGTAATATGCTCTTTGATTCTCAAGGCTAAAGATTAGAGATTACTGATTTTTTTCTTAAAATTGATTTTACGCATAAACCAATAACTACTAAAAAGGAAGGATGCAAATTAATTATAAATACGAAACTCAAAAGGAAAAGTCTATACAACAACTTCATGTCAAGACATGCGAAAACGTACTGTCCGACATTGTTTTGAAGGTAGAAATTATTCAAGGTTTGAATATGTACGAATCGTCATAAAAGTAAAAGGGGCTTTCTTTATTAAACGAACATTGTGAATTTGAAACCATAAAGCCCATGCAAATGAAGAATCTATTGATCTCAGCAAAAGGACCGCAGGTAAAAAGCTAACTGATTGTAATTATACATAAGTATTAATAACATCTGCTGGAGGAGGTGAAAATTTAGTGGTATACAAAATAGTAGCGATGCATTGTGGCATCAGAGAATATCAGAGGTTAGTAATGAGGCATACAGTGTTTACAAATGAAGATTTGGTATTTCTGTTTGGATGTAACGTAAGAACAATACGCGGGGATATCTCATTATCGAATTAGAAAAAATGGCTTTCAGTAATTGATACAACATTTACAATAAAGTGGCGAAAAATCTAGTGATTGAGTGCATAAATATTATGGAAGATTTGAAAGAAATAAAATAAAGATTTTAATATTAAGAACATAGCTTTCTAGGTAATTATCTCAATAGAGGACAGGATGAGTATAGGGAATATCTGTCCTTGTTCTGAAATGTAAAGTTACGAAGTGTTACAATCCGTTTGAACTAACGAAGTTTAATTTCTCCAAGGAGTAAGTTTCTGAGCAAACTGGAGTAATAGGATTCTGGAGAATTGGAGTGTAGACTCTTTAGTTTTTTTTAATTTCTCCATTTCCACCAATGTCAATTAAGCCAATACTCCGCATTTGGTTACGGCTTCGCAGCGTTATGAAATGTAGTTATAATCAACATACGTAGAACATTTAGACATGAAAAACTAAAAGTGGTTATCATAGGGCTTGTCAATGATTAAAGAGAAATTTGATTCCTGCAAGGATTTAGTTTTTGAAAAACAGGCGTAATTGAGTCGTGGAGAATTGGAGAGGAGAAGATATCTTGTTTTCATTCCCAGAGCTAATCCATTGGCATTAATAAATCAGCCCGTCTGGCTTACTGTAGAAAAACAAGCGAAGTATGTAAATCAAGAGATATATACTTATTATAATTCTTGGCCAAAGATAACTTTATGTCTTTGACCAAGAACTTAACTCTAAAATGATAATTGATAACGAATGTCATCATCTCATGGACAAAGATGAGAACGCTTCGTTTGTGTGAGGAAATTAAGAGAGAAAGAATCCCTTAATTAACAGCTTCTACTTCAAGAAATGTAGAATTATATGCAGAGTTTCCTCCATAACTTTGAACTGAATCAGTAGTGAGAAAGTTAATACTCTTTCCTTCTGCGAGGGATGCCCATGGCCCAACATATGCAAGAGCTACACCGTCTGGTACTTTAGTAGATATGCGGGCATTCATAAACATTTCCCCTTGATCATTTCTAAGTCGTACCTTCTCACCATCCTTTATCGATCTTTTGACTGCATCAGTTTCACTAATCTGAATGATAGGAGTTAATCGGTCTTTAATAATATTATGAAATTGAGAATGGGTTGATAACCTGTGGTTTCCTGTAATAAGACGAAGAGGATATTTCACGTTCTTGTCCTCTTCATAAACAGGAAGAGCGCTAATGCCATCTTTTTCTGCAAATTGTGAATAAAACTCTATCTTCCCTGAAGGTGTCTTTATATCATTCACAGGCATAGCCTTCATCTTTATAAAGCCTTTTTCCATCAGTTCATCTAGTGTAAAATCTATTAAGTTGCTCTTATTCATTACGGTTTTAAGGGCATCAACCTCTGATTCGTTTAACCATTCATCCTTTAATCCAAATCTTTGCGCTAAGCCGTGGTAAGCCTCATAATTTGATTTAGACTCTCCAACGTTATCAATCGCCTTATTGTTAATTGCCATATAATTATGATAGTAACAAACATTAACATCAAATGACTCAAAAAAACTGGTTGAAGGAAGCACTATATCAGCAAAACGAGCCGTATCATTCATAAACAGATCATGGACTACCATAAAAAAGTCATCCCTCATAAATCCCTTTTCCAAAAGACCTTGATTAGGGCATGTGTTCAGCGGATTCGATCCGTAAACAAACAGCATGGAGATCTCATCATTAGTTACTATTTTCCCAAGCTGAGTCATGTTAAACAGCTTCTGCGGTTTAGTCGCAAGATGTTTTCCCTGCAAATATGGCAAATCGATATCCCTGTCACTATTACTATAGTGAATACGGTACTGCCCTGTTAAAGCTGGAAGCAAAGCAATCGTTCTGACAATTTCGCCTCCCTGCATCTGCTTCTGCAGTCCAAACCCAAGGTGTAAAAAGTTTGGTTTTAAGCGAGACATATCCTTCGCTAATTCAATAATATCCCCTTCTATCAGACCAGTTATTTCAGAAACATATTTTACCGTATATTTCTCTGCAGTTTCCTTGAACTTATCAAACCCAGATGTATTATTTTCTACAAACTCTTTATCGTAAAGATTGTTGGAAATAAGATAATTTGCAATACCAAGCGCTAATACACCATCTGTTGACGGATTTATCTTCAGATGCTTGCCAATTTTTGCACTCTCTGTTTCAATGGGATCTATTACAATAAATTTAGCCCCATTCTTAACGGCTTTCTTAGCCAGGGAATAACCGTGAACGTTACTCCACATACTATTTAGCCCCCAAAAGATTACCAGTTTGGAATCTAGCATATCTTCTGGGTCCAAGCCAGTAAAATTACCATATACATATTTAAGAGCTACCCTACCGGCAAGGGAGCAAATAGTAGGAACAATATTTGATGTGTTTATTGCATTGAAGAACCGCTGGGAAAAATGACGATTTAAAAGCCCCATATGTCCAAAATAACCATGCTGAAGAATCTTCTGATAACTGTCATTTCCCTGTACATCCCTTATCTTATCACAAATGATATCATAGGCTTCATCCCAGGAAATTCTTTTGAACCGGGCTTCCCCCTTCTTACCAACTCGTTTCATAGGATATTTTATTCTTTCATCGGAATAAATAAAATCCTTAGCATACTTTCCTACCTTTGCACACAAAAATCCTTGTGTTACAGGGTGCTGAGGGTTCCCTCCAATATTCACAATCCTGCCGTCTTCAACATTTGTGATAATAGAACATGTATCGTAACAATCCCTGGGACATACGTTATAAACACTCTTCATAATAAACAACCATATTGAATAGTTAAAAATCTCAAAAAAAGCATCAGATATTTAATAAATTATTTCTCAAAAACAGATATTAATATTAACTAAAAACTTATAATCTTTCTTACTTTCCTCTTTTTCAAAAACACATTACTCGGAGTAAGACCATCTTTTCTCATATCAATTACATCCTGTTCCCTTCCACGCCACTTCACCTGTTCATCAATAGCGCTTCTTTTACCAAAATCCAGAGCCCCTACCGGACAAGCCTCAACACACGGTGTCATATAATCATCTGGCAACGTATCCATTTCGTCCAGTTTGTGAGCACAGTATGTGCATTTATCTGCAACAATCTTTCCTGATGAGTTCTTCCATTCACTAAGGTGTATCATATCATAAGGACAACCCTTAACACATTTCCCACAACCAGTACACTTCTCCTTGTCCACCAAAACTATATTATCCTTAGTACGTTTGTAAATGGCCTTACCTTCAACAGGGCAGGCCTCAATACAACCGGGTTTGTCACAATGGTTACACATCTCAACAAAAGGCTCCATGGATGCAAAATCATTTGGAGCGGTTCGCATAGTGACAAATATGCGGTTCCAATCCCCATCAATACCATTTTCCTCTCTACAGGATTCAATGCATCTCTTACAAGAAACACATCTATCAGAATCAAAAAGCAACGTGTATTCTTCCACGTAAAACACCTCCTAAAAAACACACAACACGGCAACGCCGTAACCAAGTGCAGGATTCTCAATTTAAATAATTTAGACTTACAAATAGTCTACACTGACCCTTTTTCAAAAGCTTCTACCATCTCTTTTACCCATTCCGTGGCATTCATATCCTCAATATCATCGTACTTCGCAGTACGCGTTACGTTTTTGTCCCCCTTTTTGATAATAACCAAAATGGTGTTAGTTCCAAAATCAACAAAACGCTCTTTTACCCCAAAATCAACCCCAGGACCATACGGTCTTAACTTCTCTTCCATACATTTACGAAACATACGGAATTTCTTTGACCTTTCATTCACGGTCAGCATATCAAAATCTCCTTAAAAATATTTATCGCATACAAAACTCAAGTTTTACAAATAACGTCTTTACAACCAGTTACCAATTTAAACAAAGCTAAAGTATTTATCTTAATATATAATCTCACTGCCGTCAAACTGAATTCTAGCATAACGATTTACTAACGGCATTGAGTCTTTTATTTCAATAAGGGAAATATAATACTTTTTGGACTTTGCCGCCCCTGCCATTGTTTTCTGCCTACAGTTATTTAAGAAAATAAAAATAAGGAGATCCGATGCAACTTTAAAGTCTTTCAGTGTAGATATGTAGATCAACTAGCGAACAAATATTTCCGCACCTTGGGTTATGGTAATTCTTCCAGTTATGATTTTTAATCAATAATAATAGGGTACAGTATTGTACAGATACAAATATCAACGCCCCCTACTTACAGTATAGGGAAGATCCAAGAATCACCATCCCATATCCAGATATGTGGTAAAATAAAGGCCTAAAAACATTGTCAACAAAAACCTTTATTAGGCTGACTTAAGATATCCCACCGGTCCCGTTAAAAATGATAAAATCTATCAAATAAACATCAAAAACATTTTGCCTAACAACCAAAATATAATACAAACCCCCCTCTTCCTCTTGCATCATTATTTATCGGACTATTAACTACTAAGGATCTGTGTTCCTTGTCGATATCGTACGCTAGTGCGTAACGCTTATTGTCAGAAATAATATATACCTTTAGTATCACAGGAATCTTGATGATTAACACGTACTCTTTTAGTACACCCATTCAGACTTTGCTAAAATATTTCGTTGTTCTTCAAATGAAGCTTCATTCATACCGTTTAAGAAGAAAGACGAATAAAAATTCTCAAATCCTCTTCGCATTATAGATAATTTGCTGCCAACATGTTTGAGCTTAAAGCAATGACCAACTTCATGAAGCATTCCTCCTATCGTACCTCCGCCCTGAGTAGAAAGAGTCTTTCTGTGATTATATTGGTACATATACCTGGGAAGTTTTCGGTTACTTTTGAAGTATTTTTTTATGTTTTTCATAGAATCGGGCCAACACTGAAGGGCAATAGATGAATATGCCGCCAAATAACTTCCACCAAGGGCAATATGGGCTTTTTTATCCCTTGTAAATGATGGAATAGCAATGTAAATATGGTTCTTTCTATCAAACATTACCTGTCTCTTCAGACACTGCTTAAAGGCATCATATAAATCCATCTGTTTCATCGATTGAAGCGCTTCAGTCGATAAATCCATTTTTATCAACTTTACCTCAGGATCATTATTGGCATCAGCAAGAAAATGAAATGTTTTTCTACCAAATCCTCCACTATACATATCTTCAGCTAGAAAAGACTGCATAAGCTTTAAACTCATTTGGATTTTCTCTCTCCACAGAAATTCTTTAATGTTTTTAATTGTTTGATACTCAGTATCACCATCTTTCGCAATAAAATAACATGCCACTAACTTCTTTTTCTTATTAACCGGTTCATACCTTACATTGAGTGATGCGATTCCCGATCTTGATTTTAATAAAATTTCATTACTACCCGGGACGAGTTCAACTAAAACCCGAAAATCTTCACGTTTTATAGATACAAAGCTGTTCTTGTGACTAACGACCTTAATCTTTTTATCTGTTTTCCCTTTTAGAAGTATCAATGAATAGTTTACAGTTTCACCGTCTTTAAAGTTTGTAATATTTATATCAGCATATAACTCAGTTGCACATATAAGTAGCAACAATAATATGCTGATCTCTATTTTAATTTTCATGGAAATGTCTCTCTCTAAATATTCTCATTTGCAGATAAAGCAGATAGCAGCATAACATTAACATCCTGATTTGCGTCCATTTTCTGTATCTCTTCCGGAACAATTAATAAACAATTAGCGTTCGTTATGGATAGCAAGTCTCCAGACCCATGCCAATTGACAGGTTTAACCCTGAATTTACCATCACACAGCTTAATATACGCCGGCCTATATTCTGTCCGTTTCTTTTTTGCAATATAATCTGTTTCCAACACCGCAGTAATAACCGGTTTTGTTAGAGATGCAAACCTCATCATTTTTCTAATCGCCGGATATACAAATAATTCAAATGTTACAAAGGTTGCAACCGGATTTCCCGGAAGGGCAAATATGTGCGTGCGGCCCTTTTTTGCAAACAGTGTTGGTTTTCCCGGGCGTAAAGAGACTTTCTCAAAGAAGACTTCAACTTCCATCTCTTTAAGTACCTTGCCAACAAAATCGTAATCTCCCATAGAAACACCACCGGAAAGGATAAGCACATCTTTTTTAAGTCCTAATTCAATAATAGAACAAATCTTTTCCTGATTATCTGCCGCAACTTCCAATATCTCCACATCGTTAACGATCTGTCGAGCCTGTGCAGCCAATGAATACCCATTACTGTTTCTTATCTGTCCCGCCCCTGGTTTTACATTAATTTCAACCAGTTCATCACCCGTTGCAATAATTCCAACATTAGGTGAACGGAACACTTTAAACCTTTCAGCACCAACAGAAGCCAAAACTCCTATCTCCTGTGGCCTCACTTCCTGCCCCTTCTTAAGCACAACCTGACCAGACTCAACATCTTCCCCCTTCAATGCAATATTTTTACCTTTTTTAGTCTGTTTCAGGATTCTCACCCTTGCACCATTATCAATAGATTCTGTATCCTCTACCATAATTACAGTGTCGGCACCTTCAGGAACTATTGCACCTGTCATGATCTTGGACGCTAACCCCTTTCTTATCAGCTTTTCCGGAGCACAGCCTGCGGAAATAGTCTCTACGACCTCAAGGTCACACGGCACATTTTCAATATCTTCTGCAATTAATGCATACCCGTCCATGGCAGACCGGTTAAACGGTGGCATATCTATATCTGAAATAATATCTTCGGCAATGGAAAACCCCATTGCCTCATTTATAGTAATTAACTGTGGATCTAAAACATCTGTATTATTAATTACAATCTCTACAGCCTCTTTAACACTAATCATATCAAACTTTCCTTTAACAAAAATAAAATTAGTTTTATTCGACAATCATTATAGTTTCTTCTTTTCGTTAAAAAGTGCATGCACATAGAAGTTCATGTACACGCTACTGACTAACTTGAATACACCTCTAATTCAGCAAGCACCTTTACAAACCTTTTCACAAACTTCGGATGATATTTCCCCGGATTATCTAGTAGATATTTTATTACATCATAAGATTTTGCAGCATTTCTATGAACCCTTTGAACCGTATACGATTCAAATGTATGGGCTATAGCTAATATATTGGCTTCTAAAGGAAGTTCAAATAACGGAAGCCCAAGAGGATATCCACTCTTGTCCCCTAACTCATGATGAGATTTCACGGCAACCATTGTTGCTTCATTACAAACAAATATGTTTCCCCTTTTTATTATATTTACAGAGTGCACAGGATGCTTCTCCATCTCACTCCTTTCTTTATCGGTAAATTTCCCTTTCTTCTCCCTTATTGCAGGTTTAACTAACATTTGTCCCACATCATGGAGAAGCGCCCCCATTGCCAGCTGTCTTATCTTATCTTCTGTAAAATAATTTGCATATGATCGGGCAAATGCTATTGTATAGTAACATGTTCGGGCTCCATGGGGTGCGTAAGAGAACGCCATGCGGCCAGATCCTATCAAAAACTTTAAAGGCGCCATGCTTGATCCTGACATCAAAAGATCAATGATTGGAAAGACGAGGGATTCTAACCTCTTAGCTGTTCTTGCGTTTGTCGGTTCTTTGAATAATTTGCTAAGGACCTTGCTTGTTGATTCTCGAACAATGTATGCTTTATATTCCGGTGGAACCTTATCGTCTAAAATAAGCTTTTGTGTAATTGGTTCCAGATATTCTAAGTACTTTTCTTTATCTCTAATAGATATGGCAACTCTATTCACTCCAGATTCAATCAAACGGCCTATATCTTTTTGAAGAAGCTCAGTTGATTTACCTCTCCAGAGAATGGGTTTTCCTTGAAGCCAAATATAAATATCAAACGGTAGTACCTTATCTGCAACAAGGCAGCTTGTATGTAACTCCCAATACTTGTTTTGTGTGTTCATATACAATGTAATGGTATGAGAATATAATAAAATATGATCCATTTTATTACATTCATCTTCACATTTCTACACCCTAGGGTTAAAGAGTAACTAACATGGAACTAATCATACACTCCTCTTTCTCCCCTCCATTATCGAATAAATAAGAGGTGTAATAATAAGAGTAAGAAATGTCGCAATTCCGATACCAAATATTATAGACCAGCCCATTGGAGCCCAGAAATCACCACCACCACCTAGATCCAGAGATATGGGTAGCAGTCCACCAATAGTAGTAACAGTAGTCATTAAAACGGGACGCAATCTTCTCTGACTTGCCATAACAACCGCATCTTTTATCTTTGTTCCGTTTGCGACCAATTGATTTGTATATGTAATCAACACTATTGAATCGTTTACCACAATACCTGTCAAGGCAATGATTCCAACAAAAGACATAAATCCAAAATTATTCCCGGTAACAATCAAACCAAAAACAACCCCCACAAACGAAAGCGGGATTGTAATCAATATGATACACGGTTGTTTACAGGAATTAAACTGTATTGACAATATAAAATAGATAAGAATAATTGCCAAGCCCATGGAATATATCAACTCTTTAATCGCTTGATCCCTCTCTTCGCTTTCGCCTCCGTATACAATGTTATAATTATGTGGTATCTCCTCATTCTCCATCTCTTTTTCAAGCTGCACTTTAATTGCATCCGCTGAGAAGCCCTGAACAACCTCAGACCTTATGGTAACAGTTCGCTTACGGTTTAGTCGTCGAATATCTGATACGCTGTTTACCAGAGTTATGTTTGCAACTTCTCCCACCGGGATGGATAGGCCATTTGTACCTGTTACATATAAACTATTAATATTTTCAATGTTCTTTTTAAAGAATTTTTTGTTCTGAATTCGGATATCAACATCTTCGTCATCTATTTCTATTGTAGTTGCAACATAACCTAAAAAAGATTTTGCCACTGCATCTGCGATACTATTGGCATTTATACCGTAAATAGAGGCCTTTTCTCTGTTAACTGCAATCTTTAATTCCGCCCTTCCTTTTTTAAAATCACTTCTAACATTAATCGTCCCCTCTTTGTTCTTTAATTTAGATAGTATGATTTCAGAAATAGACGAAAGTGTATCCAGGTTATCGCCACTAAGCTTAATAGCTATATCCGCACCGCTTGGCGGGCCTTCCCGTAATTCGAAGTATGTCAATAGAACCCCTGGAATTTCTTTGATCTTAGATTTTATCTCATTCAAAATCTGGCTTTGAGTTCTTTCCCTCTGCGTAGCATCAAGTAGTTCTATTGATACCTTCCCATATTCGGCACCCTCTTTTCCACCTTCTCTTATATCAGATTTTAAAGCATCTGTGTTACCAATTGTTGTAACATAACTGACAAGTTCAGGAATGCCATATAAGCGCTGTTCAAGTATACGAGCAACTTTATCTGTCTCTTCTATACTACTTCCAGACGGCAGTTCAAAATCTATACTAAACTTCCCAACATCCACTTTTGGGAAAAATTCAAACCCCAGAAACCCGGATACAACAAGTGCTATAGAAAGGGCAATTGTTGCTAAAGTAAACAATGCAATACTCTTTGTATGCGTTAGTGAGTATGTTAATATTATAGAGTAAAATCCCCGTATATTCCTAAAGCACGCGTTTATAATAGATTGAAAAAGAGATAATAATGAAGAATTCCCTGTCTTACCATCTAAGGAGGCTCGCCCAGTGTAATTGTTCTTTCTCCTGACTTTCATAATCCTGGATGCAACAGTTGGAATAACTATGTGATCAACGATAACCGACCCAGCTAATGCAAAAGTAACAACCAGTGGAATGACAACAAGAAACTGCCCTGAAAGTCCGGTTACTAAAAGCATTGGTAAAAATGCAGAAATTGTTGTCAGATCCGAGCTGAAGACCGGCCAGGCAACTTCTCTTATTCCAACTTTTGCCGCCTCCACTCTGTCAATACCGTGTTCAAACTTCTGATATATATTTTCACCTACTATAATAGCTCCGTCAACAACCATTCCAAGGATAAGTATCATGCTAAACAAGGCAATACTGCTAATACTCATCCCAAATATATACAAAAATAATATTGTAACAATGATGGAGAAAGGGATCGCCATGCTTATCAATATGGCATTGCGAAGGCCCATTGTTATAAAAAGAATGATAACCACCAGGATTCCGCCGTACATAGCATTTGTTCCCAATTCTCCCACGAGTCTTTTGATCCCCCTAGACTTATCATGGGAATACAATACCTCTATCCCCGGCGGCAAAGATAAAGATATTTCATTTAAACGCCTTTTTATTTCCTTTATTGTCTTTAAAGTATTTATATCACTTTGCTTCCTTACCGCAAGGGTTACACTGTTTTTCCCATTTATTCGTGAAATAGTCACTAGCTTTTTATGGGAATCTCTGATATCCGCAATGTCTGAAAGCTTTAGCAACTTGCTATCTTTTGAATAGATAATGGTATCACCAATTTCATCAACTGTCTTAAATTTACCTGACGTCCTTATGAGATACTCACTATCACCAATACCCATGTGGCCCCCTGGAAAATTCATGTTCTGGCTTTTCAAGGCGTTTGCTATCTGATTGTATGTTATGTCGTAGAACGCTGACCGGGCAGGATCCATATTCACATGTATTTCACGTTCAAAACCGCCAAATATAATAGCATCTGCAACACCTGACACACTCTCAATAACTGGCTTAATGTCTTTTGCTATACTTTTTAGATGAAATGAAGAGACATTACCTGCAATGGCAATCAGAAGTATGGGCATATTCTCTATATCCATATCAGTAACTGTAGGATCTTCCGCTTCTTCAGGAAATTCACTACGAACACCATCCACTCTATCCCGAACGTCCCGAACTGCATCCTTGGGATCAACAGTATCATAAAACTCCACAAATACCCTTCCTACTCCCTCACTGGATAGGGAATAGATATTTTTAATATCATCGAGGGTTTCTATGCGCTCTTCAAGCTTCCTTATTATTAGAGACTCTACATCTTCCGCCGCGGCACCAGGGTACAAGATTTGAACGTTAACAAAAGGAATGACAAGTTTTGGAGTATCTTCGATGGGTATTTTAGAAAAGGCAAACAGGCTAAGCAGTACTACAAATATTGAAGAAAGATATACGCTTATGGGTTTTTCAATTAAACTCTCAATAAAATACATAGATTTGATTGTGTTATACACAAAGTGATCAGAAATCCGCTATTTAGTGATTCAGGTTTTTATTAGATCTGTATGTTATGATTGAGTAATTCCACCGGTGCAGCATTAGCGGCATCGATGAAATCGCGATTGAATAACATACAAAGATAGCCAAAAGATGGATCTCAAAATAGCGGATTTCTGATCACTTTGTGTATAACTTTAATTTCACGGAAAACAGAACGTTATTATTTCTACTATTCATCAGTCTCGTAGACCTCAGCTCCATCATACAACAGCTGCTGTCCTTTGATAATGATGCGATCTTCAGGGGCAAGACTATCAAGAAGAATCAGATTCTCTTTATGGATACGAAAATCCTTTAGCACCGTTTTTACCACCTTATGGCCACTCTTAATATATATATATTTACTACCATTTATTTCGATAATGGCATTTAACGGTATTAAGTAAACGTCTTTAAATGTTTCCACTTCAATCTTTACATTCGCAATCATACCTGGCTTTAGCAATGCATCTTTGTTAGGAATCTTTACTTCAACCTTAAAAAATTTATTGGTATCATTTGCAGCCATGGCAACCTTATAGATCTTACCTGAAAATTCTTTTTGCGGATAAGCATCTACAACAGCAACTGCTATCTGGTCAGGAAAGAAACGTGTGACCAAATATTCAGGAACTCCTATCTCAAGGATTATATCCTCTGTATTCATAATGGTGTAGTACGTCATATTTGGCAAGACAATCTCCTTCTCTTCTATACTCTTAAACGCCAACTTACCAGAGATTGGAGCAAATATCTCCGCATTTTCCAATAGAATCCCAGAAAGTTCCATTGCCGCCTTTTTTACTTCATAATCAGCTTCTGCGTTCTCCACTTCACTGGGACTGATGGTTCCGTCCTGTCGGAGTTTTTTACTCCTTTCATATGTGCGTTTAGCTTTATTAAAAGATGCTTGTGCCTGTCGAAGTGAAGCTTCAAGCTCATCTTTTTCAAGTTTTGCAAGGAGATCACCCTTCAAAACATCATCCCCTTCATCAAAGAATATCTTATCTATGCGTCCCGCAATCTTAAAACCAATATCAACTCGAGCAAATGGCTTTATAATTCCAGTAAATGATAAAGTAAAAGAGTAATTACTCTTCTGCAGTTCAATAGACTCAACTATAATCCTCTTTTCCGGACTATCTGCCTCCTTTGTAGAACTTTTATTGCAACCAACAAAAAACAAAACAGTGATAAAGAGGATTGCGATGGATCTTGCATTGGTACCAGTAATCATATTTTCTTGGTAAATTTGAAATATATCTCTATTTTGCTTTCCATATAAAATAAATAAGTATTTATTCTACCAATGCTTACATGTTACGTCAACAAAAGTGATCTATCTGGTACACGGCAGATGGTCAAATAAAAACTTGGTTTATCATTTAACATGTTGTAGATTTGCGCTTTACATCCAATACCAACCTTTAAACAGTTTGAAAATATGTAAAAACAAGGTATAATACTACTAGATCGATAATATTTGTGATATTTAAAATCTGTTTTATTTTCAAATCCCTTAAAAGGGAGGCACAAAGATGAGTCATGTCAATAATAACAATAATAAGAGTGAAAAAAATCTTAAGAAAATAGAAAAAAAGATCATATTGATAAAGCTCATGATAGAAAAGAGAAGTCAGAGAGTGGAATATTATAAAAAACTAATCAAAAGTGGTTTAACAAATAGGGATAGAATAAAGCTGGAGTACGTTTCAATGGTTAAAGAACAAGAGATTAGCACATTAGTTAAAGAGTTAGACTGGCTATATATTCAGAAGTCATTTTATGAAGTTTTGTAATAAGGATACAACGATAATGAAGCTTACAAAAGCCAGTGACTATGCACTCATACTACTGAACTATCTACAGCTACTTGAAAAAGGTAAAACTGTAAGTGTAAAGAATGTCGCCGCTGACTGCAATATACCAAAAAGGTTCCTGGCAAATATAGTTCACATACTTGCAAAAGCGGAAATTATTATAACTGTTAAAGGGAAGGACGGCGGAATAAAACTCTCAAGAGGCAGTGATAAAATTACAATTAAAGAGGTAGTGGAAGCTTTGGAAGGAAATATAAAGTTTGTTGATTGTCAGACTCCTGGCAATATTTGCGATACAGAAGATGTCTGTACAATTAAACACTTTTGGAACTCAGCACTGGAAAATTTTGTTTCTACTTTAGAGAAAACTACAATAAAAGACTTGCCGGGTTATATTCCTCACCGGGTTAAATAGTTCCGGCTTCTTTTCTATAAAGTCAATTTTATAAATATAAACGGGACAAATAGTCATGACAAATAATATTAATATCAAAGAAGGGCTGGAAGTTGACTCTCAGTCCGAGGATAATAGAAACAATTCACTTGTAATAAAAAATCTTAAAGTAAGCATTGATGATAAAATTATCTTAAACGATATCAACCTGAACATAAAAAAAGGAGAAGTGCACGCACTGATGGGCCCAAACGGTTCCGGAAAAAGCACACTCTCCTGTACACTTATGGGGCATCCTCAATACAAGGTTGAAAGTGGCACAGCTATGTTTAATGGCAAGGATATATTACAAATGCCAACAAATGAGCGAGCGTGTATGGGGCTTTTCATGGGATTTCAGTATCCGGTATCAATACCGGGTGTAAGTATGGCTAACTTCCTTAGAATGGCAGTAAACTCGATAAATGGAAAAAATAATCCCGAAAAGAAACCCATGCCTATTGCCAAATTTCATAAATTATTAAAGGAAAAGATGGCCATATTAAAAATGGATTCATCATTTACCAGCCGATACTTAAACGACGGATTTTCCGGCGGAGAAAAGAAAAAAGCTGAAATCCTTCAAATGGCAATGCTGGAACCGCATATGGCCATACTGGACGAAACAGATTCAGGCCTTGACATTGATGCCTTACGGTTTGTTGCTGACGGAGTAAACAGCCTAATAGGACCAAACCTTGGCGTGTTAATCATAACCCACTATAAACGGATCCTTAATTACATAAAACCACAATTTGTTCATGTACTCTATAAAGGACGAATCGTTGTCTCAGGAGGGCCGGAATTGTCACAACTATTAGAAGACCAAGGATATGAAGAAATAATAAAGAATAATGAATAGAAAATTTATAACTCTAATTCCCTTGCTCATGCTTGGGAATGGAATAACAGGTAAAGCTCTGCTTTGAATACAATAACATGGATACAGGCAAAATCTTTTAAAAAGGAAAGTTTTTGCAGAGTAATACTATAAGGTATGTGCACAATTTATTATATGCACGTTCCTAAGGGAGCAGCGATATGGTTACAGCAAAATTTGACTTGGACGACAAAGAAGAGAAATATTGGTTTAAAAAACCTGAATCCCACGTTTTTAAGGCAAAGAGAGGGCTTAACAAGGAGATTGTTTCAGAGATTTCGTGGATGAAGGATGAACCGGAATGGATGACCAAATTCCGTCTTAAAGCATTAGATATATTCCTTAAAAAGCCTATGCCCACATGGGGCGGTGATACTAGCGGAATAGATTTTAATAATATTTACTATTATATTAAACCGTCGGACAGTGGAAGCAGGTCATGGGATGATGTTCCACAAGATATCAAAAACACCTTTGATAAACTGGGAATACCTGAAGCAGAAAAGAAATTCCTAGCTGGTGCCGGGGCTCAATATGAATCGGAATCAGTCTACCACAATCTGAAAGAAGAGTGGGAGAAGAAAGGCGTTATCTTTTGCGATATGGATACCGCATTGCGTGAGCATTCGGATATTGTAAAGGAGTATTTTAGTACCATTGTCCCGCCAGCTGACAATAAATTTGCAGCACTCAACAGTGCGGTATGGAGCGGCGGAAGCTTTGTTTATGTTCCAGAGGGCGTTAACGTAGATATCCCTTTACAAGCATATTTCAGGATTAACGCTGAAAACATGGGGCAGTTTGAAAGAACCCTTATTATTATTGAACCAGGTGCTTATGCACACTATGTTGAAGGGTGCACGGCGCCTATTTATGCTACGGACTCACTGCATACGGCCGTAGTGGAAGTAATAGTAAAAAAAGACGCTAGATTCCGTTATACTACTATTCAGAACTGGTCACCAAACGTTTATAATCTTGTAACTAAACGGGCAGTTGCCTATGAAAATGCAAAAATGGAGTGGGTAGATGGAAATCTTGGAAGTAAACTAACTATGAAATACCCCAGTGTCTACATGATGGGACGAGGAGCCAATGCGGAGATATTATCCCTTGCATTTGCTGGAAAGGGCATGCATCAGGATGCAGGAGGAAAGGTAGTACATGGTGCGTCCGACACATCTTCTACCATAATATCAAAGTCCATAAGCCAATACGGAGGACAGTCATCATACAGAGGGTTGTTAAAGGTTTATAAAGGCGCAAAGAATGTAAAATCACAGGTAAGGTGTGATGCTCTACTTTTAGATGAGGAATCACGTTCCGACACATACCCTTATATGGAGATAGATGAAGACAAGGTTAGCATTGGGCATGAGGCATCCGTAAGCAAGATTGGAGATGAACAATTATTTTATTTAATGAGCCGTGGATTAACAGAGGCGCAAGCCTCTGCAATGATTGTAAGCGGATTTATAGAACCAATTGTTAAGGAACTTCCAATGGAGTATGCAGTTGAAATGAACCGTTTGATACAACTTCAAATGGAGGGAAGTGTGGGATAGCAGGAGTATTGTTATTACCAGTATTATTTATCATCAACAAAACAGAAAAGAGCTAAAAGTATTAGCCATGCTTATACACGAGCAGCTATACTAATTTTTAGCCTATTTTCTGTTTATAAAGAAAATGAAATTAATAAACTTAAAAGGGTTTTCAGAAGATACAATAAACCATATATCTGAGACCAAAAATGAACCCAAATGGATGAGAGAGCTACGTTTTAGCAGTTTGGAAAGATACAAAGAGCAACCTTTACCTGACAGCAATGAAGAATCGTGGCGAAGAACCAGTTTTCATTCCCTTAATTTTGATCAAATTCAAACAACTTATAATAATCCGTTTCCGGACACAATTAAAAATTCAAGGGTTGATAATGAAAACCATTTATCCTATAAAGACTCTTCAATTACCAATAATTACCTCTCTAAGGATCTGGAAGAGAAAGGTGTTATATTCACAGACATGGATACAGCTTTGATAAAACATCCTGATCTGATAAAAGAGTACTTTATGTCCCATTGCGTAAAACCGGATCTAAACGCTTTTACCATGATGCATGCGGCATTTTGGAACGGAGGTGTGTTTTTATATGTACCAAGGGGAGTAGAAATAGAAGTCCCGATTAAATGTTTGTATGCATCCAACAAAAACGGTCTAGGACTATTTTATCACACCCTGATTGTACTTGAAGAGTCTAGCCGGGCTTATTTTCTTGAAGAATCCTCTTCAACCAGAGAAGCTCAATCTAAACGGGAAGAGGAGATGCAATCATTTAACTGTCCGGTTGTTGAAATACACCTAAATGAGAACTCTTCACTTAATTACCTTGCAGTTCAAGATTTCAGGCATAATGTTTATTCTGCTATATCGAAGAGCGTTATTCTAAAAAACAACAGTTCGATTAAATGGACAGAGTGTACTGTTGGCGGGCGGGTAACAAAAGCACATCTGGAAAGTACTCTTGTGGGCCAGGGAGCCAGCACCAACATGCTAGGCATCTCATTTGTAGACGGCAATCACCACCTGGACGCATCAACATTTGTTCACCACAAAGTTCCCCACACAAGTGGAAATATACTGTTTAAAGGAGTTATTAATGATAATGGGGCATCAATTTTCCAGGGAATGATTCAGATTGATCATGATGCGCAGCATACAGATTCATTTATGGGCAATCACAATCTTCTTTTAAGCGATAATGCTAAGGCAGATTCAATTCCCAAACTGGAAATAAAGGCTGATGAAGTACGGGCAACCCATGGTGTTACAGTAGGACAGGTGGACAAAGAACAGCTCTTTTATCTAATGAGCAGGGGTATCAATGAAGAAGATGCAAAAGAGATGATTGTTGACGGGTTCCTTGAATCTATAGTCGGCATGGCCGACCAAACAACAGAACAGGAGAGCCTTCGTTACTTTATTAAAAAGAAAAGAGAAGAAAATGCTAGAGATGGAAATTTGTAAAAAACTGGATATAGAAAAAATAAGAAGGGATTTCCCTATACTCAAAAGAGAAGTCCATGGCAAACAGCTGGTCTATTTGGATAATGCAGCAACATCACAGAAACCTGAAAGTGTTATACAAGCAATTAGCGAATATTACAGAACTTATAACGCCAACACCCATCGTGGAGTTCATCTGCTTAGCGAAGAGGCTACTGATAAATATGAATATGCGCACCGTAAAGTCGCTAAGTTTATAAATGCTAAAAGTTACAAAGAGATAATTTTTGTTCGCAATACAACAGAAGCAATAAACCTTGTTGCATATAGCTGGGGCAGAGCAAACGTTTCAAAAGGAGATACAATAGTGCTGTCAGAGATGGAGCACCACAGTAATATTGTCCCCTGGCAACTCCTTGCAAAAGAGAAAGGCGCCAATCTGGAGTATATAGAAGTTGATGACACCGGGTGTTTAAATCTTGATTCGCTTGACAATATCTTAAGCAGAGATGTTAAACTTGTTTCAATTGCACATATGTCCAACGTCCTTGGCACCATTAATCCTGTTGAACTTATTATTGAAAAGGCACACAATGCGGGTGCCTTAGTAATGATAGACGGAGCTCAAAGCGCAGCTCATATGCCAATTGACATGCAAAAGATTGGCTGTGATTTTTATGCTTTTTCAGGACACAAAATGGCAGGGCCAACAGGAATAGGAGTACTGTACGGAAGAAAAAGTCTCTTGGAACAGATGGATCCATTCCTTGGCGGTGGAGATATGATACTGGAAGTGAAACTAACGGAATCAACATGGAATGACTTACCGTGGAAATTTGAAGCAGGAACTCCAAGTATTGCACAAGGAATAGGACTAGGTGCAGCGATAGACTATTTAACTGAGATAGGAATGGATGCAATTCATGAATATGAGCAGGAGATAGTCTCTTACGCCATGTCAGAGCTGCTCAATATTGACGGTATTGAAATCTTAGGCCCCTCTTCCGAATTGCGAGGTGGGTTGGTATCGTTTTCACTAAAAGATGTCCACCCCCACGATATTGCATCAATTCTGGATATGGAAGGAGTAGCAATAAGGGCGGGGCATCATTGTGCCCAGCCTTTACATGATAAGTATGGACTCGGCGCATCTGCCCGTGCAAGTTTTTATCTATATAACACCAAAGATGAAGTAGATCTGTTAATTAATGCTATAAATAAGGCAAAAGGGATTTTTACTTTTTAATTAAAGAATAGCACGCAATATTTAGGAAGAGGAGTGGAAGAAATTACACACTTTACTCCCAGATTGACCTTAGATTTGTAGGGGTTCAAGATTTTAAACCCAGCTATATGGCTTGTCGGCTGGCAAAACCTCGACCCATTACGACTAAGAACACACCCAGCCTTAGCGGAGTTGAGATTTGTGATAGAAGGTTGGACAAATCTAATGTGAAGATGAGAGTAAAATGGGTAATATCTTGATTTCCTCTTCCCTTACATTGATAAGAAACTATGGATGATTTATACCGTGAAAATATTTTAGATCACTTCCAAAACCCTCGAAATTTTGGAAAGATTGAAAATCCTGATATAACATACAAGGACAGTAATCCTCTATGCGGAGACGAGTTGCAGGTTGACCTCACATTTGAAAATGAAAAAGTAAAAGAGGTAAAGTTCCATTGCAAATGTTGTGCAATCTGCAAGGCTTCAGCCTCCATGCTAACGGAAATGATAGAGGAACAAACAAAGGATGAATTAAAAAATATCAGCAAGGAAGATGTAATGGAAAACTTAGGGATATCATTAGGCCCTGTTCGTATTAAATGTGCCTTGCTACCGCTAAAAGTTTTAAAAGCTGGAATATACGGAATAGATAAATGGGATGAGGAAGAATAAAATAAAGTATGTGACGAAAATGAGGGAAAAAAATGGAAAATTACAAAAGAGTAGGCACAGTTAATGACCTTGATGACGGAGAAGCCAAAAAGATAGAAATTGATGATAGAAAAATAGCCTTGTTTAGGATTGATGGAGAATACTTTGCGACAGATGATACTTGTACCCACGAAAAAGCGTCTCTATCGGAAGGAGAAATAGACGATGAGACCGTTACATGCCCCCATCATGGAGCAAAGTTTAACATAAAGACAGGCCAGGCAATGTCGCTACCTGCAATGTTTCCAGTAAAGACATATAAAATAAAGATTGATGCTGATAATATAATGATCAACATTTAGTATACTTTGTACGGGCAGAAATTGGCCATTTCGTGTTCAGATTTTGGTTATATTTGCTTGTTTTGATTGAGTGATTTCGCAAGCGTGCCTTTAGCTACGCGGATGAAACCACCATAGAAAAACATGCAAATATAGTAGAAAGGTGAATTTCTAAATGTTCAATTTATGCCCGTGTAAAACCTAAAATAAGGAGGCATAATTAAATGGTAACAGAACCAATCGTACGTGCAATGCTGATGGATGTGTTTGATCCGGAAATGGGAGTAAGTATCGTGGATCTTGGGCTGGTATATAAAATAGATATTTCCGATGCAAAAATAGATATTGACCTTACACTGACAAACCCCGGCTGTCCTAAAATTGATGAATTAACATCAGAGATAAAAAAAGTACTGTTGGGGTTGAGTGGAATTAATGAAGTAAATGTAAACCTTGTATGGTCACCACCCTGGAAGCCTGAAATGATGACAGATGAAGCAAGAGAAATTCTATCTGAATACTATCCGTCGTTTGGAATAAACATGCAATGAGAAAATGAAGAGTACGAAGACATTATTTCCTGTGAAAAATTAATATTTCTGTAATAGATGCCGCGAGGCCTGTACCTGTAATGTTCACGTTAATATTTTGGTAGCGTTGTCAATAAGAGACCTGAAAAAAGCTATCCAGAAATAGTATTTTTAATAATTATAGATATCCAAATAATGCTTAATATAAAATATATTGTTTATCGCTTAATATGTTTGCTTGTAAAATTATCAATAAGA
>JAIQZO010000050.1 GCA_021777055.1 Candidatus Anammoxibacter sp. | reverse complement strand
TCAGCATTGTCCGGTTAGCCTTTTGCAGTGCAATAATGTTCCATATTTATGAACATTTTGCAACATCATGATGCGAAAAAGTACCTAAAGTTAATAGCTTTGTTTTTTATTAATAATAAATTTCTATAATTTTAGGCATTTTAGGCACTTAATATTAGCACACATATGTGTTCCGCAAATATCTAACCGGACAATGCTGGCTATTATTAATTAAAAAAAAAAGGTAGTAACTATTTAAATATCTAAATATCTAAATAGTTACTACCTTTTTTGTTTTTTTATTATATTTATATGGATAGCTGCTCATAGTACAAATCAAACATTAGTATAAAGTTAGCAGAAATGAAAAAATCCGTTAGCTTATAACTTGTTTTTTAGTGGTGTCTTAACAATATGTAATTGAATTATACCTACTTGAAACTATTTTTCGCTCAGCAAGAAAAGAGGAATTGGAAACGTCATTATGAACGTACAATATCCAAACATAGGGTATGTTTGGACATATCATTAAAGATATTTTTGATTGTTAATGGCGAGGCCGACGGGATTCGAACCCGCAACATCCAGATCGACAGTCTGGTACTCTAACCAGTTGAGCTACGGCCCCATAAAACAATACATTACACTGTGTTAAACAGTTGATATCTTTCAAAGAAAAGATTTGATTGGCTATCAAACATAAGGAGTTTAGCAAAATTTTGTTTTCTTTTCAAGTTTTTTGTTTAATAATCTTGTTTTATTTCTGTTTTGCTGCAAAATAGGATGAAAACACTTGCAAAGTAAAGATCTCTTTGGTATCATAATATGTTTAATATTAGTAGGTTAGAATTTGAATAAAGCTGCCTCTGCTTTGGAGATTTTTTTTTTGATAATTGCGATTGATGGTCCTGCCGGAGCGGGGAAAAGTACTGTAGCAAAAGCTTTAGCTACACGGCTTGGTTTTAAATATGTTGATACTGGAGCCATTTATAGGGCCGTAACTTTAAAGGTTATGAACGAAGGTTTGGATCTTGAAGACGAAGAGGCCGTTTGTAAGCTCATAGATAAAACAAAGATAGAACTTAAATATGTAAATAGTAAACTAACTGTTTTGCTTGATGAGGTTGATGTTACAGTTGAAATTCGTAGTCAGAGTGTGACAAATAAGATTTTTTTTGTTTCTAATAAGGCATCTATAAGAAGCAGGTTAATAAGGCATCAAAAGGATTGTGCCAGTGGTGTGAATGCGGTTGTCGAGGGTAGGGATATTGGCACAGTGATTTTTCCTGACGCGGAGAAGAAATTTTTTCTAAATGCGGATGTTAACGTTAGGGCAAAACGTCGTTATAGTGAACTAGCTGGAAATGACCCTGCTGCAGAACTAAATAGAATTCTGGAAGATATAAAGCGGAGGGATAAGAATGATTCTACTCGTCAAGTTGCCCCATTGATGAAAGTAGAAGACGCGATCTCTATCGATACTACTAATCTGGCGCCTGAAGAGGTTGTTGATAGTATATGTAAAAACTTAGATATGAAATAGTTTTTTTTATGTGTGGCTAATGAATAATATAACTTATGTTCCTTTATATTAGTTGTTAGTCTTTTATTTTATTAATTTTATTATTATTTATTTTAAATTATAAGGATTTTTAGATGGTAAAATTCGATATACTGGAAGAATTCAATGTTAGTAGGGAAGAGATAGAGAAAGAGGTCAATGATATAATCTTAACTTCAACGCCAGAAAATATAGATGAGATTTATAATAGCTCTTTGAAAAACTATGGGGTAGGGTCTATTTTAAAGGGAAAAATATTAAATATTACTGATAATGGGGTAATAATTGATGGCGGCTATAAATCAGAGGGTATTGTAAACCTCAATGAATTTGATACACTCGAAGATTTGGCAATAGGTGATGAGATTGAAGTGCTTCTTGAAACTGTTGAAAATGAAACTGGTTTGATCAAGTTATCGAAACGAAAAGCGGACAGAATTAAAGGGTGGCAGAAGGTTATTTCTGAGCACAATGAGGGCGATGTTATTACAGGTGAAGTTGTAAGGAAAATAAAGGGCGGTCTAATAGTAGATATTGGATTCCCAATTTTCTTGCCAGCATCTCAGATTGATGTAAAACCTCCAGGGGAGATAGCTGAATATATAGGTAAAGAGGTAACATGTAAGATTTTGAAGATTGATCATGAAAGGCAAAACATAGTTGTTTCCCGAAGGAAGCTGATAGAAGAAGAGCGTGCAGAGAAAAGACAGTCTATATTGGCTGAAATTGAAGCTGGTGAGGTCAGAAAAGGTGTTGTTAAAAATATTGCTGACTTTGGTGTATTTGTTGACCTTGGCGGGCTTGATGGTTTGTTACACATAACAGATATGAGCTGGGGACGTGTTAGCCATCCATCTGAAATGCTGGCAATTGGTGATGAAATTGAAGTTAAAGTTATGGATGTCGATAAGGAATTAGAAAGAATATCCTTAGGTCTAAAACAGAAAACAGAGAATCCATGGCTGCATGTTGAAGAGAAGTACCCGGTAAATTCAAAAGTTAAGGGTGAGGTTGTTAACATTATGAATTACGGTGCATTTGTTAAACTTGAGACTGGTGTTGAAGGCCTTATACATATCTCCGAAATGTCATGGACGAGACGTATAAATCATCCATCTGAGGTCGTTGCCATTGGTGAAATAGTTGAAGTTGTCGTCTTAAAAGTCGATAAAGCAAATACAGAGATCTCTTTAAGTATGAAACAGACAGAGGTTAATCCTTGGGCTATTATTGAAGAGAAATATCCAAAAGACTCTATCATTTCCGGTAGGGTGCGCAATCTGACAAATTATGGCGCATTTATTGAAATTGAAGAAGGTGTTGACGGGTTATTGCATATTTCAGATATGTCATGGTCTAAGAAAGTAAACCACCCTTCTGAAATTGTTAAAAAAGGCGAAAAGATAGATACTGTAGTCTTATCTGTCGATAAAGAAAAGAAAAGGGTTGCCCTTGGACTCAAACAGTTAACAGATGATCCATGGGAGAAAGAGATTCCTGAGAAGTATAAACTGGGCGATGTAATCAGGGGAAAGGTTAGTAAGCTAACAAACTTTGGTGCGTTTGTTGATATTGGTGACGGGCTAGAGGGGCTGCTTCATATTTCAGAACTTTCTCATAGTAAGAGGATAAGTAACCCGGCTGAAGTTGTTTCAATTGGAGATGAGATTGATACTAAAATTATCAGAATAGAGCCAGGTGCCAGAAAGATTGGTCTTGGACTGAAGGATGCAGAAACAAAGGATAAGCTAAATAATGATGATTCTCCTGCTGTAGAAAATGATGATAATGCTGGTGATGATAATGTTATTGATGACGAATCGTAGAGGCAAGCAAGGAATCTGAAATAACGGCAAAACCAATGCTGTTTCGCGTGACTTGTGTAAAAGTCAAGGTAAAAGGTTATATAATTTAACCTTTTACCTTGATAATGAATTGTGTGGATGCTTATATATTATTTAAAATATTAATGATTAACATTTATGGAAAAACATTTGGAAGATACGTCTTTAAAGTCAGCCTTGCAATTATATTTGAATGATATAAATAAGTATCCATTGTTAACACTCGAAGAAGAGAAAGAGATTACTAATGCAGTTAAAAAAGGTGATGAACATGCTCGTGAGAAATTAATAAAATCGAACCTACGCCTTGTAATCAGCATTGCAAAGAATTATGTTAACAGAGGGCTCTCATTTCTTGATTTAATAGACGAAGGTAACATAGGGTTGCTTAAATCTATTAGTGGATTTAAGGTAGAGATGGGATGTAAGTTTAGCACTTATGCCACATGGTGGATAAGGCAATCTATATCACGTGCTTTAGCCAATACAGGTAAAACAATACGTATTCCTACGTATATGAATGAGAATATTTCAAAGTTAAAAAGTGTGTCAGCTAATCTTACTGGAAGATTGGAACGTAAACCCAACAGTGAAGAGATTGCTAAAGAGATGGATATTACATCAAAAAAGATATCAACGATAGAGATGGCTTTAAAGCCAGCTAATGTTTTTAGGGAAGAGATTACCAGCTCTGATATGATTTGGGCGCTTAGTGAAATGGTTGCGGACCCTAATACAAAACCACCTGATGAAGAGCTAATTGACAACAATGAGAAAGAGAGTGTTGATAAACTACTTAACGTTATAGATAAAAGGGCCTCAACTATACTGCGTTTGCGGTATGGATTGGATGATGGAGAACACAAAACATTACAGGAAGTGGGAAAAATACTTAATATTACAAGGGAACGAGTAAGGCAGATAGAAAAAGAGGCCATACGTAAACTTCATTTTATTACATCGCAGGAGGAGTAAAGGTTATAATGGATAATTTGGACAAACTTATAAGGGATATACCGGACTTTCCAAAAAAAGGGATTATTTTTAAAGATATAACACCACTTTTAAAGGATCCACAGGGATTTATGTCTGCGGTAGATCAGATAAGTGATTATTTTAAAGACAAAGAGATAGATATGGTTGTTGGGGCAGAAGCGCGTGGATTTATTTTTGGACCTCCTGTTGCGTTTAAACTAAATGCTGGGTTTGTTCCCATTAGAAAGCCTGGTAAATTGCCTTATGACACAGAAGAGATATCTTATGAATTGGAATATGGAACAGATACGTTGCAAATTCATAAGGATGCAATTAGTAAGGGACAAAATGTTTTAATGATTGATGACTTGCTTGCGACAGGTGGAACCATGTCTGCTTGTTGTAAACTGGTGGAATCCCTAGGTGGGAATGTGGCGGGATGTGCATATTTGATAGAACTCTGCTTTCTAAATGGGAAAGAATTGTTGAATAAGTACGATTGCTTTTCTGTAATAAAATATTAGAAATAGTATTAATTCTGTGGGTTTGGCTTAATTAGTGATATTTTGCCAACGATAATGAAAATGAAAATGATGATTTAACACCTTTTTTTGCAGCTTTTGTACAGATTTGCATTTATTGTAAATGATAATCCTTCGGAATCTTTAAATATGATTATCCTGCCCTCGCTTGTTCCAAGCGATTCGAACATTTAGCTTGAGAGATATACCTCACAATTGCACGGTCAATTCTGTATATTATTTCATACCATATTTCATTAAATTATATGTAGGTTAAAACTGTTTTGATAAAAAGAGGGTGAAATTAATGGATTGCCGATTTCACACTCAGATTTACGTTAGATTTCTATGTGGAGGTGGCAAGGTTTTGAACCCTACGACATATTGTAAAACCCTTTACAGGGTTTAGATTTTCTATATAGGGAAGGAGTAATTAATGAGTTGCCTGTTTTGTGCCCAGAGTTATGTTTGATTTATATCTGTGCAGTGGGGCAAGATATTAACCACCTATATATTAAACCAAGCCTAAGGTGTATCATTAAAGCTATTTAGGTTTTGGTGATTGACGTTTGGGCAAAGATAATGTGAATATGGTCTAAAATGAGTAATTCGTTAATTCCTCCTTCCCATATATCTCCTTTTAATTTTAGTTTAATTAGATTTATTATATAGTGACATTATGAAAGAAACAAATATTAGGAATATTGCAATTATTGCTCATGTTGATCATGGTAAGACAACATTAGTGGACCAAATGTTACGTCAAACTGGCGTCTTCAGGTCAAATGAAGACGTTGGAGAGCGCGTTATGGATTCCAATGATCAGGAAAAGGAGAGGGGAATTACGATAACGGCAAAGAATTTTTCTGTTCAGTATGAAGATCTCAAATTAAATATTATAGATACTCCGGGACACACAGATTTCGGTGGTGAGGTGGAACGAACACTAAAAATGGCAGAGGGAGTGCTGTTATTGGTTGATTCGTATGAAGGTCCTATGCCGCAGACTAGGTATGTTTTACAAAAAGCCTTGAACTTCCATATTAAGCCTATCGTTGTTATTAATAAAATTGATAGGGATGATGGGCGACCGGATGATGTATTGAATGAAATATTTGATCTCTTTGTTGAGCTAAATGCCAATGATGAACAATTGGATTTTCCGGTTGTTTATGCAAGCGCGCGTGACGGATATGCAAAACTCAACATTGATGACCAAAACGATAATCTTGACCCGCTTTTTAAGACAATAGTGAAGTATATTCCTGCTCCAAAAGGTACATATGATGCGCCTTTTCAAATGTTGATACATTCTCTGGACTATAACGATTATATAGGACGAATAGGAGTAGGTAAGGTTGTAAACGGCTCTGTTAATAAAAATACAGCTATTGCATGGATTAGAAGGACTGGGGAAACTCTATCTGCTAGAGTAGCCTGCATTTACGGATTTACCGGACTTGGCAGAAAAGAGGTTGATGAAGCGGTCGCAGGTGATATTGTCGCAATTGCTGGGATTGAGGATGTGGAAATAGGGGATACGTTGGCAGACAGGGATAAACCTGTTCCATTACCAATTATTGATATTGATGAACCTACACTATCAATGGTATTTTCTGTAAATGACTCACCTTTTTCCGGTAATGATGGGAAATACGTAACCAGTAGGAATCTAAGGGAAAGGTTGTATAGAGAGTTACGTTCAAATGTGTCATTAAGGATTTCTGATGCGAGCTCAAAGGATTCATTTTATGTAGCAGGACGCGGTTTGCTTCATTTATCAGTATTAATTGAAAGTATGCGACGAGATGGTTATGAGCTGCAAGTGTCTAAGCCAAAGGTTATATACAAGGAGATTAATGGTAAAAAAGCAGAACCTGTAGAGCTTGTGGTTATTGATGTTCCCAAGGAGTTTGAAGGGCAGGTCATATCGTTATTAGGAAATAGAAAAGGCGATATGCTGAACATGAATGAAAACAATGGAAGAACAAATTTTGAGTTCAAGATTCCATCAAGAGGGCTTATAGGTCTGAGGACAAGACTTTTAAGTTCCACTCAGGGGACAGCTATAATGTATAACAATTTTCACGAATATGAATTATTTAAAGGTTCAATTCCACACAGAGCGCAGGGTGTTCTAATTTCTATGTCAACTGGTGATGTTACCGCTTACGCATTAGATTCTCTGAAGGATCGTGGTATAATGTTTGTGAAACCTGGTGAGAAGGTTTATGAAGGTATGGTTGTTGGTGAACATTGTGAGCAAAATGATATAGCGGTAAATACTGTTCGCGCAAAAAAGGCGACTAATATGAGATCGGCAACTGCAGACAAGAGCATTAAACTTTCCCCCCATAGAGAGATGACTCTGGAAATGGCCTTAGAGTATATAGAAGACGACGAACTTGTAGAGATTACACCGAATACGTTTCGCTTACGTAAAAAGTTTTTAAGGGAAAATGATCGGAAACGTAACAAGTCTGTTATAAATACTTAGAGAAATGTTATAAGTTTAAAGAAATAGGGGGTTCAAAATTTTGAACCCCTGTGCTGTTATTGTTGCAGGTATGTTAACGCTAATATTTTGAATCACCTATGTTTTTGCTGGTGAATTCTTTTTATTGGCAATTATTTCAGGAATCTTGTAAATAGCAAATACGGTACTTGTACGTAACTTCGTACTAACAATTGAATTGTTGATGGGCGTTCTCTCTACCTCCGTACCAAAGAGCCACAAACAAGTTACGATAAAGCTGCAAAAGATAGCATTCTTTACCACACCAAGGATGCCGCCTACTAATTTTTTGCTGTTTTGCTCTGCCACTTTTGTTTTGGCAAAAAGTAATCCTAACAAGAATGTTATTAAAAGCGTTAAAAAGAAGATTGCAGCATACCCTACGTAGTCCATGCCTTCAACCTTAACATAGCGGGCAAGAAGTTTATTTGCCATACCGCTGAAGTAAAACGAAATTACAAATGCCAGAATTAAACAGAAGATTCTGTAGATCTGCCATTTATATCCTTGCATAAAACCAACGATTCCACCAAAAAGTAGAAAACCTATTATCAGATAATCCAGCCAATTAAACATGGTTTAACTCTCTACAAAAACTTATATGATGCAAAGTCCTCAATCTTCTTCTGCCTCCCCATATTTTTCTAAATATTTGAAGTATTCACCGTCTGTGTCTAATATCAGAGTGGTATTGTCATTAATTGTTGTCTTATACGTCTCTAACGTCTTTAAAAATGAATAAAACTCAGGTGTCTTTTTGTATGCTTCTGCATATATCTTTATTGCCTGTGCGTCTGCTGCACCAATGAGTTCCTTGGCAATCTTGTAACCTTCTGACTCTATTCTCTCCAGCTCTTTTTTAGTGGAACCTACTATTTCTGCTTCTTTTCTTCTACCTTCTGACTCATATTTATTTGCAATCCTTAGCCTTTCTGATCTCATCCTGTCATATATCTTAGGGATAACGGACGATACATAGTTTATATGTTTTATTACTACATCAACTAATTCTATGCCGTATCGCTCGTTTAGCTGGTATGAGGCCGCTAGTTTGATCTCTTCCATTAGTTTTCCTCTGCCTTTTTCTATCAGTACAGCTTTAGTTGCATCTGTGTTTTCAAGTTCTTTTGTTGTATATTCCAGCTTTCTATTTGTATCCCTAACAACTTCTTTTAATAAATAGTTACTAACAATGTTTTTTACGTTTGACGAAATTACTTCATCAAGCACACCTTGTCCTCTATACTCCGCATCAAGCGCTGTATAGAATTTTAAAGGGTCGACTATTTTCCATAATGCCCAGGTATTAACCTCAATGTTCTCCTTGTCGCGGGTTAAAATATCACTTGCTTCTCCATCCCAGTCTATTGCCCGTTTCTCAAAAGATCTTATCTTTTGAACAAATGGAACTTTGGTATAAAGCCCGGGGTCTGTAACTGTTCTAACTGGTTTGCCGAATTGTGTAACCACTACTTGCTCTCTGATGTCTACAACGTATAAAGAACCTTTTATAAGAACAAATGCAGCTATAACAACAATAACTATTATGAAAGTAATGGCTTGTTTATTCATTTTTTAATTCCATACGCTTGATTTAGTTGATTCCTGAACCTTCCTGTTTAGGTGTAAGGTTCAGAAAAGGTAATAAACTCTTTTGGTCTTTATTTATCAGGTACAGTTTTTCACATTTTGGTAACACTTCGGAGAGTGTTTCAAGGTAAAATCTTCTCCTTGTTACATCTTTTGCTTTATTGTACTCTTCCAGAATGGCAAGAAATGCGTTTGTATCTCCTTGTGCTTCATTAACCCTCTTTATCTTGTAACCTTCTGCTTCACTGATTACCTGCTCTTTCTTTCCCAGTGCGGTAGGGAGGATTTTATTTTTCTGACCTTCTGCATCATTTATAATTCTATCTCGAATCTGGACAGCCTGGTTAACGGCATCAAATGCGTCCTTTACTGCCTTGGGAGGGTTAACTCCTTTTAGCATAACAGATTGTATAGAGATTCCACAAGCGTATGAGTCCAATTTTGCAGAGATGTCAATCTTAGCTTTATCTTCAATGGCATTCCTGCCAATCGTAAGCACTTCATCTATAGACCTGTCACCTACAATCTTTCGCATTGCACCCTGTGAGATCTGCCGTAAAGTATCTTTAACATTTTTTACATTAAAGAAAAACTCACTCAAATCCTTTATCTTGTAGCGGATAACCCAATGTACTTCTGCACAATTAAGATCTCCTGTAAGCATCAATGATTCTTCTTGCGCCTCTGGAAAGTCATATGCAAATGTACTTACCCTGCCGCTTGACCTTGTACGAAACCCAAACTCTTCGTTATATATCCTTTTTACCTCTCCAACCATAACTTTATCTATGACAGGAACCCTGAAATGCAGACCTGGGCCTACCGTTTCCATATAACTGCCGAACCTTAATATAACGGCCTGCTGATTGGCTTTAACTGTATAGTATGAAATTGAAATGCATATAATAAGGGCGATTATACCAATACCCCAAAGTATATATTTTTTATTTGCCTGCCAATTAATATTATCAAAGTTAAAATCAGGGGGCCTGGAATCTTGTCCGTTTGCCATTACAACACCTCTTCAGTTCTGATGAGAGTTAGAAAAAACTTACATTACTAATTGCGAATAAATAAGATACGATAATAATTATACATACACAAGTAATTGTTTGCAAGTTATTAATAGCGTGCGGCTGTGTACGACTATAGTATCATTCTTTAACACTCTTTTTTTTGTATAGTTCAAGATGATTGTAAGAAAGTGATTTGGGATTTATAGCTGGATTTATAGCTGTGTATATGAAACTCAATTGGGTCAATCTTAACGATATTTTCCATTTATATCATTAAGTTTGATCTTTATCAGATCGGCAAACATCTGTATTGAATGTTTTAATGGACTTACTTTGCTTAATTCCGAATTTATCCATTTAACAGGAATCTCTTTTATTCTAAAACCATTCTTCTTTGCCAGGTAAATAATTTCAACGTCAAATGAGAAACCTTCAATTAAACAGTTATCAAAGATAGGTTTAACAGTCTCCTTTTTGAATCCTTTAAAGCCACACTGAGTATCAGTTATACCTTTCATTAGTATAGAGCCCACAAAGAGGTTGAAAGTTTTTCCCATCAGTTCTCTGTACCACGGCTGGTGTACTACTATTTCGGAATCAACTAACCCCCGTGAACCAATAACTATGTCATTCTCTTGTTTTAAAAAAGGGAGGCACTTTTCTATCTCTTCTATTGGTGTTGATAAGTCTGCATCCGTAAAAAATATGTATTCTCCTTTTGCGGATAATATACCATTTTTTACTGAGAAGCCTTTTCCCCTATTCTTACCGTTAAGTAAAATATTAATTGATTTGTTATCTTGAATGAAACCTTTTACAATATCAACCGTATTGTCTCTGGAGCCGTCATCAACAACAATAATTTCAGATTTGTAATCCTGGCGGGAAAGGTAGTTATCAACCAATTCTAATGTGGGAAGAATCCTTTTTTCTTCATTAAAAGCTGGTATTACAATTGAAAGGAAAGGATTATTCATCAAAGAAATTTAAGGATGGTTTTTATTTTATTATAATCAACAGGTTGAATTACTGATCACTTTCAGTATATATATTTACAAATACTATCTTTTGATCTGGCGCATGTCAAAAAATTTTATTCGTAAGCCCTTATTAATTACTTTTAGTCAGTTAAATTTCGGGACTTTAGCATATTATAAAAATATTGTCAATTTTCTTTATAGATTAAAGATAATAATTATAAATTGGAAAAAAATGTGTAAATTTCAGCAGATTTAAAACGTCTATACTTGACATTATTCTCTTATATGTATACTATGAAGTTTTTTAAAGAACGAGCATGTGATATCGATTCTAAAATAAAGTTAAATTTAGAGAAGAGTTTCTTTCTTTTTAAAATGGGTTGAACGTTTGCAGGATTATGTGATGAAGATTAATGCCCGAGTGGAATTAGAGTCTATATATAGTGCGTTAGACAACGAAGTGAATTCTCATAACAATGAGTGCAATGCCTGTGGTTCTTGTTGTGATTTTGGAAAGTTTGATCACATATTGTTTACAAGCATACCTGAGGTGGAATACGTAATTGACTCTGTTGTAATTCCTGAGAATGGTTTTGTTGCAGGCCAATGTCCTTTTCATGATGGTAAAACCTGTTCTATACATAAATATAGGACCTTGGGCTGTCGTGTTTTTTACTGTAATCAAGGGTACAAGAAAGACTGTGCCCCGGATATTTATGAGAAATATTATCGCATGATAAAAGACCTGGCTTTTAGGTACGAAATTGACTGGGAATACAAGCCATTTTTAGAGTCTATTTCAGATTTTTTAATCAAAGGAAAGTTAAAGTGATAGTAAAGCCAAAGGTGTTGATTCTGAGAACAGCTGGTACTAATTGTGATTTTGAGACACAGTATGCATTTGAGAAAGCCGGTGCGGAGGCTGATCGTATTCATATAAACAGAATACTCGAAAAAAAGGAAACCATTCATGATTACCATATCATTGTAATACCTGGAGGTTTTACATATGGTGATTATATCGCTGCCGGTAAAATCTTTGCAAATGAACTGTACTTTAATTTAAAATGTAGCCTTAATAAATTTATTGAAGATGGTAAGCTGATTATTGGTATATGTAATGGTTTTCAGGTCTTGGTAAAATCTGGATTCTTGCCGGATATTAATAGTGGTAATCCACCTGGAAATCCGTTTGATCTGGATGCAACTTTAATGTTTAATGATTCCGGGAAATTTGAAGACAGATGGGTAAACCTAAAAGCGTGTTCAAGTAAATCACCATTTGTAAATGAAGGGGATGACATATATATACCAGTTGCAAATGCGGAAGGCAAATTTGTCGCGAAAGATGACGAAACACTAAAGTGCCTTAGAGAATCAGGTCAAATTGTATATAAATATGTTGATAATAGTAACGAAATATGCGGATACCCAGGCAACCCCTCCGGTTCAGTGGACAACATTGCCGGAATATGTGATTCCACCGGCAGGGTGTTTGGTATGATGCCTCATCCAGAAAGGCATATAGATCCAACACAACACCCCAGGTGGACAAGGGAAGGATTAAAGGCCGAGGGTGATGGTGTAGTTGTTTTTAAGAATGCCGTAAACTATATTAAAAAGCAATGGAGTTAATATTTGGTTTCTGCTCGGCATCGCTGCAACCAAATAGAAAAGACAGAATTCAGGAAACAGAATTAAAGTAAAGATTTGCAATCATTTTATTAGCTCGTTACAAGGCTTTGCCTTGTAACGCACTGTTCAAAGAGGCATTGCATCGTATAATTAAAGTATAATATGGTGAGCAATATAACTAACTTGACCTTGATATTATTTGTAGCTGACTTTTCCATTATTCTGTCTCCTGAATTCTGTTTACCATTGAGACAGCAAAACCTAAAAAAGAAGTTTTTATAAAATAATACTATATAGGATAGGGGAGTACCTTATGTCAAATAATCAAAAAAATTTGAAAAGTGAAAATATATGTAATTCATATAAAAATAATGGTGGTAGCTCAGGTACGGGAACTGAACAGGAAGTGGTGGATCTGAAAGCTATAAAAGAAATACTGGATGAAAATGTTATAACCAATACAGGAAAAGATACGGGAAAAGAGAATAGCTCCTTAATGGTAATTCTTCAAAAGGCTCAGGAAGCGTACGGATACATTCCTCGTGAGGTGATAAATGCCATTAACAAAAGGACCGGGATAGCGACCAGTAATATTTATGGAATTGTCACATTCTATGATCAATTCACTACGGAAAAAAGAGGAAAATATACTATTAAAACGTGCAGCGGAACTGCATGTCAGGTTAAAGGCGGAAAGAAAAGCCTTGCTGCGGTAAAAAAGAGGCTTGGTATTGATGTGGGTGAAACGACAGCTGACTATCAATTCTCTGTTGAGACTGCCGGTTGCCTTGGCGCCTGTGCTATTGCACCTGCAATGCTGGTAAATAAACAGCTGTTTGGACGGTCAGTGGAGAAGAGAATAGACCCTATTATTAACGAGTTTTCTGAGAAGTAACATTATTATTTATAAAAACTTCTTTCTTTAGAAATATTGTAGTCTTAATGGAATACAGAATTCAGGAGACTGAACAATAAATAGATGCTTCATTCTGAATTCAGTCTCCTGAATTCTGTATTCCCAATTTGGTTGCGGTTTCGCCGCATTATTGAATAATATAAAACTAAGAGAGTTATAATTATGCAAAATTTACAAAAAATCCGTAACGTAAAGGATCTGAAAGATAAATTGGCTGGAGAGTCCGTTACGAATAAAGATGTTTCGAGTATTACTATGTGCGGCGGTAGTGGATGTACATCACTTGGTGGAAAACTAGTCAGGGAAAAAATAGCAGAAGAGATAAAGGTCAATAGGCTTGATGGCAAGGTTGCGCTTAAAGACACTGGCTGTCTTGGGCTTTGTGTAAATGGACCCATTATATCCATAGAACCGGGTAACTTGTTTTATCAAAACGTTACTGAAAGTGATGTCTCTGATATTATAAGAGAGACGGTTAAAAACGGTCATACCATTGATAAGCTCCTGTTCACAGATGTAGTAACAGGCAAAAAGGTAAAGTCCGCGGATAAGATTCCTTTTTTTAGCCAGCAGAAAAGAGTAGTGTTTCGTAATTGCGGAAAAGTTGATCCAACTGATGTGAATGAATACATAAAGGGAGATGGATATCTTGCCTTGGAAAAATCGTTAAAAGATATGTCGCCTGACACAGTGATACAAACGGTTGGAAGTTCCGGCCTTAGAGGTAGGGGGGGCGGAGGTTTTCCCACTGCCAAAAAATGGCGAATTGCAAAAGAGACCCGTAGTGATGAAAAATATGTTATTTGCAATGGTGGAGCTTATAAGGACAGAACCATTCTTGAAGGAGATCCTCACAGTGTTATTGAAGGTATGGCGATCTCCGCGTATGCCATTGGTGCAACACGTGGTTATTTTTATGTTCGCGCTGACGATACCATCACCATAAAACATTTGGAAAAGGCAATTGCAGACGCAGAAACGTTGGGTTTACTTGGGAAGGATATCCTTGACGCAGGATTAAACTTTACATTAGAGATTGTTCAAAGTGCCGGCGCGTTTGTTTGCGGTGAAGAGACCGCCTTGATTTCATTTATTGAAGACCTGCGCGGTATGCCAAGCCAGAAACCACCACACCCTGCTATAGCAGGACTCAATGGTAAACCTACTATTGTTAATAACGTTGAAACCTTTGCAAGCATTGCGCCTGTAATCTTAAATGGTCCCACATGGTATAGGAAACAGGGAACTGAAAAGTCCCCAGGTACAAAGCTATATGTCCTGGAAGGAAAGGTTAATAATACAGGGCTTGTTGAAGTCCCATTTGGTTCTACATTAAGAGATATCATCTCCATCGGAGGTGGCATTGCCAAAGGGAGAGGTTTTAAAACAGCCTTGATAGGTGGACCATCAGGTGGATTTGTGCCAAAAAACTTCCTTGATGCCCCATTAGAGTTTGACACAATTAAAGCTGCGGGAGCCATTATGGGTTCTAGTAGTTTGAATATTATGGATGAAAGCGCCTGTATCGTTGACATTACCCGTACATCTGTTGCCTTTATGGCCGATGAATCGTGCGGGAAATGCGTACCTTGTAGAATTGGTACAAAGCGTATGCTTGAGGTCCTAACACGTATTGTAGAAGGTAATGCAAAGCTTGACGACATAGACCTTTTACAAGAACTTGCAACCAGCATAAAAGATACTGCCCTTTGCGGACTGGGACAAACTGCAGCTAATCCGGTCTTAACAGGTATTAAATACTTTAGAGAAGAGTATGAAGCCCATATACGTGACAGACACTGCCATGCCGCTGTGTGTGATACTTTCGCCAAGTCACCGTGTCAAAATAGCTGTCCTGCAAGCATTAACGTTCCTGAGTATGTGTCACTCATAGGTAGAAGTGAATATGGGCGCGCACTGGATTTAATAAGAAAAAGAAACCCTTTCTCTTCAGTTTGCGGTCATATTTGTAACCATCCTTGTGAAGTACTGTGTAGAAGAGGTGAACTGGAAGAGTCCATTGCCATAAAGGATGTAAAACGTTTCGCTTCGGATGTAGATCTTGTAAAACGGAAAAAATGTAACGTTGAG